>NZ_PDIZ01000001.1:1215289-2430578 GCF_002563635.1 Bacillus sp. es.036
GATTGATGATTTTCAGTTGTCTAACTACCCTTACATTGCCTTTCGATTAGGGATAAAAGAAGATGCTGTCAATAGTGGTGGAATGAATTTGTTTGGTCCTAAGTTTGGGAATCATGAACAGGGAATTGTGGTTCATATCAAATATGATTCGTGAATAAATGATAATGCTACGGTTGAAGGTGCAAGATAGTTGAAACTTTTAATCTAGCGCATCAAACAATGATCCATCTTACAAAGTGGACTACTTCATTCAAACATTTTTTCTTAGAAAGTAAAATTCCTAGTTCCTTACAATAAATATAAAAAAACAGTGCCGCTGACTAGTTAAAGAACGATTCATTAGAAAGGCGTGATTTCTTTGACTCTTTTAAGAAAAGTGAATTTGTTATTGGCAATCGTAGCAATAGGAATGGCTTTCTCTCATTTTTTTATTTTTCCTAACGCGATTTCTAGTCAAGTCTTTATATCATTTTTGTTTGTTATGTTTCTGTTATTTGGAATAGAAAAAATTAGAGAAGAAAAACAAAATAAAAAAATAGCCAATACATACATTGTTACAGCAGTCATTCTTTTCATTGTGTTAATGACTGATTTATTATAAAAAAATATAAACTAATGAAAAAGACTGCGCCTCAGAATACACCTTATTTCGCAACTTAGTAAACTATAATTAAATTATGTAAACTAGAAAGGGAGATCATATGCCCGACTGGTCCTATCATGTGATATTTAAACCTTTTCTATCAAAATGGTGTCCCGAATTTTCACGAGAGTTTATACATCAGTCCATGAATTGTATTGCTTCACTTCCAGGTGGACAGCATCTCATTCACTTTTTAGGCAGAGAAGAGGTTTCCGATGAGCTGATGGTTAAGATCGAGGACATTACTTTTCCAGGCTGTGTGGGGCTATCTAGCAAAATTGATCCCAGACTTTCTGGTTTAAAAGGATTTAGCCACTTAGGGTTTGGCTGTATTGAAATTGGTCCGATTACGAAAGAGCCATCTGAAAAATACACAAAACCAACAAGGCTTCAGAATGGAAGTATTGCTCTTTCTAAACAGGGAGAGAGAGCGGGTCTTGTAAAGACCCTTCAACGGTTAGGTCAATCCAAGCTGGTTCAGCCCGCTATGTTCCAGTTAAGCGGTACAAACGCTGAGCTAATTGAGATCGCTAGAGCTTTAAAACCTTATAACGGTGTTTATGAAATTGATTATAGTGAAATCGATTTTACGAATATGGATGTGCTGAGGTCCATTCGAGAATGGAAAAGCATTTATATTCGCGTGCCAGGTAATCAAATTGAAAAGGCTGACTTGCATTCTATTTTTCCATACATAACGGGTGTTGTGATTGATGAAGTGCAAGGTTTGGATACGTTGGCAAATCTTGCGATACATAAGGAAGCGATTGTCTATTGTCAAAATGAATATCCTTCATTAAGACTGGTGACCGTGGGTGGAGTGAAAGAGCCAGATGATGCTGTACAGCTATTAAATCATGGTGCTGATTTGTTGTTCCTATCGGGTGAATATGTCGAAGTTGGGCCAGGCTTGCCTAAGAGAATTTATGAAGCGATCAACGATGAGAGCGCATTTCAAGAAGAACTTAGTGGATGGAAAGACTACTTCTTGTTTGGATTATTCATCATGATTGGTGGCTTGATTGCTTTAGTGTTAAGTCTCACTTCGATTGTTTTACCTTATGATGAAAGCTTCATGCAGCTAACTCGTGAGGAGCTTCTGCTCTTTAATGAACGACTCTTATGGTTTATGGCACATGACCGAATGACGTTAGCTGGAACGATGATTTCTGGTGGCATTGTTTATATGACGTTGTCTTATTACGGAGTTAAAAACGGTTTGCTGTGGGCGAAGCAGGCGATTGATATTGCGGCAATTATCGGTTTTCTAGGTATCTTGCTTTTCATTGGCTATGGCTACTTCGATTGGCTACACTTGCTGTTTTGGATTATACTATTACCCTTTTACTTGAGAGGATATGTGAAAACGAAAGGGATAAAGAGGACGCCGAAATCACGCAACCGTCGAAATGACCTGGCATGGCGTAAAGGCATTATGGGGCAATTTTGTTTTGTTATGCTTGGATTTTCATTTGTTCTTGGTGGAGTGATTATTTCTGGAATTGGTGTGGCAGGGGTATTTGTGCCAACGGATTTACAATACATCTGCATGCCAGCGGATCTGATTCACTCATTCAATGATCGGTTGATCTCTGTCATCGCCCACGACCGTGCTGGATTCGGAGGAGCGATGATGAGCGTTGGATTGTTAGTGCTAATGTCTGCTCTCTGGGGCTTCCAATCGGGGAATACCTGGCTATGGTGGATGTTTCTTATAGGAGGTTTACCTGCGTTTGTAGCAGGAATTTATGTACACATCATGATTGGCTACACGACGTTTATTCACTTGCTACCGGCCTACATCGTTCTTGCGCTATTCTTTGGAGGGTTGTACTTTTCAAAAAGTTATTTGATGGGGAAGTATTCATATTGAAGAATTAGAAGTGGATTCTCGATTGTTCAATGGAGTCCTATTTTAATCGGAAGCTGAAGTTCACTTTAGGGTGCTTCGGCTTTTTTATATGAATTATTTCCTAATTTCATCCTAAAGTCGTAGAGAAGTTCATTCATTGTACTAGCGCTATGACGCTGAAGAAAGCTTAAAATATAAGTATGTCTCAATTAGATTTTTGGAAGTATCGTGCTTATATATAGTAATTGGAGGGAACGACGATGAAATTTCAAGATTTTAACGCAGTTCAAGTTCGAATAGCTAGGCCGACCGATCAATTTGATAAGATTATTCAGTTTTACGAACATGGATTAGGTTTGCAGCGAGTAGCTGAATTCACAGGACATGAAGGATATACGGGCGTGGTATATGGTTTACCACAACTATCCTATCAACTAGAGTTCACGTCACATGAAGAAGGTAGCCCTTGCCCTGCTCCTACTGCTGATAACTTGATTGTTTTCTATATTCCAAATGGAGAAGAGCTGAAAAGCGTAGCAGAAAGGCTTCAACAAATGGGGCATAGGGAGGTAGAACCAGAAAATGTGTATTGGAAAAAGAAAGGATTAACGATTGAAGATCCTGATGGCTGGAGAGTTGTATTAATGAATACAGAAGGGATTTAAACTTAATCGATACCTAACTTTTAAATTTGTAGTTGGAATCGGGAATGGAATAATATGTTAAAATCAATGGTGAAGATAAAAATGATTTATTATATTGAAACTGCTTACACCAAAATTACGTAAAGCGGACACCACGTTAAAAAGGAGGAGAGCGCAAATGACACCTGTTATCTTAACAATTATAACGGTTACAGCCTTAATTATAGCCACATTTATCGTTTTTCGTAAAAGAAAAGCGGCTGGTTTGACCGGTATAAGAAGTGCCTTAACACCAATGTTTCTCTTTCTCATTGCGATCGTGAACCTTTTAGCTTACTGGTTTGATTTCATGGGAATGATCAACTGGGTTGCGATGATGGTTTTTCTCTTACTCGGTGCTTATTTTACTAAGTACACCTTCAAAACTGAAAACAAGACTTAATCTGTTGTTTGGCTGAAAGGGTGTAAGTAATTATATGCCAAAAAACATTAAACTGGCTCTGATTGTCACAGTGTTCTTAGCTTTGCTCCTTGGAGGAATTTTGATCACTGCATGGATCGATTCATGATCGGTAAAGTTCTTTTATAACAAATGATTTAGCATGGGGGAAAACAAGATGGAAGTTAGAATACATAGACTTCAAGAAAGTGATGCGGAATCATTGTTTCACTTTGAGGTCGCAAACAGAAGCTTTTTCAATAAGATGGTCCCAGATCGTGGTGAGGATTATTATAAGTTTGAGACGTTTAACGATAAGCTCGTACAATTAATAACTGAGCAATCTCTGGGTTTATCGACCTTTTATCTTGTAAGAGATGAAAATGGCACGATTATAGGAAGAATTAATTTAGTTGATTTTAATCACTCTAACCAGAGCGTCGAGCTTGGCTACAGAATTAGTGAAAATCAGTCTGGTAAAGGTATGGCTACATTAGGTGTCAAGCGAGTACTAGATGAGGTCTATCATCAAAATAAGATTAAGCACATCTCCGCTAGGACAACGAAAGACAATCTTGCTTCACAAAAAGTACTTGAAAATAATGGTTTTACATACATCTCTACAGATCCAGATGAAGTGCTATTGAACGGAGTAAAAGTAAATTTAATTCACTATCGGTGGAGTAAATAATTAACTTATGCTAAGAAATGACCTGGTATCTTGAAAGTTGTGAAGCGAAATTAAAAGAGGGGGAAGGAATGAATGTATCAGAAATGCTGTCTATGCAGGCGAGAGGGCTTCCTAATCATGAAGCGATTGTATCGAATGGAAAGAGAATATCTTAAAGTGAGTGGGATACGGTAGTCAATTAGTTAGCTTCCTCCCTACGATCGCATGTCATCGATCGAGGAGATAAAGTGGTTCTTTATATGCCGAATACGAAAGAGTTTCTCTTTATTTATTATGCTGTTCAACGAATTGGTGCCCTAGTTGTACCGATTAATGCAAAGCTGATTGCAGCAGAAATCACAAGCAAGGAAGAAAAACCGTTAAATCGATTGCTGATTGTACTAGTGAAAAAGAGTCCGCAGAGCAGGCGGTTCACTTCTCCCATGAAGCGATTATTACAAAAAACATAAGTAAAATAAAAAGACCTCACCTTCTTACTTATGAAGGTTGGGGTCTTTTGTAGGTTTTAAGTAGAAATTTTATCCTGGCTGCCTCTGACCAAGTTCTTGATCGATCAGTAAGAGTGCGGACGTGTTATCTCCTGCTAATTTCAGCCTTTCGACAATCGTAAGTGCCTGTGCTTCTTCGTCAATCTGTTCGCGTAGGAAATCCTGAACGATGACGGCCGTTTGCGGATCAATTTTTTTGATGTAGTTATAAGCCTGACGATAAGAATTCGTAACATACTGTTCGTGTTCTAAAACTTGCTGGAACGTTTCGAGCGGCGTTCCAAAGTCTGTCGATTGTTCTGGGAGAGCACCTAATTTAACAACGCCATCTTTACCGGCTAAGTAATTAATTAGAGTAAGAAGATGCGTTCGTTCTTCATCAGATTGAATTCTTAACCAACTGGCCATTCCAGTATAATTCTTTCGATCCAAGTAAGCAGACATCGCTAAATATAGCGTGGTTGAAATGTGTTCAATTTGAATCAGTGTGTTTAAAAGTTCTTGAACTTCTTTTTGTACCATTACAATCACCTCATCATCTTACTATCATCACAAGTTATGAAGATGTGGATTGTCTCGTTACGATTAAGAGAGCGACCTTCAAGTAGTAATCGATCATAAAAAAAAGAAGCGCAATTTGCGCTTCTAGTGGATTGAGCGGAAAACACCAACCACTTTACCAAGGATCGAAACATTATCAAGAATGATTGGTTCCATCGATGAGTTTTCCGGCTGAAGTCGGAAGTAGTTGCTTTCTTTAAAGAAACGTTTTACCGTTGCTTCGCCATCGTCCGTCATCGCAACAACGATGTCTCCGTTATTTGCAGTTGGTTGCTGCTTCACGATAACCATATCACCGTTATAAATACCAGCTTCAATCATACTATCCCCTTCGATGACAAGAATGAATGTATGCTCTTCATCCTGAGCGAACTGCTCCGGAAGAGGGAAGTACTCTTCAACATTTTCAATCGCTGTGATTGGTTGACCAGCTGTTACTTTACCAATGACAGGAACATTAACCGTGTGCTGACGTGGGATGTCGATCGCTTCATCAAGGCCCAACACTTCAATGGCTCTTGGCTTTGTTGGGTCTCTTCTGATATAACCTTTTTTCTCGAGTCTTGCCAGGTGGCCATGGACAGTTGAGCTTGAAGCAAGTCCAACGGCTTCGCCGATTTCTCTAACAGACGGTGGATAACCTTTTTGTTTTACTTCGACTTTAATAAAGTCCAGAATGTCCTGCTGACGCTTTGATAGTTTCATATTTCTGGCACCTCGTTCCAATCTATCTATTTGTTACTAGTATACCAGAATTTTTGTTCGCATACAAACATAAGTTCGAAGTTACTAGTTGACACGAACAGGGGTTCTGATTATACTAAAAACAGAACAAATATTCGTATATGGGGTGATTGGGATGAGAAAGCAAGCTGGGGGCTTGTCTGGAATTGATTTTCTTGTCATTATATCTTTTGTAGCTGTGTTAATTATTGTGTTCGTATCTTTGCGAACAGCTGCAGCTGAGGAGTATGATCGGTATACAACGATTCAACTGGAGCACGGTGATACGGTTTTAGAAATTGCTGATGAATATCGTTCCGCACATGAATTGTCTGATCAGAAATTTGTTAGCTGGGTTGAAGACGCTAATCGCATAGATGCTAATCGAATTACAGCAGGAGATACTCTCATCATCCCTGTTGAAGCGAACGCTACCGCACTTGGGGGTACAGAATAAAGAATGAACGCCGTTATTTATTGCCGAGTAAGCACAAAAAAAGAAGCGCAGGAGTCGTCTCTTGCAAGGCAAAAAGAAGAATTGCAACGTTTTGCATCACAGTCAGGTTTTACCGTTCACCGAATGATTGAAGAAAAACACAGCGGGTATGACATTGATCGCGATGGCATACTCGAGGTACTGGATTTGTTAAAAGAAGGGCAAGTCGAAGCATTGCTCATTCAAGATGAAACAAGACTTGGACGAGGGAACGCTAAAATTGCTCTTCTTCATGCCGTTCACAAATACGGCGGAACCATTTATACGGTAAATCAAAATGGAGAACTTCAATTATCGGAAGCTGATTCAATGGTGCTTGAAATTGTAAGTATTGTCGAAGAATTTCAGCGAAAGCTTCACAACTTGAAAATCAAACGCGGTATGGATAAGGCGGTGAAAGAAGGCTATCGACCGCAGCGAAATTTAAGTCATCAAAATAACGGTGGAAGAGACCGTGTTGAAGTACCGATCGAAGAAATTGTTAATCTTCGTAATCGTGGCTTAACGTTCCATGAGATTGCAGCAACGCTTAAAGGTTTTGGTCACCATGCATCAAAAGCTACGGTACATAGACGCTATAAGGAATATGTTGACGAACAGAGTGAGAAGCACTAAACTTGTCTATGGTAAAAAGATGCGTTAGCATAGAACGTACAAGTTGCAGTAAAGGAGCTTTTTTACATGCTTTCTCAAGATAAAATTCAACGAATTAACGAGCTATCTCGTAAATCAAAAGAGTCATCTTTAACAGATGCTGAGAAAAAAGAACAAAAAGATCTTCGTCAGGAATATCTGGCAAGCCTTCGTTCTTCTTTTAGTAACCAGCTTCACTCCATCAAAGTTGTGGATGAAGAAGGCACAGACGTAACGCCTGAAAAATTAAAAGAAAGCAAGAAAAATCGCGGCTTTCTTCAGTAAAAAATAGCCTAATTTTGCATTTAGCAAAATTAGGCTATTTTTATGGTTGCAATTTTTCAAATATTCGTTATACTGTACTATAACAAGATGTACTAATACAAAAACGGAGAGGGCGGATAAGATGTTTGTTGTAACTGATTCTGCAGCTGAGTTTTACAAAAACGAAATGGAACTTGGTCATGGTGATTGTCTAAGATTGTTTGTGCGTTATGCAGGAAGTGGGGACAGCGGTGGTTTTTCCCTTGGAGTCATGTCTGACCGGCCTTCATATGATGATTATAAGCAAGAAATTGGGGGCGTTACTTACTTTGTTCGACCGGATGATCAGTGGTTTGTTGATCGAATGAAATTAGATTATGATGAAAGCAACGGTGGCGTTCTTTGTGACCTGCCGAGTATGGCATAGCAGTCAAGGACCTGTACTATAACATCTATGTTATAGTACAGGTCCTTTTTTGAATTCGACAAAACTAGTGATGTGACGCTCCAAGTATAGACAATCCTTTTAGAGAAGGTGCAGTATACTGTTTTTTATATGATTTGTTCTCTGATAAGGGGGAAGTGGTATGAGGCATTATGAAATGTATTTTGTTAAACAACACATCGCCGCTCAATATGCTGGCAAAGAACATCTTTTGTATCACCTTTTCCTTGAAAGAAAGCGAGCGATCCAGGTGGATGAGAAAGACCTTCTCGATAAGCAGGTTTCCTTTATTACTGAGCCCATTGCAGAAGAGGAGCTAAACACTTATCTTGTCAGCGAACTAGGGGCGTTCCGGACGTACGAATACAAAAACGAAGGGCACCGGTTAAGTATAAATCAATCAAAAAGCGATGCTTCTTTGTTTGTGAGAAAAGAGAAAGTGAATGTCTATGCGACTGGTGGTACTGAAGTTGAAACAGTCTTTTTTGAGGTGATTCGAAAATTAACTCCTTCTTTCTTCGCGATTGACTTCCAATCTGGTCGATATGGATGGCTTAACCCGATCAAACAGCAGAAACTAGTTTGAACAAACTCCTACTATTTTAGTAGACGTTATTGTATAATCATTACGGGTTGTAGTACACTATTGGAAGAGAAAGAATAAGGAGGAAATCTAGAATGTGGTGGATGTACACGCTTGTGGGCGTGCTAGCGTTGATTGCTGGAGTAGCACTTGGCTTTTTTATTGCCCGCAAATATATGATGGACTATTTAAAGAAGAATCCCCCTATTAATGAAAACATGCTTCGTGTAATGATGATGCAAATGGGGCAGAAACCTTCTCAGAAGAAGATTAATCAGATGATGAAGGCTATGAATAGTCAAATGACGAACAACGATAAATAGCGTAATGGCACTCTGTTAGCAGAGTGCTTTTTGTATGGAGTAATTTTGGTTGACGGGTCTAATTGGTGTGATGGTATGATAGATTAGACTATAAAAAATCAGGAAGTGTTTACATGACAATGAAAAAGTTAGTAGTAGCAACTGGACTTTCGTTTGCGCTTTTAGCCGGATGTCAGGCTGGAGATGAAGAGCAAACGTCTAACGAGCCGCAGAATCAAGCGGAGAACGGTGGACAAACGAATAACAACTCCACAACTAATTATGGAAATGCCAGCGATAATCAAGAGAACGATAGCCAGAAAGAAAATCAAGAGAGCAATAAAGAGCAGGATCAACAAAGTGACGATAAAGAGAGAGCAGCAGCCTATCCGACGATGGCTGAAACAGTCGAGAAAAATGGTGAGAATCAAACGGTCACAAATCCAGACAGCATTTATGTTGTTGCTAATAAAGAACGTAATCTACCTTCTGACTTTGTTCCGAAAAATCTTGTGGAACCAGACGTCTCTACATATGCCCCTGAAGGTGATCCGAAGCGTTTGATGGTAGAAGAAGCTGCCAGAGCGCTTGAACAAATGTTTAAAGGTGCAAAAGAAGATGGCTATGAGTTAAAAGCTGTTTCAGGTTATCGCTCCTATGAGCGCCAGGAAGCTATTTTTGCTTATAATGCTGAGCAGCGTGGAGAAGAAGTAGCGAACCAGGTAAGTGCACAGGCGGGACAGAGTGAACATCAGACGGGATTAACGATGGATATTAGCACACCTTCCCTTGGAAGCTCTCTTACTGAAGAGTTTGGTAACACACCAGAAGGGAAGTGGGTAGCGGAGCATGCGCATGAATATGGCTTCATTGTTCGTTACTTAAAAGGGAAAGAGGATATTACCGGATATCAATATGAGCCATGGCACGTTCGCTATGTCGGGAAAGAAGCGGCAGCTGATGTTCATGAGGCTGGCGTTACGCTTGAAGAATTTTTCTCTGAAGAAAAATAGTTATGGAATGTTCATAGTTTGAATAAGATAAATCGTTTAAAATAAAGGTTGAAAAGGTAACCACATGCACATGATAAGATCATGCATTAGACAGGGAGTAATTCAATGGCAGATTTGAACTTGTTTTTAGCGTTCGGTGCCGGCTTTTTATCATTTATCTCACCGTGTGTACTACCGCTTTACCCGGCGTTCATTTCTTACATCACAGGGGTTTCTGTGGATGACCTGAAAGAAGAACGTGGTATGATGCAAAAGAGAGCCATATTTCATACGATTTTCTTCCTAATTGGGTTTTCGATTATTTTCCTAGTGTTAGGAATGTCAACGTCCCTTGTTGGGAATTTGTTCATTCAGTACAAAGAGCTTCTACGTCAAGTGGGTGCCATTTTAATTGTGGTGTTTGGACTTGTTGTTGTTGGTTTTTGGACTCCGAACTTTTTAATGAAAGACCGTCGCTTAAAAATCCGCAACCGTCCATCTGGTTTTATTGGTTCTATTTTAATCGGAATGGGGTTTGCGGCAGGCTGGACGCCTTGTACAGGCCCGATTTTGGCAGCTGTTATTGCTCTCGGTGTTTCTAATCCTGGAGCTGGACTCATGTACATGGTAGCGTATACGCTTGGTTTTTCCGTGCCATTTTTCATTTTGTCCTTTTTTATCGGCAAAATGCAATGGATTAAGAGAAATAGCCGATTGATTATGAAGACTGGCGGGTATTTAATGATTGTCATGGGCGTTTTGCTTTACTTTAACTTCATGACAATGTTTACATCATTCCTTGTAAATAACCTGTTTGGTGGCTTTCAAGGATTCTAATTAAGAAAGGATGCGTTGGTTTGAAAGGAACAAATGACCTTATACTTAAAACGACGACAACCATTATCGTCTTTATTATTCTAGGATTTTCGATTTACTTATTTTTCGCAGGTCATAATGCACCGGGCGGGGGCTTTATTGGAGGTCTTATGACTGCCGGAGCATTGGTTCTTCTGTATATCTCATATGGTTTTAAAACCATGAAGAGAGTGATACGGATTGACTTTAAGAACTTTATTCCGATCGGTTTATTGATCGCCGTTCTTACGGGAGTAGGTTCGTTCATTTTTGGTCAACCCTTCCTAAGTCAAACGGATGCTTATTTTGAGTTACCGATTCTTGGACATTCTCACCTTGCGACCGCAATGCTATTTGATCTTGGCGTTTATTTCACTGTTGTTGGGGTAACAATGACGATTATTTTAAGTATTGCAGCCGATGAAGGAGAAGAGGAGCTTTCCAAATTAAATGGGTAGGGAAGAAAGAACGGTGGAATGCCGTTCTTTTTTTCGTGAGCTTGTATTTTTAGTCTCTTCCACATACAATGGAAATGATGGGTAGTACGGTATAGGTGAGGGATGAGTATATGCTGATTTTAAGTACAGTTGTAGGAGCGATGATGGCTCTTGCGATGGTAGTAATCAGGTTGAAAGCTTCAAAAAAACCTGCAACGATAAGGAAAATTATACTTCCGCCGTTTTTTATGGCGACCGGTTTTTTTATGTTTGTCGTTCCAGATGCGAGGGTTCCGTGGTACGAAGCAATTGAAGCGCTATCAGTAGGCGCAGCGTTTTCGCTGTTGTTAATTCGTACGTCGAAGTTTGAAATTAAAGATAATCAGATCTATTTAACTCGTTCAAAGGCATTTGCGTTTATTCTGATTGGATTACTATTAGTTCGGATTATTTTCAAACTAATCATTGGAGAGTCTATACCAGTTCTTCAGACGAGCTCGCTTTTCTTTGTGTTGGCATTTGGAATGATTGTACCGTGGCGAATCTCAATGTATTATCAGTTTAAGAAAACAGAGCGAAGTAGAACGCATGGAACAACACTTCATCAAACATTACTATAAAAAAACTCGTTTAGCTTAAGCTAAACGAGTTTTTTTATTGAAGCAAATGATGATAAGGGGTCATATCGATTCGCTTTTCATCCAGTTTTTTTACGAGCCACTTATGATCTCGTTTCGGAGTCGCGATAATGTACCCCCGAATGATTAGATCTTGAGACATGTTTTTTGCTTTTTCTCTTAGCGCAAGCTCACCTATTGTTCCTGCAATTTTATACTTCGCAATATCTCGAAACAATTCAGGTACGGGCGAGACCAATTCATCTAAAAGTTTCTTTTGATCGCTGCTCCACATATGCTTCGTTTGTTCAATATAGTGTTCTTGCCAGTCGAGAATAGACTTGCCATCTTCTTTAGGAAGGCGTTTTAAAAACTTCCGGAACATAAAGAATCCACCGATTGCGATCAATGAAATTAAGATTACTGTCCATCCGACGATAAACCACTGGAACCATCCTGCCAACGCACTCACCTCATGGCATCATAATGTAATTGGTTGAATACGGTCACATTATACGCCGAAAGCGCTTTTTAATCAAGAGGTAGCGGGTTAGTTTGACGGGCCAAGAAATTAGAGTTTCATCATCCTGAAACTAGATGGGAAATTCACTAGCAATCTGGATGAGGGTGGATTGGTAAATTCAAGTAGATCAACGCTCTTGAATGTGTAATTAAGATATTCTTGCATTTCAATTTTGACTTTCAAGCATACATCAAAATATTGTCTTTGCTAAGAAGAGGGGAGGGGAGTGACAGCAACACAGGTAGCATCAACAATATTAGCAGGTTCTATTGGAAGAGTAGCGGGATCAATCGATAGCCTTATTGTGTTATAAAAAATGTTGTGCAGTCGATGTAGTTTTGATGGTGGAGGAAATGCTTGAAAAGATTCCTGTCATGTAAAAATACATCCGGTTTATCAAGACAAGTTTACAATTTTTACGATATGTAAACTGATTAAAAATGAAAATGTAAGAGAGAGAATAGTGAGGAAAAGTTGTGAACGTTATAAGCTGAATAGATCGAAAGAAATCTCGTCATAAATAATGTGTCCCAGCCAGAAATGACTGACAGAATAAATGTTGGGGGAGCAGGTTATTTTTGCAGACCGATTTGTGAAGCGACGATCATCTTGCAAATGATTGAAGTTTAATTGGCGGGACTGTGTGGGAATCGAACCCACCGAAGACGGCACGCGCCTCCCAGGCGGTTTTGAAGACCGTGGCACTCACCAGACGTACAACCAGCCCCGAAATATAATGTACTTCTAATATAGTAACTGAATGAATAGAAATATTCAACGCAAGTGCTCAAATTGATTATTTCAGAAAAATAAATAGTAAACTTTGTAGTAAAGTTTTACTTTAAGGAAATTGTGCAGTTCCTTTTAGTAGAAGGTTGTCGAATAAAGTCCTATTGCAATATAAGTAGTTCGTTCTTTTGTGAAAATCGACAAAAATCGTTTTGTTTTATGAAATTCGAGTTTTCGACAAATTAACCAATAGAACAGTTTTCTATAACGAACTGATACAGTTTATAGAGTGATACAGGTCATAAATGAAGCTATAACAGTTTTGGCTGTGGATAGCTGTGAATAACTTTATCTTCATGCAGGATTGAATAAATATACAGGGGTGCATAAAAGGAAATTTCACTATTTTCTTAAACACAATGGTTTAAATTTGCATCCTGTACCTACATTTATTACTGTTAATAGGAGATGACAGGTGATAGGCAGGTGTAAGCATGAACTATTATACGATTGGACTAGCGGGGCACATTGACCATGGAAAAACGACATTAACAGGCGCATTAACAGGCGTTGACACAGATCGGTTGAAAGAAGAGAAGGAACGCAACATTTCCATTGAACCAGGATTCGCACCGTTTCAACTATCTGATGATATGAAAGTGTCCATCATTGATGTTCCGGGTCATGAACGATTTATCCGCCAAATGATTGCTGGGGTTGCTGGGATTGATCTAGTTGTTCCAGTTGTCGCTGCTGATGAAGGAGTGATGCCACAAACGCGAGAACATCTTGAAATTTTATCGCTTCTAGGTATACAGCGGTCGATTATTGCAATCACAAAAGCGGATATGGTGGAGGAAGACATGCTTTCTCTCGTGCAGGAAGATATTCTTGAATACATAAAAGGAACCGGGTTTGAGGGATCAAAGATTCATATCGTTGATGGCAAAAGTGGAAGAGGCGTTGCTGAGCTTAAGGATAGCCTTCACTCTTTTCTTATCAACACACCTTCAAGAAATAAAGCTGGAGCACTGAGGTTACCAATTGATCAAGTGTTTACTTTACAAGGCCACGGCACGATTGCACGAGGAACGATTTTTGATGGAGAGCTAAAAGAAGGAGAACTTGTTACACTACTTCCTGATCGCTTAGAAGCGCGAGTAAGACAAATACAAACGCACAGTACAAAAGTGGAGCAAGCTTTTGCGGGCGAACGAGTTGCGGTAAACCTGACAGGACCAGATCGACAACAGATGGTTCGGGGACAAGTCATTGTTAATTCCAATTACTATCCTGTTACGTCGACCATTGATCTTTCATTTACGAAAGCTCTTACGATGTCTCATGACTTGAAACAGCGAGCTGAAGTAACGGTACACATTGGAACGGCGGAGGTAAGAGGAACGATCGTCTTCTTCGATCGCAATACGCTTGAGGCCGGGAATCGAGAAGAACTCTTCTGCCAGATTCGACTCCATGAACCTATTACCGCTAAAAAAGGGGATCGCGTTATCGTGAGACGTCCTTCACCGGTTGAAACAATTGGTGGCGGCAGTATTCTTAATGTGGCAGGAGAGAAATATAAATTTGGCGCTGAAACAATCGCGAAATTTGAACAAATGATGAAAGGGACACCAGCTGAACAGCTTGAGCAAATTCTTGAAGCGGAGCAACTGTTATCAAAAGAACAAGTTATGCAACAAATTGGATTAAATGAGGAAGCGTTCCGCCAGCTTGAGGATGACGATCACCTTGTCTTTATCGACGGTGGTGTGACTTCACAAAATGTTTTTACACGAGTTGTAGAAGCGATTCATAAAAATTTGCAAGCGGCACATGAACGATATCCTATGCGAAAAGGTCCACAGAAAGCGGAAGTGGTGCAGGAGTTAAAGAAAACTTATCCTAAAAAAGTAATAGATACCGTCTTGAACAATCAGCTTCAGGAAGAATTGCAACAAAAAGGGCCATATCTTTCCATGCGAGCTTTTCAGCCATCGCTGCCGGCCGCATGGAAAACGCGTATGACAAAGGTACTAAAGCATTTAGAGGAGCAAGGAGTTAACGTCTCGCCAGTAGATCGTTTAATCGATGAGGAGCAAATTCCAGATCCATATAAGACGGAGTTTAAGAACTATATGTTGGAAGAAGAGATTGCGGTTAAATTAACGGACGAGCTTTATGTGCATGATGAAAATTGGAAGCAAACCATTGCATCTTTAAAAGCGGAAACAGATCAAGCCTTTACGTTACAGGAGGCGAAAGATGTTCTTAATGTAAGTCGAAAGTATCTAGTGCCGATCCTAGAGAAGCTTGATAACGAAGGATATACCGTAAGAAAAGATCAGGAGAGATATTGGAGAGTAGAGAAATAGATTGAAACTGAGGAGTGGAGAAACATGAAAAAAGCAATTCTTTTTATAATGGTGCTTATGCTCGGTATTCTTGCGGCATGTAGCTCGAATGAGAACGAAAATGCTTCAAACGATAATAGTGAAAAAGAAGAAGGGGCCTTTACAATTGGTGTAATCCCAGTTCAAACGGAAGGTGAAATTGAAGAAGCGATGACGAAGCTTCAAGGTGAGCTTTCAGAAAAACTTGATCGTGATGTTGAAATTACAACGTTTCCTGACTATAACGGTGTTGTGGAAGCGATGAATTATGATCAAATTGATATGGCTTATTTTGGTCCGCTTACGTATGTGATTGCGCACGAGAAAAGTGGTGCCAAAGCTATTGTGACTCAGTTGATCGACGGTGAGCCTTTCTACCATTCTTACATCATTACGAATACAGAAAATGAGTGGGAGACGCTTGAAGATTACCTTGAAAATAGTGAGGAAAGAAGCTTTGCATTTGGCGATCCTAACTCAACATCAGGTTCATTAATTCCTTCAATAGAGCTCCAAGATCGCGATGTCTTTGAAGATCAGGATACAAATGATTTTGCTTCTGTTGCCTATACTGGCTCTCACGATGCAACAGCTTTATCTGTTCAAAATAAACAGGTTGACGCAGGCGCAATTGATAGTGCGATTTATAATCAGTTGCTCGAATCAGGGAAAATTGATGGAGACAAGCTTAAAGTGATCTGGGAATCTGAAAAGCTTTTCCAATATCCATGGGCTGTTTCTAAAGGAACGGATGAAGAGACGATTGATCAGCTACAGAATGCATTTCTAGCTATTGAAGATGAAACGATTTTAAATGCATTTGGGGCATCAGGATTTACGAAAGCAAGTAATGAAGATTATGAGAGCATAAGAAGCGCTGCTGATAAGCAAGGGTTGTTAACGAAGTAGAATGGCCTGGTTTAAATGGAGGCACCTTATTCTATTTTTGATGGTAATTGGATTAATGGTGTGGAGCATAGGTGTTACGGAGTTTGATGTAAGGAAGTTTAGTCAATTTAACAATATGATCGATTTCCTGTCGAATTGGTTTCCGGTGAATATAGCGGTGCTTCCAACCATGTTAAAAGCAAGTCTTGTTACACTAGGAATGGCGTTTCTTGGAAGCTTTGTGGGTTTACTCGTTGCATTACCCATTAGCTTACTTGCTGCTAAAAATACGGCGGGCCCATTCTATGGGTCTGCGCGTGTTGGTTTAAGTTTCGTTCGGTCGATTCCAGAAATCGTATTAGGGTTAATGTTTCTTACGATTGTTGGACCTGGACCATTTGCGGCAACGATTGCGATCATCGTTCATAATGCGAGTGTTCTCTCTAAATTAATTGCAGAATTAATTGAAGCGGCTGATAAAGGCCCTCAGGAGGCTATGAAGGCAGTTGGGGCAAGACCGCTAACAGGCGCGTTATTTTCAGTCTTTCCTCAAATTTGGCCGAACGTCCTGTCGCATTATTTTTATCGATTTGAAGTGGCGATTCGAACTTCGTTAATGCTCGGTTTAGTTGGCGGGGGAGGAATTGGACAGCAGTTGTTTGTTCATTTTAAAACATTCCAATACTCGACCGTTGCGGTTGATGTGATGCTGATTATGATCATTGTCATTGTCGTTGATTTTCTCGGAAGTAGGGTGAGGCAATATGTCATGTAACGAAGCGTTGTTAACGGTTGAGAATGCATCCGTGCGCTATCAAAATGCTGAATCTTATGCGTTAGATCATGTTTCTCTCACCTTTCAAAGGGGCGAATTTGTTTGTATATTAGGAAAAACGGGCGCAGGTAAGTCAACGTTCATTCGGACGTTAAATGGTCTGCAATCTTTAACGGAAGGCGACATTATTTATAATGGTCGTTCTTTCCAAACGCTCGATCGAGAAGGGTTAAGAAGGCAAAGGCGAAGTATGGGGATGATTTTTCAGCATCATCAGTTGATTCCTCGTTTAACGGTCATGCAAAACGTCTACACGGGTTTATTCGGTTCTCGATCAACCATTCGCAACCTGGCTGGCTTATTTAATGAAAGTGAAAAAAAACTTGCAAGAGACGTTATCGAACAAGTTGAACTACTTCCTCATTTAAATAAGCGGGTAGATTTATTGAGTGGAGGGCAAAGGCAACGTGTTGGTATTGCCCGGGCACTTGCTCAATCGCCTGATATTTTTCTTGGAGATGAGCCTGTCGCAAGTCTTGATCCAGGTACAGCAAATCGCATTTTTCAACTCATTCACCGTTTGCATGAGGAGCGGAACTTATTAACGATTATAAACGTTCATGATGTCAAACTAGCGAAAAGATATGCCTCTAGAATTGTGGCATTAAAAGAAGGTCGCGTCGTATTTGATGACCGACCAGTAGCGCTTACTGAGGAGTTAGAAGATATGCTGTATGAACTATAAAAAAGGAAGTTGGGGATTCCCCAACTTCCTTTTTTTATTTGCTTGCGGTGATCGCAAATGCACCTTTGTCATTAACGTGACCGACAATGTAAGCTGATTTCCCTTTAGCATTCATCCGTGATACATATTCATTCGCTTCATACTCAGGCAAGCTAATTAATAGGCCACCAGAAGTTACCGCATCACATAAAATGAATTGCTCAAGTTCTGTGAGGTTTTCGTATCTGACAGATTCAGCAATCCAGCGGTGATTTGCTTTTGATCCACCAGGGATATAACCTTGCTCCGCTAGCTCAACAGTGCCAGGTAAGATAGGCACATTGTTATAGTCGATCTGAATGCTAACGTTGCTTCCGGTTGCCATTTCAAAAGCATGTCCGAGTAAACCGAAGCCGGTGACATCTGTTACAGCATTAGGTGTTAGACCTGATAGTTCTTCAGCTGCGGTTTTATTTAACTCAGCCATCGTTTCTGATACGCGCTGAAGCTGTTCAGCGGTTAACTTTTCAGGTTTAATGGCAGTTGTTTGTATGCCAACGCCAATAGGTTTTGTTAACACGATCGCGTCTCCCGGCTTAGCGCCAACGTTCATATGGATTTCATCTGGATGAACGAGACCTGTCACAGATAAACCAAACTTTGGCTCCTGATCATCAATAGAGTGTCCTCCGGCAGTAACAGCCCCTGCTTCTTCAACTTTATCAGCAGCGCCTTTCAAAATTTCTGCAAGGATGGAAGGGTCTAAAGATTTGATCGGAAAACCGACAATATTAAGAACGGTTTTCGGAACTCCACCCATTGCATAGACATCGCTTAATGAATTGGCCGCTGCAATTTGACCAAACATATATGGATCATCAACGATAGGTGTAAAGAAGTCTACCGTTTGAATCATGGCGAGTTCATCAGTTAGGCGGTACACGCCTGCATCATCGGAGGTTTCCACACCGACAAGTAAATTAGGATCATTTTTCTTATTAGGTAATTGACGCAAAACTTGCGTCAGGTCCTCAGGACCGATTTTGCATCCTCAACCACCTTTTGTCGATAGGGATGTTAAACGGATGTTTTCTGGATTTGACATATTACCACCTCCTACCATGAGTATAAATCTTTTCTTCGTATTTTTGAAATGATATAGTATGTACAACTTGAAATTCATTAGAGGAGGTAGCCTAAATGAAGTATCATGTAACGATCGAATTCTGCATGCAGTGAAACTACGCTCCAAAAGCCGCGAGTTTCGCGGAAGCATTATTTAACCATTTCAGACAGGAAATTAGTTCGCTAGAAATGATACCTGGTTCTGGTGGTGTGTTTGAAGTGACGGTAAATGATCAGCAGATGCATTCAAAAAAAGAATTAGGTCAATACCCGGAAGTAGAATCATTTATTAAGAAAATGGAAAGCAGAACGTTCGAGTAAGGCACCCCGTTCAGGGTGCCTTTCGTTTCGATATAGGAGTTGAGAGTTTGAAATTACTTAGAGAATTACCCCCGATTCATCAAATTCAAGAAGCGATGCTGAAAGAGAACATAGGGAGCGACCTCCCTCAGAAGCTTCTCAAACAAATGGTCCAACAGGAAGTGGACGAGCTTCGTGGCGCTTTACTAAAGGAAACGTATACCGGACATGCTCAAGATCGCCATGGTTTTCAAGTTGAAATTATAGCAAGCGTGAAAGAAAAATTAACGCGAAATGCTTTTAATTTAGTGCCGGTTATTAATGCAACCGGTGTCGTCCTACATACGAATCTTGGAAGAGCGAGATTAAGCGATGCTGCAATAGAGCATATGATTGAAGTAGCCAAAAGTTACTCCACCCTCGAATATAACCTCACAGAAGGACGGCGAGGCTCCCGACACACCATTGTTGAAGAAGCGGTTTGCAAGGCAACAGGGGCAGAAGCAGCTATGATCGTCAATAACAATGCTGCAGCTGTTTTCATGATTTTGAGCGCCCTTGCAAAAGAAAAGGAAGTGGTTGTGTCACGAGGCGAACTCGTTGAAATTGGCGGATCCTTTCGGGTTTCTTCAATAATGGAAGAGAGTGGGGCGCGCTTGAAGGAAGTAGGCACCACGAATAAAACGCATCCTGCTGACTATGAACAAGCTGTGAATGATGAAACGGCGATGTTAATGAAAGTGCATCGTAGCAATTTTGCCATTGTTGGTTTTACGGCAGAAGTAGAACGCGAGCAATTAGCATCCATTGCAAAAAAACAACAGGTCATTTTTTACGAGGATTTAGGAAGTGGCGCATTGTACGATTATCGAAAAGATGGTATTGGAGAAGAGCCTACTGTTCAAGAAACGCTTGCTGCTGGTGCAGACTTAGTATCTTTTAGTGGTGATAAGCTCCTTGGTGGCCCGCAGGCAGGTATTATCGCTGGTAAGAAAGAACTTGTCGATCGGTTGAAGAAACATCAGCTGGCACGTGTATTACGCGTAGATAAGTTTACTCTTGCTGCTCTTGAGGCAACCTTACTCGAGCATTTGTATGAAGAAGCAAACAATATCCCTGTGATCAGAGATATTACGGTATCGCCAGAAGAGGTGCGAAAGCGTGCACTTCAGTTCAAAGAAAAACTTGAAACGAAGTGTTCGCATTATCAAATTGATGTGGAAGTGGGTGTTTCCCAAGTTGGTGGCGGGACCATGCCTGCGGTTGAATTGCCAACATCTGTTGTTGTCATTCGAACTGGCCGTTTCAGTGTGAATGAACTTGAAGAAAAGCTTCGAATGCGTCATCGCCCAATCATTACCCGTATTAAGGATGAAAAAATTCTAGTTGACCTTAGAACTTTAACGAAAGAAGAAGAAGAAGTGCTTTTAAGCGAATTGATGAACATATGTAACGAGTAAAAGGCGGCCGTTTGGCCGCCTTTGTCTTTGAGTTTTAGAACCCTTCACCATTTTTTTGTCGCGTATGGTTTCTGTTTTTAACTTTATGAGAACCTTTCATGGGTTCAGGCTGACCAGTGTGGCCTTTAGGAGCGTTTTTACGAATATCTTTAAACGTATTACTTTCAGTCATAATAATCCCTCCTTACTCCTTAGTATGGACAGGTTGATGGCTGTTATTCTGATCGAATAGGACGTCGTTACATGGTTACACTATGGTGAAAGCAATAGAAAAGGAGGTTGAATGAATGCCATATAATAAAGATAAGCAACAATCATTTCAAGCGGCTCAACAGGGATATGAACAGGCAGTTGATGCTAAAAAAGAAATCGTTGTAAGTAGCAGTGGGTATGGAAAAGATTTAAAACACCTTCAGCAAGAGGTTGGTGAGGCGAAACAGCAGATCGAAAGCGCGTTAGTAAATGCATCTGAACATCAGCGCACGCAGTTGCTTCAGTTCCAACAGGATCTGCAGTCCATTGAAGCAGAAATTAACAACGAGTGACACTAAAAAACCCGTCATCCAATTGTGACGGGTTTTGCTTCTATTGGCGTTTTTTTGTCTTTTTATTATATTGTTTCTGTTCTGCTGTCATATGCTCATGCGCATACTCATTATCATAGCCAGCACCGTTTCCCTGTGCGCCAGCATCATTCATACCTGGGCGAACACCATTTGCTTTACGTTTTCCCAATGTTATCACCTCCCTCGTTCTAACATGTCCTGAACAGGGGAAATTATGTGGTGATAAGCTAGACTTATCAATAGCGATAACAATGTTGTTATTTACTTATGTTTAGAAATTTACTAAACTGGATAAAGGGAAGTTGAAAACGTTTTTTCGACATCCGCTTTGTTATGCAATTTGGAGGAGGGAACTACATATGGCAAATCACGAACTTTATAATTCCAAAGCAACATTCGATGCCAATGGTAAATCATACTCCTTCTATCGTCTTCAGGCGTTAGAAGAAGCAGGCATCGCTAAGGTAAGCAAGCTCCCTTACACGATCAAAATTTTGCTCGAATCCGTGTTACGTCAGTATGACGGTAAAGTAATTAAAGAAGAGCACATTGAAAATCTCGCTAAATGGGGAACTAGCGAGCAAAACAAAGATATTGACGTACCATTTAAACCTTCACGCGTTATTCTTCAAGATTTCACAGGCGTACCTGCTGTTGTTGACCTTGCGTCACTTCGTAAAGCAATGGCTGATATCGGCGGAGACCCTGATAAAATCAACCCTGAAATCCCAGTGGATCTTGTTATTGACCACTCGGTACAGGTTGATAAATACGCATCAGACGATGCACTTGAATTTAATATGAATAAAGAATTTGAACGTAACCTTGAGCGTTATAAGTTCCTTAAATGGGCTCAAGATGCTTTTGATAACTATCGTGCCGTTCCACCGGCAACTGGTATCGTTCACCAAGTAAACCTTGAGTACGTTGCGAACGTTGTTCAAGAAAATACAGTTGATGGCGAAAATGTTGCCTATCCAGATACATTATTCGGAACTGACTCCCATACAACCATGATCAACGGTCTTGGTGTTCTTGGATGGGGTGTTGGTGGTATTGAAGCTGAAGCTGGTATGCTAGGTCAGCCTTCTTACTTCCCAGTTCCTGAAGTAATCGGTGTGAAGCTTACTGGAGAACTTCCAAGCGGAACAACAGCAACGGATCTTGCGCTAAAAGTGACTCAGCTTCTTCGCGAGAAAAAAGTTGTTGGGAAATTTGTTGAGTTCTTCGGACCAGGGCTATCTGGCATGCCTCTTGCTGACCGTGCAACAATTTCCAATATGGCACCAGAGCAAGGTTCTACATGTAGCTTTTTCCCAGTTGATGAAGAAGCACTTGAATACATGCGCCTAACTGGTCGCTCTGAAGAGCACATTAACCTTGTGCGTGAATACTCAATCGCTAACGGATTGTTCTACACACCAGAATCAGAAGATCCTGAATTCTCAAGCGTTGTTGAACTTGATCTTGGAACAGTAGAACCAAGTCTTGCTGGTCCTAAGCGCCCACAAGATCTGATTCTTCTTTCAGATATGAAAAAAGAGTTCAATAAAGCAGTCGTTGCCCCTCAAGGTAACCAGGGTCTAGGTATGGATAAGAAAGAATTCGATAAGGAAGCTGTTGTTAAATTTAACGACGGAAAAGAAGTAACGATGAAAACAGGTGCAGTTGCGATCGCAGCGATTACAAGCTGTACAAATACTTCAAACCCTTCCGTTATGCTTGGTGCGGCTCTTCTTGCGAAGAAAGCTGTTGAAAAAGGACTACAAGTTCCTGAATACGTGAAAACAAGCCTTGCGCCAGGATCTAAAGTCGTAACAGACTACCTTGATAAGTCTGGACTAATGCCTTACCTAAGAGACCTTGGTTTCCACCTGGTTGGCTACGGATGTACAACGTGTATCGGTAACTCCGGTCCACTGAAAGAAGAGATTGAAGATGCGATTGCGAAGAGCGATCTTACGGTGACTTCTGTTCTTTCAGGTAACCGTAACTTTGAAGGACGTATCCACCCACTAGTAAAAGCAAACTACCTTGCTTCACCACCGCTTGTCGTTGCTTATGCACTTGCTGGTACTGTAGATTTCGATCTTCATTCTGATTCATTCGGTAAAGATAAAGATGGAAACGACGTTTACCTAAGCGATCTTTGGCCATCACCTGAAGAAGTGAAAGAAGCCGTTGCTGAAACAGTAACACCAGAAATGTTTAAGCGTCAGTACAAAACTGTATTCGACGAAAACAAACGTTGGAACGAACTAAGCACAAGTGAAGGAGATCTTTATAACTGGGACGATGAGTCTACTTATATTCAGAACCCTCCATTCTTCGAAAATCTTTCTAAAGATCCAGAAGATATTCATGAGCTTAAAGATCTAAGAGCAATCGCGAAGTTTGGTGATTCCGTTACAACGGACCACATTTCTCCAGCTGGTGCCATTGCAAAAGATATGCCTGCAGGGCAATATCTACAAAATAATGGCGTTCGCCCAATTGACTTTAACTCTTACGGATCACGTCGTGGTAACCACGAAGTTATGATGCGCGGTACGTTTGGTAACATTCGTATTCGTAACGAAGTAGCTCCAGGCACTGAAGGGGGCTGGACAACATTCTGGAACACGGATGAAGTTATGCCGATTTATGATGCAGCAATGAAATACAAAGAAGAAGGAACAGGTCTAGTTGTTCTTGCTGGTAAAGACTACGGCATGGGAAGTTCACGTGACTGGGCTGCTAAAGGAACAAACCTTCTTGGAATTAAAACGGTTATTGCAGAAAGCTACGAAAGAATTCACCGTAGTAACCTTGTATTGATGGGTGTGCTTCCACTTCAATTTAGAGATGGCGAGACTGCAGATACGTATAACCTTACTGGTAAAGAAACGTTTGCTGTTGAAATCACAGAAAACGTGAAACCACGTGATGAAATTAACGTAACGGCAACATCTCCAGAAGGCGAAACGCAAACATTTAAAGTACTTGCTCGTTTTGATAGTGAAGTTGAAATTGACTACTATCGCCACGGCGGTATTCTTCAAATGGTTCTTCGCGATAAAATTGCAAATTAACTTAGGAAGGATGGCAAATGCCATCCTTTTTTTGTTTATTACGACATTGTAAACACAAAAAATTCATTATAATAAACAAAAAAATCGGATTTTTGTAATAAGTTTCAATAAATCGGGAATAATGGTTTTAAAACCTGTTGAAGAGGAAAGGAGACTAATATGAGAAAGTCTAAGAAGGTTTCATTTAAAGAATTGGTTATGCAAAATAAATTGGAAATAATGAGTGACAAGAAAGCGATTGACCGCATTGAAGATAAATTCGAACAAAAACATGCAAAAAATTTGTAAACGGGTAGATATTTCTCCTCTAGTTGCACAGCCTATAGCGTAAAGGAGGAGATTAATATGAGTAATCCAAAAAAGTTCCCTAAATCATTTAAGCCTAATCACCTCGCTTCTGTGAATCCTGAAGCAGAGGGGAACAAAGGAAAACAGATGCAAACAAAAGGAAACGCTGAACCGGACTACGCCCCTCCAAAAGGGAAATAGGCTGATGACAACCAGAAAGGAAAACTCTTTCTGGTTTATTTCAATTTTAACAACTTCTTTTCATTTCATGTAAAGTCGTCCTAAAGGATGGAAGTGTCGCGAAAGCTTAGGAGACAAACGTTTTCGGGGGGAACATTATGACAATTACAGCAAGAATTGAACCAATCACAGCTAAGGGCAGTGAAGCAGAGCGAAATGAAGATCTTCTTGTGAAAGAACTTGAAATAAAAATGCAGCAAATGGGTTATCTCGTTCCATATCGTGAAGAGTTAAATTGGGATCGTACCATTGCAAGTCTAGAGTTAGGAGAAGCGCAAACTCTTCATCAATTGAAAAAAGCAGCAGCCAAAAATGATCGTGTCCTTCTCATATATGCACGTTTATTTAAAGGGACGATTTTTCAACACCTTATTCTACACCCTAACCAGTCTGGTATCTATCTTCCCTTTCGATTTGAAGAACCATTTGTGCTACAAGTAGAAGATAGAAAAATATGGATTGGCTCTTCTGTAAGGCTTCTTGAGGAATTATCTTGGCTTCAAATTAGCTTTGATCAAGGAAATCATCAGGAAAGTGTGAAAGAATACTGGCAGAATCTAATCGAGATTTCAAAAAAAAGCGTAACGTACATGAGCCCGATTATTTTTGAAGAAGCCATTTAGAAGATTTTAGTAGAAGAAGAAAGGGTATGGGACTATAGGAGAGGTGATAGAAGTGGATCATAAAGAAGAGTTAGGTAGTGACATTTACCGTATGCTTGAAGCATCTGGGCCACCTTATGGTTGTGGAACTGCATCAATCGTAGGTGGTTTTGCAGCGAGGCTAGCGGTCATGAGTCTTACAATTTCTGATATCGAGCACGACCTACATGATGTCCCAGGGTCTTTTTTCCTTATGTGTGATGAAGATGACCGTGAATTTCAATCTTTCCTTGAGGAAGGAGGAAATCACTCCCCTAACGACGTACCGATTCGATTATTGGAATGCACGTATCGGCTTCTCGTTGAATTATCTTCGTATGAAGATCAAATTCAGGAAAACGTAGTAGTAGATTATCGGATGGGCATTCGTATGTTGAAACAGGTATTTACAGCAGCTGAAAACATCCTTCTTAATAATGGGTGTTCAGCCGACGTTCGGAAAGAGATGTTATTTTATGAAGGGAAGCTAGAAGGGACCTTACCTAAAAGTCTCCAGTCCTAAGCGCATATCTCATGAATTTGTAAGCCATAATAAGCTCGTAACACCTTGTCATTTCACTTATAAACAGGGAGGGCTTACTTTGAAAGCAAATGCAGATGATCGTCGAGATAACGCAGAAAAATTAAAGAGCATGGTACAAGACACGATTGAGAATATTCATGATGCTGAAGCATCTTTAGAATTTACGGATAGCGATATACAAAAAAAGGCGATTAAAGAAAAGAATCAGCGCAGAAAACAAAGTATTGAGTCAATGCGAAATGAAATTAAAGATGAATCAAAACAATAAGTAGTTTAAGGACTGAATGACAAAACGTCATTCAGTCCTTCTTATTCATGCTTCATGGGAGGTTTATGATAAAATAGAATTGACACCACGTTGAAGTTAGGAGAGGAAACAGGATGTACATAGCTACTACGTCAATAGATGTTCGATATGCAGAAACCGATCAAATGGGGGTTGTTTATCATGCCAACTATCTTGTTTGGTTTGAACTTGGCAGAACAGCTTTAATAAATGATTTAGGATTCCGGTACGCTGACATGGAAAAAGAGGGGATTCTATCTCCGGTCATGGATATAAAAGCAAGCTACAAACATCCCGTTCGATATGGCGATGAAGTAAGAGTGAAGACCTGGGTGGATTCTTATGATGGTCTTCGCGTCAATTATGGGTATGAAGTAATCAATGGAGACGGTGATATTTGCGTGACGGGTGAATCAATGCATACGTGCGTGAAGCGAGATACGTTCCGTCCTGTATCTATTCGAAGAAAGTTTCCGGAATGGCATCAGGCGTATGAAAATGCCAAAAAGCAACCTGCTTCTTCTGGAGCTGAATAATGGCATTTGGCTTGTCAAAGGGTGAGCTTTCAGAATGGAAAGCAAAGGTTAAAAGAGGAGAAATCGCTTTATTAACTCATTTTTGGTATGATCCTCGTTTTCCACAATTTCATTCAGTTACAAAAGCGGGATGCAGTGATAAAGAAAAGCTTGCAAAATGGGGCCAACAGTATGGATTAAAGCGAGAGTGGATGCACGAAC
Source organism: Bacillus sp. es.036 (assembly GCF_002563635.1). Lineage (NCBI taxonomy): Bacteria > Bacillati > Bacillota > Bacilli > Caryophanales > Bacillaceae > Bacillus > Bacillus sp. es.036. The sequence continues at coordinate 1,242,245 of NZ_PDIZ01000001.1, forward strand.
GGGAAATGTTCCCGCATTTTGACTTGCTTGGAGACGACCAAATTCGAATTCTTGAACAAGAAGGTTTACGCTCTCACATTCAGCGATTTCGGCTAAAAAAGATCTATTAAAAAAACGCGAAAGCGAGAGGCTTTCGCGTTTTTCACATCAATTTCCGTGCACAAACTGAATTTCTTCTTTATTTCGACTGAATTTAACAGTGAAATCTTGATTCTCAAAGAACCATATGTCCTTTTGTTCTACAAAAAAGGTAATGCCTTCTTCTTCAAGCATAAGAGCAGGCTCAATTGGCTCTTCCACAGTCATGCCAAGTGAAAATCCATCTTGTACAGTACTGCATCCACCTAAGCGTACAAAAAAGCGGAGATGATCCCCTTTTTCAAGGTCCATTTCTCTTTTAAACCAGTTCATAGCCGGTTTTGTAATTGTCATTTTCAAGTGTCATTTCCTCCTTTGCCGAACGGGTCTACTCATACTATTATAAAGAAGTAGAGGGAACTTGCAAAAAGAAAAAGGTTATGGAACGAAAAAATGGCAATAATTCCATACCTTGAATGGAAGCATTTCGTATTTTGCGTTAATTCTTCATACAATAAGGGTATAAAAAGAATTGTAATGAGGAGGTTTTTAAATGAAAAAACAGAGAGTATGGCTGTTTTTATTCCTCATTCTTGCTGGAGGTATTTTATTAAGCATTAAACCAATAATGGAATACCGCAGTCAGCGTTTGAATGAAATAAAGCAAGCAGCATCCATGATGGTGATGAGTGAAGCACCAAATGAAACTGTCATTTCATCAATAGCAAATAAAAATGATCAAGCTAAAACGGATATAGAACCAGAAGTGACTGCTATCAAAGAAGAACATAAGCCTGAGAAAGTTGAAAAAGCAGTCACAGATCCAGATATTCGAATTGTAGGCCTCGGTGATTCTCTCACTAAAGGTAGCGGGGATTCGACAGATCAAGGATACATCGGAAGGCTTGCTGCGAACCTTGAGCGTGATACAGATACATCGATATTAGTTGAAAATTACGCGGTTCATGGTAGACAAACTCCTAAATTATATAAAATGTTGGTAGAAAATAATGCGAAAGCTTCGCTTGCAGAAGCTGATTTGATCGTCATGAGCATTGGTGGAAATGATTTAATGAAAGTTGTGAAAGAACATTTTCTAGACTTACAGATCGATGTTTTCCAGCGTGAACAAACAAGCTATGTTGAACGACTTGATGCGATTATGAAACGTATTCGAAGCATCAATTCTGATGCACCGATTTTGTTTATTGGCCTATATAATCCATTATTAGAGAATTTTCAATCGGTGACAGAAATTGATCAAATTGTACAAAGGTGGAATGGCGCAAGTCAAGACACAGTAGAAAAGGATAATCGTACGACATTTGTACCGATATATGAATTGTTTAGCTCAGTTGATGAGAATTTATTTTTTGAAGATGGATTTCATCCGAACGATCAAGGATATGAACTCATTGCAAGACAAATTCAATATCGATTGAAGCAAGACGCTATTGTCGAAGAGATCCCTTTTGAATAGCACGTGTACGAGATATACTCCTTTTGATAGAATAGTAGTAACAATGGATAGAGAAAAGGAAAATGACAATGAAGCGATGGATGAAATGGTTGTTAATCACCCTGATTCTTTTAATTTTTAGTGGGGCAGGGACGTTCACTTATTTTTATTTCAACACGGATTCACACTCTGATCAAACGAATTCACTCCCATTGAGTGATAAAATACAGGAAGCGTTTCAAGAGGAACCGGATCTTGACGAGCCAAAAAAAATTCGAATTGTAGGACTTGGAGACTCCTTAACAAAAGGAGTTGGAGACCATGCAAAAGAAGGATACATTGGCTATGTAAGTGATAAGTATTTTGAAAAGGATCAAGATGCAACTGTCACGCTTAAGAATTATGCCATTACAGGAAGTGAAACAAAGGATCTATTAAAACGGCTTGAACAAGAAACTGTGCGGAATGGGGTTCAAAAGGCTGATTATATTTTTTTAACGATCGGTGGAAATGATCTTTTCGGTGTTGTGAAAAATCACTTTATGAATTTGGATCAGCAGTTTTTCACTCTTCAAAAGAAAATCTATCTAGAAAACCTGACGACTATTTTAGCTACTATACGTAACCTTAATCCCGATGCGCCAATTTATTTTACGGGTTTATTCAATCCCTTTTCGAAAGCATTTGGAGATATTCCTGAAATGAATGAAATTGTGGATGATTGGAATCAAGGAAGTCGCTCAACGGTTTCAGATACAACTGATGCAACGTTTGTACCAGTTGCTGATTTGTTTCTTGAAAGTGAGGAGAACTTATTATACGAAGACGCTTTCCATCCTAATGATGATGGTTATCATTTGATGGGAGATCGAATAGTGTCTTATTTAAAAGAAAATAACGTAGCAAATCGATAAAGGCAGGGAATGGTTTATGGATGCATCAGAAAAATTTGAACGGCAATACCAAGCACTTGCGAAAAATTACGAAGTGCCAGAAGTCATCTCATCGAAAACAAAGCTTATTTTTATATTAGAATCTCCACACGTAGCGGAAGTGAAAAACGGCGTACCCGTTGCTGGTCCTTCAGGTGCGACGATGTCAAAGAAGCTTTTTGGGCCAGACTATGCAAAGCCTCTTGGACTATTATTGAAAAAGCACCGTGAAGAAGAGTTGGAAAGACCTTCTCTTGATGTAGTCGGTTTGCTAAATGTTTGTAATATACCAATGCAAGCTAGACCTTATGCATCTGAAGATCTAGAAAGCAACCGTGAGTTACTAGATTGTCTGGGTACAATTCGAACATCTGCAAAGAAAACGCCTTTTAAAGATGAAGCGTTAGTTAAGGTTAATGAACTTCTTTTAACAAAATTCAAAAACCGATTGATGGAACTGATCGATCGAGAAGTGACGATCGTCCCCTGTGGACGATTTGCTCAAAAGTATTTTGAACTCGCAAATGTATCGAGTGATAAATGGACGATAGTGCAGGACGTTCCTCATCCTAGCTATAATTCTTGGAGTCGTGAGCGTTATCAGGAGCCTGTCAATAGGGTAGTTGATGCGTTTAATTGTCATAAAATATAAGGATGTTTATTGAATAGAACGAAAAGCCCCATTCGAATTCGTATGGGGCTTTTTCTATGAAATAAGACAGCACATAGAGCGAATGCATAAATATTGGCTCCGTTGTAATATAAATGTAATGAAAGGAGGGTTGACATGATGAAGAAATGGGCAGCTTTACTTCTCGTCTCGTTGGTATTCATGAGTGGATATGCGATCACCCCTCATCATTCGACTGACATCATTCAAGCATCAGCATATGTTGTTCAAGATGAAGATCTACCTTATTGTCATTAATTAATGAAAAGGGGTCTGTCGTGTGTCTGCACCTTTCCAATTTATATTAAACCGAATGAATAGTCCATGATCTCTTTGAAAGGAGGACATGCTATGGAAGAACTCACATTGTTTATTACGGCAGGACTTTTCTTCGTGTCTCTCTTTAATTTCATCGTTATTTTGATTGAAAAGACAAAGCATAAATAAGCTACGCATTTTGAATCATTCCAATTTTCTTTGCATAATGATCGACATGTTCTTTAAAAACCTGGTTTTGATCAAGTTCAAAAATGGTAGAGGCTGTCGCGAGATATTCATAAGCTAACTCTTGCTTGCCGAGTAGATAGTGAAGCTTGCCACACTGATAGCTAAGTTCGCCAAAAAGATAGAGGCGCTGTTTCTCGCGACAAAGTAAAAATCCTTCTCGTGCAATGGACAGAGCTTTCTCGTAGTTTCGGCAAGTGGATAGAGCTTTGGAATAATTATAATAGAGACGGATTTCAATCGTTTCATCATTAATAATGGGGAAAAAGCGAACATGATAGAGCGCTTTATGAAATAACGGTAGCGCGCGTTCCCAATCTTTTTCCTCACTATACAAGATTGCCATGCTAATGAGTAGTTCGATTTCACGTTCTGAGTAATTCTTGGAAGTAGTCGTTGTAAGGCGTAGGGCTTCATCTAGAAGTTGAAGTGCAGAGTGGGGGTCTCGTTCTAAATAATAGGTGCAAATCGCTTTGTGCCAGAGATAGAATTGTTTATTCTTTACTGTTCGAAATAGCGGGTTCGCTTCTTCTGCTTGAAGGATTTCAGCAACTTCACGATACTCGCGCCGTTTAATGTGTTTTCTAACCTGTCGAATCACTTCATTCACATAATCAAGGCGAGGTGTCTCTTTCATATGAAAAAAATAATTAATATCAACGCCAAGTCTTGATGCCAATTGGTAAAGAAGCTCTGCGGAAGGTGATACATCATTGTTTTCAATCTGGCTTATTAACGCTTGTGTACAGATGCCTTCTGATAAATCGGACTGTGATAGTCCAAGGTACAATCGAAGTTCGCGCAACGCATATCCGAGTGTATCCTGACGCACCTGCAATCCCCCTTTTTTTGACCTCATTGTATCACGATTCTCTTTTAAATACATATTTTTCTAAATAAAATACAGTAATATTATTATGTAAACTAATATGTATGAAGGGATTTTTCACTTGGTCGAGAAACTCTTTATTATAAGGCTAAGTTAGCTGTATAAAAAGGAGGAGAAATGTTGTCTTATTTACCATCATTTGAATTAACCAATCAAGTCGTTGTCGTGACAGGTGCAGGAAAAGGAATTGGGAGAGCACTTGCGATAGGAGCGGCAGAAGCAGGGGCTGATGTTGTGGTCCTAGCAAGAACAGAAGCGGATATTCAAGAAACAGCTGGACTTGTTCGGGATGTTGGTCGAAAGGCTTATCCCATTCGAGCTGACATAACAAAAGAGAGCGAACTCACAGAAGCTGTTCAACAAATTGAAAAAGAAGCGGGAAAGATTAATGTGTTAATTAATAACGCAGGAATGAATATTCGCTCAAAAGCGAGCGATGTGACGGAAGTGGAGTGGACGCAAATTTTCCAAACAAACTTGCAGGGCGCTTTTTTTATGTCGCAAAAGTGTGCAGAAGTAATGAAACAAGGTGGAGGGGGAAAGATTATTAACATCTCTTCTGTTGCGGGGCACGTTGCGTTAAGAACAGGAGTCGTATACGCAGCATCTAAAGCAGGTATGATTCAGATGACAAAAAACCTTGCACTAGAATGGGCTGAGAATGGTATTACAGTTAATGCAATTGGGCCGTGGTATTTTAGGACACCACTTACAGAAAAGTTATTGCAAGATGAGCAGTACTTAGCAGATATACTAAATCGTACTCCAATGAAAAGAGTGGGTGAACTAAAGGATTTAGTTGGAGCAGCCGTATTTTTGTCCTCTGATGCATCAAATTACATAACAGGTCAAACGCTGTTTGTAGACGGTGGAATGACGAGCTATGGATTTTAGAAAAAAACCGTTACTCAGCTGAGTAACGGTTTTCCTATTAGTCGACTAAATCAGCTGAAAAGCTTGGCGCTGTAAGGCCAGCATCTTCGTAAACTGTAGCCATTTTTTCTTCAAAAGAAGCGAATTGTGCATCGCTTTCTTCATAAGTTGCTTCAGGCTCGTCAGAAAGATTAGCGGCACGTGTTTCATAAGATTTAGCAAGATCCTCTAATGCTGCTTCAATGTCGCTTTTGTAAGTGTCCAGCTCAGCTGGGACTTCGACAGCACGAACATCTTCAGCAACGGTTTTAGCAGCTGCTTCAGCATCAGCTTTCATCGTAGCAAGCTCTTCATCAGATGGTTTTTCTTCCACCACTTTAGCAGCTTCAAAAGCGTAGATAGGACTATCATTCTTATTAACTGTTTGAATTAAATTCATTTGAAAGTCGAGAAGATCACTTTTTACATCCGTTTCACTAGCATCACTTGTTTCTTCTGTGCTTCCTGAATTATTCGTAGCGCCGCCTTCGTTTGCTTCATTGTTGCTACAAGCAGCTACAAAAACGAAAACAAGCAGCATCGCTAGCGGTAAAAATCGTTTCATTCAAAACCCTCCTAATTTTTAGAAAATTCCCTTTCGATTACAAATTCTAGTGTATTCAATGCTGTTTGTAAACTAGAAAAAGATAAACTTGGCATAAATTGTAATAAGTAAAACTATTCAGAAAAATACAGGTGAAGGCAAGCAGTCGAATATGTTATTGTGGAGAGGGAAAAAAATGGCTAGAGGAGTGGGAAGATGATTTTAGTAAACAACGATTTAATGACAAGAGATCAGGCAACAATAGATATTGAAGATCGAGGTTACCAATTTGGTGACGGCGTTTATGAAGTCGTACGAATTTACAATGGTGTTTTTTTCGAATTGGATGCACACCTTGATCGATTAGAAAGAAGCGCAGGTGAGATTAAAATTGTTTTACCATTTACTCAAGAAAAATTAAAAGCCAATTTAAACAAGCTCATTCAGCAAGTTCCTGTGCAAAGTGGGCATGTTTACATGCAGGTGACAAGGGGTGTTGCTCCGAGAAATCATCCGTTTCCGGCAAAGACAGAACCTGTCTTTGTAGCCTATACAAAAGAATACGAGAAAGAGCCATCACGCTCACCAGGACGAGCTGTTTTCACAGAAGATATCCGCTGGTTAAGGTGTGACATTAAAAGCTTGAATTTACTCGGAAATGTGCTGGCAAAACAGTTTGCAAACGAACAGAATGTCGATGAAGCGATTTTTCATCGAGGGGAATGGGTAACGGAAGGAAGTTCTACGAATGTATTTATCGTAAAAAACAACGTACTTTATACGCACCCTGCCAACCATTTTATTCTGGATGGAATTACGAGAAAAGTTATTCTTTCTGATGCCAATGAACTGGGAATACAAGTAGAGGAAGAAGCGTTTACAAAGCAGGATCTACTTAATAGTGATGAGGTGTTTATCTCAAGTACGACGCAAGAAGTAAGACCGATAGTAGAAGTGAACGGTCAACCGATTGGAACTGGAAAAGAAGGCGTGATAACTTTATCTCTTCATGCGAAATTCACTAGTCGTTTAAGGTGATCAATTGGTTTAAACAAAAATCTTTTTATTTTGTTTAGTTGAATTTTGCACGAAACAGTGGTACTGTTAACTTTGGCTATATGTGAATGAAGAGTTGCTTGTTCCGAGCGTTTTCCAACATTAGGGAGATGCTTTTTTGAACATTATCAGGAGATTTTTCTCCCGTCTATAGCATTTAATGCATTTTAAAAGTAAAAAGGAGTTTTTAAAAGTTGAAAAAATTTCAAGATCTAGGTTTAAGTAATACGCTGCTAGAAGCAGTTAATCAAATGGGATTCGAAGAAACGACACCAATTCAAGCAGGTACGATTCCTCTAGCGCTTGAAGGCAAAGACGTTATCGGTCAGGCTCAAACTGGTACTGGTAAAACGGCTGCTTTTGGTATCCCAATGATTGAAAAGATTGACACTTCTCTATCTCATGTACAGGGAATCATTCTTGCGCCAACACGTGAGCTTGCTGTACAGGTTGCAGAAGAATTGAACCGTATTGGTCAAGCAAAAGGCGTGCGTGCCCTTCCTATATACGGTGGACAAAGCATCGTTCACCAAATCAAAGCACTTAAAAAGAGACCTCAACTAGTTGTTGCTACACCAGGGCGTCTTATTGATCATATGGAACGTAAAACGATTCGTCTTTCAGAAGTTTCATTTGTTGTTCTTGACGAAGCAGATGAAATGCTTAACATGGGCTTCATTGAAGATATCGAAAAAATTCTAAAAGGTGTTCCTGAAAAGCGTCAAACGCTTCTATTCTCTGCGACAATGCCGAAACGTATCGCAATTCTTGCAGAGAAATTCATGAGCAACCCTGAAACAGTTAGAACGAAATCGAAAGAAATGACTGTTCCTGCGATTGAACAGCATTACTATGAAGTTCGTGATTCTAAGAAATTCGATATTCTTTGTCGCCTTCTTGATACTCAGTCTCCTGAGCTTGCGATTGTATTCGCAAGAACTAAAAAGCGCGTAGACGAAGTATCTGAAGGACTTAAGAAGCGTGGATACATGGCTGAAGGAATTCACGGTGACCTTCCTCAAGGGAAGCGTGATCAAGTTATTAAACAGTTTAAAGACAGCACAATTGACATCATGGTAGCAACAGACGTTGCGGCACGTGGTCTAGATATTAGTGGTGTAACGCACGTTTATAACTTTGACATTCCTCAAGATCCTGAAAGCTACGTTCACAGAATCGGTCGTACTGGCCGTGCTGGTAAATCAGGTCTTGCTTCAACGTTCATCACTCCACGTGAGTATGATCACTTGAAAGTGATTGAGAAGATCACGAAGAAAGACATGCAGAAGCGTACGATTCCTAGTTTTGCTGAAGCAATGGAAGGCCAGCAGCAAATGGCGATTCAGCAGCTTCAAAGCACAATTGAAGAGCAGGATCACTCAGTATACCGTTCATCAGCTGAACAACTTCTTGATGATCATGATTCAGTAACGCTTCTTTCTGCAGCTCTTAAGTTGCTAACAAAAGAGCCGGATACGACTCCAGTTAAGATTACTGAAATCGCGCCACTTCGTGCTAAAAAAGCTCATGGCCGTGGCGGCAGTGGCGGTGGAAACCGCAACCGTAACCGCAGCAATGATCGCGGAGGCCGTAAAGGTGGAAGCGGTGGCGGATATCGCGGAGATCGTAGTAACAGCGGAGGCGCTAGCAAGCGTCGTAAGTTTAACGACAAAGGAAATAAATAAGACATGCCAAAAAGTCGGGAGAAATCCCGGCTTTTTTTATTTGTCATGATCAATAAGTGTGAAAAACCCAATCAAATTCATTTCTGGTTTCATTGATGATAAGAGAGAATATTTTTAGACAATACTGGGAAAATGTCACTGAAAGCGTTATTCTTAGAGAGACACTATTTACGGAAAGGCAGCGGGATATTATGAAGCATGATTACCAGTCACAGACGAAAGTAAAAGAAGACGTCCTGCTAGAACGTCTTGCTCTCATCCAAACAGAGTTAGCGCATGCAGAAGCATCGAAAATGAAACAATTAAGCGATAAATTGATGAGTGGTGAACAGCACTTTCTTTTCTCGGGGCATTTTTCTGCAGGAAAGTCATCATTAATTAATGCGTTATTTGAAACCAATTTACTGCCATCAAGTCCTATTCCTGCAAGTGCGAATACGGTTCGTATCCGGTCTGGACAATCAGGTGCTTCTGTTCATTTTATCAATGGCAAAAAAATGATTTTTAAAGCGCCATATGATATCGATCAAGTAAAAGGTTACTGCCTGAATGGAGAGGAAGTAGAGCGCGTGGAATTATCTGCGCCATCTAAGATCGAAAAAGACGTTATTTTCATTGATACACCTGGAATCGATTCAACTGACGAGGCTCATAGGCTTTCGACCGAGTCATCCATGTATTTAGCAGATGTCGTTTTCTATGTGATGGATTATAACCATGTTCAATCGGAAGTAAACTATCAGTTTATCCGCGAGTTATATCGTCAAAATAAGAAAATCATACTAATTGTGAACCAAATTGACAAACATAACGAAGCTGAGATTTCATTCAAATCCTTCAAGAAATCAGTTGTGGAGTCTTTTGAGACGTGGGGGATGTCACTCGAATCGTTTTTCTTTATCTCCCTGCGTGATCTAAACCATCCTCAAAACCAATTTCATCAGTTGAAAACCTACATCGAAGGTCTTTCCAAGAAAACTCCCGAGGATAAAGTTAAGCGAGTTTACGATGCGGCGATCGAACTTATTGAAAACATTGACACGGTTGATGAGGATAATGAGGTGATCCAAGCTTATGAGGAGATGGAAACCAAACTCTCTTTTTCAAAGGAGCGCATCAAGCTGATTGAAGAGGAGTTTCAATCTGAAGCTTCAACGATCCAGAAAAGCGCGATTCTAATGCCTTATGAAGTAAGGGAGGCAGGGCGTGCCTATCTAGAATCTTTACAATCTGGATTTAAGGTTGGGCTAATTTTTCGTGACAAAAAAACACAGCAGGAACGTTCGATCCGATACGAGGCATTTGTATCAGGTTTAGAGGAACAAGTGAAGTCACAGCTTGAATGGCATTTTAAGGAGCTACTTCAGGAGCTAAAATCGACTGCAGCCTTAACGAAAGTCGACCCTCCAGTTTTAGATGATTCATTCCACGTCGATTTCACCGTTATTCAAGAAGAAGCAAAAAAGGGGAACGGTGCAACGGGTGAAGCGGTGCTTCATTATACCGAAAATGTCGCTTATAGCATGAAAACTCAAATCAAGCAGCAAGCAGAAAAACGAAAGAATTTGCTCATTGATCAGGTGAATGTAGAGCATAACCAAATCGCGATGGATGTCCAAAAAGCTTTTGAAACTCAAGTTGGAGAAAAAGATTCCGAAGTCTTCTTAGCAAAGATGGAATTGGTGAGTGAGAAAGCTAACGGCCTATGGGCGATTCTTGAAGGAAGTCGTGATGAAGAAGCTAGACGCATAGCGAACAGTGAAGATCGACAAGAGGAACGCCAGCAGGTCATTATTGTGGAGTCCATCGAAAAAACAAACAATGAAATTCACAGCGAAAATGAGGGCTCCTTAGTAGAGGAAGTTGTTAAAAAGAATGATGATGACCTTCCTACTTCTGAAACGACTGTACAGGCGCTTCAAAATATCGCGACTGAACTAACCGATCTTCCAGGTTTCGATCATACGAAGCAAAATTTAATAAAAAAAGCGAGTAAACTTGCGGATCAATCTTACACAGTTGCGTTGTTTGGTGCATTTAGTGCTGGCAAATCATCTTTTGCGAATGCTTTGATAGGTGAGAAGATATTACCTTCTTCGCCGAATCCAACGACGGCAACGCTTAACCGCATTTGTCCTGTTACAACGGAGCACGCACATAAAACGGCGATGATTCATTACAAGACGGAAGAGGAGCTTCTTGAAGACTTAAATCATTCTCTTTCTTATTTTGGAGAACAGGCTTTTTCGCTTCGAGACAGTTTGCAAATTATATCAGCTGGTAAGCTGTTCAAGCGGGAGTCGGCCGAAACAAAACCTCACGCGTTATTTTTACGCGCGGTCGTTAAGGGAGAAGGGGAGCTTTCGTACCTTGGAATGGACCGAGAAGTAACGATAACAGAATACGAACATATGATTGTAAACGAATCAAAAGCAGCTTTTATCGCTTCCATTTCTTTATATTACGATTGTCCTCTAACGAGAGAAGGTATAACGCTTGTGGACACGCCTGGAGCGGATTCGATCAACGCTCGACATACGGGCGTTGCTTTTCAATATATGAAAGCCGCTGACGCAATTCTGTATGTGACCTATTACAATCACGCCTTCTCAAAAGCAGATCGCGAATTCTTAATTCAGCTTGGGCGGGTGAAAGATGTGTTTGAGATGGATAAGATGTTCTTTCTTCTAAATGCTTCTGATCTTGCAGAAAACGACGGGGAACTTCGCACTGTACTCGATCACGTGAATAAACAGCTGCAGCAGTATGGGATTCGCTATCCATCCCTTTATCCGGTTTCAAGCCTTGCGGGAATGCTTTCATCAGAAACGCTAAGTGAGGATGATGAAGCGTTTCTTTCAAAGTTACCAAAACAACTCAGAAATAAAGGTGGACTTGCTTCTTTTGAAGAACGCTTTTATCGCTTTATTCGAACAGATCTATCGAAAATGGCCGTTGAAGCAAGCCTAAGTGAAATAACCCGTATCAGAGAAGAAATCGCCCATTGGATCGAGCATTTTGAATTGAATGCCAATGAAAAAGAAGAGCAGCTGAAGCGCTTGTACCTTCAAAGTGATGAGGCGATTGAAGAAGTGGAGCAATATGCCGTTTCAAACTCCTTACAACAAATTGAACAGGAGTTAACAGAACTTGTGCACTACGTGCCGCAACGCCTTTTCTACCGTTTTAATGACTTCTTTAAGGAAGCATTTAACCCCTCTATCATTCAAAGCCGTGATGGACTAAATGCTGCATCGCGTTCACTTCTAGAAGATATTGAACAAGATCTTCTTCAAGAGTTGAGAGCGGCGTCACTCCGGATCGATCGGTTTATTAAGCGAGAGCTTCAAAAGAATGAGAAAGACATGCAGATGACAATTAGAAACCACTTAACAGATTTCCGCTATGTGTCTAACGAATCAAGGGATATGGCGACACCTGCATTTTCAGCTTCACTCACAACCTGGATCAGCAGTGAAGCACTTGTAAAGTTAGCGCGGAGTTCTTTTAAATCTTCAAAGCAATTTTTTGAACAAAATGGAAGAGATAACTTACACGATGTGCTGAAAAAGGAATTTCAACAGCCTGTTAGTGACTATTTAGCTACGGAACAACAGGTGATTGCGTCAATGGCGACGAATTTTTATGAAGAAAACCTTGATGAAATGAAGCACGAGATCCAAAACGAAATAAGGGAGTACATTGAAACGAGAACAACCATGTTAAATAGTAATTTATCAAAAGGTTTCTTACAAACGAAACAGTCAAATGTAGCAAGAATTCAAACGAACTTATTGGGGGAATAGGCGATGAAAAATCTTGTTTCTGTTGAATGGCTCGCACATCATTTATACGATGAACATCTTGTGATTGTTGATTGTCAGTTTGAATTAGGCAAGCCTGAAAGTGGCTATGCTGCTTATGTAGAAGGTCATATCCCTGGGGCTCTATATGCTGATCTTGAAAAGGATTTATCGGGTGAAGTCGGAGAGCACGGTGGGAGACACCCGTTACCAGATCAAGAACAGCTTCAGGAGCTCGTTGAAAGGTTAGGGATCCAGCAGGATTCAAAAGTGATTGCATATGACTATGAATATGGGGCAATGGCTGCAAGATTATGGTTTTTACTTGGTTTTGCTGGTCATAAGGAGCGAGCTGTACTTGATGGAGGACTGAAAGCGTGGAGAGGGGAGGGGCATAAGCTTGAGACGAAGGTTCCGGAAGTTAACCGCTCTGAATATCCAATTAGCCTTGATAAATCAATGATTGTTTCGATGAACGATGTGAAGCAGGCGCAACAAGAAGGGAGAACGATTATTGATTCTCGTACTCCAGAGCGTTTTAATGGAGAAAAAGAGCCGATTGATCAACAAGCGGGCCATATCCCTGGGGCAATCAACTATTTTTGGAAAGATAACTTGAACGAAGATCAAAAATGGAAAGACCCTGAAGAGAGAGTAGGGATAAACGAGCACGGTCAGGAGCCAATTGTTTACTGTGGGTCTGGGGTAACTGCTTGTGTGAATTTGCTCGCTCTACAGGAAGCCGGGGTGCATGCGAAGCTTTACCCAGGTAGCTATAGTGATTGGGTGTCTTATCAAAATAATCCAATTGATTCAAACTAAATGAAAGCCAGCCCGAAACACATGTAGGGCTGGCTTTTTTCTGAGCATTTATATGGTTTTAAAGAGTAGAAAGAAATCGTTCTAGTCGATCCATCCCTTCTTTTAACACATCGAGATTATATGCGAAGGAAATTCGAACATATCCTTCTCCGAATGTGGAAAAAGCGCTGCCTGGCACAACAGCAACATTGCCTTCTTTTGCGAGTTTCATGGCAAAATCAAAAGAGGTTAAGCCAAATTGTTTAATAGAAGGAAGGATATAGAATGCGCCGTCAGGCTTGATTGGTGATAGCCCCATTCCGACTAATCGATCAAATACATAGTTCATTCTTTTCGAGTATTCCGTTCTCATTTCAATGGGATCATCAAGTCCGTTATCCAACGCTTCGAGAGCAGCATACTGAGAGACAGAAGAAGCGCAGGAAACGTTGTATTGGTGCACTTTCAAAATGTGTTTTGCGAGCGCTTCTGGTGCAAATAAAAATCCAATTCGCCATCCTGTCATTGCGTGGGACTTGGAAAGTCCATTTATGACGATTGTCTTTTCTCGCATGCTAGCAAATTGAGCGATGGAAGCGTGATCTCCTGAGAAGGTTAGTTCTGAATAAATTTCGTCAGAGAGAACAAAAATGTTTTTATCTTCCAATAGAGCCGCAAGATCCTCAAGTTCAGCTGCAGACATGGCGACGCCTGTTGGGTTGGATGGTGATGGAAGAATGATGCATTTTGTTCGTTCTGTCAGCGCTGATTCAATTAGTGAGCGTGACAACTTAAAGCCATTTTCCGTCGTATCAACGTGTACAGGAACAGCGCCACATAGCGTAATGATTGGTTCGTATCCGGGATATACTGGTCCAGGCAATATAACCTCATCGCCTTCAGTAAGAAGAGTACGAAGCGTTACATCAATCGCCTGGCTAGCGCCTGAGGTAGTAATGACCTCAGTTTCTGGCTTGTATGTTAGGTTGTACTTTGTTTTTAGAAAATGGGATGCCGCTTTACGGAGTTCAAGTATGCCAGCATTGTGTGTATACGTCGTCTTATTTTGATCAATGGCCGATTGAGCCGCTTCCTTAATGTGACCGGGCGTTTCAAAATCTGGCTGACCGATTGTTAACGAAATCATGTTTTCATAATCTGCCACCATATTAAAAAAAGTACGGATACCTGAAATTTCAATGTTGTTTACTCGAGGGTTTAATAAATGTTCCATAGGGCTGTCTTCCTTTCCGTCTCAACTTCTCATAAACATCATTGTAGCATAATTTTTAAACTATCGTCGAAATGAAGTTCTTTTGCGGATAAGTTCCAAAATGGATTAAGAATGTAGGTGTTGATAACTCGGCTAAGTACTGGTAGTATTGGTTTTCTGAGACTTATCAACAGAAGAAACTATATACCCACACCCGGTATTTTCATTTCGCTCGGGGGTATGGTAGGGGGATATAGGTTACCCACAAAATTCTGTGGATAACCAATATTCAGATAATTTAGGGCGGATCACCAAATTCTTTCATGATACACAAAAGACCAGATTCCGGGGTAGTGGAATCTGGTCTTTTTAGTTTGATGACAAAATACTGTCTGTCAAATAAGCCAGTAAAGCGAATTGAACGTGGATGCGCTGTTCATAAGAGTAAATATCAATTCCCATTAGCTTTTCTAATTGTTTAATTCGATAATTTAGCGTATGCCTGTGTATGAAAAGTTTATCCGCTGTGCGATTAATAACAAGGTTATTTTCTAAAAAAGCTTCAAGCGTTCTCATTAGTTGAGATTGGTGTTTCTGATCATACGAGACAATCGGTGATAAGAGAGGTTCATAATAAGCCGTAAGATCCTCTCCATTTTCTTTTAAGCGAATGAATACCTGGTAAGCTCCTAAGGATTTAAATTGAATGAGAGATTCTTTTCGATACCGGGCAAAATGATGAGCAACTAACGCTTCTTTAAGAGCAGATTCAAGCTCCCGAATTCCTGTAGCTGTGCTCACACCTACAGTAGATAAAGAAGACTCTTGCTCGTCTATAAATGATTCAAAATCACCGCATAAAAGAACGACAACGTGATCCATTTTCCTTTTGATTAAGCCTTTTGTTCTTGTTGAAATCAACGTTTGCTGACACTGCAGTTCGAGTTCAGATAAGTTGGAGGAAGAAAGAACAGCTACGCAGTTAAGACGGGTTAAATCATAGCCCATTTCTTTGCTTTTCTTTAGAATCGTTTTCTCATCTTCATACGAATGCGAAAAGAGGATATCAAGAAAATCCGCTTCCATTTGTGATCGTGTATCTTCAATAATTCGTAACTTAAGAAATTCAATCGCAAAGATATTCGCTGCTTGTTTAAGCGCAAGCTGATCAAGTGACGTGAGAGGAGTCTGTTTTTGAATGAAGATCGTTCCGATCGTTTGCCCTTCTGTCACAATCGGATAAGCGTGTTCGATTGGATATTGTCGGTTAGTTATATATGATCCTGCTAAAAGAGCTTGATTTGATTCATAGAGCGATACATTGCAGTGAAGTAATTTTGAAAGCGCATCTGTTAACGATGAAAAGCCGGTATTTTTAATGACTAGAGCTGTTAATTCATCTTGAATGCGCTGTGCTTGTGTGAGCATACTAAGCTGCTTATTAACAAGTTGTTCGAGTATACTTCTAGTAACGGTAGAAAAATTCATCGTTCTTGGAATTTCAAGGAGCGGTAACCCCGTTCGATTTGCGGCTTCAATCATCGCTAATGGCACAACATCCAAGTAAAATCCCGTATGGATTGCAACCGCGGAAAGCTGCCGGTTTGAAAGTGCGTGGATGAGCATTGAGTAAGAGTCGGATTTTTCATGCCAACCATATGCAGTAGTAATTAAGAATTCACCTTCATGAAGACGTGTGACGTCCTCCATAACTTCCACAATCGTTAACCACTTAATATCGCGATCGATTCCTTGCTTTCCAGCAATTAATTTGATTTCCCTCATTTCGGATAGTTGTAACGCCTCTCTAACGGATAGTCCCATCGATGTGTCCCCCAATCCTCTTATCCAAATCGTACAACAAAGTCTGAATTTTTTGTAGATGGTGTGGAATAGAATTTTCTCGCTATCCCACATAGGCTAGAGATATAGACAAAAAAAGTGAGGTGACAAATCCGAAATGACGAAAAGAACCCACTTGATCAAACCTTTGCTTGGGATGGATTATGCTGTTATTTCTCACGGAAAAGGAATTTATTTATACGATGAACAAGGTCATGCTTTTATTGATGGATGCTCTGGGGCAGTCACTGCGAACATCGGGCATGCCGTTCCAGAAATTAAAGAAGCGATGGTCGCGCAAGTAGATCAGGTATCATTTGTGTATCGTTCCCAGTTTACAAGCACTTCAGCTGAGCAACTTGCAGAACGTCTTTGTCAATCTGCACCGGGTGACCTTGACTGGGTGTTTTTTGTGAACAGTGGATCTGAAGCGATGGAAACGGCTTTAAAAATAGCTGTTCAGTACTGGCAGGAACTTGGTCGTCCAACGAAGAACAGAATCATATCACGGTGGATGAGCTACCATGGAATTACAATGGGAGCGCTATCGATGTCAGGTCATGTGATTCGGAGAAGTCGTTTTAATGCGATGCTTGAACACTATCCAACGCTATCGCCTCCTTATTGTTACCGATGCTCTTTCCATGATCATTGCCCAAATTGTTCGAAACAATATGCGTTTGAATTTGAACAAACCATTCAACGGCTCGGTGCCGAAACAATCGCAGCCTTTGTTTGTGAGCCTGTGATTGGTGCAGCTGGAGGAGCTGTGGTACCACCTGATCGTTATTTTCAAGAAATGAAAGCCGTTTGTGAACGCTATGATATTCTCTTTATCGCGGATGAAGTTATGACAGGTATAGGTCGAACAGGGAAGATGTATGCGATGGAACACTGGGGAGTTGCCCCGGATATTTTAGCACTCGGTAAAGGAATGAGTGCCGGTTACACACCGATGGCAGCAACGCTAGTTTCGGATCGAATCATCCAAGTAATTGAACGAGGATCAAAGGTCGTCTTAAGCGGGCATACGTTTAGTGCAAACCCATTATCATCCGCTATTTGTCTTGCTGTTCTCGACTATATCGATAAAAACGATGTTGTTCAAAATGCTTCCAAAAGTGGGGCCATTCTTATAAAAGGATTAAAAGAGTTACAAGCACAATATTCCATTATCGGAGATGTGAGAGGGCTCGGTTTACTAACGGCCATTGAATTTGTTCAAGATCAAGTGACAAAAGAGCCGTTTTCGCTTCAACATGAAGTGACAAATCGTTTTATTCGGAAATGTTATGAAGCTGGTCTTCTAGTATATACAGCTGCAGGTGGCCTAAACGGGATGGCTGGTGACGCTGTCATTGTGGCGCCTCCGCTTGTGATTAAAGAACATGAAGTTCAGCTTCTCTTATCCAAGCTGAACGTAGGGTTGATTGAATTGGAGAAGGAACTTGAAGCAGAAGGACTCTACCAAAAGCGCTCGATAAGCTGATGATCGGAGGAAACTCAATATGCGAAGTAAGACATGCGACTTGTCAGAACTAGATATTTTGAAAGATAACATGACCATCATGTGCGGTGGTTTTGGGGGAGTCGGTTCACCGCCATCGCTTATTGAATGGATACTAGATTCCGGCATTAAAAACATCACCCTGATTTGTAACGATGCTGGATTCCCTTGGATAGGACCGGGCAAGCTTGTAACGGAAAAAAGGGTTTCAACACTCATTGCCTCGCATATTGGATCTAATCCTGAAGCGGGGAAACAAATGCATCGAGGAGAGCTCAATGTTCAATTTTATCCCCAGGGTACGCTTGCAGAGAAAATTCGTGCAGGTGGAATGGGACTTGGTGGGATATTAGTCGATGTAGGGCTTGGAACATCTGTTGAAGAGGGTAAAGAAAAGGCAGTTGTCCTGGGAAAGGAATATATGATTGAACCTGCTTTAACGGCAGATCTATCGATTGTGGCCTGTAAGCAAGCTGATTTATACGGGAACCTGCTTTATGATCAAAGCGCGAGGAACACGAATCCGCTTGTGGCACAGGCTGGCGATCTAACGATAGCGGAAGCGGCTGAAATCGTCCAAATAGGTGAGCTTGATCCTGAACAAATTGTAACGCAAGGTGTTTTCGTTGATCACGTGATCAAAAGCAAAGGGGTTGATTGGAAATGGGTATGGGAGCTGAAACGAGAAGGTTGATCGCTCAAAGAGCTGCACGAGAAGTAACGTATGGCATGATGGTTAACCTTGGGATCGGTATTCCTACGCTAGTAGCCGACTATATTCCAGCTTCCCTGGACGTTATGCTTCATACGGAGAACGGCATTCTAGGCATGGGAGGTAGCCCGGAGCCTGGTCATGAGGACGGGAACCTTTCAAACGCCGGAGGTTACCCAGTCACGATTCAACCCGGTGCTTCTTTTTTTGATAGTGCAGAAGCATTTGGAATGGTGAGAAGGGGTTATCTCGATTTAACGATTCTCGGTGCTCTTGAGGTAAGTGGTAAAGGAGACATTGCCAATTGGATTGTTCCGGGAAAAAGGGTTCCCGGGATGGGGGGAGCAATTGATCTTGCCCAAAAAGCTAAGAAAGTGATTGTTTTAATGAGCCATACAACAAAGGAAGGTTATCCTAAAATTGTACAAGAATGCTCCTTACCTTTAACGGTTAAAGAGGGTGCTGATATGATTATGACTGAGCGAGCAGTGATGAAGGTGGAGAATGGTAAACTTTATTTGTTAGAAGTGATGCCAGGCTACTCCTTGGGCGACGTGTTAAACGCTACAGAAGCGCAGGTAAATGTTGATCATGTAAGGGGGCGAACGTATTGAAGAGTAAAATCAAAAAATGGATGGATGATCATCAAAACAGCGGCATAAACCTCCTTCAACGATTTGTGCAGTGTGACAGTGTACAGGGAAATGAAGCAGAAGTGCAGCGCCTTGTGGAAGCTGAACTCGAACAATTAGAAATGAAAGTCGATCACTTCTTTCCAGGGCCGGAGACGATCAATCATCCTGCCTTTTGTGCAAATCGTACTGATTTTTCGCAAAGTCCTAATATCGTCGGCGTTTGGAGGGGGAGTGGTGGTGGTCAATCTCTCCTATTAAATGGCCACATTGACGTAGTACCACCGGGGAATAGGAGCGATTGGGAAGAGGATCCCTATAGTGGATTAGTGAAGGGTGGTCGGATTTTTGGAAGAGGCGCCACGGATATGAAAGGCGGGAATACATCTATGCTTCTTGCCTTAAAATGCATAAAAGAATTAGGAATTGTATTAAAAGGCGATGTTATTTTTGAAAGCGTTGTCGAAGAAGAAAGTGGTGGAACAGGTACGCTTGCGGCAATTGAGCGCGGGTATCAAGCGGATGCCGCGCTTATTCCCGAGCCTACTAAAATGAAAATTTTTCCGAAACAACAGGGGTCAATGTGGTTTCGCTTAAACGTAAGCGGTCGAGGCGCGCATGGGGGAACACGGTATGAAGGGGTTTCAGCGATTGAGAAAACGATGTTAGTCCTTACAGCAATACAGGAGCTCGAGCAAAAGCGAAATGACGGGATTACGGATCCCCTTTATCAAAATATACCAATCCCTGTCCCGATTAATATTGGGAAAATTTCTGGTGGCGACTGGCCATCTTCAGTGCCTGATCAGGTAGTTGTCGAAGGGAGAATGGGGGTTATTCCTGGTGAAGAGTTAGATCATGCAAAAGAAGAAATGACGCGTGCGTTAAAGGAAGTGGACGACGCCTGGTTATCGGAAAACCCAGTTGGAATCGAATGGTTTGGAGCGAGATGGCTTCCTGGTGAAGTAGCTGAAGATCATCCTCTCGTTACGGTTATTCGTCGTAATTACAAGGAAATAACGGGAGAAGAAGTGGTTGTTGAAGCGTCTCCGTGGGGGACGGATGGAGGCTTGTTGCAAGAAGTAGGAAAGACGCCTTCCATTGTGTTTGGTCCTGGCGAGACGGCTGTTGCTCATTTTCCTAATGAATACATCGAGGTTGAGAAGATGATGCTAGCGGCAGAACTTTATGTTCACATCATAATGGAATGGTGTGGGTTTAACGATTAAGAGCGGAGGCGCTCTTTTTTCTTTTTTAAAGGAGTTCCTTCTAAGAAAGAAGAAATACTGTTTAGGAAGTGTGGGAGGGGTTGCGGGTGAATCAAAAACAATTAGAAGCAGTGGAACAAGTATATCGTGGTGAGGACTATACGTTTACTTGTACGCTTGATCGCTTTAATGAGCGAATTCGTGTGGATCATTATGATGGTAATCTTCGTTCCATTGCCGCTCACATTCAGAGTATCTTTACAAATGAGTATACAAAATGCATTGTGAAAGCAAAAGGTGAACACGTTTCGTTCTTTCTTTCCGAATGCTACACGTATGAAGGCGTCATTCAATCCTATTATTCAGGGAGTGATGCTCATTTAATGACGTTATATAACGGAGCCTGGCGTCGTAATAGCCAAACGTGGTTGGAAGAGGATCAGCTACTAGCTGCTGTTCGTATGAAGCAAGTCTCTCCACTTAAGGAAAAGCCTCTTATGCGAAAAGGGACGGAAGCAGATGCAGAGAAACTTGCAGCTCTCTACCAAAAGGTGTTTGCCGTTTACCCAACCCCGATGGATAACCCAAACTATATTAAAAAAGTGATGAGAAGTGATACAATTTTCTTTCTGATTGAAGAGAATGACCGAATTGTGAGTGCTGCTTCAGCAGAAGTGAACCGCACGTATAAAAACGCGGAAATGACAGATTGCGCCACGCTCCCAGAATACAGAAAAGGAGGTACGATGCGCCACTTAATTATGGCGTTAGAACAAGAACTGCTTCGAGAAAATATTTATTACGCATACTCGATTGCGAGAAGCCGATCGTTTGGCATGAACGCTGTTTTACATCAGCTTGATTATCAATACGGAGGAAGGCTTGTCAATAATGTGAAAATTTTTCAAGATTGGGAGAATATGAATCTTTGGAGTAAGCTTCTTATTAAAAGTGCTGAATAATGGGCACTAATAGATGAATTTCTGGCATTAAGGAGGACGTCTATGAGGAATACGTTAACTGAAGGCATGTTTGAAGCCATTTTAGAAAGTATTGATGAGGGCATTCACGTTGTAGATAATCAAGGTGTTACGATATACTACAATGAAATTGCAGCAAAACACGATGGATTACTTGTAGAAGATGTGTTAGGAAAGCATTATTTAGAAGCGTTTCCTTCTCTTTCAAAAGAAACGAGTACGCTCTCACACGTTCTGATGACGAGAAAAGCGATTTTTAATAAAGATCAAACGTATCGAAACATGAAAGGGAAACTTATCTCAACAATAAATACAACGTTGCCTATTGTCGTTAAAGGTCATTTAGAAGGTGCTGTAGAGATTGCTCGTGACATTTCTCGTATTAAAACGTTATCGGACAAGGTAATGGAGTTACAATCAAAAATGAACAAGAAAACAGCGAAAGAATTTGATGATGGAACCAGTTATACGTTTGATCACATTCGAACAAATGATCCAGTGTTTATGCAAGTGAAGGAGCGGGCAATGAAAGCTTCAGCTCTAAACTCTCCTATTCTTGTTTATGGTGAAACAGGTACTGGAAAGGAGCTAATTGTGCAGTCAATTCACAATGCTTCAAAACGACCAGGACCATTTATCGCTCAAAACTGTGCCGCCTTACCGGCATCGATTCTCGAGTCAATTCTTTTTGGAACGGCAAAAGGAAGCTTTACTGGTGCGGAGGAGAGAGAAGGTTTATTTGAGCTTGCGAATGGCGGAACGCTTTTTCTTGATGAAATCAATTCGATGCCAATTGATGTTCAAGCAAAACTACTTCGCGTATTAGAAGATGGGGTGATCCGACGAGTAGGCGCAGGCAAAACAAGAAAAGTAGATGTCCGTATCATTGCAGCGATCAATGAAGAACCGGAATTAGCCCTTGAAGACAGGCGCTTACGTGTAGATTTGTTTTATCGTCTAAATGTGATTTACCTTCGAATACCTCCGCTTCGTGCGCGACGTGGAGACATTCCCGATTTAATTGCCCATTTTATCGAAAAGTATAATAAGAAGTTCCAGAGGCACATTGTTTCTATTGATGAGAAAGCAGAGTTCCGATTGTATCATCGAAGTTGGCAGGGAAACGTACGAGAGCTGGAACATGTGATTCAATCAGCGATGAATTTTGCAGAAGGCGACATATTAGTTGAAAAGGACTTTCCGATGTTACTTTCAGAACCGATGCGAGAAATGGTGCAGTCTCTTCCGGAGATCTTACTTAAGACAGAGGCAGATCTTATCCAGCAAGCGATGAAAAATTGTCTTGGCAATGTGAAAAAAGCAGCAGAGCAGCTCGGTATTCCTAGACAAACGCTCCAATATAAACTTTCCAAACATCAAAGTCAGAGTGCCGAATAATGAGCACCTCTGACTTTTTTTATTGCACGTTACACCCCTAAAGCGTGGTACTCTGCTTTCTTGAAAGAAATAATGGAGCTGGCACGCTACTTGCATAGTATAGAAGTAGATTATATGAAGGGGGAATGTATGATGCTAATGCAACTTTATAAGCCTGGTCGTCATTGGAAAGACATTGAACTGTGGAAGGATGTTACCGAAGATCAGTGGAATGATTGGATCTGGCAGCTTACGAATACGATTCGAACGCTAGATGATTTAAAGAAAGTCGTTAATTTAACACCGGACGAAGAAGAAGGTGTCAAGATTGCGACAAAAACCATTCCATTAAACATAACACCTTACTATGCTTCATTAATGAATCCTGATGATCCTCGTTGCCCGGTACGCATGCAGTCAGTGCCAATTTCTCAAGAGATGTATAAAACAAGGTATGACCTTGAAGACCCTCTTCATGAAGATGAAGATTCGCCTGTTCCAGGGTTAACGCATCGTTACCCGGATCGCGTTCTTTTTCTAGTAACAAATCAGTGTTCTATGTACTGCCGTTATTGTACGAGAAGGCGCTTTTCTGGGCAAATTGGAATGGGCGTTCCAAAAAAACAGCTGGATGAAGCGATTCAGTACATTTCGAATACGCCTGAAGTGAGGGATGTTCTCATTTCTGGTGGAGATGGGTTATTGATTAATGATAAAATTCTTGAGTACGTTTTGAAAAATTTACGAGCAATTCCACACGTTGAAATTATTCGAATCGGAACGAGAGCGCCTGTCGTCTTTCCACAGCGGATAACGGAAGATTTATGTAATATTCTTAAAAAGTATCATCCTGTTTGGTTAAATACCCACTTTAATACAAGTATTGAAATTACCGAGGAATCCAAAAAAGCATGTGAAATGCTGGCAGATGCGGGTGTTCCAGTCGGAAATCAAGCAGTTATTCTTGCAGGTATTAATGATAGCGTCCCTATCATGAAGAAGCTGATGCATGATCTCGTGAAAATAAGAGTAAGGCCATACTATATTTATCAATGTGACTTATCAGAAGGAATCGGCCATTTTCGTGCTCCAGTTTCCAAGGGATTGGAAATTATTGAAGGATTGCGAGGACATACGTCGGGTTATGCCGTGCCGACCTTTGTCGTAGATGCACCTGGTGGTGGTGGGAAGATCGCTCTACAGCCGAATTACATGATTTCCCAAAGTGCAGATAAAGTTATTTTACGAAACTTTGAGGGAGTTATTACCTCTTATCCAGAGCCTGAAAATTATACCCCAGGCACAGCCGATACGTATTTTAATCAGGTTTATGAAATGAAGAAAAAACCTGCAATTGGGATCCATTCCTTGATGACGGATGAACGATTTAATCTTGTTCCAGAGGGGATACAGCGGTTTGATCGAAGGTCGAAGTATGAACAAGATGCGGCGCACAGCTCATTAAAAGATAAACGTGATAAGCGAGACTTAATGAAGGAAAAGAAATTTAATTCAGAGCAGCAGAAATACAAAGGCAGTGAGAAAGGAGAAGAAAGCGTATGATCTGCAAATGGTGCGAGCAACAGGGCGCATTTGAAACGCTTGATAAAGGGTATTGGGAGCTCCCAGACGGATCTAGAGCTGTAGAAATAAGTGATTTGCCGTCGATTCAATGTAGTGACTGTGGGATGTGTTACCAAACGGACGAATTAGTTGGTGATGTGGAGGAACAGCTTATGCTAATTGATACGTCGAAATTACCTCCTTCTTTTTCCTACAAAGAATTAATGAGTCAGGAGAGACTTTTAAAGAAAAACTATTTTGACATTAATCGTTATCCACTTTAAAAAGGACTTTCAAAGACAAAAATATGAATTAAAAAAAGTTATATCGGAATATTCTGAAAAATATTGATATTTTGACGATTCCCTCGTATAATAGAAAAAAGAGCTTCAGAGGGGGGAGAGCTAGCATGAACAATCATCATAAGTCGTATAAAGACAATATGAAACAACGTGCTATGAAAAAGAAACAAGAACAGGAAACGTTTGAGTTGGAATTGTACGCCCAATTAATCCTTGATGAAGCTGTCTTTACTTTCCAGGAAGAACGTTATCAGCAAACCATTGATCAAGCTCTAGACCGACGAGACGAGAAGGCATTTGAAGAAGCGTCAAGACAGTATGTTGCGTTTCTCCGTTCTTACAAACAGGAGCTTCATTTCGACTGAATAGAATGAGACCTAACTGACACAAACTAGAGAAGAATTACTTTCTAAAGGAGTGTCACAATGGGCAGACAGAAAAAAGGCAATCCAAATGCACAGCGTAATAATAATGCAAAACAGCAAAAAGCGAAACAAATGCCATCCTATGCAGAGATGGAAGCAGAAAAGCTCAAAAATCCGCAGTAAAGAAAGAAGCCTCCAATTCATTTTGGAGGCTTCTTCTTTTGCGCTCAAAACGTACTTTCTGAATCTATGTTACCATTACAAAAGAAAATAGGTTTTTTGAGCGAAGGGAAGATCAGAAACATGGGAAGACTAATCTTAATTGATGGGTTTAATTTATTAAGTAGGGGTTATTTTGCTACCGCATATGGAAAGTCAGAAGAGCAGCTTTCAAAAACCTCTGAAGGACTTTTCACAAATGCTTTAAGAGTGAAGCTACAAAAAATAATGTCTCTTATCAATGATTATGAACCAACTCATTTTGTTGTCACATGGGACGTAAAACGAAATGAAGTAAAGCGTAAAGCGCTATATGAAGACTATAAAGGTACAAGAGATGATCTACCAGCTCCTCTGATTCAGCAATATGAAACAGCAGTGAATTTGTTTAATGCAACAGGAATTCCCCAGATGAGTGTAGAAGGATTTGAAGCGGACGATGTTATCGGCACACTTTCAGAAAGATGGACAAAAGAGGGGCATGGCGATTGTTACATCTACAGTAACGATAAAGACTTGCTTCAGCTTTTAAATCCTGCTGTCTCACAAATCATCGCGGTTCGAAAAGAAGGAGACCGGGTATATACAGAAGATCATTTTATAACGGAGTATGGCATTACTCCTAGTCAGTGGATTGATGTGAAAGCTCTCTTAGGTGATAAGAGTGATAATATCCCTGGTGTTGCAGGTGTAGGAGACAAAGCAGCGTTACCACTTATTCAGCAATATGGATCGGTTCAAGGTGTGTATGAAAGTATTGGTGTACTAGACAGCAAATATAATCGCTATCGAAAAAAACTGACTGAGGGTGAGGAATTGGCGAAATTAAGTTTAGAGCTCGTTACAATTGAGCGCGCGATTCCTGAACTTGATCTTTATTCTTTTGCGGAGTGCAAGTTAGATCTTGATATTAACCAAATGAAATCCGAGCTCGATAAGCTAGGGTTACGCATCCGTATGTAAAGAAAAAGAACATAAAACAGCGCCTTTGCATATAAAGGCGCTCGTTTTGTTCGGTTAAAGGATTATTGTTCTTTCTGTTCATTTTGTTGAATTGCTTTTCGGGCGAGTTCGTCTGCCATTTTATTTTTGGAACTAGGAATCCACTTAATAAAACAGAGGTCAAACTGATCCACTAATTCAAGGCATCGAGTTAAATAGGGTAGATAATTTTTATTTTTGACGTACCTTCCATCTACAGCGCTGCTGACGAGCTGTGAGTCTGTTCGTATGGATAGTGTACGGTACTGTTTCTCTTTACAGATTGAGAGCGCGTGAATTAATGCTTCAAATTCTGCTTCATGGTTTGAGAGCATACCAAGTGGAAGAGCGGATTTAATGACGCTACCTTCAGCTTTAATAAAAACACCGGCGCCGGAAGGGCCTGGATTACCTGCGCTTGCTCCGTCTACATAGACTTCAATCATATGGTGCTCCTCTCTGTGGACTGGTCTTGCTGTATTTTATCATAATCATGTTCGTAGAGAGAAGACATACATTTAAGATAAAAGGAGAAAGCTGTATAGAAGGGACTGTGTGTAGGAGTGAAAAGTATGAAGAAAAAAGAAGTGATGATGGAAGTTGGATTAATCCTTGATACATATTGTCAGGATTGCTTATTAAAACGAGTCAACCAGCATGATTACGGTAAGTGTCACGCCCAGCGCTTTTGCATTACCGAATGCACGGTTGGAGATGAATTAAAACAATTAGGCAAACATTTGACATAAGGAGGACCAATAATGGATGTAATTGTAAAATGGAAATACAAAACGCCTAGAGGCATTTCCTCCTGGATGACGTCTGATGAAATGCCATTTAATGAAGCGATGTTAATGGCTCGTGATATTGTTAAAACGGGTCGCTCCATTGATTTATACTTTTTAGATAACAGAGGCACAAAATGGTCTGTGAAAGAATTAGAAACCTATATGACAAAAAAACAAGAACGCCCTGCTTCTATTGAAATTATTTTTGATGGTAGCTTTGATAAACAGACAAAGAAGGCTGGGTGTGGCGCAGTCATTTATTATTATGAGGGAAGAAAGAGAAAACGGATTCGTATCAATAAAGCGCTGGACTATCTTGAGAACAATAATGAAGCTGAATATGCTGCTTTATGGCTAGGTCTTCAGGAAATTAAAACGATTGATGTAGAAGATACGGAAATTCTGATTAAAGGGGATTCTCAAGTTGTCATCAACCAACTTGCAGGCGAGTGGGCTGTCTATGAACCGCTCTTTACGAGATGGATGGATCGCATTGAAGATACGCTCCAACAACTTAGACTGCAACCGGTGTACAAGTATATTTCTCGCGATGAAAATAAAGAGTCTCATCGCTTAGCGAAGCAAGCGTTGAATGGAACAGAAATTAGTAGCTCGATTGAGCTGGATAACGAATAAGAGAAGCAGCAATTAGGCTGCTTCTCTTATTCGTTCGCTTCTCTTAATTGAGTTTCGCATTTTTCAATCAATTCACTTGAGAATTCATAAAATTGTTCATTAGTACCGGATTTGTGTGAAAGTGCCTGCTGAAATTGCTCTTTGGCCTGGTTAATCGCGTCCTGAGCAGCTTTCAATTGATTCCCATTCATACTTTTTGTAGCCTGGCCAACCAGATGCTGTGCTGATTTAATGGACATTTCAATTTGTTGTAAATCAGAATATGGTTCTGACATGTCATCCCACCTTTATCAATCATTCAAGCATAGTATGGCCACAACTAATGGGAATTAACCGAAAAAAGACGCAAAAAAAGGAACTGATGTAGGCATCAGTTCCTTTGAGGTTTATAATTAAATTTTGTTAACGTTAGCAGCTTGAGGTCCGCGGTTTCCTTCAACGATTTCGAAAGAAACTTCTTGGCCTTCTTCTAGTGTTTTGAAACCTTCGTCATTGATTGCTGAGAAGTGTACGAATACATCGTCAGCTCCTTCGATTTCGATGAAACCGAATCCTTTTTCTGCATTAAACCATTTTACTTTACCGTTTTGCATGTTTGTTCCTCCTAAAAGCTTAGCACAATCCTTGTGCACTTTAAATTTCAACCATTCACCGGATGTTGAAGAAGAGATATTCGATGTGTACGAGAAGTGCACAAAAAATCGAATTCAAATTCTCAATCAAATATCCTATGTGATAAATGGTTAATTTAACTATAACGTCTCACTATAAAAATGTCAACACTACCTAGAGAATAGCACATAATCCTTAACGTAGAGAATAAAGTTGGGTAAGATGGAAAATGGAGTTATGCAATTTAATTTATGGAGGGGTTTTATGAAGCCGGGACTAACATATAAGAGTGATATCGAAATTGCACAAGAATCGAAAATGACGCGAATTAAATCGATCGCTGCACAATTAGGGTTACATGAAGATGAATGGGAGCCATATGGTCATTATAAAGCGAAAATTTCATTGAATACGATGAAACGTTTGAATACTCATCCTTCTGGTAAAGTTGTGCTTGTTACTGCAATCAATCCGACCCCTGCAGGAGAAGGGAAAAGTACGGTAACAGTCGGTCTTGCTCAAGCATTAAATCGAATCGGTGAAAAAGCCATTGTCGCAATGAGAGAACCTTCACTAGGGCCAAGCATGGGTATTAAAGGTGGTGCAGCTGGGGGAGGATATTCTCAAGTTATGCCAATGGAAGACATTAATCTCCATTTTACAGGAGATCTACATGCCATAACGTCTGCTCACAATGCTCTTTCTGCCCTTATTGATAATCACATTCATCAAGGAAATGAAGTCGGATTTGATACTAGACGCGTGACGTGGAAGCGAGTTGTAGATCTGAACGACCGGGCGTTACGAAACGTTATTGTTGGTTTAGGCGGTCCAACGCAAGGAGTGCCCCGTGAAGATGGATTTGATATCACAGTAGCGTCAGAGATCATGGCCATTCTTTGTCTAGCATCCGACTTATCAGATTTGAAGAAGCGGATTGCTTCAATTGTGATCGGATATCGCTTAACAAAAGAGCCGATTACAGCTGGTGACTTAGGTGTAGAAGGGGCGATTACACTTCTATTAAAAGATGCCATGAACCCAAATCTCGTTCAGACGTTAGAAAATACACCTGCGCTCATTCATGGGGGCCCATTCGCAAATATTGCTCATGGGTGCAATAGCGTCGTTGCAACGAAAATGGCTCAAAAGCTTTCTGATTATGTGATCACAGAAGCTGGTTTTGGGGCAGATTTGGGCGCTGAGAAGTTCTTTGATATTAAAACGAGAGCAGGAGAAATTGAACCAGCAGCAACTGTTATCGTTGCCACAATTCGTGCTCTTAAAATGCACGGCGGCGTAGCGAAAGATCAGCTTAAAAAAGAAGATGTTGGTGCGTTACAAGCAGGGCTTGTTAATCTTGAGCATCATGTATCTTCCGTTAAAAAATTTGGTGTTCCTTTTGTAGTGGCGATTAACCGGTTTGTTACTGATACCGAACTTGAAGTAAATGCATTGCTTCAATGGTGCAAGGAAAAGGACATACCAGTGGCTTTAACAGACGTATGGGCAAATGGTGGAGAAGGTGGAGTAGAACTTGCTAAAACGTTATTAAACGAAATGGAACAAAATGAGAACCATTTCAAACCTCTCTATGACCTTGAAAGCACCATTGAAGAAAAGTTGGAAAAAATCGCAACAGAAATTTATGGAGCTGAAGGCGTCGATTTATCCGCTAAAGCAAAAAAGCAAATGCAAGAATTTGAGGAAAATGGGTGGGGGCATCTGCCAATTTGTATGGCGAAAACACAGTATTCACTTTCGGACGATCCTTCACTACTCGGACGGCCATCTGGCTTTCGAATAACGATCCGTGAATTTCGCCCTTCCATTGGAGCCGGATTTATCGTAGCATTAACCGGTAACGTGATGACCATGCCAGGATTACCTAAAAAACCAGCAGCTCTTAATATGGATGTTTCAGAAGATGGAACCGCAATTGGGCTTTTCTAGAAAGTGTGGCTAAAAAATGTCGAATACTGCTTTATCAAAGAAATTAATACGTGATTCTAGAACGACAAAATCAAGCTTTGTATTACCCTCAGACACGAATACACATGGAACACTATTTGGTGGTAAACTAATGTCCTACATAGATGACATTGCGGCGATTTCAGCGTCAAAACACGCTAGATCCGCTGTTGTGACTGCATCAGCGGACTCCATTGATTTTCTAAGTCCGATTCGTGAAGGAGAAGTCGTTAGCTTAGAAGCCTATGTAAGCTGGACGCATAATACATCAATGGAAGTGTTTGTGAAAATCTTTGCCGAAAATGTGATTTCGAGTAAAAAGAAAGTATGTGCTACATCCTTTTTAACGTTTGTGGCGCTAGATGAAGAAAGCGTTCCGGCAAGGGTGCCAGAAGCCATTCCTGAAACGGAAGAAGAGAAGTTCGTGCACGATGGTGGTTACGAACGTATGAAAGCGAGAAAGGCTAGAAGGAAACATTCACAGACGTTAGCAAGTGAATTTGGCGTTTTTTCTTAAGTAGCTTCTCCTCAAAAAAAGATCTGCTGTTAGCAGATCTCACGTTTCAAATCCAAGAATAAAATTATTCTGTCGATCCTGAATTTGCTGTTGCGCTCTGTGAAGCGCGTCACGCTGTTCAGGATTTGCACTGTGAATCATTTTATCAAGTTCAACAGACATACGTTCAAGCAATTGTTGGGTTTCTGTATAACCCTTATCATTGACCGCTGATTGCTGCTTTGTAGCTAGTTGGAGCTGCTCGTCAGCATATTCAGTTAGCTCATGAGCGTTTTTTAACATTTCTTCTACTTTACGGTATGTGGACATGAGGAACCTCTCCTTTTGTATTGATTCATGATTAGTATTGACAGGAAAGATACTTTTATGAGAACGAAGGGGAAATAACAGAAGTGAAAGTGATATACTAAGATGAGAAACAAGAAAGGCGTGAATCAAGTTGGCAAGTGAATTACATGCAGGAGAAATGACTACGTTACGTGTCGCACGTATGCAAGAATACGGGTATTTTTTAACAAATGGATATGAAGATGTGATGCTTCATAAAAAAGAAGCTAAAAATCACTACGAAGAAGATGATGAAGTAGAGGTATTTCTATATCACGACCATCAAGGAAGACTTTCAGCCACTGAAACAGTTCCGCTCGTAACAATGGATTCCTTTTCGATTCTAAAGGTTGTAGAAGTGAAGCGAAGCCTTGGGGTATTTGTGGATATTGGTATTCAAAAGGACATGCTTTTATCAAAAGATGACTTACCTTATGACTGGGCTACCTGGCCTGCTATTGGAGATGAGCTCTATTGTGGGCTAAAGCTTGATAAAAAGCAGCGTCTTTTTGCTGATTTAAGTAAATTTGAAGAAATTCAGGAACTTTCTGTCGCAGCACCAGCAGATAGTAAAAATTCCGAAGTTGAAGGATTAGTTTTCCGCTTCCTTGAAGATGGCGTTTCAATTTTAACAAGTGAAGGGTATCTTGCCTATTTGCATAAAGATGAGATGAAAGAACAAGTAAGACTTGGTCAGCGTCTTACAATGAGAATTACATTTGTAAGGGAAGACGGTCGTGTGAACGTATCGACAAGACCTCTTGTAAAAGAAGCAAGACTTGAGGACTCAGATCGCCTTGTTGCATATATGGAGAAGCACGGCAATCAAATGCCTTTTACTGATAAAAGTGATCCAGAAGCGATTAAGAATGAATTTAACATAAGTAAAGCTGCTTTTAAGCGCGCAATGGGGAAATTGATCAAAGAAAAGAAGGTTGAACAACAAGAGGGAGTCACCATTTTAAAATCCTAATATGTCATCTTTTTCTTCGTGTAACTGGAGCTTACGGGCTAATACTATACCTAAGCTCCTAGAAAGGGGGCAAGTCATTGGATATTACTGACTATGACAAAGCTCTATATTACACGCATCATTGTGCTTGCATTGATCTTAGTGTTTTGATGATGAAAACAGAAGATGACATCCTTTCGAAGCGAATTGAACAATTTGTTTATGCCTTTATACGTGAAACTGAATTTATGAAGGTAAAGGAAGCACGGGATACGCTTCTTTCCTACATTGATTACGTATATCGGATGGAACCTGACCTTAGTGAAATGGCCGCTATAAATCAGACTTTAGACTGACCTCAAGCATATGGGGTCGGTTTTTTTATGGTTAAAAAGGTTTAAAATTGTCGAAAAGGGTATAATTGTAGTAAAAAATAAGGAGCAGGTGAGAAATATGAATCAACAGCAGCTGCACAGTGTACTTGAAAGTATGCGACTACCCAACGGAGCTTATGTTGCAAGTACATCGGATGATTACGACTACGTTTGGATCAGAGATGTATGCTATGCGGTTATGCCATATTTAAATTCGAAATGTTCACGATATGAAAAAGCGTACAATGCTTTACTCACACTACTTAGAAAATATGAGTGGAAGCTTGATATTCATACGGAACAAAAGCCACATTATTTACATGAATACATTCATGCACGTTATACAAGAAATTTAGAAGAAATTCCCGTCGAATGGGGACATGCGCAAAATGATGCAGTTGGTATTATGTTATTCGGAATCGGTCAAGGAATTCAAAATGGTAAGCCGATGTTAAGAGACAAAGTAGACCAGCGTATCGTTCAAAAACTTGTAGATTATCTAGAATGTCTCGAATACTGGAAAAGCCCTGATAATGGTATGTGGGAAGAAAATGTAGAATTACATGCGTCAAGCGTTGGAGCGTGTGTAGCGGGACTAAAAGCCGTTAAAACTCTCGTTAACGTACCGTCATATATGATTGAGGAAGGTGAAAAAGCTTTAGATAAACTTTTGCCTTGTGAAAGTGAAACGAAAGAAACGGATTTAGCTCTTTTATCATTAATTTATCCTTTAAATGTTGTATCAAGAGAACAAGCGATCCAAATTGTGGACCGGGTCACAGAACGGCTTGAGCGAGAACGAGGCATTATAAGGTATGAAAATGATGTGTATTATAACGAAGGTAGCGAAGCGGAATGGTGTTTTGGATTCCCGTGGTTAGGTCTTTGCTATGAGCAGCTAGGAGAACTTGATAAAATGAGTGAATACTGGTCGAAAACGATGAGTATAACACCTGAAAGTGGAAAAATTCCTGAACTTTATATTGGCGGTACGAATATTCCAAATAAAAACACACCGCTAGCTTGGTCTATTTCCATGGCTTATCA
This sequence comes from Bacillus sp. es.036, assembly GCF_002563635.1. Lineage (NCBI taxonomy): Bacteria > Bacillati > Bacillota > Bacilli > Caryophanales > Bacillaceae > Bacillus > Bacillus sp. es.036. The sequence goes on from NZ_PDIZ01000001.1 coordinate 1,275,703, forward strand.
ACTTCAAGTACGGATGAATGAAATGCAAGAGAATGTATCTTAAGGTTTTTATTTATAAATGTGAAAGGTTGCGCTACGATGCGCAACCTTTTTTTATTGCAATTTATGAAAAAATATTCCCTTATTTGTCGAAAAACACATGTATTTTTCGACAATAAATTTTTTAAGAGGAAACCTAAAGGTACGTGTCGAATCTTTAGGATGTAGAGGATAAGTATCGTGGAATCCCTCTATTTATCAATGAGAGCGAGGTGTCGCAATGACTGTATCTATGCCGACAGAGTATGATCGGTATCTATTTCATCAGGGAAATTTATTTCAGGCTTATCGTTCAATGGGCGCCCATTTAAGGGAAGAAGATGGACGGTTTGGAGTCAGGTTTACAGTCTGGGCTCCTCATGCTGTAGTAGTAGCCGTAACAGGGAATTTTAATCAATGGGATACCACATCGCATCGTATGGAAAAAGTGGAAGAGTCAGGACTATGGTCGTTATTTGTAGAACACTTATCAGAAAATGAGCTCTACAAATATGCTGTCGAAACAACTGCAGGGGAGACGCTCATGAAGTCTGATCCTTATGCTTTCTATTCGGAACTGAAACCGAAGACGGCTTCCATCGTAAAAAAAATTGATCATTTTGACTGGCATGATACGAAGTGGATGGCGAAACGAAAGAAAACTGCCCCATATGATGGGCCGCTATCCATTTATGAAGTTCATCCTGGTTCCTGGCGTAGGAAAAAAGATGGTTCCTATTATTCCTATAAGGATCTGATGCATGAATTGATTCCTTATGTGAAGGAACATGGGTATACCCACATTGAACTAATGCCGGTAATGGAGCATCCATTTGATCGCTCGTGGGGTTATCAAATTACAGGGTATTTTTCGGTCACAAGTCGATTTGGTGAGCCTGATGATTTAAAGGCGTTTATCGATAAGTGTCATCAGGAAGATATTGGCGTGATTCTTGATTGGGTGCCTGCTCATTTTTGTAAAGATGCCCACGGGCTCGGTCAGTTTGACGGCGGGCCGGTATTTGAACCGTCTGATCCGGCTCGAGCGGAACGGCATAATTGGGGAACTTATAATTTCGATTATAGTAAACCTGAAGTGGTCAGTTTTCTTATCTCGAATGCTGTCTTCTGGTTTGACTATTACCATATTGATGGGTTAAGGGTCGATGCAGTTTCACAGATGCTTCTTTATCACCATGACCATGAAAGCGGTGGCGTGGAAGGAGAGAATTCTGCAGCTAAGGAATTTATTCAGAAATTAAATCGAACAATCTTTGAACAATTCCCAAATGCTTTAATGATGGCAGAAGAGTCGACGGATTATCCGTTAGTAAGCGCACCTATTCATGAAGGTGGCCTCGGTTTCAATTATAAATGGAACATGGGATGGATGAATGATGTTCTGAAGTACATGGAGCTTCACATGGATGATCGTAAACACCATCATAACTTGTTAACGTTCTCTTTTTTCTACGCTTTTTCAGAAAACTATTTGTTGCCGCTTTCGCATGATGAAGTGGTACATGGGAAAAAGTCATTACTAAATAAGATGCCAGGTGACTATTGGCAAAAATTCGCTAATCTTCGAACGCTTTATGGGTACATGATGGCTCATCCCGGAAAAAAACTCCTCTTTATGGGAGGAGAATTTGGTCAATTCGTTGAATGGAAAGATTTATCTGAGCTTGACTGGTTGCTTTTTGACTATGACATGCATAGGAAGATGAACGCTTATGTAAAAGAGCTCAATCATTTTTATCTTGATTCAAGGGCAATGTGGCGCATTGATCATGAGTCTGAAGGATTTGAATGGATCGATGCGAACGATAACGCTCAGTCTGTCCTCACCTTTATGAGAAAAGGCAAAGCAAAAGGAGATTGCGATATCGCGATTATTAATTTTTCTCCTAATGTGTACTATGATTATCGGATTGGCGTTCCATCTACTGGAACGTATATTGAAATGTTTAATAGCGATCAAGAAAAGTACGGTGGGTCAGGTCAGTTAAACGCAGACGAATTGCAAAGCGAAAAAACGCCCTATCACAATCAACCTTATAGCCTGATGCTTAAAGTACCACCGCTTGGAATTGTTGTTCTCGGCAAAAAAAATAAAAGCAACCTTGAAAGGAGAAATCGCTATGTCTAAAAAACGTTGTGTCGCCATGCTACTCGCAGGAGGTCAGGGGACAAGATTAGGAAAATTAACGACTCGTCTTGCGAAGCCTGCCGTTCCGTTCGGAGGTAAATATCGCATTATTGATTTCACACTTAGTAATTGTAGCAATTCCGGTATTGATACGGTTGGCGTTCTTACACAATATCAGCCGTACATACTCAATTCATATATCGGAATTGGCAGTTCATGGGATCTGGACCGAAAAAATGGAGGCGTTTCCGTCCTTCCCCCTTATATGGGCCAAAAGGGTGGCGAGTGGTACCGTGGCACAGCGAATGCGATTTACCAGAACATGTACTATATCAAGCAATATGACCCAGAATATGTTCTTGTTATTTCAGGGGACCACATTTATAAAATGGATTATTCTGAGATGCTTGATTATCATGAGCAGCGTGATGCGGATGCAACGATTGCGGTTCTTGAGGTGCCATGGAATGAAGCAAGTCGCTTCGGTATTATGAATACGGATGACGAAGACCGGATTGTTGAGTTTCAAGAGAAACCAGCTGAACCGAAAACAAATTTAGCATCGATGGGCATTTATATTTTCAATTGGAAAACGCTTCAAAAGTATCTAACAGAAGATGAGCAAACTCCCGGATCATCTAATGACTTTGGTAAAGATATTATTCCAGCCATGATTGAAGACGAAAAGAACGTATTTGCTTACTCATTCAATGGATACTGGAAGGATGTAGGAACGTTACAAAGTTTGTGGGAAGCAAACATGGATCTTCTCGATGATGATCCAGCCTTGATTCTTAATGATCCAGCCTGGAAAATTTATTCGGTAAATCCAAATCAACCACCACAATATATCGCTCCTCAAGCGAAAGTGACACGTTCACTAGTAAATGAAGGGTGCGTTGTCTATGGAGACGTTTATCGATCGGTTCTTTTCTACGGCGTGCACGTTGGACTTGGAAGTACGATTCGAAACTCAATCATTATGCCAAATGTAAAAATTGGAGCAAATGTAACGATCGAAAACGCGATTGTAGAAAGTGGCACTGTAGTAGAAGATGGTATGTCATTAGGGTCAAGTGATGGTTCCATTTCTTTAATTGCTGATGGCGAAATCGTCTCGGTACCAAAATAGAGTAGGGGGATTAAACGATGAAAAAAGTAGTAGGAGTTATTAACCTCGTAGATGAAAAAAACACACTAAGTGAGTTAACCAATCATCGGAGCTTTGCCTCTGTTCCATTTGCAGGGCGGTATCGATTGATCGATTTCTCTTTATCAAACTTAACAAATGCAGGTGTTAACACGGTAGCCGTTTTTACTCGTGAAAAATACCGTTCCTTATTTGACCATTTAGGTTCAGGCCGAGAATGGGATCTCGATCGTCATCAGGGAGGGCTTTTCTTCCAGCCCCCTGCAGATGAAGAACGCAGAAATTCTGGTGACATCCATTCATTTTATGAGAACCTTTCTTTTTTTAAGAGAAGCCTTTCTCATTATGTTCTTGTAACGAACGGACAGCTTGTCTGGAACGTAGATTTCGATCAAATCATTGACGAACATGAGGCCGAGAATGCTGATATAACGGTTGTATACAAACCTTGTGACGACCCTTATACGAGTGGCAGTCATTATAACGTGTTATATACGAACGATGATGAACGGGTAGATCGGTTAAATTTAGGTGTTGAACCGTTGCCAGGAGATAACGTGTTTTTGAACACCTTCTTGATGAAGTCATCTCTCCTTATTTCTCTTGTTGAAGATAGCATTGAGAGTGGGAAGCATGAGTCCATTAATGAAGCGATTGCTGCAAATTTAGATCGTTACCATGTACACGCCCATCATTTTGGTGGATATGTTACCTTCATCGATAGTGTTGAGAGCTACTATCGTTATAGTATGGAAATGCTTGATCCAAATGTGACGCAGGAATTATTTTATAACACGGGACCAATTTATACGAAAGTAAAGCACGAATCTCCTGCGAAGTATTTAGAAAGCTCCAACGTATCGAACTCCTTGATTGCAAACGGCTGTACGATTTCAGGGACGGTAGAAAATAGCATTTTGTTTAGAGGAATTAGAGTTGGAAAAGGTGCAGTTATTAAAAACAGTATCATTATGCAAAAGTGTGAAATTGGTGAGGGTGCAGTGATTGAGAATGTGATTCTGGATAAAGACGTTTCCGTATCACCAAACGAGAAGGTCATTTCAGAAGATCAACCACGCGTTATCGCAAAATCGACTGTCATTTAGTAGGGGGAATTTGTAATGAACGTACTATTTGCCGCATCTGAAGGTCATCCATTTATTAAAACGGGTGGTCTTGGTGATGTGATCGGTGCTCTTCCAAAAGCACTTCAAAAACAGGGAGCAAACGTTTCTGTTATCTTACCTAAATATCAAGATATGAATGAGACGTTTAAAAGTCAGCTTGAATTAAAAGAGACGATTACCGTTTCAGTTGGCTGGCGTGATAAATATTGTGGCATTGAGATGCTTAAGTATGACGGCATCACCTATTATTTCGTTGACAATGAGTACTATTTTAAGCGAAGTGGTAGCTATGGATACTTTGATGACGGTGAGCGCTTTTCATTTTTTTGTAAAGCCGTATTAGAAGCGATCCCATATCTTGAAGATCAGCCTGACATTCTCCATTGCCACGATTGGCAAACTGGGATGATTCCTGTACTAAAGAAAGCCCATTATAGAAACCACCCTTACTATGAGGGAATTAAGGTCGTTTATACAATTCATAATTTGCGTTATCAGGGAATTTTTCCGAAGTCCATTTTGCATGATTTGCTAGATTTGAGTGAACTTCATTTTAATAATGAAGGGGTAGAGTTTCATGGTAATGTAAGCTTCATGAAAGGTGGACTGCTTTATGCAGATTACATTACAACTGTAAGTCCATCGTATGCAGATGAAATTAAACAGCCATATTTCGGTGAATACTTGGATGGAGTTATGAGGAAAAGAGAAAATGAATTTACTGGAATTATTAACGGGATTGATACGGACCTTTATGATCCAGCCAGTGATTCGGCTCTTGCTTATACGTATCACGCCTCACACTTTCTAAAAGAAAAAAACAAAACCGATCTTCAAAAAAATCTCGGTTTACAAATAGGAGAAGGCATTCCAGTTATTGCCCTCATCACGCGACTTGTCGAACAAAAGGGAATTGATCTGTTCTTCAGAGTCTTACCTGAAATAATGGAGCAAAAAGTCCAGGTAGTTGTTCTTGGAACAGGTGATGAGCATTACGAGCATATGCTTCGAGAAGCAGAAGCACACTATCCTGGTAGATTTTCAGCAAACATTTATTTTGATGATGGTTTTGCGCGCCAGCTTTATGCTGCATCTGATTTGTTCTTAATGCCTTCCCAATTTGAGCCATGTGGCATTAGTCAGCTTATCGCGCTACGATATGGCAGTCTTCCTATTGTTCGAGAAACTGGTGGCTTAAAAGATACTGTCCAACCTTATAACAAGTTTACAGGGGAGGGCCATGGATTTAGTTTTGCGAATTATAATGCGCACGAAATGTTAGATACGATCCGTCTTGCTCTTGATCTCTATCATCATGATGACATCACATGGAAAAAACTAGTTGTAAGAGCGATGCGTCTTAACTATTCGTGGGAAGCTTCATCAGTAAAATACTTAAATTTGTATCAAAACCTATTAAAATAATTTCAAACTTTACCGATAAGAAAAGCAGAGGGGAAACTCTCTGCTTTTTTCGTTAAGAATGCTACAAATTTAAGATAGGAGAAAATGACTGATGATATCATGTACAAAGTGCCAAACGATACCAAACATTCATTCTGCAGGTTATATAGAAATCTTTACTACCGTTCCTCAGCTTAATCAAAGTTTACATGACCTCATGGGCCGAAAGCAGCTAGACCATCCGCTAGTCATACCTTTTGTAGGTCAAGAAGCTTTAGCGGATGTTTGCCGCCTGATCGCTTCGAATTTCAATCAGGCAGCAGTTGACATGTTTTTTTGCTCAACATACTCAGAGAATGAAAGGGAGAAAAGTCAACCACTCTCATTCTCGCAATTTTATTCAAGAGTCCAGCATCCTGATTACATAGAAATAATGAAAAACTCACTTTTTACAAGTCATATGCAGCCGATCATCACGCTTGCTGATCAGAGTATTACAGGATATGAGTTTTTAATGCGGCCTACGAGTGAAGACTTTCTTTTTTATCCGAACGAATTATTTGAAATGGCAAGACAATCTGGTTTGCAGTCATTTCTTGATAGTGCCGCTAGAATTGCTTCACTTAAAGTAAGCGCCTCTCATCTAGAAAATGGGACGAAGCGATTTATTAACTTCTTACCATCTTCCATTTATGATCCTGCTCACTGCCTTCGAACGACGTTTCAAGCAGTGAATGCTTTCAAAATTGATCCGAATGACCTTGTGTTTGAAGTAGTGGAAACGGAAAAAATTAATGAAATTGCTCATTTGAAGAAGATTTTTAAAACCTATCAACAAGAGGGAATGAAGATGGCACTCGATGATGTTGGGTCAGGTTTTGCAACTAGAGAAATATTATTAGAATTAAAACCGGATTATGCAAAGATTGATCGAAGTTTGATTTCCCACAGTGACCAGGACCCTGTTAAACAGAAGTATTTAATTGAAATGGTATCGTTATCAAAAGAGGAAGGCATTACATTGCTCGCTGAGGGGATTGAACGAAAAGAAGAAGTTGATTTTTGTAGGGAAATAGGAATCCCACTTGGTCAGGGCTACTATTTTGGACGTCCTGCAAAGGAACCTGTTACAGCTCTACAAGTTTAAGTGGAGAGACATGACTAAATTTGAGTGAGTGACGCTTATGGTCAAGAGCTTCATAACTTCTCATACTATTAAGAAAAAGAAGGGCGCTCCCTTCTTTTTCTTATGGAAATTTAGACTAAAAACCGATATGCTTACGACAGATTACAAAATTGGGGTGACGGAATGTTAACGTTTTATCAACGCTATGCACGTACAGCTTTTGATATTGGACTTATCGTATTAACCGTATTTCTAATAATGTTAGTATCTAGTTTTTTATTTGATATTGCAGCACCCATTATCGTAGGGTATGTTATCTTTTTAATCATTGAACCTTTCGCACGTTTTCTACATCGAAAAGGAATTGGGAAGACAGCCGCAACGACCATTTCAACGCTTTTGTTTGTTCTTGTTGTCTTAAGTGTCGTCTTTCTAGCGGGAGCTATTTTTGTTCTTCAGTTACAAAATCTAATCGGCTTAATTCCTGGATACGTTGCGAAGTTTCAAGATCAGATTATGAATTATATTGAATGGGGACAGCTTCAGATAAATGCTCTCCCACCTGATGTACTTGAAAAGGCCCAGGACTTTTCATTAACTCTTGTAGAAAAGGCTTCCTTTATGCTTACTGCATTCTTAAATAGTGTGTTTGCCTTCGTAACTTCAATCCCAACACTTGTCATTAATTTTATTGTCGGAATCGTACTTGCTTATTTTTTAAGTATCGAAATTGAAATGTGGAAACGAATTGCAGTAAAACGCACGCCGAATACGTTTAAGACCGCGTACTACTTCTTAAAGGAGAATGTATTAAGCGGTATTGGAGCGTACTTAAAGGCGCAGTTAAAGCTCATAACGATTACGTTTGTTCTCGTTCTCTGTGGATTATGGATCTTGCGAGTAGATAATGCGTTTACCCTTGCTCTATTATCAGCGTTTTTTGATTTATTACCGCTTCTCGGTGTTTCGGCCATTTTTATACCGTGGGCTATTTATCTCTTTGCGGTAGGCCAAACATCTCTTGCAGTATCGCTTTTAATTTTGCTTGGGGTTGTCATGCTTGTGAGACAGATTATGGAGCCGAAAATCACGGGTGATTCTCTTGGTGTGTCAGCCTTTACAATTTTATCCTTTATGATTATTTCACTCTCATTATTTGGGATTTCAGGAGTTATTATTTCACCGATTTTACTCATATTGATCAAAGCTCTTTATGATCACGGGTATTTAAGTAAGTGGATCCATCTTCCTAGTGAAGAATTTTCAAATCCACAGGATAGACGGTAGGAAGGAAGAACGAATGTGAAACGAACGGGAAGTTTAATTATCGTAACGATTATCATTAGTGGTGTGATTGGCTTGATTTTAAAACAGTCACCGGATTCTTTTTCTCAGTCATTAAAAAAATCCGAGGTGCCAGAGGAGTATATTGATCTCTACCGTGAAGCAGGGGATGAATATGATGTGCAATGGGAGCTTCTCGCGGCTGTTCATCGTGTTGAAACAAAGTTCTCCACGATGTCGACATTAGAAAGTCCAAAAGGGGCAATTGGCCATTATCAATTTATGCCTCTAACCTGGATCGGTTGGAGTTATGGCGGCAGCCGTCTTGGTGAACTCGATAAGGATGATTTAGTGGATATTACGGATTTAGATCTTATTCAAAAACACGGTGGATATGGAAAAGATGGAAACGGTGATGGAAAAGCGGATCCTTATAATCTTAAAGATGCTGCTTATACAGCAGCAAGCTACCTTTCAGCCAATGGAGCTAGTGAGGGAAGACTGGAAAGTGCACTGTTTGCTTACAATCAAAGCGATGAGTACGTCGAAGAAGTGCTATCATTCTATAATGAATATAAAGAAAACGCTACAGTTGTGAAATTAGATCCTTGATTCAATGTAATGGTACAGTGCTTTCACATATGATAAAATCACGATTAGAAGGGGGCGATTGCGTGAAGATTGTTTCAATCGAACCGACTCCAAGTCCAAATTCGATGAAAATTAATTTAAGTGAAGAGTTACCATCTGGAGACACGAGGCAGTATAAACTTGAGACTGATCTCACAAATGCTCCACCGTATATTCAGAAATTAATGGCCGTTCCAGGCGTGAAGGGCCTTTATCATGTGATGGATTTTATTGCACTAGAACGAAATGCGAAATACGCCTGGGAAGATATTCTCCCAGGTGCAAGAGAGGCGTTCGGTGAAGTTGTTGAAGAATACAAAGCATCAGAGCAGGCTTCTGAAGATTTCGGTGAAATAAAAGTATCAATCCAAATGTTTCGTGGCATCCCGATGCAAGTGAAGCTAGAAGAAGGCGAATCTGAACAGCGCTTTGGATTACCTGAGCGCTTTATGCAAGCAGCAATGAAAGCCTCATCAGCTTCAGAAAATATGGTGATGGAGCGACAGTGGAAGGAACAAAATCCAAGGTACGGTTCACCTGAAGAAATCGGACAAGAGGTTACAGAAGAAATTGCGGCGACTTACAGTGAAGAGCGTCTTGAAGCACTTGTAAAAGCTGCATTTTCAGATCAAAGTGAATCAATTAAGCAAGAGAAAAAAGTGGTCACCCTTGCGATGCTTGATGATGCTGACTGGAAGGTCAGATACGCTGCACTTGACCGTATGGATCCAGAGCTTACTGATTTACCAGTGCTAGAAAAGGCATTGCAGGATGAAAAAGCTTCTGTACGACGGTTATCAGTCGTTTTCCTCGGTATGATCGAATCGAAGGAAGTGCTTCCGCTTCTTTATCAAGCATTGAAAGATAAGTCTGTTACAGTAAGACGAACAGCTGGAGATTGTTTGTCTGATCTAGGTTTTGTTGAAGCCATTCCCGAAATGATTGAATCGCTACAAGATCGTAACAAGCTTGTTCGATGGAGGGCGGCAATGTTCTTATATGAAGTGGGAGATGAAACGGCAATTCCGGCACTTGAACAAGCGGCAAATGATCCGGAGTTTGAAGTAAAGATGCAGGCCGGTATGGCGTTAGAGAGGATAAAAGGCGGAGAAGAAGCAAAAGGATCTGTCTGGCATCAAATGACGCAAGCAAGAAAATCAAATTAATTTCACAGGAGGTATAGGATATGAATCCATACGAAGAATATATGCGCCAGATGGCGCAGCCAATGCGTGATGAATTAACATCAGCTGGTTTTGAAGAGCTTACAACACCGGATGAAGTAGCAAGCTTTATTTCGGAGAAAAAGGGAACCTCACTTGTTTTTATCAACTCCGTATGTGGTTGTGCAGCTGGTCTCGCTCGCCCTGCCGCTCGTGAAGCGATTGAGTATGAAAAGAAACCAGAACATCTTGTGACCGTTTTTGCAGGACAGGATCGTGAAGCAACTGGAAAAATGCGTGAATACCTAGAAGGATATGAACCTTCATCACCTTCCATCGCCCTTTTAAAAGATGGTCAGGTACTTCACTTTATTCCAAGAGAAGACATTGAAGATCATGATGTGGAAGAAATCGTAGCAAACTTGACAGGAGCTTTTGAACAATATTGTTAATGACAAAACTCCACTCATATGAGTGGAGTTTTGCTCGAGTTAATAGGAGGTCGATAAAATGGATCACGTATTTGAACTGCAAGGAAGCTGGAAGGGTGGCCTCTCTGGAGAGGGGATTGTTAAAACGGAAAACCTTACGACAGACGTCTCAATCCCATCGTCAATGGGAGGAAGTGAAAAAGGAACGAACCCGGATGAATTGCTTTTAAGCTCCTCAGCTGCCTGTTATTTTATGACGATTGGCTTGTATTTAGAACGAAATGAAATTCCTTTTGAAGATATTAAAATCTCATCTAAATTGACCGTAAGTGATAAAGGAAGGCTTCACGTTGCATCTATTCATCATTATCCAGTCATCTACCTGTCAAATGATCCTAATGAGGCAATGACTGCACGAATTCATGACATTGCCCATCGAGCAGAGGAAGGCTGTATGATTACAAGAGCGATAAAAGGAAATGTTGATGTTGTCGTAGAACCATCTATAAAAAAAGTGTGATGTTTTTCACTGTAATCGTTCATTTGTTTTGATAAGCTGGCAAAACATGCCTGTCCTCACCATTTAGATCATATTATGAATCTGACCCTTTGCATTTCTTGCGAAAATCATTATAATAAGGTTTTGGAACGGAACAGTGACGGGCAAAATGGAAACAGTGAAATAAAGGAGATAGAAGCATGAATAAAGACTATCGTGTATTATTATTTTATAAATATGTACAAATTGATCAACCGGAAGAATATGTTGAAGAACACCTTGCTTTTTGTAAAGAGCATAATCTAAAAGGAAGAATCCTTATTGCGGGAGAAGGCATTAACGGAACGCTTTCTGGAACATTTGAAGAAACGCAGCAATATATGAATATGATGCATGCGGATGAGCGTTTTGCTGACTTGTTCTTCAAGATTGACGAAGCTTCTGAGCATCCATTCAAAAAGATGCACGTCCGTCTAAGACCAGAGCTAGTTACGCTTCGTCTTGACGAAAACCATGATCCAAACCAGGTCGGTGGTAAGCACTTAAAGCCTGCTGAGTGGCGTGAAGCGATGCAACAAGATGATGTCATTATTCTTGATACCCGGAATGATTACGAGTATGATGTCGGTCATTTCCGCGGTGCGATTCGTCCAGATATTAAGAATTTCCGCGATTTACCGGAGTGGGTACAAGAAAATCTTGCCGATCAAAAGGATAAAAAGATTCTTACGTACTGTACGGGCGGAATACGCTGTGAAAAGTTCACAGGCTGGATGGTTAATCAAGGATTTGAGGATGTTAATCAGCTTGATGGTGGTATCGTGACATATGGTCAGGATGAAGACACTAAAGGGGAACTTTGGGATGGACAGTGTTATGTGTTTGATGGCCGAATTACTGTTCCGATTAACCAAAAAGATCATGTTGTTGTTGGTAAAGATTACTTCACTGGTGAACCGTGTGAACGCTATGTTAATTGTGCAAGCCCTGAATGTAATAAACAAATTATTACATCAGAGGAGAACGAACATAAATACTTGCGCGGTTGTTCACATGAGTGTAGAACATCACCTCGCAACCGTTACGTAGCTGAACATGGCTTAACGGAAGAAGAAGTCAATGAACGTCTACAAAAATTAATGCAAGAGCATATTGAACAAGAGGTTTAATCAGAAAAGCTAGCTGTCTGCAGACAGCTAGCTTTTATTTGTCATATCTGATTTTATTTACTTTAAGAAGATGATCAACTTTTGAAAGACGATGGTCTTCTATTTTTTCGAGGTATTGATGAAGCGTTAACTCCATTTGGCAAAGAGCTTGAAATAGGTCACGGTGCCGCAACTCGCGATTTTCTGCAGATAGGGCAGTGAAGCCTGTCAGTATGTTTGGTAGCTCAGTTGAAAGCATCCGCTTTACAACATGGCGTTCCTCAAGGTCAAGCGGCTTAAGTTCAGGTAAGATTTGCCGGAAAAGGTGAATGAGCCTTGTCGCTCTAGAATGAATAACGCCACTAATATAAGCGTGTGTAGCCACTTGCTCTAAATGATTTAGCTGTTCTTTTAAAACCGGATCAATTGCTCCTTGATCTTGCGTTGCATTTGTACCTAATAAGGCGTGATCCAATAATTTCATGCGCTGAAAAATCCCTTTAAAAAAAGGAGAGCGTTTAATACTTCGCTTAATAATTTTTCCTCGGTCATTAATTAAAATGGTACCCTGCTTGCATTTACCTGAATCTCGTTTTGCAATCATTTGTCGTTCCCATTGAATGTAAAACTTTTTTGGTGTAGATGAACGGTCTTTTTGGCTGTCATATCCAGAAAATAAAATAAGGTTTCGGCGTATTTTTAAATAAACAGTAAATCCTCGTTCTGTACGTTTCCATTTTTGTGGCTTATTTTCTAAAGGATCGAGTTTATCAATAAATTCATCTAACAACTGTTCCGCATATGAAAGGAAGTTTGTTGTACTCGCATCCTGAAGTAGTGATGCTTCCACCGTCTTGAATTGCGGTGGTAACAGCTTTTCAAGCCACTGGGGTTCAGAAGAATCGAAAAGCCCCATGGGATTCCCTCCTGTCATTAAAGTCGATCGGCTGCATCAGATAGCTGCTTTTGCCTCGACGTTGTGCTATCCAATTTGGTTTTCATTTCATTGTTTAACTGATCCATTTCTAGTATGAACTTTTTACCGCTATCAATAATGCGAACATTAGATTTCTCTGTAATCTCAATGGCTTCGAATACATCCTGATAGGCTTTTCGGAAGGATTCAATCGCAATGGCCGGTTTTTCAAGTGTTTTGACCGTTTCCTCCGTATTTTGCTTTAGCATTTCAGCATTTCGAAGAAGCATTGACTCTGTTGCTTCGTTAACATTTTGAACAGCGGAAATTACCTTCTGCTGGTTGCCGAGTGCTAACTGGATCGAAGCTGTAACGGTGATGATGTTCTTCGTCATCGTAACGGCATTGAAGATTGCTTCTTCTAACTTTTCATTATTTTCCATGATCAAATCGACTGAGGCCATAGACTGACGAAGAACCATGACAGCCTGTGACATATTCTTTACTCGACTTACGACTTTTTGTTGCGCCTTTTGGATTGGAAGGGGATTGTCTTTCCATTCGGCCTTAGCCGCTTCCTCATCAAGCATTGTCATGAGCGTCTGACCTAGCTCCATTTGATCTTCTAAGCCGAAAATTCGATCTCTAGCCACATCTTTAAGTTCTTTTAACATCACATTATCTTCTTGTAGCTTATCTTTACCGGTTAGAAGAGACTCAACAATGACTTCAACCTGAGATTCTACCGTTTTATATTTCTTCGCATATTGTTCAACTTCATTGCGACCCATGACGCGATTTAGCAGTTTGTTAAATTTATTTTTCTTTAAGTAAGAGGGCTCAAGTTCTGAAACGTGCTCTCTAAGTTTGTGTAGATTATCAGGTAAATCGTTATTCGGTTGATCGATCATTCCTTTAACCGGTCGCTTTAATGCTTCTAATGACTCTCCAGCATCACGCTGGGCATCTTCACCTAGCCCAGATAAGGATTGAAGTATTTTATCTGTATCATCTTCATGATAAAAGCTTTGAATAATTTCCTCAGCTTTTTCACGTTGAGAGTTAACTTTTTCAGGCTGATTACTCATATATGACACTCCTTCAATAGAATGAAATCGTTTGGATATACTTCCTACCATTCTATACGAATAGATTTCGCGAAAAGTTTCAAAACACCTTCAGCAAAACCTTTCCCTTTGCGAAATAAGTACAAACGTATCGCATGTAAAATAGTTGAAAGATGATGAGAGGGGTGATATGTTTTAAACGGATTTATTTTAACGTTAGGACGTGATGAAAGATGAAAAATGTAAAGCTCTACACCCAACCAGCATGTCCGCCGTGCGAGTTTGTGAAAAATTATTTTCAAATGCACGGTGTCAAATATGAACTGTTAAATATAAAAGAAAACCAGGCAGCGCGAAATGAGCTCATCAACGAGCACGGATCAATGTCTACGCCAACGATTGTCATTGATGGTGAAGTGATTATTGGATTTGAACAAGAACGGATTGATGAACTTCTTGATCTTTCGTCTTCTAAAATGAAGGATTGATAACTTGTTGAAAGAGGGTGCATGAAATGATTGAGAAATTTGTACGAAATGATCGTCAGAAAGAGCTCCTTCATCTAGCTAGTAAGCATCGCGCTGAGCTTAGAGAGAGCGCTGAGCAAATTGACGAGGAAGCGCGCATTCCTGACTTCATTATAGCAAGTATGAAGGATTCAGGCTTTACTTCACTGCCCATTCCAGAAGAATTTGGTGGGAAAGGACTTTCACTTTACGAACTAGTCCTTATTCAAGAGGAGCTTGGGAAAGGCGAAGGAGCAGGTGCGTTATCGATTGGTTGGCACTTTGGTATTCTAAAAGATCTTCAAGATCGTCGACCTTGGAATGATCATACGTATGCGGAACTTTGTAAGGACGTAGTGAAAGGAGCTCTTGTGAATAGAGCTCAAACAGAAGAGGAAACTGGTGATCCAACGAGAGGAGGACTCCCTGCAACGATCGCTACAGAAGTAGAGGGGGGCTATCAGCTTACTGGCCGAAAAACATTCACAACGTTAAGTCCACATCTTGACTCTGTGATTGTAAAATCGACGTTAAATGGTGTGCCGGCTGACTTTTTAGTATCAATGAATCAAAAAGGTGTATCCCTTGAACAAACATGGGAAGTTTTGGGGATGAGAGGAACGAGGAGTGATGATCTTGTCTTAACAGACGTCTTCGTTCCGTCTGAAGCTCTCCTTGAAATTTATGATAAGGAACGCAAAACGGCATCCCTTCCTCCTGCATGGTTACTTCATATCCCGGCTGTGTATCTTGGAATTGCTGAATCTGCACGAGAAGAAGCGGTGAAATTTGTTACTTCTTATCAACCGAACAGTCTAGATATACCATTAAAAGATGTTCCCCATATCCAAGATAAGTTTGGTCGCATATCCCTTGCGCTCTTAAGTGCTCGTCACTTTCTTTATTCGGTCGCAGAGCAGTGGGATCAGTATCCAGAAGAGCGAATGAACATGCAGGGACAGCTTTTTGCTGCAAAAACCCAGGCAGTTAAAGCTGCGATGGAAGCTGTTGACCTTTCCATGCGCATTGTTGGGGGACGGAGTTTAATGAAAAAGAATCAGTTGGAACGCTTGTACAGAGATGTTCGAGCGGGACTTCATAATCCTCCTAGTGATGAATTAACGCTACAAGTTCTTGCGATGAAACAATTTTAATATGAGTGTTTACTCCTTCTATAATTGGAAGGAGTTTCTTTTTGTTCTTATATGTGGTTCTCATCCCTATGACTCCCTATTGTAAGTATGCTGTTCTTCCTCTATCCTTTATGACGTGTTAAAAGCTACTGAAAGGATGGGGTGTATGAAAAAGTCGGTTCTGACGATTTTAATGACAAGTCTCTTTTTTACGATGTTTTCTGCTCAGTCTCATCACGTAGTGGCGGTTACTATGATGAAGGCACCTCCGATGATCGAAGAAGAGCAAACTGCAATTGCTCCTAGTGAAACGCCTGAACCGGAAACGAAGCAGGATGTGGCGTTATTGCTTAACCTTCCTGTAAAAAATATGAATGATGTTAAGAAAGTAACGAAGGATCAATTTTCCGTTACCAACTATTCAATAGAAGAAATTGAAATGCTAGCCAAATTAGTTAATGGAGAAGCGAGAGGCGAAACGTTTGAAGGAAAAGTAGCGGTAGCTTCTGTGACCATTAATCGTGTTCTTTCTTCAAAATTTCCAAATAGCCTAAAAGAAGTAATCTTTGAAAGCGGCGCATATACGGCCGTATCAGATGGTCAATATGATCAGCGTCCAGGACCAGAGTCCTACAAAGCAGTTTATGCTGCACTTAGTGGACAAGATCCAAGTTCAGGCGCTTTGTTTTATTATAATCCTGATATTGCAACTGACGATTGGATTCGGACAAGGCATATTATTAAAGAAATTGGCAAACATGTCTTCACAAGATAAAATCCTCCTGACGAAGGAGGATTTTATGATATCATCGACTTGTACCCACAGTTTGATGAAGGAGTGAAGCGAAAATGACACAGAAAAAAACGTTTCAACCAGGTGAAATAGTCACAGCAGGATATAAGACAGGTAGGTATATTGGAGAGGTTGTAGACCTAAAGGATCCAAAAGCTGTTGTCAAAGTGCTTGCGGTGATGAAGCACCCAACACAGGGCGATCTTCATAATCCAAAACAGCTAGATGTTCCGCTTTTCCATCAACGTAAAGCGCTGGCTCAATTTGAGAAGGCTCTTGTGCCGTTATCAGCTATTAACCACTATGAAGGGGACGTTCCGAATTACAACGAATCGTTGCAAGAAGCCCTTGGTACACAAGAAGCTGAGTTAAAGCATGAAGGCGGAAGATGGGCAGAGGCCTCTCTCATTGAAATTGAAAAACTTAAAGAAGAGTATTTTCCGACAAGATAGTCTTCTTTACATCACTATTTAAATCGGGTAAGATATAGTATTGATTTAGGCTTGCAATAAGAAGACCTAAGTGAAGAAGACGTAAAGGGTGGTTTTTGATTTGCAATCAGAAGCTTCAGCATATCAAGTGCTGTTATATTATCAGTATGTAGAAATTGAAGATCCAGCTTATTTTGCTCGAAAGCATCTTAAGTTCTGTCAATCTTTGAATTTAAAAGGAAGAGTGCTTGTCGGTACAGAAGGAATTAATGGAACCGTTTCAGGAACCGTTCAGGATACTGAGCGGTATATGGAAGAACTAAAAGCTGACGAACGTTTCCACGATATGGTGTTTAAAATTGATGAAGCACATGGTCATACGTTTAAAAAGATGCACGTACGACCACGTGAAGAGATTGTTTCATTAAGACTTGAGGAAGATGTTAATCCGAAAGAAATCACCGGAAACTACCTTGAGCCTAAGGAGTTTATGGAAGCGCTAGAAGATGATGACGTGATTGTTATTGACGCTAGAAATGACTATGAGTATGATATTGGCCATTTCCGTAATGCCATTCGTCCTGACATTAAAGCATTTCGTGATCTTCCAGACTGGATCGAGCAGAATCTTGCCGACCAAAAGGACAAAAAAGTATTAACGTATTGCACGGGCGGGATTCGCTGTGAGAAATTTTCAGGATATTTATTAAAGAAAGGATTCTCTGATGTTTCTCAGCTTCATGGTGGGATTGTCACGTACGGTAAAGACCCAGAAGTACAAGGTAAATATTTCGACGGTAAGTGCTTTGTTTTTGATGATCGCCTTGCTGTACCTGTGAACCGTACTGATGAAGATACGGTGATAGGGAAATGCTATCATTGCGAAGAACCGGCAGATACGTACATTAATTGTGCCAATGTTACGTGTGACAAGCTTCATATCGTTTGTGATTCTTGCAAAGAAGAACATCAGCAATATTGTTCATCAGCTTGTGAGGAAGAAGTTCACATGGCGCAAATGTAACGCAGCGGATACCGCTGCGTTTTTTTTCCACTTAATCAGAGTGAGGAGGTACGTAGAGGTGTGTTTAATTGCTGTAGCAATAAATGCTCATAAAAAATACCCTTTTATTTTAATCGCTAATCGAGACGAGTTTTACGAGCGCCCAACAATGCCTGCGCATTATTGGGAAGATGTACCTGGATTACTAGGTGGTCGTGATTTGAAAGCAATGGGAACATGGCTTGGTGTTACAACAAAAGGGAAAATTGCTGCGCTTACAAATTATCGAGAGCCTGGTGAAGAACCTAAGAAGCATTCAAGAGGCGATTTAACTGCTGATTACTTGCGACAGAATCAAACAGCAGAGGCATATTTAAAAACCGTTCAACAAAAGAAAGAGCAGTACAATGGGTTTAATTTACTTGCGGGAGATTTCAACACCCTTTATTACTATTCAAATAAGCAAAACCAAATTTCCAGAGTAGAAAGTGGCATTCATGCGGTAAGTAATC
Organism: Bacillus sp. es.036; assembly: GCF_002563635.1. NCBI lineage: Bacteria > Bacillati > Bacillota > Bacilli > Caryophanales > Bacillaceae > Bacillus > Bacillus sp. es.036. The sequence goes on from NZ_PDIZ01000001.1 coordinate 1,294,193, forward strand.
ATTTATTGAATACGAACTGGCCGAAAGTAGAGATGCTTAAGGAAGAGCTCACCAACTATATACGAGAAGAAAACGAACTTGATCAGGAACGGCTTTTTGAAATGCTCTCGCATGCTGATCCTGCGCCAGATCATTTATTACCTGAAACAGGGGTACCAATCGAATGGGAGAGAATGCTTTCACCGGTATTTATTTCATCTGAGAATTACGGTACAAGGGCGCAAACGATCATTACCGTTACATGGGATGGTCAAGTAACCTTTACCGAGCGATCAGGAAAGGATCAGGAAAACACGTACCAATTTATCCTGAATGAGGAATAAAGTTTCAGGTGCTGAATAAATTATGTGTTACCTGTAACTTTTCGATCTAAAATAAAGTAATAGGTTCTAGTTTCAAAACAAGCATACAGGGGTATTGGAAGTTAATACTTATGAGGAGGGGTTTTTTTGAAAAGAAAGCGTCACTATCTCGAAGATCAGCTTTTGAGGGAATCACTTGATATGAAGGAATACCGAAAATATGATTCTGAAATGGTGACTAAAAAAAGACCAGTACTCCGTCAAAATAAAAAGAAAAAACCACTCATTCAAACTCCAGTATAAGTGAGGGAGAAATCCCTCGCTTTTTTTATGGAAAAGGGTTGTGTTTTTTATAAAGCGATGATAAGATAAGTCTTGTCCTTAAAAAAACACATAAAATCAAGTGTTGACGAAGTAATGCTTCATATAGTATGATTATGAAGTCGCTGTTTAATGGAGGATTAGCTCAGCTGGGAGAGCATCTGCCTTACAAGCAGAGGGTCGGCGGTTCGAGCCCGTCATCCTCCACCATTAATTTTAGATGTACCATGAGCGTTATCACTCATAAAATTATGCCGATCTAGATCAATTGATAGAGCAAGGAGCAAGGCTTCACCGAATGATCTACGACTTGTCTCGACGCATCTTGCTTCAAAGCAAAGCTAGCAGAGGAAGAGACAACAACCTGATTAAGCTTCAATAGACTTCGCCGGTCTAGCTCAATTGGTAGAGCAACTGACTTGTAATCAGTAGGTTGGGGGTTCAAGTCCTCTGGCCGGCACCACACATGCGGGTGTGGCGGAATTGGCAGACGCGCTAGACTTAGGATCTAGTGTCTTACGACGTGGGGGTTCAAGTCCCTTCACCCGCACCATATATTTTTTGCGCCCGTAGCTCAATTGGATAGAGCGTCTGACTACGGATCAGAAGGTTAGGGATTCGACTTCTCTCGGGCGCACCATATTTCGGGGCCTTAGCTCAGCTGGGAGAGCGCCTGCCTTGCACGCAGGAGGTCAGCGGTTCGATCCCGCTAGGCTCCACCAATTATATATCGGAGGAATACCCAAGTCTGGCTGAAGGGATCGGTCTTGAAAACCGACAGGGGCTTAGTCGCCCGCGGGGGTTCGAATCCCTCTTCCTCCTCCATCTTTGCGGGTGTAGTTTAGTGGTAAAACCTCAGCCTTCCAAGCTGATGTCGTGGGTTCGATCCCCATCACCCGCTCCATTTTGTTGGCCCGTTGGTCAAGCGGTTAAGACACCGCCCTTTCACGGCGGTAACACGGGTTCGAATCCCGTACGGGTCACCAGCATCCTTTAACGAAATGATTTTCTCAAGCATACTCAGGAGAGATGCTTTTTTTGTTGTTTTCATTTCGGTACATCTCACTTGGATACCGCATACATTGCTGTATAAGAGAGAGGGGATGGACCGAATGTATTATGAAGAACATGAGCATATTGCTTACCACTATGACAACACTGATGCTTATCGCCAGCAGCCAATAGCACCAACATCGAGCCCACCTGCATCACCGCCTCCAAGACCAATGTCTTCTGCGCAAGCAGGAACATTTGCTGTTGATCCTGGCTCGATTAGAAGATGCATGTATCGATTTACGTATATTTGGATGAGGGATGGCAATTCGTTCTGGTTTTGGCCGGTATTTGTAGGGCGTACGTCTGTATCAGGATTTCGTTGGACTGGTAGAAGGTGGGTTTATACAGGAATTAGCTTAAGAAGAATTGACATGTTTCAATGCTAAATCGTGGAGCGCTTACATGAGGCGCTCTTTTTCATGACCTCATTGTGAAAAATAGCGTAAATATCTGGCTTTTTTTAATAGATCGTGCGAAAATAAGACTAACTATTGATCTTCGAAAGTCAGGTGCACATAATGAAATTTCCTCTATGGATGAGAAAGTTATTTGTAGCATTTGTCGCTGTTATGACGTTAGGAACGGTTATTCCTACTGGATACCTGGCAGATGAAAAAAACGAGCCGTCAGAGACGTATCAGGAGGAAGGCCATCTTCTTCTCGATTCATTGGACGAGCCTTTAGGGTTATTGGAACCTACGGAAGAAGAGGCTACAGATTGGCCGACAATTGCAGCTCAAGTTCCTTCTACTGAATTACTTGCGCATTTTGTCACTTATGCAAGTAGTCAGTCAGAAGAACAGGGATTATCAAAGTTTGGAGAAGCGATTTCAACTCGTGTAGGTAGCGAATATTCGGAGTCAATCGTTCCCAAAATGACAGAAGCTATTGTAGCATCCGTTGCAGATCTCGATATTGAAGAACTTAGGACGCTTCGTTTAACGGAATCACCGTCTGGCGGATATGGAGAGCGGATTCTTCATGTATACAGCGAACAGAGTGGAGAAGATCTTTTGCGATTTCACGTTCGAAGAGATCACCCACCTCAGGATGGCTACTGGTTTAACTTTCACTATCATGCAGCAGATGATAATTTTGAAGAGCATTATGAAGTAGGTAAAATTTATTGGGATAAAAACACTCCGCCTAAGTGGCTCTCTTAAGAGAGGTGCGCGGGGTGTTTTTGGTTGGAGAGTAGTAAGGGAGGATTACAGCCTAGATGGAACTTGTACAATGCATTAGAGATGTTTTTGAAGAAGAACCGCTTGTCGGTTCAGAAAACCCGTTTCAGCGGAAATTATTTAAAGAGGGAAATTTTTATCCGGTTTACAGGGATGAACACAATAGTTGGATTACACTCGATGAAGAAGGCGAACAGCATATCATTGCAACAGGGGATTTGTTAAATGATGATTTTTGGTTCACATTTCGGTTTCGAATCGCATAAGAAAAAGCCGCAGCGTGCGGCTTTTACTTCTTTTTAGGGCGCGCATTTTGCGGGCCTCTTTTTTTATTCATCAGAAGAGCGTCTTCGCCCTCTTTTTCGCCCTGGACCCCGGTTTTAGGATCATAAGCATTACGGTTTTTCATACAAGTGCCTCCTCTACGTGGATTCATCACTTAGTATGTCCGATTCTCATTAAAACATCGGGTTTTCTTCGATGAACTGGTAGACGTTATCAACAAGTTCATCTGGCGTTTCACCTGTCACACGTTCGCCGTTTACAAGGCAGTACATTTCTTGGCTACATAGCGTGCAATGGCCAAGACAGGAATATTCAAGGACGTCTAGGTCCGTATCTTTTTCTAGTGTTTCCATTGCTTTATGTGAACCGCTTGAAAGATTGCTCATGCAAAATTCTACAATTGGATTCATTTCTATTCACCTCAAGTTTTCCTAACAAATTCATAACTGTTTCCATTCTACCAAGAAGGGAGGAAAATGGACAACCATTTGCATGAAGGAAGAAACATATTGACTATTACTCATATAATTTGTAAGAGAAGGGTTTATTTCTTTATAATTAGGAAAAATAACATAATGAAGTCGATAGAGGAGGGTCATTATGCATAAAGCAGTTATTGTAGGAACAGGACCAGCAGGTTTAACAGCAGCGATTTACCTTGCGAGAGCGAATATGGATCCGCTTGTCATTGAAGGGCCGGAACCTGGTGGTCAGCTTACGTTAACAACTGATGTAGAAAATTTCCCCGGGTTTCCAGATGGCGTTCTTGGTCCTGAATTGATGGAAAACATGAAGAAGCAGGCGCTCCGTTTCGGTGCAACGATCGAACGCGGCTGGGTGAAGGACATTGATTTTAGTGAACGTCCTTTTAAATTAACAACGGATACGCTTGGCGACATCGTGGCAGAATCAGTTCTTATTTCTACTGGTGCTTCAGCGAAGCTTCTTGGAATTCCAGGTGAATCAGAGAATATGGGCAGAGGTGTAAGTACATGTGCGACGTGTGATGGCTTTTTCTTCCGTGGTAAAAAAATCGTCGTAATTGGTGGAGGAGACTCTGCGATGGAAGAAGCCACTTTTTTAACAAAATTTGCTTCAGAAGTAACCATCCTTCATCGTAGAAAGGACTTACGTGCATCAAAAATCATGCAAGAGCGCGCACGCACAAACGAAAAAATTAGCTGGAAACTCAATGCTTCACCTATTGAGGTTGTGGCCGAAAACAATAAAGTTAGTGGTATTAAAGTGAAGGATAGTGATTCCGGAAAAGAAGAAATTGTAAAAACGGATGGTATTTTCGTTGCCATAGGCCACCGTCCAAACACAGATTTTCTTCATGGGAAACTTAATATGGATGATAAAGGTTACATCCAAGTGGAACCGGGAACCACCAGAACGAATGTTGCAGGTGTATTTGCATGTGGCGATGTTCAGGACTTTACTTACCGACAAGCGATTACAGCAGCAGGAACAGGCTGCATGGCTGCGATGGATTGTGAGCGGTTCTTAGAAGGAAACGCCTTTATTGATTGGAGTATGTAAACATGAAAGCGCAGGGCATGTGCCCTACGCTTTTTTAATGGATATCGATATAGTTTGAATCGTTTTGAATCCGGTCGGCTTTCGGAATTTTAATTTCAAGAATGCCGTTTTCGTATTTTCCCTTCACATTTTTCATTGAGAAGTGATAAGGCAGTTTGATCGTGCGACTCGTACTCGCATAGGAGCGTTCTTGTTTATAATACTTTTGCTTATCGTTTCGTGTTTCCTGATATTCTTTCGACTCGATTGAAATGCGCAGTCCATCTCCAAGCGGTTCAACCTTAATTTGTTCTTTTGAAATACCAGGTAACTCTGCCTCTACGATAAAAGCAGCATCCGTTTCATATAGGTCAACGCGAAACGACTGCGCAGGCAGTAGATTGGCAAACGGCTCTTTAAAAAAATCATCAAACGTGTTCATCCAATTCTGAATAGCGGGATCTTGAAACAGTTTCGGCAATTTATCGCCTTTACCCATTTGACATTCATCCTTTCCAACATTTCTGATATACAGTATGTATGCCTATTGAAAAGGTTCCTTTTGGCTGTTTTTACAAGAGATTCTGAAGTTACTTCTCTACTTTCTTCATGTTACAATGGTCAGTAGAGAATTAAAGGAGGAGTACGATGAAGACTTATTTGCAGCTTTGCGAAGAAATTTTACATAACGGAACAAAAAAATCTGATCGAACTGGTACGGGAACAATGAGTGTATTTGGCCATCAAATGCGCTTTGATCTGCAGGAGGGTTTTCCAGCGTTAACAACAAAAAAACTTCACCTTAGATCCATCATTCATGAGCTACTTTGGTTTTTAAAAGGAGATACGAATGTGAAGTATCTTCAAGATAATGGGGTACGTATCTGGAATGAATGGGCCGATGAAAATGGAGAGCTTGGTCCCGTTTACGGTCATCAGTGGCGCTCATGGACAGGAGCAGACGGATCGACAGTTGATCAAATTGCAAAAGTGGTTGAGCAAATTAAAACAAATCCGGATTCCAGAAGAATGATCGTAACGGCATGGAACCCTTCTGAAGTTGATGAAATGGCTTTGCCTCCTTGTCACTGTCTTTTCCAATTTTACGTAGCGGATGGTAAACTTTCTTGTCAGCTTTATCAGCGGTCTGCTGATGTTTTTCTTGGCGTACCATTTAACATCGCTTCATATGCGCTTCTCACTATGATGATGGCACAAGTGTGTGACTTAGAGCCCGGTGAGTTTATTCATACGTTAGGCGATGCTCACATTTATAACAACCATATCGAGCAAGTTCAGCTTCAACTTACGCGTGATACGAAAGATCTTCCCAAAATGAAAATTAACCCAGAAGTGAAATCCATCTTTGATTTCTCATTTGAGGACTTTGAATTAACGGATTATCATCCTCACCCTCATATTAAAGGAGAGGTTTCTGTATGATTTCATTTCTTCTGGCAATGGATGAAAAGCAGCTAATTGGTAAAGACAACGATCTTCCATGGCATCTGCCAGCTGATCTTGCTTACTTTAAACGAATGACCACTGGAAAGTCGATCGTGATGGGAAGAAAAACATTCGAATCCATTGGAAAAGCATTACCTGGACGTGAAAACTATCTGATTACGAGAAAAAATCTTGAATATGAAGGGGTTACTGTTCTCCATTCAATTGAAGCTTTTCTCGATCTTACAAAGCGTGAGGAAAAAGAGTGGTTCGTGATCGGTGGAGCGGAAATTTATCGGCAAATTCTGCCGCATGCGGATCGACTATATATTACAGAAATTCATGAAACATTTAATGGGGATACTTATTTCCCTAACTTCTCTAAAGATGATTGGAAAGAAACATCGCGAGAAAAACATGAAAGCGATGAGCGAAATAAGCATAATTTTGATTTTGTTGTGTACGATCGTATCTAACTAAACCAATCCCCCGGTGAACGTCACCGGGGGATTATTTATTATGTTTTTGGAAAGGTAAAACCTTCTCCAAAAACATCTCGCACATCATGAACGACAACAAAAGCTTTATCATCAACTTGCTGAATCATTTTTTTGAGAAGAAAGAGCTCCTGTTTGTTAATCACAACGTATAGAATATCTTTTGATTCATTGGAGTAATGACCGCGTGCATTAATGACTGTAACGCCTCGGTCCATTTCTTCGCTTACTTTTTCTGCGATTGCGACGGTGCTATTTGAAATAATCGTAACGGCTTTTCGTGTATCAAATCCATCAATTAAATAGTCCAATATCTTCGTACTAATATAGATAGAAATTCCCGTATACATCGTATTTTCAATTCCAATTACGACAGAAGAACCGAGAACGACTAGAATATCGAATACAAACATCGATGTACTAACGCTCCATCCAAAGTGCTGATTAAGCATTCTGGCTACAATCGTAGAGCCGCCGGTTGTTCCACCGGAGCGAAGAACAAGGCCAAGTCCGATCCCGATGAATACACCTGCAAAGACAGTACCTAGCATGATATCAAGAGGTTCGCCCATTCCCTCAGTGAGCTGGATAAATAATGAGCTAAAGAAAATGGCAAGCATTGTGTACCATGTTACTCGTTTGTTTAGTACTTTGTATCCAATCGCTAAAAGTACAGCGTTCATTACAAAGTTCGTAATTCCTGGTGACCAATCAAGAATATAATATAGCGTCATGGAAATACCGGTTACGCCACCTTCACCTAATTCATTCGGAATCGCAAACAAGTTTACTCCAAGCGCAAAGAATAGCGATCCAATAATAATTAAAGTGATTTCTTTTCCAGTGTTATTCACTTTATCACTCCGTTCTGTTCCTGAATACGTAGGATAATATATCATATCGGATAAAGTCGAACAAGATTGTTCAACAATATTGTTCGAAAAAACAATTCATATGTTAAAATGAGGGAAAAGAAAGGTAAGGCGGGTCTTGAGATATGCGAAAAGAAACGGTCGAGCAAAAAGTATATCAGCTTATTAAGAATGCAATATTAAGGAGACAAATTGCACCCGGAAATCAGCTGTTTGAAAGTGCAATTGCAGCGAAAGTAAATGCTAGCAGAACGCCGATTCGTAGCGCCATTTCGAAGTTAGAAGCAGAGGGACTAGTCGATGTCATTCCGAATAAAGGGGCATTTATCGTTCAACCGACAATGGAAGAGATGATTCAGGCTTTTGAAATGAGAAAGGTCTTAGAAGAAATGGCAATTAGGGAAGGATACTCTAAACTAGTGAAAACACATATAGCGTTGTTAAAATCTCATACAGAGGAGATGAGTAAAGCTTTTGAAGCGGGGGACATGCTTGTATACCATGAGCAAAATAAAACGTTTCATCTTATAATGGCAAAAGCGAGTGGAAATCGTTATTTGATTGATTTTATGGAGAGGATATTAAACCAAATCACCATATATATGATTTTGTATGATGTTTTTAGAGAAAATGATGAAAATGATCTGCTCCAACATCATCAAATGATCCAGCTTATAGAGAAGAATGATAAGGAAAGCCTTCTTGAAGTGGTTAAGGAACACCTTAATCACAGTTTAACAAAGCTCGAGAATGACAAGCACAAATATCAGTCGCTTACGAAATTATTCTAAAGAAAGACGAGCTGTGTATAGCTCGTCTAAATAGGTTCCCTTATTCTGCAGGTCTCGGACCGGCATCCAGACCAGAACTTTCAACAGTCATCATAGGTTTTACTTCACAATCACCGTTAACGCGAACTTGACAGGAAAGACGTAGGTTTTCTTCTACACCTTTTTTCTTGAATGCTTCCTGCTCAATTTCTGTTAGATCTCCAAACTCCCCATTCATTACTTCAACACGACAAGTCGTGCATTTTGCTTTACCACCGCACCGGTGAAGCACCTGAACTCCGTTATCTTCAAGTGCAAGAGTTAGCTTTGTCCCTTCTTCTACGTCAAATGATCCGTGATCTGGTACTGTTACTTTAGCCAAAGAAATTCCTCCTTTATAAATCGTTCCCCGTTCACTTACTATCATATCGGAAATATGTACTCGTTTGAAGCACTCTTTTAATTGTAAAATTTCGTCGAATGATGTGTAAAGAATAGAAGGAAGGGTAAATAAGAAGTAGTAAAGATGAACCAGGAGGAAAAACATGGATAAAAAATATTTTACTTTAGAGGAAGCGAATAATTTATTACCCATGATTAAAAGAGAGCTTGCCGGATTAAAGCGTTTAAAAGCCCAGTTTAATGAACATTATGATCAAATTGAGCAACATAAAAAAACGCTTCTTTATCGCCATAAAACAAAAGTAGATGAGGATATTCTATTTAAGAAAGAAGCGCGTATGGAGTTTATGGAATTAGAGGCACAAACGTTTATCAATAATATTATGGCCCTCGGGGTCGAAATTAAAAACGTAGATGAAGGGTTAATTGATTTTCCTGCCGTTATCAATGGAAAAAAAGTGCTACTTTGTTGGAAAGAAGGGGAAAACGAGGTTTCCTTTTTTCATTCTGATTTTGGAGGGTTTAGCCAAAGAGAACCGATTGAAAACATCATTAAAGAAGAAGAGCAGGGCTGAGGTCGTTCAGCCCCCCTTATTTGGAAGAATAAATAAATTTCAATTACCGTACTAGTATAGAAAATAAAATATTGCTTACCTTAAGAAACAAGGGAGGTGAAGCAATGAAAAACCCAAAGCAAAATCAAAAGCATGAGACAGAATTTGCGAGTGAGCTTGCAGCTGATCAGAACAATAATAAGAAACATAAGAAAAATAAAAAACAGAAAAAGAATGCCTAACAAAAAGAAGCTCTTAATGGAGCTTCTTTTCTTTATGATAGTAGTAGATTAGTTCCCTTCTATCTCTAAAACAGTTAAAATAGAAAGCAGACTAAAGAGAGAAAAGGATGAGGATCATGAGCTTGTTACAGGCTGAATCAATCACCAAGTCATATGGAGAAAAAACATTATTCGATGAAATATCTTTTTCGCTCGAAGATAAGCAAAGAATCGGATTAATCGGTGTTAACGGGACTGGAAAATCGTCATTGCTTAAAATCCTTGCAGGGCTTGAATCAATGGATCGTGGCAAACTTTATCACGCAAATCAATTTCATGTGGAATATTTACCTCAAGATCCAGTGTTTATAGAGAAGAAGACGATTCTTGAAACGGTTTTTGATAGTGACGTACCGCTTTTTAATACGGTGCGGAAATATGAAGAGGCGCTTCAAACCGTAATGAATCATCCCGAAAAAGAATCTGCTCAAGAAAAGTTGCTTCAAGCACAAGAAGACATGGATCGTCTTCAAGCATGGGATTTTAGTACACAAGCTAAAACGATCTTAACGAAGCTAGGTCTCCAGGATTTTGAGGCAAAGGTTAATGCATTATCGGGTGGTCAACAGAAGCGGGTGGCACTAGCAAAAGCATTTATTAATCCTGCCGATTTATTAATTCTTGATGAGCCTACAAACCATATTGATAATGCTACAGTGGAGTGGTTAGAGCAGTATCTCGCGAGCTATTCGGGCACTCTTTTACTTGTCACACACGACAGGTACTTTCTTAATCGCGTAACGAATCGTATTTTTGAATTAGATAAAGGACGGTTATTTGAATATGATGGAAACTATGCGACGTTTTTAGAACAGAAAGCGTTGCGAGAAGAACGTGAAGCAAAAGAAGAAGATAAGCATAACAAATTACTTAAGAGTGAACTCGAATGGCTAAAAAAGGGAGCTAAAGCAAGAACAACAAAACAAAAAGCCAGGAAACAAAGAATTGAAAACATGAAAGAACTACCTGGGCGTGCGACTGAAGGCAATGTAGATATGGCATTAGGAGCTAGTCGACTAGGCAAAAAGGTGATTGAAGCAACTGACCTTACAAAAACCATTAATGGTCGCACCTTGACTGATCGGTTTAACTATCTTGTCCTTCCTCAAGATCGAATTGGTATCATCGGACCAAATGGTTCTGGTAAAACAACGTTACTCAATATGCTTGCAGGTCGGATTGCACCTGACTCTGGTCACGTTGAAATTGGGGTCACAGTTAAGCCTGGTTTTTACACTCAACAAAATGAAGGGCTTGATGAATCTTTAAGAGTTATTGAGTACATTCGAGAAGGGGGAGAAGAGGTTCGTCTACGTAAAGGCGGTACCGTTTCAGCTTCCCAAATGCTTGAGCGATTTTTATTTTCACCTGATATGCAGTGGACTTACATATCACGATTGTCCGGTGGAGAGAAAAGAAGATTATATTTGCTTCGCATTCTAATGGAAGAACCAAATGTACTTTTTCTTGATGAACCTACGAACGATTTGGATGTTCAAACGTTAGCGGTATTAGAAGACTACCTTGCTGATTTCCCTGGGGCTGTTATTACCGTCTCTCACGATCGCTATTTCCTTGATAAGATCGCAGAACAGCTTTTTGTTTTTGATGGCACAGGAAAGATTAATCATTATTATGGCTCTTACTCTGATTACCTTGATGTTGTAAAAAGAGAAAAAGAACTTGAAGCACTTGATAAAAAGCAATCGAGTCAAAAAGAAGACATTGTGAATGAAAAGCCTAAGCAAGTGAAATTATCCTATAAAGAAAAGAAAGAATGGGAAACCATTGGGGACACAATTGAGAAAATAGAGCAGCGCATTGAAGACGTGAAGAATGAAATTGCAGAATCAGGAAGTGATTTTGCCAAAGTAGACGAGCTCTATAAAGAAGAGCAGGCTCTTTCAATGGAGTTAGAAGAAAAAATTGAACGGTGGTCTGAGCTCTCGGAAAAAATGGAATAAGCAATACAAGATCCTACCATACACGCTGGTAGGATTTTTTTATCGTCTTTATATCCTTTAATCGTTAGAGTTGCAAAAAACTATGAAATAAAACTTCACAATGTCTTTAGAATATTTTGAGAAACGAAGTAAATAGTGGTATAATAATTCAGAAAGTTACGAATCTAGAGAGAAAGGAGAAAATTTGTGAAGTTTTATTTATCGGTAGATATGGAAGGAATAACAGGACTTGTTGATGACTCGTTTATTGATGCGAGCAAGCGGCACTACGAACGCGGGCAGGAAATCATGACAAAAGAAGCCAATCATGTGATTGAAGCGGCTTTTGGAAGTGGATGTTCAGCGATAACGGTGAATGATAGTCATTCAAAAATGAACAACTTGCTTTTTGAGAAGCTTCACCCTGAAGCAAGGCTCATTTCAGGGGATGTGAAACCTTATTCAATGGTTCAAGGGTTGGACAGTACATATGAAGGAATGGGAATGATTGGCTATCACGCACGCGCAGGCACTCCGGGTGCAATGTCTCATTCCATGTTCCACAATGTAAGGAATTTCTACATAAACGAGCAAGTAGTTGGAGAGCTAGGGATGAATGCTTACGTTGCAGGATATTTGGGTGTTCCAGTATTATTTGTCGCTGGTGATGATCGAGCAGCACTCGAAGCTGAACAGCTGATCCCAAATATTACAACTGCTGTCGTTAAAGAATCGATTTCGCGATCTTCTGCGCTTTTATTCTCTCCCCATAAAACAGAGAAGATTTTGCGTGAACAGACAGAGAAGGCGTTTATCAACAAACGCAGTGTCGAACCATTAGTGCCTCCTCGTAAGCCTGTTCTTCGTATTGAATTTAACAATTATGGACAGGCCGAGTGGGCGAGCCTTATGCCGGGTGTCGAGATTGAAACAGAAACGACCGTTAAATATCAAGCGAAAAATATGCTTGAAGCCTATCAAGCCATGCTTGTGATGACGGAATTAGCATCTAGAACAACATTTAGCTAGAAAGTAGGGATGCCTGTGGCGAAATATATTGTAAATCGTCTCTTCGCCATGGTGATTACATTATGGATCATCGTAACCATTACGTTCTTCTTAATGCACGCGGTTCCAGGGTCACCATTTAACCAGGAGAGAAACACCAGTGAAGCGGTGCAGCAAAATCTTGAAGCGCATTACCATTTAGATGAACCGGTCTTTATTCAATATGCGATTTATATTAAATCCCTTGCGACACTTGACTTTGGACCATCAATTAAACAATCATCTACCTCCGTTAATGAAATGATTGGGAGAGGGTTTCCTGTCTCAGCAGAGCTCGGAATAACTTCTCTTCTGATCGCGATTATTTCAGGCATCATACTTGGTATCATGGCGGCCCTTCGTCACAATGGGGCGATTGATTATATGGCCATGACATTTGCGGTGATTGGGATTTCAGTTCCTAACTTCATTATGGCGACACTACTTATTCAACAGTTAGCGGTCACGTGGGAAATTTTTCCTGTGGCGACATGGGCGTCACCAATGCATATGATTCTACCATCAATCGCGCTTGCTACAGGCCCAATGGCGATCATTGCGCGGTTAACGAGGTCAAGTATGATCGAAGTACTCAATCAAGATTACATCATGACGGCTCGTGCGAAAGGAATGACTACCTTTCAAATTGTTACAAAGCATGCGCTTAGGAATGCATTGCTACCAGTTATCACGATTCTAGGTACGCTTGTTGCTGGTGTATTGACGGGTAGTTTTGTTATTGAAAAAATCTTCGCCATCCCTGGAATGGGGAAATATTTTATTAACGGCATTAATGATCGTGATTATCCTGTCATTATGGGAACAACTGTCTTTTATAGTGCCTTCCTCATAATGATGCTCTTTATTGTAGACATTGCTTACGGGATATTAGATCCGAGAATTAAGCTACATAAGAGGGGGGAATAGCATGATACCAGAGCGAAAAGAAATGAAACAGGAGTTATCTGATGACCTGTTTCTTCCTGTACAAAACCCCTCTTCTAATGCTGAGATGATCGCGAAACCTAGTATTTCCTATTGGAAAGATGCCTGGATGAGGCTTTCTGGGAACAAGCTATCTATGGCTGGACTTGTGATGCTAGTTTTACTTGTATTAATGGCGATATTTGGGCCGTTATTAACGCCATATTCCTATGATCACCAGGTGCTAACAGAAGGCAATTTACCACCTTCTTCTGAACATTGGTTCGGTACAGATAATCTTGGACGAGATATGTTCACCCGAACATGGAATGGTGCAAGGATTTCATTATTCGTTGGATTTATGGCGGCCATTATCGATTTCATCATTGGAGTCGCTTATGGTGGGTTTTCTGGATACAAAGGTGGAAGAACAGACAATTTTATGATGAGAATTATTGAGATTTTATATGGTCTTCCATACTTGCTGATGGTCATTTTACTAATGGTAGTCATGGGACCTGGACTATTCACAATTATTATTGCGTTAACCGTAACGGGCTGGGTTGGTATGGCAAGAATCGTTCGAGGCCAGGTTCTTCAATTGAAGAACGCCGAGCACGTACTGGCATCTCGAACATTTGGAGCGCGTGCTGGTCGTGTTATTCGGAAGAACCTACTTCCGAATACAATGGGACCGATTATCGTTCAAATGACGCTTACCGTACCCACGGCGATTTTTGCAGAAGCTTTTTTAAGCTTTCTAGGGCTAGGTGTACAGGCACCTGTTGCGAGTTGGGGTGTTATGGCAAATGATGGTTTGTCTGTTATTTTATCTGGTCACTGGTGGAGATTATTTTTCCCTGCATTCTTCATTTCGTTAACGATGTTTGCTTTTAACGTTCTTGGCGATGGTTTGCAGGATGCTCTTGATCCAAAATTGCGTAAGTAAAACCTCATTTTCATGAGATTTCACTGATAATAAAATCATAAGGGGGAAATTTATTTGAAGAAAATCGTAACAATGCTACTTTCCTTGTTGCTTCTTATTGGAATCGTTGGTTGCACTACAACGGAAAATAGCTCATCAAATTCAAATTCAGGAAGTGACGATGCAAACCAAGAAGAGGGTACGAAGGTACTTAAGCTGAATAATGGAAGTGAACCAACTTCATTTGATCCACCAATTGGCTTTGATAGCGTATCATGGAACGCGTTGAACAACTTAATGGAAGGTTTAACGCGTCTTGATGAGAAGGATCAGCCACAGCCTGCTGCGGCAAAAGAGTGGGAGCTATCTGAAGATGGCAAAACGTATACGTTCCAATTACGTGAAGATGCGAAGTGGTCGAATGGAGAAGCCGTTACTGCTGAAGATTTTGAATATGCTTGGAAGCGACTAGCGAATCCTGATACGGCATCTCCAGCCGCGTTTCTTGCATACTTCATCGAAGGGGCGGAAGCATATAATACAGGAGAAGGATCAGAAGACGATATGATGGTAAAAGCTGTGGACGAAACGACGCTTGAGGTAACACTTGAAAGTCCAGTTGCTTTCTTTCCTAATTTGATTTCAAACCCGGCTTTCTTCCCTGTTCATAAGGCGACTGTAGAAGAAAACCCTGAATGGCATACGGAAGCAGATTCGTATGTAAGTAATGGACCTTTTAAACTATCAAAATGGGAACATGATTCTGAGTTTGAATTTAGTAAGAATGAAAATTATTGGGATGCTGCGAATGTAAAGCTTGACCAAGTAAATTGGGCAATGGTTGATGATACGAATACAGAGTATCAAATGTATAAAACAGGAGAGCTTCATACTTCTGATGTCCCAGCTGACTTAAGCGAAGAACTTTTCAGCGATGGAAAAGCTCAAGTGGAAGATCAGTCAGGAACTTATTTCTATCGCTTCAACCTTGAAATGGAGCCTTTCCAGAATGAAAATATTCGAAAAGCTTTTGCAATGGCCGTTGATCAGCAGAAAATTGTAGAGTTCGTTACGAAAAATGAAGAGAAACCAGCTTACGGCTTTGTTGCATATGGATTTGAAGATGCGGCAGGTGGTGATTTTAGAGAAGTTGGTGGTGATCTCGTCAAAACAGACGCGGATCAAGCAAAAGAACTACTTGAAAAAGGCATGGAAGAAGAAGGGTATGATCAACTTCCAGCTGTAACCTTAACGTACAATACGGATGATGCTCATAAAAAAATTGCTGAAACGCTACAACAAATGTACAAAGAAGTTCTTGGTGTAGATGTAGAGCTTGCGAACCAGGAATGGAATGTTTTCTCTGATGAACAAAAGCAGTTAAACTTGCAGTTTTCAAGAAGCTCATTCCTTGCCGATTATGGTGATCCGATTAACTTTCTTGAAAGTTTCCAAACGGATCATTCTATGAACCGTACTGGTTGGAGCAACGAGGAATATGATTCTTTAATCGCAAAGGCGAAAGAAGAAACGGATGAAGCGAAACGTTTCGAATACATGCATGATGCAGAAGCACTCTTATTCGAAGAAATGCCGATTTTCCCGATTCATTTCTACAATCAAGTTTACCTTCAGAGTGAAGATGTGACGGGAATTGTTCGTCACCCTGTAGGATACATGGAATTGAAATGGGCGGATATTAAGTAAAAGCACGGAGCCCGGTTTGAGTAAACCGGGCTCTTTTTTATAAGAAGACTATAAAGGAAATCTGAAAAAGGACTATAGTTCTAAGTTCATCATTGATAGAATAATTGTGATGAATGTCGTAAGCCTAGTTGAAATTTACCGGATCACGTCCTCATGAAAAGGAGAATTTGAATGAAGATCACGAACATTGAAACGTTTTGTGTATCAGTTCCATTGAAGAAACCATTTAAAACGGCGCTTCGAACGGTAACAGAGGCTGAAGCTGTGATGGTGAAAATCGAAGCAGAAGAATTAGTAGGTTTTGGTGAAGCTCCGCCAACGGTGGTGATTACGGGGGAGAGTCTGGCTAGTATTAATTCAGCAATACAACATGTGATTAAACCGAAACTAATTGGAATGAACCTCACAGAATATGAATCTATCTTCCACCAACTTCACAATGCAATGATCGGAAACACAAGTGCGAAAGCTGCGGTCGATATGGCCATTTATGACCTTATATCGAAAAAAAGTTCTCTTCCTTTATATCAGTTTTTAGGCGGTTATCGCAACACGATGCAAACGGACTACACCGTAAGCGTGAATGATCCTAATGAAATGGCTAATGATGCAGTCCAGTACATAGAAGATGGCTTTACCATTTTAAAAGTAAAAGTTGGAAAAGATACGATCCAAAATGATCTAAATCGCATTAGAGAAATTAGAAAACGCATTAAAAACAATGCCTGTATCCGATTAGATGCAAATCAGGGTTGGACGCCTAAAGAAGCCATTTATGCCATTCGTCAAATGGAAGAGGAAGGGCTAAACATTGAACTAGTTGAACAACCGGTACATAGAAAAGACTTAGAGGGATTGAAGAAAGTAACTGATGCTGTACTGACACCAATTATGGCGGACGAGAGCATATTTTCACCTCAAGACGCTCTTCAAGTCATTCAAATGCGTGCGAGTGATCTTATTAATATTAAGCTGATGAAATCTGGAGGCATTCACCAGGCACTTAAAATTAACGCACTTGCTGAGACTGCTGGAATGGAGTGTATGGTTGGCAGTATGATTGAATCCCGTGTAGGCATAACTGCTGCTGCTCATTTTGCTGCAAGTCAACGAAACATTACTCGATTTGATTTTGATGCGCCCCTTATGTTTCGAGACGATCTCGTTCAAGGTGGCGTTCACTATAGGAGGAATGTGATGACTTTTACGGAGACTCCAGGATTAGGAATTCACACAATTGAAAAGGATGGGATGACAATTGGAATTGACTAGAAAAACAATCGCTGTAACAGTAGCAACTTTATGGACTACACCAGAGAAAGCACGATCGATTGACAAGAATGCCATTACAAATCCTGTCTGCCTAATCGACTGGTTGGAGCCGTTAACATATACAGAAAGACTTGAGTTATGTGATCAAAATCATATTCAATCGCAAGTATTATACGGGGAAGAAGTCATTCTACTTGATCAACGAGGGAATTGGTCATACGTTCTAGTACCTTCCCAACCTTCTTCAAAAGATGAAAGAGGCTATCCGGGATGGATTCCAACGGTTCAACTATCGAGTCAATTACCTGATCCTAATTCCTTATGTGTTTCAACAAACAAACATGGCGCTAAACTACGTGACGTGACTAAAAACAGCGAGATGCTATTAAGTTATCAAACGATTCTACCTGTACTCGATGAACAAAAGTTGGATTATGTCGTTTGGACCCCTCATGGAGAGGGACGATTAGATAAGGAAGATGTAACACTTTGGAGAAAGAACGAGCAAGCGGGAACAGGGGATGAGCTTGTTCACGAAGCTGAAAAGTTTATTGGTCTTCTTTATTTATGGGGAGGTATGTCTTCTTATGGCTACGATTGTTCAGGATTTAGCTATAATATGGCAAGGTCCATTGGCTGTACAATTCCGCGTGATGCACATGACCAATTGAACAGTGGGGAAGCCGTTGAAGAAGGAGAGTGGGAAAAAGGTGATTTACTCTTTTTTGCTTATGAACATGGGAAAGGATCGGTTCACCATGTAGGCATTTATTATGGAGATGGGAAAATGATTCATTCTCCTAGTACAGGTCGATTTATTGAAGTAACACCACTTAAAGGAACCATTTACGAGGAAGAATTATGTGGGGTCGTACGTTATTGGGGGAAAAATTGATGCAGTTTGGACAGGTGAAAGAGAAAATCCAAGAGTGTTTTCACGGGCTTGAAGGGAATCAATCGATTTATGTATCGACCCCTGATGGCGAAATTGCGTTACATGCTGATCAGCCAGTATCCTCAGCAAGTATTATCAAAATCGCTATCTTGGTTGAAGCATTAAGACAAGTCGACAATGAACAGTTGACAATCGATCAGGTTGTCCAAATAGATAACGTAAATTATGTTGGGGGAGCCGGAGTGATAAACCACCTTTCACGTGATTATCAATGGAAGTTAGCTGACCTCCTCAAGTTGATGATCATATCCTCTGATAACACTGCAACGAATCAGCTAATTGATTTAGTTGGCGAACACAACATTAATCATACAATGAAAGCAGCAGGAGCCTTTCATTCAAAGCTTATGAGAAGGATGATGGACCGAGATGCTCTTAAATCAGGGTTGGACAACATGGTAAGTGGGAAAGACACGTATTTACTATTACGTGAATTTGTTACCCAGCATTTACTGTCACAATCTTCCATGGAATGGGGAGTAGAGGTTTTATTACAGCAGCAGTTTAAAGATAAGTTTCCAAGCAAAATTTCTTCTATAAAAGAAAATCTTCTTGCTCACAAAACCGGAGAACTGAATGGAGTCGAACATGACGCTGGTATACTGTTTACTTCTAATGGTCCTGTGGTTTATGCTTTTTTAACAGCAGGCTTATTGGAGAATCGTTATGGGCGAGAAGCCATAGCGAATGCAGGCAGGTTGCTGTATGACTTTTACAAGTAATAGATAGATATCGAAAGACGCTGTCCAAAAGTGGACAGCGTCTTTTCTATATGTTTAAGGTCCTATTGTTACAGAAGTGCCAATTGGAATCGTATTGGCGAGTTGTTCCACATCTTGATTATACATGCGAATACAGCCTCTCGAGACGTATTTTCCGATTGAGGATGGATCATTAGTACCATGAATGCCATAATGGATCTTCGAAATACTCATCCACATTGTTCCAAATGGGCCTCCAGGATTTGGGGCTTTATTAATAATAATAAACTTTCCAGTAGGCGTATTGTGAAGCATACGGCCAACGCCAACAGGGTATACCTTTACAGTAGATCCATTTTTTTGAAGCGTAAGTGTACGGTTAGTTAACGATATATAAATCGTAAAGGGCAGTGTGTTTGGATCTGGGTATCCTGGAATTTCAATTAGCTGGCCAGGGTATATGAGGTTTGGGTTAGCTAGTGAATTTGCCATAATGATTTGCGAAACAGGAATACGGTAATCACCACTAATCGAAGACAATGTTTCACCTGATTTTACAATGTGCTGCACAATGAAACCTCCTTAAACAATGTTATATCGAAGGGAATGAGAACAATGAATGTCATTATCGTTTCAGATACGCATATGCCACGGATGGCAAAGCAACTTCCAGAAGTTTTACGAAAGGAACTTCTTGGAGCAGATCTCATCATCCATCTAGGGGACTGGAAAACAAAAAAAGTGTATGAAGAATTAAAGTCGTTTGCACCTGTAACAGGAGTTTATGGTAATGTTGACGAAGCTTTTTTTATTGAACAATTCAACGATAAACTTGTCCTTGACCTGGAGTCTCATCGCATAGGCATCACGCACGGGCATGGTAAAGGAAAAACAACAGAGCAAAGAGTGATAGCTCAATTCGAAAATGAAGATGTAGAAATCATTCTCTTTGGGCATTCACACATCCCTCTTCATAAAGAGTATGAAGGGAGAATCCTCTTTAATCCTGGATCCCCAACTGATAAGCGAAAACAGTCCCATTACTCCTTTGGTAAATTAAGCGTAGTACGAAATCAGCCTCTTTACATCGAACATGTTTTCTTTCTGAAAAAATAGGGCATTACGTTAAAAACAAGCTTTTGTGCATAAAATGTTGAACTATTTCTGGCTAATATGTATAATGTTTGTATAACATATGTGCGAAGTTTCATATGCGGATGGAAGGGGAACTAATCATGTCAATAAAAAAACGAGTTATCGTAATCGGGGCTGGACCAGGGGGGCTTACAGCCGCCATGCTTCTAGCAAGTAAAGGACACTCGGTTACAGTCTATGAGAAACAGTCCTATGTCGGTGGTCGAACCTCGGGATTTGAGCGAGGCGGCTATCGTTTTGATAGAGGGCCAACCTTCCTTAACATGCCGCATATTCTTGAAGAAATGTTTGAAGAATCTGGACGGAATGTACACGACTATCTTGATTTAATCGAGATTGATCCAATGTATGAATTGAAATTCGATGACGTTTCTTTTTATCCTACGCGAGATCAGGATGAGATGGTACGTAGAATTGAACAAACTTTTCCTGGCGATGGAGAAGGATATAGGCGCTTTATGAAAGAAGAGAAAGAGAAATTTGAAGCGCTCATGCCTATACTCCAAAATAAACATGATTCTCTCCTTGACTATGGGAGATGGCGGTTTGTAAAAGCTTTACCAAAATTAACGGTAACGGATAGTGTTTATAAACGCTTATCTCATTATTTTCAGGATGAACGGCTGCGGTTATCTTTTACATTTCAGGCGAAATACCTTGGGATGTCCCCATGGGAGTGTCCCGGTGCGTTTACAATTCTATCTTATATGGAGCATGCTTACGGAATCTTTCATCCGATCGGAGGGCTGAATCAAATTCCAGAAGCCATGGCTAAAGTAATCAAAGAAGAAGGCGGAGACGTATATACGAATAAAGGTGTTAAACAACTACTGCTGGATGGGAAAACAGTGAAAGGTGTGGAACTCGAAGATGGGTCTGTGGAGTATGCAGATGAAGTTGTCATTAATGCAGACTTTGCCCATGCTGTAAATCATCTGATTCCATCAGGATCTGTGAAAAAGTATACACCTGAAAAAATGGAGCAGAAAAAGTACTCCTGTTCTGCATTTATGCTTTATCTAGGTGTTGATAAGAAATATGACTTACCTCATCATTCAATCATTTTCTCTTCTGACTATAAAAAGAACGTAGAAGAGCTTACAAAGCAAAAGATCCTTTCAGAAGACCCGTCTATTTATGTACAGAATGCTTCTGTCACAGATGACACGCTAGCACCAGAAGGGAAATCTTCTATTTATATCCTCGCCCCAGTTCCAAATAACTTTAGTTTAGTAGATTGGGAAGAGCGAAAAGGTGATTTTAGAAGGTTAGTTCTTGATCAACTTGAACAAAGAACAGGATTCAAAGATATTGAGCAACACATTGAAGTAGAAGAAATGTACACACCTACTGACTGGGAAATGGATTTAAACGTTTATAAAGGCGCAACGTTTAACCTTGCTCATAATCTTCCACAAATGATGTATTTCAGGCCTCCAAATCAATTTAAAGAGCTAAATAACTGCTGGTTGGTTGGCGGAGGAACTCATCCTGGAAGTGGGCTTCCTACTATAATGGAGTCAGCAAGGATTACGAGCAAAATGCTTCATGAGCAGGCGTCATTGGAGAGTGTGAAATGACGATCGGTATTGTAGGTGGAGGGATTGGCGGGATGCTTTCTGCGCTCCTCCTTTCACAAAAGGGATATAAAGTTGACATACATGAAAAAGCATCATCATTAGGTGGAAGACTTGCATTTATTGAAAAAGATGGATTCAAAATTGATAAAGGACCGACAATTGTGCTTCTTCCAGAAATGATATATGAGTTTTTGGATAAAGCAGGTATTCCGAGGGAAGAAGTCGAGATGGTAAGGTGTGACCCGCTGTATCGTATGATTTATCCTAATGGAGAAACGTTTACAAAAACGAGCGATATTGACAAGCAGTTAAAAGAAATTAATCGCATGTTTCCTGGTGAGGAACAGCACTTTCTCTCATACATCGAGGATATGCGTGAACGATTTATTAAGGGGAAAGCCGCATTTCTTGAACGGTCCTTTGTTAAACGGAAAGATTTCTTTACACCTAGTAATATTAAGCTTCTTCTCGAATTAAAAGCTTATCAATCTGTTCAATCACAAGTTTCAGATTATTTCAAAGATGAGCGATTGCAGGATGCCTTTTCCTTACAAACCCTTTATATTGGTGGTAATCCATCTGCTTCACCTGCTCTCTATTCACTTGTTCCATTTAGCGAGTATGAACATGGAATTTGGTATATCAAAGGAGGGTATGCGAGTCTTATTACTGTATTAGAAAAACATCTTCATCTACAAAATATTTCAGTTCACCTAGAATCCAATGTAGAGGAACTTCTTATCGATGGTCATGTATGTAAAGGGATTCGTACTTCGAGTGGCGAACATTATTATGATAAAGTAGTTTACAATGGAGATTTCCCTATGATTAAGCATCTTATAAAGGATGTGAAAGCACCTAGAAAGAAATACAAAGCCTCTTCTGGTTGTCTGCTTCTTTACATGGGGCTAGACCGAGTTTACGAGAATGCAGATGTTCATCAATTTTTCATGACGGATAACTTTTCTTCTCATATGAAGGACGTCTTTCAAAGCGGAAAACTGACTGACCAGCCAGCTATTTATACATTCCATCCTTCTCGAATTGATGAGACGTTAGCCCCTCCTGGTAAAGGTGTATTATATGTTCTCATTCCCGTCCCTTCAGGGGAATCGATTCAATGGGATGAAAAGGAGCAAGTAGCCTCCAGAATGATTGAACTTCTTGAATCACGAGGGTTTCCCGGTTTGCGTGAAGCAATCGAATGGATGGAGATTCGAACACCTGCTGATGCAGAGGTGGAAGGGTTGTATAAAGGTGGAAGTTTTGGAATCGCACCGACGCTCACACAATCCGGTGCCTTTAGACCACAGGTAAAACCTTTTAAATATGACAATCTTTATGCAGTTGGTGCGTCAATCCATCCTGGTGGTGGAATTCCTATTGTGATGCAGGGAGCGGATCTTCTTGTAAAAGAAATTGAAAGGGTGTGAACGAAAGATGCTTGAACAAGCCTATGCACACTGTGAAGCCATTATTAAACATCACTCCAAAACCTTTTATAAGGCTTTCTCTTTATTGCCACGTGCTAAGAGGAACGCCGTTTGGGCTGTATATGGCTTTTGCAGACAGGTTGATGACATCATTGATGAAGGCACAGATCCTGAAGCAGAACTAACCGTCTTTCGTTCTGAATTTGCCTCTTTTTTGAATGGACAAATCCCGCAAACCGACCCGATGTGGCTTGCACTTGAAGATGTATTCCGTCATTATCCAATGGAAGCAAAGGCCTTCCATGATATGATTGCAGGCCAGGAAATGGACTTATACAAAACCAGGTATTATACGCTTGATGAACTTGAACATTATTCTTATCATGTAGCTAGCACGGTAGGTCTCATGCTTCTTCCTATACTAGCGCCACAGAGAGTAGATCAACTACGAGAGAGTGCTATTTCACTTGGTCTTGGCATGCAAATTACGAATATATTAAGGGATATTTCAGAAGATCTTGATCGGGATCGTATTTATTTGCCTATTGATGAGATGACAAAAGCGGGGTATCATGTTGACGATTTAATGAGTAGAACAAAAAATGACGCTTTCGTAAGCGTTTGGGAAAAGTTAGCTTCTCGCGCCGAAATGCATTACGAACATGCTTTTTCAGCAATGCATCACTATCCACTAGATTCACGTCTTCCAGTAAAAAGCTCTGCTGTCTTTTACAAAGCAATCTTACAATCAATTCGAAAGAAAGACCATAACGTCTTCCAACAGCGTGCTTTTGTGTCTGATCAGGAAAAAGAAGCGCTTTTATCAGGAATTGCAGGAAACTAAAAAAAGCTCACCTTCATTTAAGGTGAGCTTTTTTGTTATCCTAAAAGTTGAAATAAAAAAGAGTTGTAACATTTGTGAAAATTTGAAATGATTAGGTGGGAATTGATGATTAATCTTTACTAAGTTAGGCGCTATACAACTTATAGGAAACTTGGTGAAACCGATGATAAAAATGTTTGATCATGATTTCTCCTTCTATCTTATGAAACCGTTACATACTTCTACCATCATGTATATCATTCTCTATCATGGCTGGGGGAGCAGTGCATCGAAGTACTTGGAGTATGCCTCCTCCTTGACAAGAAAAGGGTACACGGTCATTATTCCTGAATTGGTTTATCATGACACGAGAAATCCTCTTACTAATCCTTTTAATCTAAAAAATATGGAAACCTACTTCTGGAAAGTGGTTTTACAAAGTATCGATGAATGTCACCAGTGGTTAAACCGTTCAAACCTAAGAAAGGAAAACACGGTGGTTGCTGGGGTTTCAATGGGAGGATTTATTGCAACCGGCGTTTATGCGACTACTGATTTAAAGGGATTAGTAAGTATCAGTGGTTCGGGATCCTTCTTTTATTCAGAGCGGTTGTTTCGTCAAGCGTCGAGCCGAGATCCTCTTACGAATAAAGAAGAAACTAAGCTAAAAATGTATGACCCTATGAATCATGTTCATGGAGACGGTGAAATTCTACTGTTACACGGTGAACAGGATCAAATCATCTCAATCAAAGCTAAAGAAGATTATTTTGCTTATTTGACAGACAAAGGAAAAAAAGCGCAGTTGAAACGATATAAGGATGTCGAGCACGAATTTACAACATGTATGCAAACAGACATTTTAAACTGGCTAGAAGTTCAAGCAGCTAGGTGAGCGTTTTGTTACAAAAGTAAATTGAAAATGAAAGTATAAGGAAAGGGAGATTGTTTTTGATTCATATCGAAAAAAAGAAGGTTATTTTAAGAGAAGCAACATGGGAAGATATCAATACTTTATACTATTGGAAGTATGAAGAGAAAAATCAGGAAGCAAAAAAATGGAATGGTCCATATATTTTAGAAAAAAAGCTGTCGAGAATAGAGTATCGAAAAGAATGGCAAAGCCAATCGGATATTTATCCAGGTGTCCCAGATACCCTTGTTATTGAAGCTGATCATGAAGTGATTGGAACGGTTGGCTCCTATTGGGTTGATAAGTACACGAACTGGCTTGAAACAGGTATTGTAATCTACAACCCTCTCTTTTGGAATGGAGGATACGGTTATGAAGCGTATAAAGAATGGATAAACTTTCTTTTTCGTTCTACTGATCTTCACCGAATTGGGATGTCTACATGGTCTGGAAACATACGAATGATGAAAGTAGCAAGTAAAGTTGGTATGAAAGAAGAAGCTAGAATTAGAGAGGCTAGAATGGTAGAAGGCATCTACTATGATGCGATTAAGATGGGCATTTTACGCAAGGAATGGGAAATGACGCACGATTAAAAAGCTTGAATTGAAAATATGGAGGATATGATGAAGAAATTAACTTATACACGTTTACTAAATGAAACGATTTCTATATACGAAAAGAAAGGTAGTTTGGAAGCTTATCAATTTATGAAAGAAAATGCTGAGAAGGTAGATGGGAACGAAGCACAGCTCTACAACTTTCAATATGCGCTTGCTGCAGCATCAGACCTTAAAGAAGAGGCACTAGGAATCATGAAGGAAGCGATCCTCGATCATGGGTACTGGTATGAATATGCATATTTACAAGAAGACGAAGATTTGAATTCCCTCCGTTCATTTAAAGAGTTTCAGGAACTGGTTGAACTTTGTAAGAGAAGAGAAGAAGATGCAAAGAAGCAAGCAAAGCCCAAGTTAACAATTCTCAGTGAAGGTCAAAATCAACCTATTCTGATGGCGTTACATGGCGATCAAGAAAATGCCAAGATGACCTCATCCGTATGGAACCGTCCCGCGACACAAGGTTATACGCTTGCTTTTCCACAATCCTCTCAAATTCAGTTCTCAGATGCTTATGAATGGGAAGATTTACAAAAAGGTGTGCAGGAAATAAAAGAACATGTTAAAGAAATTTCTTCTCACGACTCATTTTTAATTGGAGGCTTTTCCGCTGGATGTCGCGTTGCACTTAAAGCGATGATGGAAGGACGCGTATCAGTAGATGGATTTGTTTTTGTCGCTCCATGGCTTCCTGAAATTGATGAGTGGAAAGAAGCGATGACTTCATTACAAAATACGAATATAAGCGGTTATATCATTTGTGGGGATCAAGACGATGATTGTTTGGAAGGCTCAAAAGCTTTATCAGCCATATTAGAGGAAAAAGGTATTGCACATGAATTGAAAGTCGTAAAGGGGCTGGATCATGAATACCCGGAAGCGTTTAATGAATCGCTACAGCGCGCTTTGAACTTTCTTAACAAACGAAAGTAAGGATATTTTTCACTTCACTTAAAAATGAGATTGATTTTAATGGTGAACTCACTCTATTACTTTCTGAAATTAGTTAGCGATTGAGAGGAGAGTCTTTAGTGAGAGAACGGATTGGGTCTTGTACACAATGTAAAAAATCAATTTATTGTTTGGATGGTTTTTTGGATGGTGTTATAGCTGAGAATCAAAAGCTATACTGCTTTCCGTGTTATGAGAGATCAGAATTTGAAGCATCTAAAACCTAGATGGGGAGTGGGGTAGGTTTAGTAGTGAGGTAGTCTTACATAAGGGGGAAAGAAAAGTGAGATTGTCGGAGGAAACGCAATATGTTAGAAGTATCTGTTTAGGACAAAGAGAATCGAATGAATTCCCCTTTTCTTTACCAGCCGTCCAATCACTTCAAGAAAGACTTTCTTTTCATCCGAATGTGACATACATTGTTGGTGAGAATGGCATGGGGAAATCGACGTTACTTGAAGGGATTGCAGGGGCGCTAGGCATAAATCCAGAAGGCGGAACAAAGAATTTTAATTTTTCTAGTTATGACTCCCATTCTAATTTACATGATTTCCTAAAGGTAACGAAAGGCGTACATAGACCAAATGATTTGTTTTTTTTTCGTGCAGAGACTTATTACAACCTTGCAACAAATATTGAAGAGCTCGATCGGGGAGGATTTGGTCCAAAAATCATTGATTCGTACGGTGGTCAATCGCTTCATGAACAATCACATGGGGAATCATTCTTTGCCACATTTATGTATCGGTTTAAGGGTGAAGGATTGTATATTTTAGATGAACCTGAAGCGGCACTTTCCCCAATCAGGCAGCTTTCAATGTTAACCAGAATACATGAGCTCGTTCAAGAAGGTTCACAACTCATTATTTCAACCCATTCACCAATATTAATGAGCTATCCTTATGCCAAAATTCTTCAGTTAACTGATAAAGGTATGTGTGATGTTACTTTAGAAGAAACCGATCATTACGTAACAATGAAGCAGTTTTTTGACGACAAGGATCGTCTTTTGCATCATTTGCTTAACGGATAAAGAAGTGGAACCAACAAGCTAAAACGAATTGAAAACAACGAAATGAGAAGCTCAATTGAAGTCTTGTAAATGATGAAAAGGAGCGAGATGGGATGTTTAGTTTACAAGTAAATGATGAATTAGCGTTGAAGTTACTTGAAATTGACGATGCGAAAGAGCTCTTTGCGTTAGTAGATGAGTCCAGAGGATATTTACGAAAATGGCTTCCTTGGGTAGACCACATGAAGAACGAGAAGGACTATGAACCTGTTATCGAAATGTGGTTAAAACAATTTTCTTCCCATGATGGTTATCAAACGGGAATTTTGTACAATGGAAAAATAGCAGGCATGGTCGGTTTTCATGGCATCGACTGGTCAAATAAAAAAGCAAGCATCGGCTATTGGTTAGCAGAAAACTTTCAAGGAAACGGTATAATGACAACTGCTGTGAAGGGAATCATTGACCAGGTGTTTCACGAGTATGGATTGAATCGCGTTGAAATTCAATGTGGGATTGAAAATAAGAAAAGTAGAGCAATTCCTGAACGCCTTGGTTTTAAACAAGAAGGAGTTATTCGAGATGCCGAATATTTGTACGACCATTTCCATGACATCATCCTATATAGTCTCTTATCGAGAGAATGGAAGTAACTTAACTGTTGGCGGGGTACATTAATAACTAGAAACTTAAAGCGTAATAAAAGGAATGCCATTCTTAATGGCTTCCTTTTTTTAGTATGCAAACCTAAGAACAATAATAAAATCGTTATAAAGAATAAAAAGTTATTGTTTTACGATAAATATTGTTTTACAATAAAACAATAACGAAGCGAGGTGCTAACGATGAATCGAGGATCTACCTATTTTTTAAGATCAGTTGTTCTTCTGCTTGGAACTTCAGTTCTATTATTATGTATATTTGGCTTACCGTGGATCGCTAAAGAAGCATCAGGAAATGCAGAGTTTGCTTCTCTGATCTATCCTGTCTTAATAGGAATGTACATAGCAGCTATCCCGTTTTTTATAGCATTATTTCAGGCATTGAGACTTTTACGCTTAATTGATAAAGACAATGCGTTCTCGGTATTTTCTGTCAATGCTTTAAGGGTGATCAAATTCTGTGCGGTGGCGATAAGTGTTGTCTATATAGTGGTTATGCCGTTTTTCTATTTCATCGGAGAGAAAGACGATGCGCCAGGAGTGATTTTAATTGGGCTCGTATTTATTTTTGCTTCACTTGTGATTGCTGTATTTACAGCAGTTCTTCAAAAATTATTAAAGAGTGCCATTGAGATTAAATCTGAAAATGATTTAACGGTTTGAGGTGAATAACATGGCAATTATTATTAATATTGATGTAATGCTGGCTAAAAGAAAAATGAGCGTAACCGAACTTTCAGGAAAAGTGGGGATCACAATGGCGAACCTATCGATATTGAAAAATGGGAAAGCTAAGGCGGTTCGTTTTTCCACATTAGAGGCGATTTGTAAAGCGTTAGACTGCCAGCCAGGAGACATTTTGGAATATAAGAATGAAGAAGATGCCGATGATTTATAATCTTAAGTTGGATTGTAGACGATGAAAGCAATGAAACAACTCGGTCATTTTGGTATGGAACAAGCGCTATCTTGTTTGTTTCCTGTTGTTATCTTCGCTTCTTTAGCCGCCACACAAATTATTTCATTACCTTTCCTACCACGTTATGATTGGCTGCTTATTATTTGCCTTTTTATGCAGTGGGGGATGGTACGCTCAGGTCTTGAAACGCTCGATGAGCTAAAGGTGATTACATTGTTTCATATCATCGGGCTAGCGCTTGAGCTCTTTAAAGTGCATATGGGTTCCTGGTCATACCCTGACGAGGGCTATACCAAAGTACTAGGAGTTCCTTTGTATAGTGGCTTTATGTACGCAAGTGTCGCAAGTTATCTTTGTCAGGCGTGGAGGAGGTTGCATGTTCAGCTCATCAACTGGCCGTCAAATTGGATTGTTATCCCTTTATCAGCTAGCATTTATTTAAATTTTTTTACTCATCATTATTGGATTGATGTCCGCTGGTGGTTATCTGGTCTCGTGATCATCGTATTCTGGAAATCATGGGTTACATACGAGGTTAACCGGAGTCAGTACCGTATGCCAATTGCTCTTTCTTTTGTTCTAATCGGTTTTTTTATATGGATTGCAGAAAATATTGCTACCTTCTTTGGCGCCTGGGAGTATCCGAATCAAACAGAGGCATGGAGTCTCGTTCATTTAGGTAAAGTAAGCTCTTGGCTTTTGCTTGTCATCGTGAGTTTTCTTATCGTAGCCACGTTAAAACGTGTCAAAGGAGAAAGTAGGTCCAGATGGCAAGAAAGTTTATTTGTTCGAGAGGATAGCAAGAAATTGCATGAGTGATTGCAGAAAGGGTAGTAGATTTTATGTTACCAAATGTTGAGTGCTTAGGTTGTAAATTAGCCAATAAAATGGAGCCTGTTCATGTGATTTATGAAGATGCTCAGGTTTGTTGCTTTTTAGATATCGAACCTTTTAATGAAGGTCACACGTTAATCTTACCGAAGAAGCATTTCTTAGATGTCGAGGAGTTAGACCCATTAACAGCAAATGCCATTATGAAAGCTTCAATGAAAATTTCAAAAGCACTCAAGCATCTATTCGCTCCAGATGGCATTAGTATTTGCCAAAATGGCGGTCAATTTAACGAACTTCCGAAAGAAGTCTCCCTCTTCAAGCGTGTGAAGGGCGTAGCACAACGGTAAGGGGGAGATGAATTTCGGTTGGGGGAAAACTCGAAATTTTCTGACTCTTTGTCTCCAAATGGTATAATTAGTCTTATTACGTATGAGGGCTGATAT
Organism: Bacillus sp. es.036; assembly: GCF_002563635.1. Taxonomy (NCBI): domain Bacteria; kingdom Bacillati; phylum Bacillota; class Bacilli; order Caryophanales; family Bacillaceae; genus Bacillus; species Bacillus sp. es.036. Next base: position 1,324,503 of record NZ_PDIZ01000001.1, read on the forward strand.
AAAAGTGAATTTAGATAGTAATAACCATTCAGTGCTCTTGATGTATTACCATTTGGTAATGGTTGTGAAACATAGAAGGAAAGTCATTGATGATACCATTTCAGATTATTCGAAAGAAAAGTTTGTATCCTTGGGTGAGAAATACAATATCACACTGGTCGAATGGAACCACGATTTTGACCACGTTCATATTCTCTTCAAAGCCCATCCTAATACCGAACTATCAAAGTTCATCAATGCCTATAAAAGTGCCAGCTCAAGACTGATCAAAAAAGAATTTCCTTTTGTGCGAAAGAAGCTATGGAAAGAAATGTTTTGGTCAAGAAGTTTTTGTTTGTTGATTACTGGTGGTTCGCCTATTGAGGTGGTTAAAAAATACATCGAAAATCAAGGGGTAAAGTGAGGTGATTGGATATGGCCAAACTGAATAAAGCATACAAATTCAGAATATACCCAACTGATGAACAGTCTTTGATGATCCGTAAAACCTTTGGTTGTGTTCGCTTTGTCTACAACAAAATGTTAGCTGAACGAAAAGAAGCCTATGAAAACCTAAAAGATGATAAAGAAGCATTGAAATCCGTAAAACACCCTACCCCTGCCAAGTACAAAAAAGAGTATGAATGGCTAAAGGAAGTAGACTCACTAGCGTTGGCAAACGCACAATTAAATTTAGATAAGGCATATAAAGCCTTCTTCAAAGGGAATGCCAAGTTTCCGAAATTCAAAAGCAAGCGACACAGACAAAGCTACACAACAAATGTCGTAAACGGTAATATCGAGTTGTTGGATGGTCATATCAAGTTACCTAAACTAAAAAAGGTCAAAATCAAACAACATCGAGAAATTCCTTTCGTGCACAAAATCAAATCTTGCACCCTATCGATCACGGCATCAGGAAAATACTATCTTTCTATTCTGACAGAGTATGAGAAGGAAATCGAAACCAAAGAAATCAAAGAAGTAATTGGGTTAGATTTTGCGATGGATGGGTTGTTTGTTGATAGTGAGGGTGAGAAAGCCAATTACCCTAAATTTTATCGCCAAATGCTTGATAAATTAGCAAAAGAACAGCGCAAACTTTCTCGAAAAAAGAAAGGCTCTTCGAATTGGAATAAGCAACGCATCAGAGTTGCCAAAATCCAAGAGAAAGTCGCCAATCAACGTAAAAACTTTCTTCACCATACATCAAAAAAATTAGTGACTCATTTTGACGCTGTAGTGATGGAAGATTTGGATATGAAAAGGATGTCGCAAGCATTAAAGTTTGGAAAAAGTGTTACTGATAATGGTTGGGGAATGTTCACCTCTTTCTTACAATACAAACTAAACGAACAAGGGAAACAACTTATCAAAATAGATAAATGGTTCCCATCCACAAAAACTTGTTCGAAATGTGGTTCGGTAAAAGAAATCAAACTATCAGAGCGAACTTATCAGTGCACTTGTGGTCTAAATATCGATAGAGATTACAATTCAGCACTTAATATCAAAAAAGAAGGCATTCGCTTATTAGCAAGTGCCTAATCAAAAGATAAACTTTTGGAACAAGAGGGTTAGCTTGGTCAATTTCGTCAGCTGATAAGAGTGGCGATTACCCAAGAAGCCCCCACTTCAAGCAACTCGTAAGGGTGGTAAGTGGTGGGAGTAGTTCACCGATTTAGGTCATTATCATATGCATTTGATTCCAAGGTTTCCTGGTCAACCATTTTATAACGAAGCAGAAATTGACAATACCAGGGAGAAGCAGAACCTTAAAGAAACAAGGACTAATTTAATCAAGCAATTACATGTTAATCAGTGGAGAGATTGAAAGAGATGTGGGATTGTATAAGAGGAAAAAGCTATCATATGACTCTGTCATGGATGGCTTTTTTTCATCAAGTGGGCTACATGCTGGAATAGGGAGGGGATTATGATTAAAGCGAAAGCAAGTTTAAGTGTAAAGCTAGCATTGATTTTGCAAATCATATGGTATTTCATGTTTTTTACTAATTTTATTGGAGTTATGGGTTCTCGGAGTTCGTTACTACAAAATATTATATGGCTTGGAATACCGTTGGTTGGAATAATTACTTCTTTAATTTATTTATTGAAATTTAGTTTTACAAGGGTTGCGCTTACTACTCTTACCTTATCACTACCGATTTGTCTATTATGGATATTAATTTCTGGTATAAGTAAAATGTGATTTTTTATAAATTTTGAGGAGCCGAGAGAAATGAAAATATCCGCCTGGATTTTATTAGTATTACATACAGTTATCCTATTTCTTTGGGTAATGAACTCTGTATATTTATTCTCATTTTTTGGTGTTGTGTTTTGGGCTATTTTAGTTGCCATAGGTTTTATTGTACAAAAACAGTTAAATGGGCAGTTGTTAATAAAAGTATCATTGTTGGCTTCAAGTTACCTTCTGATAGTACTGATTGGAGTTACAGTTGGGATCTACTTTGTTACAAGTTCGATGCCTTGATTTTTTTATAATTAAAGGGATTCTCTCTAGAATATGGAAGATTTAATAAACATCATTTAGGAGGTAGTGAAATGGTTTTTGAAATGACTACTCAAGTTTGTGTTTCCAACATGGCAGAGGGGCGTAAGTGGTATGAGACTTTTTTAAATAAGAAACCCGATTTTATTCCTCATGAGGGATTTGCGGAATGGGAACTCATTCCCGGATGCTGGCTACAAGTAGCAGAGGGGGAAGTAACAGAAGGAAATGGTTCTCTGCGGTTAGGGATTACTAATATTTCAGCTGAAAGAGATCGATTAATGAAACACTTAAAAATAGATAAGTTTGAAATACATTCGAGGGCTGAAGTTCCGGTTAAATGGGGTACGTTCACAGATCCCTGGGGAAACCGTCTGGGTTTTTTTGAATACCTGGATAAGAATGAAGAAGAAAAACAAAGGAAATCGATTACAGGTCTATAAGAAAGATGATTTTCAAATCTAGATGACGCTTATATAAAAACAAATTGAATTCGTGTAGGAGGTCAGTTGATGATTGAGAGAATTGATACTTTGTGCATGAAAGTAAAAAACGTTGAGAAATCAAGTGATTGGTACGAAGAATTATTAGGTTTCTCAGTAGTTTTTAAGGATATAGGCTATCGTTTGATCTGGATGATAATAAACTTCAAGTTTGTCATTTTAAAGAGTAAGAACAAGAGACAGAATAGCCTGGTATGACAATAAAGAGTAGAAGAGAAAAATGGAGGCCTCGAATGGGGAAGTTGTTTTTATATAGTGATCAAATTAGTGAATCTCCTGAAAATCAACGATTAGACTCGTTACTTTTTAATGGAATGGAAACGGAAAAAATTAAGGTTGGTTATATTCCATCAACGCAAGATAAAGATAAAAAGTATTTTCGTACAAAAGTGGATTACTACCAGAATTACGGTATTTCGGATATCGTGTTTTTTGATTTATACGCTGAATTTACTTCAAATAACATTAACAAGCTCATGGAATGTGACATTATCCATCTTTCTGCAGGAAACCCGATTGAGTTTAGAAAAGCGATTAAACATCGCAAAATGGAACAGGTTTTATGGAATTATTATCATAGCGGAGGAATCATTGTTGGCGTAAGTGGCGGTGCCGTTCAACTTGGTCAGTCTACGGCATTATTTCATCTTTTTAAGGGTTCAGACTGTGTGGAGTCTTCTGATGCACTAAAGATGGTGAATTTTGAATTTCTCCCCCATTACAATCGTTGGAATAATGACTTTAAACAAGAGGTTCTAGCATACTCAAAAAGAACGGGAACAAGAATTTTATGCGTGAATGACGGAGATGGGGTTATAGTCGATGGGAAGAACATCCAAATGATCGGTGATATTAAAGTAATTGGCGGAAAAGTGAAAAGCTGAATGAATGTTAGGGTAAAACGGTCTAAAACGAAGGGAAGCCCATAAACGGCTTTCCCTTCGTTTTTTTATCTTTATTAAACCGTAGAACGATCTTCTTGTATAATCTTTTCAGCGACATTTTTCCCACTAGTTACGACCATCGGTGATCCGCCTCCTGGATGCGTACTCCCTCCTGCAAAGTAGAGATTCGGTATGTCCTTTGATTGATTCGAAGGACGTAGGAAGCTGTTTTTTAAGGAGTTAGAGGAAATGCCGTACAAGGCTCCTCGGAAAGCGTGAAACCTCTCCTGAATCTCTTCAGGACCGACCAATTTCTCAACGACAAGATGTTTTCGAATCGACAGTCCGTGTTTTTCCAATTTATCGTACACCTTTTCTTTATAGTCTTCTAAAGAAATACGATTTTCGTCTGTTAAAGGCGGTGCGTTAACTAAAATAAAAAGGTTATCGCCGTCTGGAGAGACGGAAGGATCCGTGACAGAAGAATTTGAGATGTAAATTGTCGGATCGTCTGGCCACTGCCCGTTAAATAGCGTTTCAAACTCTTGAGCGTAATTTTTTGAAAAGTAAACTTGATGGTGCTCGAGGTTCTTTAACTTTGTTGATAGCCCGGCCATAATCACAAAAGCTGAAATCGATGGAGAAGACCGCTCAATTTTCTTGTTAGGCATTGATGGTCGATTTTTCTCATCTACTAAGTTCGGATAGGCGTGAAGCAAGTCTCCATTAATAATGACATGATCGATTTGAAGCGAGGCGGTCGCTGTATCAATTCGGCGCGCTTTTTTGTTCTCAATGTGTATGTTCGTTACCTGTGAATTAAGGTAAAAAGTAACGCCTAGATCCTTCGCTGCCATTTCAAGACTTTTTGCAAGCTTAGTGTTTCCGCCCTTTACATAATAGACTCCTTGTACCATTTCAAGATAGCCAATCATCGCAAATGTTGCAGGTGCTTGATAGGGGGATGAACCTATATACGTCGAATAACGATTAAAGGCTTTTAATAAGAGCGGGTGCTTAAAATAGCGTTCGTGAAAATGGTTCATTTTTTCTAGTGGCCGCACCTGCACCACAGCGTTAAAGAGACCGGGAGACAAGTAATCCTGCCATTTCGTAAACATTCTCGGAAAGAACGAGTTCTTAGATAAATAATAGAGTCGCTCGATTTCCTTTAAATAGGCGTGATAGTTCTCAGCAGCAAACGGATCAATCTTATGTAGTTGGGTTTTCATATATGTATCATCGGTACTCATCATAAAAGATTGTCCATCATGATCCACGTTTTTTGTATGATGATCGAGTTTTATCCAGCTGTAATAATTTCTAGGGTTAAGGTCTGCTTCTTCAAAAATAGAATCAAACACTTCAGGCATCGTCATCGTGTTTGGACCAAAATCAAAATGATGTGTTCCTATTTTAACGGGCATCATTTTTCCACCTGTATAAGTATTTTTTTCAAAAACATGTACATCGTATCCTTTGCTTGCTAGTTTAATCGAGGCAGACAGTCCACCGAGTCCAGCCCCGATAATCGCGATTGTTTTCATGAGTAAGTTCTTCCTTTCCAAACATACCCCTTCTGTTTTAAGCCTGTTCGCATTGAATGGATCAGAAGCGTCATAAATGCAATAGCGCTAAGTGGCATGAGAAATGCTAGCGTCATTTTCTGATTCGTTCTCCTATCAATCCATAGTTTTTGTAAAACGATAAGCAGGTAGGGGATAAATAAAGTGAGTTGAAGTGAGTCTGTCATAAAGGTATAAAGTCCAATCGGTAGTAGAACAAGCGGGCCGACATAAAAGAGACCGTAAAAAATAAATAGCATTATTATTAGAAACCTAGAGCGTCCAAGACCTGGGAATAAATTTTTCGTGAAACCTTCCCATACTTCTCGATTTGTTTGATACATGTAGCACGTGACCATGTTCGTAATATTCGCAAGGAGCACCTTACGTCCTTTTTTCTTAAATGCTTTTGCTAAATCAATGTCATCAAGTAGCGTTTCTTGAATGCTCGCATGACCACCAACCTGCTTGTATGCTTCCTGATGCACCATAATAAATGCCCCATGAGCTGCGGTGAAGGAGGGGAGCATTGTTCCGTTTGCTGGAGCTATTGGAAGATGGAAATGAACAACAAAATGTTGAAGTGGTACAAGTAGCTTTTCGAGAAAAAGGCTGACTGGAAATGCAGGGAAACCTGTTAACATAGAAGCCCTACGCTTTATCATAAGAGAGAGTGCTGCTTGAATGGCATTAGGCGACAAACGTAAGTCAGCATCATGAAAAAGCAAATAGTCTCCTTTCGCACGTTCACTAAGCTGATGACAAGCGTATACTTTACCAGTCCATCCTTCAGGAAGATCTTTCCCTTGTATAATGGTAAAGCGCTGATCGTTTTTTGTATATTTAAAAAGTAAATCCAGCGTTTGATCCGTAGAGTGATCATCCAGAAGGAGAACTTCAATGTTTTGATACGTCAGCTTTTTTAAACTTTGGACAAGCTCACTTACGTTACGTTCCTCATCACGAAGGGGGACAAGAATGGATACTAGCCCATTCTCGTCCCCCGTCCCTTGAAGGCGTGGCATGAATAGCGAATTAATGATCGTCCAAAGAAGAAATACACCAAGAATACAAGTATAAATAAGTATCATTAGACAGTCACCTCTTCGACTGTAGCATTTTGCTGATTTATTTTCTTCTTATAGGTTAGTAAAAGAAACAGTGTCGGAATAGATGTTAGTAAACAAGCAAGCCAGAGTCCGTCAAGCAATGCTAAGAAAATAAACATCCCCATTACCAATCCAAACAACATTGCCATTCGGTGTTTCCATACGTGGAAAGAAGCTTGATCAGGCACTTTATTCCGCACATAAAGAGGGTAGAGTAAAAGATGGAAAAAGAGAGACACCCAAAACCATCCAGTGAAATTTTGGAAAGGAACGTTATAATAAACGCCATTTCCCTCCCAACCCCAGTAGCCTTTTACTAAATAAGCGACGGGATCAATGATTAAATCAATTAAAACCGCAATGAGCGCGCCTGTTAGAGCATAAACGATCCATTTTATATAGCTTTCTTTCATTTTTTCGATGATTTGCATAGCTAAAACATGCGTGACGGCGATCACCATAATCCATGCAAAGCCAATGCCGATTGGAACCTCAGCAATTTTAAAACCAAAATCACCTGAATAAACATATTGGCCGAAGATAAGTCCGTAATGTACGCCAAGACCTTCTGCCAACATACTAATCACAAAGATAAAGGAGGCAAAAGATAGCCCCCATAAAGATCCGAAAGTACGTATAAAATAGATGCTGCCTAGTATTCCACAAAGTATGAGGAAAAAGGCATTTGCCCAATTAAGAAATGGGGGAAGCAGGTCGAATCCTACTAGGATCAACCCGCAGCAGTACCAAAAAATAAAAAGTCGAAAAATAATATTATCCCAATTCATGCTGCGAAGGTCCTTTCTTAGCCAGTTTGCTCATCTTTCAATTTCTGATCCTCCGCAATTAAGTCTGCAGTTAACTGTCCTGAGAGTGTGACCATCGGTACCCCACCGCCTGGATGTGTCGAACCACCTACAAAGTAGAGGTTATCAATCAACGTACTTCTAGATGGGATTTTAAATCCTCCGTTCACTTTACGATCGGTAGCAACTCCGTAAATCGATCCTCCATTAGATCCATATAAATTTTTAATATCATCCGGTATAAACTGATATTCGAATTCGATCGATTCACGAAGACCTGTCATGCCCATTCTTTCTAACTTATCAAGCACAATTTCGCGGTATCTACCGCGATGTTTTTCAAAGCTCTCGCCAGGCTGAAGTGGAGGGACATGCGTTAACACAAATAAATTTTCTTTTCCAGAAGGTGCTTGTGTCGGATCTGATTTTGAAGAGACGCCAATGTAAACAGTTGGATCGTCAGCAGGAACACCTTCATCAAAGATTTGTTTGAATTCAAGCTCTGGATCTTTCGAGAAAAAGAAATTGTGATGTTGCAGCTGATCGAATGTTTTATTAACTCCAAGTAACAGAACAAGACCTGATACAGTCGGTGTATATTTTTGGAGATCTTTTTTCACTTTTTCTGCTCCAGGTTCGCCTTTTAAAAGCGTCTCATGTGCAGGAATTCCTTCAAGGTTGCTGACAATTAAATCAGCTTCCATCGTTGTTCCATTTGCAAGCTTTACGCCAGCGGCTTTTTTGTTTACAGTAAGAATCTCAGCTACCTCTGTATTCACTTGAACGTCGACACCTAGTTCATCGAGAAGCTTTAGCATTCCTTCTGCTATGTTGTACATCCCGCCTTCAACATAATAGATTCCTAGACCAAGTTGGACGTACACAAGCTGTGATAGGATAGCAGGAGAATGATAAGGCGAAGAACCTATATACATAATGAAGAAGTTGAAAAGCTGTTGAAGATGCTTATCATCAAGATACTTTTCTGTAGCCTGATTCATTGATTTCATCGGATCCATTGTGAGAAGATCTTTAAATGAGTGAAGCTTTTGCAAATCTTGAATGCCTGATAAACTTTTCTTGTAAAAACTTTTAAGACTCAGGTCAAACATAGTTTTGCAATAATCTAAGTAGGATAGGAAGTTGGAATAATCTTTCTCTGAGCGTTTATGTACCTCAGATAACATGACCGCGATGTCACTCGTAACATCAATTTGTGCACCGTCTTCAAAAAAAGTTCTCCACTGAGGTTCAATTCGCTTAATCGTCATATAATCGTTTACATTTCGCTTCGCACTTTTGAACAGTTTCTCGAGCACCCAGGGCATTGTGAGGATGGAAGGTCCTGTATCAAACTTAAATCCTTGACCGGAACGTTTGTTTAACTTACCACCAGCTCGTTCGTTTTTTTCAAGTACAGTTACTTTGTGTCCATCTGCAGCGAGGCGAATAGCGGCTGAAAGTCCACCAAGGCCAGCCCCAATTACGATTGTTTTTTTGCTCATTCCTTCTCCTCCTTCATCAAATTAGCGTCATGAATCGACTTTTGTACACTGTCATTGTATAGTTTAGGTATAACCTTTGTAAAGGAATCATAACGCTGTTAAAGTGTTTAGTATGCTTTCTTGTTAATTACCTAAAAATGGATAGGTTAAACAATGTTGAAGTGAGGTATGCATATGCACGTTATCCACTTAACCGTCCTAGAATTAATCTTAGTGAATATTTTTGCATGGCTGATTATTCATGTATCTATCTCTTATATTTGCCTTCGTTTGCCAGATTCCTTTTACGAATCAAAAAAAACTGGGTTAGAGAGCAACAAAAAGGAACTAAATTTCTATGAAGGCTTACGAATACGTAAATGGAAAACCATACTTCCTGATGGGGGAGACGTGTTTAAAGGTGGCTTTCGAAAGAAAGAGTTAAAGACACTTAGCTCATCCTATCTTACGAAATTTATTGTTGAGACAAGACGTGCAGAAGTGACCCACTGGCTCCTAATCCCGCCTTCCATTTTGTTTTTTTTATGGAATCCAATGAATATTGGGTTCGCTATGGTTGGGTACGCACTAATTGTTAATCTTCCATTTATCCTGATTCAACGGTACAATCGACTCAGGTTAAAACCATTACTAAGTAAACAGTTGAAAAAAGAGCAGCGCAGGGGGAATTCCATTGGAACATTTGGGGTTTGAGCAAACCGAAAAACGAAAAAACGAGCATATCGACATCTGTCTTACAGAAGAAGTTGAAGGGGCAGGATTAACGACAGGACTAGAACGCTATCGTTTTAAACACAATCCATTACCTGAGATTGCTTATGATGAAGTGGATATCTCTACTTCTTTTCTAAATAAAAAATTAAACACGCCATTTCTTATAAGCTCAATGACCGGCGGCACTGAACGAGCATGGGAAATAAATAAGCGTCTTGCCAAAGCTGCTGAAGCACATGGGTGGGCACTTGGAGTAGGATCGATGCGTGCAGCGATTCAAGAATCCAAATCCGTATACTCCTTTGATGTGAGAAAATACGCACCAACCATCCCGGTCCTAGCTAATATTGGGGCTGTACAACTTAATTACGGTTTTACCATTGAAGAATGTAAGCGAGCCATTGATTTAATTCAAGCTGATGCGCTGTTGCTTCATTTAAATCCACTACAGGAAGTGTTTCAACCAGAAGGCGACACAGATTTCCAGGATTTAATTGTTAAAATTCGTGAAGTAGCAAAGGCGATTCCCGTTCCGCTTGGGATTAAAGAAGTTGGTATGGGGATTGATGCGAAGACAGCTCAGCGCCTGATTAGTGCGGGGGCCAGCTTTATCGATGTCGCAGGGGCGGGCGGAACGTCCTGGATTCAAGTTGAAAGCTATCGTTCTCATCAAACGATGCGCAGGCAAGCTGCGAAGGCTTTTGAGGATTGGGGGAACCCAACCGCAGATTGCATCATTGATGTGCGAAAGCAGCACCCTGATGTACCAATGATTGCAAGTGGAGGGCTAAAAAACGGTGTGGACGCAGCGAAAGCGATCGCCCTCGGTGCAGATGTTTCTGGATTTGGAAGGGCATTACTTGAAAATGCCGTAAATGAAACTGAAGAAGCGCTCTCAGAACAATTGAAACGAATTGAATTTGAATTACGAACTGCTATGTTTGGGATTGGTGCTTCGTCTATTAACAGGTTAAAATACAATAGCGCATTACGTAAGAAATAGTCAGGGCCCAGGCTCTGGCTTTTTTGTTTTTGTATAGGTCGTCTTCTAGCGTGCAAACTAGAGCAGAAGGAGGGCGAACTTATTGGACTGGTTATCTGTGTTCCCTTTTATCGTAGTGATAATGGTTGCGATGAAAACTAAGCTAGTGATTCCAGGTCTTACAGCAGGACTGTTAACGGCCTCATTTATTTATAAACCGGGCGTCATTAGTGGTTTACAGCAGTTTTATGAGTTTATCATGAGTGGTCTTAAAGATGAGAATAACGTTAAAATCGTTCTTTTTCTCTATATGTTTACCGGATTAATTGGATTAATGAAATATACAGGTGGAATTAAAGGGTTTGTTCATCTAGCATCTTCGAAAATCAATACAAAAAAAGGAGCATTGTTTCTTACTTGGATCTCGACAATTGGAACCTTTAGCGCTCCGAGCTTTCGCATTGTAACAGTAGCACCAATCATGAAAGCTCTTCTAAATAAAGTGAAAATCACGCCTCAGGAACTTGGATTTGTGATCGAGACGACTGCCACTCCAGTGATTGTATTGATGCCAATTGCGACTGCTTTTGTTGGATACATGTCGTCTGTTGTTCAGCTTTCTTTAAAAGCGGAAGGCATTGAAGGTGATGGTTATCGTTATTTTCTTCAAAGTATTCCGTATAACTTTTTTTCCATCAGTATCATTCTAATCGGCTTTTATTTAAGCTTTTTTCATCACAGCAAAAAACAAGCGACTGATGCAGGGAATCAAGAGAAGGAGCTAGATGATCAGTGGGAGGACTGTCATCCAGCCGTAGCAAAAGACCTTCCAAAAAAGCCGTTCAACTTATTACTGCCGCTTGGAGGAGTCATACTGTTAACTCTTTTTCTTACGTATTGGAGTGGGTATGAAAAAGGCTTTACCTCCTTACTTCAAGCATTCATTGAGGCGGATGTGCTTGATGCCATGGTATTTGCTCTATTAACAACGGTGCTACTTACATTCCTTTTTTATTTATTCCAGCGTTTCTCCTTAAAGGAACTCGTGACTTTCTTTATTGAAGGAGGAAATGAAATGATGCCGGTGATCATATTGTTAACGGTTGTGTGGGGGCTCGCTGCCTCAACTGAAGCGCTTGGATTTTCAACATTTGTCACATCTAATCTTGATTGGATTCCATCGTTATTCGTTCCGCCTGTTTTGTTTCTTGTTGGTGCGTTTATTTCTTATTTCATTGGTTCGTCGTGGGGAACTTGGGGGATTTTAATGCCGCTTGGTATTTCGCTTGGTCATTCAACCGGAACCGATCTTCCTCTCGTCATTGGAGCCGTATTTGCGAGCGGTACATTTGGAGCTTTTTCTTCACCGTTAAGTGATAATACGAATACAATAGCGAGAATTTTAAAGTTAAACCCGATGACATATGCTAAATTTAAACTAACTCCTGCACTTATTGCAGCAGGGACGGCTGCAGTAGGATATTTTATTATTTCTTTTGTGATTTAGCTTGAGCACTTTTCTATTGACAACTGTTTTAATACCATTTATTATTGAGATTAACTTAATAATCCTTTGTTTAAAGGATCTTCTTATTCAGAGAGGTGGAGGGACTGGCCCTTAGATACCTCGGCAACGGACCAATGAACATTTTGTTCATGCGGAACCGTGCCAATTCCTGCGGCGAAAGTCGGAAAATGAGAAGAGGCTCGGTATATCCAAACCCTCTTCTGTTCGGGCAGATGAGGGTTTTTTGTATGCATCCTCATCTGGAAAATTGTTTTAGTAGAGGGAGTGAACGATCTTGCATACACTAATGGATAACGAAACTAGAAAACAGCAACTTATTAAGACCCTTCTCCAAAAAGGAATCTATAAGAAGGGTGCCAAACAGCTTTATATGTTAACACTAAATGAACTGGAAAACATATATGATCGATCTGAAAAAATCAATACGATAACTGGAAACGGAGTGGTCAAAGTGGAGCAAGCAACATTTGCAGCAGGGTGCTTTTGGGGTGTAGAAGCACTATTTCAACAATTAAACGGCGTTATTTCGACAACAGCAGGATTTACTGGTGGTGAAACAATTAACCCTACGTATGAAGATGTTTATTCTGAGTTAACAGGTCATGCAGAATCCGTGCAAGTTGAATACGATCCTTCCCTCATTTCTTATGAAGAGCTCGTGGAAGTGTTTTTTGAAAATCATAACCCAACTTCTTTAAATAAACAGGGAGAAGATATCGGAACCCGCTATCGCTCAGCGATCTTTTTCCATTCTAATGAGCAGGCAGAAATTGCATTAATTGCAAAAGAAAATCTTGAGCGTTCAGGGCGTTTTAAGAAACATGTTGTTACTCAAATTGTTCCGATCACTTCATTTTATCGTGCAGACGAATATCACCAAAGTTATCTTGCTAAGCGTGGACAGTCTTCTTGTAAAATTTCGTAACACAAAAAAGCTTTTCCTCAATAGTATGAGGAAAAGCTTTTTTAGTTTGGTTGGTTTACACCGATTTGATCAAGAAAAATCTTTCCTTTTGGAGAGGCGTTAAACTCAAACGTGATGGAGTCGATCTCATCTAGCTTCACAAATCTGTTTTCCTTCTTGAAAAGTTGTATCGGAATGTTAAACGTTTGGAGTACGGGTTCGGTAGGTTCACCGTAACGCCGTTCTTCAAAAAAATTTGTTTTCGTATGCTGAATAGGGAGTGCCCCGTGCATTGGCATAATATCACTTAACAATACGCTGGATGACTCACCGTTGGCTGAGCTTACAGTTACCCTAAAATCAACCGGCTGTTGATCTTCTGCTTCCGATACGTTTGCTGCAGTAAATGTTAGTGCGCTATTCGGTGTGAAATGATATGGATCTTGTAACGGTTTCGTGAGATCTAGTGAGTAAGATGCATTTTTTGAATAGGATTGATCCCATTTCAAAAACACACCGTGAGTTCCTCTTTCCTTATCTCTACGAAATTCAAGTTCCCCTTCATACCACTGAATAAAGCTATTGGCTTCTATATCAATAAAAGGTGATGTTGCGGTTAGCACGTTCACATCTTCCTCAAAGTCACTGAATATATGGTAGGACGGATCTTCGTATTTACTAATATAAGTTGTCTTGGGTAACCACTCAAGTGCATAGCGGTAATCCTCAAACATTGGCTGATAACGATCATCTTCATGAAGAGTTGCCTCTAGAAAACCGGATACGTAAGTGCTTGCAATCTGACGCTGCTCATCGCCTTCAAGTAAAGGCTGTTTATTTAATAGTAATGTAAAAGGGAAGTACGTATCATTTTCTCCCCAGGTGGTGTTAAATTGTCCATGATTAGCACCATCAATATAAAGAGACGATTTCATCGCATTTTCGCTACCTGTTAATTGAATACCGTTATATTGGCGATCTCCTTCAAATTCAGATAAGTCACTATCATAAGAACCACCAAGTAATAAGTAATTTACATCATCAACTTCAATTTTACGATCAGAGAGAGTTTGATAATCGGTTGGAGCCAGTGCAATTACGGTTTCAATCTTGTAGTTAAAGTCAAAACGCATGTTAGCATTGTTTGGATAGCGATCGAGTTCATTGAATTTTGTCGCAAGGATAGCTGCTTGCCCCCCGCGAGAGTGACCAATTAACGCAATGTGATCCATATCAACTTTATTGAAAAATTGGGTATCTTGTTGTGTCGATAACGATTCAATTTCTTCAATGTGTTTTAGTAATAACCAGGCTCGGCCATTAATATCTCCTGATACACCGCCTGACCAAGAAGAGTTGAAGAAATTTTCATCAACTGATATGGTTAAAAACCCTCTACTTGCAAGCAGCTCTCCTAAATAATTGTAGCCTTGATCTGAAAAATCTTCCATTTTATGATTTCCATGTACGATAAGAACGAGTGGGAAAGGACCTTCACCTTCTGGCATAAATACACGGCCATTTAGTGGAACGTTAGCATCTTTAAAACCCCAAAACCATTCCCGTTCTTTAGACCATTCTCCAATCATGCTTGAAGCATTAACGGACCTTGTTTGGAGGTCGACTTCATTACCGAATTCGTCTCGTTGCTTATCAGTTCCACTTCCGTATGTAAACGTATTTACTTCAAGCGCACCATATTCCGATGGGTTTTGACTGACGGTGGAAAATGGCTCAACGGTGTTGGCGAGGCGCTCATCCATGGTACCAGGGGTAAATAGCCAGTAACAAAAAATGCCTGTTACGAAAACCCCTAAAAGTAGCATGATGATTGAAAGTGGTTTCTTCAATCCAGTAGTTAGCGGGTATCCAAACAGTACTCCAGTAATAACGCCAATAGCAACTAAGAGATAGGCAAGGGGGAGAATGTTCTCAAGACTGCGAAATTGATCTAACGTGTAAATCGTGATTGTAAGGGAAATACCTAAACTAGCGATGAAAAGAGTAGGAAGTTTTTTAACTCTTTTTATAAACCATTCTCCCATTTTCACGGCTACCCATGTTCCAATAATAGCTATTAGAAAGAAAAGAAAGAGATCTACTAATTTTCCGAGTCCAGTATGAAAATCAAAACCGATGGCGAAGATTAGAAGCATTGTGATTAATGTGGCACCATAGGAAGCGCCTTTCCAACTCGCATTAAAAAAAGACTGTACAGGCAACCTTATGCGCGTAAATAGTTTTTTTACTTTATTCTGGTTATGCGTCTCTTTACGTGTCTTTCCGTACTCTGGTTCCTGTTCCACGCGAATCCTCCATTTCATTATTCACTTCTTTTATTATAGCAAATACATAAAGAAGAGAGGGAAATCATAATGGCTAATCCCCATTCATTTAATTGTCAAATCGAAATCAGCAAAGTATTTGATTCTTACTTAGATAAGTCGTACAATTAACATAACGCTTAATGTGAAGTATTTCACAAACGTGCGTTTGTGATTGAGATGAAGGTGGGGATAAGGTGAAGAACGAGCTTAAAGCATATGGTTCAGATTTTAAAATTACGCACCTCTTGATGATTTTAGGCGCGCTTTTAATAGGTGCTTCAATTATTGCACAGGCCTTTCTTACAGTAGAAATTGTAAACAACGTTTTTGTTGATAAAACAGCCTTTGAAGAAAACGTGCCTTTTCTTATTAGTTTGTTACTTGTGTTGATGTTGCGACCATTCTTATCTTACTTAATGGGCAGAGCAGGAGTAAAGATGGCTGCTACAGTAAAACAAAGAATTCGTAAAGCGCTATTAGACAAATTTTCGCGGGAAGCGCTACTAACTTCTCATCAAGGGCAATCTGGTCAGAAGGTGAGCGTCTTGCTTGATGCAGTTGATGAGATCGATGCTTATTATAGTAAATACATTCCACAAGTGTTCAAAACAGCCGTGATCCCAATTTTTATTTTAGTTGCTGTTTCTACTCAGCATCTCGAAACAGGACTAATCATGATGGTAACAGCACCATTCATTCCAATATTTTATATAATTATTGGGATACGTACTCAGAAAAAATCTGAAGAGAAGCTTGAACAAATGACTGTTTTTTCTGGACGCTTTTTAGATACGATCCAAGGATTGACTACGTTAAATTTGTTTCGGCAGTCAAAAAAATACCGAAACATTATTAAAGAAAGTAGCTTAAACTACCGTGACGCTACAATTGAAGTATTAAAAGTTGCTTTCGTTTCCTCTTTAATGCTTGAGTTAATTTCTATGCTAAGCATCGGCATTATTGCGCTTGAAATCGGTCTTCGTCTCATTGTGTTTAACAGCATGTCTTTTGCAACGGCATTTTTTCTTCTTATCCTTGCTCCAGAATTCTACCTTTCATTAAAAGAACTAGGCAGTGCATTTCATACTGGGAGAGGGAGTATGAGCGCAATGAAAAAGGTAAGTGAAGAACTAGGTCGTGAGAGCGAGGAAGTGACATGGGGAGATCGGTTTATTGAAAATAGAAAAACTCCACCAAAGATTGCTTTAAAAGACGTTTCTTATCAGTATAAAGACAGTGGTTTCTCTTTATCATCTCTAAATATAACTATTGAACCTTATCGTCAGGTAGCGGTAATCGGGCGAAGCGGGTCTGGTAAGTCAACGTTTTTGCATATGATTGCCGGGTTGCTACCACCACAACAAGGTGAGATTGCGGTCGATGATCATTCCATGACAAGTTTAAATGAAGGTAGTTGGTTTTCACAGGTTAGCTATATCTCTCAGCATCCGTATATATTTACAGGGACGATAGCTGATAACATACGTATCGGATCAAAGAATGCTAGCCAATCTGAAATTGAAGATGCAGCGGTAAAAGCTGGTATATCAGCATTTGTTGCTACACTAGAACAAGGTTATGAAACGATCATTGGTGAATCGGGTCGCGGTTTATCTGGAGGAGAAAAACAGCGTCTGGCACTGGCACGTGCTTTTTTAAAGAAGCCAAATGTCATTTTGTTTGATGAGCCAACAACCGGACTTGATTTATATACAGAGAAAGTACTTCAATCAGCGATGAATTCATTATCTCAAAACGCTACAATGATTACAGTGGCGCATCGACTTCATACCATTCGAAAAGCCGACCATATCATTGTGCTCGATCAAGGAAAGATGATGGCTGAAGGCACTGACAAAGCACTTTATGAGTCAAGTGAATTATACCGGGAGATGGTAAATGTTCAAACAGAGGAGGTAACCTTATGAGAGAAATAGCATTTGTTTGGCGTGAAATGCTGACCGAGAAAAAAGATATCCTTCTTTCCATCTTATTTGGCTTTATTGCTGGTATAACAGCTGTTGCTCTTTTTGCTGCAAGTGGCTACTTAATTTCTAAGGCAGCATTGTCGCTACCTGTTTTCGCATTAGCCATCTTAACAGCTGTCGTGAAATTTTTCGGACTTGCTCGTGCAGTAGGCCGTTACTTTGAAAGAATTTATTCTCACCGCGCCACATTTTCAATCTTAAGCAACATGCGCGTATCATTTTATAAAAAGCTTGAACCAGTTGCAGCGAGCTTAACTCAGAAACACCGAAATGGAGAATTGCTAGGGCGAATCGTAGGAGATATTGATCGGCTTCAGCATTTTTATTTGCGTGTCTTGTACCCACCGATCGTATTTATTCTTATTTTCCTTGTTACCATTTGGTTTACATTATTCTTTTCAATTAAAATTGCCGGTTTAATGCTGTTAGGTGTTTTTCTTACTGGGATAATAATTCCTGGTTACTTCGCGTGGCGTATTCGAAAAAAAGATCAGGCCGTTCGTGCACTGAGAGGAGAATTTGCAGCTGATTCGGCTGAGTTCTTCAATGGCTATCGTGATTTGAAAATCATGAGAGAAACCGCTAAGAGGAAAGAAGAGTTGGAAGCAAAATCAAGCGCTACTTTGAAGGCAGAAAGTAAAGAAAGTAAGGCGGAAGTTTTTCATCAGGCGGTTAACTCATTTATCTCTTTATTTGTCACATGGTGTGTCATAGTGGTGGGGGCCTATCTTGTGACAACTGGAGAATTGGATGGAGTATTTCTCGCCATGCTTGTCCTTATCTCCTTAACGTCGTTTGAGAATGCGGTGCCGATGGCGATCGTGCCAGCTTATTTACAAGATAGCATCGTAGCATCCAAAAGACTTTCAGATGTACAAGCTGTCACTTCGAATAACATAAAGCAAACAGTAAAGCTTTCAGAAGATAAACCATTTTCGCTATTAGCGAAAAATGTAACTTTCTCATATCCAGGTGAAGAAAGAAAAGCACTGAAACATGTATCCGTTCATATCCCAGTAGGGGGGAAAACGGCGATCGTTGGGCCTAGTGGTTCTGGTAAGTCAACGCTTTTACAACTTTTCCTTAAGTTCTATGAGAGCGGGGGACTAGAAGTGAATGGTGATTCGACTCAAACGCTATCACAGGAGCAAATTTGGTCAGAAACAAATGTTGTCCTTCAACAAAACCATTTTTTCTCAGGCTCTATTCGTGACAACTTGAAACTCGCCGGAGAGACGTTAACCGACGAACAGTTAACGAATATCCTTGCTATTGTTCAACTCCATCATCTTTCTCTTGATTACGAAGTTCATGAAAAGGGTGCCAACCTATCCGGTGGGGAACAGCAGCGTCTTGCCATTGCAAGAGCTCTGTTAAAAGGAAAGCGTGTCTGGTTATTAGACGAGCCAACTTCCTCGGTAGATCTTTTGACAGAAAGATTAATCCTTAACCATTTATTTGATCGAGCCAAAGAAGATACGCTTCTTTTGGTCAGTCATCGACTGAACAATCTTGAAAAGATGGATCAAATTATCGTGATGGATTCAGGTGAAATTGTTGAAAGTGGTACGTACAAAGAATTGATGAAGAGTAAGGGATATTTTTATCAAATGAGAGAAATCGAGAAAAGCGTTCTTGTGTAGACTTAGCTTCCAATATGCTGCCATGTAGCAGTTAATTGGAAGCTTTTTATTATTTATTATAAAAAAAGAGGATAAGTATCCTTTTTATGGAATTTTGTAGAGATAAGTAAAAAGGAGGAGTTCTCTTGTTAAATAACGTGTGTGTCATAACAATCAAAGTGTCGAATATGAAAGAATCTTTAGCGTTTTACACTGGAGTACTAGATTTTAAAATTTCAAAAGAGTACGGACCGAACATTGTGAGTCTTCAACATGAGTCGATTCCGATCGTTCTCGAAGAAGAGTCTCAAGAAACTGTAAAAAACAGCGTTCTGATAGCGATTCAATCAGATAATATCCATCAAGATTTTCAGTGGTTTAAAGATAAAGAAGTATCGATTTTATCGGAAGAGCCAGAACCTTGTCCACCGGGTTTGTTTTTTGTGATAGAAGATCCGTCGGGGAATCAGATCGAAATACTTCAATTTATGAATTGATTGGTTACATAAATGGTATTTAAATCATTTGTTTGGCGCTCTGTTTCTCAATTTCTGTTAACATCACTGGGGATTCTATTAATAGGATCCTTACCTTACCTCTTTTTTAATATGAAGAGCCAACTTGAAATATTGAAGATGATTGATCAAAAAACGCTATCAAACACGCTTTTTTTATATGATACCATCGTATTTAACGTGGAAGCTTATGTAAATCAACTTGTTCATACAATCAAGGTATTGTTTAACGGAAATATGCTTGACTATTACACAAGAGGAAGAAATGTACCATTATTTCCTGATTTGTGGCATGCCTATAAACTTTCTATGTCTTACTTAGTCGGATCCTTAATCATCTCTGTGTGTGCAGCGATAGTACTCACGATTGTAACCATGGTGTTTCCGAAACGAATGAGAGGTTATCTAAAAGGCTTTTTCTTTCTTATTGAATCCTTACCTGATATATTCGTTATCTTACTTGCTCAGTTAGGTGTGATTTGGATTTATAAACAGACAGATCTTCTTCTATTCAATGTAACAAGCGGGTTTAATGAAAATGCAATCGTTTTACCGATTCTAATTCTATCTTTACTTCCTTCTGTTTACATTTATAAATACTTATTACTCTCCTATGAAGAAGAAGAAGTAAAGCCCTATGTTGTACTGGCAAAAGGTAAAGGAATTGATCACTTTACAATTCTACTAGTACACATGTTTCGGAATGCAATGGTGTCATTATTTCACCATTTTAAAGGGATTTTTCTCCTTGCTCTAGCGAACTTGCTTATGCTTGAGTTGATTTTTGACATGAATGGTTTAATGATGTTCATTTACAAACATGGAGCCGTCAATACAGAAATAGTGACGCTTTCTCTATATATGATTTTTTTACCATCTTTTATTCTTTTTACCTCAATTGAATGGTTGATTAAACGATGGACGGCAAAGCGAGAGGGGGCAATATGAGAAAAGATTCACTTTTACGAAATGGCCCTTTTGTCTTCGGTGTTGTTTTTTTATTACTCCTATCACTAAGTAGTTACTTTTACAGTTTTTACAGTTTAGAAGTTCATCCTGATAAAATGCTTTATGATAAAAATGGAAATGTTATGGCATTAGCACCATTTGCTCCTTCGCTCAACTTTCCACTTGGAAGTGATCTTGACGGCAATTCGTTTGTATTTAAACTAATAGAAGGTGCTAAATATACGATTGGGTTATCCCTTATCGTTGCCTTTTTTAGAGTCGTCTTTTCATGTATGTTTGGCTATTTGCTTTATCGTATGCCTTTTTCATTAAGAAATTTATTTGGTGGCCTTTCGAACGTGTTTCATTATGCCCCTGTTACGATTTTTACTTATATCCTTATCGCACCTGTCATATTAACGTTTAGTTGGAGCTATGATGTTTCTACGAAAATCATTTTTCCAATGTTGATATTGATTGGTATTAGCATTCCTGTTTTAGCTCTTTATGTACAAAATGAATTGGATTCCATATCTACAAACGAGTTTATAGATAGTGCAAAAGTATTGGGAGGAAGTAGGTTTCATCTTTTAAGAAAACATCTAGCCCCTTTTATGTATCCGAAGTTATTGCTTCTATTTGTGCAGCAGGTAGGTCAAGTACTCATTATATTTGCCCATCTAGGACTATTAAATGTTTTTATCGGAGGCACGGATGTAAGGGTGATGGATGTTGATTTTAAAACAGGCGAGACGACAACGGAATCCTTTTCGATGACGAATGAGTGGGCCGGTTTGATCGCTCAAAACTTCCAGTATGCCCAGTCGTTTCCTTGGATGGTTCTAGCACCAGTATCTGCTTTTGCACTATCCATTCTCGCAATTAATAGTATTGTTTACGGATTAACGAATCGCAAAACAGTTAAGAAAGGTGTTGGCAAAAAGAGTCTACCTGAGAAAACGGCCATTCTTAAACAAACTCACTTTGAATTAAATGGAGCAGGCCATTCATCAAAACAAGGTTAATACTATCCGATACGATCACTTGTACGCTATACTAATAGCTAGCGTATTTTTTAGAGAGAGGGATGTTACGATTGGCCGTTTGTATTATCGCCGAAAAGCCAGACCAGGGAACGCGCCTTGCAGCGCCTTACCCAACTGAAAAAAAACAAGGATATTTGTACATAAAACCAAACCCGGACTTTCCTGACGGAGCTTATATGACATGGGCGGTGGGACACTTATGTGAACTTGTTTCGCCTGAAACCTATGAATCTTCATGGAAGAAGTGGTCTCTTCAAACACTTCCTATGATTCCAAACCAATTTCAATATCAGGTAACGAAAGGAAAATGGAAGCAGTTTAACGTGATTAAAGAACTAGTCAATAAAAAAGATGTTGGCTCAATTATCCATGCTGGAGATGCTGGAAGAGAAGGTGAGCTGATCGTTCGAACGATTTTGAATCAGGCTCGTTGTAAAAAGCCGATGAAGCGGCTTTGGATTTCTTCCTTAACTGAGCGTGCTGTAAGGGAAGGATTTCAATCTCTGTTAGAAGAAGAAGAGACTCGTAATCTTTACTATGAGGCTTATGCTAGATCATGTGCAGATTGGGTGGTTGGCATTAATGCTTCGCGTGTTTACACGCTTCTTTTTAAACAGAAGGGTGTTCAGGATGTGTTTTCTGCAGGGAGAGTTCAAACGCCTACACTTGCGTTAGTTGTGCAAAGAGAGAAAGAAATCGCGGACTTTAAATCAGAGCCATTCTGGGAAGTTAAGGGCACGTTTGACTATAACGGAAAAATCGTTGTAGGTAAGTGGATTAAAGACGATCAAACGAGGTTGCAATCTCCCGAAATGGCGCAGGCAGTCGCTCAATTTTGTAACCAAAAAGACTGCATTGCAAGTGAAGTAAAGAAAGAAAGAAAGCAATACAAGCCTCCTTTTTTGTATCAGCTTTCTTCTCTTCAATCGACTGCGAATAAACGATACAAATTTTCGCCGAAAAAAACGTTGGACATTGCGCAAAAGCTTTATACGAAAGGGAATATTTCTTATCCACGAAGTGATTCTAGCTTTGTTACGAAGGATGAAGCGGCTGAATTTCCATCCATTTTATCAAAGCTACAAAAACAAAGTGCTTATCAAGATTATTTTCCATTAAAACGGGAGTCGATCTTAACTGACAAGAGGTTTGTCAATGCGTCAAAAGTAAGTGACCACTATGCGATCATCCCAACAGAACAGGTCCCAAACCTTGATAAACTGTCAGGTGATGAGGCAAAGATTTATGATTTAATTGCAAGAAGTTTACTTGCGGCGCACGAAGAGGCCTCAATCGTTGATTATACGACTTTATTCACGCTTGTCGATCAGCGAGCTTTGTTCCAATCAAAAGGGCAGGTTCGCGTGCAAGAAGGTTGGCAGCGAATCATACCATCGACTCAAAAAGATGAGGAACTACCTGCTATTGAGCAGAACGAGCAAGGTAAGGTGCTTTCAGCAGAAGTAACAGAGGGTAAAACCCAGCCGCCAAAACGATTTACTGAAGGTCAGCTGATTACAATGATGAAAACGGCTGGAAAGCATCTTGACGATGAGTCATTAGAGAAAATCCTTAAAGATACAGAAGGACTAGGAACAGAAGCAACGAGGGCGGGCATTATTACGATGCTGAAAGATCGGAAATACATTGAAGTTGTTAAGAACCAAGTATTCGCAACAGATAAGGGAGTTCTTTTAATTGACTCCATTGGGGACGCTGTTCTTTCAAGTCCAGAAATGACGGCGAAGTGGGAGCAGCGGCTCAAACAAATTGGTAGCGGTGAAGCGTCACCCCAAACCTTTATGGAGTCTGTTAAGAAGCTTGCAGCGAAACTAACATCAGATGCGATTGAATCTTCAGCTTCCTGGGATTTAAAGGATATAAAAATAGAAGCCCAACCTTCAAAAAAATCAATAGGGAAAAAGATCGGTATATGCCCGCTCTGTGGTTCTGATGTACTTGATAAGGGGAAGTTGTTTGGATGTAGTAGCTATTCTAAAACAAACTGTGCATTTACAATTTCTAAACGTATTCTGGGGAAACCTATTTCACAAACCAATGCAAAGAAAATTCTAACAGACGGAAAATCAAATGTAATTAAAGGATTAAAAAGTAAAAAAGGCACATTCGATGCAGCGCTCGTTTGGAGTGCTGAAGAAAAGAAACTAACATTTGAATTTGAAAAGAAGTAATTTGAAGCATGCCTCTACTAAAGGCATGCTTTTTCTATTTGGAGATAGGGCTGATCTTAAATATAAAAATAATCAAAATAATTGTTGTATATATATTCTTAAATATGTATAATCATTCAATAAGAACAGTAAGAGGGAGTGGAAATAGTGAAAGCAAGTATTGTCGGTGCTAGCGGATATAGCGGCCTTGAATTAATTCGCTTATTGCTTAGTCACCCTGAAGTAGAAATTAATACAATTGTATCTCCATCTAATGCTGGAACGAATGTACATGATGTTTTCCCACATCTCACGAATATCCAAGTAAGTCAGTTCGAAGCGCTTGATGTAGAGGAGCTTGCTTGCGAATCAGATGTGATCTTCTTTGCAACACCAGCTGGCGTGAGCGGCCAATCTGTTCCTTTACTGCTAAATAAGGGTGTTCCAATCATCGATTTATCCGGAGACTTCCGATTAAAGAATGGGGATTTATACGAAAAATGGTATAACCATTCCTCTCCGCCAGATGGAGCTTTAACAGAAGCGGTATATGGATTATCGGAATACTATTCAGAGGACATTAAATCCGCAAACTTAATTGCCAATCCGGGATGTTATCCGACGGCAACGCTACTTGGACTTCTTCCGATCATTCAAAAAGGATGGGCTGATCCATCGTCTTTAATCATCGATGGAAAGTCGGGACTTTCAGGAGCAGGACGTAAAACGAGTCTTACAGCCCATTATTCTGAAGTTAATGAGAATGTATCAGCATATAAGTTAGGCAAACATCAGCATATCCCTGAAATCGAACAAGTGATTTCGAATCAAATCGGTGAAAATGTCAATGTATCGTTCTCTACCCACCTCGTCCCGCTTACAAGAGGGATGATGTGTAGTATGTATGTAAATCTATCTCATGATCGATCTGAAGCAGAAGTGATTGATCTTTACCAATCAATCTATGAGGATCATCCTTTTATCCGCGTGATGCCTGAAGGTAAATGGCCCTCAACAAAAGGTGTTTCCGGTTCTAACTACTGTGATATTGGTCTTTCTGTTGATCCGAGAACAAATCGCTTAACGATCATCTCGGTGATTGACAATTTGATGAAGGGTGCCGCTGGTCAAGCTGTACAAAATATGAATCTACGATTTGGTTATCCTGAGACAGCAGGTCTTAGTTTATCTCCAGTATTTCCATAAACCTACTAAACGAAAGGGTTGAATGCATTGGCAACATCGACTGTAAATGAGGAACTTTTTTCAATCGTAAACGATGGCACAGTTACTTCTCCTAAAGGTTATGAAGCTGGTGGGTTTCATGCAGGTTTAAAACGAAAGCGTAAGGATCTTGGCTGGATAAAGTCCGTTGTCCCAGCCAATGCTGCAGGGGTGTTTACATTGAATACTTTTCAGGCACCGCCATTAAAGGTGACAAAAGAAAGTTTAAAAGGTGGAAAGCTTCAAGGTCTTATTGTGAATTCAGGGAACGCAAATGCTTTTACAGGTGAAAAAGGGCTTGAAGATGCCTATGAAATGCGTAAACAGTTTGCATCTGTCATGGGATTGACTGAAATGCAAACAGCAGTGACTTCAACTGGAGTGATTGGAGAGTATTTGCCGATGAAGGCCATCATTCAGGGGATTCATCAGATCCCACAATATGCGCGAAAAACAAGCGGATCTGATTTTGCTGAAGCGATCGTCACGACGGATACGATGACAAAGGAAGTGGCAGTAACATGTAAGATTGATGGTAGGGAGATAACGATTGGAGGCGCTGCAAAAGGCTCCGGTATGATTAAGCCGAATATGGCTACGATGCTAGCATTTGTAACAACTGATGCCAAAGTAGAGAATGACGCTCTTCAGTCAGCGTTAAGCTCTGTGACTGACACGACCTACAACATGATAACTGTCGACGGTGAAACGAGTACAAACGATATGGTTCTCCTTCTCGCAAACGGGCAAGCTGAAAATGAAGCGTTATCTGAAAGCCATCCTGAGTGGCAAACGTTCTTAAGCTCGCTTGAGTATGTGTGTCAGCAGTTAGCTAAATTAATCGCAAAAGATGGCGAAGGGGCTACTAAACTCGTAGAAGTTCACGTAAAGGGAGCTCAATCAGAAGACGGCGCAAAAGCAATCGCAAAATCTGTCGTTGGGTCTAGTTTAGTGAAAACAGCCATTTATGGAACCGATGCAAACTGGGGACGCATTGTTTGTGCGATTGGGTACAGTGGTGAATCTGTTCAAGAAGATTCTCTTTCCATCTCACTGGGTCCCATTAAAGTAGTGGATTATGGGATCACCACCGAATTTAGTGAGGAAGAGGCAAAAACCTATTTAGAAAACGAGAACATTCATATCTATATTGATTTGCATAACGGAAACGAAGAAGCAACAGCATGGGGGTGTGACCTTTCTTATGACTATGTCAGAATCAATGCTTCCTACAGAACATAATCAGAAATATTTTGTTATTAAATGTGGTGGAAGTATATTAAATCAACTTCCAGACTCCTTTTACCTTGACCTAGTAGCTGTGAAAAAACAAGGTTATCATCCCGTACTCGTTCATGGTGGAGGCCCTGAAATCTCTAGGATACTTGATAAGCTATCAATTCAGACAACGTTTGTCGATGGACTACGTGTCACAACGGATGAGATGGTCGATACAGTTGAGATGGTACTTAGCGGTAAGGTGAATAAACAGCTCGTGAGGAAGATTCACCGTGCAGGAGCGAATGCCATTGGCATTAGTGGCGTAGACGGAAAGCTGTTTTCATGCAAACAGTCTAGTCAGTCACTCGGCCGTGTAGGGGAAGTCATCCATGTCGATAAAGCACTAATTGAACAACTCTCCCAAGCTGGATACATACCAGTTATCTCACCAATCAGTATGGATGAAGATAGCGAGACACTTAACATAAATGGGGATGAAGCCGCATCAGCTGTCGCTCAAGCGCTGCATGCAGATATTTGTCTCGTTAGTGATACGCCGGGTGTGTATGAAGCAATTGATGGGCAGAAATTTATTTTCAGAACGCTAGATGAGCAAAAAATAACAAGTTTAATAGACGAAGGCACGATTATTGGTGGGATGATCCCAAAAGTGAAAGGAGCGATTGCCGCTCTTTCGGATAAAGTCTCCTCTGTCACTATTCTTGATGGTCGAGAAGAGAATGCCTTGCTAAAAGCAGTCGCACATGAACCTGTTGGAACGCGAATTGTTCGAAAGGAGTTTGAGAATGTCACTAACTGAAACGTCACAAACAAGCATCATGCAAACATATAATCGACTTCCGATTACTGCCGTTAAAGGTGAAGGAAGCTTCCTATATAGTGAAGACGGAACAAAGTATCTTGATTTTACTTCCGGAATTGCCACATGTAATCTCGGTCATCAACCAGAAGCGATTAAAAAAGCTGTATCAGATCAGTTGGATCTCCTCTGGCATTGTTCAAATTTATACCATATCCCAAAACAGCAGGAGCTCGCTGACCTGTTAACCCAGAAAAGCTGTTTTGACCAGGTGTTTTTCTGTAATAGTGGTACAGAAGCGAATGAAGCAGCGATTAAGCTCGTTCGAAAATGGAGCGGTAAAGAAACGATTGCGACGTTCTCGAAGTCCTTTCATGGTAGAACGCTAGGTTCTCTTTCTGCTACAGCTCAACCAAACCTTCAAGATGGATTTGGCTCTATGCTTTCTGGTTTTGAATACTTTCCTTACAATGATTTTGATCGTTTATCAGAAATCGAGGAACTAAAACCAGCAGCCGTCATGTTAGAGCTCGTCCAGGGTGAAGGAGGCGTTCGTCCAGCAGATCAGGAGTGGATCTCGGAGCTTGTGTCGATTTGTAAATCGAACAATATTCTTATCGTCGTTGATGAAGTGCAAACTGGGATGGGGCGAACCGGTACGCTATTTGCACATGAGCAATATGGATTTGAGCCAGATATTATGACGCTTGCAAAAGGGTTAGGTTCAGGGTTCCCGATTGGTGCGATGCTTGCGAAGGAAAGCGTAGCGTCAACATTTGGTCCAGGAACTCATGGCAGTACGTTTGGAGGAAATCCACTTGCTTCTACTGCTGCGACTGAAACTGTAAATGAGATCATCTCTTTAATGAACCATGCAAAAGAGATGGGAGAGTTTATGGTAAATGCAATTCAAAATTTATCAAAGAAGTACAAATCCATGATCGAAGTGAGGGGACTAGGATTACTTTTAGGAATTGAGGTGAAGGATGCCGCACCATTTGTTAATCAGCTGAGAGAAAAAGACGTTCTTGTTTTAAGTGCAGGACCTACCGTCATTCGCATACTCCCACCTCTCAATGTGAGTATGAAGGAAGCAGAGGAATTTTTAAAGAAACTAACAGAGGTTTTTAAGGCAGCAGATGAGGAGGATCAACCATGAAAAAAGGGTATCTTGTATTAGAAAACGGAGCAGTATTTGAAGGCGATCTAATAGGGGCGATTGAAGCTTCTGGTGAAGTAGTTTTCAATACAAGCATGACTGGTTATCAAGAGATTGTATCGGATCCTTCTTATGCCGGGCAAATCATCGTCTTTTGCTACCCACAAATCGGTAACTATGGAATGAACAAACTTGATAGTGAAAGTGAACACCTTCATCTTCATGGTGTCGTAACAGGAGAGCAGTGTGAGGAACATAGTCATTATTTAGCAACAGGTTCCTTCTCAAATGGTTTATTACAGAATGAAATTCCTTCTTTAACAGGTGTAGACACACGTGCCCTCGTTAAAATGCTGCGGGATTATGGAACAATGAAAGGACAGATAACGGCTGAACTTCCTAATAACAACGTTGAATGGAAATCAGAGAAATCTTTTGTTCCAAATGTATCAGTAAAAGAAAAAACACATTATCCAGGTGAAGGGCCACATATTATTCTGATGGACTATGGGTATAAGAAATCAATTCTTACGTCACTTCAATCTTTAGGTTGCGCTGTAACAATCATGCCATTTGATACAACTTTTCAGGAAGTTGTTGACTTACATCCAGACGGAGTGGTGTTAAGTAATGGTCCTGGAGATCCTGATGCATTATCTGCAACTTTTGAGACGATCCGGCTTATAAGTGAAAAATATCCAACTTTCGGGATTTGTCTTGGCCATCAGCTTCTCGCTCTTGCACACGGGGCGTCCACTCGAAAGCTACCTTTTGGACATCGGGGGTCGAATCACCCGGTGAAGCATTTGGAGACGGGGAAAGTGTTTATCACCTCCCAAAACCATGGTTATGAAGTCGTCCAGGACACCTTAGAAGATACAGGGTTTGCGCTAACTTTTGTTAATTTAAATGATGGAACTGTTGAAGGATTAAAACATCAACATTACAACATTCAATCGGTGCAATTCCATCCTGAAGCACACGCGGGACCTTCTGATACAGCTTTTTTATTCGATGCATTTATGAACCAGATTACAAGAACAGGAGACCAGCATTATGCCTTTACGTAAAGAGTTAAAAAAAGTTGTCATTTTAGGATCTGGCCCTATTGTCATTGGTCAGGCAGCGGAATTTGATTATGCAGGTACACAGGCGTGCTTGGCGCTAAAAGAAGAAGGGATTGAGGTTGTCTTAATTAATAGCAATCCAGCCACCATTATGACGGATTCATCTATTGCGGATCATGTTTATATGGAACCAATGACGCTTCCTTATGTAGAGGAAATCCTAAAAAAAGAAAACCCTGATGGCATCATTGGCACACTTGGTGGTCAAACAGGTTTAAATCTTGTCGTAGAGCTTTATGAAAAGGGAATTCTAGAAAAGTTGAATGTGGAACTTCTTGGAACATCTG
This sequence comes from Bacillus sp. es.036, assembly GCF_002563635.1. Classification (NCBI taxonomy): domain Bacteria; kingdom Bacillati; phylum Bacillota; class Bacilli; order Caryophanales; family Bacillaceae; genus Bacillus; species Bacillus sp. es.036. The sequence goes on from NZ_PDIZ01000001.1 coordinate 1,353,952, forward strand.
TTGAATCCATTCAAAATGGGGAAGACCGTGAGAAGTTTAGACAGTTAATGATTGATATTGGCGAACCGGTACCTGAATCGAAAATTGCCCTGACAAGGGAAGAGGCGTTAACGTTCGCTCGAGAAATTGGTTATCCGATTATGGTTCGCCCCGCTTATACAATGGGTGGCGAGGGCGGTGGATTTGCAGCTGATGACAACGCATTGCTTGAAATTGTTGATCACGGCCTTTCTTTAAGTCCTATTCACCAGGTGCTCATAGAAAAAAGCATGCTTGGCTGGAAAGAAATCGAATATGAAGTGATGCGTGACGAAAATGATACGTGCATGATTGTCTGTAACATGGAAAACATGGATCCTGTTGGGATTCATACAGGGGATTCGATTGTTGTTGCACCATCTCAAACGCTGAATGATTACCAATACCAGATGCTGCGAAACGTTTCGTTGAAAGTGATTCGCGCGATTGATGTTATTGGTGGTTGTAATATTCAAATTGGATTAAACCCTGAATCAAACGATTATTACATCATTGAGGTGAATCCGCGGGTAAGTCGTTCATCTGCATTAGCTTCTAAAGCTACTGGCTATCCGATTGCACGTATGGCTGCAAAATGTGCCATTGGCTTTACATTAGATGAGCTTCCAAATCCAATTACAGGTAATACTTATGCAGCATTTGAACCTGCCCTTGACTATTTAGTTGTCAAAATACCGAGGTTCCCATTTGATAAGTTTCCTGAAGGTGATCGCGTACTTGGAACGCAGATGAAAGCAACAGGAGAAGTGATGGCAATTGATCGAAGTTTTGAAGGTGCTTTAAACAAAGCTGTAAGATCTCTTGAGAGTGGTCATCAATCGTTAACAGGGTTATATGAAGAGGTTAGTCAAGAGTACCTAAATGAACAGCTAATGACGCCAACAGATGAAAGACTTTTTTTAATTAGTGAAGCTTTTCGAAGAGGTTATTCTGTAGAGGACATTAAATCACTTACAGCCATTGATCGCTGGTTTCTTCATAAGGTGAAGCGAATTGTTGAAGCGGAAGTAAAGATAATGAATAAAACAGATCTGTCTCTAGAATTGCTGATTCACGTAAAGCAATTAAACGTTAGTGATGCCTACATTTCGAAAGCAACTGGAAAAACGATCGATTCTATCATGAGTATGTGTAAAGAAGCGGGCATCCAGAGGGGAATGAAGCAAGTCGATACGTGCGCTGGTGAATTTGAAGCGATCACACCTTATTTCTACTCTACTTATTTAGGGAGTGATGAGGTGCAGAAAACCAATGAGCCGGGTATTCTCGTCCTTGGTTCTGGACCAATTCGAATCGGGCAAGGAGTAGAATTTGACTATTGCTCTGTTCACGCCACACAGGCAGTGAAGAAGTTAGGCTATCGTGCGATTGTTATGAATAATAACCCTGAAACAGTCAGCACAGATTATAGCGTTGCCGATCGTCTTTACTTTGAACCGTTGTCACTTGAAGATGTTCTAGGGGTAATTGAGAAGGAGCATATTATTGGAGTAGCCGTACAATTTGGTGGTCAAACGGCAGTTAATTTAGCGGAAGAGTTGCACGAGCGCGGAGTTCCAATCCTCGGTACACCTGTTGAGAACATTAATAAAGTCGAGGACCGTGATCAATTTTATCAATTGTTGGATTCTCTTTCGATTCCTTATATAGAAGGGAAAATGGCTTACAAGCCAAATGAAATGAAGGAGCTTGCCGCAGAGTTAGGGTTCCCGATCATTGTAAGACCTTCCTATGTGATTGGCGGACAAAACATGTTTATCTTCCGTCATATGGATGAACTGAAACGGTATACGCAAAAATTAGAGAGCAGTTCAAAGAAAATGTGGCCATTCCTTCTCGACCGCTTTGTGGAAGGAATTGAATGTGAAGTCGATGTGATTTGCGATGGAGAATCAATCGCCATTCCTGGCATTATGGAGCACCTTGAACGAGCGGGCGTTCATTCTGGAGATAGCACAGCGATTTATCCACCTGTATCCATTACAGAAGAGCAGAAAGAAACGATTACGATGTATTCTGAAAAGCTCTCTCAAGCGCTCGAATGTCGAGGGTTAATGAATATTCAATTTGTCATCGATCAAGGCATCATTTATGTTCTTGAAATTAATCCAAGATCTTCGAGAACGGTACCCGTTATCAGTAAAGTAACGAACATTCCAATGGTTGAATGGGCGATTAAAGCTCAATTGCAAAGTAACTCTTTAGAAGCAACGGGATTATTAGAAGAGAAGCCTTATTACACGGTGAAATTTCCAATCTTCTCAAATGGAAAGTTAAAAAACGTTGACCATGTTCTTGGACCAGAGATGAAGTCTACAGGAGAAGTCCTTGCTATGGCAAAAACATCGGAAGAAGCATTAAGAAAAGCGATTGTATCAACGTGGGATCCGAATAAGCTACCTTCTTCCATACTATGTTCAATTAGTGAAGAGCATAAAGAAGCTGCATGTGATGTACTAATGAAGCTTAAAGAAAAAGGTGTAACAATATACGCAACCTCTGGAACAGCCAAATTGTTAAATGATAAAGGGATCCAATCAATCGTGATTAAAAAAGATTTAGATGAAATTGAGGCGCTAATGAAAGAAGAGCTAAGCGCAGTTGTATCGATTCCGACAATCGGCAGAGAAAAAGAACGTTCTGGATTTCAAATGCGCGCACTCGCCACACGATATAAAATTCCATGTTTTACGCATCTTGACACGCTTCAGTTATTGGTCTTAGAAGGATCCAAGACACTTGAAGTCAACAGTCTAGAGCATTGGCACCAAATGAAAGAAACTCCAATCGGGCAGGAAGGATGATTGAATGATGCAGTCGGTAAAAACGCAAAATGAAATCGCAGAAGGAATGAAGGGGAAAGATTTTCTAACGATCGCTGAACTGAGTAGTGAGGAGATTCATTATCTTTTGCAAGAAGCTGAACAGTTGAAAAAACTTCAAAAGGAAGGGATTCCTCATGAAGAATTAAAAGGAAAGGTGCTAGGGATGATCTTCGAAAAGTCATCAACAAGAACGCGTGTATCATTTGAAGTAGCGATGCTTCAGCTTGGCGGGCATGCTTTGTTTCTTAGTTCGAAAGACATTCAGCTTGGAAGAGGTGAGACGGTTGAAGACACCGCTAATGTGCTAGCAGGGTACCTTGACGGAGTAATGATTCGAACGTTTGGCCATGAGACGATTGAACGTTTTGCGAAAGCTTCTTCCGTTCCTGTTATTAACGGATTAACAGATACACATCATCCAGCACAAATTCTTGCTGATTTACTAACGATTATCGAGCATAAAGGTCATTTAAGTGGATTGAAAGCAGCTTATTTTGGAGATGGCAACAATGTGGCTCATTCACTTATTGAAGGGGCAGCGAAAGTGGGCATGAATTTCACGATCGCCTGTCCAGCAGGGTATGAACCAGATGAAGCGATCGTAGCGAAAGCGAACGAAGTAGCGAAAGAAAATGGTTCAGTCATCGAAGTAACCACTGATCCTCTTGCAGCTGCCAAGAATGCGGATGTTCTAATTACCGATGTTTGGGCGAGTATGGGGCAGGAAGACGAGCAAGCTGAACGCGAGGGCGTTTTCGAACCTTATCAAGTGAATGAGGAGCTATGCATAAACGCTGATAAAAATTACATCTTTATGCATTGCCTTCCAGCGCATAGAGGAGAAGAGGTTACAGCGGAAATTATCGATGGTTCTCATTCAGTTGTATACCAGGAAGCAGAAAATCGTCTCCACGCTCAAAAAGCCCTTTTGAAACTTTTATTAAAAAGTTAAATTTTTTTCGTGCAATTTGAATAAATATACGTTATCATAGATATTAATACAAAGATAAGGAGTGGATGACATGGCAAAAGAGAAAATCATTCTTGCTTATTCCGGAGGTCTTGATACCTCCATTTCGATAAAATGGTTAGAAGAAAAATATGGATACGAGGTTATTGCGCTAGGCCTTGATGTAGGAGAAGGGAAGGATCTAGAATCCATTAAAGAAAAAGCGTTAAATGTAGGTGCCTCAAAAGCTTATATGATTGAAGCGAAAGAACTTCTTGCTGAGAACTATCTTTTACCCGCATTAAAAGCAAATGCATTATACGAAGGGAAATACCCGCTATCCTCAGCACTGTCACGTCCCCTCATTTCAAAGCTTCTCGTTGAAGCAGCTGAACGTGAAGGAGCTACGGCAGTGGCACATGGATGCACAGGAAAAGGAAATGATCAGGTTCGCTTTGAAGTATCGATTCAAGCGTTGAATCCGGACTTGAAAGTGATCGCTCCTGTTCGTGAATGGGGAATGACGCGTGATGAACAGATTGCTTACGCACAAGAAAAAGGGATCCCGGTTCCAGTTAAACTTGATAATCCATTTTCAATTGATGCCAACATTTGGGGACGTGCATGTGAAGCTGGTGTACTTGAAGATCCGTGGGCTGAGGCTCCAGAAGCCGCATTCGATTGGACAGCACCAATTCACCTAACACCTGATGAGCCGGAATACATTGAAATTGATTTTGTAGAAGGCTGCCCAACAGCACTTAATGGCCAAAAGATGGGGCTAGTTGATCTTATTGAGAAGTTAAATGAAATCGGCGGCGTCCACGGTATTGGACGTATTGATCATATTGAAAATCGTCTTGTTGGGATTAAATCAAGAGAAGTATATGAAAATCCAGGCGCGCTCATTTTGATTAACGCTCATAAAGAACTAGAATTTTTAACACATACTCGTGAAGTATCACAGTTCAAAACGACGATTGATCAGCAGCTTTCAAAACTGATCTATGATGGTTTATGGTATTCACCACTTCGTCAGGCGCTTGAAGGGTTCATTAACGAAACCCAGAAAGTAGTAAGTGGTAAGATTCGTCTTAAACTACACAAAGGGTCAAACACAGTAGTTGGACGTAAATCAGGGAACTCTCTCTATAACGAACAACTTGCAACATATCTTAAAGGTGATCTCTTTGATCATGATGCAGCAGTTGGCTTTATCAAACTTTGGGGCTTACCAACGAAAGTAAATGCAGAAGTGCATAAGAAACAAAAAGTAACTCAATAAGGAGATGTTAGTGTGTCTAAGCTATGGGGTGGACGCTTTACAAAAGAAACAAATAAGCTTGTAGAAGAATATACAGCTTCGATCCAGTACGATAAAGAACTAGCAGAAGAAGATATTGAAGGCAGTCTGGCCCATGTTCAGATGCTTAGTGAATGCGGTGTGATTAGTTCCTCTGATATGGAAGAAATCAAGCGTGGTTTACTCATTGTTCTTGAGAATATTCAGAATGGAACGTTTAAATATGATGTTTCTCAAGAAGACATTCATATGAACATTGAAAAAGCACTTATTGATGAGATTGGACCTGTAGGTGGAAAGTTGCACACTGGAAGAAGCCGTAATGACCAGGTTGCAACAGATATGCATATGTATTTAATGAAAAAGGTTAACCTTTTTATTTCTCATATCGAAGAGGTTCAGCAGGCGATTCTAAGCCAGGCTGAATCTCATGTTGAAACAGTTTTACCAGGGTATACACATTTGCAGCGAGCTCAACCTGTCTCATTTGCGCATCACATGCTCGCGTATTTCTGGATGTTTGAACGTGATAAAGAAAGATTCCAAGACAGCTTAAAGAGAACGAGTATGTTACCGCTAGGTGCAGGCGCATTAGCTGGAACAACCTTTCCGATTGATCGCCATCGTACGGCAGAACTGTTAGGGTTTGACGCCGTTTATCCGAATAGCATGGACGCTGTTAGTGACCGTGATTTTATTGTCGAGTTTCTTTCAAATGCTTCCATGCTTATGATGCATATGTCCCGTTTGTCGGAAGAAATGGTGATCTGGAGCAGTCAGGAATTCCAATTTATCGAACTAGACGACTCTTTCTGTACGGGATCGAGTATTATGCCCCAGAAAAAGAATCCGGATGTTCCTGAACTTCTTCGTGCGAAAACAGGTCGAGTGTATGGGAATTTGTTTAGCTTGTTAACTGTATTGAAGGGACTACCGCTTGCTTATAACAAAGACATGCAGGAAGACAAGGAAGGCATGTTTGATACAGCTAAGACGCTTGATGGCGCTCTTCAACTTTTGGCGCCTATGATTGAAACAATGACTGTACAGACAGAAAACATGAAGCAAGCAGTTAATGAAGATTATTCTAATGCAACAGATATTGCGGATTATCTTGTGAACAAAGGCATGACGTTCCGTGAGTCACATGAGGTAATAGGGAAAATTGTCCTTTATGGAATCGAGAGAAAGAAATTTTTACTTGATCTTACAATGGAAGAATTTAAATCATTCACTCCGTTGTTTGAAGAAGATGTATTTGATGTATTAAAACCTGCTAATGTGATGAATGCAAGAAAAAGTTATGGAGGAACGTCGCCAGAGCAAATCGCGATTCAGATTAAATTAGCTCATAAGCATGTGAAAGAAAATGCATAAAGGGCCCTATCCGATAGGATAAGACCCTCATGAAGAAGGAAGTTATTAGCGTTTGCTAAACAAGCGATGGGGTAGAACGGTAGTTGTCTTTTGGAGACACCTCTTTCTAATGAAAGTTGTTAGAGCCTTGTTTTACCAACAGAGTAGTTCAACGCGACCATCTCCTTAAAAGCTTCCGTTTTCCTTATGCACTTTTGTTCTTCCCTCTTCACTAGTTATGATAGCCACTTTCATCTTGTTCTATACATGCCCATTCAAATTTTTTTCGGATACTTTTTTTCTGAAAGTGGGAGAATAGAAAGAGATGAAAGGAGGGATTTGATGGGCCGAGGAAAAGCATTTGACCATAAGAAAAAAGGGATGGAACGCGAACGACCAAAAACAGCAGATCGCACTAAATTCCCTTATGAAGCTTCAACAGGACATAAAACAATCCGTAACGAAGAACGTGAAGAATAAACCGAGCTTCCTGCACATGCAGGGAGCTTTTTGTTTTTACGAAGCTTGCTTTCTTGAGCTTCATTACCAAGTCCAGTAAACTTAGTGGTAGATGATTAAAAAGGGGATTTTAATATGGATTCAGTAGGCCTTGTATTAGAAGGTGGAGGAATGAGAGGGGTATACACAGCTGGTGTTTTAGAGTATATGATGGAGAATAATCTCTACTTTCCGTACGTTATTGGCGTCTCAGCTGGAGCGTGTAATGCTGCATCGTATCTTTCAAGGCAAAGTGGAAGGAACCGTACAGTTCTTATTGATTACGTAAATCATCCGGAGTACATCTCATACAAAAATTTAGTTCGCAAAAAGCAACTTTTTGGGATGGACTTAATTTTTGATGAAATTCCTTCCACACATGTACCGTTTGACTTTCATACATTTCAGAATGCTACGGAACAATTTGTAATTGGGACAACCGATATTTTTACAGGAAAACCTTATTATTTTAATAAGAAAGATGATGGTGAGCAAATTCTTTCCATTTTGAGAGCATCAAGCTCTCTGCCATTTATGGCTCCCCCCGTTCAAATTTACAATCGTTTTCACCTTGATGGAGGCATTACAGATCCAATACCTGTTCAAAAATCAGAAGCTGATGGTAATCACAGTCATGTCGTTGTTTTGACACGTAATGAAGGATATCGAAAACAAAAATCTAAGCTTTCCTGGATGATTCAACGATTATATCGGAAAAATCCAGCACTCGCTTTAGCCATTACTGCCCGCTATAAACATTACAACCAAACGCTTGATCATATTGAAGCCAATCGGGAGAATTACTTTATCATTCAACCTTCCTCACCTCTTGAAGTAGCACGGATAGAAAAGTCACAGCTTCGTCTCACGACTTTATACAATCAAGGATATGAAGAGATGAAAAGGCATCATAAAGAACTAGAAGCTTGGCTTGAAAAGAGGGAATTAGCGAAGGAAACTGTTTGAATGTGTGATCATATGTTTAATCATATGGCAAACTTGGGAACAGTTCACCAACACTATGTAGGAGGTCTTTCAAGTGAAAAGCTATCAATTATACATTAATGGTGAATTTACTAATAGTCATTCAGAAGAAATGCTCGACGTGATTAATCCAGCGACAGAAGAAGTGATTTCAAGAATTCCAAAAAGCGATGAGAATGACGTGCAGCGTGCTATAGAAGCAGCTAAAGGTTCCCAAAGAGAGTGGGAAAAGAAACCTTCAATCGAACGAGCAGAATACTTATACAAACTTGCCAATAAAATAGAAGAGAAAAAAGAGACGTTTATTAACATGTTAACTGAAGAAAATGGTAAAACAGTAGATGCTTCAAAGGCTGAAGTAGACTTAACGATTGATTACTTCCGCTATATGGCAGGCTGGGCAAGAAGATATGAAGGAGAAGTTCTACCAAGTGATCGCCCAAATGAAAATATTCTTGTTCTGAAAAAACCAATTGGAATTGTTGGTGGTATCGTTCCATGGAACTTCCCAATGTTCATCTTTGCTCGAAAGGTAGCACCAGCATTTGTAACAGGTTGTCCGATCATTATTAAACCAAGTCAATATACGCCGAATACAGCATGTGAGCTAGCAAGCATTATTCATGATATTGGCGTTCCTAAAGGAGTATTTAGTTTAGTCACTGGTAAAGGCTCAGACATTGGCACGCCACTTGCTTCTTCACCAGACGTACAGATGATTAGTTTAACAGGAAGCTACCCAGCAGGTTCAAAAGTGATGGAAGCAGCGGCTAAAAACATTACGAAAGTGAACTTGGAGCTAGGTGGTAAAGCACCAGCAATCGTGACAAAACATGCTAACGTTGATCTTGCTGTTGAAAAGATTACGACTTCACGTATTACGAACAACGGTCAGGCTTGTACGAATGCAGAGCGTGTTTATGTTCATGAAGACGTAGCTGAAGAATTCATTTCAAAGATAACAGAAACGTTCAAGAATACAAAAGTTGGGGATTCATTAAAAGAAGATGGATGTGACATTGGACCACTAGCGAATAAACAGCAAATCGACTCTGTTGAAGAAATGGTTAACAATGCCGTTAAAGCTGGTGCAGTTGTAAAAACAGGTGGAAAGCGTGTAGACCGAGATAAAGGCTTTTTCTTTGAACCAACTGTTTTGACAGATGTATCACAGGATATGAATGTCATTCAAGAAGAAATTTTTGGGCCAGTTTTACCAATTGTTGTTTATAGTGATTTTGATAAAGTGCTTGAAATGGCAAACGACACTTATTACGGTCTTTCTTCATCAATCTTTAGTGATAACATGCATGAAGTCATGAAAGCTTCAAATGTTCTTCGCTATGGTGAAACGTATGTGAACCGCGAGAACTTTGAAGCCGTACAAGGTTTCCACGCCGGAATGGGCCAATCTGGTATTGGCGGTGCCGATGGAAAACACGGTCTTAATGAATACCTTAAGACACACGTGATTTACATGGAATATGATCAAGATATTAAATAATGAAAACCGGGCATATGCCCGGTTTTCTAATGTTTGAAGAAAGTTGAATCTAGGGCGTATAATAGGAAGGCAGAACAATTTTAATATGAAGAAAAGAGGGAGAATATGTTTGATTCTCGTATTATAGAGTTTGCTGAGAAATTAGTCCAATACTCAACCAAGGTTCAGCAAGGTGAACATGTGTTAATCGAAGCCTTTGATGTAGACAATACTCTTGTACGCAGCATTGTGAAAGAGGTACATAAAGCGGGTGGTTTTCCTCATGTCAACTTGAGAGATAATCAAGTTCTTCGGGAACTATTGATGAATGCGAGTGAAGAACAAATCACGGAGTGGGCTGAGATTGATTTAAATCAAATGAAGAAAATGAATGCTTACATTGGAATACGTGGCTCTGAGAATATTAATGAGCTTTCTGACGTACCAGAAGCGAAAATGGCGTTATATAATCAAATTTACAAAACAAAAGTTCACAGTAATCAACGTGTGAAGCATACAAAATGGGTTGTGATGAGGTATCCAAATGAATCAATGGCACAGCTTTCTGGCATGAGTACTGAAGCATTTGAAGATTTCTACTTCAATGTTTGCACGATGGATTATGCAAAAATGAGTGAAGCGATGGATTCACTTGTGGATCGTATGAACAAAGCCGACGAGGTTCGAATTGTTTCTCCTGACACAAACCTGAGTTTCTCCATCAAAGATATTCCAGCTGTAAAATGTGCTGGTGAACTTAATATACCAGATGGGGAAGTTTTTACTGCACCAGTTAAGGAAAGTGTAAATGGTGTCATTACGTATAATACACCTTCTCCTTACAATGGTTTTGTATTTGAGAATGTCCAGCTTACGTTCGAAAACGGGAAAGTGATCGATGCTGAAGCAAATGATACAGAGAGGCTAAATCAAATTCTCGATACGGATGAAGGAGCTCGGTATATCGGCGAATTTGCGATTGGTGTCAATCCGTTCATTCGTGAGCCAATGAAAGATATTCTATTTGATGAAAAAATAGATGGTTCTTTCCATTTCACACCAGGACAAGCATACGATGAAGCGCCAAACGGCAATGATTCATCTGTTCACTGGGACCTTGTTTTAATTCAACGCCCTGAATATGGTGGCGGTGAAATTTGGTTTGATGACGAGTTAATTCGCAAAGACGGCAAGTTTGTCCCTGAAGCGCTTCAAGTGTTAAATCCAGAAAATCTTAAATAAAGATGAGAAACGCATCCATTGGATGCGTTTTTTCGTACAGATGACCAATCACATTTTCATCCTTTTGAATATAAATAAAGAAAACTACTTTAAGACAGGAAGTGCCTTCCAATGGAAATACATTGTGATGGATGTACGAAGGAGATGAGAGACTGGGAAACCATTCATATGGTGAAGTTCGATAAATGGTATGTTGGTCATTTCAACTGTTTATTGAACTTGAAAAAAAAATTGAATCTCAATAGACCGATTAAGTGGGATAAATTAGAAGGTAAGAAGGATAATCAAAAAGACTCGGATGGGAAAACAGCGAATTAGATCGAGGGGCAAGAAAAGACGCTAACTTTAGGTAGCGTCTTTTCTTGTGATTTTTATATGAAACATCCTCCTTATTCACCGCTTTCTTCCATAGACAATATGTAAATGGAATGCTAGTCACCTGTGGAAGATGAGGTGAATATTGTAGAGCATCTAATAAATGAGGTGATACAATGTTAGCTTGTCATCCTGCAATAGGTTACACAGCAATTGGTGACTCTATTACATTAGGAACGGGGACCTTGTTGTTTTCTCCAACTTTTGTAGATTTTTATAAAAATGATTTACAATGTTCCATAAGAAAAAAGGTGAATGTAAGTGTTTTTGCTGAAAATGGTGCGACAACGTTGCAATTGAAAAAATGGCTTGCTTGCTCGAAGATCGACCTGGGACAAACGGAAATCGTAACTTTAACAGCTGGTGGAAATGACCTTATCGATGCGGCTGAATCTTACGCGATAACGAAAAAAGATACTGTGTTGGATGATGCTTTAAAGGTTTGCTGCCAAAATATGAGCTGGATTGTGTCCTATTTGTCTAAAGCTCTCAAACAGTCAGATGGAAATGCGATGATACGAATTGTTAACTTGTATAACCCCATTCCTACTATTCCTTTTTCGGATTACTGGGTAAAGCAGTTCAACCGTCATATTGACAAATGTTCCACTGGAGAGTTGGTGAGAGTGGCTAATGTATTTCCTGTTTTTAAAGGGAGAGAAAAGCAATTGCTAGCTTCAGATTGTATCCACCCGAACACGCATGGACATAAAGAAATTTCAAATGTACTTATGAAAACAGGAATTACTTTATAAATGTTTAATTAATTGAAAGCAAGGGTAAATTTTTGTGTTAATACATTATAGAAATACTGGGGAGGAACATATGGTACATCAATCGATTCAGTTAAGCGAATTACGAGAACAATTGCTTCATTCCTTTGAGGCAATACGCGCAATGACAAATACATTAGTGGAAACGCTTGAGACGGAGGATTTTACCATCCAATCAATTCCCGATGTAAGTCCTCCCAAATGGCATATGGCCCACACGACTTGGTTTTTTGAGACGTTTATTTTAAAACAGTATAAAGAAAATTATGAGTCTTTTCATAAAGAATTTGACTATTTATTTAACTCGTATTATGAAAGTGTTGGAAGTTACTTTCCGCGTCATTCAAGGGGATTATTAAGTAGACCAAGTATAGATAAAGTAAGAAGCTATCGTTCGGATATCAATGAAGAAATAGTTAACTTAATTCAACAACTCGATGAAGGACATCTTCATCAAGTTGCAGATCTCGTTGAAATTGGACTAAATCATGAACAGCAACACCAAGAACTTTTAATGACAGATATTAAATATAACTTCTCCATTAATCCGTTGTACCCTGTATACCGTCCACTTGATGGCGAACCTACAGCAAAAGCGACACCGTTAGAATGGGTGTCATTCGAGGGTGGACTTATTGAAACGGGTATGGATGAAGATGACGGCTTTTCTTTTGACAATGAGCGACCAGTACATAAGGTATGGCTTGAACCATTTAAGTTAGCGACAAGAACTGTGACGAACGGAGAATACATGGAATTTATCAATGCTGGAGGCTATGAACAGGCTGCCTACTGGCTGTCTGATGGTTGGGCAACTGTGAAGAAAGAAAATTGGAAAGCGCCATTGCATTGGATCGAAAAAGATGGTGAGTGGTATGCGTTTACACTTCATGGACTAGTGCCGATTAATAAAGAAGAGCCTGTTACCCACGTTAGCTATTACGAAGCCGAAGCCTATGCAAGTTTTGTAGGGAAGCGCCTACCTTCAGAATCAGAATGGGAAGTTGCAGTGAGGGATCAGCCGATCGCTGGTAATTTTGTAGAGGATGGTCACTATCATCCGGTTGCATCAGTGAAAGAAGAAGAAGGTAACATAAAAAAAGCTTATGGAGATGTATGGGAATGGACGAAAAGTCCTTATATGCCATATCCAGGTAATAAACCTCTTGAGGGTGCATTAGGTGAATATAATGCCAAATTCATGAGTAGCCAAATGATTTTACGAGGAGGATCATGCGTTACTTCGCAAACACATATCCGTCCGACATATCGTAATTTCTTTGGTCCTGAGAAACGCTGGCAATTTACAGGCATTCGTCTTGCAGAGGACGCACAATGATAAAAACCTCGGATCGTATTCAGTTAGTTGATTTCTTGCAGGAGCAATCTGATCGTTTTCAAGAAGTGATTGGGGGCTTGACAGCTCCTGAGAAAAGACTCGAACCTAAATTCTTGTATGATCAATATGGATCAGAGCTATTTGAGGAAATTACGCAGCTTGAAGAATACTATCCAACTCGTACGGAATTGGCGATCATGGAAGAATGTTTGGATGAGATTTTGTCTTTTATTGGTAAAGACTCTCGGATCATCGAATTTGGTAGTGGTGCAAGTCGTAAAATAAGACTTCTACTAGCATCGGGTATGATTAATGAGTATTGTCCAATTGATATTTCAAAATCGTTTTTAAAAGAGTCGATCAAACAGCTCTCATCTGATTATACAGACATTAAAATTACTGGAATTGTAGCTGATTATACAACGCACCTTAAACTTCCTGATCATTTATTGGATGCTTCAAGAAAAAAAACCGTCTTTTTTCCGGGTTCAACAATCGGTAATTTTGATAAAGATGAAGCTTTAAAATTTCTAACTAGAATTTCAAGTGTGTTGTCAAGCCAAGATGGATTACTAATTGGCGTGGACTTAAAAAAATCACCGGCTCGTCTGCATCAAGCATACAATGACGAAAGTGGCGTTACGGCTCAGTTTAATTTAAATATTCTTCGTCATTTAAATAGAGAGTACCGGGCACAATTTAATCTAGAACAGTTTGAGCACTACGCGTATTATAATTCTAGCCTTGGAAGAATTGAGATGCATCTAGTTAGTTTGCTAGATCAACATGTGGGAATAGGCGATCACACCATCCAATTTAGGGAACATGAGTCCATCCATACAGAAAACTCGTATAAGTACGGTATTAAAGAATTCCAACAGTTAGCGGAAAATGCAGGTTTTCTACCAATGAAAACCTGGACTGATAAGGAGAGGCTTTTTAGCTTGCATTATTTTAGTGTTAAGTAATGTATGCTTACTTACAGACAGAGAATGATTATTTCGATATAATTGTTAGTGAAGATACAGTTGAAGGAGAGATAAATATGAAGAAAATCGAAACAACTGATTCCTATCAGTCATTCATTAACAATAAGGATATATCCATTCTAAAATACGAAGCAAACTGGTGTCCTGATTGCAAACGTCTTGATTTTTTTATTGATGATATCATTAATGTTAATCAAGATAAGTCCTGGGCTCAAATTGACATTGAACAGTTTCCTGAAATCACAGAGGAAAATAATGTAATGGGCATTCCTAGCTTACTCGTTTATAAAGATGGGAAGAAAGTTGGTCACTTGCATAGTGCAAATACAAAAAACCCCGATCAAGTGAAAGAATATCTAAGTCAGTTTTAATAATAAGAGAAGGTTGCATGTGCAACCTTCTCTTATTTTGTAAGGACATATTCAACTGAGCCGTCGTTAAGTGAATGAACGTAAGCAATTGAGTAGCCGATGCTAAGATAAATCGATAGGGTTTCTGTACATGAAGGATGGAGGGGCTCAGTTGGTGCGTGAAGGCTTTTGTAGAGTGCAGTTGTTTGATTGGAAAATGGTGAACAGTGGAGAAGTACGACATGTTTTCCACTCCAAGCAGTACCGATTTGATGTCGTCTCATGACACTCCTCCTTTACCGTATTTTTAGTTTTCTTCAATCACCTGCAACAATGAGAAGCTACTCGGTTTAGACGGAAAGATTCACTTTGGTGATAGGAGTATGATATGATTCTTGCAAGTTGAATGATATGAATACGACATTATTTTAAAAATATTTTGAATTTTTTCTGCGTAGCTGGTATATTAGTAACATATACCGGCAAACTTCTCTTAAAAATTTGCGGATTCTTTAAAAACATGTAACATTTCTAGGAAAATAGTCGGTGCATGTCATTTCTTAATTCTCCAGATAAGGGCAAACCATTCTAAAGAATGGGACGCAAAGACACAGGTCTAATGTTGGGTCACCAACGATGACGGCTGGTCCTCCTGGAAACCCGATAAGGAGGAGAAAAGAATGACCATGGCAGAGATTAAGCCTAAGAAAGTACTTGATCAAGAATGGGTTATTCTAATGAGGGCTGCCCGGGAGCTTGGATTACAAAAGGAAGAGGTAAGGACATTCCTAAGACAAGATAAAAAACCAACATCCACGAATGTACATAAATGATAAGCGACCAGTAAGGTCGTTTTTTTCTGGCTTAATCCTTGACTTTAGGTGAACATTTTTTGTATCATATGTCATATCAATCTCATACATAACCATACTAACTATGAAGGACAAATAGTAATCAGATAAACCTCAATGAAGCGATTCGGGGATGGTGCGAGCCCGAATAAGGTCTGATGAAACGGCGGTCTGGAGTTTACGTTCTGAAAGTGGATGCATGATATGCATCAACTAGGGTGGAACCGCGGGTGCATAAGCTCTCGTCCCTGGACATTTATTGTCCATGGAGCGAGAGCTTTTTATATTGATTGAAAAAAGGAGAGAATAACATGACAATTTCTATGGATCAGATCGTATCTGTATCAAAGCACAGAGGATTTATTTTTCCAGGGTCTGATATTTACGGAGGACTCGCAAATACGTGGGACTATGGTCCGCTTGGCGTAGAATTAAAAAACAATATTAAAGGAGCATGGTGGAAGAAATTTGTTCAAGAATCTCCATATAATAGTGGCCTAGATGCTGCCATATTGATGAACCCTAAAACTTGGGAAGCTTCAGGGCACCTAGGTAACTTTAATGATCCATTAATCGATTGTAAAAGTTGTAAAACAAGACACCGTGCTGACAAGTTAATTGAAGACGCACTATCGACAGAAGAAGATGAAATGATTGCTGACGGCCTTTCATTTGAAGAAATGGAAAGACTTATTAAAAACAACAACATTACATGTCCTGAATGTGGTAGTGAAGACTTTACAGAAATACGTCAGTTTGATTTAATGTTTAAAACACATCAAGGTGTAACGAAATCAAGCACAAGTGAAATTTACCTTCGACCGGAAACGGCACAAGGGATTTTTGTTAACTTTAAAAATGTACAACGTTCGATGCGTAAAAAAGTACCTTTTGGTATTGCGCAAATAGGAAAAAGCTTCCGAAACGAAATCACACCTGGTAACTTTACGTTCCGGACTCGCGAATTTGAACAAATGGAGCTGGAATTTTTCTGTAAACCTGGTGATGAACTAGAATGGCATGACTATTGGAAAGAGTATTGCAAAAACTGGTTGCTGAATCTTGGGGTAAAAGAGGATAGCATTCGATTACGTGAGCATGCGGAAGATGAGCTTTCTCATTATAGTAATGCAACAACTGATATTGAGTATAAATTCCCATTTGGTTGGGGTGAGCTATGGGGTGTTGCTTCAAGAACAGATTACGATCTTAAGCAGCATATGGAACACTCAAATGAAGATTTTACTTATCATGATCAGCAAACGGGTGAAAAGTATGTACCATATTGTATCGAGCCTTCACTCGGTGCAGATCGTGTGACGCTTGCCTTTTTGATTGAAGCATATGAAGAGCAAGAGCTTGAAGATGGCACTTCTAGAAGTGTGATGCACTTCCATCCGGCGATTGCGCCATTTAAAGCAGCTGTCTTCCCACTTTCTAAAAAACTTTCTGAAGAAGCGCGTGCCGTTCATGCTGAGCTATCTAAATACTTTATGGTTGATTATGACGAAGCTGGTTCAATCGGTAAACGTTACCGTCGTCATGATGAAATTGGTACACCATACGCGATTACGTTTGATTTTGATTCTGTAGAAGATCAGCAAGTCACGATTCGTGACCGTGATACGATGGAACAAAAAAGAATGCCGATTTCAGAACTGAAAAGCTTTCTTGAAGAAAAAACACAATTTTAATTAAAGTAGCCGCTCATGTACGAGCGGCTTTTCTTTACTAATGAGGAGAGTGAGTGAAAGGTGAGAATACTTTGGGATTTTGATGGGACATTATTTGATACATATCCAGCGTTTACAAAAGTGATGAAACAGTTAGTCTCCTCGGAGATATCGGAAGAAGAGATATTGAGGGAGTTGAAAGTTTCCTTTCATCATGCAACAGAAGTATTTCAATTAACCGAGGAGCAGATTACAGCATTTCGCAAAAAAGATAATGCCCTTTCGCCTGACGATAAACCACCATTTAAAGGATTAAAAACGATTCTGGAAAAAGCCGAGTTAAATGTGATCATGACACATAAACCACGTGCTGAAGTGATTGCTATTTTAAAGCATTTTGATATGGAACATTATTTTGCTGATCTCATAGCAGGTGACGATGGTTTTCCACGAAAGCCCGATCCTGCTTCGTACCATCATTTGAACGATCAATACCATTTGGACCTTGCGGTAGGGGATCGTCTGTTGGATATTCTTCCTGCAAAAGAAGTGGGTATGAAAACATGTCTCTTTCAAAATGACTCTCCAGGAGCCGATTTTTATGTGACAAATTATCATGACCTAAATGAAATGCTATGGCCTTCTAATTATTCATAATCAAGTAGTTGATCCCCTTTGTGTCCGTATGTGATAATACACATATGAACACAAAGGGGATGTTTTGGTTGGATAAAAAACTTCGGTTTATATTGATTACATTTTTGCTAGGTGTTTTTCTAGGTGCTCTGGACTCAGGCATCGTATCTCCTGCGTTAACGACCCTTATAGAAGATCTAGGAATTGACTTAAAATGGACGGTTTGGGTAGTAACGATTTATACGCTCGTCTATGCGGTAAGCATGCCAATTGTAGGGAAACTTGCTGATTTATTTGGCAGAAAACGAATTTTTCTAACTGGAATTATGTTATTTGCTATTGGTTCTGTAATCGCTGGATTTAGTCAGTCACTTTCCTTTCTTCTTGTTGGTCGAGCCGTTCAAGCTCTCGGTGGTGGTGGCATTATCCCTATTGCAAATGCCGTAATCGGAAGCAGCTTTCCAAAGGAGAAACGGGGCATGGCACTCGGTTTTGTTGGAGCTATGTTTGGAATAGCGACGATTCTTGGACCAAATGTAGGAGGTTTTTTCGTTGCTCAGTTTAGTTGGAGATGGATATTCTTCATTAACGTCCCTATTGCACTTATTATCATCATAATGGGCTTAAAACTTCCCGATGATCGAAAAGAGACAAAAAAACCTTCACTTGATTGGGGCGGAGCAGGTGTATTATCTTTTGTTATCATAAGTCTTCTACTTGGATTAACGAATCTCGATACGAATGAATTTGTGCAATCGATCCAATCGCTCATGGTTTGGCCGCTTTTACTAATTAGTGTTGTTTTTATTTATCCACTTATTCGAGTGGAAAAAGCTGCAAAAGACCCGATTCTTAAATTAAGTTACTTTAAAGACCGCAATATCGTGTTAGCTTTACTCATTTCAATGATTACAGGTATTGGCATTATTAGTATGATTTTTGTTCCTTCATTCTCAGAAATCATATTATTGCTTTCAAGAGGTCAAGGTGGGTACGTTATGACAATTCTGGCAGTAGCATCTGGTTTTGCTGCTCCTATAGGTGGAGTGCTTCTCGACAAGTGGGGAGCAAAACAAGTTGTATTACTTGGCTTTTCATTAAGTCTTCTTGGTTCACTTTCCTTTGTTTATATAGCAGATGGATGGATCACACTATCTCTCGGGATGATTCTGTCTGGTATAGGTATAGGATTCACTATGGGAACACCATTAAATTATATTATTCTTGAGCTAACACCTGATCATGAAGCAGGATCAGCTCTATCTCTCGTAAGTTTGTTTAGATCGGTAGGTACTTCACTTGGCCC
This sequence comes from Bacillus sp. es.036, assembly GCF_002563635.1. NCBI lineage: Bacteria > Bacillati > Bacillota > Bacilli > Caryophanales > Bacillaceae > Bacillus > Bacillus sp. es.036. Next base: position 1,372,923 of record NZ_PDIZ01000001.1, read on the forward strand.
TGTTATTCTTGCTGGTTTTATCGCTATGTCAGGAGTAACATTTAGCGGAAGCAAAATGTCTGAAGCGATCAGAGATGTTATTTTATCCGGCTATCAACATATGTACCTTGCTGCCTCCGTTATTTTCTTGATTGGTCTTATACTCGGAGTCTTTCTGAAAATGCCTCCCAAGTCTTCCGAGGTTCAAAGTTCATAGTAAATGGTAAATTCGCAAGATTTTTTCCTTCATTAAAATAGCTTACAAAAAGCCAGATCTGAACACGTATGCTCGATCTGGCTTTTTTTATTGCCCAAACCTGTTAAGAACTTCATAGAAGTGTTTAAGAAATTCGAAAAACTTTCTTTCTGAAGGGGCTAGTTCTCTTCCTTGAGGAATAATGACGCCCACAGTTCTTGTCACGTTGGGCTCTGATAATTCAATTTTTACTGTTTCACCAGGCAACTGTTCTGAGAGTGTTATTTCAGGTAAGAGACTTACACCTAATCCTGCTGCTACAAGCCCCTTAATTGTATCAATGTCTTCCCCTTCAAATGCAATTCGAGGTTTAAAACCAACCTGCTGACATGCTGATGTAACTAGATGATGAAGCGCATATCCTGAACGAAATAAAACAAACGGTTCATTCTTCAATTGTCCTAGTCTCAACATTGGATAATCTGCTAACTCGTGTGAGATTGGTAGAAGAGCGAGTAGTTTTTCAGTGAAAAAGATGTGGCCTTCAACATCTGTTCGATCTTTTGGTACTGGAGATACGAAGGCAATATCGATTTCTCCTTTGCTGACAGCGTCCGTCAGATCTTGCACAGATCCTTGCCTTAATTGAAATCCAACGCTTGGATGCTCTTTACGAAATGCTGATATAACAGTAGGTAGCGTTTTGGCGGCTAAACTGTTCGGAAAGCCGATGCGGATTGTTCCGGTGTCTGGATTTAGAAATTCGTAGACTGCTTGTCTCGCACGTTCAATTTCTGAAATGGCCGTCTCGGCGTGATCCATAAATATTTGTCCAACTTGAGTTAACTTTACGTTTCTCCCTTCCCGAATAAATAATTGCACGCCAAGTTCCGATTCAAGATTGGCAATTTGTCGACTTACAGCTGATTGAGCAACATGAAGAGAAGTAGCTGCTGCTGTAACATGTTCTCTTTTTGCAACTTCCATAAAATAATATAACTGCCTAAGTTCCATAAAAAAGCAATCTCCCTTATAATTCATATCAATAATAGATCAATTATATCTAAATTATATATTGGAAGCATTGGTTAAAGCAATGTACAATGAGTGTAGAATATTTAAACAATTTCGACGTTATGGCGTTAAAGCGAGAAACCATAATGAATTGGGATAAGAGCGAGGAGTGGGAATATGGACAGAACAAACTTTCCAGAGAAACAGGGATTATATGATCCAATTCATGAGCATGACGCTTGTGGCATCGGACTGATTGCTAATATAAATAATGTACCAGCGCATGACATTATTGAAAAGGGAGTCTATATGCTACGCCAGCTAGATCATCGCGGAGGGCAGGGAAGCGATCCTGACACGGGTGACGGTGCGGGCATTATGCTACAGATTCCACACGAATTTTTCCAGAAGAATTCTGGGTTTAACCTCCCGAATAAAGGGGAGTACGGTGTTGGAATGATGTTCCTACCCGTTGATAACCAGCTGAGACAGCGCGCAAAACAAATTGTTGAAAAAGCAATCGAGGAAGCAGGCCAAGAATTTATTGGCTGGAGAACAGTTCCTGTAGATGAAACAACAATTGGAGAAGCTGCATGTATTGCTCAGCCTGTCATTCGACAGGTCTTTATTAAGAAAAGCGATATTTCTGCTGAAGAATTTGAACGTAAATTGTACGTCATTCGTAAAAAAGCCGAAAAACAAGTATCTCAAGATTCACAGCTATCAAAGACAAAGTATTACGCAGCTAGTTTCTCAAAAGATACGATTGTTTATAAAGGAATGCTTACACCAGAACAGCTTGATCAATTTTATTTGGATTTAAAAGATCCAAGTTTTAAATCTGCTTTTTCGATGGTACATTCACGTTTCAGTACAAATACTTTTCCTAGTTGGGATCGGGCCCATCCAAACCGCTACCTCATTCATAATGGAGAGATTAATACGCTTCGAGGGAATGTAAACTGGATGAGAGCAAGAGAAGGGGCTCTTCAATCAGATGTATTTGGAGATGATATGAAAGACATTGCTCCAATCGTACGACCAAATGGGAGTGATTCTTCCTCGTTAGATAACTGTCTTGAATTTTTGAATCTTTCAGGTCGTTCACTACCCCATGCGGCAATGATGATGATACCAGAACCGTGGGATCGTGATGCAACGATGCTTGATCCTAAGAAAGCTTTCTACGAGTATCATAGTACGTTAATGGAACCATGGGACGGACCGACAGCGATCGCGTTTACGAACGGTCGTCAAATCGGAGCGATGCTTGATCGAAATGGTCTGCGTCCTGCTCGATATGTGATCACAAACGATGATACATTTATTCTTTCATCCGAAGTTGGAGTTATTGAAATTGATGAAGAAAAGATAGCTGAGAAAGGTCGCTTAAGCCCTGGCAAAATGCTTCTTTTAGATCTTGAGGAAAAGCGACTTGTATATGATGAAGAGATTAAAACACAAATCGCAACAGACAAACCGTACCGCAAATGGTTAGATGAAAATTTAATGAGCTTGTCTCCTGAAGCAAGTAAAACGAGAGAAATTGATGAGAAAGAGCTCATTAAAACGCAAAGAGCCTTCGGTTACACATATGAAGAGTTAACGAAGAATATTGCTCCAATGGTAACAGAGAAGAAAGATCCAATTGGCTCAATGGGGAACGATGTCCCGCTTGCTGTTCTTTCTGAGCGACCACAGCTATTGTTTAACTACTTTAAGCAACTGTTTGCTCAAGTTACGAATCCACCGATCGATTCCATTCGTGAAGAATCGGTTACTTCAACAATGACGCTGCTTGGACCAGAGGGAAACTTGCTTGAAACGGATCCAGGAAGTGCTAGAAGAATTCGACTTGAAACACCGATTCTTACTGATAGTCGTTTTGAAGCGATTAAAGCATTAAATGAAGAGGATTTTCATCCTGAAACATTAAGTTTGCTGTTCGATGCAGCTCGTGGTGAAACGGAAATGGAACATGCTTTACTTGCCTTGTTCCGAAAAGCTGATCGTGCCATTAAAAACGGGAAAAGCATTCTTGTTCTTTCAGATTCAGGGGTGAACCGCGATAAAGCAGCGATTCCATCATTACTTGCTTTGAGTGGTCTTCATCATCACTTAATTAAGAGAGAAACTCGAACGAAAGTAAGTTTAATTGTTGAATCAGGTGAGGCTAGAGATGTTCATCAGTTTGCCATGCTAATTGGCTATGGTGCTGACGCTATTTACCCATATGCCGCTTACGATTCAATTGATCAGATGATTTTGGACGGCACCATTGAAGGATTTACGTTCGATGATGCGATTGGAAATTACATTGAGGCTGCCACAACAGGTATCGTTAAAGTGATGTCGAAAATGGGTATTTCGACTATTCAAAGCTATCGCGGGGCTCAAATCTTTGAAGCAATCGGGGTAAGCAACGAAGTGATTGATCGTTATTTTGCTGGCACCGCCTCACAAATTGACGGCATTCCAATCGATATTATTGCGACAGAAACGCTGATGAGACACCATTTTGCTTATCATGATTCCGAATATAGTGATTTAACTCTGGAAACAGGAAGTGAACTTCAGTGGAGGAATGGAGGAGAGCATCACTCATTCAATCCGAAAACAATTCATACCCTACAACACGCTGCTAGAAGTAATAATTATGAACTATATAAAAAATTCTCTGGAATGGCTCTTGAAGAGAATTTAACTTATCTTAGACAGGCGATTGATTTTGGCTCAAAAGAAGCGATTTCAATTGATGAGGTTGAAAGTATTGAATCCATTACACGTCGGTTTAAGACAGGTGCAATGAGTTACGGCGCTCTAAGTGGTGAGGCTCACGAAGCTCTTGCGATTGCAATGAACCGCATTGGAGGACGGAGTAATAGCGGTGAAGGTGGAGAAGATCCTTCTCGCTTTACGCCAGATGAAAATGGGGATCTTCGTCGAAGTGCGATTAAACAGGTAGCCTCAGGTCGTTTCGGCGTATCAAGCTATTACTTAAGCAATGCAGATGAAATACAAATTAAAATGGCGCAAGGTGCCAAGCCGGGTGAAGGCGGTCAGTTACCTGGTAAGAAAGTATATCCGTGGATCGCCGAAGTTCGTGGATCGACGCCAGGAGTCGGTTTGATTTCACCACCACCACACCATGATATTTATTCAATTGAGGATCTTGCCCAACTCATCCATGATTTGAAGAATGCAAATCCATCTGCACGAATTAACGTAAAGCTCGTTTCAAAAGCAGGCGTTGGTACGATTGCTGCAGGAGTAGCAAAAGGGCTGGCAGATGTTATTCTCATTAGCGGATATGAGGGTGGAACAGGAGCATCGCCAAGAACGAGTATTAAACACGCGGGTCTTCCATGGGAACTTGGTTTAGCTGAAACGCATCAAACGCTCGTATTGAATGATCTTCGTGATCGCGTGGTTCTTGAAGCGGATGGAAAAATGATGACCGGTCGTGATGTTGTAATGGCAGCCATTCTTGGCGCAGAAGAATTTGGATTTTCAACTGCACCTCTTGTTGTTCTTGGATGTATTTTAATGAGAGCTTGTCATTTAGATACATGTCCAGTTGGTGTAGCAACTCAAAATCCTGAACTTCGCAAGAAATTTATGGGTAACCCTGATCATGTGGTTAATTATATGCAGTTTATTGCTCAAGAAGTGCGAGAAATCATGGCTGAACTTGGATTTAGAACAATTGAAGAAATGATTGGTCGTACCGATGTACTGAAAGTTAGTCGTCGTACAAAAGACCATTGGAAAGCAAGATATCTTGATCTTAAACCACTTCTTTATCAGCCGCATGTATCCGATGAAGTCGGTAGATTCAACCAGCGGCAGCAGGATCATAAACTAGATGCTGCGCTTGATAATACGTCAATCATACCTGCAGCACTTGGAGCGCTTGAGGAGCAAAAACCTTTTGAAGGCTCTTACGTTATTCGCAATACAAACCGTGTTGCTGGTGCGCTATTAGGACATGAGATTACGAAGCGATATGGTGCTGATGGACTTCCAGAAGATATGATTCGCCTGCATTTTAAAGGGTCTGCTGGTCAAAGTTTCGGAGCATTTGTACCTAATGGGGTGACAATGCAGTTAGAAGGCGATGCAAACGACTATGTTGGAAAAGGATTATCAGGCGGGAAACTCATTATTCATCCTTCCGCTAAAGCAGGGTTTGCTAGAGACGAAAATACAATCGTTGGTAACGTTGCTTTTTATGGAGCAACTTCAGGTGAAGCATATATCAGTGGGCTTGCAGGAGAGCGTTTCTGTGTAAGAAACAGTGGTGCAAAAGCGGTTGTAGAAGGAATTGGCGACAATGGATGTGAATACATGACGGGTGGCCGGGTCGTTGTGCTTGGTGAGACAGGAAAGAACTTTGCAGCCGGTATGTCTGGAGGAATTGCATACGTTCTATCAGATGATCAAGAAGCATTTAAACGCAATGTTAATGCTGAAATGGTCCATGTTGAAACATTGAGCAACTATGAAGAGATTCTTGAAGTAAAGCATATGATTCAACAGCATGCTTACTTTACTGATAGTCCAAAAGCCATTCGTTTTATTCAAAACTGGAATGAAGTTGTAGGGAAGATCGTGAAGATAATTCCTAAAGAATTTAAGAGAATTACAGAATCGTTAGAAGAGCTTAAAGAACAAGGATACAAAGACGATGACGCAGCATATGAAGTGTTCCAACAGGCAAAGAACGGTGAAGTAAAGCCACGTAAAAGTGATCTGGAGCCGGTATAAGGGGAGGTATTCGATTGGGTAAGCCAACAGGATTTTTAGACTATCCTAGAGAAAAAGCACGTGAAAGAGATCTATCAACACGACTGAAAGATTGGGGAGAATACCAACTTCCTCAATCTGAAGAAAACTTAAAAACTCAGGGGGCACGCTGCATGGATTGCGGCACGCCCTTCTGCCACTCAGGAATAGAATTAAATGGTAGTGCATCAGGTTGTCCACTCTATAACCTTATTCCAGAATGGAATCATCTTGTTTATCAAGGGAAATGGAAAGATGCCCTCGATCGCCTGCTTAAAACAAATAATTTTCCTGAATTCACTGGCAGAGTATGCCCTGCGCCATGCGAAGGTGCCTGCGTAGCAGCGATTCCTGATGATGCAGTTGCGATTAAAAGCATTGAAAAAGAAATTATTGACCGCGGTTTTGCGGAAGGATGGATGACACCTCAGCCTCCTAAAAATCGTACGGGGAAAAAGATTGCGATCGTGGGATCAGGTCCCGCAGGGTTGGCTGCCGCTGATCAGCTGAATAAAGCAGGACACTCCGTAACAGTATATGAACGTGATGATCGTATTGGCGGTTTATTGATGTACGGCATTCCTAACATGAAACTAGATAAAGAGTTGGTGGAGCGCCGTGTAAAACTTCTTGCTGATGAGGGCGTAACTTTTGTTACGAATACAGAAATCGGTAAAGATGTGACACAAGCTGAGCTTCGTGATGAACATGATGCGGTGATTCTTTGTACGGGAGCTCAAAAGCACCGTGACCTTCCAATTGAAGGACGTAAGCTTGGAGGAATCCATTATGCAATGGATTACTTAAAGCAAAACACAAAGAGCTTGTTAGATTCGGAGCTTCAAGATAAGAAGTATGTTTCAGCAGAAGGAAAAAATGTTATTGTAATTGGTGGTGGAGATACAGGGGCGGACTGTGTTGCTACAGCACTTAGACACGGATGCAAAAGTGTCCACCAATTTGGTAAACATCCGCAGCTAACAGCAGATCGAATGATCGATAACCCTTGGCCAGAATTCCCGAAAGTTTTTACTCTTGATTATGCTTATGAAGAGGCTCAAGCAGAGTACGGTGAAGACCCTCGTCAATATTCCATCATGACGAAAAAATTCGTTGGTGATGAGAATGGTAAAGTAAAAGAGCTACACACGGTTACGATCGAAAAACATGTTGATAAAAGAGGGAATGTGTTCATGAAAGAACTTCCTGGAACAGAACAAGTTTGGCCAGTTGAACTTGTCTTAATTGCAATTGGATTTACTGGACCTGAGGAAGGTGTTCTTGAGCATTTTGAAGTCGATCAAGATAACCGTAAGCGCGCGAAGGCAGAATTTGAAGATTACCGTACGAATGTAGACGGTGTGTTTGCAGCGGGTGATGTTCGTAGAGGACAGAGCCTCATCGTATGGGCAATCAATGAAGGACGCGGAGTAGCTCGTGAAACGGATCGCTATTTAATGAACAAAACGGTTATGCCTTAATAACAAGAAAAGCACTCCAGTGGAGTGCTTTTCGGTTTGTTACGAAGAACGATCTTTCGTGTGGATGATGGCGAGCACAAGAGCGGAAAAGCTGACCATTAATGATAGGGCCTCAAATACGCTAAGCATCACATCACTCCTTTACAAATAGAATGTCACTTTCAGGGGTTGTCCTATACGCAAAAAAGCGAAGTATTTGACAGAATGTCTGGAATCAAATACACTTAAATCAAATATCTCGAATTAAAGATATTTATCATTTTCAAATTAGATGATTAAGATAATTGTAATGCGGGAACCTTCTAAAATGGATGTAACAATGAAAAGGAGACTTATAACTTATGAAGCACACAACAGGAATACACCATATTACAGCAATCGTAGGAAATCCTCAGGAAAATGTCGACTTTTATAGTGGGGTTTTGGGGCTACGCCTCGTTAAAAAAACAGTGAATTTTGATGACCCAGGAACGTATCATCTTTACTTCGGAAACGAAGAAGGAGCACCAGGTACAATTATGACGTTCTTCCCCTGGTCAAACGCTCATGATGGTGAAATTGGTTCTGGCCAAGTAGGCGTAACAAGCTTCGTAGTTCCAACAGGTAGCCTATCATTCTGGAAAAAACGCCTGGACAAGTTAAATGTAGAAAACGGTGAGATGACTCGCTTTGGTGAGAAGGTTCTTGCTTTTGATGATCCTCATGGCTTGCATCTAGAGCTTGTTGAACGAGAAGAAGGTGAACCTAATACTTGGAGTTTTGGCGGTGTTAGTACGAAACATGCAATCAAAGGATTTGCCGGTGCAACGCTATTAACAGGAAAACCAGATTCAACAATGACGGTTCTTGAAGAAGTTCTCGGTTTTATCCGTGTTGCGGAAGAAGAGGATTTCGTTCGGTTCAAATCAAGTGCTTCTATTGGTAATACGATCGATGTTAAGAAAACACCAATGGTTTCTGGGAGAATGGGGTCAGGGACAGTCCACCATATTGCATTACGTGCAAATGATTTCAATGATCATGAGGAATGGAAAAATTTACTCGAGGAAAAAGAGTATGGTCCTACTCCAGTCGTAGATCGTCAATATTTTAATGCCATTTACTTTAGAGAAGAAGGCGGAATACTTTTTGAAATTGCAACAGATCCTCCAGGATTTGCAAAAGATGAAGACCCTGATGAAATGGGGAAAAAGCTTCTTCTACCACCATGGCTTGAGGAAAAGCGTCCTGAGATTGAACGTGTTTTAGAGCCTGCAAATGCAAGAGTGCTTGAGGGTGACAAATAGTGAAGCACATTTTCAAACAAGGAAAAAAGGATCTTCCCGTATTACTCTTACTTCATGGGACGGGGGGAACAGAAGAAGATTTGGTTCCTCTAGCTGAGCTTATTGCGCCAGCGTACTCGATTCTAAGTGTGAGAGGCAATGTTTCAGAAAATGGAATGCCGCGGTTTTTTAAACGATTAGCAGAGGGCGTTTTTGATGAGGCTGATTTAATTGAGAGAACGCATGAGTTAAATGCTTTCATTGATGAATCCGCGAAAAATTATAACTTTGATCGTAATCATGTTATTGCCATAGGCTATTCAAATGGTGCTAACATAGCCGGAAGTTTGCTTTTCCATGACGCAAACGCACTTAGAGGCGCCATTCTTCATCACCCGATGGTGCCACTGCGAAATCTGAAGCTACCTAATCTTTCTGGAAAGCCTATCTTTATAGGAGCAGGAGAGAATGATCCGATTTGCTCTCCTGAGGAAACGAAGGAACTTTATGAAATGCTCTCTCATGCTGGGGCAGATGTATCGGTCCATTGGGAAAGTGCTGGACATCAATTAACAAGGTCAGAAGCTGAAACAGCAGCAGATTGGTTTCATAAGCATATTAAATAGCTGAGTGCTTTATCGTAGACTCAATAATAAAAAAGCAAGCATCAAAGTCGCATAACTTTGATGCTTGCTTTTTTTGGTAAACCAGTTTAAGTAGAGGAACCCTGGCGTGAAATAAGGATACGTTCTCCATTAATAGTTATTGGTTGTTTTTTTACGGTTGAATTAAATTTTAAAGGCGTCTCACGTATTTGTTGAAATACGTGAGACGCCTTTAACGTAGCTACTAACCAGCAGATTTTGTTGTTTTCTTTTCATCACGATCGATCACGGCAGCTCCGATAATGTCTCCTAGTACGTTTGAAGCTGTGCCAGCCATACCGATTAGTACATCAACACCTGCGATGAGAGCGACAATTTCTAATGGTAAATTAAACATTGTTAATACAGCTGATAGTGTCACTAAGCCAGCAGCTGGAATGCCCGCTGTGCCTATAGAGAGAAGAGTGCCAATCGCAACGATGATCACATAATCCATAATCGAGAAGTTTAACCCTGTTACATTTGCAGCAAATACAATCGAGGCTCCCATTCTTAATGCTCCTCCATCAGAGTTAAACACAGCTCCAATCGGTAAAGAAAAGTTCACAATTCGCTCTGAAATACCAGCTTTCTTTGCAGAGTCAATGGCTATCGGAAGAGAAGCGATACTACTTGATGTGAAAAAGGCTGTAAGATAAGCGTCCTTTGTTTGAGAGAAGAAGTGTCGAATACTCAACTTTGAGTATTTTAGAAAAGAAGTATAAATCAGTGCCCACAACAATAGAACACCCAAGTAAAACACCCCTGTAAAAGCGATGAGTGACTGGAAGGTTTGAAAGCCCTGATTACCGAACGATGTTGCGCTGATCGCAAATATACCAATTGGTGCATAAAGCAAAATTCCCTGTAATAGCAAGAAGAACAAGTCATTTGCAGATGAGAAAAGACGATGGAGCCTTTCACCTGATTCCCGCAGATCTTTTTTCTCGGAATAACGCATTTTTCCCATCGTTAATCCGATGATCACAGCGAGAAAGAGAATGCCCATTAGCTGGCCAGAAGAAAAAGTTTCAAAAAGGTTACTAGGCACAATGTTAAGAAGTACATCAGAAAATCCTGGTGTATCTGGCTTTTCTACTTTAGCATCTGGAAGGGTTAAACCAGTACCGGGGTTAATCCATAAAGCGATTGTGACCCCTATTAATACAGCCGCGGCTGTCGTTAATCCGTAATACACGAGCAGCTTGCCGCCAAGGCGACCAAGGTGTTTCGGATTCATTTGATTAATTGCGATTACTACTGTTAAGAAAATGACTGGAATTGCCACGAGGTTGAGCAAGTTGATCAAAATGGTACCAAGTGGTTTAATAATTTCGATACTTGGTCCAAAAAGAACACCTGTTACTATACCTAATAGAAAGCCAAGGGTCATTTTTAATACGAAAGAAGAATTTTTATACAATTGCCACATTACCTGCATGGTTACACCTCTTATTAAATAGTGTTATTAGTATAACAGCTAGAAAGAAAATTGTTTAGAAATTATATTTCCTTTTAAAATAAAATATATTTACAAGAGGTTATTTATCATTGGATATTGAGATTGTACTTGATTTTTAAATAGCTTTTTAAGATATTTATATTTCCTTTTGATATTTTTTTAGAATAGTATTTTGAGGATAACCTTTTCCTCTATTATTTGCTTTTGAAGGCACATGGTATACTAACTAAGAAGGAATTAGAAGGAGTTTAGAAGAATGATTTTTACAACTGCAGGTAGACCAACTGAATCGCTAGTGAGAGAAGCGAAAAGACTGAGCCGCTTACAAGAAGGCACATACATACCAAGGGAAAAACGATCGATTAGCCAACTTATGAATCTATGTGATGAACCACTTATAGTTGTTGGATTTGATCGCCTTTTTCTATATAAAGATCATGCAGAAAAGCCTGTTTTCTTCCATCCAAATTCAGCCATGTTTCGTACGAAAGCGCTCTTACGTGGACGCAGCGATGCGTTCATTCAGGCGAGCGGACTGAATAAAGGTATGAGTTTGTTAGACTGTACTGCGGGACTGGGAGCTGACAGCATCGTTGCTAGCCTTGTTGTAGGAGAAGCTGGAAGTGTTCAAGCAATCGAAGGCTCAGACCATGCTCTTATACTTCAAGAGGGACTAAAAAATTGGCAAAGTGGCGAGGCAAAGATCGATAATGCTATGAGGAGAGTAGTCGTGATAGGGAAGCGGTATGAAGCTGTATTACCGAATTTACCTGATGATTCAGTAGATGTGGTTTATTTTGACCCAATGTTTGAAGATACCATACTAGAATCTGATGGGGTACTAGAAATGAAAAAGATTGCCCTGTACGATGCGCTATCTGAGGAAATGATAAAAGAAGCAAAACGAATTGCTCGTATAAGGGTTGTTTTAAAAGATTCATGGAAAAGTTCACAGTTTCAAAAGTTTGGCTTTCAACAGCAAATTCGAAAAACATCCAAATTTCATTACGGAATCCTTGAATGTAAGGAGTGAAGCAATTTGATACCAGATCACTTAGATTATAATTTAAAAATCCTGTTTATCGGTTTCAATCCTGGGCTTCAATCAGAAGAAGTAGGCCATCACTATGCGAATCCTACAAATCGTTTTTTTGCTGTATTAAATGAATCGGGACTGACTGACCGGAAGCTCTCACCAGAAGAAGATCATAGACTTCTAGAATATGGGTATGGATTAACGAATATCGTTGATCGTCCTACAAGAGGTGCGAGTGACTTAACTATTGAAGATTATGTCCAAGGAAGAAAACATCTTTTAAAAAAAATTAATGTGTATATGCCATTAGTAAACTGCTATGTCGGGAAAGGAGTATATCAGAAATTTTCTGGTATAAAAAAGGTTGATTGGGGATTTCAACCGATTAATCAAGTGGAAGGTGTACGCGACTTTGTTGCACCATCTACAAGCGGATTAGTTAGGATGTCTCTTAACGAATTAACTGAAATTTATCGTCAATTAAAAGTGGATAAGGTCCATTAGGAGGTAATGGGTATGTCGAATACAAATAAGAGTACTGAGCGAAAAAACTTGCTACCTGAACATAAGGAAGAATTACTTCGCAAATTAAAAGAGCGCTTTGAAAAACATATGCAGCGTCATAATGATATTGAATGGGCATGTGTACAATCAAAGCTTGAGGAAAATCCTGATAAACTATGGACTCTAAATGAAATGGAAATGACGGAAGGAGAGCCAGATGTTGTAGGTTATCTCCAAGAAAGTGACGAATACATTTTTTATGATTGTTCTTCTGAGAGTCCTAAGGGCCGCAGAAGTGTTTGTTACGATCGAAAAGCTTTAGAATCCAGAAAAAAATTCAAGCCTGAGAATAACGCTATTGAAATGGCAACATCCATAGGAGCTGAACTTCTAACAGAAGAAGAGTACCGCGAATTGCAAACGCTAGGGAACTTCGATGTGAAAACGTCGAGTTGGGTGCAAACTCCCGCTGATGTGAGAGAACTCGGGGGCGCCCTTTTTTGTGATCGTCGCTACGGTCGGGTGTTTGTTTATCACAACGGCGCAGAATCTTATTATGCTGCTAGGGGATTTCGCTGCTCACTAAAGGTGTAATTATCATTTGGACTTAGTAAATCTAATTTAATACTTGATTTACTAATTTCAGCTTCAAATTAATGTAAGCGCTATTGTGAAGTTAACTTGAACGGAGGATAAGATGAACAAGGGGAGTTTTTTCATACAGGAACGCATGGCAACTCATAACGTAATTGGTATAAGTTTAGCGGTTGTGAACCACTGCAAAATAAGTCATACGGAATGTTTTGGTTTATTAGAAGCACATTCAACTAAGAGGGTAGAAACTTCTTCTCTTTTTAATGCGTGTTCTGTTAGTAAGTTTCTTACGTCAGTACTTGTAATGATTTTAGTGGAAAAAGGAAACCTTGATTTAGATATAGATGTAAATGAACTTCTAACTTCCTGGAAGCTTCCAAACAAACTATTTATGAATCACAAGGTGACGCTTCGTTACTTACTTAGTCATCAATCAGGCATAATAGACCCTATTGGTAGTTTTGGTCAGCTTGATCAAATTGATACGGATCCTCCATCCATGGTCGAGCTTTTAAAAGGAAGAACAGTCTATTGTAAAGAACCTATTCAAGTAAAATACAAACCTGGCAGTGACTTTCAGTATTCTGATGCTGGATTTTGTACCATTGAACAAGTAGTAGAAGATGTGACTGGTATGAATTTTAATGAAGTTATGAACGATTTCATTTTTAAACCATTAAACATGAGTCGTAGCACCACAGATTTCACCAGGTTAACAGCCTTTAGTGGAGAAATTGCTTCTGGTCATCATAAAACGGGTGAAAAAGTGAAAGAAAACGATACGATTTATCCATATGCAGCTGCATGTGGTCTTTGGACCACACCTACAGATTTATCTTTGTTTATGGTGGATCTCTTGAAGTCTATGAAAAATGAAAGCAGAATAGGACTATCTGCAAGTAGTGCCATGCAGATAATGAGTTCGTATGGTGATAGAGAGTGGGCAGGATTAGGTGTATTTCTAGAACGCTCAGGGAAACATTTCAAAGTCTTTTCTCTTGGATGGGGAGTTGGATTTCAATGTATGATGGCACTCTATCCCAAATTAGAAAATGGAGTAATCATTATGACAAATACAGATTTAGGTGTACATCAAGATGAAGGCATTATAGGGGACATCATTCGATCACTTACACTCGAATAATAGTTAGGAAAAGGTGGCGACTATTGTTTTTAACTGAAAATGAAAAACGATCCTGCTTGCTCGACAAGATCAGGATCGTTTTTATTATACAAATCGTAGCAATAACCGCTTTAACAATGGTGTTAAATATGCGGGTATTTCATTCGCGGATGGAATGACAAGACTTTGCGTCCCGTAGATATTTCGCATCGTATTTTTCTCTTTTTCTTGTGGTTCTCCATTTGATAAAAAGACACCGATTACTTCATAACCTTTTTTTCGTGTCTGAATAACGGCTTCATGTGTATCGATGATGCCATTTTCACTATAATCGTAAGCAGAAGGTTCTCCATCTGTAAAGACGAGTAAGATTTTATGTTTTTCATTTCGTTCAGCTAGTTCTTCAGCAGCTTTTCGAATCGCATAACCATCCCGATTGTCTTCTTCAGGCTCCAATTGCATAATTTTTGCACCTTCATTAGGTTGAGTCGAGCGATGATAGTCGACGATTTGAAAAAGGGTATTTGGCTGTTCCTCGTCATCTGCATCGAAAGCATCTTCATAGAAGCCAGTGATCGAGTGTTTAATATTGAGTCCTTTTAACGTCTCGTGGAAAAGCGTAATTCCTAGGCGAGTTTCTTCCATCTTATCGTACATTGATGCCGAACAATCGACAAGCAACGAGAAGGTGACATCTAGCTCGGTACTAGGCGAATTCTTTTTATAAAAGAGACGAGGATTTTCGTCTGTTAATAACCTAAGCAGCTTGCGATTCAACCGTCCAAAGTGGAGGTCGCTTCTGGGAGCAATTTGTTTTTGCTCAATCGTTTTTTGGATGGCAGACCGAAGAGATTTTTCAGCATATTGAATTTCAGCTTTTGCTGTTCGGTAGCTAGACAGCTCTTCAGTTGTCGGTTTTTCAGCCAGACGAGTTACTTCTTTTACATTTCGGTTCGCTTCACCTAGAGGTTCCTGTGAAGAAGCGACGGTTTTTGTATCATGACTTTCAAGAAGAGCTTCTTCATCAAACTGACTGCCTTCAGATTGTTTAGAAGCCCCTTGAACACTAACAAAGGCCTGATCACCTGATTCTTCTTTTCGTTCTCCTTCACCGATGAGGTCGGATTTTGCCCCTTCTTCCAAATCAAATTGAAGGAAATTAGAGCCTTCTTGTTCCTGTTCTTCATGCCACGTATTCATTTCTTCATCATAGGTTTCTTTATCTTCTTTATCCGTCGTTTCCATTGTATCGTCACTCTTCAACTGACGAGCTTCTTCATCCTCTACTACTACCGAGGGATTTGCAGATGTCCCATACATCGTTAAATATTCTGTTGTCATATCGAAATGATCATCGTTTAGCTCCTGACAAAAAGCGTTTGTGAGCGTAACGACTGCTTTTGTTGAACTCGCTTTAGAAATCTCCATAATTAAATGGCGCAAATAGGGCTTATATTCTGCCAGGTCATTTCCAAGAGCAACTGGTTTACCGATCGCTTGGAGGTAGATGGCGCAAAATAAAGCATCAAGCAGCTGGTTCTGACGATTATGAACGTCGAGACGTCCTCGAAAACGCTTCTGAAATAGCGTTTGTCTCGTATCAAAAGCTGCACTCATTCCAGGACGGATCGATTTGCAAATCTTCTCAAGTCTTATATCTTCTAATAACGCAAATAGCTGTTTACGAAAAAGAGGATGGGATTGGTTTTTAAGAGTAGAGAGGTAACGATCTACTTCATTGAAATTTGTATAATGAACATTACCAAGTGCACGAAGGTAGATATCACTTTTCATGCCATCAAATTGTGTGCCATCAAAAATATCATTCCAATAATGACTGACCGTAATCAACTTTTCAGCCGGTCTGTAGTATGAATGGAAAGCGAACTGAACTTCACTCTCTATGTGACTCAGTGTTTCAGCGAGATCAGATAAACTTAGATGAAGAAAAGGATCCGTCTGATTCTCAGCAAAGTTTAGAAACTTCATTTATGCTTTCTCCTGATAACGTCCAAAAATCGTTTCTGCGATGTTTTCCACTGCAGCTTTTTCACGCTCATCTTCAAGCTTATCTGTAATTGCACGTTTAATCGCACGTCTCGCTTCCATAAATGTTGTTAAGTCACACGCATCTAGGAGTGAACGAGGAGATGCGGCTTCTTCTGAAATCTGGCCATCTCTTACTTTTGATTGAAGGTCAGCAGATAGCGTCACAAACTGATCAAGCTGATCTGAGTCGTCTAGAAGCGATTGTTCACTTAACATTTCTTTTAAAGCTTGTCCTTGTAAGTAAGGCACTTCTATTACGATAAAGCGATTTTTTAATGCTTCATTTAATGGTGCTGTTCCAATATATCCTTCATTAATTGCAGCAATAACACCAAAGTTCTCTTTTGCACGAACCGTTTCTCCAGTGAAAGGATTGAGTACCATGCGACGATAGTCAAGAACACCATTTAGAATAGGAAGTGTTTCTGCTTTCGCTGTATTTATTTCATCAATATAGAGAAGTTCACCGTTTTTCATCGCATTTTCCACTGGTCCAGGAATGAAGGTAATATGCGCATTGTTTTGTTCGTCATAACTTAGCGTTTTGTACCCTAGGAGCGCTTCTGCATCTAGATCAACGGAGCAGTTAATCGAGTACATAGGTTGGTTAAAGAAATAGCTAATTAATTCGGCTAGTTTTGTTTTACCAGCTCCTGTTGGTCCTTTTAGCAAAACATTCTTCCCGAGAACTAGAGCTGTTACGGCATCTTTTACAATTGACATGTCCGGTGCTGTGTATCCTTTTGAACCAATTAGGTAGTGGTCCGGGTTTGTATTTGCATCGCGTCGGTCTTCAATACGGTTCTGTATTTTATCTGGAATATCAAACGTTTCATATAATTGCATGTGTTATACCTCCGAGTTTAAAATTCACATCTATTCAAAAGTTAACTATAACGGAAAAAAACAGTCTCTGTCTAATGAAAGTCGTTCGGATGTCAACGTCAATCATTTTACCGAGCGGAATAGATGAGCTATACTAGTTCTAGCAAGTAGGCCTAAGAAAGAAGGGGGCATAAGAAATGAAGCCTATTCAAATAGAAAAAGTACAAGAAATTCTTGAAACATTTGAAAACAAAGAGCTGTATTTTCACTTAGAAACGACGAGTGGTGCCTATGCTGCTCAAGATAAAGAAAAGCTTGCGGTTGGAGCTTACATAAGAAACGGCTCAATTCAATTCACCAATGTAAAAATGGCTGGTAGCGGTCCATTTCGCGTTGGGTTTAAATTAAATGACGGCTGGATGTATGCGGAAGGCTTAACCGATTATCAGTTGGACGATGGTCGTCTATTAATGGCAGGTCATGATTCAAGCGGCCGTTTAGCTGTAGCCGTACAACTAAGCTATACACCATTCGACTAAGGAGGTAACGATGATGGAGAAACAAGTCCTAGTTGTTTTCCCGCACCCGGATGATGAAGCTTTCGGTACTGCAGGGCTAATAACGAAATTTGTAAATGATGGCGTGCCTGTCACGTATGCATGTGCAACGCTAGGAGAAATGGGACGCAATATGGGTAACCCATTCTTTGCAACAAGAGAAACCCTTCCAGAAGTACGTAAGAAAGAATTGCAGGATGCTTGCAATGCAATGGGGGTTAAAGACGTTCGCATGCTTGGCTTCCGTGATAAAACGCTCGAATTTGAAGATCCTGAACTGCTAGTTTCAACGATAGCGAAGCTCGTTGATGAATTGAAGCCGTCGTTGATCATTACATTTTATCCTGAATACGGTATCCATCCTGATCATGATGCCTGTTCGGCTGCAGTCATTGAGACGTTAAAACGAATGCCGAAAGAAGGCCGTCCAACGGTTTATGCTTTGCCTATTACTCCGGATCGCGAAGCAGTACTCGGTAAGCCAGATAAAGTATTTGATGTAACGGATGTGTTAGAAACGAAGATTAAAACAATCGAAGCTCACCGCTCCCAAACGGAGGCTATGGTGGCAAGACTTGAAGATGGCTCAATCGATCCTAACTCCGAAATGATGTCATTTATTAAGCAAGAATCCTTCTGGATCTACCCATTTGATGAATAAGTTCTGAAGCGTTCATATCTATTCCGAACAGAACGTGATATAATTTGCACTATAATATGATAGATGGAGGAATACGACCTAAATGATTACAGTTACAGATGTCGGCTTACGATATGGTGATCGTAAGCTTTTTGAAGATGTTAATATTAAATTTACTCCAGGAAACTGTTATGGGCTAATTGGTGCGAATGGCGCAGGTAAGTCAACGTTTCTTAAGATTTTATCAGGTGAAATTGAACCGCAAACAGGCGATGTTCACATGGGACCTGGTGAACGACTAGCGGTCCTAAAGCAGAACCATTTTGAATACGAAGAGTATGAAGTGCTAAACACCGTTATTATGGGGCATGCTCGTCTTCATGAAGTAATGCAGGAAAAGAATGCGATCTACATGAAAGAGGACTTCTCTGATGAAGATGGTATGAAGGCTGCTGAACTTGAAGGTGAATTTGCTGACCTTAATGGGTGGGAAGCTGAGTCTGATGCAGCCGTATTGCTGAAAGGTCTTGGAATTTCAGAAGATCTTCATTACAAGAAGCTTGCAGATCTTACCGGTTCTGAGAAAGTAAAAGTTCTACTTGCACAGGCACTATTTGGTTCCCCAGATATTCTTCTTCTGGATGAGCCTACGAACAACTTGGATCTTTCTGCGATTCAATGGCTAGAAGAGTTTCTTATTAACTTTGAAAACACCGTTATCGTTGTATCCCATGACCGTCACTTTTTAAACAAAGTATGTACGCACATGGCTGATCTTGATTACGGTAAAATTCAAGTATATGTAGGTAACTACGATTTCTGGTATGAATCAAGCCAGCTTGCTCGTACGATGAAAGAAGATGCGAACAAGAAGAAGGAAGAGAAAGTAAAAGAACTTCAAGCGTTTATTCAGCGTTTTAGCGCGAACGCTTCGAAGTCCAAACAAGCGACATCGCGTAAAAAACTTCTTGATAAGATTACGCTTGATGATATTAAGCCATCGTCAAGAAAGTATCCTTACGTAGCATTCACACCAAATCGTGACATTGGAAACGATGTTCTTCACGTAGAAGGTTTAACGAAAACGATTGATGGTGTAAAAGTTCTTGATAACGTGAGCTTTATGCTCAATAAAGATGATAAAGTGGCACTTGTAGGTCGTAATGAAATTGCGAATACGGCGCTTATTAAAATCTTGATGGGTGAAATGGAAGCAGATAGCGGCACGTTCAAGTGGGGCGTAACGACTTCTCAGGCTTATTTCCCGAAAGATAACTCGGAATACTTTGAAGGCGTCGATACAAACCTTGTTAACTGGCTTCGTCAATACTCTCCAGAAGATCAGAGCGAAAGCTTCCTTCGCGGTTTCTTAGGAAGAATGCTATTCTCTGGAGAAGAAGTATTGAAGAAAGCAAGCGTTCTTTCCGGTGGAGAAAAAGTACGCTGCATGCTTTCAAAAATGATGCTTAGCGGTGCGAACGTTCTTGTACTTGACGATCCAACAAACCACCTGGATCTTGAATCGATTACTGCACTTAACAATGGTCTTATGAATTTTAAAGGTGCGATGATCTTTACTTCTCATGACCACCAGTTCATTCAAACGATCGCAAACAGAGTCATTGAAGTAACACCTAAAGGGATCATTGATAAAGAAGCGACGTATGATGAATACCTTGAAAATACTGAGCTACAAGCAAAAGCACAAGCGATGTATAATTAATATGGTAAAAGCGGGTCCCCTAAATGGGACCCGCTTTTATTCGTATATTGTTCGTTTTGCTTTCTGAACATGACGCAAACGAAGAAATAAGGTAATGGCCGCAACAAAAAGTCCAGCACTCAGACCGACCCAATAACCGTATGGACCAAACGCTGTGTATTTCGCAAGTATAAAACCTAAAGGAAGACCGATCACCCAATAAGAAATTAAGCTCATAACGAGTGTCACATTTACATCCTTATAACCTCGGAGTGCTCCCTGAATTGGAGCAGCAACAGCATCTGAAAGCTGGAAAAAGATCGCGTAGATTAAGAATACTTTAATCAGGTCGAATACGTTTTGATTACTTGTATACCAGCTTGCTACTGCATCATTGAAGAGATATAAACATAGAGCTGAAAACAAAGCCATACCAACTGCAAAAGCAATGCCTATGTAACTGTAGTGTTTCGCATCCAGTAATCTTTTTGCGCCAACTTCAAATCCGATAGCGATTGTTAACGCCATAGAAATACTAAGTGGAATCATATATAGAAGAGAGGCGAAGTTGATAGCCGCCTGATGAGCAGCAATCGTTTCGGTTGAATACGTGCTCATTAATAGCGTAACGGCGGCGAAAATACTTACTTCAAAAAAGATGGAAAAACCAATAGGCACGCCAATTTTCAACTGTTCTTTCCAAGTTGAAAATGAGATTGAATAAAAACGTTTGAAGATCCCGTATGCTCTAAACGGTCTTACTTTTATCACGACCAGTAATGCGATGAAAAGAATAAACCAGTAAGTGATCGCCGATGCATATCCGGCACCAACACCGCCTAACTTGGGAAATCCCCATTTACCAAAAATGAGAACGTAATTGAAAAATACATTGATTGGAAGCGATGTAAGAGTAACGAGCATCGTGGTTCTTGTCTCTCCAAGGGCATCAAAGAAACTTCTTAAAACGGAGTAAATAAACAGTGGGATAATCCCAAATGAAAGTCCGATTAAATACTCTTTTGCAATTTGAGCTACGTTGTCCTGAAGATCCATTGTATTTAAAATAGGATCCAAAATGAAACTTCCAACTACTAAAATACTAAGTGATAACACAATGGAAAGATAAATGCCTTGCAGGACTGAAAAAGAAACACGTTCTTCCTGTTTCGCCCCAATATAATGTGACACGATTGGCGTTATGGCAAGTAAAATGCCGCTTAAGCCTGTGAAGACAGGGACCCAAAGACTTGAGCCAATCGCAACCCCGGCAAGATCATTCGCCCCAGCTCTTCCGCTCATGATCGTGTCTACAAAGTTCATTGAATACAGACCAACTTGCGTAATTAAAATCGGGTACAAAATGACAATTAATAGTTTGATTTTTTCCTTGAGTGAATGTGTTGGATACATGGTGCAACATCCTTGCTATGTAGAATACTGAACACGGAAATTATAGCACATTCTACCTCATCAATTAGTAAGTTATGCTACACTAAATATGTGAAATAGTGAACATATAGAATGAGGTGTTAATCTATGAATAGGCGAGAAGAAGTGGATACAAATATTATTCTTTTTGATGGGGTTTGCAATTTATGCAATGGATTAGTAAAGTTTATGTTTAAATACGATAAGAAAGCCGTTTTCTCTTTTGCATCTCTTCAATCAGAAACGGCAGAGATCCTTCTTAGGAAAGCTGGTCTTACAGAAGTACCAGATAGTGTGATTGTGATAAAAGAAGGGAAGGCGCTAGTTAAATCCGAAGCAGCTCTTTCGATCATTCAACAACTTGGCGGATGGTTTAAGCTATTGCTAATATTTCGCTTATTCCCACGTTCAATTAGAGATCGGCTCTATGACGAAGTAGCCAAACGTCGTTATAAATGGTTCGGAAAAAAAGAAAGCTGTATGATCCCAACAAAGGAACAAAGAAAGCGGTTTTTGTGAAAAGAAAAACGTTGAAATTGCATTCCTATCAATTTTGTTGTTATATAATGGAAAAATAATGAAGAGAAGAAGGATATACGAATTCTTCTAGCAAGAAAGGCATTGATCACTCATATAACTTACATATCGCAATCATGCATCACTTGAGAGGAGGATTTCATGGAGCATGTCATTATAGTAGAGGGTGTATCTAAAAAGTATGGTTCTGTGTTTGCAGTGAAGGATTTATCTTTCTCCGTAAAAAAAGGTGAAATCTTCGGCATTATTGGTCCTAATGGTGCAGGCAAAACAACGACGCTTGAAATGCTTGAAGGTATATTAAAACCTAATAGCGGTACGATTGATGTATTAGGCTATGTTCCAACGAAACAGTTGCGCGCATTGAATAAGCGCATTGGCGTACAATTTCAATCCACTTCGATCCAAAAGAAAATGAAAGTAAAGGAAGCGCTTCAATTGTTTGCATCATTTTACGATGGGCCGAGTCAAAAGGATCATTTGATTGAATTACTCGGACTGCACGAGAAGTTAAACGTAAATTTTGAAGATCTATCAGGAGGTTGGAAGCAACGTGTCACGCTAGCACTCGCTACGATTCATCAGCCTGAAATCTTATTTCTTGATGAGCCAAGTATGGGGCTGGATCCTCATGCACGTAGGGAGATGTGGTCATTGATTGAACGATTGAGAAAACAGGGCTGTACAATTGTGATTACTACCCATTACATGGAGGAAGCAGAAAAATTATGCGACCGTGTCGCTATGATTTACCATGGTGAATTAAAAGCGCTTGATAAGCCACAGCAGCTATTAAGTGGGAGCATTTCAAAAAATATCACTTTCGAAAGCCATCAGTTAAAACTTGAGGATATAGAACCAATACCAGGTGTGATAAGAGTCGAAGAAAATGACGGGCTATTTCACGTGTTTTGTAAAAATCAGCAAGAAACAGCTTATCATATTTTTCGCATCTGTCATGAACGAGAAATTTCTCTTTCGAACTTCTATTTCGAGAAAGGTACTTTAGACGACTTATTTGTACACTATCTCGAAGAGGAGGTCGGCCAATGAACGCTGTCGTGCAGTTAGCGATTCTAGAAACGAAAATGTTCTTTCGAGATCGTTTAAGTGTGTTTTGGACCTTTCTTTTTCCTGTTGTCATGATCTGGCTTTTTGGTTCCATGTTCGTAGGAAATGAAATGAACGGCCTTACTTTTGCTGAGCAGTTTGTTCCTTCTTGGATTGGCGTAAACATTGTAACAACTTCTTTTTTTACTTTAGGTACGGTTCTTGCTGGCTACCGTGAAACAGGCGTTTTGCGAAGGTATCAATCAACCCCGCTTCAGCCTTGGAAAATTCTCGCAGCGCATACTGTGCAGGGGACTGTTATTTTCTTTTTTTCTGCAGTGTTACTGATGGTCTTTGGAATGTGGATGTATGGCCTCTCCTTACCTGAATATATTGGAAGCACACTGCTAGCTTTAGTTATTAGTATTCTAGCTTTCTTTCCTTTTGCTCTATTCCTTACATCGCTTGCTAAAAATACCCAGGCTGCTGCCGCAATTAGTTCCCTCTTCTTAAACGTCATGCTTTTTTTATCTGGGGCCACTTTTCCAATTGCCTTTATGCCAGAAGCGCTTCAGTTCGTTGCCAAACTACTTCCGCTTTATTATGTGATTAATTTGCTTCGCGGAACGTGGAACGAAGCTCCTATTTCCTCATATGGATTTGAAGTAGGGATTTTGTTAGGAATTTCAGTAGTTTCAATCCTACTGGCCTCTCGTTTTTTTAGATGGAGCGGAAAGTAGCAGTAGACGAAAATGGTAAGGGTTGTAAAAAATAAACTTTACTCATTTCAACCATCTTTAATTTGATGATTCGGTTTAAAATACGAACGTTTTATTGTTTTTATTTGAAAATATTCATGTTTTACTTGAACCTCACTTATGGGTTTGCTATGGTAGGTAAGTACTAACTAAATCAATTTTTACTCGTATATTCTCAGAAATATGGTCTGAGCGTTTCTACCCGGTTCCCGTTAAAGTACTGGACTACGAGTTGAAGTATGCTGATAACTGTCTTTGTTTTTATAATGAAAAATAAGATGACAGCTATTTTTTATACTTGAACTTTTGTGGTCTGGAGGGTAGAACATTACACCATCCAGACTTTTTTTTCACGAATACGAGAATGGTATTCTAGAAGGGAGCAGCAAAAGAAAGGTTAGTCAGTCAGGTTATCGTGTTTATTTTAAAAAATATCCGAACTTACATACTAGGGAGAGAGCAACCATGAGGAAACCAGTGATTAAAAAATACGTAGCAACAATGATGCTAACTTTACTTTTGCTAGTTGTTTTGTCAGCATGTAACTCTGAATCAGAATCTTCTGCAGAGCAAGAGACAACGGAGCGTCCCATTCTTGTTCAGGGACCAATGCCAATTGAAGCAGAAAAATTTGCAGAAAGATTAGAAAATGTGACGGAAGAAACTTCAGGATCATTTGTTTTTTATAAAGGAACGGTAGATGATTATCCAGTGATTGTTGCAAAGACAGGAAAAGGTATGGAAAATACAGCTGCTGCAACAGCCGTAGCCATCGAGAAGTACAATCCACTTGCGATTATCAACCAGGGTACTTCGGGTGGTCATGACCCCGAATTAGATGTATTTGATATCGTTCTAGGCAAAAGAACGACGAACACCGGGTCTCTAAAGACGGTTAATTTGAATGAGGATGAAGGTATAAAGCCAACGGAATGGAAGCCAATGGATTTAATGGCTTCTGAGGGTAGCGCAGGAGAAGATCCTGATGCAGAAAATATACGCTACTTTGAAGGAGACCGAGATTTACTTGCTGCAGCAAACGCTGTAAAAGATGACTATCAAAAAGGAAAAGTTGTGGAAGGAACGATCGGTTCTGCAGACGTGTGGAATAATGAAATTGATCGTATTAATTGGTTTCATGAGAAGTATGGTACATCCGTTGAAGAAATGGAAGGCGCAGCAGGAGCTCAAATCGCTCAAGCCTACGATGTCCCTTTCCTTGGGATTCGTATTCTTTCAAATAATAAAGTAAACGGAGGAGAATATAACCCAAGTACCGCTGAAGCAAATCAGGAATATGTTTACAAAGTTGTCCAACAATATATAAGAAATAACTAGAATACGGCCGTGTTTTAACAAGAAACAGCTTAAGTCATAAGTGCAAGGTAAGACGCACTTTTCTTAAGCTGTTTTTTATATTCTAAACTATCTCACTTTCCTACTTGCGACAGTATGCTAGTTTTTTGTGCATTTCATTTTACACTTTGTATAGTGTATCAAAGAAATGAATCTTCTACACTTTTATTAGAAAGAAAATTCAGTTAATTACTCGAATGGGAGGTTATACATATGTCAGATTCAGTGAAAATTGGGTTGATTCAGGCAAAAAATGAGGTTGATGGCAACGAACCGGTTGAGCTGCATAAGCAAAAAGCGATTGAAAAACATATTCAGCTTGTAAGAGAAGCAAGTGAAAAGGGGGCTCAAATTGTTTGTTTACAAGAGATTTTCTATGGACCGTATTTTTGTGCAGAGCAGAATACGAAGTGGTACGACGCTGCAGAAGAAATTCCGGAGGGACCAACAACGGTAAGGTTTCAAGCACTTGCTCGTGAACTTGGGATCGTGATCGTATTACCTATTTATGAACGTGAAGGCATATCAACTTATTACAACACAGCAGCTGTCCTTGATGCGGACGGTTCCTATCTTGGAAAATACCGAAAACAACATATTCCGCACGTAGCGGTTGGGGACAACGGACACGGGTTCTGGGAAAAGTATTATTTTAAGCCAGGAAACCTGGGTTACCCAGTGTTTGATACGGCTTTCGGCAAAATTGGCGTGTACATTTGTTATGATCGTCACTTTCCTGAAGGAGCGCGCTTGCTTGGGTTAAACGGAGCAGAAATTGTTTTTAACCCTTCCGCTACAGTAGCTGGACTTTCTGAATATTTATGGAAGCTTGAGCAGCCAGCTCATGCGGTAGCGAACGGCTACTATTTAGGAGCTATTAATCGTGTCGGGACTGAAGCGCCATGGAATATGGGAGAATTTTATGGCCAGTCTTATTTAGTAGATCCACGTGGCAACTTTGTTGCGATGGGCTCGCGTGATGAAGATGAAGTTATTATCGGTGAAGTGAATAAAAAGATGATTCGTGAAGTTCGAGATACATGGCAATTCTATCGTGATCGCCGTCCAGAAACTTACGGAGAAATGACGTCGTTATTACCTTAGCGAGCAGGTGTGGTTTGGCCACCTGCTTTTTCGTTTAAAGCTCTTGCAGAACAGAGCTCATTTTATTTATAGGGGGGACTCATATGAGTACTAGCGAACCAATGATTCAACGAGAGCTTCAGAAACGATTTACCGAAGTCACACCACCGCTCACGAACCAGGAAGCGTTTCAAGAATCGCAAAGGTGTCTTTATTGTTACGATGCTCCGTGCATCCAGGCGTGTCCAACCGGCATTGATATCCCTACCTTTATTAAGAAAATCGCGTCAGGTAATATGAAAGGTTCCGCTAAAACAATCATGACAGCCAATCCAGTAGGGGCAAGCTGTGCAAGAGTTTGTCCAACTGAAGAACTATGTGAAGGTGCTTGCGTACTTAATCATTCGACGAAACCGATTTTAATCGGAAACCTTCAAAGGTACGCCACTGATTGGGCAATAAAAAATGATCAAGTCCTATTTAAAGAAGGTCAACCAAACGGTAAGAGCGTCGCCATTGTGGGGGGAGGTCCAGCGGGATTATCTGCCGCTCGCGAGCTTGCTCTACTTGGGTATAGTGTGACGGTTTATGAAGCTGAAAAGCAAGCAGGGGGTCTCGATACGTATGGGATCGTCTCATTTCGCTTACCAAAGGCAATATCTTTATGGGAAGTTGAGCAAATTGAAAAACTAGGCGTTACGATTAAAACGGGTGTAAAGATTGGGGAAGATATTCCATTTACTGAGCTTCTTTCAACGAATGATCGCGTGATTTTAGCAATTGGAATGGCAAACGTCCCTGATCTTCAAATTCCAGGAGAAAATGCGGAGGGCGTTTATGATGCGATTGAACTCGTTAAGATGACGAAAGACGCACCATTTCCAACTCACTTAAAAAATAAGAAAGTTGTTGTTATTGGTGCGGGAAATACTGCAATCGATGGTGCTACTTGCTCCGTTCGACTTGAAGCAGAAAATGTGAAAATTCTTTATCGTCGATCCGAACAAGAAATGACCGCCTATGATTTTGAATACGAGTTTGCCAAACAAGATGGCGTTGAGTTTCGCTGGTTAACCCAGCCGGTCGAAATCATCACAAATGAATCAGGAGAAGTAAAAGGAATGAAATGCGTTAAAATGAAGCTCTCAGAAGCCGCTGAAGATGGGAGAAGGAGCACTGAACCTATTCCGAACTCTGAATTTTTAATTGAATGCGATGCGATCGTAAAGGCGATCGGTCAAAAGCGTCATCTTTCTTTTATTGAAGATCTTGGTATTGCGCATAACGACGGCGTTATTTTAATTAACCCTGATACGATGGAAACATCCAATCCAAAAATCTATGCTTGTGGAGATGTGATCTTTGGAAAAGGACAGGGGGAAGCCATGGTTGTTTCCGCGGCACAACAAGGGAAAACAGCTGCTTATCATATGCATGAAAGTTTAAAAGAAACGTACTCAGCTTAAGAGGAGAAAGGGGAATAACGATGGCAGATCTTAGAACGAACCTTGCGGGAATTACTTCACCGAACCCATTTTGGCTCGCATCTGCACCACCTACGAACTCAGGCTATCAAGTGCAGCGTGCGTTTGAAGCAGGATGGGGAGGAGCTGTTTGGAAAACGTTAGGGGATCCAATTCTAAATGTTTCTTCAAGATACGCAGCCGTTCACTTTAATGGGCAGCGCGTAGCTGGATTTAATAATATTGAGCTCATCACGGATCGACCACTGGAAGTGAATTTAAAAGAAATCTATGAAACGAAGAAAAAATTTCCAAATCACGCTGTAGTTGCTTCGTTAATGGTTGAGCCCAATCAAGATGCATGGCATGAAATTGTTAAAAAGACAGAGGCGGCAGGTGTCGATGGTCTCGAACTTAACTTTGGTTGTCCTCATGGAATGGCTGAACGAGGAATGGGGTCTGCGTCCGGGCAAGTGCCTGAACTTGTAGAAAAGCAAACCTATTGGGCCAAAGAAGCGGCTGAAACACCAGTTATAGTTAAGTTAACACCTAATATTACGGATATTACTGCTACGGCTGAGGCTGCTGTTAGGGGTGGAGCCGATGCGGTGAGCATGATTAATACGATTAATAGTCTTGCTGGAGTGGATATTGATACGTGGCGACCCATTCCGCATGTTGGAGGAAAAGGCGCACATGGTGGCTATTGTGGACCTGCCGTGAAGCCGATCGCATTAAACATGGTCAGTGAATGTGCTAGGAATAGTCGTATTAATGTCCCGATTTCTGGTATGGGTGGCGTATCTAATTGGCAGAATGCGATTGAATTTATGTTAATGGGCGCAAGCAATGTACAAATTTGTACAGCAGCGATGCACCACGGTTTCCGCATTGTCGAAGATCTTATCGACGGTTTGTCTACGTATCTTGATGAAAGAGGCATTCTTTCAGTTCAAGACATTATTGGAAAATCTGTTCCTACCTTTTCAGACTGGGGAAACCTCGACCTTAATTACAAAGTTGTCGCGCGGATTAATAATGACGTTTGCATTAATTGCAATAAATGTCACATTGCCTGCGAAGACACTTCTCATCAATGTATTGATATGTTAAAAGATCCACAAGGACATGCCATTCTTCAAGTAAGAGAAGAAGATTGTGTTGGCTGTAATTTATGTTCAATCGTCTGTCCAGTTGATGGTGCGATTGATATGGTGGAGCTAAAAAGTGACTTGCCACCGATGACCTGGAATGAACGTCAATCGCTCATCGGTTCCCTTAAAGATCATAAAGTTACCAAGTAAATAGGAGGACTTAAAATGAAAAAAATTATTCGAAATGGAACGATTGTAACGGCAAGTGAAACGTATCAGGCAGATATTCTTATATCAAATGGCGTTATCTCTTCTATCGGAAAAAGCATTGAAGTGGAGGGTGCTGAAGTTGTTGATGCTACGGATCGCTATGTTTTTCCTGGCGGTATTGACCCCCATACACATCTTGAAATGCCATTTGGAGGCACAGTAACAAAAGACGATTTTGAAACTGGAACGATAGCGGCAGCGTTTGGTGGAACAACCTCGGTCATTGATTTTTGTCTCACTGAAAAAGGAAAACCACTTTCTCACGCAATTAAAACGTGGCATGACAAATCAAAAGATAAATCGGTTATCGATTATAGCTTTCACTTAATGATTAGTGAAATAAATGACGCTGTTTTGGATCAATTACCTGATGTGATCAATCAAGAAGGAATTACATCTTTTAAAGTATTTATGGCCTATAAAAACGTCTTTCAAGCAGATGATGAAACACTTTATCGTACCCTTTTAGCAGCGAAAGAGCATGGGGCACTCGTCATGGTTCATGCGGAAAATGGAGATGTTATCGAATATTTAACAAAAGAAGCGCTAGCAAAAGGACAGACAGAGCCGATTTATCATGCTCTTACAAGGCCACCGGAAGTTGAAGGAGAGGCCACTGGGCGTGCTGCACAATTAACAGGACTCGCTTCTTCTCAATTATATGTCGTTCACGTAAGTTGCCAGGAGGCGGCTGATAAAATTGCGGAAGCAAGAAAGAAAGGCTATGACATACATGGAGAAACGTGTCCGCAATACCTTGTTTTAGACCAATCGTACTTAGAGAAACCTAACTTCGAAGGCGCAAAATATGTATGGAGTCCACCTCTGAGAGAAAAATGGAATCAGGATGCGCTGTGGAATGCACTTAGAACGGGACAGCTAGAAACAATTGGCTCGGATCAGTGCTCTTTTGACTTTAGTGGTCAAAAAGATTTGGGAAGAGATGATTTTACAAAAATTCCAAATGGCGGACCAATGATTGAAGATCGATTTAGCATTCTTTTTTCAGAAGGTGTTCGAAAAGGTAGGATTTCGTTAAACAAATTTGTTGATATTACTTCTACAAAATCAGCTAAGCTATTTGGGCTATTTCCAAAGAAAGGAACCATTTCGATTGGAGCTGATGCCGATTTAGTCATTTTTAATCCAGAAACAAAACGAAAAATTTCTGCCGACACTCACCATATGGCAGTTGACTACAATGCGTTCGAAGGGATGGAAGTGACTGGTGAACCTGAAACAGTACTAGTAAGAGGAGAGTTTGTTATCAAAAACAAACAGTTTGTTGGAACACCGGGTTCAGGACAGTATCTGAAACGAGCAAAGTATGGCAAGACGACAAATATGACAGACAAGCCGATGATGATCCAGTAAGAGACTGAAAAAGGAGATAGCTGAATGAAAAAAGATGAAAGCTATTTAAAATCACCGGACCTTTTGCCAATTGCTCATAAGGATAAAAAGATCGGGACCGGCGGGTTTGCCATGATGTGGGTTGGGATGGCTGTTGTGCTTGCAGCGTTTGCAATTGGTGGAGCAGGGGTTCAATCCTTATCACTGACATGGGTCGTCGTTGCAACGATTATTGGAACGATTGGAATTGGGTTGTTTATTACGGTGATAGGTGATATTGGCATTGAACATGGGTTATCTTTTCCCGTTTATATGAGAGCGCCTTTTGGAACGATTGGAACTCATATACCCTCAATCGTTAGAGGACTTGCAGCATCATTCTGGTTTGGAATCAACACTTACTTTGGCGCAACCGCGATGAATGCGATTTTAAACGTTCTATTTGGATTTGATAACTGGTTCGTCTGTTTCCTTATATTTGCTACTGTTCAGCTTGTTAATACAGCGCTTGGCATTAAAGCTGTGGAACGATTCGCAGATCTTGCCGCCCCTGTTATTATCATTATTTCGGTTTGGATGTACGCTTCTCTTTCAGAACAAGCCATTTCTCAAGGCAGAGAAGTGTGGGCTTGGATTGAAAGTCCTGTAACAGGTGGGGCTGCAGTAACTGCTTTTCTTGTCGTCATCTTTAGTAATATGGGATTTTGGGCAACGATTTCAGCTGACATTCCATCGATCTCTCGCTTCATAAAAGCTCCTAAGTTTGAACGAAGCTGGGTAAAAAGAAATAAAGGAACACTTGTCGGAAGTATGGTTGCGTTACCGATTACCCAGACCTTCATGGTCGTAATCGGTGGTGTGTCTTACATTGCTGTATCAAATTACGATCCAGTAGTTGCGTTACAAGAAGCCGCGACAGGTTTGGTGCTAGGTGTCCTTCTATTAATGATTGTACTTGCACAGTGGTCAACAAATGTTTCTGCAAATCTTGTGCCAGCCGCAACGATTTTTTCAAATGTTGGAGGTCCAAGAGTACCGTTTTGGGCTGGGGTATTCATTGCCGGGATTGTTGGATCGGTTGTTCAGCCTTGGAGTCTATTTAATATACTTATCCCTATTCTATTGATCGTGGGTGGGATCTTATCCGCTATCGTTGGTATTCTCTTTGCTGACTATTATCTTTTACGAAAAAGACGCGTAAATGTGCCAGACTTGTATGAGAAAGATGGCCAGTATCGCTATATGAACGGTGTTAACGCTGCTGGTTTTATCGCCTGGTTCATCGGGGGATTAGCTGCTTATTTTCTTTCTAACTACTCGTTTTTAGTCGGTTTTCTTGTAGGCGCCGGCACTTATTACGTATTAGCAAAGTACTGGTGGTTCAAAAAATACAAACAAGCAGAAATGCTTGATCCAAGTGATGAGAAATATCTCGGCATTACAGTTGGGCGTGATTGGATCATCGGAAGTGACAGTGAATCTCAAGCTGTGCAAGAAGTCGGTAGTGGACTTGATGAAAGGAGGTAAGGTGATGAAAGAACATCAGCATTACTTAATTGAACGCGAGAAGATCGACTATTTTATTGATCGTGGCTATCGCATTAATGGAATTACGGAAAATTTAAGTGGAGCCTTCATCGAGTTTGTTCTAAAGGACGTAAAGTCAGGTGAAATTTCGAATGAAATTCTTCATATTCAGACAGCAAATGGGAGAAAATATTTCTCAGCTCTTCTATTAAAACAGATCCAATCCGTTACCTAAGGAGGAGGGAAGAGATGGAGTACAACTTGTATTCAAAAGATAGCGCCTATCCATGTGAAGTGACGATCGATGAGGAAAACGGTCGCTATATGATAAGAAAAGCGGATACGAGCGGAGAAATATTTAATTCAGCAGCGGAATTAACGTCATGGATTCGATCCAATTGGAAAGAGACGGACTTTCGAAGTAAAAAACAGTATTATTATCTCATGGAACTATTAGATGAATATGAATGGGAAGTCGAATCCGGGCAATAGTTGTCCGGTGTTTTTTTATTTATTATATAAATTTCATATACCGTACAAATATCAAATAAATAAAATCTGGCATTATGACTAATTGTGTCACAATATAGAGAATAAGTAGAAATGATTTTGATGATATAGTAAAGTTATTCTCACGAGATGTAAGCGCTAACATAAATGATGACTGAAAGATAATCTTCCACAATTCCCCATCATTACAAAACTTCATGGTTAGATTAATCATATAATCTTCAGAAGAGGAAGTGATCGGATGCTGCGAATGACCAGTTTAACAGTCCATGAAGTGTTAGAAAGAGATCATTTTCAACATGCTACTGTCATAGCTGGTAAAGAGGGCTTAACTAGACGAATTAAATGGGTGCACGTGATGGAAGTAACGAGTGTAAAACAGCTTTTACATGGAGAAGAATTAATTCTATCGACTGGCTTTGTATGGAAAGATAATGTGCAGGTTTTTCGTTCGATCGTAAAACAATTGATACAAAGTCATGCTGCAGGTCTTTGTATTGAAATTGGTACATATATGGATCATATCCCCTTAGAAATTATCGAACTGGCTAATGAACATCAATTCCCCATCATTGTATTTACAAAAGAAGTTCGCTTTGTAGATATCACTCAAGATCTTCACTCCCTTTTAATTGCCCATCATTATCAAATGATTTCAGATCTCGAACAATTTTCACAAGAGCTCAACCGTCTCCTTCTTCTTCCTGGATGTTTAACGAAGATTTTATCGCTATTGTCTATAAAAACAGGTATGCAGGTTATTTATAATCCAAAAGAAGCAGCGCCTATTTTTGTGCCAGAAGCGACAGAAGAAAAACGAGAAACTTTCATGCATTTTCTGAAAATCCAACCTGACGGGAAAGGGCTCGTACTTCAACCCGTTCGTGCAATGGATTATCATTTTGCAAACCTTAGCCTTGTACCAGCACAGCATGCGTCCGTCTCAGATTATGACATGTTACTACTTGATCGTAGCGCAACCGCAATTGCTCAATATCTTCTTCGAGAGCTATATATTGAAGAAAAGAAGCGAGCATTAGAGACAGAGTGGTTATATGACTGGCTTGAAGGTAAGCACACGGAAGAGCGAATTTTGTCCTATCTCGTTGACGTAGACGAAACACTCATACCACGTGGACTTCATGTATGTACATGCAAATTTAAAAAGCCACATGATTCATACACATCTTCTCAAATGACGTATTTCATGCTCCTTATGCGTTCGATGTTTGAGCAAGAAGGTTTTTTTATATTATCGTTAACAACTCGGAATAAGCTGATCATTATCGTACTAAATAGGCGGACAGAAGAAAATGTGGAAGAACGATTGCGTGAAGCTTTTAACCGTTTTCTACAAAGTGATATTTTACAGAAAGAAACCGTACCAGAAGTTGAAAAAATTGGGGTTGGGAAACATGTCCGATTATTAAAAGACATGCACAGAAGCTATGATTCGTCGCTTGAAACCATCACGATGAATGACAAGATACCGACAAACCCTTCCCTCGTTACCTATTACAACGACTTTCATATCTATCGTATGATCTTCCACCTGGCAAAAGGAAAAGAGCTAAATGAGTTTATGTATGATTATTTAGATCCGGTTATTGAATATGATGTAAAGAACAATAGTAATCTTTTAAACACCTTGAAAGTCTATATGTGTTGTAATGGTTCAAAAAAGGAAACTGCTGAACAACTCTATGTAGTGAGACAAACACTCTATCACCGCTTAGAAAAACTAGAGGAATTGCTTGGCCCAGATTTCATGTGTTCTCCGAAACGTTTAGCAATCGAATTCGCTATTCATGCATACAGTTATTTAAAACAGCAGGGCTAAATGTGCAACGTGTACAAAACGTAGCATATCCATGTTACGTTTTGTCTAATGAATGAAAGCCGTTACATCCCCTACAATGAAAATAGGAAAGATTAAAGGAGGGCATGTAATGACTGTTGTAAAAAAGGGAACCACTTTATTAAAAAACTTTGTCAACGGAGAATGGGTGAGCGCCAAAAGTAAAGATACGCTTGAGGTACCAAATCCTGCAACTGATGAAAACCTAGCATTTGTGCCACTGTCTTCAAAAGAGGACGTGGATCTTGCGGTTAGTGCTGCATCAGCTGCCTATCAAACATGGAGTAAAGTACCTGTTCCGAAAAGGGCACGCATCCTTTTTAAGTATCACTCCCTTTTAGTGAAACACCATGATGAACTAGCAGAACTAGTTGTAAAAGAAAATGGTAAAAGCTTTAAAGAAGCTCATGGAGAAGTGCTTCGAGGTATTGAGTGTGTAGAGTTTGCAACAGGTGCCCCTTCTTTAATGATGGGAGACAATCTGTTGACGATTGCAGAAAATATTGATTCAGAAATGTTCCGCTATCCAGTAGGAGTAGTCGGAGGGATTACACCTTTTAACTTTCCAATGATGGTGCCACATTGGATGTTTCCACTTGCGATCGCGTGTGGCAATACGTTTGTCTTAAAGCCTTCTGAACGAACGCCAATTCTTGCTAATCGTATGGCTGAATTATTAACAGAAGCAGGATTACCAAAAGGCGTATTTAATATCGTGCACGGAGCACATGACGTTGTAAATGGCTTATTAGAACATGATGACATAAAAGCAATTTCATTTGTCGGATCCCAACCAGTTGCTAAATATGTCTATGAAGAAGCTGCCTCTCGTGGTAAAAGAGTGCAGGCCCTTTCTGGAGCCAAAAATCATCATATTGTTATGCCCGATGCTGATATTGAGAAAGCAGTACAACAAGTCATAAGCTCAACATTTGGTAGTGCTGGACAGCGGTGTATGGCTTGTAGTGCCGTTGTGATTGTTGGAGATGGTGAGTCATTTATTTCTGCACTTAAAGAAAAAGCAGATGATTTAAAAATGGGAAATGGTTTAGATGAAGAAGTTCTACTAACGCCTGTTATCCGAAAATCTCATCGAGAAAAAGTGCTAGGTTATATCGATAAAGGATTAGAAGAAGGGGCAGCGTTAATTCGTGATGGTCGCAGAGAAATAGATGCTCACGAAGAAGGGAACTTTCTTGGACCAACAATATTTGATGAAGTAACGCCTGATATGACGATTGCGAAAGAAGAAATATTCGCACCTGTTCTAAGCTTGTTACATGCAGATTCGATCGATTCCGCTCTCGGCATTCTTCGTAAATCACGATATGGAAATGGTGCGACTATTTATACGAAAGATGCAGGTGTGATTAGGCAATTCCGTGAAGAAGCAGATGCGGGGATGCTTGGTGTTAATGTTGGTGTACCAGCTCCTATGGCTTTTTTCCCTTTTTCAGGATGGAAAGATTCTTTTTATGGGGATCTGCATGCAAATGGAAAAGATGGTGTCAATTTTTATACAAGAAGAAAAATGATTACAACTCGCTTTGACTACTAGAGGGGAGAGAAGAGTATGCAAACTGCTCACGAGAATCTTGCAGGAAAAGACGAGAAATATGTTTGGCATGCGATGCGACCATATGATCCGAAATCGACAATGGTAATTGAAAAAGCAAAAGGCGCGTGGTTATCTGATTACGATGGGAATCAATTTCTTGATGCTATGGCGGGTCTTTGGTGTGTGAATGTTGGATATGGTCGAGAAGAGCTCGCTCAGGCAGCTTTCGATCAGCTTAAAGAACTATCTTATTATCCCTTAACACATACACATGCTCCGGCGATTAAATTAGCGGAAAAGTTAAATGAAATGCTTGGTGGAGGATATGTCATCTTCTTTTCAAACAGCGGTTCTGAAGCAAATGAAACTGCATTTAAGATCGCCAGGCAGTATCATGAGCAAAAAGGGGAAGGAAGTAGACATAAAATTGTTTCACGTTATCGGGCGTATCATGGAAATACGATGGGGTCATTAGCTGCAACCGGTCAGGCACAGCGGAAGTATAAGTATGAACCGCTTGGCCAGGGCTTTTTACATGTGCAGCCACCAGATACGTACCGTGATGTAGAAGACGATCGGGTTCAACTTGCGTCCGTCAAAGCAGTTGACGATCTGATGACCTGGGAACTGAGTCAGACTGTAGCAGCAATGATCATGGAACCCATCATCACAGGTGGAGGAATCATCATGCCTCAACAAGATTACATGAAATCCGTAAAAGAAGTATGCGAAAAGCACGGTGCTCTTTTAATCTGTGATGAAGTGATTTGTGGTTTTGGAAGAACAGGTAAAGCATTTGGTTTTATGAATTACGATGTTAAACCTGACATTGTAACAATGGCAAAGGGGCTAACGAGTGGATACCTTCCTTTATCAGCTACAGCAGTGAAAGAAGAAATTTATGAAGCATTTAAAGGGAAAGGTTCATATGATCACTTTCGTCACATAAATACATTCGGAGGTAATCCTGCATCATGCGCACTTGCTCTAAAAAATCTAGAAATTATGGAACGGGAAAAGCTTTTCGACCGGTCTCAAGAATTAGGAGAAAAGCTGAAGCGTCAATTAATAGAGCAGTTATCTTCTCATTCCAATGTCGGCGATATCCGTGGGAAAGGGTTGTTGATTGGAATTGAGCTTGTTGAAGACAAAAGGACAAAAAAACCGCTTGCCGTGGGGGAACTAAATAAAGTGATCGGTTATTGCAAATCGAAGGGAGTAATCATCGGAAAAAATGGTGACACCGTAGCAGGTTATAATAATGTTCTTACGATGGCCCCTCCATTAATGATCGAAGAAAAAGACATCGATTTACTTGTGGATACCATTGTAGAAGGAATATCCCATTTATAAAGGTGCGCCTCACGCGCACTTTTTCCTATGGACTCGTTATAAAAAAAGATTGAATAATTAAAATAATTGGTTTATAGTAAAGATGTTACATACCGACTGGTTAGTTGATAAAGGAGGATGAAAATGAAAGCGATTCAATTAACAGAGTTTGGTGGTCCGGAAGTATTAAAACTAATCGACTTGGATGTGCCTGAGCCAAAAGGACACGAAGTACTTATTGAGATTCAAGCAATCGGGGTTAATTACGCAGATACCGCAAGAAGAGAAGGCCAATATGTTGTGGAAACACCTCTACCGTATGTGCCAGGTTCTGAAGTGGCTGGTGTTGTAAAAGCAGTTGGAGAAAAAGTGACTTCTGTAAAACCAGGTTCTTCGGTGGTCACATTATTAGGCACAAAAAATGCAACAGGTTATGCAGAATATACGTTAGCTGATGAAAGAGGACTCATTGCGATTCCAGATGGCGTTGATCCTCAGTATGCAGTAGCTCTCCCTCTACAGGGATTAAGTGCTTATCACACACTTAAGACAATGGGGCGTTTTGAAAATGGAGAAACGGTTTTGATTCATGCTGCAGCAGGCGGCGTTGGAACAATTGCAGTACAGCTCGCCAGACTATGGGGAGCTAAAACAATTATTGGTACAGCAAGCAGTGAAGAGAAAAGAAAGCTTGCAGCTGATATGGGAGCAGATATTACGATCGATTATACGAAAGAAGGCTGGGAACAAGAAGTTTTAGAAGCTACGGAAGGTAAGGGAGTAGACGTGATTCTTGAAATGGCAGGAGGAGACGTTTTCAGAAAATCGTTGAATTGCCTTGCACCTTTCGGACGACTCGTCATATATGGGGTAGCAAGTGGAGAACAAAGCCGCTTTTATCCATCTTCCTTAATGGAGAAAAATCAGTCTGTAGTTGGCTTTTTTCTACCACAGATGATGCGTAAGCCGTCTCTTTATCAGAAGAGTCTAGAAGAACTCCTAAACTATATGCAGAGTGGAGAACTTAAATTGACGATCGGCGGGGTTTTTGAGTTAGAAAAGGCAGCTGATGTTCATCGTATGCTTCAAGGACGCCAAACGAAAGGGAAGTTAATCCTAACTCCTTGATTGAAAAAAGAAGCGTGCATCAAACAAAGACGATCGAATTTGGTCGTCTTTTTTACATGGAGAAATTAGTTTTGATATTCTCTGTTAGAAAATCGCTATTGCCTATTCACTATGTTAACACTTTGTGGTAATTTAGTATTGCACTGTGTTAATATTCGAAATATTTTTCAGTGAAAATTTGATATTGTTGAAAATTTTTTCGGAAATTTGCTTGAAAGTTTTGTGAGCAATCTAATACTATGCTAAAATATCAATGAAAGCGTTTTTTTAAAAGAATGTTTCAAAAAGTGAAAAGAGTGTAAAGAACTAGTAAGAAACTAAACTTTAACGAAGTTAGAAACCGTTCAATGCACGATTTAAGATTAAACCCAGCAGGGAGGTAGCATGCTTTGAATACCAAACAGTCCAGAGTGGAACATCCATGGCAAGAATTTTATGGACCAAACCTTGGCTATGCCATTGAATTATACGAGAAATATCAAGAGGATCCTGAGTCAGTTGATCCTGAAATGCGTCAAAAATTTGATCAGTGGGGACCTCCACCATCATCACAGGAAGTCATTGAATCTACTAGTCAGCCAGCCAACCTCAAAAAGGTTATTTCTGCTGTTAAATTAGCCGACAACATTCGTACATATGGGCATTTGGCAGCAGCAATTAATCCACTAACGAATGAAAAATCTGATCAAGATTTCATGACACCTCAAAATTACGGGCTTTCCGATGAAGACTTGAAAGCGATTCCTGCTCAGGTTATTTGGGAGAACGCACCAAGAGATGTCACCAATGGACTACAAGCAATTCAAAAACTTCAGGATCTTTATACAAAGTCCATGTCTTATGAGTTTACTCATGTTCATGCGGAAGATGAGCGTAAATGGTTAGATGAGATGGTTGAGAATGATTCTGTAAGCCGTACGCTTACGAATGACGATCGTATCGCACTGCTAAGAAGACTAACAGAAGTAGAAGGCTTTGAAAAATTCCTTCATAAAACATTTGTTGGCCAAAAGCGTTTCTCGATTGAGGGCGTTGATGCTATGGTGCCAATGCTAGATGATGTGATTAAATGTGGTGCAAGTGATGGTGCTAAGAACGTTATGATTGGAATGGCTCACCGTGGTCGCTTAAATGTTCTTACACACGTATTAAATAAGCCTTACGAAAAGATTTTTGCGGAATTCCACCATGCACCAAACAAGGAACTCGTTCCTTCTGAAGGTTCAATGGGTATTAACTATGGTTGGACAGGCGATGTCAAATATCATATGGGTGCTGACAGACAAATCGAGGATTCGGAAACAGCAAGTGCAACAATTACACTAGCCAATAATCCAAGCCACCTTGAGTTTGTTGATCCTGTTGTAGAAGGTTATGCTCGCGCTGCACAAGAAACGCGTAATGAAAAAGGTGAACCGAAGCAAGATTTCACTAAATCTTTTGCGATATTAATCCATGGTGACGCTGCTTTTCCAGGCGAAGGTGTGGTAGCAGAAACGCTAAACTTAAGTCAGCTAAAGGGATATCATACGGGTGGCACAATTCATATCATCGCCAATAATCAGCTAGGTTTTACAACGGAAAGCACGGATTCGAGATCTACAAAGTATGCAAGCGATCTCGCAAAAGGATACGAAATTCCGATTGTTCATGTGAACGCCGATGATCCAGAAGCTTGTCTTGCAGCGATGCATCTTGCGTATGAATATCGAATGAAATTTAATAAAGATTTCCTTATTGATTTAATTGGCTATCGTCGTTTCGGTCATAATGAAATGGATGATCCAGCAGTTACTCAGCCACATTTATATGAAAAAATTAAGAATCATCCTACTGTTCGAGCGAGCTATGCAAAGTATTTAACAGAGCAAAGTGTGATAGAAGACGGTCAGGGCGAAAAGTTAGATGAAGAAGTACTTTCTGAGCTTCAGACCGAATACGACAAGATCGCTAAAGGTGGAGACGGGAATGGCGAAGTACAAGAGCTTCAACCACCAAAAGAAATTGTTAAGGGACTCCCTTCTATAGATACAGCTGTTTCACTAGAAACGCTAAAAGATATTAACAACAAGCTGTTAACCCGTCCAGATGGATTTAATGTCTATCCTAAGCTTGAGCGCATTCTAAAACGCCGACTTGATATGTTAGAAGAAGGCGGTAAAGTAGACTGGGCGCTAGGTGAAACGTTGGCATTTGCTTCAATTCTTAGCGA
Source organism: Bacillus sp. es.036 (assembly GCF_002563635.1). Lineage (NCBI taxonomy): Bacteria > Bacillati > Bacillota > Bacilli > Caryophanales > Bacillaceae > Bacillus > Bacillus sp. es.036. The sequence continues at coordinate 1,413,299 of NZ_PDIZ01000001.1, forward strand.
CGGAACGCCAATTCGTATTACAGGGCAGGACTCTCAGCGTGGAACATTTGCTCAGCGTCATCTCGTTCTTCATGATAAAGAAACAGGCGTAACTTTTTGCCCACTACATGAATTACCAGAAGCTGAATCATCCTTTGCGATTCACAATAGTCCACTTTCTGAAGCATCAGTGGTCGGGTTTGAATACGGATATAACGTATTTGCACCAGAAACGCTCGTTATTTGGGAAGCGCAGTATGGTGACTTTGCGAATGCCGCTCAGGTCATTTTTGATCAATTCGTTTCGGCCGGTCGAGCTAAATGGGGACAAAAATCAGGAATGGTTCTTTTACTACCGCATGGTTACGAAGGTCAAGGTCCTGAACATTCAAGTGGCCGAGTTGAACGCTTCTTGACATTAGCTGCTGAAAATAACTGGACAGTTGCTAATTTAACGAGTGCTGCTCAGTACTTCCACATTTTAAGAAGACAAGCGGCTATTCTAGAGAAACAGGAAGTGCGTCCACTTGTTATCATGACGCCAAAGAGCCTTCTTCGTAATCAGCGCACATCATCTCCTGGCTTTGAATTTAGTCAAGGCCAGTTCTTGAGTGTTGTGGAGCAAGCAGGACTTGGTGAAAAGAAAGATAAAGTGGAGCGTATTGTTTTATGTACTGGTAAAGTAGCTGTGGACCTTGCAACTGAAATAGAGTCTTCTGATGAGAAGTACGATTGGCTACACGTTCTTAGAGTAGAGCAGCTATATCCATTCCCTGAAGAAGAAGTGAAAAACATATTTGACCGCTATTCAAACGTCAAAGAAATTATCTGGCTGCAAGAAGAACCAAAAAATATGGGATCTTGGAATTACATTTCTCCTCGTTTAAGGGAGACGGCATCAGAAGGCGTTTCTGTAAGCTATGTAGGACGTCCGGATCGTTCAAGTCCTGCTGGCGGAGAACCGAATGTGCATAAAAAAGATCAAGAACGAATCATTCAGGAAGTACTAGAACCATCTAAAACTGTTTCCCATCAAGGAGGTAATCGTCGTGATTGAAGTTAAAGTACCAGAACTAGCAGAATCCATTACAGAAGGTACCATTTCTCAATGGTTAATCAAAGTAGGAGACAAAGTTGAAAAAGGTGACAACCTTGTTGAGCTTGAAACAGATAAAGTTAACATTGAAGTGAGTGCAGAAAACGATGGCGTCATTGAAGAACTTTTGAAAGAGCCTGGCGATAATGTTGAAGTTGGAGAGATTATTGCTTATCTTGGCAACGGAGAAGGTAGTTCTTCTAAGTCGTCAGATCAAGACTCTTCTCCAAAAGAAGAAGCAAAGAAAGAAGAGAAAGAAGCACCTGAAGAAGCAAAGTCAAACGAAGAATCTAAGGCGCATGCAACAGACTCTTCAGAAGACGAAAAATCTGAGAATGGACGCACAGTAGCTTCACCTTCTGCAAGAAAGCTTGCACGTGAACTAGGCGTTGATTTGAATAACGTTGAAACGCGTGATCCATTAGGTCGCGTTCGACCAGACGATGTGAAGGCTCATGCAGACAAAGCAAACCAAAAAGAAGCGCCTAAGGAAAAGAAACAAGAGGCACCTAAGCAACAAAAACCATCTCCTGAAGCGAATGACGGCAAACCGGTTGAGAGAGTTAAGATGTCTCGTCGTCGTCAAACCATTGCGAAACGTCTTGTTGAAGTTCAGCATACTGCAGCAATGCTAACAACTTTTAACGAAGTAGACATGACGGCAATTATGGAACTTCGGAAACGTCGCAAAGATAAATTCCTTGAAGATAATGATGTGAAGCTTGGCTTTATGTCCTTCTTTACGAAAGCAGTTGTTGGCGCACTTAAGAAATATCCTCGTTTAAACGCGGAAATTCAGGATACTGATATTGTACTGAAGAAATTTTATGATATCGGTATCGCAGTTGGAGCAGAAGAAGGACTAGTAGTACCAGTCGTTCGTGATGCAGACAAGCTATCTTTTGCAGGAATTGAACAAGAAATTGGTAATCTTGCAAAGAAAGCACGAGACAATAAACTTAAACTTGATGAACTACAAGGTGGATCATTTACGATTACAAACGGAGGAATCTTTGGATCGATGCTTTCAACACCGATTCTAAATGCACCTCAAGTTGGTATACTAGGTATGCACAAGATCCAGTGGCGCCCTATGGCAATTGATCAGGAACGAATGGAAAACCGTCCGATGATGTACATTGCACTATCCTATGATCACCGTATTGTTGACGGTGGAGAAGCAGTTAGCTTCCTTGCTAAAATTAAAGAACTTCTTGAAGATCCAGAACAGCTTCTTCTAGAAGGATAAATCGAAAGAACCTGAATCAGTAGATTCAGGTTCTTTTTCTACATTTTTGAAAGGAGAAGGCGGATCCTTTATCTTATCGCTCCTGTCATGTAAAATAGAAAGAAAGTTGAAAGGGGTGAAAGATTTGATTCATCAAACATGGAAAGAGACATCAACGATTAAAAAGGTGAAGTGCATACATACTGATGCCAAGAAGTACATGGTTAACCGTGTTTTAACTGAAGGTCAAATTTATGAAGTGAAAAATGAAACAGAAGAATTTTTATTCGTCTTAGACAATAGTGGTAAAATCGGTGGGTTTTATAAAGAGTATTTTGAAGAAGTAGAGTAAGTGTAGGAAACCAGATCAAAAGTGATCTGGTTTTTTTGTTAGCGCAAAAAGGGACATTGGATTATATCCAATGCCCCTTACGTAAGTTAACAAAATTGATCATTTTTGTTAGGGTTCTTCAATCCGAAAATCGGTCTTAAATAAAGAGCAAGATAGGATCCTGCCAGAGCAACGACCATCCAAACCCAGCCGTGGAGACTAAAGGAAGCAATTCCGCCAAAATAGGCACCTATATTACATCCGAAGGCTAGTCTAGCACCGTATCCCATAAGCAGTCCTCCAATGATCGATGCGGCTGCTAACTTAAATGGCACTCTTCTCATGATAAAGGCCCCGCCAGCGCCAGCTGCCACAAATGCACCAAGAATAACACCAAAGTTCATGACGCTTGTAGAATCAGTAAGAATCGATTGCTGGAGTGCTTCACCTTTCGCGCCTGACCAATATCCCCATTGTGTTACATCAATTCCAAGAAACAAAGCGATTTTTGATCCCCATAAAGCAAAAGCGGATGTAATTCCCCATGGATTTCCGCGCGATATCAATGTGAGGGCATTTAAAACAGCTAATGCGATTGCTGCAATCCAAATCGGCCATGAGCCACGAAAAATTCGCTTCCAACCTGATGTTGTAGGAAGAGGCTTCATTTTTGGTGGCTGTCGTTTTTTAGCGATGAATTTTACAGCGAAAAAAATAATCCCAAACAATGCAAGTTGCACAATCCAGGCACCAAAATATCCTAATCCAGTATCTTCAGCTAAGGAGATAGCTTGAAAAGAAGGCATTTGATTTACCCAGAAATCAAAGTGCCATGCACCGATGACAGATCCGACGATAAAACCGAAAAGAGTAAGTAGCATTTCAGTTTTCCCCCACCCTACTGTATAGAGTGTACCTGAAGCGCATCCCCCGCCTAGCTGCATCCCAATTCCAAATAAGAATGAACCAACCACTACGCTTGTTCCAACAGGAAATACATATCCCGTTGGAGTCGTTCCAAATAATCCAAAGCCGTTAGAGAGAATCGGCGCAAACAGCGTACTAGCTACCGCAAGCATCAGCATATGCGACTGAATTGCTGTTCCATTTCCTACACTTAATAATTGTCTGAAAGCAGAAGTGAAACCAAATCTTGCATGTAATAAACAATAGCCAAGTAATAATCCTAAGCCAAATAAGACAAATTGCTGAATTCCTTGATCCACTAATAAGATTAACGCGAGTAGTCCAATGACCAAAAAGCCTCCTGTTAAAACGGGCTTTTGAGGAGCTTTTAAGAAAGGTAATTGTAAGTTTGTTTTTGAAGAGTGAACAGGTTGTTCCATTGCCATGTATAATGCACCTCATTCCGATGTATTTAGTATGAATTGATTTGTATATCCTACATGAATTTTTTATATCTGTAAACTATTACATACCAAATCTTTTTAACTCTATCGATGAAATAGACATATCTTTCTCTACTTGGAGATTGTGCTATAATGACACGTGTAGCAATGAAGGTTAATTTATTCATCAGGAGCTTAAGATTAGGTTTTAAAACCGTCTCAGGCTATTGGAGGTCGAGACATTGGATAATGAGCAATTAATTGAAAAAGCATTTGATTTTATTCAACAAATGTATGCTGAACTAACAATCGATCCGTCACGCATACAAGACCGTAAAAAGGAAATTATGCATGAAATTAAAGCAACTGGTTCCTATACACATACATATGATGAACTTTCTCAAGGAGCTAAAATGGCCTGGAGAAACAGTAATAAGTGTATTGGTCGCTTGTTCTGGAATACGATGACTGTATTGGATGCGAGGTATGCTTCGAAACCTAAAGAAGTAGCGGGTGCACTCCTGCACCACATTCGCACCGCTTCAAACGGCGGAAAAATCAAGCCAACGATTACTATTTTTCAGCCAGGTAAAATTCGTGTTTGGAATCATCAGCTTATTCGCTATGCAGGTTATGAAACTGATAAAGGTATCATAGGGGACCCTGATTCGGTTGCTTTTACTAAGGAAGTCATGAAACTTGGATGGGAAGGAAAGGGAACACAATATGATATACTTCCGCTAGTTTTCTCAATAGATGGAGCAATACCAAGTTTCGTTGAAATTCCGAATGAAGACGTACTTCAAGTCGTGATTCAACACCCGGACTACGATTTTACTCCATTACGTGCACGGTGGTATGGCGTGCCCATCATTTCAGATATGCGATTAGAAATTGGAGGTATTAGTTATGATGCCGCACCATTTAATGGGTGGTATATGGGCACAGAAATAGGAGCAAGAAATTTAGCTGATACTAATCGGTACAACCTTTTGCCGGATGTAGCTAAACTTTTAGACCTAGATACAAGTTCAAATGCAACGCTATGGAAAGATGTCGCATTAGTTGAACTAAACAGGGCTGTCCTTTATTCCTATCAAAATAAAGGGGTAAGTATTGTTGATCATCATACAGCCGCAAAACAATTTCAAAAATTTGAGCAAAATGAAGAGAAGGCCGAGCGAGAAGTTACTGGAAATTGGACATGGCTAATTCCACCTGTGTCGCCAGCTACGACTCATATCTTCCATAAACCCTACAAAAACAAAATTGTAACACCGAACTATTTTTATCAATCAAAACCTTATTAAGCGAGGGAGAAACTTGGTTATTGAAAAAGCTTATTTCACCATTCATGAAGGTCTTGAATCAACATTTGAAGCGACATTTAAAGAAGCAGTACGTTACATTGCAGAAACAGCAGGATACATCCATTACCGCTTGTTGAAATCAATTGAATCAGAGCGTAAGTACGTCATTTTCATTGAGTGGGAGACACTTGCCTCACATACTGAAGGCTTCATGTCATCCGATCGATTTGAAAAATTTACGTCTTTAGTGGAGCCATTCCTTGAAAATGTAGAGATGGAGCACCTCACACCCGTTCATTCAGATCTATAAACCCACACCTTTGTGGGTTTTTTAGATGCAAAAAACTATACATTCGATTTAAAAAAGGGTATGGTAGGATATAGTTATATTCCTATAAGAAAGGTTGGTTTTGGAATGCCTTCATCTATCCCCAGACCATTAGTTCGATTAAACCAATCGTTTATTTTTATATTTGCTACAGGTTTTGTATTCTTTTCACATTGGCTTTTCCTCATGATCCCACTCATTGCTGGATTGATGGGTTTGTTACTACATTTTAATCCAGTGCTGAAAGTGGGAAAACAATTCTTAATGAAACCACTTAATCAATATATTCCTGAGGATGCCGAGCAACAAAATTTCAATCAAAAAATAGCAGTATCGCTTCTTACAATTTCTTTTATAGCTCACATGTTTTCCATTGAATGGTTAGCAATCACAGCTGCAGTCCTAGTAGCTTTAGCTTCGTTTATCGCTATTCTAGGGTTCTGTATCGGTTGTTTTGTTCGTTTTCAATGGAAGCAGTATCAATATAGACGGTCACAGCACTCTTAAAAGGCAGCTTGGCTGTCTTTTTTTTGACTGAAAAACCTGAAAAGTTAATTTCTGATATACTTAAGAAAGAGATAAGATGAAGATTAGAAAGGATAGGTTTGGATGAGAGAGAATATTTATGATTTAATCGGTGTAGGAATTGGACCATTTAATTTAGGATTAGCTGCATTGTTGGAACCTATAAATGAAGTGGATGCCTTGTTTTTCGATCAGAAACTTGAATTTGATTGGCATCCAGGTATGTTGATTGAAGGAACCAGATTACAGGTACCTTTCATGGCGGATTTGGTCACAATGGCGGACCCAACAAATCCATATAGTTATTTAAATTATTTGAAACATCAAAATCGCTTATATAACTTCTATTTCTTGCAACGACTTGAAATGCCTCGAAATGAATATAACCACTATTGCCAATGGGCAGCGGGTCAGTTGGAAAGCTGCCAATTTGGAACAAAAGTAACGAGCATTGTACCTGTAGGAGATCCTGTTGAACATTATGAAGTGGTTGTTGAAAACCTTGAAACACATGAAGTGAATACGTACTTTGCTAAAAATATGATACTCGGTGTTGGAACCGTTCCTTCTTTACCTTCATCACTTCAGGGGATGAAAGAAGAAGATGTATTTCATTCATCAACATTCCTTCAGCACACTGAACGATGTTCTAAGGCAAAAAGTATTACTGTTATTGGGTCAGGTCAAAGTTCTGCAGAAATTTTCAGGGAACTTTTGAAAGACCGAAAAGAGCATGGGTATTCACTTAATTGGATAACACGCTCACAGGGGTTTTTCCCAATGGAGGAAACCAGATTAAGCCTTGAGCATTTTTCACCCGAGTATATCGATTATTTCTATGACCTACCTCAGGCTCAAAAAGATGACATTTTTAGTGGTCAACAGCTTCTCTACAAGGGAATTAGTCCACATACTATTACTGACATATATAACCTGTTATATGAACAATCTGTAGGTGGCGAAAAGATGGATGTCACATTAATGCCGTTAATCGAAGTAAACGGGATTAAAGAAAAAGAAGACGGTACTGGTTATGAATTAGAATGTCGTCAATGGCAAAAGGATGAAAAGTTTCTTATTGAAAGTGAAGTTGTTGTGGCGGGCACTGGCTATCGACCTTTAATTCCTCACTGCCTTGAAGACCTTAATCATTTAATTGAGTGGGATGAAAAGGGACGCTACCATGTAACAAAGGATTACCGTCTTCGATTAAAGAAAGAAGCGAATGCGAATATCTTTGTACACAGCGGCATGCAACATACGCACGGAGTAGGATCAACAAATTTAGGGCTTGCTGTTAATCGAAATAAAATTATTATTAATGAGCTTTTAGGAAAAGAGTTTTATCCGATCCTTGAAGGAAATATTTTTCAACAATTTGAAGTAAAAGAGTAGTTAAACTTTCTATTTATAGGTAAACATTTTATGATAAAAGAAAATAGAAAGGAACGGTGATGAGTGTGATGGTCCGATGAATCAATACCAATCACTAACATCCAACAATTTTCTTGCAAAATTGCTTACTCAGTACGCGAGCATTCATCATAGAGCAATTGGATCTGCTGCAGAAGAATACATCAAACAGCTTGGAATTAGAACGGGAGAGTGGCTAGAGTCTCACTATCGTCCTCTTGAATGGACGCCTGATGACTATGCCAGGGTGATCGTTGATATCAAGAATTCCATTGGAGGAGAGTTCTATATATCAGAAGTTACTCCTACCTATGTGGTTGTGAAAGCGAATCGCTGTCCATTTGGAGATCAAGTAACGAACGCACCACATCTTTGTACCATGACATCAAGTGTGTTTGGGGGAATCGCAGCAAGGCATTTTAAGTATGGAGAAGTAAATCTTCGGCAAAGAATTGCACTTGGTGACCCGGTTTGTGAAGTAATGATAGCGTTTGAACCTGGAATTGAAACGGGAGACCGATATGAAAACCTCCCGGTAACGCCAGAGAATGGTGATCCTTTTACGTGGGAAGAAGATACGATCACACTCTTAAACCAAGAGTTAAAACGGAGTGACGAGATGGTAATGAAATTGGTTCAAGAATTAGAAGAACTTAAAAATCAAGTTGACAATCGTTAGATCTAAAACCAGCCTGGCAGTAAACGGGCTGGTTTTTTGTATGAAATTCTGAATTAATCAGAAACTAATCACAAAGGGGTGAAAAATATGGAGAAAAACGCTAGAGGATATGTTCAGGAGAGTTGTCAAGCTCTAGAAGAAGCGAGTCGTTGTTTGCAACAAGCATTATCAACAGTTGAGAAGGATCAAAATCGAGATCGCATACAGCAGTCATTAGATGGATTAACAGCTGTTCAATCTCATTGTAGTGAAACGGCAAACGTACTTTCAAAACAATAAAATTTTTTTAGAAGAAATTTGAAAAATGAAGTTTTAGAAGAAATAAAATCGGAAATGGTGGACTAACGTTACACATAAGGAGGGATAGATCATGAGTCTTTTGTTTGGAAAAGGCATGCAGGCATTCGAACAGGATGCGAAAGCAGAGAGAGAAAAAGTACAAACTTCTCCAATTGCACACTCGAATAAAAAATCAAGATTAAAACAGAAACCGACTAAATTCTAGCCATCCTTTTGGATGGTTTTTTTATTGATTTTTGCGTGACTAGAAATAAAGCAATAAAATTTCAATGTTAATAATACAAAATATAAAACTGTAAAAAAATGATTAGATTATGCCATGAATGGGAAATGTCTTCTTATGAGTATAAGAATAATGGAGGAGATTTCAAATGGTTAAACAATGGACAACTACAACATTGCATAATGACGTAGAAATGCCAACGCTTGGTCTTGGTGTTTGGAAAATGGAGAATAACGATGAAGTAAAAACAGCAGTCAATGCCGCAATTGATGCAGGATATAAAGCGATCGATACTGCTGCTGCATACAAAAATGAAGAAGGTGTTGGTGCTGCTATTAAAGAAAGCAGTACACCACGTGAAGAACTTTTTATTACATCAAAAGTATGGAATGATGATCAGGGCTATGATTCAACCCTTCAAGCATTTGAAGATACGGTTTCAAAGCTTGGAATTGATACGTTAGATCTTTATTTAATTCATTGGCCCGTAGAGGGCAAATATAAAGAGACGTGGAAAGCGATGGAGAAGCTCTACAAAGATGGTCGAATTCGTGCCATTGGGGTCAGCAATTTCCATCCCAATCACCTTGAAGATTTAATGAAAGATGCAGAAATTAAACCGATGGTAAACCAGGTAGAATTCCATCCACTTTTAAATCAAAAAGAGCTTCGTGAGTATTGTAAACAGCATTCTATTCAACTAGAAGCATGGTCACCACTTGCACAGGGAAAACTATTAGATCATGAAGTTGTGAAAGAAATTGCAGAACAGCACGGTAAATCTACTGCTCAAGTGATCATTCGCTGGGATCTTGAACATGAAGTAGTGACAATTCCTAAGTCGTCAAATCCCGAGCGTATTAAACAAAACTTTGATGTTTTTGATTTTGAATTAACACAAGATAACATTCGCGCGCTTGATGAGTTAAATCAGAATGAACGAATGGGTCCTGATCCTGACAACTTTGATTTTTAAGACGAAGCCGGCCATGTGCCGGCTTTTTGTATGCAACCATTCCTTTTTTGTTACGTCTGTATTGTGAAGGGAGAGAAGAAAATGAGGAAATGGCTGTATGGATCTGTACTACTAGTATTGATCGTAACTTTTTTCTCAGGTGTGTGGTATACGATGATTCGAGAATCGAGTATAGAAGCGGTGAATTCTTTAGCACCTATCGCGAAGACTCAGGAAGATCATGAGTACTATGAACCTGGTGAGCCTTATGTCGAAGAAGATATGGATGGGAAGGAGCTTTTTCGATTGGAAGTTCATGTGTTGGATGAATTGCCTGAAGAAGCCAAGTTAAAAGAATTAGATAAAACACAAGAGTATATTGGATTTGAACTTTATGCGAAAAACGATCAAGAAACTGGCCTCGATTTCAAGCCTTATTATTCGAAACTACAAGTAAATGGTTCGCAAGTAGCACCTGCCGACTTTGTAATAATTGAACAAGACGGTTGGAACAAATTCATGATGAAAAGCAAAGGTTCATTTCGGCTTGTGCTCATTTATGCTGTCGATCGAAATGCAAAGGAGATGACGCTTGTGATTTCCCCTGAATTCTACTATAAGGATATCTTGTATAAATGGATGAGGTAGCATTTTCATTAAATTTGACAATGTTACGGAAAGGAGATAAAATTATCTCGAATTCGAGATAATTAAAAGGAGAGATGAGTCAATTGCGTATACAACGTTTTCGTGTAAATCAGCAGGGCGTAGGGGAATTTGATGGTGGTAAAATCACAGAACAAAAGCCAATTGGCTTTCCAGGAGAAGGATCAGAGGTAAAACGAGTTGGTCCTTTGTTTTATTGGGCATGGGCTAAAGCAGAGCATGAAGGGTATATCCCTCTCCATCCACATCAAGGATTTGAAATCATTACGTATGTTATTAGTGGAAAAGCAGAGCACGGAGACTCACTAGGAACTAGAAGTGTTGTGGGAGCCGGTGGCCTTCAAGTGATGCAAACAGGATCGGGTGTTTCTCATGAGGAAGGGTTCGTTGGTCCAGATATGCAAGGATTTCAAATTTGGTTTGAGCCTCATTTACGAGAAGCCCTGCGTCGCAAACCAACTTACCAACAGTTTGAACACGAAGAGTTTCAAACAATCGTTAAAGATGGAGTGAAAATAAAAGAAATTCTAGGAGATGATTCCCCTGTTTCATTCGAAACAGATGCACTTATGTGGGATGTTTTGATTGAGGACGAAATCATGTTTCAACAATCCTTAACTAAAGGACGCTCGCTCAGTGTTCTTGTTTTAGAGGGTGTTGGTGAACTAAATGAGCATGTTTATGAAGCGAAAGATTTTTTTGTTATTGATGGTGCAGAACGTGTTGAAATGATCGTTCAAGCTAAAGAAAAGACGCGACTTTTAATAATTGAGGTTCCGACATCAGTCAGTTATCCATTCCTTCGAAAATAATCTTATATGCTTTTCCCGATCGATTTACTGGAGATTAATTCCTCTTGTAGTGTACGATAGATAGTATACATCAATTGGAAGGGCTGGAATCTTATAATGAATCACTTATATCATTCTTATCTAAAAAATAATCGGCAGAAGAAATTACTGAAGATGGCGAATACGCTCGCAGATTCGTTTTCTGAGAGGGCCGATGCAATCGACAAGGAAGGTCGTTTTCCTTTTGAGAATTTCGAAGAATTAAAGAACTCCGGATATGTTGCCTTAACTGTTCCAGCAAAGTTTGGTGGAAAAGCAATTGATTTATATGAATTTGTTATGCTTCAAGAGCGTATTGCAACAGGAGATGCTGCTACCGCGCTCTCTATTGGTTGGCACCTTGGGCTTATGCTTGAAATGAGAGACGAGCAAACGTGGACAGATGACGTTTTTGAACGACTTAGTCGTCTTGTTATGAAAGAAAATGCTCTGTTTAATCGTGCCGCTTCAGAGCCTGCGACAGGAAGTCCGACCCGTGGTGGAATGCCAGAAACGAAGGCAACAGAAAAAGATGGACAATGGATTGTTAACGGACGAAAGTCGTTTACTTCAATGGCACCTGGACTCCAATACGCGCTTGTTTCTGCTCAAATTGGAGATACAGGTCAAAAAGGTTTTTTCCTTATTGATATGAACCTGTCAGGTGTCAAGATTGAAGAAAAATGGGATACGATCTCGATGAGAGGGACACGAAGTGATGATCTTGTACTAAACGATGTTCTCCTACCGAAGGATGCTTTAGTGGAAGGTCCTGAATCCCCTAAGAGTAAGTTACCAAAAGCGTGGCTTCTTCACATTCCTGCATGTTATTTAGGAGTTGCAATAGCTGCTCGAAATGAAGCGATCGCTTTTGCATCTACATATTCTCCGAATAGTCTACCCGGTCCCATTAAAGAGGTACCCGAAGTGCAGCGGAAAATCGGCGAAATGGAATTAGAATTGATGCGAGCACGAGAAATGATGTATTCTGTTGCTTTAAGATGGGTTTCTGAACCTGAAAAAAGGTCAGAAATGGGACCTGAACTAGCTGCTGTTAAACATGTTGCGACAAATAGCGCAGCTAATGTGGTAGATCAGGCAATGAGAATTGTTGGAGCTAGAGCGCTTTTTAAGGACAACCCAATGCAGCGACATTATCGTGACGTAAGAGCGGGTTTACACAATCCACCAATGGATGACGCTGTTATTTCCATGCTTGCAGGGAATGCCATCAGTCATTATGAATCTTCCTAAGGGGAGATTTTTTTTTTGAGAAAAAAATGAAACCATCTCCAATTAGACGTTTTTTACTATCACATGTTTCAATATGCCAGCAATCTAGTTCATTAGATTTAAATTAGTCAGAAAAAAAGGAAAAAACCATTCGAATAGCGAAATAGATCATTAAGAAACGAAAGGAGGGGAGAAAAGTGAGAGAACGTCGAACCGTTTCTTTAAGTGGAAGCTTGTTGTTAACTTATCCATGGGAAATGGAGCGTAAGGAGCAAGCATTAAAAGAACAAGGTATCTATAATAGGAATAGCCAAAAAGAACAGGAGTTGAAGGAGAATAAATGATTTCCTTTCATGACAGTCTCTTAATAAATGCATTATAGCTTAGAGCCGCGCGAAAGAATAATCGCTTCGGCTCTATTTTAATTGGAAAGGATGTAGGTCTTATTTTATCTAAAAAAACAATCGGTTATGGAATGATGTTATCTAGTATTCTTATTTTAAGTATGGGCTGTAAACAAGGGAAAGGCACGTTACATCAAAAAGGAAAATGGTCATCATCTTTACATAGAATATTAAGCGATCATCGACTCAAAGGAGCAATTGCTGGAGTCAGCGTTCGATCTGCAAAAACTGGGGATTTACTTTTTAATCATAATGGAGATACAAGACTAACTCCTGCTTCAAATATGAAGCTCATTACTGGAGCTGCTGCCCTCGAAATGCTTGGTTCTGATTACCGTTTTACAACTGAGGTTTGTACAGATGGCGAAATACACGACGGAACTTTAATTGGCAATCTTTATTTAAGAGGAAAGGGAGACCCTACCCTTTTAAGAGAAGACTTTGATCAATTTGTTAGTGAGCTTAAATCAATTGGTGTGAAACGGATCGAAGGAAATGTAGTAGCAGATGAATCGTGGTTTGATGATCAGCATCTTTCTGAAGATATGATTTGGAGCGATGAGCACGAATATTATGGAGCGCAAATTTCAGCGCTTACCGTTTCTCCAAATACCGATTACGATGCAGGAACTATTATGGTGACTGTTTCGGGAGGGGAAATCGGGAGTGCACCAGAAGTCGTGCTTCATCCTAAAACTAATTATGTCGACATTAATAATTTGGCAACGACCGTATCTTCTGAAGAAGAAGGGGAACTTGTTATTAAACGGAATCATGGGTCAAACACGATCACTATTTCAGGTACTATTTCACAGGTTGGTGATCCGAAAACGAATTGGATCGCTGTTTGGAATCCTTCCGCTTATGTAATGGACCTTTTTTTCGAATCGCTGCAAACACATCACATCACTCTATCTGGCAAAAAAGAGATTGCGTCTACACCTAGCCATGCAAAAACGCTTTTATCCAAGAAATCGATGCCGCTTTCTGAATTACTCATACCGTTCATGAAACTAAGTAATAATGGACACGCAGAAGTACTTTTAAAAGAAATGGGGAGGGTTCATTTAGGAAAAGGGAGCTTTGAAGCAGGGTTAGAAGTCGTTAAGACTTTTTTGAGAAGTGAAGGGTTAAATCCTAATAACATGTGTCTACGAGACGGATCCGGCATCTCGCAACTGAACCTTATTCAACCAAACGAACTTTCGAAGCTTTTATATACATTACAAAGTAAGAATTGGTTTGCATCGTTCTTTGATTCTCTCCCAGTAGCAGGAGCTCAAGAGCGGTTCGTAGGGGGTACACTACGTGAGCGGTTAAGACAAACTTCTGCTGAAAATGTAATCATCGCTAAAACTGGTTCGCTAATAGGGGTTACCTCAATGTCCGGTTATATTAAAAGGAAAGAGCCTCTAGTTTTTTCAGTGATTATGAATAACTTTCTTGATGAAGAAGAAATGGAGAAAATTGAAGATGAAATTATGCTTATATTAGCGGGTGAGGTATTGTAATATGGCTGCAATTGCAGCCTTTTTTAATGTAGATTATGAGGAAATAAGACTCAGAAAAATGGATTTTACGTCAGTTTACATGATGACTGGTATAATAGGTATGGATTTGATAAAGAAAGCTAAAGTCTTGAGCGAATTGTGATTATTTCAGATATACATAGAAATAGGCATGCAGCCTAAATAAAAAGAAATACAAACGGTGTAATACCGATGAGAGAAAGGGGGATTTCATGCTTAAACGGCTCTATCAGTACCTTTTATTTATATGTGTGATTTTATCTGTATCAACAATCTGGTATGAGTCTCCCATACAACAGGAGATCTTGATTGGTACATGGATTGTCTTCTTCATTGATTATATTGTGTTTCTTTATTTATCAAAAAGCCGATGGGACTACATTAAACGTCATCCTTTTGATTTGGTTGCATTGATCCCTCTTGACTCCATTTTTCAAGGAGCAAAGCTTGCCAGACTTTATCGATTATGGCGGATTAAAACAATTGCAAAGCGATTTAGTAACCCCATTCTAGGGAAAGCCATGGGAATGTCACCTCAAACATGGTTTTTCACAAGTTTTGCCTTTGTGATTGTTTCAACATTTCCGTTTTATTTCTATGAGCCTGTTGTCGATTCTTTTCAGGATGCTGCGATATGGTCATTCGGTTCAATTATATTTGTTGGACGATTTTCCGTTGAACCAACCTCTTTTATTGGAAAAATGGTGATCATTCTCCTTACGATTGTTGGCATTCTTCTTCATGCTTTGATCGTTCGGACAGCTTTTCGATACGTGGATTATTTACGAAAAAAATGGTCATCCAAAGAAGATGACCATTCAGAAGCCTAGTAAAACCATTTAACGATAAAGAAAGTTAAAAGAGAGAGCGTGATGGATACAATTGTGATAATCGCCATTGGCTTCAGTGCTTTATTTTTTAAATCTTTTAAACTAACGCTTAAACCAAGGCCTACCATAGCAGCGGTTAAACACCACGTTGTAATCTCTGTCACAACATTCATGGCTGAATCAGAGAAGGGGATAATGGGCCCGAGAAGGAATGTTCCAGCTAGACTCATGAGCACAAAGCCAACTAAAAACCAAGGAAATGCTACTTTTTGTTGCGTACCCTTGTTTTTGCGTTTCATTAGATACATGAACAAAAAACATACGGGGACAAGGAGAAAAACCCTTCCAAGCTTGGCGAGTAAGCCCATTGCTAATGCAGTTTCTCCCCCTGGTGCTGCTGCTAGAGCAACGTGAGCGACTTCATGGAGTGAAATTCCAGACCATACGCCATATTCACTTGATGTTAGTGGCAGGAATGGGCGAAGAATCGTATACCCAATGGAAAAAATCGTTCCAAACAAAGCAATAATACCAACGCCGATTGCTGTATCTTCTTCTTTCGCTTCAACGATCGGTGCCACAGCTGCAATTGCAGCAGCTCCGCAAATCCCTGTACCTGCGCCAAGAAGCAGCGTAATAGACTTATTAGCATTCATTACTTTAGAAAGCCAAACGGATGATAATAGAGCAAATGCAATAACAAGTGCACCTAGTAATAGAATAGGTAGTCCATCTTGAAGAATCATACTAACATTTAATTTAATTCCATATAAAATGATCGCAAACCTAAGTAGTTTTTTTGATGAAAATGTGATGCCTTTTCTAAGCCACTCCGGATAGCCAGCCACTTGTCGATATGCGATCGCAATTAAAATCGCCGAGGCTAGTTGTCCAGTAAGCTTAAACCCTGGCACCATGGCTAGAAAAAAACCTAATAACGCAATAAAAAACGTAAAGGCAATGCCAAGAATCCAGCGTATGGGTTCCGGTAGAGATTGCTGATGTCTTAACGTGTTGATCATATTCTTTCCTCCGTTTCTCCTTCTATAGTTTACTTTACGAAGTATTATAAGTGAAATAATTATATTGAATGGTTATAATAAGTATTAACTTATAGCGAGAGGTGAGGAAGTGGATCAGCAATTAAAAGTGTTTGTTACAGTCGTCGATAAACGAAATTTCTCCAGAGCAGCTGAAGAACTACACATGACACAGCCTGCCGTTAGTCAATATATTAAAAGCTTAGAAGACAGCCTTGGTACTAAGTTACTAGAAAGAAACAACCGATCGGTAGAAATGAACAAAGCGGGTGAAATTGTTTATCATCATGCAATAGAGTTATTAAACTTATATTCAAAAATGAACTATTTATTGGATGACTTGACGAACAGAGCAAGTGGTAAACTGACAATCGGTGCAAGTTACACTTATGGTGAATATGTTTTGCCACATGTTATTGCTTCAATACGAGAAAAGTATCCTTTAATTACACCAGCTGTCACCATTGGAAATTCCAGAGAAATTGGAGATCTTGTTTATTCCCATCAGCTAGATGTTGGTATTATTGAGGGAGACTATCCAGCACGAGACATGAAAGTAGATAGTTTCACACAGGATGAAATGGTCATAGTAGCAGCCCCTTCACACAAGGATGTCGATCATGGAAGCAATCTGGAAAATGAAATGTGGATTGTCCGTGAAGAAGGTTCTGGAACGAGAGAAGCGACTGAAAAAATGTGGGAGCTTCTATCGGTAGTACCTTCTCAAAAAATGGCATTTGGAAGTACGCAACTCATTAAAGAGTCCGTCGAAGCTGGAATTGGCATAGGTATCCTATCAAAATGGACAATTCGAAAAGAATTGAAACTCGGAACACTAAAGATTCTTGAATTGCCCAATTTCAGATACACACGAACGTTTTCGATATTAATGCGCTCTCCCTTTCAAACGAAAGTTCTTGAAGTCTTTCTCGATCACGTCCATTCTCATCATAAAACATAAGCATTCAGTAGAGAGTTATTGGTGATCATGATATAGTATAGAAATTGTGAAAGAACGAATGGTTAAAAGGAAGCGATAGATAATGAAAGAAATCATAGAAGAATGGCAATTAGCGCTTCGTGCGGAAATAGCACATTTAAAAAAGTTTGGAAGTAGACCAATAAAAATTGTTAACGGTCGATTATTATCCGGCGATGATTTTCGATACTATTTTGATGCACGTTCGCCTATTCAAATTCCATCTGGGTCAAAAATTCGAATTGAAATGAAACATATAAAACGCGATGGAAGAATGTTATCTTCAGAAGGCAAAAATGTCATTCTCGCTCTTGAAGGTGATTTTGGCGATCAAATTAGAGAAGCCGATCTTTACCATGATCCGTGGGAATTGCTTGATGAGCTGCACGAACGCCTGGAAGAAATAAAGAAAAGTAAAAGAAGGTTAGCACGGGTTAGCAAATTAATGAATCCACCTAAAACGGTTAAACATCCTGAAGAAAAAATTAAGAGTCATCTTCACGAGTTGATTCTTAGGTCAAAATACAATCCAGTAACTTATGTATGGGGGCCACCAGGAACTGGTAAAACGCATAACCTGGCAAGAGCCGCCGCAAACCACTTTTTTAAAGGAAATAGCGTTCTAATTTTATCGCATAGTAATCAAGCTGTTGATGTTTTAATGAGAGAAATAGCTCTTTTTGCTGAAAAAAGGGAGAAGTTTGAAGAAGGTAAAATCATGCGCTATGGCCTGCAACGTGATGTTCCATCTATATTGCCGCTATATACAGATCAGTTACTGAGGGCACAACATCCAGATCTTGCTGAAGAGAAAGAGAGTATAGTGGAGGAAAGAAAGAATTTAAAAGACGATTTATCAAATTCCTTTAGCAATCGTGATTCAACTCAGCTGCTAAAGTTAGAGTCTAAATTAGGAAATGTTCTCGAAAAGATTAGGCGTAAAGAAATGGAATTCGTTCAAAACGCTACGATAATAGGAACTACTTTAACAAAAGCGGCGATTGATGAAACGATTTATCGAAAAAGAGTTGATGTTGTTATTATTGATGAAGCTAGTATGGCGTACGTGCCCCAGGCAGCGTTTGCTGCCTCGCTTGGAAAACGGGTTGTGATATGTGGTGATTTTAAACAGCTTCCCCCTATAGCATCATCCCGGCATCCGCTAGTTTCGAAGTGGTTAAAAGAAGATGTCTTCCATCGAGCAGGCATCATTGAAACAGTTGAATCTGGTAACCTTCACCCTCAATTGTTTCTTTTAAATGAGCAGAGGCGCATGCACCCTGTTATTTCCGCTTTTACAAACAAAACGATTTATCATTCTCTTGTAAAGGATTATCCCAACACTGCGGCGTTAAGAGAAGTCATTACTGAAAAACTTCCTTTCAAAGGGAGGGCTTCCGCTCTCATTGATACGAGTCATACAGGTGCTTATTGTTTCACTGGCCACTCGTCAAAATCTCGGATGAACGTATGGCAACTCTTTTTATCTTTTCAAGCAATTTACGAATCATTGCAATCAGGAATGACCTCGATTGGCTATGTAACACCATACCGTGCCCAATCGAAACTCATGGGTTTATTGATAGAAGATCTTCTTTCACAGACTGACCAAGCAGATATTCTTTCAGCAACTGTTCATCGATTTCAGGGAAGCGAACGAGATATGATGGTGTTTGATACAGTAGATAGTGATCCAGAATTCCGTCCTGGAATGCTACTTACAAGAAATAATAGCGAGCGTTTAATCAACGTAGCTATGACCCGTACGAAAGGGAAATTCATACATGTTAGCAACGTTGACTATTTCAAAAAGCGGATGCCTCAATCAAAAACGCTCAGGCAATTAGTGGAGCACCAGTTACAGAAAAACGAAAGAATAGGACCTACTCAAATAGGAAAGTGGATTACACATCATCATGCTCAATTAAAATGGAGTCATGCTTTAAACACGGAAGACGTATTTCATGATATTCAGAAAGCAAACGAAATCATCATTTCCATTCCAAGCGGCACATCGCTAACAAAAGAGTGGATAAAAACGTTGAAATCCTCACCAGGCAAAACAATCATCCTCTCCCAAACGGTCGTTCAAGCGATTCCGTTGGCGGTTCATATGGCGTATGACGTTCCCTTTCCCTTTGTAGCTATTGATCGAAAAATATTCTATCTTGGCGTGCCATTTGAAGGAATGAAAAATGTCCTTCCACCTGCGGTTTCAGTAAGATTGGAATCAGCACTTGTTACTGGTGAGATCGTAAATCAAATCCTCCCATTAGACGCTTAAAAGGGAGTCCATTTGCTTTTCTTCACTTTCGTTACTGTGTTAAAGTTATAGAGACGAAAGAATTGAATGAAAGCGGGTGACTTATGGCGATTCAAAAACTTGAACATATTGGTGTACAAGTGCGAAACATTGAAGCATCGAAGGGGTTTTATCAAGGAATGATTGGACTCGAACTACTTGATGAATTTGATCATCCTGATGGCGATAAAAAACTCGCTTTTCTTGGGTTTAATGGTGAAATTTTAGTGGAGTTAATAGAAGGCTATGATTCAGATTTACCTACGGAAGGTAAAGTTCACCATATCGCCTTTACAGTAGAAAATATTGAACAAGAACGCAACCGTCTTCATGATCTTGGTGTAACGTTTATTGATGAAGGTATCAACACATTGCCTAACGGAGCAAAGTATCTTTTCTTCGCAGGACCAGATGGTGAATGGCTTGAATTTTATGAACCTGCATCTAACTATAGCAAGTAACACAAAAAGACAGTGTCCCCGTGTGAAAGGGCACTGCTTTTTTCTGTTCAAGAGCTCCAATCCTTTCGTTTCTAAGCGCTCGTCTTCGCTTTTCTTGTCTAGCTACGACTCGCAGAAACGCCTGGATTTCACTCTTTCACAAAACACAAAAAGCGTGTTTGGTTCAAGAGCTCCAATCCTTTCGTTTCTAACCGCTCGTCTTCGCTTTTCTTGTCTGAGCAGGAAACTCTTAAAAAGGGTGGTCATGCTGTAAGATTGAAGAGAACAAAAGTCATAGAAAGAAGGAATCGTTATGGCCAAACAGCAAGATCTTCAGAAAGAGAAGATCTGGACGCGTGATTTTATTTTTATTTGCATGGCAAACTTTTTTATTTTTGCAGGATTCCAGATGACTTTACCTACACTACCTTTGTTTGTGAATGAACTTGGCGGCAGTGATCAGCTAATTGGTTTTGTGGTCGGTATCTTTACCTTATCCGCTTTACTTATTCGACCATGGAGCGGGCACGTATTGGAATCACTTGGAAGAAAAATCATTTTCTTAATTGGATTATTGGTTTTTGTCATATCGGTTGGATCTTATGCGTTCACTGGCAGTCTTGTTCTGTTATTCCTAATGAGAGTAGTCCAGGGACTCGGATGGGGTATGTCGACAACAGCGGTAGGCACAATCGCAACGGATTTAATTCCACAAAAGCGAAGGGGAGAAGGAATGGGATATTTTGGCCTTGCAGGAAATTTAGCAATGGCATTTGGTCCAGCTCTTGGTTTATTTCTAATCGCTCTTTCTGGTTTTAAAACAATGTTTTTGATTGCAGCCTCTGCCGGTTTGCTTTCATTCATTATCGCTTCAATTATTCGCTATAAGCCTGCGAATAAAACACCGATTGAGAAAAAGAAATGGGACATTTTTGAGAAAACAGCCTTGATGCCTTCGATATTACTTTTCTTCATTACAATGGTGTTTGGAGGAATTGCTACCTTT
This sequence comes from Bacillus sp. es.036, assembly GCF_002563635.1. Lineage (NCBI taxonomy): Bacteria > Bacillati > Bacillota > Bacilli > Caryophanales > Bacillaceae > Bacillus > Bacillus sp. es.036. Next base: position 1,434,274 of record NZ_PDIZ01000001.1, read on the forward strand.
CTACCATTGTATGCTGAACAGTTAGGTATTGATGGAATTGAATGGTACTTTGTCGTGTTTGCTGTATCGCTTATGCTTGTGCGTGCTTTCGCAGGACGAATCTATGATCGGAAGGGCCATAAAGCTATTTTTCTTCCCGGCGCTTTTTTAATTCTAGCGGCAATGATTGATCTTACGTTATTGGCGAATCAATTTATGCTCATTCTTGCAGCTGTATTATTTGGGATTGGGTTTGGGTCTGTACAGCCAGCCCTTCAAGCATGGGCAGTTAATGAAGCACCAATTCACCGAAAAGGAATGGCTAATGCTACCTTTTTCTCGTTCTTTGATTTAGGAGTAGGTCTAGGGGCAATGTTTTTCGGTTTGATCGCATCCACATTTGGCTATGCTGATATTTATTTAACAGCAGGTATATCCGTTCTCATTTCAATGGTGATTTACGTTATATATTTAAAAAGAAGTGCTGCGGTACAAAGACATCATGAAGCTGTTCAATGGAAATAGAAAAATGAGCTCGTAAGTCGAGCTCATTTTTTTCTTATCGACTACTCGGAATGAGCATCTCCTTGTTCACTTCATTTAGATCGCGACACCCTGACAACGCCATCGTTAAATCGAAATCAGCAAGAAGGTTAGAAAGTATATGCTTCACGCCTGCTTGCCCGGCTACAGCTAATCCGTACATACATGGTCGTGCTACGAGAACGGCTTTGGCCCCAAGAGCAATGGCCTTAAATACATCAGCACCTCTTCTAATTCCACTATCCATTAAAACAGGAACTTGATTTTCCACAGCTTCCACAATAGCCGGTAGAGCATCGAGTGCTGAGATTGCACCATCCACCTGGCGCCCACCATGGTTTGAGACAATAATCCCATCGGCTCCATATTTTAAAGCTAGTTTGGCATCATCGGGATGAAGGATGCCTTTTAAAATGATGGGCAAAGACGTATACTTTCTTAGCTCTGCTAAATCCTCCCACGTTAGTCCTGCATTTCCAAATACATGAGTCCAATGCATAATTGCCCCCATAGCATCTTCTTCAGGAGGTACATGGAGTCCAGCGCGAAAAGCAGGATCCGTTAAATAGTTACCAATTCCTTCTCCAATCAGAAAAGGCAAGTACACATTCTGTAGATCTAATTCACGCCATGCCATCATAGGAGTGTCAAGCGTTACGACGATTGCTGAGTATCCAGCGAGTTCCGCTCGTTGAACAAAACTTTTAGCGATCTCTGGATCTCGACTCCAGTAAAGTTGAAACCACTTAGGTGCGTCTCCCATTATTTCAGAAATTTCTTCCATAGAATGACTTGATGCAGAGCTTGCAATGTAGGGGATTCCCATTGAAGCAGCAGCTTTCGCTGAAGCAAGTTCGCCTTCTTGATGAATAATGGATTGCACACCAATTGGAGCAACTAACAACGGAGCAGGAAGCATCTGACCGTACATGCCTACCTTTAAGTTTCGGTCTTCAACATGACGAAAGACGCGAGGCACGATATTCCATCTCTTAAATGCTTCACGGTTCGCATTTTTCGTTTCTTCTGCACCAGATCCTCCAGCTACATAATGATAAGGTCCATCCTCAAGAATATCGCGCGCGCGTGCTTCCCAATCTTCATATCTTGTTGGTAAACGCTCCGGATCAGGTGAATGCATTTGTTTGTAAATACCAAACTGAATTTCATTGCCGATATTACTCATTGGAACGACTCCTTTATGAATGTAGTTAGTTGAATCTTCTTTGCTTTCTATCCAATTCCTTCTTTAAAATGGAAACTTTATTTTAATATAATCAGAGAATAGCAGGATTTTGTATGTCGGCTTCGAAATAGTAGGATGGCACTAAATTTGCATACTGGGGGACAATCATGAAGCTTTCAGTCATACATACGAACGATATTCATAGTCACTTTAACAACTTCGCTAAAGCATCATCACTTATTCGGGATTATGCAGATGAACACACGCTAGTGTTAGATGGTGGGGACTTTGCTGATTTTAAAAGTATCGAGCTTCAGGGAACACGAGGGATTGGTGCAGTGAAGATGTTGGAATCGACCGGTTACGACGCGATTACGATAGGTAATAATGAACTATTTAATGGAAATGATACATTAGAGCATATGGCGGTTCAGAGCACGGTACCGTTCATTAGTTGTAATCTTCTAAAAGCTAATGGTGAATCGTTCAATGGAGTATGCAGTAGTACGATTCTAATTAAAAATAAACTTCGCATTTTAATTACGGGTGCTTCTCCAGATTTACAAGAGTTCAATGATTTGATGGGCTTTCAAATTTTAGATTATGTAGAAGCGATCAGAGCAGAAATCAAGAAGCAACATGGAAACTATGATGTTTGTATTGTTTTAAACCATGTTGGTACACAAGCAGATATCGAATTAGCTGAAGCCATCGATGAAATTGACTTGATTTTGTCCGCACATGACCACTTCCTTTATGAGGAAGCAAAAATAGTGAATAATACGATACTAAATTCAGCTGGTATGTATGGTGAACATATTGGAATTATTGAAGTTGATGTCTCAAATGAAGGCGTAGAACTACTAGCTTCTTCTACCATATCAACAGCTAACGCGGTTGAAGATAAAGAAATACAAAATATATTACAAGTAAGTAGGGAAGAAGCAATCGCTCAGCTAAGTAAACCGCTTTATGCTGTTAGCAAACCATTGTGGCATGACGTACTTGAGGAAAACCCGATGACTAATCTAATCGCAGATGGGTTGAAAGACCGTTTTGATTGTGATCTTGGGCTTATAAACAGCGGAATTGCAAATGGCGGTCTCGTCGACTATGTTTCCAATAAAAAGTTAATTGAAATTTGTCCATCTCCACTAAATCCTACATACTTTGAAATTCTAGGAAAAGACCTTTACTCAGCTCTTGAAAGTTCATTAAATAGCTCGGTTTGTATGGCTGATGGAAAAGGACCTGGTTTTCGAGGGAAGTATGTAGGACGGCTTCATGTATCTGGTGCAAAAATTCAACATAATCAAAATCAAATTAAGATGATTACGATTAACGATGAAGCTTTCGATCCCGACCGGTGGTATCGTGTAGCTTCATCAGATTACTTGCTAAGAGGTTCTGGGTATCCAGAGCTAGCAAACAATCGAAACTTTCATTATCAACCAGATGAAATAAAAGATGTTATTAGAGAATACGCCGAGAAGGAAGCTTTCGTAACAAATGCTTACAAGAAGCGTTGGGTGTAGACTATTTCCGTCTTAAGTCGGAGTAGCTCGTACTCTAGCCGTTTCCAGAAAAAGAAAATGAATCTAAAACTTAGTCCACATCGAAAGGAAGAAGATAAATGCGCGACGAACGATTAAGTCAGTTAGCTAAGACGCTAGTCCATCACTCCATTGAAGTTAAGATTGGTGAACGCGTGATGGTGACGGGTCATCAAATTGCCAAACCGTTAATACGTGAAATCATTAAGGAGATTTATGCAGCTGACGGGGTGCCATTTGTTGAATTACGTGATGATGAAATAGACGTTCACTTGGCTGAATTTGCAACACAAGAGCAAGCAGAGATTCAAAAAGGATGGTATGCGAAACAACTAGAAGATGTTCAATCCTTTATTCACATTCGAGCTGAAGAAAATGATGCGACATTGTCAGAGCTTGCCTCTGATGCAATGAAACTGTATGGAGAAGTTTTCAAAGAGATCGACCATAAAATGGTGAATGAAAGAAAGTGGGTACTTCTTGATTATCCAACGCCAGCAGCAGCACAAAAAGCAAAAATGGGGACACTTACTTATCAAGATTATTTGTTTGAAGTGTGTAGTCTTGATTATAAACGAATGGCGAAAAAGCAGCTGCCGCTTTTTGATTTAATGGAAAAGACTGATCGAGTAAGGATCGTTGCACCTGGTACGGATCTCTCATTTTCTATTTTAAATATCCCAACTATCGCTAGCCACGGAAAGAAAAACATTCCTGATGGAGAAGTGTTTACATCACCCGTACGCGAGAGTGTAAATGGCGTTATTTCATTTAATACACCTTGTTCGTATCGAGGGATTACCTTTCACAACGTAAAATTAACGTTGGAGAAAGGTAAAATTGTCCATGCGGAAGCTGATCAAACAGACAAACTGAACGAGATCTTAAATCTTGACGAAGGAGCACGCTATATTGGGGAATTTGCTATCGGATTGAATCCACTAATTAATCATCCAGTAGGGAATACCTTATTTGACGAGAAAATAAATGGTAGTATCCATTTTACGCCTGGACAAGCTTATGATAATGCAGACAATGGAAACCGCTCAATGATTCACTGGGATATGGTTTTGATATTACGGAATGAGTATGGTGGGGGAGAACTGTATTTTGATGATCAACTCATTCAAAAAAATGGGGTTTTTATGACAGATGAGTTGCTTGATTTAAACCCAGAAAATCTTAATCAAAAAGAAGCAGTACGCTAATCAGCAACCACAGGCAGAATGATGCTTGTGGTTTTTTTATAATAATTAAGTACGATTAATGTATGGGATTCAATTAAACTTAAATAATTTAGGATAGATAGGGGAGAGACAATCCAACATTTTAGTCCTAATGAAGCACATTCAAATAAATAAAATCAGTTTAACGAAGATCGGAAAAAAACAACGGAGATTATAAATTTCAATTACCGTATTAGATTAATATTTTAAATAAATTTTATAAAGAAATATCGCAAAAGATAAACTAAGTCAAGAGAAAAAGCAGACCGAATTGGCCTGCTTTTCATTAAGCTTTATATGTTTTACCAATATACTGAACAATTTTACGTAACTCTGTAACTGTTGGACGACCAAAAGGACTTGTCTGTCTTTGCTGATAGAGAAGTACGCCTTTCTCGTCAATTAAGAAGTAGGCTGGCTCACCATGAGCACCATGATCTTCATAAGGATCATCTTCACGGTGATAGTGAACATCATATGCTTTAAGTGCCTTGTACTCCTCATCTGCGAGTACTGGAAAAGAGAGGTTCTTTTCTTTCGCCATTGCTTTTAGATCTTCGAATTTATCAGTAGAAATGGTGGTGATGTGAACATTTTTACCTTCGAAAAAGCCAGTGCTTTCTTCAAGATTTTCAAGATCACTCACACAGACAGGACACCAAGAACCTCTAAAGAAAATAACAAGGTGCCATCCACCTTTTTCTTTTCGATATGATTCAAAAGAATACTCTTCGCCATTTACTGATGGTAGTGTGAAATTTGGTACTGCGTCTTTCAATGCAAATTTAGACAAACTATTTCCTCCTTTGAATAGAAACAATCGCCTTATCATGTAAGGCAACTCTTATCATATCCCGAATCGAGAATGAATGATGTAAGAAACCTTCCTCCTTTATAATACAAAATAATTGACAAAAACAGAAAGCAACAACCAGATTTTTACTTTTAAAGTTCATTTTGAACGAATGACACAATATGCACGTAAACAAAAGTAAATGCTTCTATTCTCGCACAATGATACAAAACATATATTTTGTATCATTATGAAAATGAATGAAAGCTTATTTTTAAGGGTTTTCCTCTTTTACAGGAGAGGACAGAAGGGTATAATGACACATAATGAGCAAAATCTTATCATTAATGATACATATTGAATAAAGAAAGAAGGGTGCCTTGATGAACACGGTTCAGCCGATTCGAGATCCTCAGAAGATAAAATTAGTAAAACAAAACCTGCGAAAGCGAAATTCCAGAGATTGGTTTTTGTTTAATATGGGAATTAACACTGGTTTACGGATTAGTGATTTACTTCCTTTACGTGTTGGTGACGTTCGTAACCAAACCCATATCATCATAAAAGAAAAAAAGACCGGAAAATCAAAACGCTTTCCAATTAACTATGCACTTAAGGAGCTTATCGAATCGTACACGTTTGATATGGAAGAACGAGATTTTTTGTTTCCGTCAAACAAAACAGATTTACCTATTCAAAGAGGTCAGGCTTATAAGATTCTAAACCAGGCTGCAGCAGAAGCAGGGCTTTCTGAAATAGGAACGCATACGATGCGAAAGACGTTTGGTTACTTTTACTACAAACAGACGAAAGATGTGGCAATGCTTCAAAAGATCTTCGGCCATTCAGCACCATCGATTACCTTAAGATACATCGGAATTGAGCAAGAGCAGATGGATGAATCACTGTTTAACTTTAGTTTGTAAAATTACTTCAAAATCGGTACATGTTATACTTTTTTTGAGAGGAGGGGAATTAAGCTCATTAAAAGCAAATTAGCGTTAATGATTTAATAGGTTACTATATTAATGAAGAAACACGGAGGAAGGTTGCGTTTTGGTTTCGCTTACAATTTAAAGGGAGGTTTTGTCATTGGGAAAAAAAGAGCATCGAGATCCAACGGAAGCGTCCATACATACTGATTTTAAACACAATATGACATATGGAGAATACTTAAACCTTGATAAGATACTTGCAGGGCAGAATAGGTTATCCGACCATCATGATGAAATGCTTTTTATCGTTATTCACCAGGTAAGCGAATTATGGATGAAATTAATCTTGCATGAACTAAGAGGGGCAATTGAAGCAATCAAAAAAGATGAATTATCAACTGCTTTTAAAATGCTTGCGCGTGTTTCGAAAACTCAGACCCAAATCATCCAGGCTTGGGACGTTCTTTCAACGTTAACCCCGTCGGAATACATGCAGTTCCGCGATTCTCTCGGACAGGCTTCTGGTTTTCAGTCTTATCAATACCGTATGATCGAGTTTGCATTAGGCTATAAAACACCTCACGTGTTAAAGATTTATGAGAAAGATAAAGAGCTTCACGAAGAACTAAAAGACGCTTATCAAGAACCCGGTATTTATGATGTAGCGATTAAAGCTCTATCAAGGGCGGGATTACCTATTGATAAGGACGTTCTTCATCGCGATGTGAACGAAACATACAGAAAGAATGACTCAGTGATGCAGGCCTGGCTGACCGTATATCGAGATGTAGAAACGTATTGGGACCTATATGAACTAGCTGAGAAGCTTGTTGATATTGAAGATTGGCTCCAACAATGGCGTTTCCGTCATATGAAAACAGTCGAAAGGATTATCGGATTCAAACAGGGGACAGGGGGCTCGTCTGGCGTTGGTTATTTAAAGAAAGTACTGGATCATCGCTTTTTTCCTGAGCTTTGGGACATTAGAACAGAGCTTTAATATAACGTAATATTATTATGTAAACCATCGTTAAAAATGCCCTTTTGTTAAGGGCATTTTTTTATATTAATACTTCTTGTAACACGTTATCAGTTTCTAAGAAAGAGAGAGCCTTTTGTTGGAAGGTTTGATCATGGAGATATGTGTAGCGACTTGGTTTTACTGATGGTGCGAATAAAATCGCCTCTGCCAGAGTTGACTTTTGAATCTTTTCTTCTTTTACATATTGAAAGAAACCTGTTCGCTCAAATACTTTTTTCATTCGTAATGCTCGATGGTTTTGGACGTTTGCCATAATGTACGTAGCAAGACCAACTTGAATCCCATGCATATAAGGTTTCGACAATTGTTTGTCAAGAGCGTGTGAAATTAAGTGCTCTGAACCACTAATTGGAGCACTATTTCCACTAATCACGGTGGCCACACCGCCCATGGTTAAGGAACTTACAAGCTCTTTAATAAAGATTGGATTTTGAAGATCAGTCATCGGCGTTCGAATGAAGCTATTGACCGCTTTTTTACTAAGCATCGCTGCGAAAGCATTTACATGTCCCTTTCCATGCCTTTCTTCAAATTCCCAATCATACAGAGCCGTAATGTTACTCATTAAGTCACCAACTCCTGCAAGTAAGAAATGAGAAGGAGCCTGTTGAATCACTTCAAGATCCGCAATAATTCCAAAAGGCACCTGTGCAGGAACGGTCGTCTTTTTTTGATTCACGATAAGAGAACAATTGCTGCTAGCAAAACCATCATTGGAAGCAGATGTTGGCATGCTGATAAAGGGGAGTTTTCTAGAAAATGCAATATACTTTCCGTAGTCAATAATCTGACCGCCCCCCATAGCAACGACAACATCATAGGAATCAAGGGTAAAAGCAAATGAAATGAGATCCTGAATGGTTTGACCGGGTTCCATTTTTTGAACGTTTATCGTCACGTGTTTCGATTTCTGAAAGGACTCGGCATAAGCATCGTAAGTAAACGCATCAAACAAAAACAGGGCATGATGAAACCCGTGTTTATGAAGAATAGGATCTAGCTGATGACGGATACCTGAACGAATCTCCAAAATAGAAGGAATCGGAATATTCGTTAATGCATGCATGCTTAAACGGTACCTTTCTCATGCAAAAATTCTTCTATCTGTAAAAACGAATCAACCGCAACATAAGGCACATTATTTTCCTTTAATAAATCTTGAAGTGCATCTTTAGCAAAAGTCAGATCGGCAACTTTCGCAGGATGCGAATCGGGTTCGCTGTCACCAGCAAAATAAACAACATCATATGTTTCCTTTAATTCTGCAATTACTTTCGATTTATCAATGCCGTAACGTCTTGAATAGTGTTTATGATTTTCATCAATCGACAAATGGACATTTTTATCTTCATAATATCCTTTATTTGAGAATACCGGTACGTCTTTAATGCCATAATGCTCGAGAATATGATGAATGTAATAATCGGTGCCGGCACTTAGTATATAGAAATCCCCACCGCTTTCCTGAACCGTTCGAATGAAAGAGGGAACGTGCTCATCAATGGGTAGCGAGAGAATGTCTTGAATAATTTGCTCTTCATGCTGGTCAATCGATTGAAATACCTGGCTAAGAAAATCAATATCCTGCATTTCACCGGCTTTCCATTTCTTATACAATGGTTTACCTTCAGGATAGTAAGTGTCAATCACAAGCCAGTAGAAATCCTTTTTTGAAATCGTTCCGTCAAAATCTGACACAAAAGCCCATTTTTTCATTTATGTATCCTCCTCGTATGATAGCTGATCTCTTAAAATTGTAGCATGCTTTTGGATTCAAAAGAAATTCAATTCTTTTAGAACAATAACGTACAACAGCATTAAATTGTGTTAAAATGATTTTTAAAAAGTTAAACAATTCAATTTAATCTGAAGGAGTGCGAGAATGAGTAAAACAATCAGCAAAGTCCAGGTGGAAGATATCATTATCGCAAACCAGGTTTTAAAAGAAGTCGTTGTTCATACACCGTTACAGCGGAATGAAATACTCTCCGATCGCTATAACTGCAACGTTTATTTGAAAAGGGAAGATTTGCAAAACATCCGTTCTTTTAAAATAAGAGGGGCATATAACCTTATTCAGAGCTTAACAATGGAAGAGAAGGAAAACGGGATCGTATGCGCTAGTGCTGGAAACCATGCACAAGGTGTCGCTTTCTCATGTAAGACGCTCGGCATTCAAGGTCACATCTTTATGCCGGCTACCACGCCAAGACAAAAGATTTCACAAGTTGAATTATTTGGAGGCTCCTACGTTGAAGTGATTTTAACAGGAGATACGTTCGATGATTCCTTCCATACAGCTAAAGAGTTTTGTAACAAACAAGACAAAACATTTATTCATCCATTTGATGATTATCGAACGATTGCAGGTCAGGGAACCGTTGGCCTCGAAATTATGAATGACATTGATGAAGTTGACTACGTGATGCTCGGCATTGGCGGAGGTGGACTTGCTTCTGGTGTCGGATCGTATATTAAAAGCATTAGTCCAGATACGAAAATCGTTGGAATTGAACCCGAAGGTGCTGCAGGAATGAAACGTTCGATTGAACACGATAGCGTCGTACCCCTTGACTTTATCGATAAATTTGTAGACGGTGCAGCGGTGAAACAAGTTGGCAAACTGACGCTGGACATTTGCAAGCATCTTCTTGATGATGTTGTTCTAGTACCAGAAGGAAAGATTTGCACAACTATTTTGGAACTATACAATCAGAATGCGATTGTAGCTGAACCTGCAGGTGCTTTGTCGATCGCTTCACTCGATTTCTATAAAGATCAAATTAAAGGAAAAAACGTTGTTTGTGTCATTAGTGGGGGGAATAACGATATTAACCGGATGCAGGAAATTCAGGAACGCTCCTTGATTTATGAAGGGTTAAAACACTATTTCATTGTCCATTTTCCTCAGCGGGCTGGCGCCTTAAAGGAATTTATGGCGGATGTATTAGGACCAACTGATGATATTACCCGCTTCGAATATACAAAAAAGAACAACCGAGATCGAGGACCAGTCTTAGCAGGGATCGAACTTAAGCATAAAGAAGATTATGAACCTTTGATTGAGCGTTTAAATCGAAAAGGGTTTTCTTATATTGAAATTAATAAAGATCAGGACCTCTTTAACCTACTTATCTAAAACGCCTATAATGGGCGTTTTTCTTCGTCAGTGCTTTCTAGTATAAATGGGGCGCTTCTTTCTATATGATAGGAAGAGATTGTATTAAAAAGAGGTGTGCAATGAAACTAAGTATACTTGACCAATCACCCATTTTTCATGGAGAAACGGAAGGGGATGCTCTACAGTCCTCAAAAGAATTAGCTGTTCTCGCCGATCGTCTTGGCTATACCCGATACTGGGTCACAGAACATCACGATTTAGAACATGTAGCTTGTCCTGCACCTGAAGTACTCTTAAGCTATATTGGCGCGCACACAGAGGAAATCCGCCTAGGTGCTGGAGCGATTCTCCTTCCGCACTATCAACCATATAAAGTCGCTGAAGTTTTCCATACGCTTGCGACGCTATTTCCAGGTCGTATTGATCTTGGTCTAGGAAGAGCACCAGGTGGATCTGCCGAGGCAACAACGGCTCTATCCCCACGGTTCCTCGAAGAAGTTAGGAAGATGCCAGAAAAAGTGGAAGAATTACTTCGCTTTCTTAATCATGATTTTCCGAAAGACCATATGTTTCATAACGTTCAAGCAAAACCTGTTCCGAACCAAAGGCCTGAACCGTGGTTACTTGGAACAGGTAAGAAAAGCGCATTACTTGCTGCAGAAAATAACATGTCCTATGCTTTTGGTTATTTTATGAGTGACCATGATGGAATGGAACTTCTCAACACGTATCGAACCAATTTTGTTGGCGAAAGGCCTTATACGATTTTAGCGGTTTCCGTTATATGTAGTGAAACCACCGCACGAGCAGATGAACTTGCCAATTGGACACACGTTGTTAATGAAGCTCGTACAAAAGGGGAAAAAGCTCTCATATCCGTTGAAGAGGCAAAACGCGTTTCCCTTCCTACTAAATCCAATACAAAACTCATTAGCGGATCATTTGAAACGGTAAAACAGAAGCTAATGAAGCTTGAAAAAGAATATGAACCAGATGAACTTATGATTACGACGATCACGCCTAATCGTGAGGAAAGGTTGACTTCTTATCAGCTTCTAGGTGAAGCTATACAGAAAGAATAGATGATTTTTCACTAATACGAATAAATCTGTTATGATAGAGTTTGGTTTCTTTTGTTTTTATAACACACGTTACGAACTGTCAGCATTTGAACAGTACAAATAGATAAGAAAATAAAAGGACGGATCACGCTAGAAGAGGAGACCGTACATGACTCAATCACTACCTTTCGAAATTACAAAGGAAGATTCTTTTTACGAGAAGCTTGGAGACTATGTTGGCGATGTATTTTACGACATTTTACCTGAACATGGTTACGAGCTTCGCGATGAACAGATCTTCATGGCTTTTCAAATTGAACAAGCCTTTAAGAATAAGAGCGTTGTTTTTGCCGAAGCAGGCGTAGGAACAGGAAAAACGTTTGTTTATTTGCTATATGCGATTTGCTATGCACGGTATACACGAAAACCTGCCATTATTTCCTGTGCGGATGAAACGCTTATTGAGCAGCTCGTAAAAGAAGGCGGAGACATTGAGAAGCTTGAGAAAGCTCTTGGGTTAACCGTAGATGTTCGCCTCGCTAAAGCAAGAGAACAGTATGTTTGTGTAAAAAAACTAGATTACCTTTCACATCGAACAGATGATGAAGATATTCTGAGCGTTCACGATGAAATTCCAGAGTTTGTCTATGAACCTGCTGCGTCGATGAAATCATTCCATCGATATGGCGATCGCAAAGAATACCCTTGGGTACCAAATGATAAGTGGGAAAAAATCGCCTGGGATCCGTTACAACAGTGTTCAACTTGTGATTGGCGCCATCGATGTGGACAAACATTAAATCGTGAATACTATCGACATGCAAGTGATTTAATCATTTGTTCTCATGATTTTTATATGGAACATATTTGGACGAAAGAATCACGCAAACGTGAAGGACAACTTCCATTGCTTCCTGAAGCAAGTACAGTTGTTTTTGATGAGGGACACCTCCTTGAATTCTCAGCACAAAAAGGATTAACTTATCGCTTTCACTCTGAGACCCTCTCAAGTATCCTGACAGGATACATGGACCAGGATGTACGGGAAGAATCCCTCACACTTGTCGAAGAGATTCTTGAGCTTCATGATAACTGGTTTGCTCATCTCAGTGACTCAGCAATAGCCGTAGAAGGTTCAGTTCGTAAGGATGTACCTCGTACAGAAACAATGATTGAAATCGCAAAAGCCATTGCTGAAAAGGTTGATGCATTATTGGAACAGCTTGTTTTTGATTCTGAGCTTCATGTGATGGAAGATTATCACGTCAAGATCATGGAAGAATATCTCGAATTTTTCGCTTATGGATTAAGAACGTTACTTCACGATGGAGAAGGGATTCACTGGCTTGAGGAAACAGAGACACAAACGTCGCTTGTGATTATGCCAAGACTTGTAGAAGACATTTTAAGAAAAGAAGTATTTTCGCAAAAAATTCCTTTTGTCTTTTCATCTGCAACGTTATCTCAGGCAGGGGATTTCTCTTATACAGCAAGTAGTCTTGGTATTCAAAAATACGCCTCATTTTCTGTGAATTCTCCATTTGATTATGAGACACAAATGAAAATGAACGGAACGGTTTCTCAATCTGAGAAAGAGAAATGGGAAGAAATGGGCCATGCACTCAACCATAACAAAGGCCATTCTTTATTGCTATTTTCATCACTTGAAGAAATGAACCGATTCCGCAACTGGGCCGATCAAGAAAGCTGGAATTTCACAATCATCTATGAAGGCGATCGTGAAATCAGTGAAACAGTAAAAGCTTTTCAGCGAGAACATTCCACCGTTCTATGCTCGTATCATCTGTGGGAAGGACTTGATGTACCAGGTGAATCGCTTACGCAGGTGCTTATTTCATCCTTGCCATTTCCACCAAACGACCCGGTATTTCAGGCGAAGCGAAGTCACTCAGAAAATCCAGTAAACGAAGTGGATCTTCCTTATATGTTGCTACGTTTACGACAGGGAATTGGTCGATTAATTCGAAGCAGTGCGGATCGTGGGTCTGTACGGATTTGGATGACAGAAGAACAAATCACCACATACGAAAAGCAAGTCCAAGAAGTGTTGCCATTACCAATTAACTGGAATTAAATCAAAAGCTCTTTCTCCAATGAGAAAGAGCTTTTTTCAATAGGAGTTGGTATGATAGGTAGAGGAGGGATAGAATGAAAACAAATTGGGAAAGACACCAAGCGATCATTCATCTTCCAGATGAAGCCATTACATCAATAGTAAAAAGCTATCATCCGAATGCGAGCATTACATCAACGAGTTACCTTTCTGAGGGCTTAAGTCACACAAATTTGAAAGTCGACATTGCAAATGAAAAGCCTGTAGTTATTCGAATAGCTAGAGATTCTGAGAGTTTATTACGTGAAAAAGAAATCCATCACATTCTTCCTACACGTGTACAAAGACCCGATTTTCTGCACTCGACTAAATGGAATGGGTATAATATTGGACTTTTAGAATGGAAGAAAGGTGTGTTACTACGAGATCAGCTGACGAATTCTTCAGCGCGCGAGATCGGAGAAATGGGGAAATCAATAGGTGAGCAGCTTGGCTGTATTCGGGAAAAGCGTTTTACTACATATGGATTTCTAGACCCGAACCTTATCGTCAGGGAAGAATTTCGGTTAACTCCTCAGTCATTCATCACGACAATCGAATCGTTTTTCAACCATCATGCTTCTAAATGGTTACCGGAACATTTGCCTGAGAAAATTATCGAATTTGCAAAGGGAAATGCGCCCTTACTGCAAAAAGATCAGAGTGGAGCCGGACTTGTTCATGGTGATTTTAATGGATTGAACATCTTAATGACAGGAACGGAAGTGAATGCCATTCTGGATTGGGAATTTGCATTATCAGGGAGTATTTATTTTGACATAGGGAACTTGCTTCGGTACGAATTCAATCACATCGACTCATTTGAACAAGGTTTATTTGAGGGGTTAAAGAATAAAGGGATTTCCCTACCGGAGCAATGGAAAAAGCTCGCGAAGCTTGCTGATCTTGTAGCGCTATGTAGCTTGCTTGACAGAGTTATGTGTGGAGAAAATAGAGTGAAAGATATTACGCGCCTTATCAATCAAACGATTCACTCAGAATAGTTAAAGAGAGAGGGAAAAGACATGAGAATAGGTTTTATTCGCCACGGGAGTACATCATGGAATAAAGAAAAGCGGGCTCAAGGCAGCTCGGATATTCACCTTGATGAACAAGGTCGCCGTGATGCAGCTAAGCTAGGTGAGTCACTCTTAAATGATGAGTGGGATATGATCGTTTCAAGTGATCTATCACGTGCAAAAGAAACAGCTGAAATTATCGGGCGGTTTCTTCATATTGATGTTAAAACGGATCCAAGGTTGCGGGAAGCTGGCGGAGGACAAATTGAAGGCACAACGGAGCTAGAGCGAATAGAGAAATGGGGAGAGAAATGGCGTGAGTTAGATCTCGGTATCGAAAAAGAAGAACTCGTTGTGGCAAGAGCGCATGAAGCATTAAATGACTTACACCACCAACATCCAGGTCAAAACATTCTTATCGTAAGCCATGGATCGTTTCTTCGACATTTCTTTAAAAGCACACTACCTGAACTAAATCATGAAAAGCATATTGTGAACACATCTTTAACGGTTTTAAGAAGAAAAGGAGACGAGTGGTTAAATGAACTTTATCACTCAACAAGTCACCTTGAATAACAAGTAAAGTTGTCTATAGCTCCATTATGCATCTTTAAAAGGATATTCGATTAGCATCAAGAAGTCTTTCAGTGTGTGTAACTTACTTAATGGAGGGAATGAACGATGAAGCTTCCTAACCGTATAGCAGAAGATTTATCTCTTATCGATCTGTACGACCTGTCTCTCGAACAGCGGACAGGTTGTTATGTCCTGCATGAAGAAGAACTAACCGTTATTGAAACAAGTGCAAGTCCTTCGATTTCACACTTAATTAGCGGGTTAGAAAAATTACATATCGACCTGAATGAAGTGCGTCATATCATTGTGACGCACATTCATCTTGATCACGCCGGCGGAGCAGGCCTGCTGCTAAAGAAATGTCCCAATGCGCGTATTCTTGTTCATTCAAAAGGAGCACGACATTTAGAAAACCCAACTCGTTTAATTGAGGGAGCTAAAGCAGTTTATGGCAAACGATTTAAAGAGTTATTTGAACCGATTCTGCCAATACCAGAAGAACGCTTAGTGATTTTAAAAGATTACGATAAAATTAAGATTGGTCAGAATCGGGTATTAACATTTATCGATACACCTGGACATGCAAAACACCATTTTTCCATACATGATTCCAAAACGAACGGCATGTTTGTTGGGGACACACTAGGGGTTTATTATCCACAACTCGATGTCGAAGTATATTTACCCTCAACCTCACCAAACCAATTTGATCCAGATGATATGCTAGCATCTGCTGATAAAATCATGTCTTTTCATCCTAGTCTTATTTACTTTGGGCACTATGGTCAGTCTAACAACCCGGATGAAGTCATTCGGCAACTAACAACATGGTTATCTGTGTTTTTGAGAATAACTGAAGAAGTAACAAGTCAAGAACAGAAGAATGATGAGCGATCAGAACACCTTTTCAAAGCGCTTCTAAGTTATGTTCAAGCCGCTTTATTCAAACAAGGCGTGCCTCTTGATCATCCCGTTTATCAATACATCAAGATGGACTTACACGTGTCGGCACTTGGCCTATTGGATTACGTTGATCGAAAAAAAAGTAAGAACCACTTAGGGGGATCTTAAGTGGTTTTCTTATGGATACTAAGCAAAACCGTTTATGATATAGTGAATAAGTCTACAGACCAACGTGTGGAGAGGTGCTATGCTAAAATCCAAATCAACGATTCAATCATTTCGTTATATTTTTATCACATACGTAGGAACCATCGTCTTATTTGCCATTCTTTATTTGCTGCCTTTTTCGCATTACGGGTCACTACAAGCGGTTGATTCGCTTTTTATCTCAACAAGTGCTCTTAGCGTAACGGGTTTATCTTCAGTAAATATTTCGACAGACTTCACTCGAATTGGACAGGCATTATTGATTATTGAAATGCAGCTAGGCGGCATTGGCATACTGGTTCTAGTCAGCTATCTTTTTCTTATGATGGGAAAGAAGCTAACGATGTCCAGCATGCTTTTAATTTCTAAAGACCAAAATCAATCGCAGCTAAAAACCATTCGTTCGTTAAGTTTGTCGGTATTAATGATTGCGTTAACAGTGGAAGCCATTGGATTTAGTCTCATGTTCAATGCAATTAGTGAACAATATAACTCCGTAAAAGAAGCGGTCTTTGTTACCGTTTTTCACAGTGTTGCAAGCTTTACGAATGCAGGATTCGATTTGTTTGGAGATAGCTTAATTTCTTATCAGCATAATTGGCTATTGCTTTTAACGTCCGCTACAATGATTTTCCTTGGTAGCCTTGGATTTCCCACCATCGTCGAATACATATTAGGCTTTCGTAAAAAGAAAAGTTTATTTACAAAAGTAAATATTAGACTACATAGTTCACTTTTTCTCATTGGACTTATGGTGTATTTCTTTTTAGAGTACAACGGCGTATTTAATCATTTATCTTTATGGGATAAGTTCGTAAATGTGGTTTTCCTTTCAGCCACCTCCCGAAACGGGGGGTTAACGACTGTCGACATTTCAACGCTTGATATCACGACTGTCCTTATTTTAATGAGTTTGATGTTTATAGGTGGATCTTCTTCTAGTACAGGAGGAGGA
The DNA here is from genome assembly GCF_002563635.1 of Bacillus sp. es.036. NCBI lineage: Bacteria > Bacillati > Bacillota > Bacilli > Caryophanales > Bacillaceae > Bacillus > Bacillus sp. es.036. The sequence goes on from NZ_PDIZ01000001.1 coordinate 1,451,486, forward strand.
CTGCGCTTAACTACTTTTGCAGTACTTCTCGCAAAGATGGTATCTGTCGCAAAGTCGGAAGAATACACTACTTTATTTAAAAAAACCATTTCTCAGGATTCCATTAATAAATCCTTTCTTATCTTTTTAAGCTTCATCTTTTTATTTGGGTTTTCGACCATTGTACTTTCCTATTTTGAATCTCAAGAAATCCTTTTGGTGGCTTTTGAAGTCATTTCGGCGTTAACGAATACCGGATTATCAATGGGCATCACTGGAGAACTTACAGGGGTATCAAAGCTATTATTATGCATGCTTATGATTATTGGGCGTATTGGCGTATTTAGCTTCATTTACGCTGTATTTAAAATCGATAAATCTAGAACACGTTACATCAAAGAAGATCTGGCTGTTGGATAGAAGGAGTGAGGAACGATGCGTAAACAATTTTTAGTAATCGGTGCAGGAAGGTTTGCAAAAGGCATCATCCGTGAGCTATATGAGCAAAAATGTGATGTTGTCGTGTGTGATAAAGATGAAGGACCATTAGAAGATATTGACGATTATACGACCCACTCCATTGTCGGAGATTTACGTGAAAACCGCGTGATGGATGATCTTAATGTTGAGCAATATGACGCCGTATTTGTCGCGATCGGTACGGACGCGTATTCAGCGATTTTAATTACGAACAGACTTCGTGATCGGAAGGCAAAAAAAATTATTACAAAAGCAGTTAGTCGCGAAATAGGTGAAATTTTATCTAACTTAGGAGCAGATCAGGTCATTTATCCTGAAGAAGAAGCAGGGATGAAAGTAGCGAAACAAATTATGATGCCAAATGTGCTCGAGTATATCGAAATTACAAAAAACGTATCGGCTATTGAAGTTGAGGTTCCGGAAGAACTAGTTGGAAAAACGCTTTTCGAACTCGATTTTTCTAGAAAATATGAATTGAACGTCTCCCTTATCTTGCGGAAGGAAGCACCTATTTTGAGTCGCTATGCAGAAGTCGCGTTCCAAAAAGGGGATGTTATCTTAATGGTTGGAGAAAATAAGAAAATCGAGCGCTTTAAACACAAATTTTCAATCTGAATAAGTAACTCAATAGGAAATGAAAATCCGCATAGTTTTGCGGATTTTTTTATGAAAATACAAAAAAATAAAAAAACATTTGAATGCGTTTACATTGTTGTCCTTTCAGTACAAATCGCTTACTTTTGCATAGAGATCAGGTGTCATAAAAGATGACAAGAATAAAATTTCTTGTTTATAATAAGTTTATTGAAATATTTTTAATATTTGGTATTAAGTTTTTATTAGAAAGGTTGATCGGACATGACAATTGATACGGCACATTCAACGCAACAAAGTCACCACGTTGCCCTAAGGCGTGACATTAACATGCTAGGAAGCCTTCTCGGTGACGTTTTAGTGCAGCATGGCGGCAAAGAACTTCTTGATATGGTTGAATCGATTCGTGAGAAGACGAAATCCCTCAGAACAGCTGCAGATCTCGAAACTTCTCAGCAGCTGAAGGAAACCATTCAGACGCTTCAACCACCTATGAGGAAACAAGTCATTCGTGCATTTGCTCTATATTTTCACCTTGTAAATATCGCAGAACAAAATCATCGTATTCGAAGACGCAGAGACTATCAAATGTTGGAAGAAGAACAGTCTCAGCCTGGATCCATTGCGCACGCAATCTCTTTACTTAAGAAGAACAATGTACCGGGTGAGCTGATTGAAGATACGTTATCTTCTCTATCACTCGAACTGATTTTAACTGCGCATCCAACTGAAGCAACAAGACGCTCAGTCCTTGAAATTCATAAACGTATTGCGAAATCATTACAACAATTGGATAATCCGCTGTTAACAAAGCGAGAACAAAAAGCATTAAAAGCGGATCTACTTAACGAGATTACAATCCTTTGGCAAACTGATGAATTACGACATAAAAAACCTTCCGTTATGGATGAAGTGAACATGGGGCTGTTTTATTTTGAAGAAACCTTATTTGAAGTGTTACCTCAAATCCATCAGGAATTAGAAGAGTGTCTACAAGAACATTATCCTGATGCTAAATGGGAAGTACCGAATATATTAAAATTTGGCTCCTGGATCGGCGGAGATCGAGATGGAAATCCATTTGTAACGCCAGAGGTTACCTGGAGTACACTAAAACGTCAGCGAGAAGTGGTCATTTCAAAATATAAAGAATCAGTGAAAAATTTAATGAGACAGCTAAGCCAATCCACAAACCGCATTTCTATATGTAGTGAGTTGATGGAATCCATTGAGGAAGATAAACGTCAACTTCCAAACGCAAAAGAGTGGGGCGTTCCACACGAGGCTTATCGTGTTAAATTGGCATATGTATTAGAAAAGCTCACTCAAGTGAACGGTGAGAACGGATACAAAAATACGGAACAATTTATCGCAGATTTAAAACTTATTAGCAATAGTTTGCGTCAACATTTTCCGGAAGGTGCCCATTTTTCTGAACTAAATAAACTCATTCGTCAAGTATCCCTTTTCGGATTTCATCTCGCTACGTTAGATGTTCGAAATCATAGTGGTGAACACGAGGGAGCAATCGCAGAAATTTTAAGCCGCGTCAATATGGCAAATAATTATGCAACACTTGAGGAAGAAGAAAAAGTTCAACTACTTACTAGTATTTTAGAGGATCCACGTCCTGTTTTATCGACTTATGAGGACTACTCTGAAAAAACCCGAAAAATCATTGATATCTTTACAATGATTAAAAAAGCTCACCAAGAATTCGGTACAAAGGCAATTTCTGTTTACTTGATCAGCATGACCCGTTCAGCAAGTGATCTTCTTGAAGTGCTTGTTCTTGCAAAAGAGGCGAACATTTACCGATTGCATGCTGATGGAAGTGTTGAAAGTGATTTAAATATTGCGCCTTTACTTGAAACCATCGATGACCTAAAAGCAGGACCTTCCATTATGAAGAGGCTTTTTGAACTCCCGGTCTATAAAAACCACTTAGCCCAGCTCGACAACCGTCAGGAAATTATGCTTGGGTATTCAGATGGAAGTAAGGATGGAGGTACACTTACAGCTAACTGGAAGCTTTATCAGGCCCAGCAAGAAATTAGCAGCATTGCTTCTGAAAAAAACCTTCGTCTTAAATTCTTTCATGGACGTGGTGGAGCACTCGGTCGTGGTGGTGGCCCACTTCGCAGAAGTCTTTTGTCACAACCTCCAGAAACATATACAGCTGGGGTTAAAATTACAGAGCAAGGTGAAGTGCTTTCTTCTCGCTATTTGCTTTACGATATCGCTTATCGAAGCTTGGAACAAGCAACAACGACATTACTTACTTCTGCGGTTTCTGGAATTGAAAAAGATCAGCGTCAGGAAAAATGGCACAAAATGATGGAGGAAATGTCATCTGTTTCACTTAAATCTTATCAGTCGCTTGTTTTTGAAGATGACGGATTCCTTGCTTACTTCAAACAAGGAACTCCACTCCCAGAACTTGGCGCATTAAACATTGGTTCACGCCCTATGAGCAGAAAAGGAACAGATCATTTTGATGATTTACGTGCAATTCCATGGGTATTTGCCTGGACCCAAAGCCGTCAACTTATGCCAGCATGGTATGCTTCTGGCACTGGTTTAACGAAACTTGCCGCAACAGAAGAAGGCTTAAAGAATTTAAAAGAAATGTATCAAAACTGGCCATTTTTTGCTTCTCTTATCGATAACTTACAAATGGGTTTAATGAAAGCAGACCTTTCTACAGCCGAGAAATATATGTTCTTAATCGATGATGAACAACTTGCAAACCGCATTTTTGGTAAAATTGTTGATGAATATCATCTTACAAAGGATGTTATCTTAACCATTACAGATCAAGAAGAGCTTCTTGACGGTACGCCAAATATTAAAGATTCCATTCGTTTACGTAACCCTTATGTTGATCCATTAAGTTCGCTTCAGGTTGAACTAATTTCAACGTATCGTTCTAAGGGTAGCGAGGACGATGAGCTATTGAAAGAAATTCTGTTAACCATTAACGGCATTGCGGCTGGCCTTCGAAATACAGGCTGATACAAATACCCCTCTACATGTAGAGGGGTATTTATTGTAAAGAACGTGCACGGTTCTCGCTATTTACCACAAATACTTTTCCCTCCTTTAGAAAAACTAAGATAGTAACAAAATCATCTAAAGGAGGGCAACGCATGTACAAAAAGATCATACCTTTATTATTGCCAGGATTACTGCTTCTCGGAGCATGTAACGCCAATAACAACGATGAAGAAGCGTTAAATATAAATAAAACAAGCGCGCCTACAGAGGGAATTCAACGGATAAACAGTGGTCAACTTACAATTGATCCCAACTCCTATAGTACAGAAACGCCAAGTGCAAAATTCCCTCATGGAGAAATGGTTCAAGATGGGCAATTTGAATTCAATGAAGTTCTTCCAGGTGTAGATCCGCGAGAATATTTACCCGAAGGTTTCCCAGAACAATATGGCATTGGAGGCAAAGAGGAACAACAGCGTCAACAAAAGGTGAGACCAGATCAAAATACTGGTCAAGCTCAGCCAAATGAAAATGCTGCTCCTGAGCAGGAAGAAGCCAATAAAGAAAAATCACCTACTTCAGAGCCATCAGGTGAAATTACAAAAGAGATTCAACAGGTTATCGACTTAACAAACGCTGAACGAAAAAAGCAAGGACTATCTCCACTAAAAGCCATGCCATCATTAAGTGATGTTGCTCAGGAAAAATCACGTGACATGCAGCAAAAAAATTACTTTTCCCATACAAGTCCCACTTATGGTTCTCCATTTGACATGATGAGGGATTTCGGTGTTGACTTTAACACTGCTGGTGAAAATATTGCTCAGGGACAACAAACTCCCGAAGCCGTTGTTGATGCCTGGATGAAGAGTGAAGGTCATCGAAAAAACATTATGAACAGCAGTTTTACTCACATCGGAGTGGGACTTGCACAAGATGGGCATTATTGGACGCAAATGTTTATCGGAAAATAATGAGAACAAAGAAAAGGGTCACATTTGTGGCTCTTTTCCCTTTTCTAGATAAATATTTAGAAATTACATGAAGAAGAAGGAAGTGGATTCATTTTGTCGAATCAAGATACTAACCGGTCAGTAAGTATGTGGTTTATCAAAATCGAGTTACAAGGAGAGATTACGTATGGATTTACGATTAACTGACGAACAAGTAATGGTGCAAAAAACAATTCGGAAATTTGTAGAGAACGAATTAATTCCATTAGAAAATGATGTGCTTCGTAATGAACGAGCAGGAAAGCCAGGAATTTCTGCCGAAAAAATGGAAGAGCTTCAGCAAAAAGCAAAAAAAGCAGGCTTTTGGGGCATTAATACACCAGAAGAGTATGGCGGGGCTAACCTTGGTCAAATGATGCTGGCGATTGTGATGATGGAGGTTTCTAAAACGTTTGTCCCGTTCCGCTTCGGTGGATCCGCTGATAATATCCTTTATTACGCAAATGACGAACAGAAAGAAAAGTATCTTTTACCAACGATTAATGGTGAAAAGAAATCTTGTTTTGCGATGACAGAGCCTGGCGCTGGATCGGATACGCGTAATATTAAAATGACGGCCGTACGTGATGGGGATGAATGGGTTCTTAACGGTGAGAAAACGTTTATTACTGGTGGAAATGAAGCTGATTTTGTCATGGTGATTGCGATTACTGATAAAGAAAAACATGCCGCAACAGGTAGAGACGGAGTTACTTGCTTTATCGCAGACCGCGAGATGGGTTGGAAGTCCGAATACATTCACACAATGGGAGAATGGGGACCGGCAGGATTAGTGTTTGATAATGTAAGGGTACCAAATGAGAATATTTTAGGTGAAGTTGATGGAGGTTACAACCTCGGTCTGGAATGGATTGGTTTTGCGCGTTGGATCGTCGGTGCAACAGCTGTCGGAGCTGGTGAACGGTTACTTAAAATGGCGATTGACTACGCGAATGAAAGAGAAACGTTTGGTAAACCAATCGCAGAACGTCAGGCAATCCAATGGCAAATCGCAGATTCTGCTGTTGAGATTGAAGCTGCTAAGTGGCTCGTTTTAAACGCTGCTTATACGCTCGATGAAGGAAAAGACAATCGCCAGCTCGCTTCCATGGCTAAGCTCTATGGTTCAAATATGGGCAATCGCGTTGTTGACCGTGTCTTGCAAATTCATGGAGGAATGGGATATACAAAGGAGTTACCAATCGAACGCTGGTATCGTGAAGCTCGTCTTTGGAGGATCTATGATGGCACAGACGAAATTCAACGCTTAATCATTGCTCGAAACCTCTTGAAAGGACATGTAAAGGTAGGACAATACGCTTAGGAGGGTGTTTATGTTTGAATCACTTATTGGTACACGATCAACTCCTGTAAAGAATATCGTGGAACGCGGCTCTTTAAAAGCGTTCTCAAAATCGATTGGGGATGAATCACCACTTTATCTTGATGAGTCAGTTGGAAAACGCTCAAGGTATGGAGAAAACATTGCACCGCCTACATATCCCCGAGTGTTTGATTATGGTGAAATTCAAGGCTTCGACTTGCCTAATGTCGGATTGATTCATGGAAAGCAATCTTTCCACTATGAGCGTCCGCTTTTGGTAGGGGAAACCGTCATGTGTTCCACTTCGCTTGAAAAATATTATGAGCGCAATGGAAAGAGTGGTTTACTCGGATTTATTTTATTAAAGAGGTATGGAGAAGAGCCAGGAGGAAAACTTATTTTTACAGAAGAGCAGGTAGTGATTATTACTGAAGCTGTAAGAGAGGGGATGAGCTCTTGAACATAGTAGAAGAATTTAGTGTTGGAACTCCATTGGAAATCAAGCTCCCCCCAGTCTCCAGGTTAGATCTGATCAAATATGCAGGCGCATCTGGCGATTTCAATCCAATTCATACGATTGATGAAGAAGCTACTAAAGCAGGACTTCCGGGTATTATTGCACATGGGATGTGGACAATGGGTAACTTAGCGAAATTGTTCACTCCATACTATGAAGAGGTCTTTCTTGAAGATTATTCTGTAGCCTTCAAAGGAATGGTTTTCTTAAATGATGTGCTTACACTAAAAGCTGCTCTCGTATCGATCCAGAACGATCGTTATTATTTTGATGTGGCTGCACTTAATCAAAAAAACGAAGCAGTTGTAAAAGGCTCTGCCGTTTTAAAAAGGTTTTAATCAAATAAGCGTGCACAAACGAACCTTTTTAGGTTCGTTTCTTTTTTGTTCTTTATTAAATTCAATTAATTCCGAAACTTATTTTATTCCAAATCGTAGAAGAAGAGAGAGGAAGATACATACTTACCACCAATAGGAAAGGATGATGAACAGATGATGGAATTTATCGGGTTAATAATTTCCGGTATTATTTTGTTTTTATTACTCTTGGCAGGCGGTATCGGATTTTTCATTTTCAAAAGGCGTTATAAAACCGCCTCCTCTAATCAGGCGCTGATAATCACAGGGCCAAAGCTAGGAGACGCAGAGAAAGATAATCGCATTTTCGTCGATGACAATGGTCGTAGTATGAAGATCGTACGTGGTGGCGGTATTCGATTAAAGTTGTTTCAAACAAGTACCCCGATCGACCTTACCTCATTTCAACTAGAAATTGCTTCACCAAAAGCATATACATCAGAAGGCGTTCCAATTCGAGCTACAAGTGTCGCAGAAATTAGCATAGGCAGTAGACTTGAAATTGTTGCGAATTATGCAGAGAAATTTCTAGGCAAACCACAAAAAGAGAAAGAGCGTGAATTAAAAGAGGTTCTTGAAGGTCATCTTCGCGCCATCATTTCATCGCTTACAGTCGATGAAATCTACAAAGATTTTAATTCGGTCAATAAAAAAGTGAAGAATATTGCTGAAGAAGATCTCAAGAATCTAGGATTTGAAATTACTTCTTTTGCTCTAAAAGAATTAAAGGATGATGACGAAGAGAACGGATATTTAGAAGCTCTAGGACGTCCACGTATTGCAGAAGCTAGAAAAGATGCCGATATTGCAGAGGCTAACGCCAGACGTGAAACCCGTATGCACAAAGCGAAAACGGACCAAGAAGCAGAAGAAGATGAAATAAGACGTCAGATTGAGATCGCCCGTTCTCAAAAAGACAAAGATGTGAAGGAAGCGGAGTACAAAGCTGAAATTGAACAAGGAAGGGCGCGTTCTGAGCAGTCCTATAACCTTGAGCAAGCAAGACTTAATCAGAAAGTGAAAGAAGAAGAGATGCAGGTTCAATTCATTGAACGACAGCGCCAAGTCGAATTAGAACTAGAAGAACAAAAGCGAAGAAAAACGCAAGCTGATTCGAATGCCTACGATATTCGAGCAAATGCAGAAGCGGAAGCGGAACGCGATCGCATCGATGGACAAACGAAAGCAGAAATTGAAAAGCAAAAAGGTTTGGCTGAAGCTGAAGTGATTCGTGAACGTGGTCGTGCTGAAGCTGAAGCTAAAGAACTAATGGCTCAGGCAATGGAGAAATATGGCGATGCTGCGATTATTGAAATGCTTGTCGACATGTTGCCGAAATATGCGCATGAAATTGCTCAGCCACTTTCTCAAATTTCTGAGATGAAAGTCATTGATATGGGTGGCGGTAAAGGTTCCACTCAGATTACAGACAATGTAACAAAAACAATGACAGGTCTTCAGGCAAGTCTAAAAGAATCAACTGGAATGGATTTAAAAGCCATGCTTGAGAGTTTTGTCTCAAGAGGACATTACAATTCTTTCGATACAAAAGGTTATCCTACAGAAGAAGATGAGAGCGCCGATTCAGGAATGGAAGAAAACGCTTATGAAAGCGAAGTAGCCTCAACATATGAAGAAGAATTGGAAGAGGAAAGAACAGAATGTCCTGAAAATGAAGAAAATGAACAAAAAGAATAACATATGAAGAAAGCCTGGCTAAGTCCAGGTTTTTCTTTTGAATACCTGAATGTTGATTGACGCTTTTTATGGAATAGTGGTAAAGTGATGATGTTGTTATCAGAAAAGTTTAAATTTTACATATGAACGGAGGACTGTCACATGAATATCGTATCTTTGCTAGCCACCTTTCTTGATGATGATCAGATAAGCGTAAATGCCACTGTGTTAGAGCAGCATAGTAAAGACGAATCTTATCATACGCCACATGATCCAGACGTGGTCGTTTTTCCAAAAACGACAGAAGAAGTTAGTAAAATTTTAAAGGCAGCAAACGAAAATCGAATACCTGTTGTTCCATTTGGTCTAGGTTCTAGCCTAGAGGGTCATGTGATTCCTTATCAAGGTGGAATCTCTATCGATTTCCAATTGATGAACAAGGTTCTTGAGGTACGACCGGAGGATTTCCTCGTACGGGTGCAGCCCGGTGTCACCCGTTCACAATTAAATAAAGAATTAAAAAAGCACGGCTTATTTTTCACCGTTGATCCAGGTGCAGATGCCACACTAGGTGGAATGGCCTCAACTAATGCTAGTGGAACCACCTCTGTTCGGTATGGGGTCATGCGAGATCAAGTTCGTGATATGGAAGTTGTCCTTGCAGATGGTAGGGTTATACATACTGGAAGCAACACAGCAAAATCGTCATCTGGTTATCACCTGAATGGGCTTTTCGTTGGCTCTGAAGGGACTCTGGGAACATTTACAGAACTGACTCTCAATGTCTATGGGATTCCAGAAGCCACACTTGCAGGTAGGGTCGTTTTTCCAACAATTGAGCAAGCGGTTTCAACCGTTACAAATATCCTTCATGCTGCAATACCAGTCGCAAGAATTGAACTGGTCGATGCGCGTTCCGTTCAACAAGTGAACAAAACAAATGAAACGAACTACATTGAAAAGCCAACGCTATTCATAGAATTTCACGGTAATGAAGCTGGATTGAACCAGGATGTTGCGTTTGCTAAAAGCATTGCTGAAGACAACCAGTGCGAAGAATTTATTTTTGAACATGATACAAAGAAACGAGCTCTCCTCTGGGAAGCTCGACACAACCTGGCTTACTCATTTAGTCATGGATCACCTGGTAAGAAAATGATGGTAACGGATGTGTGCGTTCCAATTTCAGAGCTAACTGGTGCTATTACTGATGCAAGAAAAGCAATTGAAACATACGGATTGGACGGTGCGCTTCTAGGTCATGTGGGAGATGGTAATTACCATGCGATCATTATGATTAATCCTGATGACCCTGTAGAGCTTGAGAAAGCTACAAAACTAAATCAGCACCTTGTTCACTATGCGCTCGAGCGAGGAGGCACGTGTACGGGAGAACATGGAGTAGGTACAGGGAAAGCGCAATATCAACAAAAAGAACATGGAGCTGCTTTGGATGTAATGTTAGCAGTTAAACACACTCTTGATCCGAACGGCATTATGAATCCGGGTAAAATATTTGCTATTGATAAAGTATCAAGCTAGCTTATCTACATCCCCTTAATTCGTTTGAGGGGTCTTTTTTAATATGTAAAAAAGGAACTAACGTTGTACTTCGAGAAGTAAGTGAAGATCATTAATGTAAGCGATTTCAAATAGGAGGAATTTCATACATGTCTATTTACAATCTTGCTGTTATTGGAGCAGGTACGATGGGGAGAGGGATTGCTTTTTCAGCAGTTCTAGCTGGTCTTTCTGTCACTATACAGGATGTAAGTGATGCGGCTCTTGAACAATCAAAAAAGTATATGGAAGAACAATTTAATCGATTAGTCAAAAAAGAGAAATTTACATACTCCCACGCAAAAGAACGATTGGAGGCTGTCAAATATACAAATGAATTGCGTGAGGCGGTAAATGAGTGCGACCTCGTCATCGAAGCAGTTCTTGAACTAATGGAACTCAAAACAAGTATCTTTAAACAACTTGATGAATATGCACCAGATCATGCTATCTTAGCTACCAACACATCCACCATGAGCCCCACCGAAATCGCTGCCCAAACAAAGAGACCTGACCAATGTCTTGCCCTTCACTTTTTTAATCCCGTGCCAAAAATGAAGCTAATTGAAGTCATTTGTGGTTTAGAAACTTCTGAAGAAACCATTAGCCAAGCCATGGCCTTTGGGAAATCCATCGGTAAAGAATGCGTTCGAATCAATGAATTTCCAGGCTTTGCTGTCAGCCGAATGAATTGTCTAATCGGCAATGAAGCGATGAACATGGTCATGGAGGGTGTTGGTACACCAGAAGACATCGATAAAGCTATGAAACTAGGGCTAAATCATCCAATGGGGCCTCTTGAACTCGCCGATTTAGTTGGACTCGATACAAGGCTTCGCAACATGCAATATTTATATGAAACGCTTGGTGAAAAATATCGACCATGCCCGATTTTAACGAAATACGTTAAAGCCGGTCGACTTGGTAGAAAAAGCGGAAGAGGATTTTATACATACCATTAAAAAGGAGAGAAAATGATGGACTTTCAATTAGATCAGGACATTCAGTTTCTTAAAACCAACATCCGAAATTTTGTTGAAAATGAAGTCGAAAAAGTTGCCATGACGATTGAGCGCGAAGATCGTATTCCAGAACGGATCATTGAGCTTTCAAAAGACATGGGCCTATTTGGTTTAAGTATTCCAGAAGAATATGGAGGCTTAGGAATAGGCATGGTTGGAAAATGCGCTCTTTATGAGGAATTAGGGAAAACACACAATGGTTTTACCACATTAATTGGGGCTCATACAGGCATTGGCTCTGTTGGAATTGTTGAACTCGGCAATGAAGAACAAAAGCAAAAATATTTACCCGATATGGCAATCGGAGAGAAAATTGGGGCTTTCGCTTTAACAGAACCGTCTGCTGGTTCAAATGCTTCAAATTTAAAAACGACAGCTGTTAAAGAAGGTAATAAATATATTTTGAATGGAACAAAGCACTACATTACGAATGCCACTGAAGCAGATATTTTTACTGTAATGGCAGCAACTGATCCATCAAAAGGCGCAAAAGGAATTACTTCATTTATTGTAGAAAAGGACTTTCCGGGTTTTCAAGTCGGTGCGGTTGAAGAAAAAATGGGTTTAAAAGGATCTCACTCCGCCGAACTTATTTTTGATAATTGTGAAGTACCAGAGGAAAATGTGCTTGGTGAGGTTGGTAAGGGATACGTCAATGCATTGAAGATTTTAGCTAATGGACGTGCCGGTCTCGCTGCACGAAATCTGGGATCTTCTCAGAAGCTCCTGGATTTGAGCATGAATTATGTACAAGAACGCATCCAGTTTGGCGTGCCGATTATTGAACATCAGGCCGTCGCGCACATGGTTGCAGAAATGGGTGTAGAGATTGAAGCACTCCGATCGTTTACCTACCGTGTAGCGTGGATGGTCGATCAGGGTGAAAAAGTCATTAAAGAAGCGGCTATGCTTAAGTTATACGGTTCTGAGGTCTATAACAGAGTTGCAGACAAAGCCCTTCAGGTGCATGGAGGAATCGGCTACATTTCGGATTATCCAATCGAGCGGTATTTTCGAGATGCACGTATTACACGCATCTATGAAGGTACTTCTGAGATACAAAAGAACATTATCGCGAGTCAGCTAAGAAAAGAATATAGCTAAAGGAGGATTAGGAATGAGTGAAAACATCGTAATTGTTGAAGCAGTTAGAACGCCTGTCGGACGGTACGGTGGCGTGTTGAAAAACTTTAATTCGGGTGAGTTAGCCGCTATTGCCATTAAAGAAACGATCGCAAGAGCAGGGATTACGCCCGAACTTATCGATGAAGTTATCCTTGGTGAAGTACGTCAAACAACGGAGTCGTCGAATGTTGCCAGGGTTGCTGCTTTAAGAGCAGGGGTGTCTGCTGCTTCACCCGCATTTACAATTAATCGACTTTGCGCTTCTGGAATGCAGGCAATTGCTTCAGCTGTTCAACAAATCCATTCCAGGCAGGCTGAAATCCTTATAGCTGGAGGAACAGAGAGTTTAAGTAACGCACCTATTTATTTACGTAATAGTCGTATTGGTGGAGATAAAACCACATTGATAGACTCCAATTTGGAAGCTGGTCAACAGCCAGTTGAATTATACGGAAATCATTTAGGAATGGGTATTACTGCAGAAAACGTAGCGGAAAAATACCAGATTTCTCGAGAGGATCAGGATGCTTTTGCTGCTGAGAGTCAGCGACGTGCGGCAGTAGCCATCGAGAATAACGTATTTGCTGAAGAAATCGTACCAGTTGAAGCAAAGTCACGACGACAGACCAACCTTGTTAACCATGATGAACATCCGCGCCCAGGAACAACGATAGAAAAGCTTTCGATGTTAAAGCCAGTATTTAAAGAAGACGGTTCGGTTACTGCTGGAAATTCATGCGGTAGAAACGACGGAGCGGTGGCGATGCTTGTGATGACGGAAGCGAAAGCACGTGAACTTCAACTTCAACCACTTGCCCGAATTATTGACTGGGCTACCTCGGGCATTTCACCCGAAATCATGGGGGTAGGCCCTGTTCCGGCTGTTAAAAAACTTCTAGAACGAACAGGAAAGCAGTTAAATGATATCGGATTAATAGAATTAAACGAGGCATTCGCTGCCCAGGCGCTCGCGGTTATCCGAGAACTTGGGCTCCAGTCAGATAAAGTAAATGTAAACGGTGGGGCCATAGCGCTTGGTCACCCCCTTGGGGCAACAGGTGCACGCATTTTAACATCTCTTATGTACGAAATGAAACGAAGAGATGAGCGTTTCGGTATCGCTACACTGTGCGTTGGTGGTGGACAAGGAATGGCAATGATGGTAGAGAATATGGTTAACTAGAAAAGACGGGATGGGTAGTGCACCCCGAAAGTTAGAGTTAAAAACTAACTTTCGGGGTGTTTTTGTATGGCAAAGTATAGTGAAAAATTTAAATTAGAAGTGGTAATGGAGTATCTCCAAGGATCTCTGGGATACACTTTATTAGCCAAAAAGTATGGAATGCCTCATAAATCCCCCATCATTGGTTGGGTTCGTGCTTATCAAACCTTTGGAGAAGAGGGATTGAAGAGAAAGCGTTCAAGACAAGTCTTCCCTGTCCAATTTAAGTTAAATGTATTAAACTTTATGAAACAGACAGGCGCTTCTTATCGGGAGACTGCGATTGCCTTTAAAATGAACAATCCTTCGTTAATTGCGAATTGGTCTAGTACATTACGGAAGGAAGGAATCGGAGGCCTCCAAGAAAAAGCGAAAGGACGGCCACCTATGCCAAAAAATCACAAACAACAATCATCGAAATCAGAAAAAGAGTTAACGCGTGAAGAACAACTAGAACGCGAAAATGAGCTTCTGCGATTAGAGATTTCCTATCTAAAAAAGTTAAAAGCTTTTCAGGAGAACCCGAATGCCTATCTCGAAAAGCACAAGCAGCGCTGGTATTCGAACTCAAAAAAAAAGGATTCAAATTAAAGGACGCTTTGCGGAGAGTAGCCATTCCCGAGGCCACCTATCATTACCAGGTAACGCAATTAAAGAACGAAGATCCAAATAAAGAGTGGAAAGAAGTGATCAAGGAACTCTTCCATAAGCACGAGGGAAAATACGGATATCGCCGCATTTACTTAGCGCTTCGAAACCAGGGATATGTCATCAACCACAAAAAAGTGCAAGGAATGATGAGTGAGTTGGGATTGAAGTGTGAAAAATTCACTCGGAAATCCCGGTATAAATCGTACAAAGGTACGGTTGGAAAAGTGGCTCAAAACCGATTGAAACGCAGATTCAATACGTCCGTCCGTCTCCAAAAAATCGTCACAGATGTGACTGAATTTAAATGTAGAGGAAATGAAAAGCTTTATTTGAGCCCGATGATGGACTTATTTAATGGAGAAATTGTTTCTTTTGGGATTTCCAACCGACCCGCACTCAATCTTGTTTTAAAGCCTTTGACTGAAGCGTTAGAAACCATTCGAACGGAAGCCAAATACCGGACCACCATCCACTCAGATCAAGGCTGGCATTATCAGCACAACACGTGGGTGAAGACATTAAAGAAGAATCGAATCTTCCAGAGTATGTCCAGAAAAGCAACCTGTGCCGATAATGCGGCCATGGAGAACTTCTTCGGGATTCTCAAACAAGAAATGTATTATGGAGAAGAGCTTGTCTCTTATGAAGAACTGAAAAGAAAACTTGAGGTATACGTGGACTATTATAACCATGAACGCGTAAAAGCAAAATTGGCTGGTTTAAGCCCGATACAATATCGAACTCAAACCAGCCAAACAGCTGCATAATAAAAACTCTAACTTTTAGGGGTCACTACCATGCCGTCTTTTTTTTATTCAGCCGATACTGCTTTACACACTACTCATTAAGCAAAAAAATAACGAACTAAAGGAGGTCAAAAATGAAAATAAGACAATACGAACCTAAAGACTTAGATTCAATCATCGAATTATTTCAACAAACCGTTTATAACATTAATCGACAGGATTATTCAGCGAATCAAGTAAATGCATGGGTGAATTCAACGACTAAATCAAAAAGGTATTCAAAATGGGCACAAGAATTTGGGCAGAATTTCACTTATGTAGCTGAAGAAGAAGGAGAAGTTGTTGGCTTTATTGACATGACCGCAGCCGGCTATCTTGATCGATTATATGTGCATCACCATTTTCAGAGAGTGGGAATTGCTACTCTGCTTCTCTCAGAAATTGAAGCAACTGCACAAAAGCATAAGTTATATAAGCTCACAACAAAGGCAAGCATTACAGCACGTCCATTTTTTGAAGCGCAACGTTTTCAGACAATTAAGAAACAAACTGTTGAAATAAGCGATCTCAAAATAACAAACTTCGTAATGGAGAAAAAGTTGAATTTTTTTAGAGGGAATTCTAGCGTGAAGATTTGAAATAGTCTATCAATAAGATTTAACAGTTGTATTAAACTTAAAGAGAAATTGCTTTGTAAAAGAAAGGATCTTTGAAAAGGGGGACGGTTAAATCGGCAGTCAGTGCATCTCATCATCTATATTTAATTTGAAATTCTTTTGAGTATCCAATAGCGGCAATAATAGCCCCAGCCGTTTGAGCATAACTTCCTAGCGCCAAAATCTTCTCTCCAAGTTTGACCCGTTTTCTTTTAATAAACAAAAGCCCAATTGTCTCTATTGAGAGCGCATAAGTTTGAATGGTCAATCCTGTTGTAATTAATCTAGCATAAGCGGATTGACTTAGGCTTGATCCTTGAGCTTCAAAGCCAGCACCGATTGTTTGAACCACGCCTCCAATAATATCAATAGATAGACCTTCATCTTGGTCTAAGCTAAGGGCTTGAGAGCCTCCCACCACATTAGAAGCATTACCCGCCGCCTGTAGCCAGGAACCGAGAATCCCTAGCATTTCCTCCTGCTTACCCCTTGATAAATTCGTCCGCCCTATAGCTTGAAGCGAATCTCCTGTTGCCTCAATCGCATTCCCAATCGCATAAAGGTCGCCACCAACTTCATCAATAAGTTCTCCTTTTTTCTCCAATGCAACAAGTGTATTTCCGATCGAAACAATACCTGCTCCTAGAACTTGTATCCAAGCTCCTATCAGTATAATCGAATCACTGTACACCTCCAATATTGCATCCTCTCCTTATCATTTCTTCATCCTATTCAACAATAAGAAGCAATGTTTGTATACTTATTTTCATAAATCATGAAATGGCTTCATAGTAGAGTAAATATTTCTCTTTATGCTGGAAAATTCCACCTAAATCTAACAAGTGCACCTTCCGTTTTGTGGAAATTATTACCTTCAATAGACCTACAAATATACCACAAGATTAATGAGAATAGTTCTCAAGCATCATTGAATATGATAATCATTCTCACTTATAATGGTACTTGCAACGCATTGAAAATGATTATCATTTAAAAGGATGGTTCTATATGACTGTTAAAGATTTAGCTAATAGCCAGACACTACTTGCCCAACAAGAAAGAAGAGAATCGAATGCAAGATCTTATCCAAGAAGGATACCGATCGCCATTGATAAAGCCGAAGGCATTTTTGTTACAGACGTGGATGGAAAGCGATACTATGACTGTTTGGCGGGTGCAGGAACACTTGCACTTGGACATAACCATCCTGTAGCGATAGAAGCAATGGAGCAGATTCTTCGCGATAAACGACCATTACATACATTAGACATTACAACGCCAGTGAAAGAAGAGTTTGTGAATGAAGTGTATTCAAGCTTACCAGAACAATTTGCCAATCGAGCTAAAATCCAGTTTTGTGGCCCTACTGGCGGGGACGCCATTGAGGCAGCTTTAAAATTAGTCAAAACAGCAACTGGAAGAAGCAGCATCCTTACTTTCCAGGGTGGGTACCATGGTTCTACACATGGGACGATGGCGATCAGTGGGAATCATGCTCCTAAACAATATGTTCAAGGCTTGATGCCCGATACTCACTTCATGCCGTATCCTTACGCCTACCGATGTCCATTCGGAATGAAGGATGAAGAGGGACACAGGGTTTCAAGTACTTATATCGAAAATCTACTCGATGATCCAGAAAGTGGCATTCTTCCTCCGGCTGCTATGATTCTTGAAGTCGTACAGGGAGAAGGAGGTTCAGTTCCAGCTCCAATTGAATGGCTTCAAGAAATTAGAAGAATCACGAGTGAGAGAGGAATCCCTCTCATTATTGATGAAATTCAAACAGGCATCGGTCGAACGGGTAAAATGTTCGCATTTGAACATGCAGGGATTGTACCGGACGTTATTGTGCTTTCAAAAGCAATCGGAGGAAGTTTACCTCTTTCCGTGGTGATCTATGATCAAGATCTTGATAAGTGGAATCCGGGTGCGCACATTGGTACTTTTCGAGGAAACCAAATGGCAATGGCTGCTGGGACTGCTTCATTGAAATTTATTAAAGAGCATGAACTTCACAAGCATGCAGCTGCAATGGGTGAACGAATGATTGATGCACTAAAAGATATGCAACACCAGTTCCGTGAAATTGGGGACGTTCGAGGAAGAGGGTTAATGATTGGAGTAGAAATCGTAGACCCCAATCAGGTTCAATCTTCTTCAGGAAGTTATCCATCTCACCCTGCATTAGCAAGTCGTATTCAGAGAGAATGTTTTAATCGAGGTTTGATTTTAGAAGTTGGAGGGAGAAATGGCAGTGTCGTAAGACTTTTACCTCCACTGATTATAACGGATGAGCAAGTTTCAGATGTCCTCACAATCATTGAAGAAGCAGTAAAAGTTGCTGTGGAGTCAATCGAATGACAATAACGAAAAAAGAAATTAAAGCAAAAGTAATGGAAGAACTCTTTCTTCATAGTGGAGAAAGTGGACAAGCTTCTTTTCAAAAGGAAATGACCGAAATGATCGCCATCATCAGTCGAACCTTTCAAGAAGCAACCGCTCCATACATTGGGAAGCAACCCAAGATGGTTCAAGATGAAATCGCATCACTGTTTAAGTTTCCTAGTGAAACCCAAAATTTCACCGAACTTTTGCAAGAAATAGCGGAACCGATACTAAAAAATAGTCTTCAAGTTTCTCATGAAAAAAGCATCGCTCATTTGCACTGTCCTCCGCTCATACCAGCTATTGCGGCGGAGCTTGTGATTAGTTCTTTCAATCAGTCTCTTGATTCATGGGATCAAAGCACAGCTGCCACATATTTAGAACAGGAAATGATCAAGTGGCTGACAAAGAAATTTGGCTATACAGCCAATTCTGATGGCACATTTACAAGTGGCGGAACCCAATCAAATTATACAGGACTTTTGTTAGCGAGGGATGAATTTTGTTATCGCAAGTGGGGTCGGGATGTCAAGCGTGATGGGTTACCATCCCAATTTCACAAATTAAGAATTCTTTGCTCTGAGGACGCGCACTTCACCGTACAAAAAACAGCTGCTCAGCTAGGGCTAGGAGAGAACGCTGTAATAAAGGTAGAAGTTGATGAGTACCACCGGATGTCGCCGATGCACTTAAAAAAACAATTGATAGATTTAAAAGAAAAAGATCTTTTACCTTTTGCGCTTGTCGGAACTTGTGGCACGACTGACTTCGGGAGCATCGATCCTTTAGTTGAATTAGCCACGATCGCAAAAGAGGAAGAATTATGGTTCCATGTCGATGCGGCATATGGTGGAGCACTTATACTCTCTGAATCTTACAATTGGAAGCTAGAAGGAATTAAAGCGGCGGACTCCATTACAGTTGATTTTCATAAGCTTTTCTACCAACCAATCTCATGTGGCGCTTTCCTTGTGAAAAACAGCCAGTCCTTTCGTTTTCTGAATCATCACGCTGATTACTTGAATCCAATTGAGGATGAAGGGGAAGGAATTCCAAACCTAGTCAACAAATCAATTGTTACGTCCAGAAGATTTGATGCTTTTAAACTTTTCCTCTCGTTGAAAACCGTTGGAATCAGTCTTTTTTCTGAAATGATTGACGCTACTTTTTATCTGGCCCAAGAAACAGCGAATTACTTATCTCATCAACCTAATATAAAAGTTGAAAACAAAAACCCAGAACTTAACACGGTGATTTTTCGATTTGAACCACAGACTTCTACAGGAGATGTGTGCAAGTTAAATCGAAAAATACAGCAAGAAATGCTGTTTGAAAGCAAAGCAGCCATTGCTAAAACATCGGTGAATGGTCGAACCTATTTAAAATTCACCATGCTTAACCCTAGAACAAAAATGGAGCACATTTATGAGATTGTAGAAGAAATTCAAACACTAGGATCGAAATGGAGGGACCACACGTGAAATTTGCCAAAGACTACGCCGAACAAGCTACGATGCAGAGCTTCCTAAATTGTTATTTACGCGAAACTAGCCATTTTACTGAAATAGAAAAACCTGAAGCTTTACGAGAGATATCAGCTCAGAAATTCATTTCCTGTTCACTAGAAAACCAGGGAATTGAGCTGATTTTACCAGTCTCTTATTGGTCTCTAACTGGACGACACATCTTTCAATTCCCATTGGTTTATCGCATAGGAAATGGCGCATTTAACTCGCTTGATTATCTTACATTAACCACGTTAATAGTTAAAGAACTCCTGATCAATCAGAATCGAATAGATGCAGAAGATGAATTGATTATGCGGATCATATTAAGCTGTCAAAACATGAAATCGTATATTGAAGAAAGATACAAGGACAAAAAGCGCTTATCGGATGAAACCTTTGATTACATTGAAGCAGAACAGTCTCTCTTACTTGGACACCTGCTACACCCAACACCCAAGAGCAAACAAGGTTTATCAATAGAAGAAGATCATCTGTACTCACCTGAATTGAATGGTGAATTTCAACTTCACTATTTTAGTGTTCATCCATCAATCATCTTAGAAGATTCTAGTTTATCACTATCCGCAAGTGAACTGATGAGAAAAGAATTAAAAGAGGATGAAACCGTTAATCAAGAATGGCTTCATCAATTTGAGAAATGGACTCTTATTCCCGTGCACCCACTTCAAGTCAATGTTCTCTTAAAAAACAAACATGTGGTTCACTATATTCGAAAAGGCAAACTTGATTATCTAGGGCCAGTAGGGAAGATGTATACGGCTACTTCTTCATTTAGAACGCTTTACAGTCATCAGTCTAAATATATGCTGAAATTTTCGGTTCCCGTTAAAATAACAAACTCACTTCGAGTTAACCAACAAAAAGAGCTTGATCGAGGCGTTGAAGTTTCTAGATTACTGAAAACAACGTTAGGAAAAGAACTAAAGAGATGTCACCCAAAGTTCGATATCATTCGTGATCCTGCTTATTTGAATGTCGCAATTCCGGATCTTGAACATGGTTTTGCAGTTGTCATACGAGAGAATCCTTTCTATAAAAATAGCGAAAACACGAGCTTAGTCGCTGCTCTTTGCCAGGATCATGCGTATGGCGGGAATGCTCGTCTACATTCTATGATCACTTCAATTGCGAGAAGAGAAGGACGTGCAATTGAAAAAGTAAGTTTAGAATGGTTTGATCGCTATTTGTCTCTCTCTCTTGATCCGATGCTATGGCTTTATCGCAACTATGGTATTGCTCTTGAAGCCCATCAGCAGAATTCCGTCATTAAATTATCGGAAGGTTATCCATCAAGCTTCTATTACCGAGACAATCAGGGCTATTACTTCAGCGAATCTATGGCTGATAAGCTCTCAAAACTTCTGCCAGATTTAAATGAGAAAAGCGATACCATTTGTACTGATGAAGTAGGAAATGAACGTTTTCGCTATTATTTCTTTTTCAATCATTTATTCGGATTAATTAATGCGTTTGGAGTAAACGGATTGATTAAAGAACAACACCTAATAGATCTTTTAAGAGAACGTCTTCTCAGGTATGAGGCGTCATCATCTCTTGTAAAAAGTTTACTAGAAGAGCCTGTTTTGCCGTGCAAAGCGAATTTATTAACTCGCTTTTATGACATGGATGAGCTCGTGGGCTCACTGGAGACACAATCAGTTTATACAATGGTCAATAATCCAATTGCACAGGAGGTTACAGTAAAAAATGGCTTATAAGCACGTTGAAATAGATCAAGAATATAAAACCATCTCCTTTTCTGAAGTGAGCTTTGAACGTGATGTACATATGATCCATCGGTGGATGAACGAAGCACATGTTTTCCCATTCTGGCAATTAAATATACCGTTAAAAGCCTATAAACGTCATTTGCTGAAAGCATTAAAAGACAAGCATCAGAATCTTTACCTCGGTCTTATAAACAACGAACCAATCAGCTACTGGGAAGCTTACTGGGTAGAAGGAGATATCATGGAAAGCATGTATGAAAATAAACCTTATGACCAAGGTATTCATCTCTTAATTGGAGAAACAGACTTCCTTGGTAAGGGATACGCCCTTCCGCTTCTTCGAGAAATGGTGTCTTTACAACTAAAGGAGAAGAGGACAAAAAGAGTGATTGCTGAACCAGACATTCGAAATAAGAAAATGATTCATGTGTTTGAAAAATGTGGCTTTAGGCCGCAAAAACCGATTAAGCTTCCTGATAAAACAGGATTATTAATGATTTGTGAGCGTGATCAGTTTGAAAGGAAGTGGAGGAATGAGTGAACACGTATATGATGCCATTGGCATAGGGATTGGACCATTTAATCTGGGTTTTGCTGCCCTAACAGACGAGCTTGATGAGGTAGATGTCCTTCTGTTTGATCGGAAAGAAGCGTTTGATTGGCATCCTGGAATGCTGATTGATGGAACCACTTTACAAGTACCATTTTTCGCTGATCTGGTCAGCATGGCTGACG
Organism: Bacillus sp. es.036; assembly: GCF_002563635.1. Classification (NCBI taxonomy): domain Bacteria; kingdom Bacillati; phylum Bacillota; class Bacilli; order Caryophanales; family Bacillaceae; genus Bacillus; species Bacillus sp. es.036. Next base: position 1,473,766 of record NZ_PDIZ01000001.1, read on the forward strand.
TAAAAAACAAATTTAGCTTTCTAAACTACTTACAAATTCAACATCGCATGTATCATTTTTATTTTTTGGAAAAGTTTCATATCCCTCGAAAAGAATACAATCACTACTGTCAGTGGGTATCTAAGCAACTTGATTCTTGCCGATTTGGTTATGAGGTGGTGGATGTTTCACTACATCAATCAGGAAAAGGAGAATCTGTTTATCTTGTGCAAGTTCAGCATGTTAGAACACTAGAAATTGACACGTTCCTTACAAAACATCTCGTGATGGGGATAGGCTCAGTACCTTCCGTTCCTAAACCATTCAAGTCTATGCTCAGTGAAACGATTTTTCATTCATCAGATTACATGGAGAAGAAACAGCGAGCTGTACAAGGGAAATCGATTGCTGTCGTCGGCTCAGGTCAGAGTGCAGCTGAGATCTTTTTAGACTTAGCTAAAGAGCAGGAAAAGCACAATTATGAATTAAGCTGGTATACAAGATCAAACGGGTTTTTCCCAATGGAATATTCAAAACTTGGTCTAGAATATTTTTCACCAGATTACACGGACTTCTTTTACAGACTTTCACAAGAAAAGAAAGATGGGCTACTGAAAGATCAAGCATTGCTTTATAAAGGAATTAGCGCGGAAACGATTTCTGAGATCTATGATGTTTTATATGAGCAATCGATTGGAAATCAACTGCCGGCTCATCTACAAGCAATGAGCCAAATAAACCATCTGGAGATGAATGAAGAGGTATGCATCGTGCAAGGAAGTCATACCGTGACAAAGGAATCGTTTGATTTTGAATCTGAAGTCATCATTCTTGGTACTGGCTACACACAGAACATGCCAAGCTTCTTGCCAGAATCCCTATTAAATAAAGATCAAAAAAATCGTCTTGAAATTACAGAAGATTATCGTTTGAGCACGAAACATAACAGTAATAATGAGATTTTTGTACAAAACGGTGAACTTCACACTCATGGGGTTGGGGCACCTGACCTTGGGCTTGGCGCTCATCGAAACGCCGTGATTATTAATCAAATCGCTAACAAAGAAGTGTATCCCGTTCAGCCCCAAAATGTCTTCCAATCTTTTGGAGTGGTCAAAAAACCTGTATTAACAACTAATTAGAAAGTGGTGAACGTATGTATTTTGATAAAGACTTAGATCGTATTTTATCAAAAGAAAGCTGGGAACGAGTGAATCATAAACTTCTCGGAAAAATGCTTTCAGAATTTATGTACGAGGACATGATTACACCTGAAATCATTCAAGAACAAGAAAATCATAGCCTTTTTGAGCTACGTGTTTCTGCCAAGAAAACATATCAGTTCCGTGCAGCAACTCGTCTATTTGATAGTTTCGACGTTGATTGGAAATCGATTCGTCTCTTTTCGGACGGAAAAGAAGTGAAGGTAGGAGCCATCGCTTTCCTTCTTGATATTCAACCGCTGATCGGTATGTCGGCTGAAACGACAGCTCACTTAATAAAAGAAATCAATCAAACCCTTATTGCAGATGCTCATCTGTTATCAAATCGCATCTCCTCTGATGATTTAGTTGAGGAAGACTATGCTAGATTAGAAGGCTACATGACTGGTCACCCTTGGATCACCTATAACAAAGGACGGATTGGATTTGGCTACGATGATTACTTGGACTTTGCCCCTGAACATCAGAATGAAGTAAAGCTTTCCTGGATCGGGGTTAGTCGTGAAATAAGCTCTTTTCAATCCGTTAACGATCTAACTTTTGATGCGCTCATAAATTCTGAGCTTAGTCATGATGACCTTCGAAATTTCAAGGAGATTTTACTATCCAAAAGGCTAGATCCTAGCAACTTCCTCTTCATGCCAGTTCATGAGTGGCAGTGGAAAAATGTTTTGATTCAGAATTTTGCAGAAGAAATTGCGAATCAAGCGATTGTACCGCTCGGGGAATCTAGTGACTCTTACCTTCCTCAGCAATCCATACGGACGTTTGTCAATCAATCTCATCGAGACAAGCATCATGTTAAGTTGCCAATGAGCATTTTAAATACTCTCGTCTATCGAGGTTTACCTACAGAACGAACGCTCATCGCACCGCAAATCACCGAATTTATAAAAGGAATCTATGAAAAAGACTCGTTCTTAAGAGAGGAATGTAACGTTATCTTACCAGGTGAAATTGCGAGCATTAACGTTGACCATCCTTATTATCAAAGGCTTGAACATGCACCGTATCAATACAAAGAAATGCTTGGGGTTATTTTTCGTGAAAGCATCTACACATACCTCGAAGAAGGAGAACAAGCCATTACATTAGCCGCATTGCTATATGAAGACCATGACGGTAAAGCCTATATTCAAAGTATGATTGAAAAGTCAGGGATTTCGACACAAGAATGGGTAACTCAATTTTTTGATGTCACGATGAAACCGCTGCTGCATTATTTGTACCAGTATGGCACGGTCTTCTCGCCGCATGGACAAAACACCATTCTCGTATTGAAAGAGTACAAACCGTGCCGACTCGCTGTAAAAGATTTCGTAGATGACGTTAATATTAGTGATCAATCATTCCAGGAGTTAAGTAGACTGTCACACGAGTTAAAAACGGTTCTTCGCAGTGAACCACCAGAGGGACTTACGCAATTTATTTTCACAGGATTATTTATTTGTCATCTGCGCTATTTAACAAATATTCTAGAGCACAACGAAATGATGTCTGAAGATAAATTTTGGAAAATTCTCGCGGAAACGATTCATGCCTATCAAGCTAGGTTTCCTCACTTAGAAGAACGGTTTAAGCTATTTGATTTCTTCCAACCATCATTTACGAAGCTATGTCTCAATCGAAATCGCATGGTCCAAGAAGGTTATTCGTCTGGTGATGATCGGCCCCACGCATCCGAATTCGGTAAAGTAAACAATGCACTTTCTTATTATAAAGGAGTAACAAAATAACAGAGTGACGGGGGTAATCCCCGTCCTTTTAAGGAGATAGGTAGAATGGCTTTCGAATGCTCGATCACCGAAGAATCCGGTCGGACCATTTCTTTTCGACCAGTGAATGAAGAAGATGTTCCTATATTACATAAATGGATGCATCAGAAACACATTTACCCATTTTGGAAGTTAAATTTGCCACTTGAAGAAATTAAAATCTGGGTTAAAAACTCAATTTCGTCACGACATAAACGCGTTTTTATGGGCTATCTGAATGATGAACCTGTTTGTTACGTCATTGGATACGATGTGAGGCAAGACCCAATAAGACATTTTTATTCGATTGAACCAAGAGATATGGGAATGCATTTGCTTATAGGACCTAGACGACTATTAAACAAGGAAGACGGGGAAACAATTATAAGAGCCATGACATGGTTTTTGTTTGAAAAGTTTGGTGCAAATAGAATGATTGGAGAACCTGATTATCGAAATAGGATCGTCATTCCAATACTAAAAAAACTCGGTGCAAATGTGGTAAAAGAAATTCAAATTAATGAAAAAAGAGCAAAACTCGTGATTGCGAATCGGAACGAGTTTCATCAAAACATAAGTGACTCCAACATCACTTCTTCATTTCATCTATTAAATTCCCCAGATCATGAGTGGGAAGTTTTTAATGAGGCGGTCAAACATGGATCATCGTAAACTTGATCCACAATCAGAAAAACTACTTAAGCGAATCGCTGCAAGAATGAATGAATTGCAACATCCTCCTCTTGGTTCTCTAACGCCAGAAATGTCACGTTACTACTATAACGAAGCTCGCGCATACTTTACACCTATTCCTTCAACTCAAATATGCTCAGTTGAAAGAAGAATCGGCAGTCATCAAATTCCAATTCGTATTTATCAACCAGAAGGTTTTCATAATCTTCCTGTATTCATCTACATGCATGGTGGCGGGTGGGTTTTTGGATCACTTGATAGCTGTGAATCTTTTTGTCAATACATAGCAGAGAAATGCAAATGTATCGTAGTTTCTGTAGGGTATCGACTTGCGCCTGAACACAAATATCCTGCCGCATTGATGGATACAATTGATGCAGTTCTCTGGACGGTTGAACAGATTTCATCCTATGGAGGAGACATCAACAGACTGTCCATCGGCGGTGAATCTTCAGGTGGGAATTTAGCCGCTGCTGCTTGTATTGCACTTCATCAAAAAGTAGCGATTCATCATCAATTTTTAATTAATCCAGTCACAAATTATGCATTTGATTCTCCTTCTTATCTTGAAGATTACCAATTTAACTTAACAGCTGAGAAAATGAAATGGTTTTGGCACCATTATCTTACAACCTCTAATGATGGGAAAGAACCTTTTGCTTCTCCTTTACAAGTAGAAGAAAAGATAGCTAAAAACCTTCCTCAAGCTTTAATCGTTACTGTTGAATATGATCCTTTAAAAAGTGAGGGAGAAGCTTATGCGAATAAACTAAAAAGAAATGGTGTAAATGTTACCCACCTTCAGTATGAAAAACTTGTTCATAGTTTCATCAATATGATTGGAGAAGTTAATATAGCTAAATCGGCTGTCGATGAGATGCTTCTTCATATGAAAGAATTTCTTTACGCTAAGGAAGCAAAAATTCCATCTATGAAACCGGTTTAATCCGTTAACTAAAGGGAAACTACCATGTAATGACAAGTTTTGTTAATGGAGGGAAATCATGAAGTATCGAAAGTTAGGACAAACCGACTTAAAGGTAAGTGAAGTTAGTTTTGGAACATGGGCGATTGGCGGAGCGTGGGGCAAGACAAATGACGCCCTAGCTCTCGAATCACTTCAATACGCCATCGATGCTGGCGTTAATTTCTTCGATACGGCAGATGTATACGGAGATGGTCATAGTGAAGAGCTTTTAGCTAAAGCGACAAAGGGACAGGAAGATAAGATCCATATTGCAACAAAATTTTGCCGTGCAGGAGATATCTATGATCCAGCTACTTACTCTGAAGAAAGTGTACGTTCTTACTGTGAAGTGAGCTTAAAACGATTGGAACGCGATCAGATTGATCTGTTTCAAATCCACTGTCCGCCAATTGAAATAGTAAAAGATGGAGCTGTATTTCAAGTATTAGATAAGTTAAAAGCAGAAGGAAAAATCCGTTATTACGGTGTCAGTGTCGAAACCATTGAAGAAGGGCTACTATGTCTTGAATATCCAGGCGTAAGCACATTGCAAGTTATTTTCAACCTTTTTAGACAAAAACCTTTAGAAGAGTTATTTCCTAAAGCGCATGAACAAGGGGTTGGAATCCTTACTCGTGTGCCGCTTGCAAGTGGTTTATTAACTGGGAAATTCAAGAAAAACTCATCATTCGAAGAAGATGATCATCGTCACTTTAATCGAAACGGAGAAGCCTTTAATGTTGGGGAAACCTTTGCAGGGATTGAATTTGAAAAGGGCGTTGAATTAAGTAGTGAAATCGATTGGATTGCTCGTGATCGTGAGAGTATGACAACCGCAGCCTTAAAATGGATCCTTGAACATAAGGAAGTCTCTTGTGTAATTCCTGGCTTTAAAAATAGTGACCAGGTGAAACAGAACCTTAAAGCGGTAGAAGTTCCTGATTTTACGAAAGAAGAGATGGAGAAGCTTAAAGCGTTCTATGAGCAAGAAGTTCATGGACTAATTAGAGGAGCTTATTAAATAAAGGAAAGGAGTTTTAAAGATGGCAAATCCAATTGAAATTGCTAATATTCGAATTGAGCAGGATAAAGATAAAAGCCGGCGAGCTTATATCGCTGATTTCAAAGAACCTATACACTATGGAGTACATGGTGGTGTAAAAGATTTTTACAAAGCCACACCGGAGGTAGAACAACCCTCGACCCTCGATCATATTGTTGCAGCAGCTGGCGGCTGACTAACCGGTACATTATCCGGTGCGCTGGAAGCGCGCCACATACCAACTTATCCAAATAAGGTATCAGGAAAGTTTGAAGGAATCATTGAAGCGCCAGATGGCGTTCTTAAAATCACAAAAATTCGCTGTCACTATAAGTTAATTATTCCTTCTGAGAAGCGGAATGCAGCTGAAAGAGCGCTTAATGTGTTTGAACGAGGATGTCCTGTAGCACAAACGTTAAAAGGCTCCGTCGCTTTTGAACATGATTGGGAGATTATAGAAGAATAAACGAAAGGCTGATGAATAAAACCATTCATCAGCCTTTCTTATTGGAGGTATTGTATTTTCCAGAAAATTTTTTTAAATGATCAGACTCAATTCGTCTAATCTCTTAACGAATAAGTATTGGACAAGCTACTAATCCTTCTCCCGTAACTCAATAGATTACTTATGGAATAATCCGTGTATTATTTCAGCTCAACAACCGGTTCAGCTAGATTAATAAACTCTTTCACAGCAAAAGGCAAATATTTATTTCGTTTCCAAATCAATCCGAGTTCTAAGTTTAAATTAGAATGTCTAAGCTTTAACGTTTTAATCCTCTCATTATGAATTGAATTGGCAATTTTACTCGGTAGAAGTGCAATACCCAGTTTCGCTTCTACCATTTCAATCATAAAATCTTTTTGTGAGCTTTGACATACGATGTTAGGATAAAATTCATTCTTCGAGCATTCTTCTAGAATTCGATCATATAAAGTGAAGTCATCTCGATACAAAATAAAGGACTCATATTCGAGATCAGCAAGGTGGATTTCAGAGTACACTGCTAACGGATGCTCATCATGAACGATTAACATGAGTGGATCTTTGATAACCTGTATTGCTTCAAAACTACTATTTTTTAAAGGTGTGTTACAGATCAATCCAATATCAAGAGAACCGTCATCAACGCCTTGTTTTATCATTTTGGACCCTACTTCAGTGAGTAGGATTTCTACTGTAGGATAAAGTGCCTTAAACTGGCTGATTATCTTTGAAAAAAAAGCTGCACCGATGATAGGAGGAATCCCGATTTTGATTTCCCCTTTTTTTAATTCTGTAATATCTGAGAGCTCTGCTGTTAGGTTTTGAAAAGCATGAAGAACATGCTTGGCATTGACCAAAACAGCCTTACCAGCATCAGTCAATTCTAATTGCTTAGAACGATAGAAAAGGGGGATGCCAAGCTCTGTTTCTAGATTCTTGATGGCTTTACTAATCGATGGTTGTGACACATGAAGTGTCGATGCTGCTTTTGTAAAACTTAGCTGTCTCGCCACTTCTGAAAAATACTCAAGATGACGAATCTCCAAACCTAATCACTCCTACTGCCGCGATATTTTATGCAAAATTCTGAATTATAACCTTAGGGCATACTCAATATGCCAAATATGTATTATATTAATAACTATTTTTATTATAAGATAATACATAACAAAAGGACAGTACCACCTCGAGGTCCTGTTATCTTTACAAGGAGGAAATACAATGGAAAAGTATACGAAGATCGGCTCTTTACAAGTAGCCACTGAACTCTATAACTTTATTAATTCCGATGTTATTCCAGGTACAGACGTTTCAAGTGATCAATTCTGGAATGGATTCGGTGAAATTGTGAAAGACCTCTCTCCTAAAAATAAAAGACTACTTTCAATTCGTGAGGAACTTCAACAAAAAATCAACGAATGGCATCAAGCAAATCCTAAGTACAGTTTCGAGGAGTACAAAACGTTTTTAACAAAATTAAATTATATTGAGAAGCAAACGGATGAATTTACGATAACCACCACAAATGTGGACGATGAAATAGCTGTTCAGGCTGGACCACAACTAGTTGTGCCAGTAAACAATGGACGTTACGCAATTAACGCTGCGAACGCAAGATGGGGAAGCCTTTATGACGCATTATATGGAACAGACGCCATTAGCGACGAAAACGGAGCAGACAAAGCTGGCAACTATAATCCAGTTCGTGGACAAAAAGTAATTGCGTATGCAAAACGTTTTCTTGATTCAGCAGTCCCATTAAAAGAACGAAGCTATTCCGATATAAAGCGTTTTTCGATAGAGCAAGGAATGCTCAAAGTGCACTTTTCGGACAATAATGAGAGCGTTTTATTAAATTGGGATCAATTCGCCGGGTATCAAGGTAATGAAAATAATCCCGATGCCATTCTATTGAAAAACAATGATATTCACCTTGAAATTCAAATTGATCCATCCAATCCAATCGGCAAAACGGATCCTGCAGGCATTAAAGATGTATATGTAGAGTCTGCTATTACAACGATTATGGATTTTGAAGATTCAGTTGCTGCAGTAGATGCCGAGGATAAAGTACTTGTATATCGAAACTTTCTCGGCCTAATCAAAGGAGACCTTGTTGCATCCTTTTCAAAAGGAAAAAAAACGATATCACGAACACTGAATCCTGATCGTGAATATGTCTCCCCAGATGGTAAAGAATTCTCACTTCGTGGCCGCTCACTCATGTTTGCCCGTAATGTTGGTCACTTAATGACAACAAATGCCGTACTCGATCAATCAAACAGCGAAGTTCCAGAGGGTATCCTGGATACAGTCATTACAGGACTTATCGCAAAGCACGACATTCTCAAGAATGGCAACTATCAAAATTCATCTAAAGGTTCAATTTATATCGTAAAACCTAAAATGCATGGTTCAGAAGAAGTAGCTTTTGCTAATGAATTATTTAATCGAACAGAAGATCTACTTGCATTAAAGCGAAACACAATGAAAATAGGCGTAATGGATGAAGAACGTCGCACAACCCTCAACCTTCAAAACTGTATTCGAGAAGTGAAGGAACGCGTTGTCTTTATTAATACTGGTTTCCTAGACCGTACAGGGGATGAAATTCATACTTCGATGGAAGCAGGTCCTGTTATCCGTAAAAATGAAATGAAGAACGCCACTTGGTTACAAAGCTATGAGAAATCAAATGTGCAACAGGGGTTGAAAACAGGCTTTTCCGGTGTAGGACAAATCGGGAAAGGGATGTGGGCTATGCCAGACTTGATGGCAGACATGTTAGCGCAGAAAGGAAGCCAATTACAAGCAGGAGCGAATACGGCTTGGGTACCTTCACCAACTGCAGCTACCCTTCATGCCCTTCACTACCATGAAGCCGATGTTCCTAATATCCAAAGTGAATTAGCAAAGACCAAATCAACCTATCAAGATGACATTCTTCAAGTACCAATCGAAGATAAGAACTGGAGTAAACAAGAGATTCAAGAAGAGCTTGATAATAATGCTCAGGGCATTCTTGGGTACGTGGTTCGCTGGGTCGAGCATGGTGTAGGTTGTTCAAAAGTGCCGGACATTCGAAACATTGAACTTATGGAAGATCGCGCAACCCTTCGTATCTCAAGTCAACATATGGCGAATTGGCTACATCATGGCATTTGTACAGAAGAACAGGTATTAGAAACAATGAAACGAATGGCCAAAGTTGTAGACGAACAAAATGCAAGTGACCACGATTATCGTGCCATGGCTGCAAATTACAAAGATTCTGTTGCATTTCAAGCGGCTTGCGACCTGGTTTTTAAAGGATTGGAGCAGCCAAGCGGATATACAGAACCTATTTTGCATAAACGTCGACAAGAAGCAAAAGCAAAGTTGTATGCCAATAAGTAACTTATCTTGCAAAAGTGGCCTTCGGCTACTTTTGCACTCTTTTACGCAAAAATAACTGAAAAATCAAAAAAATTCGTTTCAACTTGTCTGATATGTGACTTCTGAAAGGTGGTTATTATTTTGGAATTTAAGCGTATTTCTTCTCAAAAAATATCTGAGAAAGTTGAAGAACAAATAGTAAAACTAATTAAAGAAGGTAGTTACAAAGAGGGTGATAAGCTCCCCTCTGTGCGAGAGCTTTGTGATTCCCTTGATGTAGGTCGTTCAGCTGTACGTGATGCGCTGACAACACTAAAGGGGAGAGGATTAGTAGAAACAAGACAGGGTGAGGGAACGTTTGTGACAGGGTTCAATCCCAAACGTTATTTTCAACATATGTTGATGCCCCATCAGAAGGAATTGGAATCTCTCTTTCAAGTAAGAGAGATTTTAGAAACGAGCATTGTCAAATTAGCTGCAGTAAATCGGAAAGAACAGGATCTCATTGCCATGAGAAAAACACTCAATCACATGAGTGAATGTCAATATGATGAAAGCGGTTATCATGATTGTCAATTTCATATGGCAATTGCTAAGGCTTCAGGAAATAGCATTTTACAAGAATTACTAGAATCGATCTCATCCACAATGGCTAAATCAATGGCAGATTTCCATAGTTTAATTGCTTCAAAACCTGAACTGATTCATGACATCCATCATCAGCACGAATTAATCATGGATATGATCGTTTGTGAAGATGCTTCAGGTGCAAACGAAGCCATGTTACTTCACCTATCCTATGTAAAAAAGCATATGAGAAAAGGATTTTCGATTCGCTCTGAATTTATTGAAACAATTTGAAGGGAGGGAAGAATTTGGACGAACTGCTGATGGAAGGCCCGTTGACCAAATTGGCAAACCGATTTGGCAATATTACGCCTCATATACTATATCCAGAGACGGAAGACGAAGTTGCAATGATTTTACAAGAAGCAAATAGAAACGGAAAGAAGCTCGCTATTGTAAGTGGTGGAACTAAACTGGGATACGGAGGGACAAAGCCTGATTACGACTTTACTCTTTCTCTAAAGAAATTAACCGGTATTGTTGAACATACAGCAGGAGATATGACAGTAACAGTAAAACCTGGTACTACCATGCAGAACCTCCAACAATTTTTGAGGCAACATAATCAGATGGTCCCATTAGACCCAGCTCACTCATCAGCTTCCACTATTGGTGGGGTCGTTAGTGCTAATGAAAGTGGACCTAAACGCTTGAAATACGGGGCTGCACGTGATCACGTAATTGGCATGCGTATTGTTTATCCTGATGGCAAAATAATTCGTACAGGCGGAAAAGTTGTAAAAAACGTGGCCGGCTATGATATGAACAAATTGTTTATTGGCGCGATGGGAACTCTCGGAGTCATTACAGAAATCACATTAAAGTTACGTCCACTTCCAAAACACTCAAGTACCGTCACGTTAAGTGTACAAGAGGATGCACTTAATGATTTAAAATCATTCATTATACAAATTCAGGACTCTACGATTGAACCTGTTTCTCTTGAACTTATTAACCCAATGCTATCCAAGAGTTTATTTCATAAAGATGAGTATCACTTAATAATCGCACTTGAAGATGTTAAAAAAGCTGTCCTTTTTCAAGAAGATTGGATTGATGAAAACAAACCAACAGAAGCAATGATGAACGTTTTAGAACAGCCTGAAGACTTCTGGACAATATTTAATGAGCTAAAACCAAACAGTCAAAACGATTTTCATGATACGAATTCTGGTGTTATGAAAGTCGGAACAACCAATATGGGAGTATTCCCACTACTTCAGGAATGCGATCGATTGAATCATGAAGGTAACGTGCAGATTCTTGCACACGCAGGAGTTGGACATGGTCTTAGTACAATTATCGTCTCAGGGCTCCCTGAAAACGTCGTTCAATGGATTAGCTACATCCAGGCATTTTCTGAGAAACATGGTGGGTACGGTATAGTAAAACATCTTCCTTTCGAACTTCGGGAACAGTTGGAAGTCTGGGGACAGCAAAAAGGTTCTTTCTCTTTAATGAGAGGAATAAAACAGAAGATTGATCCCAAAAACACGCTGAATGAACAGCGTTTTATAGGAGGGATATAGTATGAGTTTAAGAGAAAAAGAACTAATGAAGAACTCACCCCCTTGTTCATCTAACAGTTTAAGTAATTACCTGTGGGAGGACCATCCTGATGAGGAAAAGTGGGCAGACTGTGTACATTGTGGCATGTGTCTTGAATCATGTCCAACCTATTTAGAGACAGGGCAGGAACAACATTCACCACGAGGACGCGTTCATCTTATTAAATCTGTCGCTGAAGGAAAGCTTGAAGTAAATGAACAATTTATGGATCCCGTATTTCAGTGCCTGGATTGTCGTGCATGTACAACTGCATGCCCTGCAGATGTTGATGTCGGTGGGTTGATTGAAGAAGCACGTGGTCAGGTAAGGCAGGCAATGCCTTTAAAAGGAGTAAAGCGAGCCGTCAGTAGCTTCTTCTTAAAAGGTATATTTCCTCATCAAAGTCGTCTCCAAGCAGCTGGCGGATTATTAAAATTCTATCAAAAGAGCGGGATTCAAAAAGCGGTTCGATCGACTGGAGTCCTCGGTCTTATGCCTGATCATCTTGTAGAAATGGAAGCAGTTATGCCGGAGATTCATCAATCGACCCATCAAAAGTATAAAAATGTTGATATTATCCCTGCAAAAGGAAATTCGAAAGCACAAGTTGCAATGTTGAAGGGATGTATCATGGACGTGATGTTTAGTGATATTAACCAATCAACCATCAACGTACTTACGCATAACGGAAATGATGTTGTTCTTCCTAAAAATCAGACGTGTTGCGGTGCTTTGCACATCCACGCAGGTGACCGAGAAACCGGAAAGAAACTTGCCAAACAAAACATTGAAGCATTTCAAGATGCAGAAAAAGTCGTGGTTAATGCAGCAGGATGTGGATGTGCATTGAAGGAGTACCCGGAGCTTTTCCGACATGATCCAGAATGGAAAGCAAAAGCAGAAGTTTTTTCTAAGAAGGTGGAGGATATTTCAAAATATCTCTATGATACAGGATATGAGAAACCGCTAAGTGCAATCAACAAACGGATTACCTATCACGATGCCTGTCACCTTGCACATGGTCAGGGCGTTCGTCATGAACCAAGGCAGCTATTAAAAGATATCCCGGGTGTTGATTATGTTGAACAGCCAAATGCAGATACCTGTTGCGGCAGTGCCGGAATCTATAATATTACAAATCCCGAAATGGCTTCCGCTGTTCTAGAACGAAAAATGGAAAATGTACCTAGCGACGTTGAGATGATTTCGATGGGGAATCCGGGATGTATGCTTCAAATGGCAATGGGGGTTCAGAAATACGGCCGTGGCGGAAAAATAGTACACACCGTTCAGTTACTTGATTGGGCCTATCAAGAAGATGAAATGAAAGGAGTGAAAGATGGTGTTATTGTCGAGAAAGAAGAAACCAACAATAGACCATGACATTCTTGCTCTCTCGAAAATTGTAGGGACCAAATCCATTCTACATCATAAAGAAGATCTATTATCCTACGATTGTGATGGATTTACGATTCATAAAGCGATGCCTAAAGCTGTGATTTTCCCTAAAAACACAGAGGAAGTATCAGCTGCTGTTAAGTATTGTGCTAGTCATAACATCCCTTTTCTCGCTCGCGGTGCTGGAACGGGATTAAGTGGAGGAGCGATTCCCCTAAATAATGAAGTTATCATCAGCCTTGTGAAAATGAAGAATCTTTTAAGTGTCGATTATGAAAACAGAAAGGCAGTGGTTCAGCCTGGATTTGTGAACTTAAAACTAACAAACTCCATTTCTCATAAAGGGTATTACTATGCACCAGATCCTTCTAGTCAATACGTTTGTACAATTGGAGGAAATGTAGCTGAGAATGCTGGTGGGGCGCACTGTCTGAAATACGGAGTGACTACGAATCATATTCTCGGTCTTGAGGTTGTGCTTCCAGATGGAGAAGTGATTGAAATCAGCGCTAACGGTGTCCTTGATACTCCCGGATACGATATTCTCGGAATCCTAACAGGGTCAGAAGGCACATTAGGGATTGTCACAAAAATCACCGTCCGAATTCTCAAAAACCCGGAATCAAAGAAAACTGTTCTGGCTTATTTTGAACGAGTGGAAGATGGAAGCCATGCTGTTTCTGACATTATTTCAGCAGGTATAATACCTGCTGCGCTCGAAATGATGGACCAAACCGCGATTGAAGGAGTAGAAGCAGGGGCTTTTCCCGTTGGACACCCCTCTGATATTGAAGCTCTTTTATTAATAGAAGTAGATGGGATCGCTGAAGGGATTGCTGAACAAATTGAACAAATCTTGTCTGTTTGTGAGAATCATCATGTACGTGACGTCAAAGTAGCACGTGATGAGGAGGAACGCGGCCGCTGGTGGGCAAATCGAAAGACAGGATTTGGAGCGATGGGAGCCATTTCACCAGATTACCTTGTTCAAGACGGTGTTATTCCAAGAAGTAAACTTCCTGAAGTCCTTAAAGAAATAAGGAATATAAGCAAGGAGTACAACCTTCGAATAGCGAATATTTTCCACGCAGGCGATGGCAATTTGCATCCGCTTATCCTGTTTGATTCTAGAATTGAAGGAGAAACAGAAAAAGCATTACTTGCGGGTACAGCATGCCTGAAAGCCTGTGCAGATGCAGGAGGATCCATTACAGGTGAGCATGGGGTTGGAATAGAGAAAAAAGAAGAAATGCGATTTATTTTTAGCGATGAAGAACTTGAAGCTCAAACTTCCATCAGAGACGTATTTAATCCCAATAACTTATTGAATCAAGGAAAGCTTTTCCCAACTCCAAGCAGATGTATGGATATTAAAAAGGTGGTCAATGAAACTTCACTTACAAAATCAACATAAAGGAGCTATTAATATGAAATTTGGTAGATTTAATTACAAGGATAAGATTCAATTTGGTGTAATCGAAAAGAATAATGTCACGGTAATTGAAGGAAACCCACTTACGAATTGGTCCTATACAAGTGAGAAAGTCTCATTAGATGACATTGAGCTACTTGCTCCAATTGCACCAAAGAACATTATAGGAATTGGGGCGAACTACGTCGATAATAAACAATCACTCCCCAATCAAATCCCTGAGATGCCAGTGTTTTTCTTCAAGCCAGCAACCTCAGTGATTGGACCTAGTGAACAGGTGATCATTCCAGATCAACTACACGAAATAAAATTCGAGTCTGAACTTGCGGTAATAATTGGGAAAGAAGCGAAGAATATCGACAAAGAAAACGCACTTGACTACGTTTTTGGCTACACTGTCGGAAACGATGTAACAGCACCTCAATTTTTCCATGAAAATGGTCACTGGACGCTTGGAAAATCTTTCGACACATTTACGCCGCTAGGACCCGTTATTGAAACAGAATTAGACCCTTATGACATTCACGTAACAGCAAAGGTAAACGGGGACTTGAAACAAAACAGTCCAACAGAGTGGATGATTGTTCCGATAAAAGAAATGATTGCTTATCTTTCAACGGTGATGACATTACATCCTGGTGACGTGATCCTTACAGGAAGTCCTACTGGAGCGCATTTTGTAAAAGACGAAGATACCGTTGAATGTTTTATCGAAAAAATCGGTTCTCTAACGAATACGTTCAAGCATGCCTCTACTCGTGTTCACGTCTCCCACAAATAATCCTGGGAGTTCTTCTGGGTCGTGCTAAAACTAGCTTAAGATTTGACTGTCTTCAAACAGATTACATACAACTATACGAAAATAGACAGAATCGATGAAAGAAAGGAGAAACAGGTTTCATTACCAACAAATATAACTATTGGAGGATGAGCAATGAGTACAGGATTATTAGCAATTCTTTCGTTACTCCCGATTGCTGCAGTAGGAATTTTCCTTGTTGGGTTACGATGGCCAGCAAGTAAAGCGATGCCAGTATCATACATCGTCGCAGTTGTACTAGCTCTATTCGTATGGAAAGTTCCGGGCGCTACTGTTGCCGCAGCATCGGTAAATGGGTTAGTTGTTGCCGCTACTTTGTTATATATCATCTTCGGAGCCATTTTACTCTTAAATACACTACAAGAAAGTGGTGGAATAAAAACGATTCGAGAGGGCTTTATTGGTATTTCACCTGACCGTCGCATTCAAGTCATCATCATTGCATGGTTATTTGGCTCATTTATTGAAGGATCTGCTGGTTTTGGTACCCCGGCAGCAGTAGCTGTGCCGCTTCTTGTCGGTCTCGGATTTCCTGCTATGGCTGCCGTTATTGCAGGTATGGTGATCCAAAGCACACCTGTTTCATTTGGTGCAGTTGGAACGCCAATTCTTGTCGGTGTTCAATCTGGTCTTACTGCTGACGCTAGCATCACGAACGATTTCCTTGCTCTTGTAACAATGGTAGGAGGGCGAGTCGCCATTCTTCATGCTATCGTAGGTACACTTATCCCTTTATTTGTTGTAGCACTTATGACTCGTTTCTTTGGTAAAAACAAATCATTTCGGGAAGGGATTAAAGTCTGGAAATTTGCTTTGTTTGCTGCTTTCGCTATGACGATTCCATACGTTATAGTCGCAAATGTCTTAGGTCCAGAATTCCCATCAATGATAGGGGGGTTAGTTGGACTCGCTATTGTGGTCACAGCTGCGAAAAAAGGATTTCTCATGCCACCTGCAAATGAACAATGGGATTTTGATGATAAAGAAAACTGGGATCCTTCCTGGTCAGGAAGCATTGAAATTAAAGATATTGCTCATAAAAGTGGACATATGTCGATGGTCCGCGCGTGGACACCATATATTCTAGTTGGTTTACTTCTTGTAGCAACCAGATTGAAAGCGCTACCATTAATCGATTGGTTTCAAGCTTGGACGGTTTCAATACCTAATATTTTTGGTACTCAGATTTCGTCAAGCTTTCAGCCGCTTTACTTACCAGGCACGATTTTTATACTTGTCTCACTAATCACTTTTGTCATTCATCAAATGAATACGACTGCTTATGTTCGAGCATGGAAACACTCTGGTAAAACGATGATCGCTGCTTCAACTGCACTCGTCTTTACTGTTCCTATGGTTCAAGTATTCTTGAATTCCGGTGGTGGAGGGGCAGGATTTGATAAAATGCCGCTAGAACTCGCTAACGGTGTTGCAGCTCTAACAGGAGATTTTTGGCCTCTTTTTGCTTCATTCATCGGTGGTATTGGCGCATTTATTGCCGGTAGCAATACGGTCAGTAATATGATGTTTTCCCTATTCCAATATGATGTTGGAGCTCAAATAGGTGTAGATGCAACGTGGATTGTCGCTCTCCAAGCTGTAGGGGGCGCAGCAGGGAACATGATCTGTGTTCATAACGTAGTTGCTGCTTCTGCAGTCGTAGGACTAGTAGGTAAAGAAGGGGACGTTATTCGAAAAACGCTTATCCCATTTGTTTATTATGCAACGATGGCTGGTGCACTCGGTTATTCAATTGTGTGGACTTCTGAAAAGGGAATATTTAATCTCGGAACGATACTCACCACCCTTATTGGAGCTGCAGCGATTTATATCATTGCAACGAATCACTCTAAAAGTACCGCTATTACCGTTGATAATAACCCTTATAAATCCATTAAATAATCAAAAGCACCTGCCACATTACATGGCAGGTGCTTCTGTATACTATGAAGCTTTTGATTCAATCAATGATTCTTTTTCAGGCTTTCTTATAGATGAAGCATGAAAAACGAGATTTAACAGAATAGCCATTACACTTCCAGCGACGATTCCATTGTCAGTAAGAATTTGAATGCTAGCTGGGAGCTGTTCGAACACGGAAGGGGCAGCTGTAACACCAAGACCTATGCCAATTGAACAGGCTATAATAAATAAGTTTTCTTGTGAGTTAAAATCAACTCGCGTTAGCATTTTTATACCATATGCCATCACCATTCCAAACATGACAAGCATCGCTGCTCCAAGAACCGGTGCAGGAATAATTGTAGTAACGGCTCCAATTTTTGGAACAAGGCCAAGAACAACTAACATTCCACCAACGAGGTAGATGACCTGTTTTTTCTTAATACCTGAAAGCTGGATCAAACCCACATTTTGGGAGTATGTAGTATAAGGGAACGCATTAAACAAAGCCCCTAGAACAATTGCAATACCTTCAGCACGGTATCCCTTTTTCACATCTTGCTCTGAAATCTCCTGTTCACAAATGTCACTTAAAGCAAAGTAAACACCTGTAGATTCTACGAGGCTTACGAGAACAACAAGGATCATTGTTAATATAGCTGTAAGTTCGAAGGTCGGCACACCAAAATGAAGAGGTTCAATAAGGTGAAACCAGGAAGCATCTTTAACAGGAGCTAGATCAACTAAACCCATGAAACTGGCTACAATCGTACCTACCACAAGACCTATTAATATGGCGATAGATCGAACAAATCCATTTGATAACTTTGTTAACACAATAATGAAAAGTAGCGTCCCTAGTGCAAGCGAAATGTTTTGCAAAGAACCATAGTCTCCAGCACCTTCTCCACCTGCCATATTTCCCATCGCAACAGGAATAAGAGTTATCCCAATAACGGTAACGACTGATCCGGTTACAACTGGAGGGAAGAATGCGATTAATTTACTAAACACAGGGGAAATCAGGATAACAAATATTCCCGCTGCTAAAATAGCTCCATAGATAGCTGTTATCCCGTATTTTCCACCAATTGCAATCATTGGTCCGACTGCAGTAAACGTACAACCAAGAACTACCGGTAAGCCAATGCCAAAGAAACGGTTCTTCCAAACTTGTAAAATAGTCGCGATTCCACACATAAAGATATCGATTGAAACAAGATAAGTTAGGTCACGTCCACTTAGCCCAAGTGCGCCTCCAACAATTAGAGGAACAACAACAGCACCCGCATACATGGCGAGAACATGTTGAATACCTAGAGAAGTGTATTTAAATAGATTCATACATAATCTCCTCTTCAGTAAACGTTACCTTGCCAGCTTCTAATTCGGATATCATAGCAAGTGACTCAACTCGATAACCCTTTTCCCGTAATCGTTTTCCGCCATCCTGAAATGCTTTTTCAATTAGAATTCCAATCCCTGCTGTAGTAGCTCCAGCTTTAGCAACAACTTCCAATAATCCTTCAGCAGCTTGTCCATTCGCTAAGAAATCGTCGATAAGGAGAACATGATCCTGCTCAGATAGAAATTTACTAGAAATAGAGATTGTATTGGACTCTTGTTTTGTATAAGAGTAGACTACCGCAGTTAATAAATCTTCGTTAAGAGTAAGCGACTTTTTCTTTCGAGCAAAAATCAAAGGAACATTTAGTGTTAAGGCAGTGAATACTGCTGGTGCTATTCCTGAAGATTCCAATGTTACAACTTTTGTGACCCCTAAATTAGCAAATCGCTTTGCAAACACTTCTCCAATTTCTTTCATTAATTGAGGGTCTACCTGATGATTTAGAAAAGTATCCACCTTTAAAACGCTATCAGATAGTGCAATACCCTCCTGTTTAATTTTCTTTTTTAAATTTTCCATGTTAAATCCTCCTTTAATACAAAAACCCGAAGAACATCTTACCCACTAAAGAGTGAGCAAAATATCCTTCGGGCCTGCAGAAAAAAGCATTTCTAGCACAGAAGTTTGCTCACTCATAGTCGGATCATTTACGGTGAACCGGTAGAAACTTGCAAGCCATATTCTTGCGGTTATATGAGTGATGATGTTCATAAGGTTATGAATGGTATTATAAACCAACATCAAAATCGTTGTAAAGAAAAACTTAACAATACTAGATTGAGAACACATTTATGTTCGTGTTTTGCACAACTAATCTAAGTTAACTGCTAATTATTAGTATTCCATCCATTAGAAGGCCGGATTCATTGAATCCGGCCTTTGTTAGGTTTAATTTAACCCTTCGTTATGTCAGAAAGAAGTTTGTAAGACTTCTTCCTTTTCTCGTGATCATAGATTGATGAAATAACCATCATTTCATCCGCTTGAGTCTCATCAAGGAACTCTTGCATTTTCTTTTCAACGGTTTCCGGTCCACCTACAATGGAAGTGGCGAGCTGTTGATGAAGAGCTGCTAATTCATATTCACTAGCATTCAATTTCTCAACTGGCGGCTGCATGGGTGCTTCGTGATTGCGAATTAAGTTAAGGAACTGCTGTTGAAGCGTTGTAGCTAGGAAGTTAGCCTCTTCATCAGTATCTGCCACAATTACATTGACGCCTACCATTGCGTAAGGCTCATCCAATACTTTTGAAGGCTTAAAATGACTTCGATAAGTTTCTAAAGCACTAATTGTATTTTTTGGTGAGAAATGACTAGCGAATGAATAAGGTAGACCTAGTTCTCCAGCAAGCTGAGCACTATATAAACTTGATCCAAGTAGCCAAATTGGAATAT
The DNA here is from genome assembly GCF_002563635.1 of Bacillus sp. es.036. Taxonomy (NCBI): domain Bacteria; kingdom Bacillati; phylum Bacillota; class Bacilli; order Caryophanales; family Bacillaceae; genus Bacillus; species Bacillus sp. es.036. Next base: position 1,493,817 of record NZ_PDIZ01000001.1, read on the forward strand.
CTAATCCTTCACCAGGAACGGCTCGAACAGGAGAAGTACCCTGACTTAATGTAGGATCGAAGTAAGATCGTAGTTCACCGAGTAGATCTGGGAAGTCCTGCCCCATTGATCCTTGTCCTCGTCTTAAAGCGAATGCAGTTCGCTGGTCAGTACCTGGGGCACGACCGAGACCTAGATCAATTCGGCCTGGGAAGAGTGATTCTAGTGTTCCAAATTGTTCCGCAATAACAAGTGGTGAATGATTCGGAAGCATAACGCCACCTGAACCGACGCGAAGAGTGGACGTTCCTGCAGCCACATGTCCAATGACGACTGACGTAGCTGAACTTGCGATAAAGGGCATATTGTGATGTTCTGCAAGCCAAAAACGATTGTAGCCTAATTTTTCTACGTGCTGAGCTAAGTCTCGTGATCGGTGAAGAGCATCTGAAATCGCACCAATTTCTTTAACAGGCGCTAAATCTAGGACAGAATATGAAATATCTTTTAATTGTTTTTTCGTTTGGTTAGACATACGTTCATCTTCTTTCTTTTTAATAGATTTCTTACTTCTATAAAAACCCAATCCCAATTCTATCAGGGGCGTCTTGTAATAGAAAATAATCCGCTCATTAACACGTATGTCAAAGGCATTATCTGTACATACTAATTACTAGAATTGATTAGTAGGAGGGAAGAGGATGGAAGATTCTCGTTATCGAATCATGTTTACCTATCGGATGAGAAGCGTTGGGTTTCTCTGTTTACATTGTTTTGATACGATTGAAAAACAAATCGTTACTGTACCTGTTTATAGTGGTTATAATGGAGTGGAGATCCATCACGATTCCATGCAGCGGTTTCCAAAAGAATTACTTGAAACGCTTCGTAATGAAAAAGAGAAGATTGACGATGGATTCTATTCCATACGAACCTGGGACGTTGAAAATCTTGGATAAAAACAAATGAGCCGATGTTGCATGCACTGCACCATCGGCTTTTGTTTATTTTTAAGGCATCAAGTTAAAACACCATAATCGCAATCCATCCAAGTACTCCAGAAGCAACCGCATAAAACAACATAGGCCCCATCGTCATCCGAATAATCGTTCCTTCTTTCCCGACCATTCCGACAACAGAAGCAGCTGCCACAACGTTTAAAACACAAATCATATTCCCTGCATTAGCACCTAATACTTGAAGTGAAAGGACAAGTTGTTCATTCATTTGAAGCTGATCCGCTACGCTAAATTGAAAGAGTGAGAACATCATATTGCTAAATGTCGCACTTCCAGAAATGAAGGAGCCGAGTGCACCGATAAACGGGGCAACAAGTGGCCAGGCATCGCCAACTGCGTTCGCTACAAGTGTCGCAAGCTCCATTGGCATGCTCAGGAGATTAGAACCATTAATACCAGAATTGATAAAAATCCGAACCATAGGAACCGCTGTTCCAAGCGCAACGACTGTCCCAACCATTGTTTTTATTGATTCTATCATTGTATTTTTCACAGCTGTTCGTGTCATTTTATGCAGAAAGATGGTAACGACGATAACAACGATGAAAATAGTTCCAGGTAAGTAAAAAGGTTCAAAAGAAGTACTGATCTCCGTTCCGAGAATGTCTTGCCAGCCTATCTTAACGGACCGGAGCCATCCTTTTATCGGAAGAAAATCTAACCTCGTAAGCACTAATAAAATCGCAACGAGCAAATAAGGAATCCAGGCTACACCTAATGAAAGAGAATGGTGAGGCTTCAAGTTCGTTTGGTTTACATGGTTGAAATCCCAGGGCTCATCAGGAAGAAGAAAGCCTCTTTTGGCAGCTGGAATCACGATGGAAAGGCCAACAAGCCCACCAATAATAGAGGGGAATTCAGGTCCTAGAAAAGTAGCTACAATAAAAGCAGGTACGGTAAAGCTAAACCCAGCAAATAAGGCGAACTTCCATATAGAGAGCCCCTCTTTCCAAGAATGATTTTCACCGAAAAAGCGCGTTAACATCATCACTAAGATTAAAGGAATTAACGTGCCGACAAAAAGGTCAATCATGACAGCACTTTGAGTAATGGCCTGAAGGTACTCTCCCATTGACTGACTACCAATGGAAGTTGCTACTTGATCTGCAACGGCTGGTCCCTGTCGAAGCCCCTGATCTACACCAACGATAATAGGTGTTCCAACCGCTCCGAATGAAACAGGACTACTATCTGCAATAAGCGCCATCGTAACGGCGGAAAGGGGAGGGAATCCAAGAGCAACTAGAAGCGGAGCACCAATTGCAGCTGGCGTACCAAACCCTGCTGCTCCTTCAATAAATGCACCAAACAACCAGGCAATAATAATGAGTTGAACCCGACGGTCCATCGATATGCCCATAAATCCCGCTCGAATCGCATCAATCGCTCCACTGTTTCGTAACGTATTTAAAAGCAGAATCGCTCCAAATACAATCCAAATAATCGATAAAGCAATGATCAGCCCTTCCAAAGAAGCTGCCACAATTTGTATAACTGGTATTTTCCAAATGAAAAAAGCTACGACTGCAGTAAGTAGTAAACTTCCTGGCATGGCGGTAGTAGCCGGAAGGCGTAGTAGAACAAGCAAGATAAATACCGCAAGAATCGGCGTTAATGCCGCAAAAAGTTGGAGTCCATTCATTTTTCTCACCTTTTCTACGAGGTTAATGTGATCTCTTTCACATATAGCTTATCTAAAATCACCTAAACATTAAGTGACAAACATCACACTTTAAAACAAACTGGGAAAAGAAAATCTGTTAAAATAGCTTTGAATCAATAATGAAGGAGCTGATATTATGTTAAAAAAAGTCGATTACTTTTTCTATCCAGTTGACGTTACCCAGCCTACTGGGGCAGAAGTGACGTATTATTGGGAAATTAGCGTGGCGGAATACGAAGGAAAAATCTATGCGTATGCGAAGGCGGACGAATTTGGAAGAAAAATTCGCTGGCACCAAAGTGATCAGCCTGATAAAGAAAGTGCCCTTACAGTCATTCAAGAAAAATGTAAATCTCAAAGCAAGTAAGCAAAAAGCTAGCGAACTTTGCTAGCTTTTTTAGCACATCGTAACCTATCCAGGTTGTTCATTTTGGCATGCGTTCGATACATTCAGGGTACGATGAAGAAAAATGGCCAACAAGATAGGATGACGAACGCATGAACCAGAAAATCATAATCCTTAGCACACTTTTATTAGCGCATATTCTCTTGTTTTTAAGCTTTGTTCACTATCCAGAAACGTTTTGGCCTGTTTTTACTGTCACACTTGCGATTTTAATTTTCCTAAGTGTGAAAACAGGAACACTTTCGTTTCGAAAAATAACAATTAGCAACTGGTGTTATATCCTGATTAGTGCCATCTTGCTTTATGCGATTTCGTATATTGGAATAGAAGGAATCAAGTGGGTTTATCCCTCATTATTTGAAGACATGGAACGCTTTTACGATATTGTGGAACCAGTTAAAGCTTGGCATTTTATTAGTCTTATTCTAATCGTCATCCCAGGAGAAGAGATTTATTGGAGAGGGTATATCCAGCAACAATTAAAACGGTATAAAAAAGGAGACACCATTTTCATTGCAACCATTTTATATGCGACAGCCCATCTGTACTCAGATGCCTATTTATTAGTAGCAGCAGCAATAGGCGGCGGAATGGCGTGGGGATGGCTATATGAAAAAACAAAAAATTTTTGGGTCCCACTCCTATCGCATATTCTTTTCGATCTTCTTATTCTCGTTTTTATTCCGCTACTTTAAGGAGCAAACGACTTTTCCTAATGGGGAAGGTCGTTTTCTTTTTCACTAATTCCTACAAATGATGTCACTATTCTAGACTAAGCGGTTGCGACTTGGTTATACTTCTAGTAGTATTAGAATGAATGGCTAAGAATTGAAAAGAGGGTTATAAATGAAAGAATCGATATACGGATTAACGTTTGATCAGCTAACTGAATGGTTGCTAGAACGTGGTCACAAAAAATTCCGTGCCTCCCAAGTTTGGGATTGGCTCTATAAAAAACGTGTTAAAGAATTTTCTCAAATGAATAACGTAAATAAAGACTGTATCAAGCTTTTGGAAGAGAATTTTGCTATCCAGACATTAACTCAAGAAATCAAGCAGGAATCTTCTGACGGTACGATCAAGTTCTTGTTCAAACTCCAAGACGGAAACGTTATTGAAACGGTACTCATGCGTTTTCATTACGGTCAATCGGTCTGTGTGACGACACAAGTAGGTTGTAATATCGGTTGTTCCTTCTGTGCAAGTGGACTTCTTAAAAAGAGCCGTGACCTTACAAGTGGAGAAATTGTTGAGCAAATTATGAACGTTCAGCACGCCCTTGATGAAAAGGCTAATGAAGAACGCGTAAGTCACATTGTTATTATGGGAATTGGGGAACCATTTGATAACTACGATAATATGATGGACTTCCTTCATATCGTTAATTCTCAAAAAGGTCTTTGCATTGGCGCTCGCCATATCACGGTTTCTACAAGTGGACTTGCGAAGCAAATTTACGATTTTGCGAATGAAGATTTACAAGTGAACCTTGCGATCTCACTTCACGCGCCTAATGATGAGCTTCGAACCAAGATTATGAAAATCAATAAAGCTTATCCACTTGGAAAACTAATGCCTGCAATTGATTACTATCTTGAGAAAACCAACCGCAGAATTACGTTCGAGTATATTATGTTGAGAGATGTTAATGATCACGTAGAAGAAGCGAAACAACTCGCCAATCTACTAGCTGATAAGCGCCATCTTTCATACGTAAACTTGATTCCATACAACCCGGTTGATGATCACTCTTATCAGCGTAGTGAAAAAGAATCGATTCTTGCGTTCTATGATACGCTTAAGAAGAACGGCATTAACTGCGTGATCCGTCATGAGAACGGGACAGACATTGATGCAGCTTGCGGTCAGCTTCGTAGTAAGCAAGTGAAGAAACTAGAAAACGCAGGAAAATAGCACGAATGAAAAGACGCTCACCATAAATGGTGGCGTCTTTTTATATGCAAAGGCAATCACACCAACCATTTTTTAATGCATACACTGAAAACAAGCTAGCTTGAGTTCAACTTGTAAGTAAGGAGACAAAATATGAAAGGGTTAATGATTGTTTTTAGTTTACTATGCATCTGGATTGGATCTGGACTATACACGGATTATCAACGTGAAAGCCTACCTTTTGAGTTAATGGGGGAAGATACAAGCATAAAGTCTGGATATAACGATATTTATATTTTTAGAGAAAATAAACAAATTACTTCGCTTGAAGTGTTCGATCAAACTAGAGAACGGGTAAAAGTATATCAAATAGATGATTTAAAGGACCTATACCCATCAGCTTCTTATGTAAAAGGAGAAGTGAAAGAAGGAAAACTCTATCTTTTATACGATGAAGGCGGAAAAGTTGTTTCCAAAAGAGTTGTAGTTGGTGCCAGAGGATCTTTATCATTTATGCCTGAAAGAAAATAAATTTTCCTAACAAATCGCCAATTCGTTTTCAGGATTGGCTTTTCTTCTTATAAGAATTAAGTTGATCGGGTCATCACAACAGCAATACCTGTTATAATGGCGTTACTATTGCATAGAGAGGGATTTATATGACAAAGAGCCTTACGAACTCTGAGAGAGATCAATTACTGCAAGATCTTACATTTGACCAACAATCATATCTTATGAATACTCTTAAACGAGGTAAAAAAACAGCTTTTGCCAATGTGATTGCTCAAAGTAAAGGAAGAATGATTCCAAACGGAGCTACTGATGAGGAAATTGGAATGTTGCTTGACGATTGGATACTAGACGATTATCTGGATGCAGGTGCTGTCTCAGAAGATCTAAAATGCGAATGTGGTCGTGCATTACGCTATCAATACATTGTTCGACATGTAAAAACTGGTGAAGTGCGTCGTTTTGGGATTAACCATTTCGAAGAACACACTGGCTTACCAGGTACCATCGTAAAAGAAGTTGTACAAGGTTTTACAAAAATTGATTATGAGTTAGATGAACTCTTATTAAAAAAGCAAAACGGCTCGCCTACATATGATATCCCTGAAGGTTTGAAGCTACCAACCGATATTGAAGAGCCACTTTCCTTACAACTTCCGTTACTTGATCGACAAGAAAAACGGTTAAACAGTTTAATCAGGGGTTACCGTGAAGAAAAGGAAGCGTTACAGAGAGGTAGTAATACGTTAGAGGCTTTAGATATCCCAACACAGAAAAAAGAAGACTTGCAACCTAAAGAAACTTTATCTCAAGATGAGTTACAAGGCTCTTTTGATTTGTTCGCTGACGAAGCGAAAGAACCTTTACCCGTTAACAACGTTGAGAAACCGAAAGAAACTTATTTTGTGGGAGATCTTTCGTTTCCAACTCAGGAAGCGATAGACGGCTATATTCAACAAGGTACAGAGAGTGCGTTGATGATTTGCGAGCTCTTAATCAAAGAAGGAAAAGTTCAAGACAAACGCTACTCGACAAAGAAACCGAAAATTTACTATGCAGTTTGCACTTATCTCGATTCTTTTGTGTCTTCTGGATCCATGTCTGTTGAGCCGCTTGGACGTGAAGATCGCATCTATCGATTAAAAAGCGGACAATGATCCTGACATTTCATAATTATCAGATAAAGCATTGACATTTCAATATACCAGGTCTATAATTTCAAACATGTTCAAAAATTAAATCAATACTCTTATCAAGAGTGGCGGAGGGAATAGGCCCTATGATGCCCGGCAACCTTTCAACTTCAGTTGAAGCTGGTGCCAAATCCTACAGATGATGTCATCTGGAAGATAAGAGGAGGATTCTGTTAGCAATCCCTCTTCTTATTTTTTAAGAAGAGGGATTTTTTATTTTACAGAGAATAAGGAGCTGTTACACATGAAAAGAACACTTGAACAACGCCTGCAAGATGGCCCAGTCATTTGCGGGGAAGGTTATCTGTTTGAATTAGAACGACGTGGTTATCTCCAAGCAGGATCATTCGTGCCAGAAGTTGCCCTAGATAATCCTGAAGCTCTTAAACAAACCTATCGAGATTATATGCTTGCAGGATCTGATGTCGTGCTAGCTTTTACGTATAATGGCCACAGAGAGAAAATGAGAATTATTGGAAAAGAAGACTTGCTAGAGCCGCTAAATCGACAAGCCATCCGCCTCGCTAAAGAGGTAGCGAAGGAACATCCTGAAGAAGAAGCACTTGTAGCAGGGAATATATCCAATACGAATCTATTTGATCCAGAAGATGAAAATAGTAAAGAACAAATACGGTCTATGTTCTCCGAGATGGTAAAATGGAGTAAAGAAGAAGGCGTTGATTTCATTAATGGGGAAACATTTTATTATTACGAAGAAGCGAAAATAGCCTTAGAAGAAATTCAAAAACAAGATCTTCCAGCAGTTATTACACTTGGACTTATGAGTGAAAACATTTTAAGAGACGGCTATACCGTTGAGGAAGCTTGCCGGTTGTTAGAAGAACATGGAGCGCTAGTTGTTGGAATGAACTGCTTTCGAGGACCTGCTACAATGCAGCCATACATCGAGAAAATTAGACAGTCTGTTACTGGATATGTTGGCGCACTTCCAATTCCTTATCGAACAACAGAAGAACATCCAACATTTTTTAACTTACCTGACGGCGGATGTGCCTGTACATTGCCAACAGAGACAACCTTTCCAACATCTCTCGATCCACTTTATTGCAACCGTTATGAACTAGCAGAATGGGCAAAAGAAGCAAAAAGTGTCGGGGTAAATTATTTTGGACTATGTTGTGGTGCTTCTCCAAGTATGTTGAGAGAAGTCGCTGAAACAGTAGGTAGAACAGCTGTGAATTCTATTTACTCTCCAAATATGGAGAAACATTTTCTGTTTGGATCAGATGAATCGTTAAAGAAAAACAATACGGCTTATCGACAGAAGGCATAGATGATGACAAAACGGAGCGGGAAACCTCTCCGTTTTTTACTGCAAAAAGAATAGGCCTGTAACGTATTGGCAATAACGATAAAAAGAAAGTGAAAATGGAACCAATACAGATATGTCTGCATGTAATAAAACATCAATACATTTTACGATTGATCCCGGCCCGATTTTTGTTATAAAAGCAGCTTTCCACAATGAAAAATCTTGCTTTTTATATCTTTAGCGTAAGATTCATTTAAAAATAGTAGCTTCTTTTGTCAAAATGATCATATTCAGACATCAGTTGTGTTATTATTTTAAATGTGTTTGAATATGTGACACAACGAAACTCTAATGAAATCATAACAAAAAGAACTTGTTTTATAAGCGAGGTAGCCTATGGATAATCAAAATGTAATAAATGAACTCCGCTCGATTTTGCCAGAAGCGGAATTGAAAATAAATGAGCCTTTAAATGCCCACACCTATACGAGGATGGGTGGGTGTGCAGATGTTCTTGTTTTTCCTAACACAATTGAAGATGCAAGAGCAGCCGTAGAATATGCTTATCAAAAGAAATATCCTTTAACGATACTAGGGAAAGGATCAAATGTAATCATTCAAGATGGTGGTATTCGCGGTATTGTCTTGAATCTGTCTTCTTTAAAATTGATTGATAAAAAAGACAAAAAAGTGATTGCTCAAGCAGGCGCTCGAATTATTGATGCATCTGAATTTGCGCGTGATGGAAAACTTAGCGGTCTTGAGTTTGCATGTGGTATACCAGGTTCTGTTGGTGGAGCTGTTTATATGAACGCAGGAGCATACGGTGGAGAGATAGCTGATTGTCTCGAAAGTGTTCTCGCTGTAACGAAAGAAGGAAAGTTAATTAAATTAACCGCTGATGAACTTGATTTATCTTATCGTCACAGTAACGTAGATGAAAAAGGTTTGCTTGTTTTAGAAGCAACCTTCGCTCTAAAAGATGGCGACTATAATGAAATCAAAGCGATCATGGATGACCTAACTGAGAAGCGCGAAACAAAACAGCCGCTAGAATATCCTTCTTGTGGTAGTGTATTCAAACGTCCTCCTGGACTATTCGCAGGTAAATTAATTCAGGACTCTGAGCTCCAAGGTACTCGAATCGGTGGGGCGGAAGTTTCTAAAAAGCATGCTGGATTTATTGTAAATATCGATAATGCTACTGCAACAGACTATTTGGATGTGATTCATCACGTTCAAAGAACAGTAAAAGAAAAATTTGATGTCGAGCTTGAACGTGAAGTACGCGTTATTGGCGAACCACCTGAGCAAGCATAAAGAGAAGTCAGCCACTCAATTGAGCGGCTGTTTTTTTGTGATTTATTTAAGATAGACAACTTTTGATCATACTGTGAACAAATAAAATCTGCACGATAAGTGCACAATTTCCAGATAAAGTAGTCTTTGATGGTAAATGAAACCAATCATAGGAGGGTATTCATGAAAACAAAAAAAGTTATTTTAGGATTAGGATTATCACTATCACTTATTCTTTCAGCATGCGGAAACAATAACGAGGGAATAAACCAGGAGTCCGGAAACAATCAATCGACTTCTAACTCTTCAGCAAACTCCGAGAATCACATGGAAGAGATGGAACACTCCGGCTCTTCAGAAGTACCTGAAGGGTTAAAAAGGGCTGAAAATCCTACATATCCAGAAAGCAGTAAAGCAATCATTGAAACAGATCATATGAAAGGAATGAAAGGTGCAGAAGCCACGATCTCAGGAGCTTTTGAAACTACCTCATATGTTGTTTCCTATATGCCTACGAATGGTGGAGAACTTGTAGAGAATCACAAATGGGTGATCCACGAGGAACTTGATCAACCTGATAACGCGCCTTTAACACCCGGGACAGAAGTAACGCTTAATGCTTCCCATATGAAAGGGATGGAAGGAGCAAATGCAACAATTGATTCAGCCAACCAAACTACTGTTTATATGATAGACTATATGCCGACAACTGGAGGCGAAGAGGTAACCAATCATAAATGGGTAACGGAAGATGAATTATCTCCTATTGAGCAATAAAGTTTATAGACGCTGCGCAATAGCGAATGAATAAGACAACACATAAAGGATGAATTGTTTTGAAGAAACATTGGATAATAGTTTTGGGGGCACTGCTTCTCATTATTGCAGGATGTCAGGAAGAAAACTCAAAACCAGTAGAAAGCAATGATGAGGTAAAGGAAACCCAAAAGAAAGAAAAAGAAACGGCATCGTTATCAGAATCAAGCTTTTATAAACCGACTTCACGCAAGCAAATTAACCATGTTCATGGAATCGGGTATCCTGGCAATCAACATGAATTATTCGTGGCGACTCATCTTGGACCGCTGATTTATCTTGATGGAACCTGGTATGAAGCTAAAGCAAACAACAATGACTATATGGGCTTCCAGGCCGCGTCTGATGGTTTTTATAGTAGTGGACACCCTGGCGAAGAATCAGATTTACCAAATCCGATTGGATTAATCAAAAGTACTGATCGAGGAAAGACGCTAGAGCAGCTAGGTTTTCAAGGAGAATCCGATTTCCACTATTTAGCGGTAGGCTATGAAACGCACAGCATTTATGCTGTAAATCAACAGGAGAACAGCGAAATGGACATAGGGGTTTATTATAGTGAGGATGCAAGTGAATGGAATAAAGTACAACTAAAGGGCATTCCAGATCAAATTAATGGGATTTTTGCTCACCCTAGTGATGCTAACGTCGTAGCCATAACTTCGCCAAAGGGACTTTACCTTTCTGAAGATCAAGGAGAGTCGTTTACACCAATTACAGAGGGCAGCTCTATCACCTCTATGGTTTTTCTTAAAGACCGTATCATCTTCGTCAAACAGGGAGCAGCTAGCCAACTTGTGTCCTTTAAGAACGGAGAAGAAACGCCCATTTCTATGCCGAACAAAATAGAAAAGGCGATTGATTATCTCGCGGTGAATCCACAAAATGAAAATGAGATTTCTTTTCATACATCTGATGGTAGTCTCTATCAAACAAAAGATGCCGGGGAATCTTGGGTCACTTTAATCGATCAGGGTAAAATAAACTAATTGCGCCCTCATGTCTCCTACTTAAACTTTCAACATTTCCCTCAAATTATCCAGAATTTGTGCAGAATTAATGAAATTTACATTTTAACAACTTTATTTCGTTTTCACGTTTATTATCAAGTAAATAGGAAAATATGACAGTGTATTACATTATGAAGGAGGAATTTAATCATGTCACACGAAAAGTACGGTTCAATGATTCAAACACTCCACGAATGTATGACGGCATGCAATCATTGCTATGACGCTTGTTTAAAAGAAGAAGATGTAAAAATGATGGCTGAGTGTATTCGTTTGGACAGAGAATGTGCGGATATCTGTGGATTTCTTGAACAAGCCCTTGTGAGAGGAACCCCATTTGCCTCTGAACTTGCTCAAGCATGTGCTACCATTTGTGAGGCATGTGGAAATGAGTGTAAAAAGCATGATCACAAACATTGTCAGGATTGTGCAGAGTCATGTTTTAAATGTGCGGAAGAGTGTAAGAAATTAGCAGCATAATTGTAGAATAAGTTAAGAAGTCTGTTGAATCATTAGCAGGCTTCTTTTTTTATTACCAATTTGTTCATCTTGAAACAAAGCAGACAAGCTGCACACTTTCTCGATATAATGCTGATAGAATAACTGAAGATAAGGAGAGAGAAATGAGGTTGAAGAGAAAAAGTAAATTAGCAACAAAATTAGGTCTGTTTTTTCTTACAAGCATCTTACTCCTTGAGGGGATTTTGTTTTTGGTACTATACTTCGGGTTTTTAAATGAGCGGATCATGGCTGAAACTGATGCCCTTTTAGCGCGGGGAAACAGTCATAGAGATGTCCTAGAAAAACATTTCGATCGTGAAACAATGGAACACGTTGCGCTAATGGAATCTGAAGCTGAAACTCAAGTAATTATTACAGATGAAAGGAATAGTGTTCTCGTTCATTCGAATACTGTGACGTCTATGATCAGAACAACCCTTTCCTCATCATCTCCTCTTCCAGTGTCAGGAGATATAGTGGAAGGCGATTGGGGAAATGAACCTTATGTTATGACCGGTTCTCCCATCGTCGTGAATGATGAGCTTGTCGGAAACGTCTACATGATCCTCGATACAAAAAGTATTCGCGAAGTACGCGATCATTTAACAACCCAATTTTTGATCATTAGTGGACTCGCACTTTTCCTTACGGTTATGACCATTATTTATCTTTCTAGAATTATTACACGTCCCTTGATCGAGATGAAAGTAGCAACGCAACAAATGAGCACAGGGGATCATGATGTCTCCTTAAAAGTCGATCGAAACGACGAATTAGGGGAACTAGCGAAAGGGATTCAAAGCTTATCAGATGATTTACTACGATTAAAAAACGATCGCAGTGATTTTCTAGCGAACATCGCTCATGAATTAAGAACACCTTTAACTTATCTGAATGGTTACGCAGATATCGCTCAACGAGAAGAGTTATCTTCTACAGAGAGAAATACTTACCTTTCAATTATTAAAGAAGAATCAGAGAACTTAACTTCTCTCGTTCGAGATTTGTTTGATATGGCAAAAATGGACCAACAAGGATTTGTGATTAATCGAGACGAAGTCGAATTGTGTTCGTTGATTCATCAGGTAAGAGAGAAAGTAAGCCCTGCTTTTGAGGATAAGGGGATTGATCTTATTGTGTCCTGTCAGAATAAAATCCTTCTCGATATTGATTCTACAAGGTTTTCTCAAGTGATTTTAAACCTTTTGGACAATGCTTTGCATTATAGTGAGTCAGGAAAAACGGTACTTATCGAAGCTCATTCTTTTCAAAGCGACGTGATTGTTAGAGTAATTGATGAGGGAGAAGGGATTCCCGAGAAGGATTTGCCTTTCATTTTTGAACGTCTCTATCGGGTTGATAAGTCACGTTCAAGAAAGTATGGAGGTTCGGGACTCGGTCTTGCTATCGCTAAAGAAATTATTGAGAAGCATGGAGGTAGTATAAAGGCGGAAAGTCAAAAAGGAAAAGGGACAACGATCACGATTGTTTTGTTAGGAGTTGAATAACGTGAAAAATGTGCTGATTGTAGACGATGAAGAGCGGATGGTAGAGCTAATCTCTCTTTATTTGAAACCACATGGGTACACCATTTATGAAGCATATACAGGCATAGAAGCACTACATAGATTGACTGAATACAAAATAGATCTCGTTTTGTTAGATATAATGATGCCCGACATGGACGGCTTTGCAACGTGTGAAAAGATAAGAAATCAATCAGATGTACCCATCATAATGTTAACAGCAAGAGAACAAAATGAAGATATTGTTAAAGGATTCAAGTTAGGCGCAGATGATTACATCACAAAACCGTTTGACGAACGTGTTCTTCTTGCTAGAATGGAAGCTTTGGCTCGACGCGTAAAACAAGTCAATCAAAATCAAGTGGTCTTCAAAGGACTAACATGGGATGCAGACAAACATCTCGTATCATATTATAGTGTGCCTATTCCTATGACTCCCATTGAATTTAAGTTGCTTGGCCTATTCTTAAAAAATCCCGAAAAAGTATTTAGCCGAGAACATCTGATCCAGCTGATTTGGGGATTTGAATCAAACACAGAAGGACGCACGATTGATTCACATATTCGAAATTTGCGTGATAAGTGTAGAGCGGTTAACTTTACTATCGATGAGTTTTTGGTGACCATTTGGGGTGTAGGCTACAAATGGAAAAAATTCTAATTATCCTAACGCAAATAGTCAATTGTAGTTTGTTCACATTTTCAGTATCAATGCTTTACATACAACAATAATTTTCAAATAGCATAGTGAAGTCCATTTGGAAAAACGAACCAGTATATTAGGTGAAAGTTGAATTAAACTAATCAGTGTAGCTAATGACTAATGTTAGAAACACGTCTTTTAACTTTTACCTAAGGAAGTGACATGAAGTGAATTATAAAAAACGTAACACCCAAAAAGGAAAAGGCAAAACCGCTACGGTTATGGCATTAAGTGCTCTTGGTGGAGCGGCAGCCTATGCCCTTACCAATCGTATGCAAAACGGTTTTGGCGGCATGCAGCAGCATTCACAGCAACATTCTTCACATCAGGCACAATCACATTCTCAACAGCCTCAACATCAACACCAGGATCCTGAATCCTTGAAGCAAATGGCATCTGCTCAAGGAATCGATAATGATGCGATCGCAGAATTCACAAATGCGATAAAAGACGATTTGCGATAAGTGAAGCACTCCCAAGTGGGGGTGCTTTTCTTTAACTAATAAAGCGACCTAATCATCCTAGAAGAAACGATATATCCTCAAGGTGCTTTTCAAGTATGAGCACTTCTTTAAGAGACAATCCGTGATTGTAAGAATAGAAACATTTATGATTAAGAAAATGCATTTCTCGCATATTCTCTAAATAGTTGGCGTCGCCCATATCTTTTTCCGAATCTGATCCGTTATAGCAGTGAGAGGACATAAGGAGTGATGTAGATGCATACGGAGGTTGATAAAGAATATTGTAGCCAGAAACAATTGGAACACATGATGGCAAATCTTTATCGTTATTGTTACCATCTGACCCAAAACAAGTGGGATGGTGAAGAAATTGCTCAGGAGACGATTTATAAAGCATTAAAACACTACCGGAATGAGAAGTGGAATAATGCCCTTCTAAAAAAGATGGCCTATCATCAATGGATTGATCGCATTCGAAAGCGTAACAAAGAAGCGCTTTTTTCTGAAATTGACTTACAAGATGACGGAATAACGGTAAATGAATGTTGCTCCGAATGGCTAGAAAAACTTTTAAAACAACTAACGCCAAAACAGTTTATTACTTTTGTATTGAAAGAAGCCTTTCAATACAAAATATCCGAAATTGCCGTTCTTCTTAATATGTCAGATACCGGTGTCAAAGCATTGTTAAACAGAAGCCGCTTAAAAATGAAAAAGCGATCCGACACAGGGGTTGATTCCTTTTGGCCTGAATCCATCCAAGAATCGTTTCTACACACTACAGTTCATTCCATTCATATGCATGATCCAAGTGAGCTGATTAAAATGATTCCAATTCTGCTCAATCCTAAGGTATCAACATTCAAAACAACGTATGCTTCACTTTCTAACGTCCTCTCACTAGCTGCATAATAAACGGGATTAGGGAGGAAATGTTGTGAATATACCTTATGTTATCGAACAATCTAGTCGTGGTGAGCGATCGTACGACATTTACTCAAGGTTGTTAAAAGATCGAATTATCATGGTTAGTGATGAAATTAACGACGCTATGGCAAACAGCATCGTGGCACAGCTATTATTTTTAGCAGCGGATGCTCCTGAGAAGGATATCTCACTCTATATTAATAGCCCGGGTGGATCCACGTCAGCAGGATTTGCAATCTACGATACGATGCACTATATTGCGCCAGATGTGAAAACCATTTGTACTGGAATGGCTGCTTCGTTTGGAGCGATGTTGTTACTTGCAGGTACAAAAGGAAAACGATATGCCTTGCCAAACAGTGAAATCATGATACACCAGCCTTTAGGTGGAGCTCGAGGGCAAGCAACTGATTTAGAAATCTCTGCAAAACGTATTCTTAAACTAAGACAGCATATTAATCAAATTATCGCAGAAAAAACCAATCAATCACTTAATAAAGTCGCAGTAGATACGGATCGGGATTATTTTATGAGCGCTCAAGAAGCAAAAGAGTATGGGATTATCGACGAAATCATTCAAAAAGCAAAATAGATGGACTAAAGGGACGGGAAACCGTTCCTTTTTCAGTTCGCAAAAGGTCAACGAGTTTCTGTGTAGAATAGATAGATTGAATGTGTTCGTATTACGTGAAAAGGAGTGTGTAAATGATCAGTCAAATCGGTCAAATTATGCTATACGTGGATAATCAGGATGAGGCATTGGCATTTTGGACAGAAAAGGTTGGATTTCATCATATTGCAGAGGAAAACAATAGCGGGGGAATGAGATGGATCGAGATAGCGCCAACTCTGGAAGGAGCAACAAGCATTGTCCTTCATGATAAAACGTTTATAGCGAAGATGGAGCCTGAGCTTAATCTCGGAACACCATCCCTTATGTTTTACACGAACGATTTAGATCGTTTATACGAAAGTTTTCAAAGTCAAAAAATAACCGTTGGAGAAATTGTGTCGATGCCTTCAGGACGTGTTTTTAACTTTGCAGATCCTGAAGAACATTATTTTGCAGTAACGGAAAAGAACGAAGGATAAAAAAGACTGACTGTTTTTATTAAAGGTGTATCTGAACATCATCATTCATTTGATGATGTTTTTTTTCGTTAAATCCATAACTAAAATGATGATTAAATCCCAGAATTTTTGAAAAATAACTAGAAATGAAGGTAATCATTCATTATAATAAGTAAAAAGAAGTATTAACTTCATAAATGAAAGGAGCAGCTATGAACCAGCTTTCCATTAATCAAATGATCAAACAGCATTATCCTTCCCTATCTACCGGTCAAAAAAAAGTTGCAGAGTGGCTCACCCAAAATCATGAGGAAGGAGCATTGATAACCGCTTTTCAAATGGGAAGGAAAGTGGGAGTCAGTGAAACCACTGTCATTCGCTTCTCCTATGCACTTGGATTTAAAGGATATTCTGAAATGCAGGAATCCGTTCGAATGCATTGGTTAGGAAAAACTAGAACCAAACAAGTAGGAAATTCTTTAGATGTACAGGAAGTAACTGAACACACCCTTTTTAACGATATTGTGAAGGAAGAAACGGCTGTCCTACAGCAATTGTTAACCCAAATAGACAAAGACGAGATCTGGAAGGTGATTGATCGTCTCATTAAAGCAAAATCTGTTTACATTGCTGGCTTTGGAAGTTCGTACGGAGCAGCATACTGGCTGCATTATAATCTGAAGCAATTAAGGGAGGGGATTAGTCTTTCGAATTCAAGTGGCTTCTCACCTGAAGATCTTTGTGATCTCACTCAAGATTCTGTTGTCTTTCTGTTTTCATTCCCGCGTTATCGAAGAGAAGCGGTTGACCTTGCTACGTGGTCACAACAGCAACAGATCCCTGTCATCTCCATTACGAATCGGCAATTATCTCCCATAGGCTCGCTTTCAACACTTACCTTAACAACAGAGGAGAAGATGGAGTCAGGTCACCACTCTATTTCCTCAGTAATTAGTCTTTTAGAAATGATCCTAAAAGGAATACACTTCAAAGACCGTGATCGTATTAGTCTTCGTCAACAAAAGTTAGAACAGCTCTACAGTAAACAAAGCTGGTTTGTCGAATAACACGATAAGGAAAAGGTGGAATGTTTATGAATGGATTGCCAAAACCAAATGAAAACATCAATGTAACTTCTTATGACACAAAGGATATTTTAACGTTTTTAATCCCATCCTTGATTGGAATTCTATTGTTTATTGTCCCTATTAAGCAGGATGGAGGAATCACCATCCCTGTTGCGTTTTTGGCAGGATTAATCAATGATTCCATCGGTACTCTTATTCCAGCCATAACCGTTTTCATTATGGGTGCTTCGACAATCGGTTCGTTTATTGCTATAACAATGAATCCATCATTTATAACGAAAAGAACCGGTTTACATACTTTACTTCACGTAAGTCCTTTCTGGTTAATCGCTCGATTACTCGGAACAGTATTTGCCGGAATGACGCTTTTTAAACTAGGACCTGAAATGATTCACTCTGAAAACACTGGTGGACTTTTAATCTATGATTTAATTCCAATACTATTTTCAACGTTTTTACTAGCGGGTCTATTACTGCCACTTCTTTTAAATTTCGGATTACTCGAGTTTTTTGGAGCACTGCTTATTAAAATCATGAGACCCCTCTTCACATTACCAGGTCGATCATCGCTTGATTGCCTTGCTTCATGGGTAGGTGACGGGACAATCGGTGTCCTTCTGACAACCAAACAATATGAAGAAGGATATTACACAAAACGAGAAGCAGCTGTCATTGCGACTACTTTTTCAGTTGTTTCGATTACATTTACGATTGTCATTATTACTTATTTAAATTTAGAACAATATTTTCTCCATTACTACGCAACAATCATTATTGCTGGTCTAGCAGCAGCTCTTATTATGCCACGCATACCGCCATTGTCTCGGAAATCAAACAATGGGTATGAGCAAACAGAATTGAAGAAAGAAACAGGAATTCCAAAAAACATTTCATCAGCCAAGTGGGGATTTCAACAAGCTGTTTCAAAAGCTCAAAAGAACAAAGGACCGTTAAGCGTAGTAAAAGAAGGAACGCAAAACGTTTTAGATATGTGGTTAGGCGTGTTACCGATTGTCATGGCCATTGGTACGATCGCATTAATTACGGCAGAATTCACTCCATTCTTTACTTATTTAGGAAAGCCTTTTGAACCTATTCTAACGCTAATGAACGTTCCTGAAGCAAGAGAAGCAGCGCAAACCATGGTGGTTGGATTTGCCGATATGTTTCTACCTGCCGTGATTGGTAGCGGCATTGAAAGTGAATTAACTCGCTTTATCATCGCTTGTGTTTCGGTTACGCAATTAATTTACATGTCAGAGATGGGTGGATTGCTTCTTGGTTCGAAACTTCCAATTAGCATTTTCGATTTGATCATTATTTTTCTCATTCGTACATGCATTACCTTGCCGATCGTTGTTGGTATCGCACACGTAATCTTTTAATAGAAAGGAGCATTCTAGTGGAATTTGTAGATGAGCACCATGATGAAATATTAAAAACCTATGAAGAACTACATGAACTAGCTGAAGCAAGCTGGCAAGAAGAAGAAACTTCTCGTTATATAAAGGAAAAGCTATCAGACGCAGGGTTTCATATTCAAACATTTGAAGGACATTTCGGTTTCGTTGCAGAGTTTAATCGCAACAGTGCTCAAGTGATTGCGCTTCGTGCCGATATGGATGCATTAGTTCAAGAAGTGGAGGGCATTGTGAAGCCAAATCATTCATGTGGGCATGACGCGCATAGTACGATGGTGTTATTTGCTGCGCTCTCCCTTATCAAACAACCTATGAAGCACACCATTCGTTTTCTTTTTCAACCAGCAGAAGAAACGGCTGAAGGGGCCTTAAAAATGATCGATGAACAGCCGCTGAAAGATGTCGTTTTTCTTGGAGGCATTCACTTACGTCCGGCGATGGAAATCCCTTTTGGAAAAGCCTCTCCTGTTATTTCTCATGGATCAACCACGAGTATAAAGGGATGGATTGAAGGTGTACCATCTCACGCCGCGCGGCCAGAAAAGGGAAATAACCCACTCGAAGCAGCCGCGGCTATGATTCAAGCTCTAAAACAAATCCGATTAGACGTACCAGACGCTTATTCGGTGAAAATCACTGAACTTCATGGTGGTGAAGCTTCCAATTCAATTCCATCGAAAGCGCGGTTCACACTTGATCTAAGGGCAAGATCCAACGAGACGATGACACAACTTATTGAGCAAACGAATCACGTCATGACGAAAGTGGCCGAATTAACGGAAACAGAAATCACTTCCGCCACTGCCGAATTTTCTCCTGCAGCTGTGAAACATGAACATGCAATTGACCTTGCGACAAAAGCAATAAACGCCACTTTAGGTCGTGAAAATGTCGTAGCTGAATGCCCATCACCAGGAGCGGAAGATTTTCATTTCTATTCGTTGAAACACCCTTCAGTCGCTTCAACTATGATTGGACTCGGCTGTAACTTACTGCCTGGATTGCATCATCCGAACATGCATTTTAATAAAGAAGCCTTAATGGATGGAACGAAGATTCTAATCCAATTACTTTTAGAAGCTGATCAACAGAACTGGCTAGAAAGAAGGTAGCAAAATGAAGACACAACCACTTATGATTCGTACCCTTCATTCCGTGGAAGAACTTGAAGAAGTTAGACGTTTAGAAACAATTGTATGGAGCTTTGATGACTCAGTTCCCGTCAATCAAAGTATGGCAGTCGTGAAAAATGGCGGATTTATTTTAGGAGCCTTTTATGAAGATCAGCTCATCGCATTTCAATATAGTTTTCCAGGATTTGATGGCAAGAAGGTTTATCTCGTTTCTCAAAGTTTAGGAATTCATCCTGATTTTCGTAAAAGAGGAATTGGCGAGAAATTAAAGATGGAACAAAGAAAAACAGCCGCCAATATGGGCTACGATTTCATAACATGGACTTACGATCCATTAGAAACGGTGAATGGATCGCTGAATTTAAATAAGCTAGGAGCCGTTGTAACGTCGTATCTTCCTAACGTGTATGGCCTAATGAATGATAACTTGAACGCCGGAATACCGACTGACCGCTTTTTAGTTGAGTGGCATACGAAGGACCATAAGGGCATGCGCGAGTTAGAACAAATCCTGCCTCATGCTCTGATCACGGGTGGTGATACTCGTTTTTACCATCCTGATAAAGTAGATCTTTCTATCACTGCTAAGAAAATGTATGTGCCTGTGCCTGGGAATTTTCAAGAAATTAAAAAAATGAATCTACCACTTGCAAAAGCGTGGAGGGAACAAACGGGAATCGTGTTTACCCATTACCTTGAGCAGGGGTGGTATGTAACGGATTTAGTAAAAAGTGAAGGCAACACCAATTTATATTTATACCTCTTAGAAAAAGGTGAATCATATGAAAATTAATAGCATCATCCTAAGACACATAAAGATGGACCTTTTACACCCTTTTACGACAAGCGTTGGAACAGAGCGGGATAAAGATATCATTTTAGTTGAAGCCACAACGACGTCTGGACATTCAGGATGGGGAGAGTCGGTAGCCATAATGGAACCTATTTATAACGAAGAAACCGTTCAAACCAATTGGCATATGATGATCGATCATTTAATTCCACTGCTTTCTGATGAAAAAATTAACCATCCAGATGAAGTGTCAGAGCGTTTTAAGAAAATTCGCGGTAACTACAACGCAAAAGCAGCGATCGAATGTGCGATATGGGATCTTTATGCGAAGGTAAATCACATGCCACTTGCAAAAGCACTTGGTGGTGTAAAAAAGAACATAGAAGTCGGGGTCAGTGTAGGCATTCAATCTTCACAAGATAACATTTTAAAGCAAATTGAAGATTACGTAAAAGAGGGGTATAAGCGAATAAAAGTAAAAATCATGCCTGGTTGGGATGTTGAGATCATCAAACTAATACGCCATCACTTTCCATCCATTCCACTGATGGCAGATGCGAACTGTGCCTATACGTTACAGGACATTGACCATCTGAAGAAGCTCGATCAATTTGATTTAATGATGATTGAGCAACCGCTCGCACATGATGACATTATTGATCATGCGAAGCTACAGTCTCAACTAAACACACCTATATGCTTAGACGAGAGCATTCATAGTTTAGAAGATGCTAGAAAGGCGATTGAACTCGGCAGTTGTCAAATCATTAACCTTAAAGTAGGACGAGTCGGTGGACTGACTGAATCTAAGAAAATTCATGATCTTTGCATGAAGCATAGTATCCCGATGTGGTGTGGAGGAATGCTTGAAGCTGGAATTGGACGAGCTCATAATATTGCGATTACCTCATTAAGTAACTTTTCACTTCCTGGAGATACAGCTCCATCATCTCATTATTGGAAGCGAGATATCATTAAACCGGAAGTTGAAATGATCAACGGGAACATTCACGTACCTGAGAAGCAAGGAATCGGATATGAACCTGATCGAGATTACATTGACAAATTGACGATTGTTCAGAAAACCATTGAGGTGAATTAGTGAAGTGTAAAGAGAAGCCACTTACCTAGCGTGAGTGGCTTTTTTATGCTGAATGGTATTTGATGCTCATTGCCGAAAAAGAATATATCAAAATATAACAACCAAAGATGGCAATATACGTATAAAGAAGTGCATTTGAAGTTAAAAGTGTTCTTTTTACGGGGTTGAGAACACTTGTTCCCTTAACTGGATCAATCGAATTTTTATTTGATAATACATCAATCATAACTGTAAATATTTATTGCACATTTTTGACAGCGTTTTCAATAAAAGGTATACTTCTATATAAAGTTAATAGCTGTCATGAGAGCAAGAAGACACGTTACATTCTTTGAATGTTCATTCAAAGTAAATCTAATGTGTCTTCTTTTTTTACTCTTAAAGCATATTGTAAGTAATAATACGCGACATTCTTACCAGTATGGAGGTAATTCACAGTTAAGTAAGATAAGCAGATGTATCATTTTTACTGTTAATGGGTTCAAGTCTTAAATGAGATTAATCGTTACGTAACATTATTCTTGTAAAATACTTAGCAACAGGGGGATAAGATGAAAAACAAGAAAACGCTCATTTGGTTAGTGGTTGCTTTGGCGTTCATTTTGATTGGTAGTTATGTAGCTTCTCTATTTAACAGTTCGAGTGGACAGGTAGATGTTTCACGTATATACTTTGATACTCCAAGGGGAGAGCTTTCAGGTCTATTGTACAAACCTGATGGTGCTGACCAAACCCCAAGACCAACTCTCGTCACAACACACGGCTATCTTAACTCTGGGGAAATGCAGGATGCTCAATCAATTGAAATGTCTAAGAGAGGATATGTCGTTTTAGCTTTAGATCAATACGATCATGGACACTCAACAAACACAATGGAAAAACCTGTCCCGTTTTTCTCATTTTGGCCAAATGCGATTTATGATGCCGTGCAGTATATGTATGATCAGAAATTTGTTTTAAAAGATGAAAATGGTAACGGTATCATTGCTGCTTCAGGCCACTCAATGGGTGGATTTTCTACAACAAATGCGGTCATTTTAGATGAGAAAGATTTTGAGACAACAGGCATTAGAAAAATTTATAGCAATCTTACGATGGGTTCTGATTATCAATGGGTACAGGCACTTGAAATGAGTGCTGAAGACATTAACAATGCCTATGGTCCAAGAACATCAGGTAAAATTGCTGCACAATATGATGAGTTCTTCTTTGATGCTGCAGCTACAGCGGCTGGGAAATCTGTCGTAAAGAAAAATTATGTAGGTACAGAAGAAGGTGCGGGATTCTTAGGAAATCCAGATAATCCTGAGGTAGGGAAATTTTACGAAGTGAATGGCGGAAAACGTATCATTTACCAACCAAATGAAACCCACCCATGGAATCATTTTTCAAAACAATCTACAGAAAACGCAGTAGACTTTTATGATGAAGCTTTTGCTGATTATGGTGACATTGTCACGATTGGTAAAGATGGTCAGACATGGATGTACAAAGAATGGTTTTCGTTTGTAGCCTTAATTGGTTTCTTTTTACTCTTTGGTCCAGTCATTTCACTATTATCAACATTACCTTTCTTTAACAGCATTTATACGAAAGTACCATCACCACTACCAGAACCAAAAACAAATGGCGCGAAACTAACAAGCTTCTTAATTATAATATTTGCTGGTTTGTTCCCAGCACTCTTTTTCCCTGCATTATATAGTGGGAATGTTGACGCAATGAGACTTTTAAGACAATTTAGTATGGTTGTTATCGCCGTTTCGGCTATCGTGTTAATTTACTCATTTGTTAAAAATTCCGAGCGTGGTGTTAAATCGATTTCGTTCATTATGCTTGGATTAGGGGTTATTCAATATATTTATTTAAGAAAACAAAACGATTTCCTTATGACAACAGAGTACTTTGCTGCGCCAACAGTAAACCCAATTGCTTACTGGGCCATTAATGTAGCAATCGTGACATTGATGATCATGGTGTGTTACCACTTCGTTTCGAAAAAACCAGAAGGGGCAACGATTGAAAACTACAGTCTTAAGGTAAGCGTGAAAACAATTATTGCTTCACTTCTAACAGCAGGCGTAGCTATTGTGATAGGTTATGCGGTACTTTATTTTGTTGATACTGTTTTCAAAACCGATTTCCGCCTCTGGACATTTGCTGTTAAAACATTTGAAAGTCAACATGTCATCGCAACTTTAAAATATGCACCACTTTTCTTAATCTACTACTTTATTGTAGGGCTCTCTGTGAATATGAATACGGCTAGCGCTAAATACGAGGGACTAAAAGGATACGTGATAGCTGCACTACATTTTGTAGGCGGTCTCATTCTTTACCTAGGTTACCATTATGGATTGTTGTTTATCACAGGAACAGCTGGTTATCCTTCAGAATCACTTTCTTCAATCATTATGATTGCTCTTGTACCAGCACTGTTGATCGCTTCAATCTTCAATCGATACTTCTATCGAAAAACAGGTAATGTCTATGTAGGAGCCTTCCTAAATACGTTGTTAATCACTTTAATTACAATAGCAAATACAACGCTTTATTCCATCTTATAATTAATCGTCATAAGACCAGACAAAACCAACCAAAGGACCTAAAGCCCTATGGTTGGTTTTATTTATGTATGTGTAAAGAATAGATTTTTGGAAAAGTCATTAAATAAAGTGAACAAAAAGATGGTTCATCAAGAATATAAAAATGGATAGAAACGATGAGATAGAAGAGAGGTAGCGGTTTTTTAGGATGTTTCTTTGATCCAAGGTGAACTAAATTCTAAAACAAAAAGTTCATTCTGAAACGAGCTTTTAATACCTAATAAAACATTTATTGGATAAAAGTGCTCAAAATCACCTCGGAGAACATTTGTTCGTATTGTGTAAATAAACTAATTTACAAAAGAGGTAAGGAAAGAAATTAAATGAAAAGCCACAAATAGATTCGTAAAGATCTAAGAGTGGCCTTATTAACTCGTTTACTAATATGAGATTGATTTTTTTTATAAATATCTCTTAGGAATTTTATATACTTTTTCCCCAACGGATACCATTTATTAAATGGTGATAGTGGTACCATCAAACTTTGTAAGACAGAAGCCTTCGAATTGTTCGTTATACGTTTTTCTATAATCTCGTAAGATCCCGATAGCTACCTGTTCTCCAAGCTGTAAACTGTTAAGTCCTTCACTGCTATAGTGTACACCTGCTCCGTCTCTTCCAAGGGCAACATTCATCGCTAATTTATTCAGTTCTCCACCAACTGTAAGGGGAGGTCCTTCATACGGATCCAGTGAAAGACCATCACTGCTTGCCATAACAGGAGAAGGGATCACATAGGTTTCATCAAAGAAAGCCTTAAGCATCGTAACCATAGCGCCTATGAACGTACCGTGTCCAGCAGGATAAGATGGATGAGTAGGACAACCTTCTTCATATGCTTGTGGGAGGAGATATGTGGCGTATTTTTCAAAAATTCGAGTTACTGCCTTTGATTTTAGTACATCTGGATGAATAGGATAATCAGCTGCCCCGATTAATTCATTATGAATACGTCCTCCAAATTGCTCCGGACGTAAACGGCGATGTACGAGCCATTTCTGGAACCAGGCTGCTTCCAAACCCGGTCGGGCTGCTCTTGTCACAAAATCTAAGGCATGTGGTGCACCGAAGGTTGAAAATCCAAGCTGCGTATCGGAATTAAGGTAAGGATTATTCGAGTCCCATGCTTCCTCGCCAAAGCTGAGTAGAATGAGGCCTGCTGTCAATCCAGTCTCCACCGTAATATCCCGGTGAACGTATTCCGCTAAATCTCGTATATTTCTGATATAACGAGGAATAGGGTCAAATTCATTAAAAGTGGGTGGTGCAGAGCCATTTTGAACGGCCAACCAATTCGGATAGGATATGAGATGATCATCATTCGGAATGGTCGTCTCGTATCGTTGGGCGACGGTATTCGAAACATATGGGACGTCTTTCCATAGGAATTGTGAGATATATGGTCCCACCAAAGCACCTTGAATATCTCCACGGAATAACGTTTTTGATGTAACTTTTCCATCGATTTTCGGACCACGAAAATCAGAAAGGTTCGTTAAATCCTCGGCTGCTTCCATCGTTAAAGGGTCCGTATCATAATCAGTAAACGGAACATCCCTACAAAGAGCCAGCCAGTAAAGCTCCACCATTTCACCTGCTGCTTCTGCGCTGCTGAAGGCTGGTGGAGGTGGGGTGACAAGCTGATGACTATCAGGTCCGGCCATTTCGTAAGCGTAAGCCGCTTGCGGATTGACAAGCTTTCTTTCACCGCCTAGTGGAATCCTCTCGAAATCATCCGGGTTTCCTGATTTCAAAGCTTTTATATAGTCGTTATACGCATCTAAATCTACCTCTCCAAGATCGTTATGCGGTAAAGCTTTTGAAAAACTGGCAATCTTGTTCGGATATCTTTTCTCATCACCATTACAAGTGAGAGACTACAAACGCATTTTTTTGTGAAATTTACTTGCTTTTACTCGGATGATAAAGGCTTTCACACGTCTAGCCATAGGAGGAAGAGGGCCAATCTCACAGCTGAATTTCTTGATAGGCCTCAAGCACCTATAAAAGAATGATTTTATTCTATTAAACATTTGTATCCTACTTTCCATATGGTATTACACTATTTTATGTATAAGGTAAAAATCGGAAAGAGTCACGAGACTAGATATCTCAAAATTTGGCATTTGAAATTATTATGTATAATTAAGAGAAAAAGCTTAATTCTAACTTGTGGATGTTATAACGAACCGTTGTTGCTGTGGTTCCACATGAGCGGAAATGGAAGTGGTAGAGAGACTCTCGTGGTCTAATTCTTGCAACGTCTTCAGATCAACCTGAATGCTGCTGACTTGTAGCAAACAAGTGGCAAATGTTTGGATCAAATTAGGGACGTAAGAGAAGGTTATTTATCGGCGTTTTTTTATTTAAGTTTACATAATATATATTATAGGAAGTCACCGAATAATAAATAATTCCGTCTCAATCGTTAAGTAAACTTAAGATATTGAGACGGAATTGAAAAATTATTCGATTTCTAAAATACGTGATATTTCATCACTTAAATCAAAATGACTAATTAAATATGAATTAAATACTTTGTTATCATTATCATTTCTTGAAACGACCACATTGTTTTCATCTAACTTAATTCTAATTTCTTTTCCTGTCTTTAAATAAATAATGAAGTCTGCATCATCAACCTGAACTCGATGATTTGCTAATTGTGTTAAATCAGATCCATCAAGATTGTTAACCCAATTGACAAGGTACGATTCATCTTCGTTTGATGTAATAATTTCTTCTTTTTGCTGTTCGCTTCTATGTACCTGTATTTCGTAAATATTCTGTTCATCGATCTTTTGATGCAAGCTGCTTTCAATGCTTGTGGCACTTGCAGTGTGCGCATATTTATCGTTTTTGTAGTCTATATAAACTTCAGCTGATTTTAGGTAACCAAATGCGAGAACAGAGAAAAGTAGGATGGTTAGAAGTCCTTTTGATGCTTTTTTCATACAAATCACCCGCTTTCCTTTTCCAGCTATCACTTAGGTGAAACCTCTTCTGCTTCACCTCTTTTATCATAACAAAATTTAAAAAGAATGCACTCAATTATGGGAGTTTTTTTATAATTTTCTTTTCACTTTTTCGTCTTTAATAGTACTATTGATTGATTTTCGAAATAACGATAACAGTTTAAAGGGGTAACCCATTATTTAGCGAATTAGTGTTATAGTCTCATAGAATCTTTACTTGTTACGTTCCTTTTATTTATCGACTGATCAAACGAAGGAGATATGCTCATGCCGTTTTTTATTGCCGTCCTCCCTCCTCCTCAAGTTATGAACAAAATTCAATCTTTTCGGCAAAAGTGGGATTATACTGAAACCTCTCCACCTCATATAACGGTTAAAGCATCTAGCGGTCTTACAGCAACGGAAGATTGGGTTCCTACAATTGAACAGATTTGCCGAGGATTTCCCGCTTTTGAATTAAAGCTAGGCGCACCAGCTACATTTGGCACATCTGTATTATTTAATACGGTCTTATGCAAAGAGATTATTACTCTTCATTTGTTGTTTGTAGATGCGATTAAACCATCTCTTCATGAACAAAAACAGCACTATGAAGTAACGGACTTTATCCCGCATTTAACAATTTTACAAAAAAACAAACAAATGTCAGACGATCACTTCTTTAACATAAAGCAAGATGCCGAACACACCTTAGACGAGTTTGTACCATTTATTGTTCCATCCGTTCATATTTTTTCAATGAATAAGTCTCATACATATACACCCGTACTTGAGTTACCTCTCCGCCCGTTAAAAAAAAGGAATTTTCTTATGTAACTATATTTTAAACGCCCTGGAATTCCCAGGGCGTTTTACTTCGCTATTTTTTTGAATTTATCGCTTTTTCCAATCGTTCTAATCCCTCTTGTAACACTGATCGCGGGCAAGCAATATTAATACGTTCAAATCCCTTCCCGCCTTCTCCAAAAATATAGCCTTCATCAAGTGCTAGCCTTGCTTCCCCTTGCACAAACTGCTCAAGTTCCTCATGAGACATGTCAAGTTTATTAAAGTCTAACCAAACAAGATAAGTACCCTCAGGCTCAATCACATCGATTTGCGGAAGTCGCTCATTTATAAATTTAGTAAGGTAGGAAAGATTACCTTGTAAGTACTCCATAAGTTCATCAAGCCATTCTTCCCCGTGGTTATAAGCCGCTTCTACTGCAGTGATTCCAAATGGACTAGGAGCAAACAAACCTAATTTCCCCATATACGCGTTAAATTTCTCCCGCTTTTCTTCATCAGGGATAATAATTGTCGAAAGCTGCATGCCTGCTAGGTTAAATGTTTTGCTTGGTGCAATGCATGTAATCGTATTAGCTGCAATTTCATTTGAAAGAGATGAAATTAACGTATGCTGATACCCCTTAAAAATAAGATCAAAGTGAATATCATCAGAGACGATTAATACATTGTGAGCGAAACAAAGCTCAGCAAGCTTCATAAGTTCTTCTTTTCTCCAAACCCTTCCTACAGGATTATGAGGATTACAAAGAAGTAGCATCTTCACTTCCGGATCGGCAAGCTTCAGTTCGAGATCATGAAAATCCATCTCATATTTGCCGCTTCTTCTTACAAGTGGGTTATCAACTACTTCCCGCTCACTCTTCTCTACCATATCTCGAAACGGATAGTACACAGGAGACTGGATGACCACTTTCTCTCCCTTTTCCGTATACGTATTAACCGCTGCCGATAATGCAGGCACAACACCTGGTGTAAATACAATCCAATCCTGCTGAATTGACCAATTATGCCGTCTATTCAACCAACCTTGAATCGCAGACTTTGTGTTTTCTGTTGGCATCGAGTAACCGAATATCCCATGCTGAATGCGTGTTGTGAGAGCATCAATGACGGGTTGTGGAGCTCGGAAATCCATATCCGCTACCCACATTGGCAAAAGATCTTCTTTTTCAAAAATGGCTTCAGTATGATCCCACTTTACTGAATGTGTATCAAATCGATTAATTCGTTCGTCAAATACGTTCATCATGTGCCTCCAATTGTTCAATAGTCCATCTTTACTTTATCAAATCTTAACTTATCTGTCAGAGTTCTTGCTTATGCATAATAGCTAAAACCCCTTTACCAAAGACAGCTAGCTACAGTGATGGTAAAATGAGAAGTAATCTTTAATTCCTTTTTTGAAAGAACGGATAATAGCTGACCAATAAAGTGAGGGTTTACCTTATGAATACACTTCACCATGCATTTTGGAGTTATTTCTTTTTCCGAAAGAAAAGCAGACGAACGATTAAATACATTGTCATCGGTGGCATCGCACCTGATATTATTTATTATGTGATGTTTTTATACTTATTAATAGAACGTAGTATTCAAAAAATCATGAATCCCCAAATCAACCTCTCTGTGCATTATTTTATCCATGGCTTATTTGAACATCCTGTAGTTGTTGTACTCCGCCAATTAGGTCATTCGATTGTCATCTGGTTACTTGCCTTTATGCTATTGATGATCGTTCATCGAGGCTTTAAGGTGACGCCTTTTTCTGGATTTGTGTGGGGATGGTTCTTGCATGTCATTGTTGATTTTTTCACACATGTAAGCGATGCTGTTCCGATTTTTTATCCGCTCAGTTATACGATTATTCCTGGAGTTGTCTCTTATTGGAACCGTGATTATTACGGTGCCGAGTTTAGTTTTACACATGGCCTGCTTCTCGTATCTACAATCATTTATCTTATCATGGACCGTCGACGAACTAGGAAAGCTTCAAAACAGGCTAAAAATAAAGAAATACAGTCATAAAAAGGAGCAGGCGTTGTCTAAGCAGCCTGCTCCTTTTTCTTATTTACCTAATGACGCGTTTTTCTTCCACTCTATTGCGAATTAAGATTGGTATAACTGATAGTAAGATGAAGACGCCAACAGCGAGCGCAATAACTTTTGGATCACCTGATACAAGGCTGCTTCCTAAAAAGTTGTAAGCAAATGTGCCAGGTATAATACCAATTAGCGTACCGAAAAAGAATGAAGTAAACCGTATTTTAGATAAACCAGCAGAATAACTAATTAAATCAAAGTTAAATAGCGGAACGAACCGAAAAAATAGAACATAGAAAAATCCATTTTTCTCAAGCTGTTCTTGTAACTTTCGTCCTTTGCCCTGCCAATCTTTGTTGGCGATTGACTTTCCTAGTTTTCTAGCAACGATAAATGATAAAACCGCTCCTCCAGTTGCTCCGATTACGGTATATATTGTACCGAACATTGATCCAAACGCTAGTCCTCCCGCAATTGATAACACGGACGCCGGAAAGAAAAGCAAGGGGCGTATCGTGTAAATAACCATGTAGACAATTGGAGCAAGTATACCGAATGATAAAATCCAATCTCTGATTTCTTCCACTCTAAAATTAAGATAAGATCGGCTGAACCAAATTAAGATCACGATCGTTATTAGGATTAATCCCCATTTTAATACTCCCTTTTGACGCTTCATCTCCCCATCCTCTCTGTTGTATTCTTCTCATAAATAAAACATACATGAAAATGTTCAACAGGTCTGTAATATGGCTTACATTAGTAATAATAACAACCTATCCCTTATGAAATCATCACCTGGTTGTATAGCATAATAATGGTTAGGATAATGAGACAACTTGTTATGAAACCTTCTCCTTTCGAAGCGGTTTTCAAATAAAGTGGGAAGCGAACGCGAAGCGGAATAGGATAAAATAATTGAATACCTCTTACTGTCATGGCATCGAGCACAATATGACTTACAATCCCTACTAAAATACCAGTTTGAATAAGATGATCATATTCAAAGGTGAACGTTGACGTTAACCAATAAATAAGAATAATAAAAAGGATACTGTGTGTAATCGTTCGATGACCAAAAAAACGGCTGATCCCTTTCGATAAGGCTCTAGCTCTTCTGCCTGTCCATGACCCTGGATGACAAATGTCTGGCAGAAGGCCACCGAAAAGACAGGCTCCATAGAAAACAATCAGCTCTGGTGCATCGAGCTTGTCTGTTATGTAGTAGCTTTGCGCGGCAACACCTAAGCAAATACCGCCAATCGCATGGGTTTTCCCCTCCATCTCATTCCTCCTTCATCTGTGTTTTCTTGTTTGTTTGATTGGAAAGTGCCATTTTAGAGGGGTGGCAATCATATGTTCGCATACCAATTAGTATATCACAAATTTCCTTGTTCATATATAAAGAAAACCCGCTTTTTAGGCGGGTTCTCTAGATTTTATATAGGCTTATGAACTTTCTTAATTTCCACTGCATCGCCCGTTTCACTCACGTCTACGACAAATGATCCGTTGCTATACCGATCATTTGGTCGATATGTTGCTGGATCTACCTCTATTGGTTCTCCCTTTTTCGTTCGAACCATAATGAGATCTTGTTTTGTTACAGCTGCAGCTCCAATGACACGGTGAGGATTTGATTTCAGTTCACGTAACATCACAACACCGCGTTTTGCTCTCGTTGTAATTTCAAATTCACTTAGCTGCATTTTCTTCACAGCCCCTCGATGTGTGGCTAGGAATATGTCGTGCTTCGCAGTTGGTTCATAAATAATTCCGCTCACGACGAAATCGTCATCTTTTAAGTTAATGCCTTTTACTCCGCTCGCCCGTTGACCAACTAGACTAATTTCTTCTTCTTTAAATCGGAGTCCATATCCAAAATGTGTAGCAAGGAAAACTTCTTTACTTCCATTAGTGGAGTATACGTCTATCAACTCATCTTCTTTTTTCAACTTTAGCGCCATCAGTGGTTTAGAATACCGCTGTGCTTTGTATTGAGAAAGCTCTGTTTTCTTAATCATGCCCTGTTTCGTTACAAAGACTAGGTATTGATTTTCTTTAAACTCTTTAATTTCCATGGCTTCAATAATTCGCTCGTCAGACTCGATTGATACAATGTTAGCGACGTGCTGCCCAAGATCTTTCCATCTGATTTCAGGTAGCTCATGGACAGGCAAATAAAGATAGCTTCCTTTGTTCGTAAAGAGCAAGATGGTGTGAGTTGTATTACTATCAAATTGACGTAGAAGCGTATCGGTTTCCTTCATTCCAAAGTCTTTTCCGTTAGATGCTGCATATGAACGTGGACTTGTTCGCTTCACATAACCATCTTCTGTCACGGTTACAATCACGTCTTCAGAAGGAATCATCACTTCAAGATTCACTTTAATATCTTCAATTTCGTCTTCTAAAACGGTCATGCGATCATCCACGTATTTCTTGCGAATTTCAAGTAACTCTTTTTTAATGAGATTGACAAGCTTTTTCTCGCTACCGAGAATCGTTTCAAGCTTATTAATCAGCTGACTTAGCTCTTCCGATTCCTTTTGAAGCGTCGTAATATCGGTATTGGTCAAACGGTAAAGCTGTAAATTCACAATCGCTTCAGCCTGAGCATCTGTAAAGTCGTATTGCGCCATTAAATTGGTTTTAGCATCACGCTTATCTTTTGATGAACGAATGGTGGCAATTACTTCATCCAAAATCGAAATCGCGCGAATTAAGCCTTCGACAACATGTTGACGATCTTTGGCACGTCTTAAATCATATTCAGATCGTCGAATGACGACTTCCTTTTGATGCTCAATATAGGCCTTCAAGATTTGCTTTAAACCCATTTGCTTCGGTGTCTTGTTGTAGATCGCTACCATATTGTAGTTATACGTAATTTGAAGATCTGTTGCTTTATATAAATATTTTAAAATGCCGCTTGCATCGGCGTCTTTTTTTAACTCAATAACAAATCGAAGCCCCGTACGGTCCGTTTCGTCACGCACTTCTGAAATGCCTTCAATTTTGCGATCAACACGAAGTTCATCAATTTTCTTAACAAGGTTCGCTTTATTGATTTCATACGGGATTTCTGTCACAACAATTTGCTGACGTCCTCCACGTACTTCTTCAATTTCTGCCTTACCTCGTAAAATAAACTTGCCTTTACCAGTCTCAAATGCTTTCCGAATGCCTTCTGTTCCCTGAGCGATTCCACCTGTTGGGAAATCAGGTCCTTTAATAACACCCATTAGCTCTTGTAGCGTAACGTCAGGGTTCTCCATTTGCATAACGGCTGCATCAATGACCTCACCAAGGTTATGCGGGGGGATGTCTGTTGCATACCCTGCTGATATCCCAGTTGAGCCATTGACAAGCAAGTTAGGAAAGCGCGCAGGCAAAACGATCGGCTCGTTTTGTGTATCGTCAAAGTTAGGTGCAAATTCAACCGTATCTTTATCAATATCGCGAAGGAGTTCAGATGAAATGGCTGCTAAACGTGCTTCTGTATAACGCATGGCAGCCGGTGGATCTCCATCAACACTTCCGTTATTCCCATGCATCTCCACAAGAATGTTACGTACCTTCCAATCCTGAGTCATTCGGACCATAGCGTCATACACGGATGTATCTCCATGTGGATGGTAGTTACCAATAACGTTACCAACCGTTTTCGCTGATTTCCGAAACGGTTTTTCTGCTGTATTACCTTCATGATGCATTGCATAAAGAATCCGGCGTTGTACAGGCTTCAGACCGTCCCTTGCATCGGGCAGGGCACGGTCTTGAATAATGTATTTACTATACCGCCCAAAAGCGTCACCAAGGACATCTTCAAGCGGTAGATCTAGAAATTTTTCTGCGTTAGCCAATGTTACGCCTCCTCTTCAATAATGGAAATGTTTTCATTCTCGATGATATTTGTATCTTCATTTAATCCGAAGGCCACATTCGATTCAATCCATTGTCTACGCGGTTCGACTTTATCTCCCATAAGAACGGAAACGCGTCGTTCGGCACGAGCAATATCTTCAATCTTCACACGAATTAACGTGCGGCTTTCGGGATTCATCGTTGTTTCCCATAATTGATCGGCGTTCATCTCACCAAGACCCTTATAGCGTTGAATCGTGTAGCCTTTCCCAACCTTTTTCATCGCTTTTTTCATACCTTCTTCATCCCATGCGTACTCAACCACTTCTTTCTTTCCTTTTCCTTTACTAACTTTGTAAAGAGGTGGAAGCGCAAGAAAGACTTTTCCATGCTCCACAAGTTGTTTCATGTAGCGGTAGAAAAACGTTAATAGAAGCACCTGAATATGAGCGCCGTCAGTATCAGCATCGGTCATGATAATGACTTTGTC
This sequence comes from Bacillus sp. es.036, assembly GCF_002563635.1. NCBI lineage: Bacteria > Bacillati > Bacillota > Bacilli > Caryophanales > Bacillaceae > Bacillus > Bacillus sp. es.036. The sequence continues at coordinate 1,528,374 of NZ_PDIZ01000001.1, forward strand.
ATAGTTTGCATCTTCAATATCAAAATCAGGACCAACTCCCGCTCCAATCGCATGAATAATGGTGTTAATCTCTTCGTTTTTAAAAATATCCTGCAACTTCGCTTTTTCTGTATTGATTACTTTTCCACGTAGTGGAAGAATTGCCTGTGTTCGTCGATCGCGTCCTTGTTTTGCAGAACCACCAGCAGAATCACCCTCAACAAGGTACAGTTCATTTTTCTTCGGATTCCGTGAAGTGGCGGGGGTAAGTTTACCGCTAAGAATGGTTTCTTTGCGTTTCCCTTTCTTACCCGATCGCGCATCTTCACGTGCTTTCCTTGCTGCTTCACGTGCCTGGGCGGCTTTAATTGACTTTTTAATGAGCATCTCACTAATGGATGGATTCTCTTCTAGAAAATACGAAAATTGTCCGGAAACAATCGCATCAATCGCTGACCGCGCTTCACTTGTCCCTAGTTTACTTTTCGTCTGACCTTCGAATTGAAGCAATTCTTCTGGAATACGGACAGAGACAATTGCTGTAAAGCCTTCTCGGATGTCATTTCCTTCAAGGTTCTTGTCCTTTTCTTTTAAAAGATTCACTTTCTTTGCGTAGTCATTGATCACACGTGTAATGGCCGTTTTCATACCTGACTCATGTGTCCCGCCATCTTTAGTTCGGACATTGTTTACAAAAGAAAGGACATTTTCTGAAAACCCGTCGTTGTATTGAAATGAAAAATCCAGTTCAATGCCGTTACTCTCTCCGGTAAACGTGACAACTGGATGAAGTGTTTCTTTATCTTCATTTAAATAGTCGATAAACGCTTCGATACCGGTTTCATAATAGAAGACCTCTTTGCGGTCGTGACGCTTGTCATCTAGTTCAATTTTCAATCCCTTTAATAAAAACGCTGCTTCCCGCAGGCGTTCACTTAATGTATCGTAATTATAATTTAATGTACTAAACATGATTGGATCCGGTTTAAAATGAATCGTCGTTCCCGTTTTGCGCGTTTTGCCGATATTTTCAAGGGTTGTTGCTGGTTTCCCGCCATTTTCAAAACGCTGTTTAAAGATAAAACCATCTCGATGAATCGTTACTTCTAACCATTCGGAAAGAGCATTAACGACCGAGGCCCCAACACCGTGTAACCCACCGCTCGTTTTGTAGCCACCTTGTCCAAATTTACCACCTGCATGGAGGATGGTTAAAATGATTTCTGGAGTTGGTTTTCCTAGTTTATGCATACCAACAGGCATCCCACGACCATTGTCTTCGATGCTAACACTATTATCTTCATATAAGGTAACGTTGATTTCATCTCCATGGCCAGCAAGAGCTTCATCAACTGAATTATCTACGATTTCATAAACAAGATGATGCAAGCCTCTTGAGTCAGTGCTCCCGATATACATTCCAGGGCGCTTTCTCACCGCTTCCAGTCCTTCTAGAACCTGGATTGAATCATCACTATATTCCTGCTTTTGTTTTGTTACCATGTTTTTCCCCTTTCAACTTGCTGTATAGACTAGCCTACCATATGAGAACGGGTGTTTCTATCTTTTTTGTACCCAATCCGTTTTTTAAAGCATTGCCAGATCTGATTGTTTTTAATAGTCGGGTAGTCTTTTACAGCCTCTTACTGCGTTCGTTTCATTCATATGATCTCTGACTATCTTAACAAAAGGCAGGCACTCCCACCCATTTGTTAAGATAGAAACCCACTCATTCTTAACGTATTAAAAAATCCTGCACATTGGCAGGAGAGAAAAAAACATCGAACCGTATTGTACCTTAATGTTTATTCTTCATCAATTGTTTTCACGACATGCACGTTACCTTCTTCATAACCGAGTGTAACGATATGACCTTCTTCAACCGACTCCCAATCAGACTTATCGGCTAAATAAGGAGTTTTATTAACAATAAGATAATAATAAGGTTTTTCTACCGGCGCGTTTGTCGCCTCTACTGCATCTTCATTTGTTAATTCTTCATCATCTTCATTCATGTTCGTATCTGTTTTCTGGTCCACTTCTGCTGTTACTTGTGGTTTCTCATATCGAATTAGTTTTTCTTGAACCTCTCCAGTTTCATAAGCAAGGTTCTGATCTTGTCCATTTGCAAAGGCCGTGCTTATGGCAAGTACGAAACAAAGCAATAAAACAGACAGAATGGTTCCTCTTAGCATGTTCATATAGAGGCTCCTTTCAACATACTTTCGCTCTAAGTTTACCATAAATTTTTTATAAAGTAGTACGTTTTCTAATATTCCACTGGATCGTTATGTTCTTAAGAAAGGAATTCAACTCATAAACGATTGGTAATTACTTACTCTATTCAAACAAAGCAAACAGCATTCTCATAAATTCCCCGAACTGATTAAGTTAACTCTTTTTACTTTTTCGGTGTTAAATAAGCTGGAATTTACTAATTAAAACTTCTGTTACTTTGAAATATGATTGAATTAAGTTAACTTCGCTTAATTTAAGTTAACTAAAATAAAATATATGTTGACACAAATGACTTTTTCTTTTACGATTCTTTATAGTGATAATGAAAGCGAGGTTCAGTCATGAGGAAGATGAAAACAATTGATTTAGTTTATGCAGGAATGTTTGCTGCATTAATGGCGGTAGGCGCAAATATTGCTCAATTTCTCGTAGTAGGCGGCGTACCCATTACTTTACAAACGTTCTTTGCGATTTTAGCAGGTTTATTATTAGGTAGTCGGCTTGGATCTATTTCGATGATTGTCTACACGCTAGTTGGCCTTGCGGGTGCTCCGGTATTTGCTCAATTCACAGGTGGTCCCGGCGTTTTATTTAAACCAACATTTGGATTTATTCTATCTTATATTTTAGTAGCATATGTAGCAGGTAAAATTGTTGAATCAAAATCTAGACCCACTTTCATAACGTTTATGATTGCTAGTTTCACTGCATTTATCTTGAATTATGTCCTTGGTACAAATTATATGTATTATGCGTATAAATTTTGGGCTGACGCTCCTGAAGGATTTACTTACGGTATGGCATGGTTATGGATGCTGGCCCCGCTACCTAAAGATATCCTGTTATCCGTTGTAGCTGCCCTTATTTCACCTCGTATTTACGCTGCCGTTTCGAAAACATCCAAGCGTCCACAGGTAGCTTAACAAGTCATTCCTCTATTCCCAATAGATGAATATAAATGTACCGCCGGTAATCTACCGGCGGCTTTTTTATGGTTACCTTATTCATTAACGGTTTGCTTTGACTTACCTGAATTTAAGAATAGTGATACGACAAACATCAATACAAGGAAAACAATGACAAGGCTGAATCCACCTTTTGCACCAAACGCTTCAGAAACAATACCGATGATATACCCCGCGATACCACCACCTATACCAGAAGCCACATAAATCAATCCTAGTGCTGTACCTGGATTTTTTGAAATAGTTGTTCCAAAAGCGGTTGCGGTTGGGAATAATGTTGAGAAAAACAGTCCCGCTCCTGCAAACAAGTACGGAACTTGATTTGCAAAAAAGAAGCTAATAGCAACGATGATCACTGAACCTAATGAGAATGAAATCATAATTAAGCGTTCGTTGATTTTGTTGGCAAGATAAGCGACACTTAGTCGGCCAATCATAAAGAAAACCGAAAATAGCGAAAGAATGGTAGCAACCATATCCGATTTTGCTTCATTTGAAATCCCTCCAAGTTCAAGAGATTTTAAATAGGGTGGAAAGAAGTTTGTGAATGAAACTTCAGCAGACACTTCGAAAATCAAGAAGAACATTAAAAAGATCATCTGCGCATCTTTTAACATAGGAATAAATGCTTTCAAATTGATTTTTTCCGCTTTTCCATCTGGGAATTTAACAGACGTTACATAGAAAATCACAAGTATGTTTAGAATAGCAATCGCAAGATAGAAATAGCGCCATGAAGCAAACTGGAACATGTAGTTTAGAATTTGAGGGAAAATGATCATACCAAGCCCATAAATACCCATTGCCAAATTAAACATTTGGTTTTGCTTCTCCGGATAAGCAGCGGGTACAATCGCGTTAGACGCAACGCCCAGCGCACCCAAACCAAATCCGATTAACATATAAAAACCTAGAAAGAAAGTGATGTTTGGCGCAAAGCCTGTCCCCGCAAAACCGAGTCCCATCACAATTGTGGCGAAGATCACCATTATTCTTAATCCTTTTTTGTCGGTTAAATAACCAAAGATTAAACTAGCGAGCGTAAATCCAAGTTGAAAAATTAAAACAACGAGTCCAAATTGACTCATATCGAGACCGATATCTGTTTCAACTTTATCGAGCACAATTCCCTTTGTATTTGTTACCCCACCTGACACGAACTGGGTAAACAACAAAATAATTAATGCATGAATACTTTTTCCTTTTGACATTGCCTGAACCTCCAAAAATTAATCTATGACAGGGGTTTCCACGGGTATTCTGACTTAAAACTTGCAAATATTTTCCGACTTTTTTAGGTGAGCGTTTCCATCACCGCCATAAATGAGATAGCAAGCCATAAAAAAAGTTGTAGAGGAAATTCCTCTACAACTTACTTCATTGTATACACGGTGAATGTAGCGATAAAATAGATCACTACGATTAAGATCGATGGCAACATGTAAAAAAGGGTACTCCGTTTGTTCTTTCTTGTAATGCTATACAAAATAACGAGCACAACCACAATAGAAGAAACGGTTGTTATCACATTTGATGGACTCGCATGCTGAAAAATATTCGTTTTAATGTAGATCGCATCCGTAAAGGAAAGTAGCATAATGTTAAATGCGTTACTTCCGAGAAGTGAACTTACCCCCATGCTATAGTTTCGTAGTTTCAACGCAGTCGCAACACTTACTGCATCAGGTAAAGAGGTACTTGCCCCAACAAGGAAAGACCCTACAAAAGATGCACCAAGCCCCGTGCTTTCTGCAATTCGATCGGCTGTCAATGTAAGAACTGTTCCTACGATCATGATGCCAAGAGCAGAAAGAATGAACATCGTAAGAACTCTTCGGTAAGAAAATTCTCCGTATTTTTCGTTTTTTCGGCTTTTTCTTTTTACTTTTTCTTCTGTTTGTTTATTTATCCATTTCACACCAACAAAATATACAAGCACTAAGATAACTGAGCTATATCCGATATGAAAAATACTTGCTGGAAGTGTGAGCGATAATCCAGCAACCACTATAAGCGTCATCACAATCACAAGATAAATATATAGTTTACTTCCTAGATCAGTTTGTCCCATAATCTGTTCACGACGATAAACCATGTCGAGGACAGCTAGAGCCAATAGGTTAAATAAGTTGCTCCCAAGTAAATTACCAATAGCTAGATCTGGACTATCAATGGCAATTGCGGTTACACTCGAGGTTAATTCAGGCAGAGAGATTGCAGCACCAATAATTATTCCCATAAAAGCAGAAGATGTTTTCGTTTTTTCACTAATGGCGTCGCCGTACATAGCGAGGCGTGTTGCAACAAAATACGTTGCAATAGCGGCTAAGATAAATAGTAGAATGGTTAGATATATATTCATTGACGTTCTCCTTCGAAAGTTCGTTATCACCTTCACCATTACCTTCGCTTCACAAAACTAAACTACTACTTTAAGAATGTATTAAAAATGTAATGGTTCAAAATTGTTGATTATTGATCATTAAGCAGCAAGAATTAAGATGTAAAACTCGATCTCCACCTTAGTTAAATCATTCATTTGCAGCCATTCTCTCCTTCATTCATATAAAAAAAACCCACTCAAATGATAAGTAGTTCAGTTTTGGAGTGCAAAAAGTGTAATTGCCTATCGATTTGAAGGTCGATTTGATACTCTTTTTTCGTAGCTGTAACTTCAGGTGTCGAAACAAGTGTATTTAGCTACCAAAACGGGCTAGAATTCTAATAACGAAAAAGAACACAAAAATAAAACAGAAGCCTAAACTTCCAGATAGTTACCCTTCAAGTATATAAAAACCCTCTGAAAACATTCAGAGGGTTAAACAATTATTTTACACCTTTCATCAATACCTGAATCTTAGGTGAAAGCAGGAATAGAGCAATACTCAATACGATTGCCATACCACCGATTGCCCCGAAGTACAGCGTTTCTGTTTCTGGTGTATAGAAACGAACAAGTTGTGCATTCAACGCCTGTGCGGCAGCTGAAGCTAAGAACCAAAGACTCATCGTTTGAGCAGAGAAAGCTTTTGGAGCTAATTTGGTTGTGGCCGAAAGACCTACAGGTGATAAGCATAGTTCACCAAGTACAACAATCAAATAGCTAAGCACAAGCCATAATGGACTTACTAGTGAATCTTCTCCACCGAAGTATGCAGGGAGTAGTATCACTAAGAATGATAAACCAGCAAACAATAGACCGAACGAAAACTTCTTCGGGATCGATGGCTGACGATGACCAAGTTTCATCCACATCCAAGCAAACACTGGGGCTAATAGAATGATAAATAACGGGTTTAACGATTGGAACCAAGCTGGAGATATACTGATTCCCATGAATTCCAGTTCAGTTCGCTTATCTGCGTAAACTGCAAGGATGGTTGAACCCTGTTCTTGAATTGCCCAGAACATAACCGCTGCAATAAATAATGGAATATAAGCGATGACTCTGGAACGTTCCGTTTGTGTTGTTTTAGGACTATAATACATTACGGTAAAGTATATGGTTGGAACAACAATCCCGAAGATACCTACTAAATTAATAAATACGTTTAATGTGAATAAGCCTGCAGGAATTGTAATACCTAAAATGATAGTAAGACCAACAACAACTAACCCTGCAATTAATCCATATTTCTTCTTCTCAGCTGGTCCAAGCGGGTTTGGTACATAAGTACCAGCAAGCCCAAGATTCTTTTTCTTTGTGATCAGGAATACAACAAGACCTATGAACATACCGACGGCCGCAACCGCAAATCCCCAATGGAATCCTTTTGTTTCCATAAGTTTACCCACGATTAGTGGAGCTATGAATGCACCAAGGTTGATACCCATATAGAAAATACTGAAAGCTGCATCGCGACGCGTGTCACTTTCGCTGTACATTTCACCGACAACAGTGGAAACATTCGGTTTTAATAATCCTGTTCCGACAACGATCAATACCATGGAAACAAAGAACATCGCTAAACTTCCTGGAAATGATAAAGCAATATGACCAAACATGATGAATATTCCACCGTAGAAGACGGCTTTAGACGTTCCGAATATTCTATCTGCCAACCAGCCTCCGATTACTCCGGACATATATACAAGTGAGCCATAAATCGACATGATGGCTAAAGCTGTGTTTTGCTCTAGACCCAGACCGCCTTTTGAAACCTCATAGTACATGTAGAATACGAGAATGGCGCGCATTCCATAATAGGAAAAGCGCTCCCAAAATTCCGTAAAGAATAAAGTGAATAATCCCTTCGGATGTCCAAAGAACCCTTTTTGAGGCACGCTATCCACAATTTTCTGTTTATTCATTGATGACATGTTACTACCTCCCTTATTCCTTTACTATAATATTTTAATATTTTAATAAAGTCAAAAAGAGTTTATAAATCGTCAATATAACTACTATTCGGTCTTATATTTCAAATATTTAATTATTTTAAAATAATTAAAAAGTTACAGGGGTGTTAAATATGAACATAATAAAATAGCATGCCGTCCAATTTGAACGGCATGCTTATCAATATCCTTGTTCTTTCTCAAAAAATGAGCAGAATTACATTCAAATAACTCTATAAATCATAGTCATCAAATATTCTCTTTGTTTTATTGGACGATTACTACTTTTCCAGCAGGTCTTAAAACAACTTTTACATTATCATAGAAGAAACATAGAAGGCTCCTTTAAGACTTTGTAATGTTGCCATTCATAAGGTAGTAATTGGTGATATTGTTTTTCTAAATAGCGATTATCAACTAGGAGTAATAGACCATGATCCGATTCAGTACGAATGAGCCGTCCCCCTGCCTGGAGCACACGATTCATGCCAGGATATACGTACGTATACTCGAACCCATTTTTCCCATCTTGATCAAAATAGGTTTTCATTAATTGGCGTTCCGTATCAAAGTTTGGCAATCCAACCCCGACCACCACCACACCTGTTAAACGTTCGCCTTTTAAATCAATTCCCTCAGAAAAAATTCCACCTACTACAGCAAACCCTACTAAACTTGTCTCACGATCAGACGAAAACTCGCTTAAGAAACCTTCTCGTTCCTCTTCTGTCATGCCGCTTTTTTGTATCATCGTTTCTGTTTGAGCGGGAGCGGTAAATGCGCTATACACTTCTTCCATGTACCCATATGAAGGGAAAAAGAATAAGTAATTCCCCGGCTTCCTTTCAACAACATTTTCGAGAAGGGAAACAAGTGATGGCAACGTTCGTTCTCTGTCCCGGTATTTCGTGGAAAGGGGAGCGATCAATACTTCCGCATGCTCACGCGGAAATGGAGATGGAATTCGTACCGCATAATCCTCTTCTCTCCAACCGAGCATATTTTGATAATATGAAAAAGGACTAAAAGTTGCTGAGAAAAAAACGTTCGCTCGAAATCCTTTCCTCATTTTTTGAAGCAGATTGGAAGGATCAAAACAAAAAAGCTTGATTTTCACCTCTAACTTTCCTGCCTCCACATAGGTAATAAAGCGTTCGTCGTAAAGCTTTGCAATCCGAATAAAGTTCTGCGCTAAAAAGTACGTTTCTAAAAGAAGCTCATCACTTCCTTGTTGTAGCAACTCTTTCTCACTTTCTTGTACAAACGTATCAAGTTGCACAATAAGTTCTTCATCCACTTCTGACAAAACGAGAGATCCATTTTGAGTCGATTTCCGATAATCCAGGAACGTACGGTTAAGCTTAGCTGCAACATCCGAAATAGCGTTGTCATGATTTTTATAAGCGCGCTTCAAGTTTAGAAATGGGGATTTCGTTAATTCTGCTGAATACATTTCTCGCGCACGATCGACAAGATTATGTGCTTCATCAACTAGTACGGTCGTTTGCTTCTTTTGTTCATCAATTAACCTTTTTAGCGAAACGCGAGGATCATATAAATAATTATAATCACAAATAACCACGTCTGCTGTATAAGACAAATCAAGGGATAGTTCAAAAGGACATAATCGATGCTTCTCTGCATATTGTTCAATTACTCTTCGGGTAATACGCGTTTCATTGTTTAAAAGATCAAGCATTCCTTCGTTTATTCGATCGTAATATCCATCGGCGAATTCACAATAATCCTTTTGACAGATTGTTTTTTCTTTAAAACAGATTTTATCTCTTGCTGTAATGGTTACGGAAGAAGTGTGGAGGCCTTTCTCCTCCATAAGTTGAAAAGCTTCCTGTGCGGTTTCCCTCGTAATGGTTTTCGCGGTAAGGTAGAAAATCTTTTTACCAAACCCTTCCCCCAATGCTTTCATAACAGGAAATAGCGTACTGATCGTTTTCCCAATCCCAGTCGGCGCCATCGCAAACAGCGTCGCTTCCTCCTGTACTGTTTTATAGACGCTTCCTGCTAACTTTCGCTGACCTTCTCTGTATGTATCGAAAGGAAACGAAAGAGCTTTACAGCTTTCGTTTCGCATCATAGTATGTTTCTGCTTCCACTTAGCAAACGGGGCATATTGCTCAATCATGCGCAGCATGAAAGCTCGTAGATCGCTTGCTGTTAGATCATGTTGGAATCGAATGATGTCATTTGATTCTGACTGAATATACGTTAATTGAATGGTAATCTGATCAAGGTTATATTTCTCAACAGCCATATACCCATAACATTTCGCTTGTGCCCAGTAAACGGGGTGTGTCTGTTCATTCACATCAGAGAGCGGGAGTGATGTCGATTTAATTTCATCAATCATATAGAGATCACCGTTCATTAGGAGACCATCGCACCGTCCTTCGATATGAAAGGTCATTTCTTCGTAATGGAACCTGGTATCAAACGGCACTTCCTTTTTATCCAATTCACCATACGTTTTTTGAACCATCTGATGAAGTCGCGTTCCTTCCGTCATAGTTGTCGCTGTTCGAAAACGATGATCAATACTTCCACTTCGTAATGCATACTCAACAAGTGGTCGTACTGACACATTAATGATTTCATCCATCTTATCACCTATTATTTTCGTTTATGCACTTTCATTAAGAGACCACCTTTGATCCGTAGGGAAACAAGTGGCTCTGCTAGTACAGGGCGATCGTGCAGTTTTTGAAGATGAAAGCTTTTTCCTATTGTTGAAAATATTAATTGAGCCTCATAAGTAGCGAATTGACTTCCGATACAGCTTCGAGGTCCTCCACCAAATGGGAAATAAGCAAATGGGGCATGCTTCTCTTTCATTCGGTATAGGGAAAACTGCTCCGGATTTTCAAAGAATGAGGGATTGCGATGCATAACGTAGGGACTAATCAAAAACGATGACCCCGATTTAAATTGATACCCCATTAGTTCAACTGGTACAATCGCTTCTCTTAATATGACCCAGGCTGCAGGGTAGAGTCTTAACGTCTCTTTAAAAAACAGATGTGTAAGATCGTGTTGGTGAATACCTGATTCTCCTGCCTCTTTCCATTCCTTTAAAAGCTGCTGTTCAATTTCCTCATTTTTTGAAAGTTCATACCACATCCATGATAGCACGTTTGCAGTTGTTTCATGGCCAGCAATAAGCATTGTTAAGATTTGACTTCTCACTTCTTCGCTCGAAAGAGGAGATCCGTCAGTATAAGTTGATTCTTGAAGGAGTGAAAGTAAATGATCGCCTTTGGGTGTGTTTTGAATTAGCTGATCGGCCAGTTCATTTAAGCGGTTATTTCCTAATTTGTATTGTTTGTTCCGCTTAGTAGGCACAAATTCTGGTGATGGGAAAGGGAGAAATAAGTCAGATGCAGATTTCTCGATAATATGGGTCACTGCTGTGACAAGTTTGATACTTTCTTTCTTTGAGATATCTTGACCAAACATGGCTTTCATAATAATTCTTAGCGTTAACCTCATCATTTCTGAGCTAATACAAATGACTTCTCCATCATCCCACCCATCGATAAACCGTTTTGTTTCTTCGAGGATGATTGAGATATATTGAGTCATTTTCTCTTTATGAAAAGCAGGCATCATCATTTTTCGCTGCCGCGCATGCGTTTTGCCTTCTGAGGTTAATAGCCCCCGCCCAATCGTTTGGCTCAATAACGAAGCGGAGCTCCCTTTTTGAAAAGATTCTGCATTCATAACAAGGATTTGTTTAACTGCCTCAGGTTGATGCACGATAAAAGAAGAAGCACCGAGCTCTACGAAATCCGCTATATCACGGGTTTTTGATAAAAAACCTAATGGATCCTTACGAAAAGAGATATAATTCTTCAAACGTATACCAGATAACTTTTCAACACTCACGTAAACCACCACTCACTATTTTTCTCTATTATAGAAAGAACTGGATAGTACTTGCAATTTATAAGAGGTTACGATGCAAAAATGCTCTCGCTAATCAGCGAGAGCATTTTTGCTTATTTGACATTAATTGACCAGTTACCGTTTCGGAAAATCGCTTCCGTCGTCCCATCTGCTTTGACGCCGTCAATATTGAGTTCTCCAGAACCCATCATAAAATCAACGTGCGTGATGCTGTTATTTACACCATGACCATCCAATGCATCATCATCCATATCAGCTCCGCCTTTAACACTACTCGGATAAGCTTTTCCAAGTGCTAAATGACAAGAAGCATTTTCGTCGTATAACGTATTAAAGAAAATAAGGCCTGATTGAGAGATAGGCGATTGGTGCGGAACGATCGCAATCTCACCAAGTCTCCGCGAGCCATCATCCATGTTCAATAGATTTTCAAGCGTTTCATAGCCTTCTTCCGCTGAAAAATCCACAACTTTACCATCCTTAAATGTTAATGAGAAGTTATTGATTAAGTTACCGCCATAACTTAATGGTTTCGTACTAGAAACCGTACCATTCACCCCATATTTATGTGGTAACGTAAAAACTTCTTCGGTTGGCATATTTGCATTAAATTCAATGCCCTGCTCAGAAATGGAAGATCCGCCTTTCCATATATGCCCTTCAGGTAGTTCAATTTCCAGATCAGTACCAGGTGCCTTATAAGCAAGTTTCTTGTAGTTTCGATCATTCAGAACACCTCTTGCTTTAGCAAGAGTAGCGTTGTGATCATTCCAAGCTGCAATTGGATCTGTTTGATCGACACGCGTAATGGTAAATATTTGGTTCCAAAGCTTTTCAACAGCATCCTCTTTTGATGATTCTGGGAAAATTTTCTTTGCCCATTCTCCATTCGGGATCGCAACGATGGACCATGTGATCTTGTCGTTCATCGTATACTTACGGAAATTTTTCATTGCTTCGCCACTCGCTTTATTTGAAGCAGAAATGCGTGATGAAGCAATCCCTTTTAATAAATCAGGATTTGTGGAGCGAATTGAAAGAATAGCAGCGCCATCTTCAGCAAAGTGATCGTACATTTTCACACGCCATTCAGGGACATTTCCAAGCACATCTTGGGCGGCATTCTCATACCATAAACGGTCAAGATCGTCGTCACTCCAGTTAATATGTACAGTCTTCGCTCCTATTTCGTAGGCTTTTTTTACAACGATTCGAGTAAATTCTGCACCTTCAATAGAGGAGTTAATTACAAGCATTTGATCTTTTTGTAAATTAACCCCTCTTTTAAGAGCAAGTTCAGCATACTTTTCTAACATGATTTGTTCTGGCAACATAATTCCTCCTTCGAATCCTTACGATTACTTAAAATTTTAACAAAACAGACTCTTTCTGTCTTCTTAATCCTGATGATTAGTTTAAACTATTGGAAAGTAGTGTGAAAAATGACAAATATGACGTTCAATGATGAATGTGTTTGCGATCATACCATTACAGTATTTGGAGCGGGAGAAGTAAGTGCTGCACCCGATAGAGCGGTCGTTGTTACTGGAGTTACAACAACTTCAGAACAAGTAGCAGAAGCTCAAGAAGAAAACGCTGCTCTCATTTCCTCCATTGTATCGTCTCTTCATTCTCTCGGTATTCCATCAGAGAATATTCAAACAACCGATTATCGGATTGAAGAAAACATACGCTATGAAAACAACGTGAAGATTTTTCTTGGTTACAAAGTAACGCATCTCCTTAAAGTATACGTCGAGCCAGTGAGCGATACTGGAGCGGCGATCGATGCAGCAGTAGCCTCAGGAGCAAACGTAGTCTCGGATATTCGTTTTGAGTTAAAAGATCCAACGATCGCCTACCAAAAAGCTTTAGCCATTGCGATTAAAGATGCAAAGGAAAAAGCTAAAACAATTGCACACGCAATTAACATTGTCCTTCCACATTCACCACATCAAATTGTTGAGCTTAGTTCATTGTCGCCTTCCCCACGGATGTTTAGTGACGTTCAAGCAACTCAAATCCAAACAGGTCAATTAGTGATAACCGCTCAGTTAAAAATGAGTTATCTTCTTAAATAAAAAAAGGGCGTTCTAAACGCCCTCATCTTACTTCGTCATCGCATGTTCTACTTTAATGCAACGATCCATGATGACTTTAATATCATGTTTCTTTCCATATTCATACGCTTCTTCATTCATCACGCCGAGTTGGGCCCAGAAAACATCCGCCCCAATTTCAACGGCATCTTTCATAATATCTGGAAGAAACTCACTTCGTCTAAAGACGTTAACGATATCAACATGACCTTCAATTTCTTTAAGTGAATCTACCGCTTTTACTCCAAGCGCATCATCAATCGTTGGATTAACTGGGATAATGTCGTAACCAGCATCCATCATCGCCTGAGATACCATAAAAGAGGTACGATTAGGGTTGTTCGATAAACCTACAACAGCAATTCGCTTCTTCGTTTTTAGAATGTTACCAATCTCTTCCCTTGATGGGTTTTGAATCGTCATTTACGCTCGCCCCTTTGTTTTTTTGTATAAGTCCATTATAAAAGATGTCCGACCACAGCAACACTATTTCGCTCAAATGCGGAAATAGAACCATTCCTCTTATGATCAGCTAGGGGCACATAGGGGATATTTTGTCCTGCATCCTTGGCCTTTATGTAAGCTGAACGAGGAGAAAGACTTTTTTAATTTTGAATTAACTTCTCCCATACTTTCTCAAATACTATAGCCTCTGGCTACGGTACATATGCACTTATTTGATGTTCCGCAAAATACTCCCCATCTCTTTCGATGCCCGTGTTGTGTTATCTAAAGAAAACAGGATATGGAAAATTTCTGTCTGGAAAACAGGCTTTATTTATTCGCCTCGCACCATATGATGAATTTCAGCCTCTTCAGCTCGGTAAAGATGAATTCGTTTCGTGGTCAATTAAAGCATGACGCAATTTACGATCTCATAATTTGAACTTCTTTGGTAACTCTGAATGGATTTCCTTCAAAAAATCCTCTCGCGTCATACTGATTTATTCCATTATTCCTAATGAGGATAGAGTCGCACATCACTCAAGGGTTGCTTCTCCAACTATACCTTCTCTTGTAACAGACTTACTTTTCACATACCCTGATCGATTATAGGCTAAAACAGTAAATTCGCTAGTCATTCTTTCCTTCTACTCATAAAGTGAGCCACCAATCCCCGATAGCAATACGGTTGACATAGCATGGTAATTAGAAAGAAAATATTTAACAATCACATTTTTGGAGGTTGCAACGGATGAATCCCTCATTTCCATTCCCTCCCGTTACCCAATCGCACCTTAAAACGATAGGTAGATCGAACAATAATTAGGTTTATTCTTTTTTTCAAAAAATGAGTCGTGTCACGAGAATAGTTTTGCTATAATTTCTCTTAACTAATTGAAGGGAGAAGGTAATATGTTAAAAATTCTGGAGCTAATGTCAATACACAGGAGGGACGAATGGCTTTAATGTAAATGACTCCCTCCTGTCTTTCCATTATCAGAACTTACAATGAAAGTTGGAGGATCATGTCTTCATTATCAACACGTAATCTGACCCTATTGTTCTGGGTACACTTTTTTGGAACGATTAGTTTCTTACAGCCCGTTTTAACCTTATTTTATATAAAAAATGGATTAAGTGAGGCAAACATTCTTGTTCTTTTAATATGCTGGAGCGGTGCTGTATTAATAGGAGAAATTCCAACAGGTGTTTTCGCAGATCGGTTTGGTGCTCGAGTGTCATTTCTAACAGGTTCCATTATTAAACTAAGTAGTATTGGTATCCTTTTACTTGCTAATAGCCTCGAAATGTTTATGCTATTTAGCGTTTTAAACGGATTATCGGTTACTTTTTTCTCCGGAGCGGACGAAGCGCTAATATACGAGTCATTAAAAAAAGATAATAAACAGCAAAAAATGGATGAAGCTATGGGCAAAATCCAATCAGCAGGGTTTATCGCTATGATGATCGCTGTTCTGTTTGGCTCATTTTTTGCAAGAGACCTTGAACAAGAACAGTTTCAGCTGCTGATTCTATTAAGCATGGTCTCCTATATCGTTGAATTCGTTCTTTTGCTCTTTATTCAGGAGCCTTCTGGTAAAGTGAGTATACCCGGAACTTCGATCGAAAATGTTTTGGAAGGTGTACGAGTGATAAAACAAGCACCGCGGCTTTTAGTTATGTTTTTGAACGTAACACTCGTCTTTATCCCAACAGTTGCGGTTTTTGAGAAATTTGACCAACCTCTTATGATCGGTTCAGGACTTCCGGTATACTTTATCGGACCAGTTTACGCCGTAGGTGCTTTACTCGCATTCTTTTCTTCAAGAAGTATCGGTATGTTAAATAAAAATCTTTCTTATTCAGTTTTAATGTACACGTCCGGTCTTCTTTCCGCTTTCGGACTGTTGTTGGCTGCTCTATTTCAAAATCAGCTATGGATAATTTTGTCCATGGTATTGTTTTTAAGGTGGGTTGGTGCTATTCGCTATCCGATCTATTCCAAGTTAAGCAACAACATCATTCCATCTCATGTAAGAGCGACAACGATCTCACTCCTATCTATACTTGACTCGTTATTTGACCTAGTGATTTTTTTGTTATTAATTTCTTTTGCTGCGGAAGGTATTCAGGGTGTTTTATTTGGCGGAGCAGCGGTAGCCCTAATTGGATCATCACTTCCAATTCAGCAACGAGAGAAATTGCGCTCCAGCCCGATAAATCGGTAAATAAATTTCCAGAATGGTTTGCAATTTAGAAGTGCCGGTGCTATTATATATTTAAACCATTTTACTATTAATATATTTAGGATTTAAATTAGCTGTAGCTTCGAAAGAGGGTAACAAAGTTAAATCCTCTTCCAAAAGTTGCAGTTTTTTAATGTAAACGTATTACAATGGTAAATGGTGAATTTTAAATTATGTACGATGAGGTACATTAGGAGGCAATTTTTTATGCAAAACGGTAAAGTAAAATGGTTCAACGCTGAAAAAGGTTTCGGTTTCATCGAAGTTGAAGGTGGAGACGACGTATTCGTACACTTCTCTGCAATCAACGGCGAAGGTTTCAAAACACTTGACGAAGGCCAAGAAGTTAACTTCGAAATCGTAGAAGGTAACCGCGGACCACAAGCAGCTAACGTAACAAAAGCATAAATCGCTTTACAAGCCCCCGACGAAACTTTCGTCAGGGGCTTGTTTATTTACTATAAATAACGAGTGTGGAACTCTTCCAAGTGTTCATAACATCGGATAACGGTAGACATTGATAAGGATGAAACATCGTTTGTCCATTTTTGTTTAGCACGTGTGCTCCGCTAATAGCATAACAACCATGAACAGCTTGATTATTTTGAAACCACACAAGAACGTCCTGAGGCGTTACATGATTTCTTGCCTTAGCATGATAGCCATAGCTATTGAGTAAAGAAAGAAACTCCTTCTCTTTCACCCACGTTTTGGTATATGTTTGAGCGGCTTCCTTATCAAGATTCATTAAAGTAAACGAAAAGCAATTAGGTCCGTTACTACTGATAAACGTGTTAATCAATTCGCTACTCCCCATCTCCTCACCAACTTTTAAAGAAGACGATGAAACGAAATTCCTTGAAATCATTTCTAACAATTTAAATCTGAATGATAGGGGTAACTGTCTCCAGCTCCACCCTTGAAATACAACGATTTTTTCTTTTTTATACATTAAACAACAATCATCCAAAATAGCTACAGTGGCTGGATCGGAATCGAGGGTCAGGAGATCTTTATACTTAAAATAATAACCTCTCCCGTATTCCACTTGTGATAGAAGAAGTTTTTGCTGTTTGTCCTTATCAAGCGATAAAAATAACTCGTTTGAAACTTTAGCTATCCACTCGGCCTCATGGTGAACATTCCATGTTAGAAATGAAGTTCTCTCATCAAGACTTAACGTATCATATCCTTCTTTTCTAGAAATGACTTTAAATTCCCTAGGCTCCTGCTTAAAGAAAAAAAGATCATATCCCGGCACAAATCGTTTATCCCACATTTCTAAGACCCTACTCGATAATCGGTTATTTTCTACCCATACCACTTCGATTTCTTCCTTTCGCCTTTTGTTAATGCAAACTTTTCAATAAGATGAAAGCTTTTTATAAAGAACCAGCTCATCATGAATTGGAATGTCATGCTCTCCAATTAGCGGAATTTCAGGCTTTGCTTGTCGAGCCCGATCGACTGCCCCTTGAATAACTTCTTTTATCCGATAGCCTTTTCGTTGATAGAAGTTTAAAGCACGCATATTATCATTTGTGGTAATCACTCTAATGAGCGGATATTGATATTCTACTGCGATTAACTCTACCATCATAATTAATCGTGAGCCTATCCCCTGATTTTCTAAAACACTATCAAGAGAAATAATTTCAATAACACGATCGTGACGCTTAAATGTGACAGCGCCAATTATTTTTCCGGTTGAACTGCAGGCTACAAATCCCTCTAATTCGTGAAGTTTGTATGTACCTGTCGAGATGACCATTTCTGAACTTCCCCACGATTCAGTAAAAAATTTTGTCACTTGTTTTTGATGCATACAAGAGAGCGGCTGAATTCGATATGTAGCAAATTCATTAACCATTAAGAAACAGTCATTCCACTTACCTTCGTGGTATTCATGATTCGGAAGAACACCTACCTTTGTAAACCCAACATGCTCATAACAGCGAATCGCTCTTTCATTCCATTTTTGTGGGTCCATTACAATCATAGATCCTTTTAAAGTCGTTTCAATATAATAAACGACCGATTGAACGAGAATTTTCCCAATGCCTTGATTCCAATACGACGTTTCACCTATAAACTGATCCATACCATAAGTGCTTGTAGGAAGTGTGATCCCATCAACCTCTATCATTAAATAAAATTGGATATAACCAATTGGAGTATTCTTAAACAGCACCAGGCATCTTGTTTCATCGTCATCTAAAAAGAAATCTTCTAAAACTTTCTCGTACGTATACGGACGATCTTTTCCTTCGTAATAAGTTAATACCGCAGGATCTGTTAACCACTTTAAAAGGTATTTCCCATCTCCGTCTTTTAGATAACGGATGCTCACATCTCCATTTTTAATAATAGGATGCATTTAGATCCTCCTAACTGATTTATTCTTCTATAACTCCTTTTTACTTTATCGGAATAGCCTTACATAATATAAATGAAAGCTGGAAAAAATTTTTAGAAAAAAATGCACAATAATAGTAATAATATTATCCTATTTCGGGTATACTAATAAGTTTAGGATGTATCAATGTGATCTTTAGTATGTTACACTAAGAGAAACTTATTAGAGATGGGATATGATAAATATATATGGGAAAATACATGATTGACCACCAAAAACAAATTGTCCATAGGACAGCTTACGCTGGTGATGAATGTCATTTACCCGATACTCCGATTAAAGACCGAACTGAAGCCAATCATGAACAAGAATTGCTTGTTTACTTAAGGCAAAAAGGATACAGTAAATGTGCCTCATGCTTTTTTGGCTCAACCTTTGAAGAATCTTATCAATTCGAGAATCCACATAGACACGCATAAATATGGATGATGATAAAATAAATGAGAATAAACTTATTCTAGAGGCAAGGATGCCACATCCTTGCCTCTTTTCTTTACTTATCAACCTTAACTAACAGAATAACAACTTGATGTGATTCGCTTCGATAATAGTCGGTTTGTTTACGATTGATAACTTTCCATCTCTAATAACTTCTTTAATTGTTAGCGATTTCACGATATAATGCAATTGGTCGCTTTTTTCTGAACACTTTTTTTATTCAAGAGTTTGTATTTTCATGTTACATAAAAGGAGTTGATATGTTATATTCATAACTATGTTTTTATAAAAATACGTTTAGTTTGATAGAAAATCCGTTGCGAAACGACAGAGGTGACACTACGTGAACAGTACTCATCAAAGAAAAGTAACTTCAGAAGGTTTATTAAAATTCATAATTCCATCTCTCATTGGTATTTTCTTATTCATGATTCCAATCCCCAATGATGAAGGTGTTACCATTCCAATAGCGAAAATGGCTGGTTGGTTACAAGGCTTATTTGGAACAGCCATTCCTTTTTCTCTATCCGCTCTTATGACGATCATTATTTCGATAACTGCTTTACTAAGTGCCTATGCAGTTATCACAAAACCTGATTGGATAACAAATCGTCCATTTCTCACAAGTCTTCTTCAAGTATCATGGGTCTGGGTAATTGCTCGTGTTCTGGGCATGATTTTTGCCATCTTAACTCTTTATCAGGTTGGTCCTGAATGGATTTGGTCAGATGCCACTGGTGGTTTGTTATTAAATGATCTCATTCCTATTCTCTTTTCTGTATTTTTATTTGCAGGGCTCTTTTTGCCACTGCTCTTAAATTTCGGTCTGTTAGAATTTTGCGGTACGCTTCTTACAAAGATAATGAGACCGATCTTCACACTCCCTGGTCGCTCCTCGATTGATTGCCTTGCATCATGGATGGGCGATGGAACGATTGGCGTATTATTAACAAGCAAACAGTATGAAGAAGGCTATTATACAAAACGGGAAGCAGCGGTTATTGGAACGACCTTCTCAGTTGTTTCGATTACGTTTAGTATTGTCGTACTTCAACAAATGAAGCTTGAGCAATATTTCATTCCCTACTATTTAACGATCGTACTAGCAGGCGTTGTAGCAGCGGTTATTATGCCAAGAATACCGCCTTTATCGCGTAAGCCAGATACTACTTATGAAACAGCGGCTGAAGCACCGGATGACACTATTCCAGAGGGGCACTCTCGTTTTCAATGGGGAGTCCTTCAAGCAACAAAGACTGCTGAAGATAATCGCGCTTCAAATGTCATTAAAGGCGGCGTTCAAAATGTGCTCGACATGTGGATGGGCGTAATCCCAATCGTAATGGCTATTGGAACAGTTGCTTTAATTATTGCTGAAACAACGCCACTATTTAGTTACCTAGGTGCTCCATTCGTTCCGATTCTTAATTTAATGCAAGTACCAGAAGCAGCTGAAGCAGCTCAAACTATGGTAATTGGATTTGCAGATATGTTTTTACCAGCGATTATCGGTGCAGATATTGAAAGTGATTTAACCCGCTTTGTAATTGCCAGTCTTTCAGTTTCCCAGCTCATCTATATGTCTGAAGTTGGTGGTTTATTGCTAGGTTCTAAAGTACCTGTTCGATTTATTGATTTATTTATTATTTTTCTAGAACGTACGATTATTTCACTACCAATAATTGTAGTCATGGCACATATTATTTTTTAACGAGAAAAACCGGGACAAATTTGTTCCGGTTTTTTCTTTTTTCTTTTGATTGCTTTATAGTTGTTTTAATTACAGTTTTTAAATTATTTTACATAAAGTACGGTATATGAAATTTTATAAAATATCAAAATAAAACAGCAGCAATTAAGCCGCTGTTTCGTTTTACTTATTAAAATTAATCACAATTTTTCCTTTTGCATGATGAGATTCGCTTAGCTCGTGTGCTTCTTGGATGCCTTCTTGACTAAACGGGAAACGATGGCCAATCGTTGCTTTAATATGACCATTTTCCATCAAAGATGCGATCTCTTTCAACTGCTCTCCATTTGGCTCAAGCCATACATTCCCAGATCTCACGCCTTTTTCTTTTGCTTTCTCCTGATCAGGTTCACCAACGATTGAGACAAGGCGACCTCCACCACGCAAAACGTTAAAACTTTTTTCTTGTATGTCTCCTCCCATTGTATCAAGGACGACATCATACTCTTCTAATTCTTCCGAGAAATCATGCTCCCGATAATTAATGACTTTGTCAGCGCCAAGTGACTTTAAATATTCTTCATTTTTGCCACTGGCGGTAGTAGCCACATAGGCTCCTTTATACTTAGCAAGCTGAATGGCAAAGCTTCCTACACCACCAGCACCAGCATGGATCAATACTTTTTCACCCTTTTGAATATCAGCAAAATCAATTAAACATTGCCACGCGGTTAATCCTACAAGTGGTACAGATGCTGCTTCTTCATAAGAAATACGATCAGGAATATGGGCAAGCAAATGATCATCTACGACAACTTCCTCTGCATATGTACCATTTGCTGTTGTTGCCGGTCTGGCAAATACTCGGTCGCCTTCTTTGAATCCTTCAACCGATGAACCGACTTCTTTAATCACGCCAGCAATATCCCACCCAAGAATAATAGGAAAGTTAAAAGGAAGCATCTCTTTTAAATAACCTTCTCTTAATTTCCAATCAATCGGGTTAATTGAAGTTGCATAGCTCGTTACCACGACCTGATTTTTGTCCGGCGTTGGTGATGCCACCTCTTTTTCAACTAGCTCATCTTTACCGCCATATTGTTCGATTACAACTGCTTTCATAGTAGAAAACTCCTTTCAATCAATATCTCTCTACTATGTTCCCTTTCTTTCCTCTTTTCTAAACAGACGAACTGTCGATACGATCAAATTTAGATAAAGTAATCAAGTTTTGGACAGTTAGTATTCCCTGCCATTCTTTTTTAGCAATTTCCCAATGATTTTCAAATTGTCCCCATGTCCAGGTTGGTTCCCAGCTTCCATTCTCATGCTGATTTTCAATTAAATAATCTAAATTCACATTCAACTCCTGATTGAGTTCTTTAGCAAAGGGCGATTGCACAGAGTCCACCAGGAAAAGAGGCTGAACTCCATATTGATCCCATTTTTCTGGTCGATCCACAATGTATGATAATTTCTTTTCAATATTCTTGTGAATCTCTTGCTGGACTTCTGCGCCTGCTAGCCTTCCTAAGCGTAGATAACATTGCACCTCATGAATTTCATATTCATTTAATTGACTAAGATGATCCAGTACCATATTTAACGCCTCTTTTGTGACATGATGTTGCACGTTATAGTGGAGGAGATATCCAACGATCTCAGCGTCAGGATTAGCAGAATAGGAGGATTCCTTTTCAGATACATGCCACCACGGTGCATGCGGAACATCATTCACAAGATTAGGCACCGCCTGCCAACCTTTCCTATCCTCTCGAAAAGTTTCAAGGAAATACTTGGTACCGCTAACAATAAACGGATGGTGAGCGTTTACTCCAAGATGGCTGAGATATTGAAATGCTACCGTTGTGGCTAAGGGAGATGATTCTTGCAAACGAAAATCAGGCTCAATATGATTCCCAAAACCACCATCTTCATTTCGGAAAGCTTCAAGTTCGTGAAGAACTCTCTCTTTGTCTCCATTCCCTCTCCAGTATGCGAAAAACTCCCGGTCGAGCGGTCTTGCATGTAGCGCTATAAATTCACTTGCTTTTTCATACTGTCCCTCTGATAAGGTTTTCATATTTATCATTCCTTTCAATCTTTTCCTCACTTAAGCTATTTCTCTACGATATTTTTATCTCCTGCCTTCTTGAAATTATGACACTAAATAAGTAGAGTAATAGAAAGAAAGCGATTTCGAAAAAGGAGGATGATTATGAATATCATTATCATTGGAGCAGGTGCACTTGGTACATATTTTGGGTCCAGATGGATAGAAAGCGGTGCGAACGTGTCGTTTTTTGTACGTGAAGGAAGAAAAAAGCAAATAGAGCGTGAAGGATTACAGGTTACAAGTGTCAAAGGTGACACAAGAATCTCATCTCCTCTACTTCTGACAAACCCTTCTCAAGCTTCTTCACCTGATTTAGTATTGTTGGGCGTAAAAGGATACCACCTTGGTGAAACGATTCCAGTACTTAAAGAGTTTGTAGCAAAAGGAGCAAAGGTACTACCCATTCTAAATGGTATTGAACATATTTCCATTCTAAAAGAAAAACTTGGGGAAGAAGCCGTTTTAGGTGGATTATCTTATATTATTGCAACACTTGATAACAGCGGGCATGTCCATCATACAAGCGAACTCCATGAATTGATATTTGGTCCACTCCATCCATCACAAAAAGAAATTTGCGCAATATTAAAACAAATAAATGAACGTGCGAATTTCAACTCACAATTAACTTCTACCATCGAAGAAGAGATGTGGAAAAAATATATGTTTATTTCAGCTATGTCTGGTATAACCACAGCTGGAGATATACATACAGGAACCATTCGAGCTATACCTGAAACGCTCAAACTTGTTGAGAATGTGATGATGGAAATCAAAACTCTTGCTTCCTACTACGATGTTCACATTAATCAGGAAGATATCGATCGTCGTATGAAATCATTTCACTCCCTCCCGTACGAAGCAACATCGTCAATGCATCAAGATAAGAGGAAAAAAAATAACCTTGAAGTTGAACACCTTCAAGGTGGTGCGTTACGTCTTGCGGAAAAGGTAGAGTTGAAACTTCCTTATACGGAAACGCTCTACGGATTAATAAAGCCTTACGAAACTCAAAACATTTAAAGCAAAAAAGCGAGGGTTCTCCTCGCTTTTTTTTACGCTTTCACACTAGATTTTGATAAAAATAGCTTTTTCGGATTTTCTTCAAATACAATAGTTATCGTTTCATCCGAAATACCCGCTGCCTTCAATTTAGGAATTATCTCTTCAAAAAGATACACCGGCTGCCAGTTTGCCATGATTTTTTCGACTTGTTCCGGTAGAACAGGGGGGCGTCCCATCCAGTAGTTAACGGTATCATGTGAGAGCATAATTTGTTTTTCATATCCGCTATTCAGTAATCCAATTAACGTAATGAGACGCTCTTTATCGTAAGGCGCGCCAACGAGTCCCTGTATCCCAAAACGATCGAACCCGATGTTCACTCCCCATTCTAATGTTTTTAAATGGTATGCGGCATCTGTATTGCCACACATATGACCGATGATAATGGACTGTGGATTTACGCCATCTTCCACAAGCAGCTTCGCCTGGTCAGGACCCATTGTCCCTTCCTGAGTATGGGTAAGTATTGAAATGCCTGTTTCTTTATGAACTCGAGCAGCCGCTTTAAAAAACATCTTCTCATAACCAGTTATCTGATCTTTACTGGACGCTAACTTGATAATGCCTGGTTTAATTCCAGTCGTTCCAATGCCGTCTGTTATTTCTTTTATAAACATTTCGTAAATATCTTCTTCCGCCGTACCAAGACCTTGCCTAAACTTGAAATAAGGCGTTGCTCCTTCTCCTTCATAGTAGTAACCTGTCGCACAAATAATTTGAAGGCCAGTCTCTGTTGATATTTTCTGAAGAAGCTCTGGATTTCGCCCACATTCA
This sequence comes from Bacillus sp. es.036, assembly GCF_002563635.1. Lineage (NCBI taxonomy): Bacteria > Bacillati > Bacillota > Bacilli > Caryophanales > Bacillaceae > Bacillus > Bacillus sp. es.036. The sequence continues at coordinate 1,553,103 of NZ_PDIZ01000001.1, forward strand.
TTTGGTGTTGGATCTACAACGGTTTTCACACCGTGTGCCATAACACTTTCAGCCACTGAAATCCCAACTCGAAGCGCCTCCTGGAAATCAAAAGCACCAAGTGAAATATCGCCACTAAATCCAGGATAACCAAAAGCAAAATGTTCGTGAACTAGTGTTTTTCCCAACTGATCAATCGCGATTGGTCCAGTAACCGTTTCGACTGTTTTCCCCACCTTACTTCACTCCCTCTGCTTTTTGACGTTCGTTATCCTGGAGCTTTCTCCATAAAATCTTACCACTACTCGTTGTTGGAAAAGCGTCCATAAACTCAATCATTCTTGGGTATTTATAAGCAGCCATCTGCTCTTTAGACCATTCGATAATCTCTTCTTCTGTAACTTTTCCTTTATCATTTTCATTCAAAATGACGAAAGCTTTCACTGTTTCGCCGCGCCTTGGATCCGGTACACCAACGACACAAGCTTGTTGAACAGCTGGATGCTTATATAAAATTGATTCTACTTCTGTTGGCCAAACTTTAAAGCCTGAAGCATTGACCATGCGTTTCACACGATCAATCATAAAGAAGTATCCCTCTTCATCATAGCGACCGATATCTCCTGTTCGGAAAAAAGACTTTCCATCAAGTTCAATGAATGAATTCCGGTTTTCATCGTCACGATTGTAATAGCCATCAAACACCTGTGGACCGTTCACAATGATTTCGCCAGGCTCACCAGGACCGAGCTCCTTCATTGTATTTGGATCGATGACACGTGCATCTACATCGAATGACGGTACACCAAGACACTGGAGTTTAGGAAAATCTGGTGGGTTGAAATGCGTATGAGAAATCGTTTCAGATAACCCGTATCCTTCAATAAATCGTAATCCAGTTAAGTTGTATAATTTCTCTCCAACCGCAGCTGGTAAGGGCGCGCCTCCCCCTGCAAGTACTTTCAATGATGAAATGGAGTAGTTTGGTAGATTTGGATTCGAAAGAAAATCGATTAACATCGTACTAATATTCACCCAATTAGCAACTTCATATTGTTCAATGTATTTCGCTGCCAAATTGCGATCCCAACGTGTCATAATAACCATTGGTGCCCCGCTATAAATCGGTGCATGCATACTATGAAGCATTCCGGTTACGTGAAACAATGGAAGCGTTACAAGATGCATGCCATCCGCGGTAATATTCATCCACTGAGAGGCGCCTACCGCATTCGCTTGTAACGTGCGATTCGGATGGATACACCCTTTTGGTAAACCTGTTGTACCAGAAGTATATGGCATAACCGCAACGTCATCGATCGTACGTACATATTCTCCAGGTACATTCGAATGATGAATCGCATCTTCCCACGTATAGTGGTTCGGCTTATTTACTCTTTTTTCCAGTAAAGCCACTTCCGCAGGCATATCACTTTCATTACCAGCATAGTGAGAATAGGCTGCCGTAATCACATTAGTAAGAGTTGTTGTGTTCACTAAAGGCTCTACTTTCTCATATAACTCCTGACCCACAATAGCAGTTTTAATTTCGCAATCTTTAATATAAAAAGATAGCTCTTCTGCTGTTAACATTGGGTTAATTGGAACAACGATGGCGTTAGCTCTTAAAATTGCATAGTAGCTAATTACGAACTGTGCTGAATTTTGCATAAAAAGAAGAACATTTTCTCCCTCTTTTACATGCAACTGTTCAAGAAATGCTGCAGTCTGATTGACTTCATGAAGTAACTCTTTATACGTCATCTTTGCTCCATAATAAAGAATCGCTTCTTTATTTGGGTACCGTTTAGCAGATACTGTGAGGTTATCATAAATGGTTGTTTCAGGAATGGTTAGTGAATAGGGTACTCGTTTTGGCCAGAATTGAAAATGATTTGTTTGCATCTTGTTAGATCCCCTTTCAATTTCTCTTAATTTTCCACTTTCACAACTTTCCCATCTTCAACTGCTCCAATAGCAGGTTTCCAGTCAAATGCACCGCCATTATAAATACCTGTTAAGTGCCAAACCATCTTTTCATCAGGTAGTGATTGGATAGCTGCATCCATGCTCTCCATAATCTTCGTTGGATCTTCGACTGAACCTGATTCAGACATGGCATTGACAATGACATGCATCGCTTGATAGTTAAATGCACCTTCAGCAGTTGGAATTCGATCAAAACGTTCTTTGTATTGGCTTATAAACTCTTCTGCACCTGGCGCATCGCTATCAATAATTGGTAGTGCTCCAATTGTCCCCTCTAACTGATCAAGTCCACCTAGTACCGGCTCAATTTCCTCAATTTTTGCTTGGTCCATCAGCATAAAACCACCCTCAAAGCCTAATTCTCTAGCTTGTTTAATAACGAGGGCTGTTGGCTGTGATGGTCCCCCTACAAAAAGCACGTCAGGATTGTTGCTTAATGCTTTTGTGACAATTGAGAAAAAGTCAGTATCTTTACTAAAATCAATGGACCCTTCAAAAACGACTTCCCCACCATTCTCTTCCCAAACTGGTTTTAGTGCTTCTGTCCAGTCTTTGCCGTACTGAGATGAGGTTGGTAGCATTGCAATTTTCTTACCAAACCGTTCCATTTGATAGTTTGTAAAAGCTTCAGGATATGCGCTGTACGCAGGTGGAATTCCTAAAGTAAGTGAATTATCCTGTTCCATAATTTTGGGTTCACTTGTATAGGCTGCGATTAAAAATTCTTCTTGTTCATTAAATACTTGTGTTGCGAAAACACCACCGCTATGTGGAACAAAAACAATCGGCGTATCATTTTCTTGAACAAGCCTTCTCGCGTTCGTTCCTGTTTCATTAGGCAAATACTGATCATCAAGCGTTACGAGATTGACCCCGTATTTTTTGCCATCAACTTCAAAGCCTTCCTTGTTAATTTCATCTACAGCCATCTCTAAACCACTTAACGTATTCTCTCCGTAGTAAGCTGCTGGTCCACTTAAAGGACCACTAAATCCAATATTCAAAGTATTTTCGAATGTCGTATCTGCACTTGTATCCTTGCTCGTATCTTTCGGTTCACTTGTATTTGAAGCCCCTTCATTACTAGAGTTACTAACAGAACCTGCCGCACATCCCGCCACTACGATCATTCCGACCAACATCACAATGTAAACAAAAAGCTTTATCCCGATTCTCATTGTTTTCCCCCTATTCAAATCGATTCCGTTTTTTATGCCCCAATATAAGCTTTTCGAATTTGATCATTAGACAAAAGTTCCTCTTTACTTCCTTCAAGAACAATCTTGCCACTTTCAATCACATAGCCACGGTTAGAAATTTGTAGTGCAGCATTGGCGTTTTGCTCAGCTAGAAGAATAGTTGTTCCCTGTTCATTGATATCCTCAATAATATGAAACATTTGCTCCACAATGAGGGGAGCAAGTCCTAATGAAGGTTCATCTAGTAAAAGAACTTTCGGTTTGGCCATTAATGCTCGTCCAATCGCTAACATCTGCTGTTGACCACCACTTAGAGAACCTGCTGCCTCATGTCGCTTATCATATAAAATAGGAAAAAGGGAATACACCTCCTTTAAGCTCTGTTCCACTTCTTTGCGACGTTTTCGATGAACAAAGCTGCCCATTTTCAAATTTTCGTAAACGGACATTTGTGGAAACAACTTTCTACCTTCAGGACATTGCACGATCCCTTCTTTCACTAAAGAGTGTGGCGATTTTCCAGTTAACTTACGATCCATAAAAACCACATCACCAGAAGCTGGTTTCATCAAACCACTGATCGTACGAAAGATTGTACTTTTTCCAGCTCCATTTGCACCAAGTAAGACCACTGTTTCACCTTTTTTTACTTCGAGTGAAATATGATGAAGTACGGAAGAAGCGCCATAGTTCACATTAATATTGTTTAACTGGAGCATGCGCTTCACCTCCGAGATAGGCTTGAATAACCGCTTCATTTTGACGAATTTCATCAGGTCGCCCTTCTGCAATTTTCTTCCCATGATTTAAGACAACGATTTGATCAGCAAGGCTCATGATCATTGGCATCTTATGTTCGATTAAACAGACAGTAATACCGTGATCTGCCATTTTTCTCATTAAATATGCTAGCCCATCCGTCTCGTCAGGATTAACTCCAGCGGCCGGTTCATCAAGAAGAACCAGTTCTGGATCGGTTGCTAATGCTAGAGCAAAGGCAAGTCTCTTCTTCTCTTCCTGCGTAATAAGTGAGACAGGATGCTCAACAACATGCATCATTTCAACAAATTCCAGCGCGTCGAGTGCTTTTTGATAAGACCTTTTTTCTTCCTCTTTTTCTCTTTTCGTTCGAAAAATCGCATCCCATATCCCTGATTTTGTGCGCAATCTATGTCCGATTAGAACATTATCTAGAACGGTCGATTGCTCAAACAAGTTAGTCGTTTGAAACGTTCTGCCGATTCCAAGACGCGCAATTTGCTGTGGGGGCATTTTTGTAATATCACGATCTTTGAAAAGAATTTTCCCTGAAGAAAGCGGATGGATCCCACTAATTAGATTAAAAAAGGTAGATTTCCCGGCACCATTTGGACCGATAATTGCCGTAATCGTACCTTTTTCAACCGATACACTTACATCTTCAACGGCTGCTAATCCCCCGAAACGTTTTGTAATCCCCTCTGTAGAAAAGAACATTACCCTGCCTCACCTACTTTCCTTTTCACATCATGTTCTTCATTCGCTATCTTTACTCTTTGCTGTTTCTTTCTTTGCAAATAGCCGTTTATACTTCCAGTGATTCCACGCGGATAGTATAGAACTAATAGAACAACAACCGGACCAAAAATAAGCATCCGATATTCTTCAAGAAACTGTAATGATTGAGTAAGTGAAATGACAATAAGCGTTCCGACAAGAGGACCTGCAAGCGTTCCAATGCCACCCACTAGAAGATACATCAGCATTTCAAATGTTACGGTAATCGCTGATATTTGCGGACCGATAAAACGGATAAATGAAGCATATAACGCACCTGAAAGACCGGCAAATAAAGCTGATAAGGTAAAAGCTAACAGTTGGTTTTTCATAATGGAGATCCCAATTGTTTTGGCAAGTTCTTCACTGTTTCTTATCGCAATAAACGTTCGTCCTAGAAGAGAATGAACAATGCGGTAACAAAGGAAAATTGTAAAGGTTAGAAAGAACAAAGCAAGGTAATATTGAGAGGTTAATGTATCAAACGTAATGGGCCCTATGTTGCTTGGTGCTGGTATCCCAATTAATCCACGAACACCACCCGTTAAGCTATCCCACTTGTCTATTAAAAGATAGACAATGACACCTACACACATGGTGTAAATAGCAAAAAAATGAGATTTTGTTCGAAGAGCAATCACTCCAACTAGAGCCCCGGCAATAGAAGTGATAAGAACTGCCAGAAGGAGAGATAGCCAATAAGACAAGCCTGCTTTGGTTGTTAATAGACCAAGTCCATATGCTCCAATTGCAAAAAAACCAGCATGTGCGAGAGACAAATACCCTACGTACCCTGAAATAATATTAAATCCGTAAACCGCGATCGACCAAATAAACACAAGCGTAAGTAATTGGAGAACATACATATTTGGAAAAACGAGGGGAAATAAAACAGCAGCAACGGCAACGATACCGATTAGCACTCGCTTCGATAAGACATTCAGCATTACTGAACCCCCTTCGTAAATAACCCAGTTGGCTTGGCTGTTAGAATGACTACGAGTAGAAGAAACGCAATAACGTCTTTATAATCAGATGATATGTACGTTGCCCCAATGCTTTCGGTTAGGCCAAGCAAATAACCACCAAGAATCGCTCCGGGGATACTTCCCATTCCACCGATGATGATGATAACGAAAGCTTTCATAATGACCAGGTTTCCCATAGTCGGGAAGACAAGATTAATAGGGGATGCTAGTGATGCGGCTGCAGCTGCTAATCCACCGGCGATCGCAAAAGTAAGCCAAGCCACCTGATTTGCATTAATACCTACAAGGAACGCGCCCTCTCGATTTTGAGCCATTGCGACAATGGCTGCTCCTATCATTGTTTTCGTTAAGAAAAAATGTAGTGCAAGCATAAGGATTACAGCAGCAACTATAATTAAAAGACGTTGTAACGTTACAGTTAGACCAAATAAATTAACGACCGATCCATAAGGAGTGTCCATTCTGTGGTATTCCGTTCCCCACATAAATTGACCAAATGCTTCTAGAAAAAGGAGAATCCCGATGGCAGCAACCATCATCCTCATCCCATCTGCGCCTTCTAACTTTTTAAATATTAGCTGCTGTGTGACAACTCCAAGAAGAGCAACAACAGCCACTGAAGCAATAATGGCGATCCAATAATGAAAACCAAAACCAACCATCATCATTAAAGTAATATAAGCACCAACCATATAAAAAGCACCGTGTGCAAAATTGGGAACATGTAAAATGCCAAAAACAAGTGTTAAACCAAGGGCGACAAGCGTGTAAACGCTTCCAATTGTAAGTCCGTTAAAAATCTGCTGGATAAGGAGCTCCATCATCTTCCTCCTTCTATTAAATGAGATCCAGACTAGGGGGACGGCGGACTTATGAAGGGGATTCAAGATGTAGGAATAAATCTGGATTGAAAAACTTCAATCCAGATTCAGAAAATTATTTACCTTTAAATTGTGGCGCGCGTTTTTCTTTAAATGCATTTGCTCCTTCTTTGTGGTCTTCTGTCGTTACCATTAGCGCCTGTGTAATGCGCTCTTGTTCAAGTACTTCAGACAAAGAAGAGGTTAGTGAAGCATCTGCAATTTTCTTAATGAAACCATAAGCTTTACCCGGACCTTTAGAAAGCTTCTCAGCATATGCCATCGCTTCTTCTTCGAGACTAGCAATCGGATAAGTTCGGTTTACAATATTCAACTCTTTCGCTTCTTTTGCTGAAATGGGTTGGGCTGAGAAGAACAGCTCTTTCGCCTTATAAGGACCAATTAAACGAGGAAGAAACGAAAGGCCCCCGCCATCTGAAATTAATCCAACCTGAGAAAAGCTTAATACAAAACTACTATCTTCAGCTGCCAGAATAATGTCACTAGCAAGTGCTAGATTAAAGCCTGCACCAGCAGCAAAACCATGAATCACTGAAATTATTGGTTTCTCAAGATCCTTCATAGCAAGGACGAGCTCATTTAACTTACCTATGTGTTCATAAACTTCAGTTGAGGTTGTATCCCCCATTGTTTTAACATCCCCACCTGCGCTAAAGGAACGGCCTGCACCTGAGAGCATAACTACTCGTATCTCATCGTTCTCCTTAGCATCTTGAATAGCTTTCGTCAGTCCTAAGATCATCTCGGGGCTAAACGCATTTAGTGCCTCAGGACGATTAAGCGTAAGATGAAGCACAGCACCATGTACATTTACTTTTAGATGTTCCGTTTTTACAGTCGTTTCCATTTTTAAACACTCTCCTTTTTTTTATACGATGAGCCATCCGCCGTCGACTAATAAATCTGAACCAGTCATATAACTCGCTTCAGATGAAGCCGTAAATGAAATCACGTTTGCAATTTCCTCAGCCTGACCCACTCGTTTTAATGCTGTATTCCGTTTAATGGACGCCTCGAACTTTTCATTTTTTAAACCTTCTTCAGTTAATGGTGTTTCAATAAACCCTGGCGAGACTGAATTCACTCGAACGTAAGGTGATAGTTCAACTGCAAGTGCTCTTGTAAAATTGATGACCGCTGCTTTCGCTGCACTATAATGAGGAATTTTCGCCCCTGCTTTATGACCAGAGAGGGAAGCAACATTAACGATAGAAAAGTCCATTTGATCTTCCTTCTTGGCACTTTCTAACATCAGTTTACCGAGAGCTTTCGAGACGAGAAAAACACTTTTTAAGTTTGCATTTTGCGCATGATCCCAATTTTCTTCAGTCATCTCAAGAATCGGCGATCCTTGAGATCCTCCAGCATTATTAATTAAGACATGAACGGTTCCTGTCTTTTCTTTAATAAAAGAGGACAATTGATCGACCTGATCTTGACTCGTTACGTCTGCAACAAAAGTAAGAACATCACCTTCTAATTCTTTAAGCTCATCTTTCGTTTGCATTAACTTTGCTTCAGTCCGACCAACAAGAATAACTGTTCCACCTTCCGATGCGATTCGTTTAGCTGTCATAGCACCGATACCACTTCCGCCACCAGTTATCACTGCTGTTTTTCCTGAAAATCTATTCATTCTCCCCACCGCTTTCTAAACTTCGTACTTTAATTTTCCATAGCTATGCATTGCGATCATTCGATTTCGTTCAAGTGAATTGCCAAAATCATAACTTGAAAGTTCTCGAATAATTAGATTTATAACCTCGCTTTTTTCACGAGTAGGAAGTAAGCTCATGATTAATTTACGAGCTGACGCTTCCACTTGTAAAAGTGCTTCCTCAAGGAATGTTCTCGTTAATGCTTTTTTAATATGGTGATCTCTCTGTGCATGTTTTACGGCACGTAATACAGAAGATTCAGCTGCGTATAGCATGATGGCTATATTAGCAAGTTTTATCACTGATTCCTGGTGATTCATTAGTTCCTCACCATGCTTTTCAAACGCAACTCCGACACACAATAAAAACACGTTTCGTATGCTTCTTATCGCATCTTCTTCGGTTAATGAATCTTTTTCTTTTGAAGATAACTCTCTTTTCGCTTTTTCAACAAGCCCCTCTAAAGCTAGCTCGCCTTTCAACGCTTTTTTGAGTAAATTACCTGGAATCAATAAGCGATTCACTTCATTTGTTCCTTCAAATATCCGATTAATGCGCGAATCACGGTACATTTGTTCAATTGGATATTCTTGAATAAAACCTGCACCACCATGTAACTGAAGTGATTCATCAACAACTTGATCCAGTGTTTCAGATCCAAAAACTTTACAAATCGCACATTCGACTGCATATTCCATCATTTGTTTCCCTACGATTCGATGGTCCTTTTCATCGTACAAATCTTTCATCGCCTCTTCTAGAAGGGATGCTGTGCGATATTGGAGCGATTCTGAAGCGTAGATTCGAGCCATCATGACTGCTACCTTTTCTTGAGTAGCCGTAAAACTTGCAATGGTTTGGCCGAATTGTTTGCGTTCATTTGTGTGTTGTAACGCTAAGTTTAGCGCGTGCTTTGCTCCTCCAGTACAAGCTGAGCCCAGGTTGAATCGTCCCAGATTCAGAACATTAAGTGCAATAACGTGTCCTTTTCCTACCTCACCTAGAAGATGATCAATTGGAACATGACAATCTTCTAAAATGACCGATCGTGTGGAAGATCCTTTGATTCCCATCTTTTTTTCCTCAGGTCCTAGAGATAACCCTGAAAAGTCCTTTTCTACAATAAACGCTGAAAAATGCTTTCCATCAATTTTGGCATAAACGATGAACGTATCAGAAAATACCGCATTCGTAATATACAACTTCGTACCGTTTAAAATATAATGAGTGCCTTCGCTATTTAATACAGCCGTTGTTTGAGATGCTAGCGCATCAGATCCTGCATTCGGCTCCGTTAAACAATAAGCGCCCAAATATTCACCCGAAGCAAGTTTAGGTAGGTATTTTTCTTTTTGTTCATTTGTTCCAAAGTGCGTGATTGGAAGCGTTGCGATACACGTATGATTGGATTGGGCAACGCCGTACCCACTCGTCCTCCCAACAACTTCTCCTACAATCCCTTTTGATATCTTATCTAGCCCAAGACCACCGTACTTTTCTGGAATACTGTGGCCAAGCAATCCAAGTTCTCCTGCTTTTTTTAATAAAGTCACAACCTGATCAAAATCTTGATTTTCAATTGTTTCTCTATGAGCTTCAACTTCCTTTGTAACAAACTGATGAGCTGTTTTTGCGATCATCTTATGCTCATCCGTAAAATCTTCTGGTGTAAAAATATCTTCAGAACCAGAAGACTGATACAAGAAATCGGCTCCCGATCGACTAGATCTGGTTTGTGTCATGATGAACCTCCTCTCGAACGACTGTTTTTTGACCTTTAACGAAAGGAACAATCGAAAAAATTCCTTCTGAAGCAACGAAACTTACTTCATCCTGAAAACCATACTTTTTAATCATTTGACCGACACGTGATGAAAGCAAAACTTCCTCCCCACCATTGACGCTACCTGAATAAAAAGAAAGAGCAGCACGTGACGAATCTGTTAACTCCCAATTAGGTTCGGAAGAAAGCATTTGATCAATGAGATATCCAGCTCCATAGAAATCCTCCAGCGCGAACTCACCAGAAGAGCCTGAACAAACAATTACGATCGTTTCGTCAAAGTGATAATCATTAAGCTTTTTTGCAACTGCGTGACCATTAAGTAAAGAAGCAACATACACTTGTTTGGCTTCACTTGTTCGCTTAATCGCTACGGTTCCATTCGTTGTTGATAGAATGAGAGTTTTTCCTTTGACCGATTTTTTTAATTGTAAAGGATTGGGGTCAAGGAACCCTTCTATCGTCCGACCTTCATATTCTCCTGAAAGCAAATAACTTCCTTCAGGTAACGTTTTCGCTACATGCATAGCCTCATGTTGATCGAGGACAGGGATAACCTGTTCTGCACCAAACTCAAGTGCAGACGTAATCGTTGACGTTGCTAGCAGAATATCAAGAACAACGGCAATTTTATCTTCACTTATTTTTGCCTGATCAATGTCTTCCTTTTTCAAAACTACATGTATTTTCCCCATATAATCTCCTAACGCTTTACTCTGGCATTGTCACGCGCATGTGCAATTAAGCTAGCGACAAACTGATTAAGATGTCGGAACCGCTCGTCAGTTGTTTGGCCCATTTTCCATCGATAATAGATTTGCTGACAAATGACAGCTAGTTTAAAATAGGCAAACGTTAAATAGAAATTCATTTGAGATACGTCACGCCCTGATTTATTTGCGTAAGACTGGATAAATTCATCCCTCGTTATAAAACCAGGCATCACTGTAACTGGTGCTATCCCCATTCCAACTTTTAAAATATCTGGGTCATCTTGTTGTAACCAGTAGCCCATCGCTGCCCCTAAGTCTGCAAGCGGGTCACCTACCGTCGTCATTTCCCAATCAAATAATCCAACAATTTTACTGTAATCATCATGAGCGAACATCGCATTGTTTAATTTGTAATCATAATGAATAACGGTAGGACTTTGAGATTTAGGTATATTTGACGCCATCCAGTTTGTAAGTTCATCAATACCTGGAAGATCGTCTGTTTTTGATCGATTGTATCGTTTAATCCAGCCGTGTACTTGACGTTCCATAAACCCATCTGGATGAGTAACATCCGCTAAGTTCGTCTTTTTGTAATCAATGCTGTGCAGGTCAACTAACGTATCTACCATCGTTTCGGAAATGCTACGACACAAATCCTCAGTAGGTTGCAAGCCTTCAGGAAATGATGTATCAAGAACAATGCCTCTTCTTCTCTCCATAAGAAAGAATGGAGCATCAAGCAAAGTCTCATTGTAGAGATACGGTTTTGGTGCTAGTGGAAAAATAGGATTTAATTCTTTTAATATTGTAAACTCTCGCTGCATGTCATGAGCTTTCGGTGCCACTGGTCCAAGTGGTGGTCTACGTAGCACCGCTTCCCAATCGCCAATTGATAGCTGATAAGTTAAATTGGAGTGCCCAGTACCGAACTGTTCAACGAATAAAGGATCATCACTCAGGTCATTAATGTTTTTCTTGATAAATTGCTCAAGTTTCTGTTTATCGAGCTCCTCTCCGTCTCGGACAGGGATCGTATCGTGTGAATAAGCCATATGCCACACTCCTGATTACATAATATTCAGTCATCAACCCTTAAAAAAAACAAGTTAGAGGAGCTGATAAGATTCTTCAAGTTTTAATCGTAAGTCTTCTGGGATCACTTCACTCGCTTGTTTTTTGAAATCAAAATAAACGACTGTTGCTTCTCCCTCTGCTACAACGGTATCACTTGCCGTATCTTTTATATGATGCATAAGGGTAAAACTCTTCGTTCCAATACGTTTCACAGTCGTTTCAACATGTAAAGACTGTTTGAAATAGGCCTGTTTCAGAAAATCGCATTTTGTAGAAACGAGAATAAACGGCCAATCGTCTGTTCCAGATCGTTTACCAAGATAATCAAAAAACTGGACTCGCGCTTCTTCTAAGTAAATAAAATAACTTGTATTATTCACATGTCCGAGCGCATCCGTCTCACAAAATCGTACTCTTACACTTGTATGCACACTCATTAAACTTCCTCTTTTCTATTACCTGTGAGTAAAGGCAGGCTTTCTTTTTTCCATAAATGCTTGTACGCCTTCTTTAATATCTTCTGTTTGAAAAACTTCTTCAAACAATTCTGCTTCAAGTTCAACGGCAGATTCAATTGGAAGGTGCGCACCATTGTTCACTGCTTTTTTGATTCGTGATAAAGCCTGCAGTGATTGGCCAGTTATTTTTGAAGCGAGTCCCTGAGCATAAGCCATGCCTTGTCCGGATGGTACCACGTGGTTTACAAGACCGTACCGATCTGCCTCTTCAGCTGAAATCGGTTCACCTGTGAACATCATTTCTTTTGCTTTGGCTTCTCCAATAAGTCTAGGAAGACGCTGTGTGCCTCCACCACCTGGGAAAAGTCCTAACTTTATTTCAGGAAGTCCAAGCTGAGCATGTTCTTCTGCAATTCGCATATCACACGTCATTGCAAGTTCACAACCGCCACCGAATGTTAGTCCATTAAGCACAGCAATTGTTGGTTTTGGGAAATGATCTAAATAATTCAATACTTGGTGAGTTTCCATTACGATATTTTTAAAACCAGACTGTCCAATCCAATCTGGAAACTCTTTAATATCTGCACCAGCCATAAAGGCTTTGTTTCCAGCACCCGTTAAAATAACTGCGACAGCATCTTGATTCGCTTCTAACTCTGTAAAAACCTCAAAAAGTTCAGTTGATACTTGTTTGCTCATCACATTTAAAGGGGGATTATTAATCGTAACGATAGCCGTCTTTTCATGAATTTCATACGTCACCATTTTCATTAATTTTTCACTCCTTCTTTTGTATAGTCATACCAGCCTTTTCCTGTTTTTCTTCCAAGTGTTCCAGCTTTCACTTTATCCTCAATGGCTTTTGAGGGCTTGTCTTCTGGATTTCCAGTTTCGTTATAACGTTGCTGCATCACGAAATACCCAACATCTATTCCAGATAGATCCATTAATTCAAATGGCCCAATCGGGTGATTAAGAGCTTTGCGACAAATCAAGTCGATATCTTGGAAATCAGCAATTCCTTCTTCGTACAGATACATCGCTTCTTTTTGCAATGCACCTAAAATCCGATTCGCAACGAATCCTGAAATTTCTTTTTTTAGTAATACCCCTGTTCGATTAATACGCTCGCAAACCGCCATCGTAAGCTGGGCTGTTTCTTCAGAAGTTGCTTCACTCATTACCACTTCTACACAGTCCATAACTAGTGGTGGGAAGAAGAAGTGCATGTTCACGACTTTCTCTTTACGATTCGTTGCGGATGCAATTAATGAGTTCACAATGGTAGAACTATTAGTTGCTAGAATCGTATTCGGATCTGCTAATTGATCGAGCTTTTCAAACACTTCACGCTTCACATCTAATTTCTCAACTATGGCTTCAATAATGAAGTCAGCTCTTACCGCTGCTTCTTCAAGATTTGTTGAAAATTGAAGTCTTCCAAATGCTTCTATCTTTTGATCCTCAGTAATTTTACCTTTCTTAACCCACTTTGACATTATTCCTTCAAGCTTTTCACCTGCATCTTTTAGAGCAGCTTCATTGATATCCTGAATCATGGTTTCATACCCACCAAGCGCACAAAGCATACCAATCTGATGGCCCATAGAGCCAGCTCCGAGTACTGTTATCGTTTTGATTTCTTCTACTTTCATTCTGTTTCCTCCTTAAAGTAACTAACCGGTTAGAATGTATAATTCGCAAGCGCTTTCATATGTTTTGGAAAAGGAAAGCTTATCTGCTTTCCTCAATCCCATTTAAAACCATATCAACAAAAATACTTGCTACTTCTTTATCTGACACTGGACCGTTCGGCTTGTACCATTGATAGGTCCAATTTGTAATACCTAGAATGGCAAACGTGACGATATCAATATTGAGATCTTTTCTAAACTCTCCATTTTTGACACCTTGTTTTAGTAAATCTTGAAAGTAATAGCGGATTTGATCACGCTTTGGAAGGATTTCAGCGAGATTTTCTTCTTTTAAATTCTTCATTTCTCGAAAGAAAACTCGCGCACTGTGCCCTTCTAATTCAACGTTATGGATGAGCATATAAACCATATCATAGAGTTTTTCTTTACAACTCTTAGACACATCTTCTAAAATATCTTTCTGTTGCTTAATCATGCCATCGATATAAGAAGAATGGATGTCCATTAACAATGCTTCTTTACTCTTAAAATAATAGTAGAACGTTCCTTTTGTAACACCGATTGCGTCCACAATATCTTGAATCGACGTTTCGCTAAATCCATTTTTTTCAAATAACTCAATACTTTTAACAGTTAGTTTGTGTTTCATGCTAGTACCCTCTCAATCTATCAATCTACATTGATTAAGATTATATCATATGGAGGTTACTTCAAAGCATCCAACCTATACCTGACGTGCTTCATCACGGATGGAACGTCTTAATATTTTCCCTACACTCGTTTTAGGAAGCTCATTACGAAATTCTATAATTTTCGGAACCTTGTAAGGCGCCATTTCATCCTGACAGTAAGAAGTAACCTCTTCCTCCGTCAAAGTTGCTCCTGGTTTCTTCACAATTACTGCCTTCACAGTCTCACCGCGATAAGGATCTGGGACACCTACAATTACTGCCTCCATAATACTTGGATGTTCATAAAGAACCTCTTCAATATCGCGTGGGTAAATGTTATAGCCGCTAGCAATAATTAGATCTTTTTTTCGATCAATGATTGAAACATAACCATCCGCATCCATTTTTGCGATATCTCCTGTAAACAACCATCCGTCACGCAAGGTGTTTGCTGTTTCTTCTGGCAAATTCCAATACCCCTTCATCACCTGTGGCCCTTTAATAATAAGCTCTCCGGATTCACCAAACGGCACCTCTATTTTCCCTTCACCTAAATCCACAATTTTGTACTCTGTCGAAGGAAAGCCAATGCCGACACTCCCAGGCTTACGCTCACCAAAAGGGGGATTAACATGCGTCGTCGGAGAAGCTTCACTTAACCCGTATCCTTCAAGAATTTTAGCTCCAGTTTTTCGTTCAAACTCTTTCATTAATCCAACCGGCATCGGTGCGCTTCCACTATTACACGTTCGGATGCTTCCAAGATTATATTTTTCCGCATCTGGATGATTCGTTAAAGCGACATACATTGTTGGAACACCAGGAAACATGGTTGGTTTCTCTGTTTCTATTGTTTTTAAAACTTCATTAACATCGAACTTAGGCAAAATTACGCTCTCTGCCCCAATTCGAATCGATAAATTCATACAGGAGGTCATTCCAAAAACGTGAAACAAAGGAATGACTGTTAAACATTTTTCTTCACCAAACGTGAATTCATCTTTAAAAAATTCGAGACATTGCTCAACATTTGCAATCAAATTACGGTGAGTTAGCATAGCTCCTTTCGATCTTCCAGTCGTTCCGCCAGTATACTGAAGAACGGCAACGTCCTCTTTAGGATCAACCGAAACCTCTTTTAGTTGCTCCTGTGCACTTTGAACAAATTGGTCAAAAGTAAAATCAGGAGCGAAATTCGCTTCAGTAGGCTGAAGAGAAACAACAATTACATTCTTCACATTCGTTTCGTTCTGTATGGCTTTCAACCTTGGATAAAGAGCATCATAGATTACGATCGTTTCCGCTCCAGAATCAGCTAATATGTACTGAAGTTCACGTTCTACAAGCATCGGATTGATCTGGGTAATCGTACCTCCCGCTTTTAACACGCCATAATAACTAATCGCAAACTGAGGACAATTTGGTAACATAAGCGCAACGCGATCCTTTGGTTGCATTTCACAAGTATGCTGAAGGGCTGATCCGAAAAGAGATGAAAGATGTCCAAGTTCCCCGTACGTTATTTTTTTATGATAAAAAGAGAGTGCGACCTGATCTGGATAGTCTTTTACTGTTTTCGATAACATGTCTTGTAGCGATACATTTGGGATATCAATTGTACTAGAAATGGAGTCAGGGTAATGCTTTGTCCAACTTTTTTCGTTCATGCTTGCACCTCCGAGTAATTAAAACGTTAATCCGCCTCCGTCAACAAGAAGACTTGTTCCTGTAACGTAAGAAGCTTCATCCGAGACTAGAAATAGCACGGCGTTTGCAATTTCCTCTGGTTGTCCTACCCTTTTAAGCGCGTTGGCTTTTGAAATAATGGGCCATTTACGTTCATCTTCTCTCCATGGTGTCACAATGTTTGTATCAATTACTCCAGGACAAACGGCATTCACTCGAATGTTCTTGCTTCCGTATTCGAGAGCAGCATTTTTTGTTAATGTAATAACCCCACCTTTGGATGCATTATAAGGGGCCATATATTTTTTCCCTTTAAAACCCAATAGACTTGAAGTGTTAACGATGGAGCCACCATTTCTCTTTTCCATCAATGGAATACTAAATTTCATTCCAAGAAAAACACCCTTCAAATTTATCGACACTACACGGTCCCATTCCTCAACAGAAACATCCGCTAATTTTACTTCTTCGTTACTAACACCTGCATTATTAAAAAGAATGTCGAGGCCACCATAGTGCTGTTCACACTCTTCTACAAGCGCTTTCATTTCTCCTTCATTTGCCGTGTCCGTTTTTACAAATATGGCATTTCCACCCATTTTACAAACTTGTTCGACAGTTTCTTCTCCAGATTCTGCGTGAATATCAGAGACGACTACCCTTGCTCCTTCATCAGCAAAGCGAATCGCGGTTGCTCGACCGATTCCTCCACCGCCTCCAGTGACAATTGCAACTTTATCCTGCAGCCTCATTTCATCCCTCCTTATTCTCGCTCTAATACGGTTGCTATTCCTTGACCTCCACCAATACAAGCAGTGATTAGCGCATATCTTCCTTCTCGACGATCAAGCTCATAGATCGCTTTTGTTGCTAAAATAGCTCCAGTTGCACCTAATGGGTGACCATGTGCAATTGCGCCTCCGTTAACATTCACAACATTTTCATTCATTTTCAATTCACGATCACAAGCAAGTACCTGGGCGGCAAAAGCTTCATTAATCTCAATCAAATCCATTTCCTCAAGAGATAATCCGCTTTGCTTCATCAATTTTTGCGTAGCTGGAACTGGTCCGATTCCCATTATATTCGGATCGACTCCGCTAACCGCATATCCCCTCACTACCGCGAGTGGTTTTAATCCAAGGCTTTCAGCTTTTTCGCGCGACATAACAATAAGGGCTGATGCTGCATCATTTAAACCAGAACTTGACCCCGCTGTGACGCTTCCTCCTTTCTTAAATACGGGAGGTAATGTAGCAAGACGTTCAATCGTTGTTTCAGGTCTTGGATGTTCATCCTTTGTTACTTTAATCGGATCGCCTTTTCGGACAGGTACATGAACGGGAGCAATTTGGGAGTCAAAATAACCTTCAGCCATTGCTTTCCCCATTCGTTCTTGACTTCTTTGTGCAAAAGCATCTTGTTCTTCTCGCGTAATGTGATATTTTTCGGCCAAATTCTCCGCCGTAATCCCCATAGGAGGATCCCCAATTTCCTCAGGAGAAAGGCGTGATTTCATGAATCGTGGTGGCATCGTACTAAATGGCTTAGATGGTTTTTCCATTAAGTATGGCGCCTGACTCATGCTTTCTGCTCCACCTACGACATAGACATCTCCATCTCCTGATTTAATCGCTTGTGCAGCCAGATTTATCGCATTCAATCCCGATCCACACTGGCGGTCAATCGTTAGTCCTGGAATTGTAAGAGGAAGACCGGCCTGCAACGCTGTTAGCCTCGCAATATTCCCTCCTCCACCAATAACGTTTCCAAAGATCACGTCATCGATTGATTCAACATCTAAATTGATACGTGCTACTGCTTCTCTAAGCGCGATTGCGCCAAGCTCATGTGCTTGAATTCCAGAAAACGCACCTCCCTGTCTTCCGATCGGTGTTCGGACGCTAGAGACAATAACTGGATCACGATTCATATAATTTTCCCCCTTCATTACATTGCATGTTGTCCACCATCGACAATTAAGATATCTCCCGTTACGTAATTCGAAGCATTTGATGCAAGAAAAAGCGCCGCACCTTTCAGATCATCGTCAGTTCCAAATCGATTCAGTGGGGTCGTTTCTAGCATCCTTTCACCACCAGCGTCAATTAAACCTTTGGACATTTTTGTAGGGAAAAAGCCCGGTGCTATCGCATTAACATTGATATTATAGCCCCCCCACTTTACAGCAAGGTCTTTCGTAAATGTAATCACTGCACCTTTACTCGTGTTATAACCGATTGCATCCATGTAGCGCGGGTCAGCGCCGCCAAGACCTGCTACAGAAGCAATGTTAATGATCTTTCCACTTTTTTGTTTAATCATTTCTTTCCCAACTGCCTGGGCAAATAAGAACGTACCAGTGACGTTAACCTCCATTACTTTGTGCCAGGCTTGAAGGGGCATTTCCACTACAGGTGCCCCCCAGGAAGCGCCGCTGTTGTTAACGAGAATATCAATATGCCCAAATTCTTTCATTGTTTCATCAACGACATGTTGAACTTGTTCTTGGTTTGTTACATCACATTCAAAAGCTAATGATTTTACTCCAGCTTCTTTTAATTCTTCGCTTACAGCTTCACAAGCTTCCCGCTTCCTTGAACAAATCACAACGTTTGCACCTGCCTCTGCAAATCCTTCAGCGATTTGCTTGCCAAGCCCTCTTCCTCCTCCTGTTACAATGGCTGTCTTTCCTGTTAAGTCAAATAATTGCATCACGTTCATATCTTATCCCCCTTATCAACGATATTTCTTTAATTCCTGTCTTGCGACTGCACTGCGATGTACTTCGTCAGGACCGTCAGCTAGTCGAAGCGTTCTAGCGTTAGCCCAGTGAGCTGCTAACGTATAATCATCGCTTACACCCGCACCTCCAAATGCTTGAATGGCTCGGTCAATCACGCGAAGAGCCATATTCGGTGCAACGACTTTAATCATGGCAATTTCTGCTTTAGCTTCTTTATTTCCAACCGTATCCATCATATAAGCTGCTTTTAATGTAAGCAGTCTAGCCTGTTCAATTTCGATGCGAGAATCGGCAATCCATTCTCGAACGACGCCTTGCTCAGAGATTTTGTTTCCAAAAGCTTCGCGACTTTGTACGCGCTTACATAAATCTTCAAGCGCTCGTTCTGCCGTTCCGATTAACCTCATGCAATGGTGAATTCGTCCAGGACCAAGTCTCCCTTGAGCAATCGCAAAGCCTTTTCCTTCTTCCCAAAGCATATTTGAAGCTGGCACCCTGACATCTTTATATTCTATTTCTGCATGTCCGTGTGGAGCATGATCATAACCAAAAACGGGTAGCACTCGCTTGATCGTGACCCCTTTTGTATCAAGTGGTACGAGAATCATAGACTGCTGTTCATGTTTAGCTGCATTTGGATCATTTTTACCCATAACAATGGCAATCTTACATCTTGGATCTCCGGCACCAGAAGACCACCATTTTGTTCCATTGATAACGTATTCATCGCCTTCGCGTTCGATACGAGCTTGAATATTAGTAGCGTCAGAAGAAGCCACATCTGGTTCTGTCATTGAGAAACAGGAGCGTATTTCTCCAGAAAGGAGGGGTTCTAGCCATTGTTTCTTTTGTTCGTCTGTACCGTAACGTACTAATACTTCCATATTTCCAGTATCAGGGGCGGCACAGTTAAATACTTCAGGTCCAATCATTGATCGTCCCATCACCTCGCAAAGAGGAGCATACTCCGCATTTGTTAATCCAGCGCCATATTCACTTTCAGGTAGAAAAAGATTCCATAATCCGGCATCTTTCGCTTTCTGTTTCAATTCTTCCATAACTGGTGGAATCCTTGACCATCTACTGTCCTGTTCTGATAGCTGTTCTTCATACACTCTTTCATTTGGGTAAACATGTTCATCCATAAATGCAGTTAATTTTTCAAGATACGCTCGGCAACGCTCGGAATAGTCAAAATTCATCTATTTTTCGCTCCTTTTAACCGATATCTAACTAACCGGTTGGTATGTTCTTACAAACAGTATAAATTTATTATTCTTAATATTCAATACATTTTAATAAAAATTAAAATCCAGTCGGCCAATTTGCTAGCTTTCTTTCACTTATTGAGCCTTTTTTATAACATGCCAGTTCTAGCGTTTTAGCAAGAAACTGCCTCGTTTCTCCTGGCTCAATCACATCATCAATTAAATGTTTTGCAGCTGCTTTATAAGGTGAACTATCAAAACTCCATTTTTCTAAGAGCTTTTCTCGATCCTCTTTTGGATTTTCAGATAACATTAATTCTCTTCCATAGACGACATTGATCCCAACTTCTGGCCCTGTAAAATTGATTTCGGCAGATGGCCAGGCAACGACAAAGTCGGCTCCCATCGTTGGACCACACATATTTCCGTAAGCCGCTCCTACGCTTTTCCTTATCACCACAGATACCTTAGGAACTGTGGATTGTGCAAGGGCTTGATTCCACATCATAATCTTAGTCGGAATTTTACTTTTCTCTGCTTCAGAACTTACTCGAAAACCCGGTATATCGTGAAGAAAGATTAAGGGAATATGAAACGAATCGCACATACAAATAAAATCTGTCGCCTTTTCGCATTCTTGAACACCTGCAGCACCAGCATATTTCATGGGTTGATTTGCAATAATCCCCACAGACCTCCCTTCGATTCTTGTTAACAAGGTTAGAAGTGCAGGTCCAAATTCTGGTTTTATCTCAAAAAAGTTCCCATTGTCAACTAACGCTGCAATCACTTTTTTCATATTGTAGGCGCGATTTCGTTTTTCAGGAACAACAGATAGCAACTGATCAACCCTTCTTTCTACCGAATCATCATTTAGAGAAAGTGGCGGTTCTTCTTCGCTATGAGATGGTAGAAAGCTTAAGAACATCTTTAATTGAGCAATACATTCTTCTTCGGTCTCAGCAGATTGATCAATCTGTCCAGTATAGTGATGATGTACTTCAACGCCGCCTAGTTCTTCTTCTACTACTTTTTCTCCTGTAGCCATTTCAAGCATTCTAGGTCCAGCTACTCCCATACACGTTCCATTTAATTGGGTGACAAAATCAGAAGATACCGCAAGCCACGTCGGTCCCCCAAAGCTATCACCAAGAATGGCCGTCACCATCGGAACTTCACGGTGATGCGTTAACATTTCTTGAGGAAAAAGCTTATCGCTAATGCCATCAGACCCCATTCCATCTGGCATTCGAAGACCTCCTCCTTCACTTAAATTAACTAAGGGCAGACCTCTTTTTAACGCATAAGCATGCGCGGTTTTCGTTTTTCGAATATGAACGGTACCTTCAGTACCGGCAAACACCGTTTTATCGCCTGCCTGAACAACGACTGGACGACCATCTACACGACCTACCCCACAAATAACGCCATCACCTGAACTCTTTTCTTCATAACCAGTAATTTCAGAGGTATTCAATTTACCAAACTCAAGAAAAGATCCTTCATCGACGAGGAGCGCAATTCGTTCACGTGCCGTCTTTTTTCCTACCGCATGAAGCGCATCGATTTTGTGTTGACCGCCCATTCGTTCCGCACGTAGTCTACGATTCTTCAAATCTTCTACATATGATTCCATCATTCCACTCCTTTTCACTTCTTTAATAACCTTCTTAATACTTTACCTGAAGATGTAGCAGGTAGACTTTCACGAATTTCGATTATTTTGGGTGCTTTATAAGCAGCCATATGGTTTTTAGCCCATTTGGTTAGCTCCTCAACAGTTACGTTAGAGTGATTAGGATGTAAAACGACTACAGCTTTGATGATTTCTCCTTTTTGTTGATCAGGTATACCAATAACCGCTGTTTGCTTAACAGCTGGATGTTCATTCATTAATGCTTCAACGTCCTCTGGAAACACGCTATAACCTGAGCTTTTAACCATCTCTTTCAAACGGCCTCGAAAATATAAGTAGCCTTCTTCATCAAGATAGCCGATGTCACCCGTATATACCCACCCATTCTTTAGAGAAGCAGCTGTCTCATCAGGTCGATTGTAATATCCCTTAAAAACCCCTGGACTCTTTATTACGATTTCTCCCTCTTTAAGTGGACCAACTTCTTCGCTATCAGTATTTATAATTTTCAGATTTGTCTTATGAATAGGAATGCCGCAGCTTCCAAACTTCACATGTTCAGTTGGCATAAACGTGTCACATGTATGCGTCTCACTTAAGCCATAGGAAGCTTCATATAGTAGACAGCCATTCGTTGCTTTCTTCCATTGATCTGCGAGATTTCTCGTGACTTGCACGCCAAAGCTTGTCGCTAAATTAAGTCGAAGCGATGTTAAATCTCGTTCATTAAGACCAGGCATTTGCAAGATAGCTCCGTTCATAGGGGCGATACTATACCACATTGAAATGCGATGATCTTCTATTGCTGATACGACCGTTTCTGCATCAAACCGACTGAGCAGCACAGTTTCATTACCGCTATAAACAGGTAAATTAACCCCCATTACCATTCCAGCAATATGACATAATGGGGCGATCGCTAATAATTTGTCGTCCTGTTTAATTTGATTGCAGGTCACCGTAGCAGCCGTTTTAAATAAAGCGTTTTTATAAGTGAGCATTGCTGCTTTAGGTCTGCCCGTTGTTCCCGATGTAAATACCATTAAACACACATCATCTAATTTGACAGGAGCAGGTTGAAATGAAACTTCTTCTGTATCATAGAGAGACTCTAAAGTCGTAAATCTTGAAGATTTCACAGGGGATTTTATTTCTGATGGCGCGCTTTGGATCTGTTCTGGTAATAGGAGTGACTGATAAGTAACCGTGACGATAAAGGAAAGAGCTTCCTCAATTTTTGCTAACATTGGTAAAAGTTCTATCCCACATATGATTCCTTTCATGTCTGCTTCTTTAATTAAGTAAGTAAGCTCAGAGGTTTTATACATGGGATTTAACGGAACGACAACTGCCCCAAGCTTTTGAATGGCATAGTGAGCAATCAGATATTGTGGACAATTTTGCATAAACAAAGCGATATGATCACCTTGTTTGACACCAATCCGCTCCAAATAGTTTGCTAGTTGATTTGAGTGTTCATTCCATTTTCTCCATGTTAATTGATAACCATAGTAATGAATAGCAATTTCGTTTGGTTTTCGCACTGCTTGAATGGAAAGATATTCATGAAGGGGTCTTTCTCCATTTTGATAAATTAATGTAGAAGGAACTGATTCTGGCCAAAATGATGTAAGCTTTTCCACTTTACCACCCTTTCATACTAACCGTATAGTATGTTCTTCTTTTATCATACAATTTCTGATTATCTTTTTTCAACAGAAATTTCATGTTTTACCATATCAAAATTGGGAAATATAGTTTTTATTTATATTAGAGAGGATGAGCATCATGAATCAAAACTTATACAACCTTACACGTGAATATGAAAAATTCACTGATGAATGCGAAGGACAAAGCGTACCGGAATTTGTAGAAAATTTCATTTATGGATCGATGGACTATAACGAGGAAAACCTTCCTAAACTAACGGAAGAAATGGGGAAACAGGCTCAAGGACAGGATCCAGATAATTTCAAAAAAGCTTTTGATGAAATGCTTCTTTACCTTAGAGATCGCTTTGTTGCCCTCGACCCTGACAAGGAGTATTGGCCGTTACATTACCGTGAAGGTGTTAGTGCTTTCGTTGCAATGATCGATGGGTTAATCGTACAATATTTCTCTGGACTCTATTCAGTTGAAGATTTAAAAGAAAGAACACCTCTATTTGCAGCAATAATTCTTAATGGATTTGTGGGTATTAATGAAAATGAATATGATACGTTATCCACTGACTAAAAAAAATCCTGCCCATGGGCAGGATTTTTGAATTAACTATTTTGAAGACGATATACACTTGAATACTTTTCTTCAAGATATTGAATCAAGTATTCAGCATTCAATCCTTCTCCAGTGATATCTTTTATAATTTCAATTGGCTGCTTTAGTTTACCATACTGATGAATGTTTTCTGTAAGCCACTCTTTAATAGGCAGTAAATTCCCTTGTTCTAAAAGTTCATCAAACTGAGGAAGATCTTTCAGCATAGCATTCTTTAATTGTGCTGCATAAATGTAACCTAACGCATACGAAGGGAAGTAACCAAATGAGCCACCTGACCAGTGCACATCCTGAAGAACGCCTACTGCGTCGTTATCTGGCGTGATCCCCAAATACTCCTCCATTTTCTCGTTCCAGATGGTTGGTAGGTCTTTCACTTCAATGTCTCCATTAATTAACCCTTTTTCAATTTCGTAACGGACCATAATATGAAGAGCATACGTCATTTCATCTGCTTCAATTCGAATTAACGAAGGACCCGCAACATTAATGGCACGATAGTAGTCTTCTAACGAAACATCATCAAATTGGCCAGTTGAATAGCTTTTAAGCTTTTCATAATTATTTACCCAAAATGACTGATGGCGCCCAACAAAGTTTTCCCAGAAAAGAGACTGGGATTCATGAATGCCCATTGACGTCCCGGTACATAAAGGCGTCCCAATTAATTTCGGTGATAAATTTTGTTCATAGAGGGCATGACCGCCTTCATGAATTGTACCGAACACCGCCGTGCGGAAATCTACTTCATCGTACTTGGTAGTGACTCGAACATCACCTGGGTTTAGCCCTGTCGCAAATGGATGGACCGTCTTATCCAGACGACCCGCTTCAAAATCGTATCCCATTTTTTTTAATATATCCATGCTGAAGGCTTGTTGCTTATCTTCTGGAAAATGTTCAAATAAAAAGTCTGTTTTAGGATGATCACTTGCTTGAACAACTTGTTGCACAAGTGGAACAATATGCTCTCTGAGTTGATTGAAGACGCGATCAATCACCTTAACAGTGACCCCAGGTTCATACATATCAAGGAGCGTATCATATTTATTTTCTTCATAGCCCCAATATTCGACAAATTTTTGATTGAATGCCACTAATTTTTCAAGGTAAGGTCTGAACAACTCAAAGTCAGCTTTTTCTTTCGCTTCCTCCCAGATTGTTTCTGCTTTTGAACTTAAAATCACGTACTCCGAATATTCTTCTGCTGGAATCTTAATATTACGCTCATAATCTTTGCGACACTCTTCGACAGTTTTAAGCGTAATTTCACTTAAATCTTCTTGCACGTCTTCCCTTGTAAGCTGATCCAGGAATCCTTTCATTTCAGAGGAAACCGACATTTCAAAAACTTCAGAAGACATCATGCCAATAACTTCAGAACGCTGCTCAGCACCTTTTTTGGGTGCGCCAGTTCTTAGGTCCCAATACATGACACCAATTGCCTCATTAAAACTCATCATTTTTTTAACGAATGTTAAAAATTGCTCTTCTACTTGCTTCAACTCTGTCGTCATATTTTAACCCCTTTTCAAAATGATATTGTTCTTCTCGTTAAATTCGACACATCTCGCTTCATTATGTAAGGATTTGTCGGAAGTTAAAAAATTCAAAAATAATCGATCTGAATATTCTCGTGTTATCCTTTTGATAAGCAAATAGTTCAAGGAGGGATTCAGATGTCCATACAGAATCTGATACACACATTCGATCAGGTAAAAGGAAGAAAACCAGCTACCGCAGACGAATTACTAGACTTTATCCAGGTGAATTATTTACAAGGTTCGCTCTCGTTAAATGAGTATCAAGTCTACTTTAAAGAACTTCATGCTCAGGGTGCTAAGAAACCTGAATACTTCACGCATGAAGAGATGAAAGCCTTTTAATCCCTCTTGTTCTATCCTACCATAAGTTACAAATCATACGTATAGGAAAAGACATGGTATGCCTTTTCCTATACGTTTTCCATTTCATTCTACCTCTTTTATTTTTTCGATATTCTTCTTATTAATGTAGAAAGAATTAAACATCCCAATAGCTACTATTTCTTTATCATCCCATAATGTTGTTCGATAAATTGAAAAAAAATATGCCTCCGTTCGTGATGTTTGATCTCTTACATAGGGAACAACTGCAAGATCTACGCCTAACTCAATCAGAGCATTTTGATCTTTCTTTAACTGCTTCCCAACCCATCTACTGTAATCATCCTGACTTGGATTCGTAAGGAACATTATGACGGCTACTGAAATAATTATACACAAAATCGCTTTATTCATAAATGCACCCCTTCACCTTCAACTCTTCTTACTCTATGAAACAAACTTCCTTCAAATGATTTAAGCTCATGATGTTCTATCCACATTATTCCGTTTAAAAGCGATAGTCACGTGGTAACACAAAAGTAAATCATATTTTTGGAAAGGGGAATTCTTCGTGAAACAGCCTCGAATTAATACGTTAAAACCAGGTGAGCACTATAAAGCAAAAGAACTCGACAGCTTTGTATCGACAACCGATATTGTGCTGCTAGCAAGTAATGCTTCACAACTTTTTTCTGATCCAGACCGAGAATACAAAGTGGTTCATGAAGTTGAAGGGTTTTTTGAACACTCGGCTGACGACGGCGATAAACATTTCCGTGATAAGCGCGCGTATGTAGTTGAAAAAGTCTAATTAGATGGTTGATAGAGGAAGACAAAAGCACCTCTCCATATATGGAGAGGTGCTTTTGTCTAAACTTAATTTTTGGGCGGTCTTGGTCCAAAGAACTGATAGTAATGCGTTTTAATATCGCCATTGTAAAGCTTACGGTTTTTCGTTGATCGCTTTCCGTAAACTTCCTGGAAGCGAGGATGAGAAGTTAGAATGTACACAGACCAAGTATCAAGACGTTCACGGAACGATTTTCCCATCTTCCGATACATATCTTCTACTTCTTCACGTTCACCGAGTCGCTCGCCATATGGGGGATTACCAATGAGGGTACCATATTCAAACTTAGAACTAACGTCCGTCACTTGCATTTGCTTGAATTGAATCATATCTCCAAATCCAGCTTCAAGAGCATTATTTTTAGAAAGATCAACCATTTTCGGATCAAGATCGCTACCAAAGATGTGAAGAGGCTGATCATATTTTGCAAGATCTTCCGCTTCAATCATAGCTTCTTCCCAGCGTTTCTTTCCAATCCATGCCCAATCTTCAGATGCAAATTCCCGATTAAATCCTGGTGCGATATTTTGACCAATCATCGCTGCTTCGATCGGAAGTGTACCTGAGCCACAAAATGGATCCATGAAAGGTTTATCGGCATTCCAATTCGTTAGCATTACCATAGCAGCCGCCATGGTTTCTTTTAGCGGTGCAGCACTATGCAAGTAACGATACCCCCTACGATGCAGACCTTTACCGCTTGTGTCGATTGTAAGAATAGCTGTATCCTTATGAATGGCCACTTCTATCTTAAATAGTGGGCCATCCTCTTCAAACCAGGAAACATTGTATTTTTCTTTCAGGCTTTCTACAATCGCTTTCTTCACAATCGCCTGACAATCCGGTACGCTGTATAACGTTGATTTAACAGAACGTCCACTAACAGGAAATTCTGCATTTTCAGGTAAAAGCTCTCCCCAAGGTAGTGCCTTCGTCGCTTCAAAAAGCTCGTCAAACGACGTAACTTTAAATTCGCCAACTTTTAGTTTTACACGATCTGCTGTTCTTAGCCAGTAGTTCGAACGACAAATCCCAATTTCATCACTCTCATAAGTAACCTTGCCATTTTCTACACGTACATTTTCAAAACCTAGATCCTTTACTTCACGAGCAACCAATGATTCGAGCCCCATGGTGGCCGTTGCAATTAATTCGTATTTCGCCATCTTTTCCACTCCAATCCTTTTCGCTCTTCTATGTAATAGTCGTTGTCTAAGTAATCATACAAAAAATGAATATGTTATGTTAGTCCTATTTGAATTTAATGAGTTATTGCTTATCACGAATTCCTCTTAGGTTTTCCATTCAAACACAATTTATAGCCTTAACGTACAAAAAAGCCCCATAAGGGCTTTTCATCAAAGATGATAACGTTCTGTAAGCCATGTTCTGTTCTATCGTACTGCGAACGGGTCTCCCCTCGTACTCAAGTGGTAATCATCTATCTCCAGACGCGTCCTCACCGCCTGGCTTTCTCTCCGTTTAATTCCTTCGAGAAAGCTCCCCTACCATAATTTGGGTTTCTCGCTCGTGGGGTTTACCTCGTTCCACTCTTAATGTTTCCATTAAGACTTCGTCACTGTGGCACTTTCAGAGTATTCGGGCCGTATCCGCTAAGAACTTAGGCCGTTTCCCCGCCGTTAGCCCAAAATGGACTACCCTGACTTATTGTTTCATCAGGCACGAACACTACGATCATCTCAGACCGTGCGAGCATGGACTTTCCTCTATATGCTACTTAATGTGTAACATACAGCGATCACCCGAACGTTATCATTGTTAGGACAGCAAAAGCAATTATATCTTATATTCTGCTTAGATGCAAGGTTTCTTAGTGAAATGTTTTGTTTTGTTATTTATAGTATAGTACGGTAATTGAAATTTATCAAGCCCTAAAAAATAAACCACCAAGCGGTGGTTTATTCATACAACTTACTTCCAAAAACATGTTTTTCTAAATTAGAAAGTCTTTTTAAAATATCATAGTTCGTATTTCCTGGTTGCGTCTGAGAGCGCGTCTGCTGTCGCTTTTGCTGCTCGGACAGTCGATCCATTTCTCTTCTTAAACGCGTGTTTTCTTGACGTAGTTGTTCGATATCGTTCTCGAAACGCTCATAATCTTTAATCACGACATCTAAAAACTTATCAACATCATCCTGGTCATATCCGCGAAAGCCGCTTTTAAAATCTTTTTCAAGAATATCCTTAGCTGTTAATTGAGTCGGTTGTTGCTCGGCCATTTTATCACCTCTGTATGTATGCGATTATTGTCTTTATTTTATTCTTCCAAAAGACTTCCCTCTTGTCAATTGGAATCTCTTAAATTCGCCTTATTGCTTGTAAAAATCTGGATCACTTTCACGTAAATCCTGCTCTAGTAAATCAAGATCAATCGGCGTGATTGTAAAAACTTCGTACCCTGCATCTTTTCTCTGTCTGTTCTTCGCTTCTTTTAAGTAATAATCTGGAGAACCTGGCGTTTCTTCGTCATATAAAACGAGCATTGCGTGACTTTTACGAACTAAAAATTCATTCTTCGCTTTTAACTGCCCTGGATTTTCATAGGGACGGCTTGTAATCGATTCAACAAAATCAGCTTCCGAGAGTATCATATTATAAAAATCTTGCGTCGGTTCTTTCCATTTGCTTTCTTGTTCCAAAAATGGCGTCAAGACAGCAAGCTTTAAATCAGGATAAAGCTCTCTCAAATCAAGGGCCACTTCACCCGCCCAGAGTTCCACTCCAGTCTGTCCACTTATTAAAATCCATTCCACATCTTTTTCTTCAATTAGCTGCGACATTCTTCCTTGCAAAGCCGACTTTATAATTGGAAGACCTGGATGATCATCACTAAATATTCCTAGCTCGTGTGCCTTATAACCAGTAACAAGCAAAACGTTTGCCACTTACACACCTCCTATGTAAAAACGAACTGGAAGCCCAGTTCGTTTCATTATTTCATTATTTTCTTCTCTTTTGAGCCGGACTTACTTGACCATACATACCATTTGGCCCCTGCATAGCTCCTGCCACTTGAGATGGGCTTGTAGGTGCGTATCCTGCTGGCATAGCACCCGTTGGACGTGGTGGTGGATAGTTATTCATATGTGATGCTAACACTTCATCTGACTCCGTTAAAGGATAGCTATGATTGTGCTCATACATATGATGATGAACATTTTTAATATGGGTAGGATGAATGTGATCGACGTTGTGCTTATAGTAATGATTCTTCACACAACATTTTGTCGGATATACTACAGGACTTGTTGGACATGGACCTCCTGGACCTTGCATGGCTGGACTTACCTGACCTGGCATTCCGCCTTTCATAGCAGGGCTTACTTGATTCGGCATATTCGCATTTGGTCCCTGCATAGCTGGACTCACTTGATTTGGCATATTCGCATTCGGTCCCTGCATAGCTGGACTCACCTGATTCGGCATATTTCCATTTGGTCCCATGCGATGATGTCTATGAAACATAGTGTAGGTTCCCCCTTCTTAATTTGGTGATTTCCCTACTAGCCTATGTTCATTGCGATGTACATGTACTGTGTATTCGTCCTTATTTCCCCAATCTTCCCCTGAAATTCACGCCTATTTTTGAACAATGACCTCATTGTCACTGTAATTCTGAGCTGAATCACTAATTTGACTCATTACAACGACTGTTAACGCAATTACTATAAAGAACATGACCATGATTACCTGCTTCAATTTCCATCTCTCCATTACATTCAATCTGAACTATTTCTAAAAAAACTCAGAAACTTCAATATACTACTCAAAGTTACAACAAGAGACGACAATTGTAAACGGTGTTTCAACAAGTTTTCTAAAAGAAATCGTCGAAAGAATGCCCTTTATGCGCTTGCCCGGGGAATAATGAAAAGAAATAAAGCTATTTCCTACCAAATACGAGATTATCCCTCGCAATTCGCTGTCTTATTTCCTCATCATGACCGTCGTTCATGTCCAACTTGTGAAACATTACTAATAACAGTTCAGCAGTCATTTTGGCGTCATTTAGAGCATGATGGCGTTCATGACGATCAATATTAAGTTTCCTTATTAACGAGTCAAGCTGAGGGTTACTTCGTGGAAATAATTCCTTAGCAAGTGCTTCAGAATCTAAATAAGGCGGCAAGTAGTCTGGTAACCCCCATCTTTGGATAAGGTTTTGCAGAAAATAAACGTCAAATTTAACAGGATGAGCAACAAGAGTTGTTCCTTTACTAAAGGATAGAAATTCTTCAAAAGCCTCGATAAACGTCCATCCTGCACGAATTTCATCAATTGACAAGCCTGTTAGTTGCCGAACAAATCTCGGAACTTTCTTAATGGGGCGGACAATGCGATAAAAAGACTCTTCAAGAATTCGACCTTCAATAAGATCAACTTTAACTGCTCCAATTGAGATCACTTCATCTCCAATCGCTGGATAAAAGCCCGTTGTTTCAAGATCAAAAACCGTAAAATAACGGCTACTTGATTCTTGATATAACAATAATGAATCATACAAGCGTTCATATACAGGTAATGTTTTGTCTGTTTTTATTTTTTTTTGCCATTTTAAGCGGTCATAAAGATAATAACGCAATAATTTAAAACCTATGGACGACATTGTTAAATACTCCGATTCCTTCGGAAGCTTAATTCACTTACCTGTTGCATTCTTTTCGCAACAAGTAACGCTTCCCTCATTTTCCTTCTTTCTTCTTTCTCCCACTCAATAGGCCTAACTAAATTGGAAATTTCCGACCCTTTCTCCAATTGGTAAAGATTCTGTCTTACTCGAAAGGTATACAAATAATGAAGAGAGGTTTCAATATTAATCACATCACGATGATGAAAAATTTCTTTTTTCTTTAACTCGTGTAGACGTTTAATTGTATTTACTTCTTCAACGCCATATTTCATTGCGAAAATCCGAATTCCATTCACGATTTGCATAATTGCAGCCTTTTTTAAATCAAGCGTTTTTTCTTTTCCACGAAGCTGTAATTTTCCAAGTGGATTAAGCGGAACACGAAATCTAATTGTATCTTTCATTAACAGCATTTGTAGCGTATGTGCTTTTCGAATTCGTTCTGTTATACGACTTCTGAGGGCTCGTGCTAAATCAAAGTCGCCATACACAGGGCGAAAGTCCATAAAGATTGTAAAGTTACGAATTTCTTCAGCATCTGTTTCCGTAATCCACCGATTCACTTCTGTTTGCCAATTTGAGAGAGACCTTCTCCACTTCTCATTTTTGGCCATAATTCCGCCATCACATTCTGGCAAACCGCATGTTGTAAGCATTGCATTGATTTTTTCTGCAAACACTTTGAAAAACGTTTCGATTTCTGTTTTATGTTCAAGATGTTCATAATCATCGATAATTAGACCATTATCCTGATCTGTGCTGAAAGCCTGTTCTTTTCTTCCTTCACTTCCCATCACAATAAAACAGTAGTTCACAGGTGCTCTTCCGTATCCTTCTCTTATCATTTCCTTTTCAGCCAGTAAAATAATGCGACGGTGCATTTCATCATTATAATTGGACATCATTTCACATATCTCATACCCCAATGTATTGGCATCAAGTAATTCTTGAATAAAGGCACGAAATTCTTCATGAATAGGAGGAGAAAGATTCATTATTTCATCAAGTTCTTTTGCTCTTGATAAGCGATAAGATAAATCAAGATAAGCAGATTCTTGAATTCCAAGAAATGATTTAGCTGACACCATTCCAACCATACGATCTCGTTTCATCACGGGAAGTAGCGAGACTTTATGGAATTTCAAATAAGCAAGCGCTTCATAACTGAACGCATCTTCTTCCACTAGATTTGGCTGTTGATACATCCATTTGTGAATCGGGTCTTGAAACTGTCCCATCGTAAGGGCATTTATGATTTCAAGAGGAGTGACCGTTCCTAATACACTCTCACGGTCTTCACTCACGATTACACCATCATAATTTTTCATTCGAAACAGATCCGCTGTTTCCAGTACCGTATAAGTAGGAGGAATTGTTACCTTGGAATCCATAATGGCACTGACTCTCGTTCGATAAAGAGCGATGTTTTCTCCATCTGATTCGCGATCTCGCTCCTGCTTAATTTCATCATAAAGACTACGCATCCGTTCCCCAATTGTATCAAGAACATTATGCGAAAAAGTAGGATTTTCCGTCATTATCTTTAACATGACTTCTTTTTTGATTTGAATGACCTGACAATCTTCATTTGCTTGAACTGAAAAAGTCATCGACTCATCCGTTAACATAATCATTAACCCGACCAGGTCGCCCGGGTAGTAAAATCGCATCGTAGCCTGCTGGCCATTTGCTTTATGAACGATGTTTTTTGCAATACCAGTAACAAGGAGATAAAGGGTATTTGCATCTTCATCTTCATGATACAAAAATTCACCTTTCTGATAAGTAGAGAACTTGGCAGATGCCATTAATTTCTCAATCTCTTCATCGCTCAGTGAATGGAAAGGTTCCTTTTTCTTAAGTACATCATAGAAATCCTGCATAACAACCTCCAATCGTTAACGGGCTTCCTTTTGCTCAAGCCGTTCAATTCTCTTCATATACAACAACCGCTCATTCTCTTCTTTATCTTTTAAAATCCGTTTCTTCTCTTTCCACTTTTGATACGCGGATAAAGCATAATATAGTGCTTTTTCATAGTCTTTCACTTTATGCTCGTAATATTTAGCAAGTTCAATGTCACAGTCTTCATCATTTGTATTCTGTGATAATGCAAGCCAAATGTCGATAGATTTATGAATTTGATCTTGTTTTTTGTAAATTAGAGCAAGCGCTTTTTTCGCTTCTTTCTCATAACGTCCAATTGTTTTTGCATAAAGTACCGCAGCGTGATCTTCTTCTCCTACCGCTTCCCACCAACGAGCAGATTGATACTGCTCCTCAGCGGTTAACGACTTCCCTTCCACGTCGAGCAGAAGATGTGAGATTCGAATATAAAGCGTAATTAACGACAAAATATCTTCTTCGTTGTGCTTTAATACCCCTTCAATGAGCTCTGGATCAGGATCTTTCACAAATTCAAAATAAAGCATAGGGGCTAAATAGCCTGGAATGTCTTCCTTACGCTCAAAACCTAACTGCTGTTCTTCTACATTGGCGAGTCTAACAGATTCCATTTCATTTTTCCAAAAACGTCTTGCCCCGTGCAAAAGATCAAAGTGGCCAAATTGAGGTAACTTCGGTACTTGCTCGCGTATTAACGTATGACGTGTTTTCACCTGCGGCCAATCAAACGCTTTGCCATTGTACGTCACAAGGTTCTTCAGTTCGTTCACATCGTCGAGAAAAGCCTTGTACATAGGCACCTCCGCCCCTGGTCCAGGCAAAAAATACTGATTAATAGATATTCCATTTTCTGTATACTGGCTATATCCGAGTAAAAAGATCGTATTGCCAACTCCACCACCTAGACCTGTTGTTTCTGTATCAAAAAACAGCAAATCAGAAGGGGTAAGATGCTTAGACGAAAGCGGATGAGCACGGTGGTGATTATTCCAGCGTTCCACCACGTTTTCAAGCTCTTGAAACACATAACGACCATGCTGATAGCTAGTCGGATATTGCTTTTTTCTTATAAGTGCATAGTCTCCGTCAAGAAAATAGGGATGCGCATGAAGCTCTTTCCATTTTTGAAGGTGAGGCACGTCCACAGTAGGCTGCTCCACTTTCGCTTCAACGTCATCCGCTTCGCTCAGGTTCATATGCTTTTTCATTCGATTTAATTTAGCTTTCAGTGACATGAGAATGTTCCCCTCTTAAATATTCAAGTAAATAGATAGCGGTTTGCTTGCTATTTTCTCCCGTTTCACCTGATACTCCAACACAGGACGGGCAGCCACTTTCACATTCGCAATTCACGACAATCGATTCCGCTTCCTTTAGAATGAAGCCTAATTCTTTGTATACTCTTTCGGATAATCCGATTCCTCCTGGATAACGATCATAAAAGAATACGGTCGGCTTGTTAGAATGCACAGCTTTAATTTGAGGTGTAACATGCAGGTCAGACACATCGCACATGACGAAGAGAGGAGCAACGTTTCGAAGGACATTCCCAAGACCGAGTAATCCTTCCTCCAACCGATTTTCTCCCATTGTTTGGACAAAGCTTTCCGGGAAATCAAACCAGCATGCATTCGTATGAAGCTCTTCTTCAGGAAGATGAATCGGACCAGACCCGATGTTTTCATGCGTCTCAAATTTAATTTTCTTAAAAATTGTTGCCATTGCGTTGACCATTACTTCTCCATAAGTGGCTGTCGTATGCGGCAGTGGTTCATGCTTGTCTTCTTCCAAAACCTTCAGCTGCACAGCAAGATTTGCATCCGTATAGTAATCAACATCCACTTCTCGGACCCACGCCTTTTTTTCATCATAGTCAAGCAGTTCCACTTGATATTGTACACCCTGATGAAGATAAATCGCTTCTTCATGAAGCAATGTCATAGCACTAAACCGATCCATTTCTCCAATCACTTTCACATTCGAAGCTGTCGTTTGATCAATAATCACAACATTTTCCTGAGACGCAGAGCGCAGACTCACATTGTGAGCTGGGAAAGCATCGTTCATCCAGAACCACCGATTTGCCCGATGGTGAAGGAGTTGTTCATCCGTTAAAAACTCCAACACGTCTTCAATGTTTTCTCCACCAAACGTATCTCCTTGTTGAAATGGAAGCTCATATGCGGCACATTTTACGTGATCAACAAGAATAATTAAATTATTAGGATTTACTCGAGCTTCTTCCGGGTTTCGTTCAAAAAAGTAATCCGGATGAGTGATCATATATTGATCAAGGGGACTTGAGCTCGCAACAACAAACACGACAGATTCATCCTGGCGACGCCCTGCACGACCGGCTTGCTGCCAGGTGCTTGCAATGGTGCCTGGATATCCTGTTAGAACACAAGCCTGAAGTTGACCAATATCAACACCTAGCT
Source organism: Bacillus sp. es.036 (assembly GCF_002563635.1). Classification (NCBI taxonomy): domain Bacteria; kingdom Bacillati; phylum Bacillota; class Bacilli; order Caryophanales; family Bacillaceae; genus Bacillus; species Bacillus sp. es.036. The sequence goes on from NZ_PDIZ01000001.1 coordinate 1,588,956, forward strand.
CGAGAGCATTCGTACTAACGACCCCTTTAATATCTCCATTCCGGAGACCTCTTTCAATCTCTCTTCTTTGTTTAGGTAAATACCCTCCTCGATATCCCATGATGGAGCGTGGCCCTAACTCTCGCTGTTCCAACTGCTGCAAGTAGGTGAGAAGGATCTCAACACGAACACGACTCCGCGCAAAAACGATTGTTTGAATGTTGTTTTTCAGCAGTTCTACTGCTAAATTTCTTGCTTCAAGCGTAGCGGAACGTCTGATATTAAGTGCCTGATTGACAACGGGGGGATTATAAAGAACAAAGTGTTTCCGGCCGGTAGGCGCGCCATTGTTATTAATCAATGTAATTTGTTCTCCGGTTAGCTCTTCGGCAAGCTCTTTCGGATTTGCAATCGTTGCTGATGTACAAATAAAAATAGGGTTACTTCCATAAAATTGGCAAATGCGCTTCAATCTTCGAATCACGTTAGCGACATGGCTTCCAAATACACCACGATACGTATGAAGCTCATCAATCACAATTACTTTAAGATTTTCAAATAGTGAGACCCACTTTGTATGGTGAGGAAGAATAGCAGAATGCAACATGTCTGGATTCGTCATAACGATGTGTCCTGCTTTACGAACTATTTGTCTAATCGTTGGAGACGTATCTCCATCGTACGTATACCCTTTTAAATCAACTTCCATCTCATCAATTAACTCATTGATCTCACTCTTTTGATCCTGCGCAAGTGCTTTTGTTGGGAACAAATAAAGAGCCCGACTAGAAGGATCTTTCAATATCGTATCTAGAACAGGCAAATTATAGCACAAGGTTTTTCCTGAAGCGGTTGGTGTAACAGCTACGAAGCTGTTTCCTTTTGAAGCCTCATCATATGCTGTTGCTTGATGGGTGTATAATTGTTGCACTCTTCTTTCTTCAAGAGCTTTCTGAAGCTCCGGCTGAAGCCCTTGTGGAAAAGGCGCTGTTTTCCCTTCCTTCGGTTCAATCGTTTTCCAGGTTACGATATTAGACCGATACTTTTCCTCCTGCTGAAACATCTCCAGAAGCTGGGGCAGTTTCTTTTTTCTTTCCATCCGATCACCTCAAAAATTATTCTATGTCTATTGTAGCGAATACGCGTTCGAATGGATACCGTTTTGATTGGAAAGTCCCCTTTTCCATTACCTTCTAACGATCGATCGAAATACGCAATCAATTCTATTTTGATCCATAACACGCCTTTCTTTTAAGAGCCGAGCTTTTTTCTCTAATTGATTTAACTCTTCTTCAAGATTGCCTATTAAGTGTTCTGGCTTACGAAGCGTTTCTCTTCTGAATAACGTCTTTCCCTGTATTTTTATATGATCATGAACCGATGAATCTTGGAGAAGTTGAGGGAGAGTTAACCGAGGAAGGCTTTCATTCTCCAAAATCCACCTTCCAAAAAGAATCGATTTTAAAGCATAAAGCATCCCTTTTTGATCGGATCGTTCTTCCTGTGCTTTTAAATTTGTTATTCCCATCTTAATATAATGAAACAATAATGGTTTTACTGAAAAACAATCCGTGCTTAATTCCCTAAGCATTTTCACTTCTTCCGTTTCCTTGTATATAGTCGGTGAAATGAACCACTCCAGAATGGAAGGATTCGATTTACCTATTAAAAAGAGCGTCTTTCGTATATCCCACCCGTGGAATTCAACTTTTCCGATGTTCACTTCTAAAACATCAGTCTGAGGAAATACCGTTAAATACCACTCTAAATCGTGTTTGTAAATAAACCGTATATCATGATCACTGTTCTCATTCTCATAACCGAAAGCGCGACTCCCCGCTTCACATGCAAATAAAATCGTAATCTTATTCTTTTCTTCTAACTCCTTAAGCGTTGTTGTGATCGTGCTCATGACATAACCTCTTTATCGACAAAAAGCTACCAGGTTTAGCCCGGTAGCTTTTTCGTTTATTTTTCTAATTCTTTCATGACTTTATCCACGTCGGTCTCAGGAAGTGAACAGCTAAAATTTTCACAAATGTAGATGGTCGTTTCGTTTGTTTTCTCAAAGTTAGCAACGAATGGGGCTGCTTCTGTTAGTTCCGTCGGATCTTCGACGCTCATTACGGTTAGTTCAGGTAAAAAGTTTTGCTGTAGAAACTGTATCAATCTTTCTTTATTGCGATCTTGGTTTGAACCGACGATGACCACTTCTTTAGAAGAAGATCGTGCATAGAGCTTACTCATTAAGAAATAAGCATGACCACTTGAATACGATGATACATCACCTGAAAAAGCGGTAAACATCCGATTCGCCCACTTATCATATTTCATTTCGCCGGTTAACTTCGATAAACGTAGCAACTGAAGAACAGCAACGCTATTTCCAGATGGGAGAGCGCCATCGTGAACATCTTTCGGTCTTGCGATCAATCGATCAGCATCATGGCCATATAAGTAGAATCCTCCAGAACTCTCATCCCAAAACAATTGGTGCATATCATCAGAGATTTTTTTTGCTTTAACAAGATATTGGGAGTCATACGTTGCTTCATACAATTCATTTAACGCCCAGAGTCCATACGCATAATCGTCATGATACGCTTTGGATTTCACTTCTCCATCGCGATAACGAGCCATTAAACGTCCATCGATCACCATGTTTTCTTCAATAAATCGATACGACTTTTCAGCTAATTGAGTGTATTCAATTTGTTGAAACGCCCTTCCAGCTTTCGCAAATGCCGCAATCATTAACATGTTCCAACTCGTTAAAATTTTATCATCTTTATACGGATGAACTCGTTTTTCTCTCTCGGCATAAAGTTTCTTTCTTGCTGTCTCCAGTTGTGTTTGGACGTCTTCTTCTGTCAGGTTGAATGATTTAGCAATCTTTGAAAGATCCGTTTTGATTAAGTTAGGAATGTTTTTCCCTTCGAAATTTCCTCTCGCTGTGATGTCATACACTTCAGAGTACAGAGAGCCAAGTTCTTCACCTAAGATTGTGTGAACTTCTTCTTTTGTCCACACATAAAACTTGCCTTCTTCCCCTTCAGAATCAGCATCTTCTGCGGAATAAAAACCTCCATCATTCCCTGTCATGTCACGTTGTACGTATTCGAGTATCTCACAAGCAACTCGTTTGTAGCGTTCATTCCCAGTGACTTGAAATGCTTCGGTATAGGTAAGCGCAAGCATGGCGTTATCATACAGCATTTTTTCAAAATGGGGCACAAGCCATTCCTGATCGACAGCGTACCTCGCAAAACCAAACCCTACGTGATCATAAATGCCACCATTCGCCATAGCATCTAGCGTTCTCGTCACCATCGTTAAGCATAGATCCTGATTATATTGACGATAATACCGTAGCAAATACATCAACATATGAGGGGATGGAAATTTCGGGGACTGACCGAAACCACCAAATATCGTATCAAAGGAATTTTGCATTTGACCAAATGCTTTATGTAACGGCTCTTCTGTTAGTTCTCCACCTTCCGCATTCATTCGTTCTTGCAATGACGCGGTTATTTTATCTCCAATTCCTGTAATTCGCTCAGGATTTTCCTTGTATTGCTGATAAAGCTGCATGATCGCATCTTTAAATCCCGGTAGATTGTATCGACTTTCTTTCGGAAAATAAGTTCCCGCATAAAATGGCTTTTGATCTGGTGTAATAAATACATTCAACGGCCACCCGCCCTGACCGGTTAATCCCTGACAAACCTTCATATAAATGGAATCAATATCAGGACGTTCTTCCCGATCAACCTTAATCGCTACAAAGCGGTCATTTAGAAGTTTTGCCGTCTCCTCATCCTCAAAGCTCTCTCTTTCCATCACATGACACCAATGACAAGTCGAATATCCAATCGAAACAAGCACAGGCTTGTTTTCTCTTTTCGCTTTCTCAAACGCTTCTTCTCCCCACGGATACCAGTTAACTGGATTGTGGGCATGTTGAAGCAAATAGGGGGATTTTTCATGAATTAATTTATTTTCATACGGCTGATTGCTGTTTTTCATTTTGTCACCCTCCGTTTCTTCGCATCATTTTCTTTTCAGTGTATCAAAATGTTGTGCGTTAAAACAAAAATAAGCGGGATCACCGCTTATCGTATGTTTTTTCGATATAGGCTTGTTCTTCTTCTGTTGTCATTAATCTTTCCGCTTTCCCTATCGTTCCTCCATTTAAATTCCAAATGTAGTTATGTACATCAACTGCATTATTAAAGTTTCCTTTATCCCATTTTGTTAAAGCTTCCGTATAAAAATCCTGGTACTTATACTCTTCTGGCGTCCCTTTTACTTTATCTAGCACCTCGAGCATATTATCAATCCGCTCCTCAGAAATTTGATAGATCCCCCACTTATCTTCTGCTATAACTTTTTGATGGGTCATTCCATGTATATAATCCTGAAATTTACTTTCACTTGGAATACCATCTGACGTAATGGATTCTTCACCATCATCCACGTAACGCTCTGGATCAACAGATGAACCCTTTTCATCACTTATAGCTTCAGCTTCTTGTGTTTTTTCTTTTAAACTCCAATCTAAATCTGAAATAAACCAGTACGTAAGTCCAAGGATAAGGACTACCATTGATGTAATTGAAATAACTAACGTTTTTGTTGAAGCCATTAAATGCGACAGCTCCTTACCTCTGATTCCGCCTGTGTGACGTACAGCTTTTGAAATTGTAACTCTCTCAATCTAATAAAGGGTATTAATACCTATTTTTGCATACATTTCTATAAAAACAAGGGAAATAACCTTATTTTCTGAATATTTATCAAAAAAATGAAGAACTTCAGGCTACAACTAGGCGAATGGATTAGCATGTCCGATACCTTCTACATAAAGTATTGATAGATAGGAGGTGGTAATATGGGAAGTCGTCGAAGTGCTAGTAACCGAAGAGCTAACATTAAGCGAAACCGAACTGAAGGTGAAACAAGGGGTCGTTGTGGCTGTAAAGATAATGATACAGCGGGTCGCGAAACCGCTCCTAGCTGTTCTCGATACTGCTCCAACGTTTGTCGCCGTTTATTTCCTTTAGACTTTACACGTTGTTTTAACGACTGTGTGTCGTGCCAAAAAGATGTGGTTTTTGAAACAGATCACGAATTTTACGAAGATTAATGGCTAATCAGAAAGGACAATCCCTTTTTACAGGAATTGTCCTTTTTCCTTCCCCAAACGTATTACCCTAGTATAAATTGACCATGAATATTCCATTGAAATTGATCTGCACGTAACCACATTGTAAGAGCTTCAATGTCATCTGAAAAGACGCGATCTTCCTCAATCGAGGATACGATTGTTCGTCCTTTCTCATATAACTTCTGAGCAGATGTAGAGGCTAATGAAATGCCCCGGATTTCTAATGCTTGCATCGCACATATCATTTCAATCGCAACCACTTTCTGGGTATTTCCTATAATTTGATAAGCATGACGAGCACCAATTGTTCCCATACTTACGTGATCTTCCTGGTTTGCGGACGAAGGGATACTATCCACACTCGCTGGATGGGCGAACGTTTTGTTTTCTGATACGAGGGAAGCAGCCGCATATTGCATAATCATGGCACCAGACTGGAGACCGGGATCCGGGCTTAAAAATGCCGGCAAATCATTTAACTGCGGATTAACGAGCCGTTCCACTCTCCGTTCTGAAATATTAGCCATTTCGGCTACGGCGATTTTGAGAAAGTCCATCGCAATGGCAATAGGTTGACCGTGAAAATTCCCACCAGAGACGACCGTTTGGCCGTTTTCTAAAATAAGAGGATTATCTGTGGCAGCGTTCATTTCAATCTCAAGCTTTTCTTTTACATAACCTAGACTCTGTCTTGAGGCCCCGTGAACTTGCGGCATGCATCGTAAGGAGTAGGCGTCTTGCACCCGTTTTTGTCCTTGATGTGTCACGAGCTTGCTATCACTCGTTAACTTTCTTATTCGTTCGGCAACCTCCATTTGCTCAGGGTACCCTCGTGCTTCATGTATCGCTGAATGAAAGGCGTCAATAATCCCTTCCAGTGCTTCAAGGGTCATCGCGCCGATCCAATCACACTGATCCATTAAACGCTCTGCTTCAATATAGTTGATCACTCCCATCGCCGTCATTGCTTGTGTCCCATTAATAAGGGCAAGACCTTCTTTTGCCTTTAAGGTAAGTGGGGAAATACCTCGTTCATCGTAAACACCTTTTGTTGGTACAATTCTCCCTTGGTAATGAACTTTTCCTTCTCCTACAAGAACTAACGCAAGGTGAGAGAGCGGCGCTAGATCCCCGGAGGCTCCAAGAGATCCTTGACTTGGAATAACGGGAATAATTTCTTCATTTGCTAGATCACAAAGACGTTCGACAACACATGGGCGAACGCCGGAATACCCTTTTAATAACGCATTAAGTCGTAATACGACCATGGCTTTACTGACTGGTTCAGGAAAGTATTCCCCTACCCCACAGGCATGGGAACGTATAAGATGAAGTTGAAGAGTATCGACATCTTTATCTTGAATCCGAACGTCGCTGAATTTACCGAAACCTGTATTAATTCCATACACAGTCTCCCCACTTGCTACGATCTTCTCAACTGCTAACCTGCTTTTCATAACCTTTTCCATACTGATCGGGTCAATCGCAATTCCTTCTCCTTCGTATATGACACGTTTCATTTCCATTAAAGTTAACGTAGAGCCATTTAAATGAACCATACCTATCGCCTTCTCTCATTCAAATTGATCTTCTCAAAACAAAAAGAGGCGGCAATGGAACATACCGTTCCATTGCCGCCTCCTCATCACTCATTACTTTAGGCAGCATTTATCCTATATGATTAATTCCAAGACCAAACGTTTCATGTTCAAGCCCTTTTACTGGAGCGCCAATTGTTCCATAAAAAGCGACAGCAATCCATTCTCCTTCATCAAAATGCTCATAAGGTGAGCCACGGACAATCGCAAAACGTAAGCCCACGGTTCGCATCATGTCTCCTGCACCTATCTGGCCACGCATAACCCCTTCTAATGCCTCTAATATGGCATGATATAAGGCATGCGTCTCTCGATAAAGCTCTTCTGAAATAATCTTATTCCTTTTAGCAGATGTTTCAACAGCTGAAATGACTTTCTGCATACTCATTGATCCAGACTTTCCCTGACAATAATCCACATCTTTCAGCTGATGAGAAAATGGTTCTAGCTCATCAGGAGTTAATGACGCTACGAGCATCGCTAATTTACCAATCAATATCTTTTGTGTCATTTCTCTCACCTGTCCACGTTTCTACTAGTTACTAGTAACTCCTTTTATTGTAAGCGTTATCAATGCTGGTGGTCAAGATGATTCCCTTCCTATAACCTTTCGTTTACAAACTCCCGTTATAAAAGAAAGCATTGTATGAACGGCACTTTTCACCCCGATCTCCCCTACATCTTTTCGAGGATCGAGGCAAACGATGTCCATCGCCTTCACTTTCGGATGCTCACCCGCTAACTGAACAGCGTCAAACAACTCTTCCGTTCTCATACCTCCAGGAGTTGCTGCGGGCGCTGCTGGATTACAAGAAATATCAAGGACGTCCATGTCGACCGTTAAGTAAATCGTGTCAACGGTCTTTTCAAGTTGAGCTAAGGCATCTTGAAGGACATGATGGATACCCTTTTTTCTTACTGTTTTCATCGTCGTGTAATGAACCCCATGTTCATCAGCATATTTTTTTAGCTCTAAACTATTAAAAAAACCGTGAAGTCCGATATTATGCACGTGCTTTCCTTCCACCGTATGGCTTTCTATGACCTGCCTTATTGGCGTACCATTTGCGGGCCCTAAATCCTCTAAGTTTCGTAAATCAAAATGTGTATCTAATTGCAAGATACCAATCGTCTCATTTTGATGCACCTGCTTCCAGCCTTTAATCAACATGGCCGTTATCGAATGATCCCCGCCCATCGTTAAAGGTATTGTATGGGGGTGCTGTTCTCTCATCGCTACCATAGCCTGTTGAATTTGATCATGGGTATACCGTATATCTGTCACATGCTGTTTAACATCACCAAGATCGATTGCTTTTAAATGAGCTAGATCAACGTCCTCGTCAAGATTATAGGTACGAAATGAACGCCATGCTCTTCGCATCGCATCAGGATTCTCACTTGCTGCGGATGTACTAATCGATGACTTTGATAAGGGAACACCGAGAATGGTAATGTCGTAGTCTTCCCAATTTGGCGTTGATTCTCCTATCGTTTCAATCCATTCATTCACCGTAAGATCAAATTGTTCATCCGTTTGCTTTGACCAAATCATGGTTGGGCGATTTAACATTGGGTATGGATATCCCCTCATAAAAGGTGTCCTCCTACGACCAGCGCCACGCCTCCTTTAATCACAGTATCGACATGATTCATTCCATACTGATAGGAAAGAGTAAGGTAATTAGGTACATCAAATATTGTGATGTCCGCTTTTTTACCAGCTTCAAGACTCCCTGTAGTATCCGCACACCCAACCGCATGTGCAGCATTAATGGTTGTCGCAGTTAATACCTCTTCAGGTGTCATCCCCATTTTCAAGCATCCAAGATTCATGATAAAAGGAAGAGAGAGTGTAGGAGATGAACCAGGATTTGCATCCGTAGATAGTGCTATACCTACTCCAGCATCTATCATCTTTCTTGCTTGAGCAAAATCAGCCATTAGGAAAAACGCCGTACCCGGAAGTAGTACTCCCATCACGCCTGCTTCAGCCATATCCTTTATTCCCTGATCTGATGCTCTTAGAAGATGATCAGCCGAAATAGCCCCAACAGAAGCCGCTAACTCCGCTCCTGCATAAGGTTCAATCTCATCAGCGTGAATTTTAGGAATAAGTCCGTAATCTTTACCAGCTTCTAGTATGCGCTTTGATTGATCAGGGGTGAAAACGCCACGTTCACAGAAAACGTCATTAAACGTTGCCAGCTTCCGATTGGCTACTTCTGGAATCATTTCGGAAATCACTTTCGATACAAACGTTTCGGGGTTACTCTTTTCTGATAAAGGAATTGCGTGCGCACCCATAAACGTGGAAATCACATCGATCGGATGAGATTCATGTAGTTGTTTCGCAACTTCTAATTGTTTTATTTCATGTTCTAATGACAGACCGTAACCGCTTTTCGCTTCAACTGTTGTCACTCCGTGTAATAAAAATTGATTCAAACGTTTTCTAGACTGTTCGAACAATTCTTCATAACTTGCTTTTTGTGTCGCACGCGTAGTGGCATGAATGCCTCCACCAGCTTCCATAATTTCCATATATGTCTTCCCTTGTAACCGCATCGCGTATTCATTTTCTCTCGTACCAGCATGAACAAGGTGCGTATGGGGATCGATTAACCCTGGAGTTACCACTTTTCCCGCCGCATCAATTTGCTCTGAAAGTGCCACTGAATCTTTGTATTTCGCTACCATTTCGTGCGATGATCCAACTTCCACAATGATTCCATCTTCTATATAGACAGCGCCATTTTCAATCAGTCCTATTTGCGACATTTTCTCTTTTATTGCTGGACGGTCAGAGTACCCTGACATTGTGATCAGCTGTGCAGCATTTTTTATTAATAGTCGTGCAGTCATATCGCTCTACCTCCTATTTCTTTCGTAGCATCGGAACATGAATGCCTTTCTCCTCTGCCGTTTTCTTCGCTAAATCATAGCCTGCGTCAACATGACGAACAACACCCATTCCAGGATCTGTTGTTAAAACACGTTCAATTCGCTGCTCTGCCTCTTTCGTCCCGTCTGCCACAATAACCATACCTGCGTGGAGCGAATAGCCCATACCAACACCACCGCCATGGTGGACGCTAACCCAACTTGCCCCACCAACACTATTAATCATCGCATTTAAAATCGGCCAGTCAGCAACTGCATCGCTTCCATCTTTCATTGCTTCGGTCTCTCGATTCGGCGAAGCGACGGAGCCAGAGTCAAGGTGATCACGGCCAATCACAATCGGAGCACTTAATTCCCCGTTCGCCACCATGTTATTAATGATCTTCCCAAACTTTGCTCGTTCCCCATACCCAAGCCAACAAATACGAGAAGGAAGTCCTTGAAAACTAATTTTCTCTCGCGCCATACGAATCCAATGACAAAGGTGCTCGTTGTCACTAAACTCGTTTAAAATCACTTCATCTGTTTTATAAATATCTTTTGGGTCTCCAGACAGAGCTACCCAACGAAAAGGGCCCTTCCCTTCGCAAAACTGCGGTCGGATATAAGCTGGTACAAATCCAGGAAAATCGAATGCACGTTGAACGCCTTCATCTTTAGCAACTTGGCGAATATTATTCCCGTAATCGAATGTTACGGCTCCTTGCTTTTGCATCTCAAGCATTGCTTCTACGTGTATGGCGATACTTTGTTTTGCTAGTTTACTATATTGATTTGGACTCTCTTTACGAAGTTTCCCTGCTGCTTTTATATTTAAGTTAATAGGGTAATAGCCGTTTAAAGGGTCATGAGCAGAAGTTTGATCAGTTAAAACGTCAGGAATAAATTTATGATCGATCATCTTTGGTAACATTTCTGCTACATTACCAAGCAAACCAATGGAAAGAGCTTCACCTTTATTTCGGGCTTTCTTAGCCATTTCAATCGCTTCCTCAAGATTAGCGGTTGACGTATCAAGATAGTTAGTATCGATTCGTCGCTGAATCCGTTTTTCATCCATTTCGATTGCAATACAAACGCCTCCGTTAAGAGTGACGGCAAGTGGTTGCGCCCCGCCCATCCCTCCTAAGCCTGCTGTTAACGTAATCGTATTCCTTAAACTACCATTAAAATGCTGCTTCCCACATTCAGCAAATGTCTCATACGTTCCCTGTACAATCCCTTGACTGCCAATGTAAATCCAGCTCCCAGCTGTCATTTGTCCATACATCATCAACCCTTTTCGATCGAGTTCATGAAAGTGGTCCCAATTTGCCCAGGCAGGCACCAAATTTGAATTAGCCATCAGCACTTTAGGCGCATCCTTGTGAGTCTTAAAAACAGCTACTGGCTTCCCAGATTGGATCAAAAGTGTTTCATCATTCTCCAGTTCCTTCAATGAACGAACAATCGCTTCATAGCACTCCCAATTCCGCGCCGCTTTCCCGATTCCACCGTAGACTACGAGATCCTCTGGATTCTCAGCGACATCAGGATGTAAATTATTACTGAGCATTCGTAAAGCAGCTTCCTGAATCCATCCTTTGGTATGGAGAACTGTGCCTCGATACTGCTCTACTTTGGTTGCTTTTGTATCCGCCATCTTCGTCACCCTTTCAGAATCATTTCCTAATAAAATCGTAGCATCTGATACAGAAACGATATAGATAACCAGATTTTGATTAATAGGAAATACTTTATAAACAAGAAGACCATTTCGATAAACAACAAATAATTTATAGTATTTTTTTTAGAAAAGTCAATTAAACTATTTATCTCTTATGATTTAAGATAGCGAATTATGGGTAATGTCAATAAGTGATCTTTAAAGGAAAAATCACACTCTATGTAAACTCATGCCCTGATTAAAATCCGATGATTTTCTTAAACAGCGATCCTTGGATAAATCCATAGAAAATTTGGTGTTAATTATGATGGAAAAATGGGAAGAGTATAGATGGTTGCATGATGAAGTTTAGAATTAAAAGGAGTGGAAAAACATGAACAACAGTCAATTTGACAAAATCAAGAACGGAACAGGATTTATTGCAGCGCTTGATCAGAGTGGTGGAAGTACACCTAAGGCTCTTGCAGAATACGGTGTTCCTGAAGATTCCTACTCTAATGAAGAGGAAATGTTTGATCGTGTCCATCAGATGAGAACAAGAATCATTACTTCACCTGCTTTTAGTGGAGAGAAAATTCTTGGCGCTATCCTATTTGAACAAACGATGGATCGTGAAATTGAAGGCAAGTATACAGCTGACTATCTTGCAGATAAGGGGATTGTCCCTTTCCTAAAAGTAGATAAAGGACTAGCCGATCAAGAAAATGGCGTTCAGCTTATGAAACCAATTCATGATTTAGATGAAACGCTTGGTCGTGCAAGTGAACGTAAAATTTTCGGTACAAAAATGCGCTCGGTCATTCATGAGCCAAATGAAAGTAGTATCAAGGCTGTTGTAGAGCAGCAATTTGATATCGGTAAGCGAATACTTGGTGCTGATCTTATGCCAATTATTGAACCAGAAGTAAACATTCACAGTGAAGACAAAGAGAAATCAGAAGAAATTTTACGCGAGGAAATCCTAAAACAGCTTAATGATTTGTCAGAAGATCAAAATGTGATGCTTAAACTTTCGATTCCTACAAGAGCGAATGCGTATAAACAATTAATTGAGCACCCTCGTGTATTGCGCGTTGTTGCGCTATCAGGTGGGTATTCACGTGAGGAAGCGAACGAAAAGTTAAAAGAAAACGATGGTCTTATTGCAAGCTTCTCTAGAGCGCTTGCTGCTGATTTAAATGCTAATCAGTCTGATCAAGAATTTAACGATGCTTTACAGAGCGCAGTGGACTCTATTTACGACGCTTCCGTAAATAAAAAATAATAAGCTCTAAATGGAAGGGGTGAGGATACAACATGGTATCCTCACCCCTTCTTCATATTCACATGCCCTCTTTTCGATATTCGCCAGGTGTTTTACCAGTGGATTCTTTAAAAACCCGGCTAAAGTAATTCGGGCTTTTAAAACCTACATGACTTGCAATGGACTGAATGGATTCTTTTGTTGAGGTGAGAAGCTCTTTCGCTTTGTAGATACGTGTCGAACTTAGTATTTCACGAAACGATTGACCGTAATTTTGAGTTAATGTGTGACTTAAGTAAGCTGGATTACGAAGCACATGATCCGCTACTTCATTCAATGTAAGAGCGGGATTATGATAATGATCATCAATGTATGTTAAGGTTTCTTCGATGACATTTCTTTTTAAAGCAGGACGAGAGTCAACTGAATCATGTAGAAGATTCGTAAGAAATAAGATCAAATCTTGAACGATGCGATAAAGAATAGGACTGTATAAAATCGATTCAAATACCTCTTTATATAAGGCTTCACTTCGATTATCGGTCATTCCTTTACGAATCATAAATCGTCTTATTTGAGCAAGGATACTCGTTAAACGCGTTCGCAAAAGACCTGGCTCTGGATAAGGAGATTCCATGCCATAAAAGTGCTCGTACATCCAATTTTTCAATTCTTCGATTCGACTTTCCTCAAGCATATAAACCCAATGACGCTGTTCTGTTAACGTTAGAAAAGGGTCGATATCATGCCACTCCTCGTCTTGATTGGAATGAAGAACTTGTTGATAGCCAGTAAAAAAAGATATTTCCATCACCTTTCGTAATTTCATATAAATTTGATGCAAGGAATGGTCGGTCATTCCTTGATGCACTGCAATGACAATAGACTCTCCATTCATCTGTTCCCATTCACGTAAAAACCGCTGCGCCTGATGAATAGGTTCATGTATCAGTTGGTCAAAAACAAGGACAATTCGATCCGTTGTTGAGAACACAAGTGGCGTAGATGAAAAGTTAAACTGATCAATAAATTGGCGTAACTCACTGAGAAAGCTTCTTTCCTCCGTTTTCATTAAGTAAACCGGAGCGCGATAGGTCAATTGATCATCAATAAATAAGGATTTATACCAAAGTGTTTGGTGTGACTTTTCCCCTTTCTCTCTCCTTTTAAAATCCGCAACATTCCGAAAGGCTTTCTGTAAAGAGGTTTTTATTTCCAAAGGCGATAGCGGTTTCACGATCAAGTCTAATGCGCCGATTTCAATCGCTTCTGTGGCTTTTTCAAAAGTTGGCTCGGCTGTTACTGCAATCACTTCTGTAGTATAGCGATCAATAAACGTTTTCATTAGATTCCATTTATCCCGAGGGATCATGTCCAATTCAATAAAAAGGATGTCGGGTAATTCTTTTTCTAAAACCATCATAACCTCTGTCAACTGATTAACCGTTTCCACTGATGTAATAGGAAATGAATACTTTGAGATTAACCATTTCAATCCGATTAACTCCTGGGAATCACGATCTCCAACCACTAGTTTGTACATAAGTCATTTGCCCCTGCTTCCTTATTCCATTTTCGTTCACACAGAAGAGATTCTTTAGATGCCTCCTCTATCCACTTTTATTTTGTCAAAACAGATAAGAAACCTCAACATTTTTTCTTCCGTTCATTTACGTACCTAAACAAAAAAAGGACTTGCTATGCAGCAATGATCCTTATCTCGTTAGCGAGCCTTCTCTCCATTACCAAGTACAGCTGTAACGCCCCAAACCTTATCGTATGCCCCATATCCATTTAACCCAATATCGAGGTCATGGAAATAACGATGAAGTTTTTGAACATCTCCTGTTGTGCCATGTTCAATATAGTGTAAGGCAATGAATTTAATGTCCTGTAGGTCCTGATTGAGCTTTCCATCTTCCTCTTTGGAATAAGTATTAACGACTGACACTATTTCAATCGCTTTATCAGTTTGATCCGTATGATCGAGCTTTGATATTTCACCAAATCCAGTCGTTTGATTGTAAAACGCATGTGTCGAAGCAACAAAAGCATTCACATTATCATATGTGAGATCATTCGAAAGTGCTGACGCAATTTTTTCAATATCCTCATCCCCGTAATCTGGTCGATCCTCTATCGGAGGCGCAATCCATTCTTTACTCACAGAGAGAGCGCGTTCGTTAATTGAAAAGAGGATATAGATTGTAATGGCAAGACTCGCTATCGTCGCTAGACCAAGCAAAACGAATTTTGCTTTGGTAGTAATCAAAACATCGCCTCCCTTCTTATATTGAAAGAAACGTTGTCTTAACGCCACAAAAGCGATATCTCATCTCTGATTGATATCGCTTTTGTTTATACGGAATCAAAGAATCTCCTCACCTTAATGATCCCCAAAGGTTTCGGTTAACCCAAACGTATCCTCATGATCATAGTTGTTCAGAGCTTTGTCGAGATCATGAAAGTACCGATGTAGTGCTCGAACCTCAGTTGTTGTAAGGGTTTGGCTAGAAAGTTCCTTTATGGACAATAAGTCTTTTTTTAGATCTTCATGAGCTACCCCGTTTTCTAAAAATACATCAATATAGGCTACGGAAGCAGTGGCTTGACGCTCCTGTGCTTCTAGATCCATAGGTCGGTCAATCATTCCGTAGCCCGTTGTTCGATTGTAAAAAGCATGAAAATCCGCAACGAATTCTTCTACTTGCTCGTATTCTGCTGGGAAAGAAGCAGCAGATACTTGATACTCATTCTCCTTAATCTTTGTCCCATTTACCTCGGTGTGAAGTGAGAAAATATAAATATAGAGAGCCGCGAATGTTGCAGCAACGAGGAGACTGATTATGGAAAACATCACTTTCGCTTGATCCATTTCATCTTCCCCCATTCGAATTTCTCTCTACTCTAATTCTTTATTTAGCAAAACCGAAAATATTTTTGATTTTCGTAACGCCCCACTTCGGATCATGTGCTCTACTTTCGTCCCGGAAACGATCCTGCACAACCGCCATTAGTCTTTCTTCTCGCGCGGACATCTGTTCATCAGCAATTTGTCTTTCTTTTGTTACTTCAAATTGATAGAATTCACGTTCATCGACTGAGACATCAGCTAAGTGATCGATTTTCTTACCAATCGCATTTAATTCCATTTGGTTAATGGATGCGTGCGCGTCTGAAGCAGTGGCGATTTCTTCATGAACAATTTCATGAACTTGATGAACGATATCTTTTTCCAAGCGCTTAACGGTTTCATCCATACTAAGAAGTTTTTTTACTTCTTCCGATTCAACAAAAGAAACAATTTTGGATAAGGAAGTCTGAATATCTACCTGCTCAATAGGCTCGCTAGGCGGCGTTTTTTCTGCTTCCTTACCTTGTAGTTCTAACGTATTGATAATGACTTCATCAGCAGCATGACTTTCTTTCATGTTTTTAATTAATTGAAGGACTTCAATATCGCCAATTGTATACGTACGGGCATTGTTTTCATCACGTGGAATCGTTAGAAATGGCGCAAACTGTTCTTCCCATAATTTCAATGTATGACGAGACACATTCAACATGGAAGCCACCCTGGAAATCATCATTGTATTATTCATCTTCATCATTCCTCCCCGTTGATTTAATAAAGGTATTCCATGCCCATCTAACTATTTTCCTGCAAGATGACAAAGGTTCTTAAAATCAGTCAGAGATTCTCAGGAAATAGCGTTAATCTACAAAAGCGCTCGTTTGTTGTAATGTTTTGAAATGGATTATTCGCTTTTCTCGAATGATGACGTGATCTCATCTAGCAGGCTACTTTTGTCTGTTTTGATTCATTTCCAAGCACGAAAGAAAGCGTTATCATTATGAGGTATTATGGTAATATATAGTTAAAAAGAAATGGGGGAAGTTATGAATACGGTTGTTACACCTGTAAAACAGCCTAAGTTACAGAAGAGGAAGTGGCCGTATTACCTTACTGGAAGTATCTTATTACTAATGATTCTCGCTTTAGCCATCAGTTTTTGGTTTGTCCAGAGAACAGCTCCTGAAACGAATGGGGAAATCACTTTATCAGGCTTAAAAGGTTCTGTTTCCATTTATCGAGATCGTTCAGGTGTTCCTCATATTGAAGCCTCATCAACAAAGGATTTATTTATGGCTCAAGGATTTGTGACAGCTCAGGACCGCATGTTTCAAATGGACCTAAGTCGTCGTCAAGCTTCTGGAACACTAAGTGAAGTCATTGGTGAGTCAACGATCGACAATGACAAGTTTTTTCGTACGCTAGGCTTAAGAAGGGCTGCAGAAGATTCTTATACCGCCTACTCTGATGAGGCAAAGCAAATACTCAAGTGGTATGCAGATGGTGTCAACGCCTATATGACACAAGCAAAAGCGGAGAATTCACTCCCAATTGAATTTACACTTGCGGGATATGAACCAAATGCATGGACACCACTTGACTCTCTTACAATTGGAAAGTATATGGCGTTTGACTTAGGTGGCCATTGGGAAGGTCAAGCATTTCGCTACTACCTTCTTCAGAATTTCTCAGAAGAAGAAGCAATGGATTTGTTTCCGAGTTATCCTGATGAAGGGTCTACTGTTATTCAAGAAATTAAAGAAAGTCAGTTAGATATCTCAAAAAGTTTTGCTAAAGCGGTTATCCCAGATCCGTTTAACGGAAGTAATAATTGGGTCGTATCAGGCGAAAAAACCGCTTCAGGAAAGCCCCTACTAGCCAACGACCCGCATCTTGGCCTTGGTACGCCTCCTATCTGGTATGAAACACATTTAAATTCTCCAGATTATCAGGTTAGTGGCGTTATTTTTGCAGGCGTTCCTGGAATTATCGTGGGACGAAACGACTCGATCGCCTGGGGAGTTACAAATGTAGGACCAGATGTTCAGGATCTCTATATTGAAAAAAGAAACCCTGCTAATCCCAATGAATTTCAATATAACGATTCATGGGAGGAAGCAGAAGTTCTTGATGAAAGCATACCTGTAAAAGACAGTGAACCGATTCCCTACGAGGTTGTGATTACACGCCACGGTCCAATTCTTTCTGAATTTGCTTATGACGATCAACCAGATACAGCTTTATCCCTCAGGTGGACTGCACTAGATCCTTCAACCGAATTGGAAGCTGTTCTTAAGATCGATCAAGCGTCTAACTGGGAAGAATTTAAGGAAGCGCTCACTTCTTTTCATACGCCAGCTCAAAATTTTGTGTTTGCTTCCACTGACGGAACAATTGCTTACCGAGCAAATGGACTCATTCCAATTCGTAAAAATGGCGATAGCATGCTGCCAGTCCCCGGTTGGAACGCTGACTATGAATGGGAAGGTTATATTCCCTGGGAAGAACTTCCCACAATCGTAAATCCGGATGAAGGGTTCATTTCTACCGCAAATAATAAAATTACAACAGATGACTACCCCTATCACATCACCCATACGTGGGCTCAACCTTATCGTCAGGATCGTATTCGAGAAGTATTAATTGACGGAAATAACCTTGAGGCTCAAGATATGATGAACCTTCAAAATGATTACGTGAATTTACAGGGAAAGGAGCTCACTCCCCTATTAACAAAGGAACTTCACAGAGAAAACTTGACCTCAGTTGAAAAAGAAGCTCTCTCGCTCCTTCAAGAGTGGAACTATATCGATGGTAGAGATGAAGCCGCTCCCCTTCTCTTTCATCTATGGTTAGTGGAGATGGAAAAGGTGCTATTTGATGGAAAGATTGACAAAGAAATGATGCCCCTTTTTGATGGGAAGAGTCAAGTCATTGACCAGCTCATTAGACGTGCAGTGAATGGTGAAGCTGGACCTTGGATGGAGAAGTCTGGGGGATTTCAATCCGTAGTAACGAAATCCTATAAAGCTGCGGTTGACCGTGCCGTTTCATTACAAGGACAAACACCTAAAAAATGGGCTTGGGGGACGTTCCATTCCGTACCATTTGAACATCCTCTTGGTGCAATAAAACCTTTACATCTTCTCTTCAATCCAGAAGTGAACGCGATGGGCGGTAGCCGCGTAACAGTTGGTGCTGCAGGTTGGAATTCATCAACCGGTACGGTTAACCACGGAGCCCCCTGGCGAGGCGTCACGGATTTAGCCAATATGGAAACAAGCTATAACGTCATATCCCCTGGTCAATCTGGTTACGTATTTAGTGAATGGTACGACAATCAAATTGATTATTGGGTAAATGGACGTTACCACGAAACGAAGATGAGCGGCTATGAAGAAAATGCGAAGCATCTTATTCTGAAACCGTAACAAAAGGCTCTCTCAAACGAATGAGAGAGCCTTTTACTTGCTATTTTACGGATACTGTCCAATTTTGTGTATCTTCTAACTTCCCTGTTTGGATACCTGTAATGGTGTTATACAATTTCTGAGAAAGCTCTCCAATTTCATGATGATTAATAACCATTTTCTTACCTTGCCAGTTGAGTTCTCCTACTGGTGAAATGACGGCAGCCGTTCCAGTACCAAACGCTTCTTCAAGTTCACCTTTTTGCGACAGCTCATACAGTTCTTCAATAGATACCTTTCTTTCAGTGACTCTAATATCCCATTTCTTTAACAATTCAATAACGGACATTCTTGTAATGCCGTGGAGAATGCTACCGTTTAATTCTGGCGTAACAACTTCTCCATTAATCTTAAAGAAGATATTCATGCTCCCCACTTCTTCAATATAACGCTTTTCAACTCCGTCAAGCCAAAGAACATCTGCATTTCCGTCTTTATAGGCTTTTGCCTGCGCTTGATAAGCGGATGAATAGTTTCCGGCAGTTTTTGCCATTCCTGTTCCGCCTTTAACAGCTCTAGTGAATTTATCTTCTACGCTAATTTTCACTGGTGTTAAGCCACCAGAAAAATAGGAGCCAACAGGTGAAAGAATGATCATTAGTTTGTACGTATTTGAAGGAGCAACAGATAAATTTGGCTCCGTTGCAATAATATACGGGCGTACATAAAGCGATGTTCCCGGCGTCGATGGTACCCAATCTTGCTCAATGTGAATCAATTCTTTTAAGTAACCCATTACACGTTCTTCATCAATTGGAGGAATGCTCAATCGGTCGCTTGAAAGATTCAAGCGCTGCAGATTTTTCTCCGGTCTAAATAAAAGGATACGATCGTTAGAACGGTAGGCTTTTAAGCCTTCAAAAACCGTTTGACCGTAGTGAAAAATCATCGCAGCAGGATCAAGAGTAATAGGCTCATAAGGAATGATGCGTGGCTCAAACCACCCTTTATCGGTTTCATAATCCATTACAAACATATGGTCGGTAAACGTTCTTCCAAAAGGGATCTGATCCTTTTCAGGCTTCGCTTTTAAATTCGTACTTTTAACAATTTCTAAATCTGTACTCATGGCCAAGACTCCTTACTCATTTAAAATAATATTCATAACTTGTGCTCCTTCCACTTGAAGGCAGCTTACTATTTATCTATTGTACTGCCAAACTCTATTGAATTAAAGCTTTATAGTACAGAAAGATGAAAAAATTCAGTAAAAGATGTTTTTCTTCATTACTTTTTTATCTTTCATCGCATTTAGTAAATTCGACTGCTTCTCACAAAAAAAGATATTCTTTAATCTACTTTTTTGTAAACGATACCAAACAAACAATAGCACCATTTTAGTTTTCAAGACTTTGTCTTCTCGATTACGATTAGTGAATTTACTATTGCAACTGATGTCTTTTTCACGTAAATTAGTCAAGTATGTTTATTAGGAGGTCTCATCATGAATCAAACACAAAACACGCAGCGCGTACAAATGGTAACAGCAGATCCATCGGCTATTGGACTGTTTGGTCTTGCAATGGTTACGCTTGTGGCATCATCAGCTAAACTAGGTTGGACAGACGGCGTATCCTTCGTCCTACCATGGGCGATTTTTCTAGGAGGCATTGCTCAGCTTATTGCTAGTTTTCTCGATGCCAAACACAATAACACGTTTGGAACGACTGCCTTCGCAGCTTTTGGTCTATTTTGGCTAGGTGTCGGAACATCCTGGTTAATTCAATTCGGTGTTTTCGGCGATGCAGCAGCGGCAGCTGTTGATCCAAAACAATTAGGCATAGCATATGTCGGATATTTAATCTTCAGTGTCTTTATGACAGTGGGTGCGATGGAAACACATAAAGTTCTTTTCTTTATTTTTGTATTTATTGACTTCTTATTTATCGGACTTACATTTTCTACCTTAGGAATTTTCCCTGAAGGCATGCACTTCTTAGCCGCAATTGCTGAGTTCTGTATTGCAATCTTGAGTTTCTACGGTTCAGCTGCTAGCGTATTAAATACCCATTTCGGCAAGGTGACACTACCTGTCGGAAAGCCTTTTGGTATTTTCAAGCAGGCTTAATAAAGACAGATGAAAGTTAATTCTTTCATCTGTCTTTTTTGTATCACTATTTGCTTTTTGAACGAGCTTATTTTGCTAAAACCCATCTTTCAAACGCTTTCCAAGTAAATGAACATTCTCTTTGCCCTCTAATCATAAATCGTAATTCTTTCATCCCTGCAAACAATTTTCTTTGTTCCATTCTGCTTCACCATGACGAGTAAGATAAATTTTCAACATACTCCACTTTTAGTTTACAATAATATAATTATGTAAAAAATATTCTTTCTTGAAAATTATTTAGCGCATTTAGAAGTTTTTGTATTCGACGAATAAAAAAGAGGCAAAGGATCCAAGTCCCATGCCTCACCAGCTGTTCTTATTCATTTAACTGATTAATCTGATCAATGACATCATTAATCTCTGTTAAGGTTTGGAATGCATCCGTATTTTCAACCATCGAAGGATCCAAATTTCCATCTTCTATATTCTTTAAAAATTGATCAATTGTATTCATAGCTTTTTCATTTCGATCAACAATGTTTTGATGGAGTTCCGCTCCAACTTTCGGCGCTTCTAACTCGTTAAATTCCTGTATATCTTTCTTCATCTCTTCAAGTCGACTTTCAAATTCATTCAATGCCTGTTCATCATTAATCGCCTGTTTGGCTAAAGTAGGAGCTTCATTCGCAAAATCACTCGCCTCACTAGCGTATTCACGTGCCTCATCGACATAGTTTAGCGTACTGTTCACATCCTCGAGAAAAGAACAGCCTCCGAGAAATAAGATTGTCGTAACAAAAACGATCGCTATTTTCTTCATTTGTATTCCTCCCTTAATTTCCCGAACATATAATAGGCTCAAAACACATCTTTCATGCTTAGCTTTTATACGAATCAGAAAAAATTAGGTTTCATTAACAGTGAAAATCATCTCATCTAGTCAATAGGAAGTATTTCATTTACTCCGGATGACTTATTGGTGATTCATGACTTAGCTAATGTTCCCTGGTGAAAGAACAGTTGCCATTGATCCTCATTTTTTCTCCATATCGAACTTCGAAGCGTTTGTTGATTTCTCGTTTTATCATGAACCCGATATGTAGCAAGCATCACATCTTTTGCTAAAGGGTGAATGTCAAAATCAGATAATGTCATTTCTCTTAGCGAAAGCCCTCCTTCTACTGCATCCTTTTTACTCCAAATCGTTCCCGAACTTCCAAACTCAAAAAAATCAGTAGCGAGTATAGAATTTAACTTCAATGAGTCCTCCCTCAATTGAGGCGTAAGTAGCTCCTTTTCCAGATGGAATATCTGTGTTTTGATTTCATCGATTCTCATGTTTTCACCTCTCATTTTTTACCATTACCTCCATTTTACTCCTTCAAAAAACCAGTAGCAGCAGTAATTTTAACGAAATTATTGATGTAAGCGGTTAAGTGAACGGCTATGCATTGAAATTCACTCAAGGATAATTTAACCTATTAGGGTAGGTATAAAAGATAACTGGATGATGGACACTTTAAAAGAAAAATACAATGAGTTACGTCCCATTTTTCTTCTGTCGCTTGATTAGTGCCTTTTACATATAATCAGGCTTTTGAATACCTTAACATGGTTTTGCCTTACGATAGAACAAACAAGCGTAATTGCTTAAAAGAAGGAGAAGTGACTATGTCAGAATCAATCACAACCGAAACAAGCGAAAAACGCGTTCCTACTCAAGACGAGCGCGAACTGCTTGATCAGCTTTTAGATCCTAAAGTTCAGGAGTCACTAAGCGTACTTGTAAAGGAACTACCTAAAGTAACAGAACTTGTCAATATGATGTCTAAATCATATGATACCGTACAAGCTCTCGCAACAGATGATGTATTAAAAAATGATACTGTCGAATTCATGTCTGAAATTCTTCACCCTGTCAAAAATTCAGTAAAAGACGTTGCTGCTAATGCTATTGAAGCAAAGGATGAAGCAGAAAAAAGCTCTGAAGTTATTGGCCTTTTCGGACTTTTGAAAATGCTCAAAGATCCACAAGCTCAAAAACTTTTCAGATTTGTAAATGCCTATCTTAAAGTTTCAGGCGAAAAAAGCAACCAAAAATAATACTGATCTGCTAGAAATGGAGGAACAATCATGTCAAAACAAATAGTCATTTTGGGCGCAGGTTATGGTGGGCTTCTTTCTGCTTTATCCGTACGTCAATACTTAAACGAATCAGAAGCAACTGTTACATTAATCAACAAAACACCAACACACCAAATCATTACTGAATTGCACCGGTTAGCTGCTGGTAATATCTCTACTGAGGCTGCGGCACTTCCACTCGACAAGTTATTAAAAGGAAATGACATTAACCTTAAAGTTGCAACGGTTGATTCTTTCTCTGTTGATAACAAGGAAGTGAAGCTTTCAGATGGCTCTACACTTTCTTACGATGCACTAGTCGTTGCACTTGGTAGTAAAACTGCTTACTTCGGCATTCCAGGACTTGAAGAAAACAGCATGGTTTTGAAGTCTGCTGAAGATGCAAACCGTATCCACGCTCATGTGGAAGAACGCATTAAGAGCTTTGCAGCGTCAGGTGACGAAGCGGACGCTACGATCCTTATTGGCGGTGGCGGTCTTACAGGAACTGAGCTCGTAGGCGAACTAGCTGATGAAACACCTAAGCTTGCTCGTAAGTACGGCGTAGATCCAGCTAAAATCAAATTGAAGCTTGTTGAAGCGATGCCTAAGATTCTTCCAATGCTTCCGGACGAATTGATTAATCGTGCAATGACTAGTCTTGAAAAGCGCGGCGTTGAATTCCTAACAAACCTTCCTGTTACAAATGTTGAAGGTAACGTCGTTGAACTAAAAGACGGTCAAAAGATTGTAACAAACACATTCGTTTGGACAGGTGGCGTTCAAGGTAACCCGCTCGTTGGCGAATGCGGTATTGAAGTAAATCGTGGCCGTGCAACGGTGAACAATTACCTGCAATCCACTTCACACGAGAATGTGTTCGTAGCTGGAGACAGTGCTGTTTACTTCAAACCAGGAGATGAGCGTCCTCAACCACCTACAGCTCAAATCGCATGGCAGATGGGTGACCTAATCGGGTATAACTTATATGCTTACCTTTATGACAAAGACTACAAAGAATTTGAACCCGTTAACTCAGGTACATTAGCAAGTCTTGGTCGTAAGGATGCAGTTGCTCAAATCGGCGGTAACTCAACCTCTCTCAAAGGACTTCCTGCATCTGTGATGAAAGAAGCAAGTAACGTTCGTTACCTTTCACACATTAAAGGTTTGTTTGCATTAGCATACTAAATGACGAATCACTTTCTATAAAGATAAAAAAAGTGCTGGGAATTGTCCCAGCACTTTTTTTCATATAATAAAATCTGGTTTTGTACCTTTTACAATTTGATTTAAAGGATATAAGTCACCTGTAACTCCGTGGCAACATACGACATTCATGCCTTCTAAAAACATTCGACTCGTAAACACAGTTTCGCCATGATCACAAAAGATTTCAATGCTTGAGGAATCTATAAAAAGACGAATTTGATGCTTCTCTTTTTGTTTTCTTAAGGCATATCTTTTTGTACCAAATTCTTCAGCATAAACTTGGGTCATATTTGATCGATCAAGACAATACTCTTCTCCATTTGAAGAGAAAACCACGGTTTCATTACCTTCATTTCTAAAAATAACTTCAAATTCTTGGTCGACTTCAATGACCATTTCAAATGAACGGGAAGTTAATTGGTGATTCGTTTGCAGATCCTGCCCCTTTTCCCTCAGCTCTCTTAGCTCTTGAAGAGGCTGTTGTAATAAACGATTCCCCTCAACCTTAACTTCTCTCGGCAACGTTAACATGTGAGCCCACATATTTTGGTCTGTCGGATAGATGCTCTTTGAATTGCCTAACCAGCCAATTAGAATCCTTCTTCCATATGCATCCTCATAAGTTTGTGGAGCATAGAAATCAAACCCTTTGTCTAGTTCGAAATATTCGTGGGCATTCAGTTTACCCGTAGCAACATCTAATACATCACTAATACAATACACCACCGAAAATACATTGTTATACTGATACTTATTTGTACTCAGCTCACCCTGAGGAGAAAAGATAAGAATACCTCGATTATTTTGTTCAAAATAGTTGGGGCACTCCCACATATACCCTGCATCCTTAAAATTCGTCTGGAGTATGCCACGATACGTCATTTCATTTGGTTGGTCTCCTGAATAAAGAGCAATTGCGCCTTTATTCTTAGTTGTTTCACCACCCACAAGCATGTAGTATTTCTTGTCTCGTTTAAAAACAATCGGATCTCTAAAATTATTGCTGAATTCGGGAGGCGTCCCTTCGATCATCACGTTTTCCTTCGATATCGTTTGATCTTCATTTAGGAATCCATACACCTGACTAGGTATGGCTACACTCTCTTCAGTTAGATGATTTCCTGTATAGAACAGGTGCATCTTATCCCCTTCAACAAAAGCGGATCCTGAGTGACACCCGTGAGAATCATATAACTGATCTGGATAAAGAGCGATACCGTGATCTTTAAAATGAATAAAATCTTTCGTTGAAACATGATACCAATGCTTCAATCCATGAACAGGCCCTAATGGGAACCATTGATAGAAGATATGGTGTTCTCCTCTAAAAAAAGCTAATCCATTTGGATCATTCATTAACCCATGGTGAGGTGCTAAATGATAACTCGGATAAAACGGATCCTCTTTTGCAATTTTTTCAATCGTACTTAGATAGTCATTCGAAACATCTGACAAAGTAACGAAACGATTCTGGCGGTTAGAAAAATCAATGTAATCAATCATGTAAAGCTTCCCTTCTGTTAAACCTTAAGAAAATGAACATTAGCCATGTTTAATATTTAAATTTAATGCAGGTTGTTCAGCAGACGGTTTGTCACGATAAGCAATGAACGTAACGAGAAACGAAGTGGCCAATGCAACTAGAATCACAAGAATGTATTGAAAGAAACCATCGCCTATATATAACAATAACCCCGGTAACATCGTCGAACCAGTCCCCGCAGCAGCAATGCCCAAGATCGAAGCAAACCCACCGCCGACAGCGCCACCTAAACAACCGTAAATAAATGGCTTTACTTTAGGTAAGTTAATCGCGAACATCACAGGCTCAGTTATACCAAAGAAAGCAGGTATAACGGAACCTAACATATTAGATCGCTTAATCTTATCTCTTTGCTGAATAACGACCGCAAGAGCTGCTCCAGCTTGACCGGCGATTGCTGCCGTACCAATTGGATTGATTAAATCATATCCCGTTTCTGCAACCATCTTTACGGTTATTGGAACAATCGTATGGTGCATACCTGTTATCGCTAATAGCTGAATGGTACCTCCATAAACAAATCCACCGATCCCAAATGGTAGTTCAAAGAAATACATGATGCCAGAAGTAAGTAAATTTTCTATCCCCAAAATCACCGGGCCTACGATAACAAGTCCAAGAATTAACGAAAACAGTAATGTGACAAATGGTGTCAATATAAGATCGAGCATCTCAGGAATGTATTTTCTCGCGATTTTTTCCGTTTTGGCAGCTAACCAACCCATAAAGACAGCAGGTAGAATCGAACTTTGCATACCTGTTATTGGAATATCAAACCCTAATATTGTAAAAAGTAGCGGATCTACTTCCCCGAAAGATACAGCCCATTTATCCGGTAACTGTGGCGCTACTAGCATTAAGCCGAGGGCTATTCCAATGACGGGTGATCCTCCAAATTTCTTCATAGCAGACCAGGTAATTAACACCGGAATGAATGTAAACGCTGTATCTGTTAGTACTTGAGACAGCACTAAAATAGTTGAGGAGAGTTCCATACCGAAACCGTTTACAAGTAATCCTCTAAGTCCCATCAATAGACCTGTTGCTATGAGAACGGGAATAACAGGGATAAAAATATCTGCAAATGTTTTTGTTAGTTGTTGGATTTTAGAATTGTTTGAATTTCTTGGTTCATTAGAGCTGTCTTGACTGTCAGTAACTCCCCCTTTTTCAAGTTCAGCATAAACTTTATTTACAAAACCAGTACCAAGAATGATTTGATGTTGCCCACTTTGATAAAAATATCCGCTTACGCCTTCAATTGAATCCAATGTTTCTTTCTTAAGCAATGTATCATCATTCAGCTCGACCCTTAATCTTGTTGCACAGTGTGAGATGCGATAAATATTCTCTTTTCCACCTAATGCTTGTAATACAGAATGAGCGACTGTTTTAGGATTCTTCGCCATGATCCTACCCCTCCAATAGCATATTCGTTATCCACACAAAAGCGGAAACGTTTCCACTTTGTCCTAAAAAGAAAATTTCTGATTAACTCCTCTTAAATGGAAACGTTTCCAGTTAAGATTAAAAATGAAAGCGACTCTAGAAATCGCTTTTGAATAGTTAAATGATATCGTTTACACATAAGGGAGTCAAGTGTTTTTTTAATTTGTACTATTTCCATCAAAAAAGGTAACTGGAAGAACATTTTTCTTTTCAACCGGCTGTTCCTTAATTAGATTAATAAGTACTTCTACTGCTTTTTCAGCCATCTCAGCAACAGGTTGGATGATTGTTGAAAAAGTTAATTCATCTTCCTTACTGGAAGTAACGCCATCAAAACCAATCACTTGAACATCCTCAGGAACTCTTCTTCCTACATTTTTTAGGGATCGCAACAATACTTTCGCCCACTTATCATTCATGGCAAAAAATCCATCCACATCAGGGTTTTGTTTTAAAAACCGTTGGATGACCGCTTCAATGTCTTTGACAGGCTCTCTTAATTCGTAAATACAGTGATCAACATTTTTGCTTAAACTCTCAGTTTCAAATCCAAGCCGTCGTTTCATCGATTCATTTTCAATGTTTGATACACTACCTAAATAAGCAATACGCTTACAACCGCGTGTCGTCAGTTCTTTAGCTGCAAGCTCTCCGCCGTTCTTATTATCACTCGTGACAAACACGACATCTTTTGTAAAGTGTCGATCGATGCTTACAATCGGTAGGTGACTTGAAATATATTGATCAAGTTCAGCACTATAGGTAATCGCAATTAACCCATCTATTTTATTTTTTTCAAGCATCGAAATATAGCTTATTTCTTTCGCACGTTCATTTTGAGTATTACAAAGGATCATTTTATAGCCAAGATCAGACAATTTCTTTTCAACATGATAGGCAAATTTCGAAAAGAATGGATGCCAAATTGTAGGCACAATCAAAGCGATCGATTGACTTTGCTGCATTTTGAAATTCCTTGCCACTTCATTTTGCTTATAATTCAGTGCTTCAATCGCTCGTTCTACTTTTCGTCGGGTTGTTTCTTTAACAGGGCCATTGTTGTTAAGTACTCGTGAAACAGTACCTAGTCCTACCCCAGCTTCTCTTGCTACATCTTTCATATTTACCAAAGTTCTGATTCACCTGCTTTGTTAATGAATTCATACAAAAATTATTGTAACATAGAAAAATTTTTCAAGTTGACCGACAACCTCATTAAGATAGTATGATAAGGTTATCCTATTCCACATTTACCTTTATCATCCGATCATCTTCTTTAACGGGATCCCCTCGCCCATCTTTATTATTCGTGATCGCATATAAGTTTTCCTCATCTAAAAATAATGAACGAACTCGTCCAATTCCTTCTTTTACAACTGTTGTTCCCTGTCCTTTAAGCTGAAACGACCGAATTGCCTCACCTCGTAAGCAAGCGACATACAATTGATCATTCCAAAAAACCATTCCTGACGGAGCCCAAGTGTCGTTACCAGAATGATAAAGTGGCTGTGTCATCCCATCAGCAACTTCATCACCTTCAATCACAGGCCAGCCGTAATTATTTCCTGGATCAATTTGGTTGATTTCATCATGTGCAGACTGCCCATGCTCAGAGCTAAAAAGCTGTCCTTCATCATTCCAGGCAAGTCCCTGCGGATTTCGATGGCCATACGAGTAAACATAGGAGCCTTTAAATGGGTTGTCTTCAGGAACGTTCCCCTCTACATCCATACGAAGAATTTTACCCGCCAAACTTTCTTTATTTTGAGCTAGATCTGGTTCACCGGCATCGCCAGTTGTAATATAAAGCATGCCGTCCGGTCCTAATTTAAGTCTCCCACCATTGTGGAATTGCGACCCTGGTATTTCCCCAAGAAGCTCAGCGGTTTCCGTCCACACCCCTTCTTCTAATCGAACTTTAACTACCCTATTCAATGTTTTCCCATCCTCTAAATAAGTGTGATAGAGAAAAGCTATTTGCGATTCTTGAAAATCTTCTGATAGAGCCAGACCTAAAAGACCCCCTTCTCCTTCGCTATGGATCTCTTTTGAAAGTTGCAGAGACTGCCGTTCCAAACGATTTGTAACGTTTGCCATCATGCCAGAACGTTCCGTTAGATAAAATGTTTCTTCAGATCGTGTGATTTCCCACGGAACATCCAAATTTTCTATAAATGGTTCCTCATCATAATTTTCCTCTGCCACATGCTCATCAGAACGATCGTTAGGTTCATGACTAGAGCATGCTACCAAAAGGAGAAATACTCCGATCACTCCTATTATTCTCACGATGTATGCCTCTTTTCTCATTATTTATAAAATCACTCACAAATCATTAATACATTTCCGTCAGGATCCTTAAAATTAAACCAATGACCGTTTTCAATTTCCGTCACAAGTTCAATCCCCTTTTCCTTCATAAAGGAAAAGGCAGCTTCAATGTCTTTCGTATCAAAATGAAACGCAGGTGTTTGGAATATGCTTTCGGATGAATATATTTTACTATCAAGCACAAGTCCAGTCCCATTCATAGGAACAATATAAAGGTGTCCAGCTATAATATCCCCATCTGCCTGGAGGCCAAGCAAATCACAGTACCATTTTTTTGCATCCTCGGTGTTTTTTACTGGGATAAAGACCGCACCAACTCGATTTAAGATTGGGGTCAATTGGCTAACCTTCCTTTCAACATAAATTTCTCATCAACTATATCTCTTCTCGATTCCGTGTGTTGATCCTGCTAATGAATAATAAATCAAAAAAAGAAGTACTTATTTTGAAAATACTTTTGCTTCCTATGTTAAAATAATTCAACAAAATTACCCATCTACATTTATGCTTTCTAGTCAGTAGCTGAGGTAGGGTAGATAAAGAAATAGTTCTCAAACAAAAGGAGCCTATCTACGTTCAGATAGGCTCCTCTTCATGCTAAAGGAAAAAATCCTTAATCTTAGTTATAAACACTAGCACACGTGCCAGCTTCTGGTTCATAATAACAATGATTTTTAAATTGACCTGCAAAAGGTTGCCCGTACCAGGTAGGAGGACAAGGAGCATAAGGATTGAAATACCAAAGAGCATATTTCCCTGGATGTTCTCTCCAATAATCCAAGTTCTTTTTTGCTAACCGTTTTTCAACAGACCTTGCTCTGTTATAAAAGACATTCCCTTTTTGAACAGCCTCAAAGGAATAATTCCCTCCCTGCACTTGATAAATCACTTGGGGAATTGTTCTCAGACCTACAAAGTCTAAACATTCTGCTTGTGCACGGTTCACAATGACATTTCCTACATACAACATTCCTTGCTGACCTTCACCTTCAGCTTCCGCTCTCATCATTCTAGCCATTAAATTAACGTCTGAACTTGTGTATTTAACTCTTGGCATATTTTTCACCCCAAGTACATTGTATGAAGGAAACTTACTTTTATGTCATTCTTTTTATAACACCATAAATCATCGAGACAGTTCTACTAATTTTTTATATTAGTATAGAATTAGTATCAGAACGAATCGCTAAACGTTCATAAACCTACCCCACCAGGCTAGGACTGTGGAACAGATTGATCTTTCTGTTTATTCCCGTTATTCTGTAGCACTTTTAATCCACTACCGATGTGATGCTAGAATGTAATTTCGATCCACGAACACACCCCACACATCTGATTGCTCTGGGTTATATTGAGCAATTTCTGTCGGTTTAGAAGGATTCGTAATGTCTACCGCTATAACTCCTCCGGCATAGTGAGAAAGATAAAGGATATTTCCATGGACTTTTGGATCGTGAACTGTTTTCGCAAAGGTGACATTGTCTTCTTCTGGAATATCATAGGTTAAATCTGTTTTAAATTCACTCAAAAGTTTTGGATTACTCTTATCTTTTATATCAAAAATACGTGTATAACCATATGCATTTTCATACCCGTCCTTAACTGGGTCATAGACTTCTCTTGTTTCAATTAAAATCGCCCCACCTTTTGCACGGGTCGAGGAGTGAGCGGAGCCCTGCTGATCAGATGCAAAATCAGTTCTTCCAAGGTACTCAGGTTCCTCTGGATTCGATATGTCAAATATGACTGTGCCAAGATCCCACATCGAGACATATGCGTACTTGCCAGTTTCATCTACCATTGTACTGTGGTTAAAGAGTGGTCTGGTTTTACCATCCGGTGAGTTCCAGTGATAGCCATTGACCTCAGGAAGTGTTCTCGGCTCAAACTGCCAGAGTGTCTCTGGGTTCGTTGGATCTGTCACATCAACAATTTGAAAGTCTTTTTCCTCTCCATCACTGTAATAATCAGCATAAGGGTTTGCAGCTACGACTATTGCGCGATTACCTTGGGTTGTTAAGTATAACTCATGTGTTCCTCTTGTTTTTTTAGTCAATTCCCAAAAGCCAAGTTTTTTAGGGTTTTCCGGCTTCGTTACGTCATATAAAAGAAATCCACCTTTGGAATCGGGATTGTTTTTGTTTAGCTGTTGAACGGAAACGACAGCAAGATCACCTTTAAACTCAGGAGTGCTAATGGATTTCACAATTACTTTTTCCTGCCATGTTTCTGGAATATCGTTATTTGCAAATACCGCTACCTCTTCTGGATTTGCAGGTTCTTTCAAATCAAACACCCGAACTCCGCCATTACCATTGTTCTGCACATGCGTGCCTACATAGGCATATCCTTTGTGAGCGTAAACTCAGCAAAGGAATTTTGCTTATCGTCTTCACGAACAATATCCATCTCTGGTGCTGCCACTTCTTTTAAGAAATTAAGGTTTTTACTTCCTTCAAGAACCGGAGCTCCAAAACTATTATAAATCGCCCTATTATTCTTATGACGGGGCTGATAATGAAGGTGTTATTCAATTTGTCCCTATCATTGTTTTTTGTTGTTATTTATTAAGCAAAGCTTATCGTTATTAAACCGATAGTTTTCTACACCTTAATATAAACTCCAACCCTTTAAATGTGTTGCTCTAAAATCTGAACGATAAAAAACCCTTTCCTATTAAAGAAAGCTGAAATATTGTTTGAGGATTTAACGATTCATATATACTCTAAACCATACAAGTCCAGCCACTCTTTTCAATAATGTTTAATAATGTAGTAGTTAAGACATTATTACTTGAGAAAGTTCGAAAGTATGGGCAGTAGTTTTTTTCCGTTAACCATATGGTCTTGCTTTGCAAGTTGTACAAACTTTGCGTTTGGAATTGCCTTTGTTAGTTTTCGACCAACATTATTTATTGAGGTCGGGCTTTTTTCGCCAACGATTATTTGTGTAGGTATAGAAATTTGAGTAGCTCGTTCAAGGGGTGGCATATCCTGAGTTAGAGTAATATCATAAGCAAGGGTTGGAGCTAGAGCTTTCGTAGTTTTCCAACCAGGAAATAACGGTAAAAATAAAACAAATACTTTTGGCATCCCAATCCCCTTTAAAAAGGTAAGCATTGCTTTTGAATTATTTTCGTTATCGAGAAGTTTGTATATTTTTTGGCTTAATTTTTTGTATTCGCTTCTTTCCTTCTCATCACTTACATATGGCGTATCATACATAGTTACTTTTTGCACTTTGTTGCCAAGTCGAAGTGCTGCTTCAAGTGCGATCACAGCACCAGAAGAATGGCCATACAAATGCGCCCTGCCTCCTGCCGCGTCAATCATAGCTTCGATATCTTCGATTTCACGTTCTATAGAATAAGGGAGTGTGTCACCACTATCGCCGCGTCCACGGCGGTCGTAATTGTAAACTGTGAATTCAGAGGCAAATATTTTGGCATCTCGCACTATGGGCTTAAATGAGCGATGACAGCTTGCTCCTGTTATGTAAATGAGCGCTGGACCATTACCGTAGACATCATATGCCAAAGTTGTGCCGTCTTTTGAATGGGTTATTTTCATATACCTCACCTTCCCCTCAAAAAATGGATGAATTTATCTATCTATATCTTTCAACGCTTCAATCACTATACTGCTTACACATACATTGAAATACATAAACATTATTTTCTGCATCACCCCTGCTCTTTTGAAATAAGAGGTTTACTTGTTGGAGATAAGCTCCCAGATTGCTTATAAGGAATTTATATTAGATCAGTTTCTAGAGTCCATCGTAAACGTCTAACCCACTCCTGTCTAACTTCCTAAGGTGCTCAACTGAAGAGTGAATATTATACTCACAAAAGTCCTAATTCGCTCCAATATTTTGATACAATGTAATTAACAATAACTCGAAGTATTTGCAGAAAGGATTAATTCACTTTGGTATTTGTTTTAAGGATGATAGCAGCTTTTCTTTCATCAACTATTGCAGGAGTGTATATCGTAGGTGACCTCTTATCTGGTATATTTATTTTTTTACCCATCTTTATCCTTGTTGCAGTTCCTGTTTCGCTCTTTGTTGATAGATTTAGTGAAGAAAGAAAAAGCAAGCAAAGAATGTATATTATGAAGCTCTTTTATTACTTTATATCAGGTATTTTAGCAGGTTGTTTAATGATTGTTATGTTTGGTATAGGCGGCGATTTTACAACCATAGATATGCCTTCAGTAATATTAATCACTCTATGCTGCTCAATATTATATTATCATTTTCTTCTATTGCTTAAAAAATGGCTAAAATGGTATAAAAACGTCCCATTGCCTGTCTCAAAATAAGGTAGAGAACATCCTAGATGGATATTCTCTACCTTATCTCTATCCTGGGAAACGCATAAGAACAATAAGGGTTTATAGGTCTTGCAGAATCACTCCGAGATTATGGAATATCTCAAAACTGATTTATTTTTCAAATTCGATGTTTGGTAGAAGCGTAAGATTAACTTGTTTGTTTAAAATATTTGTTACATCTTTTACCGACCCTTTTTCCAATTGGTATGTTAGGCTATCTTCTGGTAAAAGACTTTGAATAAATCCTTCTCCATCTTCAGTAATCCATAAATGAAATCCTTTATTATTGCTTCCTGCAATAATAAGATCGTAGGTCAATACTGAAGGGGTTTTAATAACCTTTTGATCATCAAGTTCTTTTGCATTGTTGGTGGCACCAACGAATACATCTACTTCTTCTTTCTCTTTAAACGCTACTTCTTCTGATTGTGTTTCATTTCCTATCCAAAAGCTTGCTTCTACTTTTTCAACATTTTCTAATTCATTTGTTGAACAGGCGCTTAGAGATATTGAAAGTATAAGTATAAGTATAATCATAATCAATAAATTTCTTTTCATTATTTGTCCTCCTGGTTATTCTACAATCCTTCCTAAAGCCTACATAGACTTACAATTTATTACGCAAACGCTCCGATTTAACAGAACAATGGACTCAATTCCATATTCTTGAGTTGCCCGATAATCTGGAAGACTTGATACCGAGATAGATCTTGAAGTAGATTTTAAACTAAAGCACCAGTTAGACTAAAGGATTAACAACGGTGACGGTGAACTCTATAATAATTAATGGGATTTTTTAGTTTAAAAAACTAAAGGAGGATTCTAATGAATAATATTTTCGAGATCAAGCATACAGATGAAATATTAAATCGTATCGAAAACTTAAATGTAAATTCACAAGCAAAATGGGGTGAAATGGATGTTTCTCAAATGTTAGCTCATTGCACATCTTTCCAAGATATCGCAATGGGAGATTCTTTCCCTAAAAGAGGTTTGTTAGGATTATTAGTAGGTAGATTTGCAAAACCCATCTTTTATAATGACAAACCTTTAGACCAAAATATGCCGACTACTCCAACCATTTTAATTACATCTAAAAGAGATTTTGAAGTTGAAAGAGAAAAACTAAAACAAAAAATAATAACATTTCAAAAGAATGGACCAGAGTCTTGTACAGATCATCCACATCCTTTTTTCGGAAAACTTACTTCCGAACAATGGGGAAAAGGCATCTACAAGCATCTTGACCACCATTTAAAACAATTTGGAGTTTAGTGGCAGGAGTTTAAATATACCGTACCATCTTAAACTAACCTGCTTTGTCAATAGCCCTGATATTCCTTGTGCTTATATAAAAAAGAGCTAGGACTCTATTGAAGAATCGCTCCGAGATTGCTTAATAACTTTTTATTTTCTTTTAGAATTACTTTGTCGTCTCTTTTTTCTCTTTCCAATGACTTACAATAAGACTTGAAGAGAAAATTAACAATAGCAACATAAAAATTGAGGAGATTAGTGATATAATTCCTGTTTGATTACTAATGTCATTATAGAGTTCAAACAAAAAACAAGGAATTAACAGTATGCTTATTACAAATATAAGAACTTCAACTTTCACCTTTCGTACCCCCCACATTACAAATTTTCCCTTTTGATTATATCCATTCTACGGATGGGCATGTAAATTGTTTCACTAAATTTCCAAAATTTACAATACAAATTGTTTCAAAAAATCCGCATAACTCAATCTTTAATTCCAGCTAAAAGGAGCCTATCTTATTAAAGATAAGCTCCGAGATAATTGAATATGAGATAAAACTTATTTCTGTCGAATTCACCACTCAATATCTTCATAAATATCAGAGATAAATCTTCCATCAACTTTACCCTCTTCGAACAATTGTGTCGCTGTACTAAACTCTTGAGTAACTGAGCCTTTTACTTTTGTTAAGTAAAATCTCTCTTCATCTTGGCTAATCCAATATTCATTATTTCCATATTTGAAATTGTACTCTTCTCCAATTTGAATTCCATTTTGAAACTCTTTGAACTGATCTTTAGTCATTTCATCACTCCATTCAAGGGTTTCAACTAGAGCTTGTAAAAATCTAAACGAAAATATTGAGAAATAGAGTTGATATTCATGTTTTATCCAACATTAGCTCAGATTTACTTGAAGACTCGTATTCGAAGCAATCAGATATATTTTGCTGGAAATTCTTACTCAGGTTTACGCTAGATTACTTAAAAAAGTAGAAATCCCAACGAAAATACTAAATCCAGCAACAAGGAATGATGTGAAAGCGACTGGTTTTCGTTTTTGAAATTCAGTAACCCCCATAACAAGAAACATTCCACCCATTGATAGCATTAAATAAGGCAATATAATTTCAGCTGTTCCAGTTATCAAACCATAAATAGATAGAGAAACTACAATAGTTGCCAAAATTATTCTAATTATTTTCACCAGCACTTCCCCCGCAATAATGAAATTAGGTACTTTACTAAAGTCCCCTGTAATTCAGTAAAAATGAGCGCAAACCTCTCTAGATTAACGCTACGATTTAATTGAATAATCTCTAGTTTTAATCTCTCAATTCTATTTAGTAAGAAAATAAAATTTCGCTTCTTTAACATATGTTTATTTTTTATAATCTGGATTAATATATTTCTTTAATATACTTGGATTTACGAACCGTATTGAAACTACTTCCCCACAATCCAAACAGACAGTTAGTTCTTTTTCAAACTCTGGTACTTTTACAAGTGAATCTCCACCACAGCTTTTGCATTGTTGCATCTTATATCTCCCCACCCTTGAAGGTATTTGTTTTTCATTATTTAATAAATTCCATTTAAATGGGCATTAAACCCTTTCGAAGTATACTGTCCTAGTATTAAATTAAACAAAAAGGAACGTAATCCTTTTCAAATCAACGCTCCGATATTATTGAAGATGTGCTGCTACATAATTAGTTAATTAACCCTTGCGCCAACCATTGATCAAAATACTTTTGATAGCCCATTTCAGTGGCTGTGGCTGTCATTGTATATTCCTTATCCTTAATCTTAAAGGTATGCAACCCTGACAGAGCTTCATAAGTTGGGTTTGTTTTAACATCACCGAAAAGTGTTTCGAAAGTAATCACATCAACTGAATTTGTCGTTCCGTCTTCCGAGGTTTCAAGAAGAATAAAATCAACTTTTCCATACTCACTATTGTCCTTAAATATCAAACCAGCTTTCTTTAATGACATATATAATTGATCCATACTTTGGCTCCCCTCCCTTGTTAGTGCATTTATGAGTTACTCTTGATTTTCCTTTTTTACCTTGATTACTCTTGAACACTCACCGAGTCTTCAATACCAATTATTTCAAATCAGTATGAATAACTCAATCTTTCATTTCACATCAAAAGGAGCCTATCTAATTACAGATAAGCTCCGAGATACTGGAAGATGGTAAAAAACGATCCTTCTGTCTTAAGGTTAAGACTTTTCTTCTTTTGATAACAGTCCAACAATGAACATGACAATAGCATATATAATAATCGTAGTTATTAATAAAGTTAATGGATTAAAATGATCATGCAAAAATGGGGACAAAACTATTACTATCACCAATAGTATTGCACCAGCTATTTTTTGGTTTTTCTTCTTTTTTGCAACTTCCATTTTCAATGATAACCTCCCTTTATTCCTGGGTTGCTCTTAAATAATGAAATAGCTGCAAAGACACCTTACTCAACATTCGCTCCGAGATTATGGAAGACTTGATTTCTACATATTTTCAAATAAAAGTATATTATATATACTACTTTAAAAGAAGCCATATCACTACTAAGATGATAGCTATTATCCCCCAAAACAAAACTTGTTTATTTCTCAATCTTTCACCTTCCTTCAAAGTAAGTGATCATCTAAGTTGATCGTTGTTTTCTTTTTTTATTTCGTCCAATTAAAATAGCAATGAATAGGCAGCCTAGCCCTACTATATTCATAATGATATTACCTAAGTTGCCTAAGTCATTAATTTTCAACCCGACTAAAAAACCACCAATCAAAATAAGTGGAATAACTATAAAAAATCTCAAAATTATTCCCCCGAACCTATTATTATGTTTACTACAGAATTGCTCCGAGATTGTTGAATATCAACTGATTATTTTTCCTTTTTTACTAAGTAAAAAAAAGATGATTGGATTAATAATACTAAAAATTAAAATGATCAAGAACATATAAGTAGTCATTTCATCGCCACCTAAACCTAGTTCATCAACAATTATTGCATCATAGTATAGTAATTGACTAGATGCAATCACTGAAACGATTGATAGTCCAATAACTGATAAACTCTCAGCTTTTATCTTTAGTTGAGGTACAGTGATGATTAACAACAGAAAGAAATTAGCTACAATAAATGTTACAAAAATGGGTCTCAATAAAGTGAATACACCTGCAATTTCAAACGAATTGTATGTATACATAGAAATCCTCCATCATTTTCATTCGTAGTCCCGCACTCTAATTCCAATTATTTCAAACCGATGAGCATAACTCAATCTTTTATTTCAACTAAAAGGAGCCTATCTTATTACAGATAAGCTCCGAGATTGCTTAAGACTCGTAGTATCTATTGTATGCACTAATAGTAACTCCACTGAAATTGAAAAAAGCTGCTCTCAATTCTATTTTTCTTTCTTTCGGAAATATTTCCATTTGTATGCGGTACTTAATGCCAATAAAGCGATAATTAGAAAGGACTTAAAATAAGGGTTTGATACTGTGAAATATACGAAAAAAGTAGATATTACTATAAATAAGTAAACAAGTAATAAAGATAAAGGTAAAGGCTTATCTGACTTCAAAGTATCACCTCTTTAAATTAATTATTTATAGTCTCTTTCTAATACAGTAACAAAGGAGTAAGATGACTTAATTCTCCTACCAACATTCCAGAATCATCTCCTAAACCTACATTGAGAGCTTACTTTTTATTAAGTAAACGCTCCGATTTAATGGAAGAACGAAACATTCATTATATTAAGGATACGTATAATTCTTCTAGAACTGCTAGGGACATAATAATAGCGGTACCTATATAAAAATAGCCACTTTTAACTTCACTATTCTTTACTTTTTCAATTCCTGTCAGCAGAAAAAACACTATTAAAAATGAAAAAATTATAGATATGGGTAATTCAATGGCTTTAATAAAAAAATGTGTAATACCCACCCCAATTCCAATAATAGCGAGTATATAATTTACTATTTTTAAAAGCTCCACATTTATCCCTCCTAACTTTCTTGAAGAGCAAATAGGTTATTAGACGGGAATTCAGGCTTATTCCATTAATGCTGCCCGTAATTAACTTAAAAGAAAAGAGCATAGTCCTTTCTAGATTAAAGCTCCGATATTCTAGAAGACTTAGTTTCAAGATAAATTAGTACTTTAGCATTCTAAAGATACTTAAATCATCTTAAAGGATACACTAAATCTATATTATTAACTTTCTTTAATGATTGGTAATACCAGTAATTATGATCAGCACCATGAATACAAAGAATTCTCTTATCAGGATACATCTCAATTGTATTCTTCACCCTAGAAAGCATAATATAATGTCTAGAATTCCACACAATGTCTTGAACATCAGGGTTAATAGTTTGTAACCAATTATACATATCTTTGGTTATAGTGTCGTAATCATATGAGTTTAGAGGGATGTTACCAATCTCCCAAGTTGAAAGTTGCTTATCTTGCCACTGTCTTAATTCTAGCTCTAACCTTTGCCTAGTTTCATAATTGTATTTATCAAACGGTTCTTCTTCAAATACATCCTCTTCGAACCAATTTATCGGGACAAATTCAATGCCCCTCTCTTCGCATAATGGATATATTAAATCAGGATATTCATTTTGTGTTTCTCCTAAAATTCCAAAAGGTTCCCCTTCATCTAGATAGAGTTCCCAACTACTCGGATGTACTTCACCACAAATCACATCAGGTTTAAATTCTGTAATTAACTCCTTTACCAGTGATAAGGGATAATTATACTTTTTTTGCATTTCTTCATCATGTGTCATTCCTAAGATACCTACTACAGTCAAAACAAACACTCCCAAATTTATTGCATGTCACAAACGCTGATATGCATTTCAATTTTCTGTACAATCCATTAATACCAATTATTTCAAACCACTGAAGATAACTCAATCGTTTTCTCTAATAAAAAGAAGCCTATCTTTATTGCAGATAAGCTCCGAGATAATAGAACAATCGCTTCTCTATGAATTAATAACTAATTTCGACTCGCTTTTCTTAAAGTTATAATTATTGTTAATTGATACACTGTAAATGAAATCCCAAGCAAGGCTATAAATATTAGTGATAACAGTGAACTATTGATACTATTACTTTTAAGCAATAAAAAAGATACTCCTATCCAAAAAACTATTAACCTTATTATTCTATTTGTTACGTGTGATTTGAACATTTTACACTTCCTTTAATTAACACTCCAACCCTAAACCTACATGGAGCGCTTACTTATTGTTAAGCAAACACTCCGATATTAACGAAGATTTGACTTTAAGATTAATCCGTATTACCTCGTTTACTTACCCATGTCACTTCAATTAACCATTTGAAAAATGTTGCACAAATAGAGAAAACTATTATATCTAAAATGGAT
The DNA here is from genome assembly GCF_002563635.1 of Bacillus sp. es.036. NCBI lineage: Bacteria > Bacillati > Bacillota > Bacilli > Caryophanales > Bacillaceae > Bacillus > Bacillus sp. es.036. The sequence goes on from NZ_PDIZ01000001.1 coordinate 1,629,583, forward strand.
TCGTTAAAAGATGAAAACAACACTTTCCATAATGAAATACCAACGATCATGAATAAGAAGAACCTAAAATAATATAAAATCTTACTCACCTCGAATTATTACGTTGTGATTTTTATTATTGCTCCGATTTAACGGAAGATTGAATTACTACCTACTAGCCTTCGTAACAAAGTCTATATTAAAGTCACATTTATTCAAGTGCCAAATATCAGAGTGCCAAGGAAGAGATAAAAAAATGGGAACATTATTAAGACGCCGTTTCCTACTATTGCAGCTATTGAAAAAACACTCTTTTTATAACCCAAAGCCTTCGCCGCGAAAAGGAGCCCTATTGTGCAAAATAGTAATGGAAAGAATATTGGCAATCCTTGCAGCTTGTTGAGCGTAATAAAATCCAAGAAAAAATTAGCGATGAATAAAACGGGAATCAAGAATAATAAATAAGAAATTATTAATAGTAATCTATACAATTTAAAGCCTCCATCCAATATTCTTAAAAAAACTTTTGATTTCATCAGATGACCATCCCTCTTCCAGATATGCTCCTTTTTAAAGACAATCAGTCTCCTATTCTATTCATCTTAGTTCTTACTCCAACTTATAATCTCTTCATTGCTTTTACTAACTGTATTAACCCCCACGTTGCTATTGCAAGAGATATACCAATAATCACCACTGCTATTAGGATTCCAAAAAGTGTTTCTATCACTATTCCCCCTAAATATGTAAATCTGGATTATTAAAAATCAAAACAGTTTCCTCTAAATTCACTCTCTATACTTACGTAGCAATGCTATTTAAGTTTCATATAAGCGCTTACCAATATTAAGCATACGCTCCGAGTTTGCGGAAGACTCGAAAACGAGATATATTCACTATTTTTCTCCATCCCCTTGCTTACTTATCTTAGGAATAATAAAGTACCAAGAAATAAAACCGCCTATCATTAGTCCTATTACGACTGTCCATTTTATTTCTCCGTATTTGAAATATCCAAAGAGAATAGCAACGACTGCAAAAACGAGTGCAGAGATAATACCCTCTTTAATTCGTTTATTCATTAGAAGATCTCCTTCTTATATATAAATCCCTAAAATTATGTATCATAATATTGAACCAGCGCTCCGAGATTGTAGAATAATGTATTCACTCCACTTTCTTATCTACATATACTCCTACGAGAAAACGAAGCAATAGATATAACAAAATAGTGACCCCACCCACTATGAATACGTTATAATCATCAAATAATACCGTTGCCAAAATTATTGCGATAACTAAATAAATAACTGCAAACCCTTGCTGATATCTCCTCTTTTTAGATAACTCATTTAAATCCCTCAATTCATTCACTCCAGTCCTAAATCTGAAAGTCAATCTACATAAAGAGCAGACTTTTTATTCTGTAAATGCTCCGAGATTGTTTAATAACTGTTATTTCAAAGACATTTCTTCCTCAAGTGATTGTCGTTCCATTTCTGGCACCTCAGTAGTCAGCTATTGTGGAGCCTTATGAAAATATTCATTTCATCTGATATAATTAAATTACAAAATAAAGGTGGTGGTTTATGTGTTAGAACGTGAAAGTGAATCACAAGGAAGAAAGTTTGCTTGGGTGGGTAAATGGGCAAAAATGACTGGTGATCGTGCAAAAATTGATGCCAAGGTAAATAACACCTATATCGTTTATGATACAGAAAATGGCCTTGTGAAAGAGTATCCTGATGGAACCGTTGTAAAGTTTGACCAAAAACCAGATGGTGATATTGAATGACAAAGCCAAAGCTCCCTCCTATGATGTATGTTTTTGCTGGTAACAATGGGAGTGGAAAAAGCACGCTACGTAACCTTCTAATTGATAAGTTAGGCATAGACATTAATATTGATCCTGATTCCATTGCGCGTAGATTGGATCCACAATCACCTGAGACGAAACAATTAGCAGCAGGTAAAGCAGCCGTAAGACTGATTTACGAGTGCATTGAAGAAGAAAAGAGTTTTTCAATTGAAACGACGCTCGCTGGAAAAAATGCGATTCACCAAATGACCAAAGCCAAGGAAAAAGGATTTGAAATTACAATGTTTTATGTTGGATTAAGCCACGTCACGCAAAACATTGAGCGAGTCGCATTACGAGTGAGGAATGGTGGCCATCATATCCCAACAAAGGACATCCTGAAAAGAGATATCACTTCCAAAGAAAACCTACTTCAACACTTGTCACTCATTAACAACCTCGTCGTTATCGATAACAGCAAATCAGATGGAGAATTGATTTTAGAAATATCTAATAACCAATTAACCTTCGAAACTGATGAGATACCTGAATGGGCAGACCCTATAAAACAGAAATTTAATACTCTAAGGTGAAAGCTTCTTCTATTGGTTCATAGAAGAAGCTTTTTAATGTAACTAAGGAATGAACACAAACTAAACAATCGCTCCGATTTTATGGAATAAATCAAGATCTTTCTCATGACAAAAGAACTTTCATAACAGATGGCTTACTCTAAATTAATTAGGTCTTAAAGAGTTTTCTCCATTGATATTCTCGTATTTGAATATCCCATTTTCTTGTACAATCTATAAGCTCCATCATTCTTCCCAAACACACTTAACCCTATTGAATTCACACCAAGTACTCTAAGCTTGTCTTGTAGCATCTCAATAGTCTTAGTTCCAAATCCTTTTCCTCTATGATGTTCATCAATTAAAATGTGATACAAGTAGGCAGAATTAATTTCTGGAATGACACTGTACCAAAGAAGCCCCACTTTTTCATTTGAGTTAGCTTTCATAATATTATAGAGACATTGTCCCTCAGTGGCTAAGCCATCCTTAAACATGTCGTTGATCATCATTTCTGATTCCTCTAAAGCCTGCTCAATTGTTAAATTGAAGTTTTTTGTAATTTCATTAGCATGATCAGGAATCATAAAATCCAAATACTCCTTGAATTCCACTTCATTAACCTTACTTAACTTAATCATGTTATCTCTCCATTCTATAGGGCTGCATTCTTTGTTTACATAGTAGTTGAGTAGAAAACAGATCAATTTTTAAATGATTAAGTTTTAAGTTAATCATGAATAAACAATCTGTTCACCCATGACCATGGCACACACCGAAAGCCTCGAATCATCTTCATTCCTCCTTTATGGACTTTGTAATTATTGATCTATTAAAGCTCCGAGATACTTGAATAACCACCTAAAATCTATTAGCTAGTGGAATTAATTGTTACTGCATGGTTCTCATTTACTACTATTTGATCATTCGTATTTACCTCTAGATCAATTGGATAAATAGCAGAAACCTTATCAGAAAATATCCATCTTCTACCTGGTTGAACTAACAAAATAAAGACGCCAATTGCACGATTCCCCATAAAATTAAGTGATTCGTCGCTTATTTGTTTGTTATCACGCTCGTTAATCCCAAGGTACATTAATTGTCTTCCAGTTTTTATTGCATCATCCACAGTAAGGCTAATTTCACTAATACTTAGAATGCTACTTTGTGAAAATGGTTCATCACTAGCTTTGGTTATAGAATGTCTGGAGATAAACTCAACTACATTTTCAGAAGGGTCATAAAAGTATAGTGAATGGCCAGGAAGGTTTGGGAAATCCGCCTCATCTTTTCCTTCTTCTTCATTAAGTTTAACTTTACCTTCTAGCCACGCTTTAGCCTCTTTAAATTTATTTGAAGGGATATTGAAAGCAAAGTGGTAATAAGGATCGCCTTTTACATTTCTTGATGTGAATTTCAATTGACTTGAACCAATTGATACCTGAAAACTTTCTTGGCATTCTTTTGTTAATGGCATACCTAAAGTTTCTGTATAAAAAATTTTCATTTTATCAAGATGTTTTGTTTTTAAAGTAAGCCGCCTTATCCTCACAAGGTATTCTCTTCTCCTCTTAGGCGTACTATTTCCATCCACTTTGTCATTTCAAATTTCCCACTTTCTTGTTTGAGTTCGTCCGGAACAGAAACAAAACTCATGAACTCCAAACTGTTTCCATCTGGATCTTTAAAATAGACAGAAGCATTCCCCTGATTAGGCCTTACAAATGGCTGCACTGATGCCCTGTTTCCGAAAGGTACAGCTTCTATTCCTTTACTATGCAACCAATTCACAGAGTTCTTCATCTCTTCAAATGGAATTCTAAAAGCCACATGTCTTAGTGATGGGTGGTATGCGGTTAAATATTCTTCTCCTTCCCAGAGCCCTAGCCAACTTTTATGCCTCTCAATCCAGATAAAAGCAATTCCATCTCCTTCCCAAGCAAGCTCTAACCCCAAGCTTTGATAAAATTGAATAGAACATCTTAGATCTTTAACTGGTAAATGAGCTTCGTAAAGTCCTTCAATCATATTTATCCACTTCCTCTTTTCATATTTTCTATGAATTAAGTGTATATAGGAATTTAATATGACGCCTCGGCTGCGAGCATTAAATAAGCTACAACTTTAGAAGGAGACTTATACATGAGCCAGATAATCTTACTAGAGTTTAAAATTCCAGCATTTAAAAGAGCCTATCTTATTAAAGATAAGCTCCGATTAAATGGAAGACTAGACTTCAAGATATCTTCGATACTTAAAATAAGTTTTCTTTCAAACCTCGAACCATTTTCATAAGCTCCACTATATGATGATTAGAAAGATCTTGATTTTAAGATTTTTCAAAAGCCCACTCATATAACCATTTAAAAAATGTTGCAAAAAAAGAGATGCCAATTATACTTACAACTGTCTGCTTATGTGATAAGAACAACACATTCCATATTGATAGGCCAACAATCATGAATAAGAAGAACTTAAAATAACTTAACACTTTCACCACCTCTATTTTTCACACTAAGATTTGATACACAGACTTCAATATTTTCATTTCGTTTCCAATACATTTACGAAAGAAGGTCCTACTTTGTTTCAACCTGTCTATTATCTGATAACTGATCCTTCTATATAAATACTCTAAACAAAAAAAGAGAGCCAATTCTTTGTTAAAGAATCGCTCCGAGATTATGGAACATTAATATTTGTTATGATTGTTTCCAACCACTGGTTTGTATCCTTAGAACAGAAGCCATTACCCCTATGAGGCAAAAGATAATTCCTACTGGCAAGATGATGAATAGTAAAAGGTCCGGAACTATTCCAAGGTACGGTAGAATTGTACATACCGGAACTGCAACGGTCAGGGTTAATAAGATGATCAAATCAAGTTTTTTGGTATTCAAATAATAATCCTCCTAGAGCATAAAGTAGTTCGATTAGCATCTAATTTTAATCAAAATGCTTAATACCAATTATTTCAAATCAGAGCTAATAAATCCATCTTTTTCACTAAAAAGAGCCTATCTTATTACAGATAAGCTCCGAGATAATGGAACAAGCTGTTTCATCCTATTAATTTGATTACTCTTTAAAAAAGATCCATATTAGTCTAAGCTATCTTGTAATACTTTGTTTAAACACTATGTTTTTTCTCCTGTACACACTGAGCACGTTGCCAAAGACTATGGAGTTCATTATTGTTGGCGTTAATCCATAACTGATAAAAGGTAACGAAATCCCTATTATCGGAAGAAGACCAAGGGTCATAGCAATCGAGTAGAGAAACTGAACCGAGAATAAGCTTAGACCTCCTACAACAAGCATCTTTCCAAATGAATCATTTATTTTAAAGGTGACGTAGATCATTCGAGTCATCAACATAGCTAGAACTAAAAATAGAATGATTCCTAACATCCAGCCGAAGTGATAGGTAAGGCTTAGAAAAACAAAATCAGTGTGGCCTGTTGGTATAAAAACTTGTTCCCCACGTTGACCGAACCAACCGGCAGCCTTTAATAATTCCTTCGCCTGTAAGTACATATAACCACTAGAATCTGCATATTCGGTTGGATTTAAATAACCCAAGATTCTATCTTTCTGATAATCATCTAGATTTCCCCACAATAAATATCCTGCTGAGAACATGACAGCTAGACTACTTACCGCTAACAACAATATTCTTTTTTTTCTTACGTCACTAAACCAAAGCAGAACAACTGTCATGGCGCTAAAGACGAAGATTGAATTAGGGTCGAGGACAATTAAAAAAAAGAAGATTGGCACAGAACATAAAAGAAGAAACTTCCAATAGGATACCTTGCTACTTATGAATAAAGCTGAAAATCCTACGTAAAAAAGTAAAAGCGTTTGTGTACTGTCAATCCCGAATGGACCTACTCGTAATACTGGAATGCCATTCGTATATGTTGTTGGAAACAGGACTAAAAGAGCTAAAACAAATAGACCCATGAGATAAAAAAACCATCTCCACTTATATAATTTTCGATAATCAAAAAACATAAGCCCAGTTATTATCATTACACTAATAACAGAAAAAATGATTTTCCTTTCAAAATAGTAATTTAAGTCTAAATTCCAAAACATCAAAGGCAAAAAACTCAATCCAATCGTAACGACTAGCAAACTAATAAGCCACCAGTCTGTTTTTGGACGATGAAGTTTATTTAGACGTTGGCCAAGCTGAACTGGGCTCCCCATTTGCTTAATAGCTACTCTTTCAGCTTCTTCTTCCTCTACCCCTGTTTGAACTAGTCTTTTTTTCTCACTATTTATATGATGATTAAGTTCATGGGAAATCATTTCTTTCGCTTCTATAGCTTTTATTTGTTCTTGTACTTGGTCTAAGAAATCATACTTTTTGTCACTCATAATTCATAGTTTCCAGTCAAATTACTAAGCTTAAGAACGCCTCTCACTCTTTTGTTTTCCATTTTCTTTAATACTTTTCTACCCTTACTCGTTAGTTTATACATTTTTGAGTAATCGCTACGCCACCTTACGATTAAGTAGTTTTTTTGTTCAAGAGCATGTAGAACTGTATATAATAGTCCTTCCTCATCTTCAAACTTCAAAATTCCTCTGCTACGCAATTGTTTCGCCACGTCATGACCCGTTTTCTCTTCCAGAAGCAGCTGTAATACTGCGAGAAGGATCATTTCATCATCTTCCACTTCTTTCTCTATCTTTTTGTGTATTTGATTCCTATCATCCTCTGTGAATTCCAATTGACTAAAGCATGTTGTTTTCATCGATTTCTTCAAGTTCTTTAGCCTTTCCTCCATCAGATCATTCCTCCTAATTGTTCCTTAAGCAATTGCTTAGCTCGTTTCAATCTCGTTTTAACCGTGTTACTATTTTGATCTGTCACGCTACTTATTTCTTTAATCGACATCTCTTCAAAATAAAAGAGATAAATGACCTCTCTATAATGAATTGGGAGATCCATGACAGCTATGACCAGCTCTTCGTCTTCTTCCTGTCGAATAACTGAATCTTCCACACCAGATTCTTGTGCTGGAGTAAGAGCAACTTCAACTTCAGAAGGAATCACTTTTCTTTTGTACCAGCTCTTAAGATAGTCTTTGCAATGATTTATGGCAATTCTCCAAACCCAGGTCTTCATTTTCGAATGTTGTTTGTAGGTATGTAAATTCTTATAGCATTTCACAAAGACCTCTTGAGTCAAATCTTCGGCTATTGCCTTGTCTTTTACATAGGAATACATCAGATAGAGAATTTCTTCTCCAAAGTTTCTCATCATCTCGTCTATTAAATTATTTTTATCAGCCGTATCAACTATATTTTCAATGTACTCTTCCACTTTTCACCCTCCCTTACATTAGACGATGTACCGACTTGAAAGTTTTTGAAAAATAGTTATTTACTAAAAAATCTATTCGTGAGTTAAATTAACACTAAAAAAGGCAATCTCCATAATGAAAATTGCCTTTTTCATATCCAATTAAAGCTCCGATTTAGCTTAATAAAAAACCCTTAATTGATACAAATAATGAGAAGATAAAAACACCAACAAGTAAAATACCAATTGATTTTCGTTCTTTTTGAAATTCTTCTATTCCCATAACTAACATTGTAAGTCCTAATAGAAATATCATTATATGACTAAACTCAAAATTACTTGTAATCACCCCATAAACAGCAAGTGTAAAAGTTGATATTGATAGAACGTATCGTAAAATTTTCAACCAAATTCTCCCTTTCATCTTCCTCAAAAATACTGTAATCATCTGTAGTTCCAATTATTTCAAATCATTGAGAACAACTCAATCTTTTATTTCAAATTAAAAGAAGCCTATCTTATTACAGATAAGCTCCGAGATAACGGAACTATAACGAAATGATTTTAACTAATATAAAACTGCTAAGTTGATTTTTCAGCTCAGTTATTTATTGAATTCATTAACTGAAAGAAGTATTCAGGTTTATGAGTCTTATTTAGGTTATACCATGAATGTAATGTATCTGGTGCAAATACATCTAATTTTTTCAGTACTTCCATCGCAAATTCCAGAGGAGCTATTCCTGATGCAGTAATTAAATTCGCATCAGTTACGGCAGATCCCAACTCATAAAACTTTTCTCCTTTATAGTTAGGACATACCATTTTAGTATATTCTAAGTTATTACTTGTATGCTTTCTAGTATCTAAGTATCCCATATTCGCGAGGCCCTCAGTTGCACCACAAATTGAAGCAACAATAGTGCCAAGCTTTAAAGCTTGGCCAATACTTTCCAAGATAGGTTGATGAATTTCTTCACTCCAAGTAGTCCCTCCTGGTAAAATTAAAAGATCTTTACTCTCAAGAGTACATTCATTAAGGGAAATATCTGGTATTATGTTCAGTCCTCCCATAGTAGTAATCATTTCTTTATTAGCTCCTACTGTAATGACTTTTAAAGGTGCTAAATCTTTTTTGAAATATCTTCCTGAGTTTAGTTCAGCAATTAAATATCCATATTCCCAGTCTGACATTGTATTAAATACATATAAAACAACCTTTTTTGTTTGCATCCAATAACACTCCAATCACATTTGATATAGTCAGTATAATAAAACTTCCCTGACAGTTAGCGTCAGGGAAGTGATTATACTTCATGAAATTTCATTAATTCCGACAGAACTTCAATAAGTCTTTTCTTAAGACTTATTGGCTCAATAACTTTAATAGATTTGTTGTACGGTAAAAGTAAATAAGGTACATATGTATGGATCACATCTTTTTCAAGAAGAAAAACGGCTCGATTTGAAGACCGTTCTTTTAAATAATGTCCTAAAAACCAATGCTGACAAATATCATCCAATACACTCTTATCCCCACTAATGACGAAAGATATTCCCTCTTCCTTATCTTCTACAGTTGGAAGAAGACTTTTTATAAAAAAGTCTTGTGCTGAAAAATTTTCTGGCCGGTTAAACTTATTTTCGGTTAGCATTAGACTTTCTATTCGATCTACTCTAAAACTACGGATATCATTCCTAAGATGACAAAAGCCAATCACATACCACTTATTATTCCAATAGATAATTCTGTATGGATCGACCAATCTATCATTTAATTGCTTTTCACTACTTTTATGGTAAAGAATTTTTACTGAGTACCCGTCAGCTACGGCCTGCTCCAACTCTTTCAAAAGAGGTTCAATAGAGAGTGAGCTTAATCGACTTATTACTTCAAGACTAGTTAAATGTTGGTTTATCTTTGTTTCCTGCTCTTGATTTGAGTATTTACTTAGTTTTGAAATGGCCCTATTCAGTGCTTCACCTCCATAATATCCGGCTTCTTCTGCAAAAACAGCAGCGTGATACAATGAAGTTTGTTCCTCAAAATCAAAGAAAAGAGGAGCCTCAATAAAATTATTCAGTAAAGTGTATCCACCGTTATGTCCTGGTTCTGAAATGATAGGTACGCCACTTGTTGAAATGGTATCAATATAACGATACACAGTTCTTATATTCATCTCTAACTTTTCTGAAATTTGTTTTGCAGTAATTTTTTCACCTGAACGAAGCATCCATAGAATTGCTAACATATTGTCAATTTTAGGCATATAATTCCACCTCTATATGAAATGTATTTCCGATTTTTGGTGTTCCGATAGCTTTCTATATTATGTGGCCCTTACAGGAGCAGTATCTAAATTAGTTAGGGGTACCGTTAGAAATATGCGGACTTATAACGCTAAGCCTATTTTCCTATCGCCCACACATCTGCAATACCAATTATTTCAAATTAGTACAAATAACTCAATCTATTCTTTCACACTAAAAGGAGCCTATCTTGTTACAGATAAGCTCCGAGATTATGGAAGACTTGATTTCTACATATTTTCAAATAAAAGTATATTATATATACTACTTTAAAAGAAGCCATATCACTACTAAGATGATAGCTATTATCCCCCAAAACAAAACTTGTTTATTTCTCAATCTTTCACCTTCCTTCAAAGTAAGTGATCATCTAAGTTGATCGTTGTTTTCTTTTTTTATTTCGTCCAATTAAAATAGCAATGAATAGGCAGCCTAGCCCTACTATATTCATAATGATATTACCTAAGTTGCCTAAGTCATTAATTTTCAACCCGACTAAAAAACCACCAATCAAAATAAGTGGAATAACTATAAAAAATCTCAAAATTATTCCCCCGAACCTATAATTATGTTTACTACAGAATTGCTCCGATTTAATGGAATATCGTCATATTCCAGCTACTGAATTAATATACCGATGGTAACGCTTCCCATTGAGAGAGCATTTTCTATAAGAGTAATCTTCCACAATCTTCGTTCTAACTTGTTCGGGCGTTAAGTACAGTTTTCGGTTTTCATAATTTCTACTGGCAATTTAATTCCCCCTATAATTTTTTCTGATATGTTAACGACTGTTCAATATATAAAGGGGAATTTTATAAAACAAAGTAAACCATTTTTAAAATTAGTTAGTTTTTTTCCTGAATTTCATCATTATTAAAAATGCTAATATGAGGTAAGCGACCAAACCTACCAACATAGGAAGTAATGCTTGTTCTTCACGGAGGAAATCAAAGTTTCTCAGTACCCCTGCAGCTAGAATAGCAAAAGCGATGACAATTAATCCCAAGATTAATTTGTATTGTTTTCTTGAGGGGGAATCACTTAATGGATAGTTCATTAATATAACTACCAAAGAACCTACAAAGTAATAGTTTAAAGAAATCATTTCCGCACTTAGCGATTCTGCATTCATCAAGATAGCCATTTCTGTAGCTGATGCAGCTATTATTAAAAGAAACCATTTAAAATATTTCATAACGCCTCTCTTTCCAATATTAATATCTTTGGAACCTTATTTAAGATTTCTTTCTTCATATTAAACCACTCAATTCATTAAAATATCTCGGTATTAAAGACTTCACCTATGCTGCGCATACCTCTAATACCAATTATTTCAAATCTACCTACATAACTCAATCTTTTATTTCAAATTAAAAGGAGCCTATCCTATTACAGATAAGCTCCGATTTAAAGGAATAATCCTTCTAAGAGTTATCTCCTTTTTCGCATTATAAGAAGTATGGCAACTACTATTAGAATGATTGGAACTAGAGAAATTAATGCTATACTCATTCCGCCCATCCCCATATTATCCCTCCTATCAATAGCGAATGAATCGGCTACGCTCAATTCAAACCTACGAAAAGCTCGTGCAATGAGTCTGAGCAGACGAACGAATTGAACCGAGAATTTCATCAGGATCAAGAGTTGAAAGTCGTTGTCAGTGATTTGACGTATGTCCGTGTGAATCAAAAATGGCACTACATCTGTGTTTTTGTCGATCTCTTTAACCGCGAAATAATTGGTTACAGTGCTGGCCCGCGAAAGGATGCGAAGCTTGTCTACCGGGCTTTTTCTTCTATTAAAGGAAACCTGAATGATATTGAGTTATTTCATACAGACCGTGGCAATGAGTTTAAAAATAAATTGATGGATGAGGCGTTAGAAACCTTCCAAATCAAACGCTCCTTAATCTTCAAAGGATCACCTTATGATAATGCCGTCACTGAAGCGACGTTTAAGGTTATTAAAACGGAATTTGTGAATCATGCCCATTTAAAAAAACAGGCACAACTGGATATTGAACTTTTTGATTATGTACACTGGTACAACCACATCAGAATCCATGGCACTTTGGGCGCTATTTAAAAATTCTTACCCACTGTTTTTTATTATATAGAAAAAAAAAAGATCGTATCAAATTCGATACGACCTTGAAAAGCTACATGAGATTGAGGATGACAATATTCATTATCACTATTCCCAATACAAAAGTTATAAGAAATTGCTTTAATGGGAACTTCTTATTTTGTTGCTTTCTTTTTCTAGAAGAAAGAATAAGCATTAACACAAGAATGATGCTGAAAATAGAATAGAGAATTGTCATATTCACAATCTCACCGCCTTTTTATTATTGAGGTTCAATATCGAAGAACCCAGCATACGTGATTTCTACAATGATGCCGTAACCGTGGTTGTTAGCAGCAGCACGAGATGACATTAATGCAGGGTAAGCCCCTATAACACCAATAGCAGCTCCTGCTCCAGGGAACCAATAAGCTGTAGCAGCAGCTACTCCAGCTGTTCCAGCAGCAATTCCTGCTAGGTCTGCAGAAAATGTATCTGCTGCACACCTATCCATATAGCGAGAATAACCCCACCAGTGATATTTAACAGCAGAAGTCGTTCCGTAACAACCAAGGTATGCAGTAGTTACAGAAGGTGTAACAACACTATCATCTGGTGTATTAGGTTCGATTACAGGAAGATCAGGATTAGCCTGTTCAACTTCAACTGAGGAATCAGAATTTACTGTAACAATCTCAAGATTGTTTTGAGCTTTTAGTTTACCATTCTTGATCTCTTTGTTGATGCCAGAAAGGTATTCTTTTTGCATTTTAACTAAGTCTTTTTCAAAGCCATCTTTTTTCGCTTGGATTGCATCAAACTTAAACTTGCCATTCTTAACCGTTACATAAGGCTTTAGTTCCTTAATGTCATCATATGTATACTCTGTCACCTGTTGCTGATCTTTACCATTCGAGCTTGCTGCATGTGCAGAGCTTCCAGCGAATGATGGCATGATCATTAATACTGCCATTAATGCTACAATAATTTTTTTCAAATGTGTCTCTCCCCTTGGTGTATTTTGAACTTCCCAAATACTAAAGGAGATGTTTTGTAAAAAATAGCCTAGTAATATTTTTCTATTTATGATATTCCGCCTGTTTTTTAACACCATTAAAAAACAGACGGAACATTCCTGTTTTTCAAAATAAAAAGCCACTCTTTCGAATGAAGTAGCTTTCGCTAAGATATGCCAGGAACCATTAAGCAGATAAAGAACAGAAAGCATGATAATGCTACAAACAGAAGATCTGCTTTCATTCTGTCTCGCTTTCTATTTGCTTTCTATTTGTGAAAAACGGTTTGGGCTTTGTAAGGTAGGTGATCAACAGAAGCACTATGGATGCCATCATCATCGAAAAGACAATTGTTATGAAATAACAAATTGAATTCAAAATAAAATCCATTAGATAATATCCGCCAACGTGTACGTATTTTCTACTGTCTTGTAGTTAGTTGCTGTATCTGTGGACAACAAAGCAGATGGGTGATTATACTCACCTATCACAATGTCGATTTCGAACAATAGGTTTTCAAAAATGTCACCTCCGCAAAGTCAACAGTAGTCATCCTGCTTTACATTCACAACCAATTATTTCAAAACCACTTCATTTACTGAACCAAATAAGATAAGGAACCTATCTTATTACAGATAAGCTCCGAGATTGACGAAGATCTGTCTTCAATATTAATCGGTATTTTCTGGATTTCTTTCGCATGTCACTTCAATTAATCATTTGAAAAATGTTGCACAAATAGAGAAAACTATTGTATCTACAATTGATTCGTTAAAAGATGAAAACAACACTTTCCATATTGAAATACCAACAATCATGAATAAGAAGAACCTAAAATAATATAACATCTCACTCACCTCAAATTTTTATGTCGTAGTTGTGGAATACTCGAGTTCAGAACGAGACTCAATTCATCTTTCAGTACAAACTTAATAACATATTAAATCGTCCCCTAATGAATAGTAGAGGTACCCTTCTTCTTTCTATATATATAAAGAAAAATAATGAAGAAAATAATTAACGTATGAACGCCAGATTTTAAGTAATAGAACCAATTTCTAGTTTCCTCTATAGATCCACCAATTGTATTTAAGAACAAATCAAACAGAAAGCTTAATACCAAAAAAATTAAAGTAGAAGTGAAAGAAATTATTAATATCTTACGTATTTTCAAACCTTTCACCCCCTCCTTATAGTTATTGATCATTCTTATTGTAAGATTCAATACCTTGTCAGATTAGTATTTTTTCTAAAATAATTACGCTTGCTTCCATCCCCAAAATATTCAGAAGTGGGAATGCAATCAAAACTTCAATACCAATTATTTCAAATTAATCCACATAACTCAATCTATTATTTCATATAAAAGAAGCTTATCTTATTACAGATAAGCCCCCTTTAGTGTAAGACTTGAATTCGAGGTAAATTAAAACACACTTTAAATAACACGCCTATTATTTAACTACACATCATAGATATCACTTAAAAAAATAATCCTTTTATCCCTTCAAAAATTGCAATTCCTACTACTACTCCTAATAAAAACTTTACGAAGTTCATATTTTTCCTTCTCAAAACGATTCCCCCTTTATCTTAGCTTCTATTTTATTAAACATTATTAGTGGGAAAGTTAGCGTTATATTGAGCAATAGTCCCCGTTTATTTAAGACTTGAATTCGAGATATAAAAGAAGAACACTAACTACTAATGCATCATTCTATTTATAATAATACACTCCATTTATTTCTTCTTTTCTTCATCATCTTTTATAAGCTCGATGTAAGAAAATACCCCTATTAATATTATTGGAACCCATATCACCCAGTTCAAATGACCACCGCCTCTATTAATAAATAACAAAACACACTACCACTTTCATAAATAGGTTTCAACACCCTTGTATAAAATACGAACAGCCCTTTTTAAAGTTCCAAAAATCATCCACTTTTTAAATATCATCTCGAAACTGAGTCTTCAACTAACCTGGCCAAAAAAATAAAAAGGCAATTCTTCTGTTAAAGAATTGCCCCCTTATCCGGAAGATTTGAATTCGAGATATATTGGCGTAAGTCTTATACTAACGAACCCGTTAGTTCAATATTATTATTCGTATTTGAGCCTAACACTATAAAACCTCATAGCTTTTGGAACACCTTCTATTTCAAAAACACCATTCATGATTAAATGTCTTACTCTATACTCAAAAAACACGTCACCAATATATTGATTTAAATAACCAATAGCTTCACCAATAAGACGTGCAGATTTCATAAAATCATTATTCTCTTGCTCTTTATGTAATTTTTCAGCTTTATTGATTATATAGTCATCATAGTATGCTTCTTCTACACTCTTTATTTCTTTATTTTCCCATACCCTTAGGACTTCTTGTGTAGAAGACAACTCTTGCCATTCTTTCTCCAATTTTTCACGTTGTTCTTGACTTAATGGAGGCATCTTACTACCTTTTTCATAAATTAACCTTAATTTTTCAGGTATAATTTCACCAGTGTGTAACGGATAACAATCCGTATCTGGAACATCAAATTGATTTTTATATTGCTTAGTGGTATCCATTAAGACAATATCGTAATTTTTACCTTTTAATAAATACAGAACATACCTTAAAGCAGACTGTTCATGAGAGTTTTCCCCAATCCAAATTATAACTGTTGTATTTTTAGGAATAGCTTGAATCATCGTGGTAGTATTATTAAAATTATGTTGGTATTCATCTATATAATCATCATCTAAGATTAGATGATTTTTTATCCATTCATACCTTTGATTAAGCCCCACCTTATCTTTCAATTGATAAACTGGACCAATAGAAAACAAATCCGAAAATGAGATAACCTTTTCTTCTTCTTGCAATCCCATTTCTTTTAGTGCACTTTTTAAACTACCAGATGCTGAATCACCAAAGAGAATATGGACAGCCTTATAGTTTTTATTATTGTTTAAATCAGTTTGGTTTCTTTTATAATTCAGAAAATCATTATATGTTTTTTTCAAGTCAGCCACAAATTGCCCCTCAGTATATTGTCCTGTTTTTTCAAGCATATTGATTCGGAAAAGAATTTGAAATAAAAGTGATTTTACTTCATCTTCAGGAGAATTTTTAAGGATTCTTTTTAATTCATCAATCAATTCATTGCCCCCCTTTTGAAATAATACTACCACTAAAATCCATTATAGATTATTAAACCAAACTGCTTCGTTGGCACAATAAGCGATAGCCAATGTGCAGCTATCGCTCCGATTTAATGGAACATCTAAAATGATGATTACTATATGTAATTAAAATAATAGAGTGAAAATAAGTTCCATAGAAAGTGAACGAGTATACCGGGAACAATAGACTTAGTTACTCTATAAACAATCCCAAAAACGATTCCCATTATGACCCCGAATAACGGATACTCTGAGTGCATCATTCCGAATATTATCGACGAAACCAATAGTGCGAAGATGAAATAGGAATGTCTATTCATCCAAATAGATAATGGTACTCTGAACATTAACTCTTCAAACACTGGAGCAATTATAAGCATACCAACAAGAAGTGATCCTAATTCGAAGCTATCTAAAAAAAGTGTTTGTGAATAATTACTAGTAAGTAAATTAAAGGTTGATGATAAACTGCGCTTGAAGATGATTAGATTCGCAAAAAATATAGTCAGAAATGCTGTT
This sequence comes from Bacillus sp. es.036, assembly GCF_002563635.1. Classification (NCBI taxonomy): domain Bacteria; kingdom Bacillati; phylum Bacillota; class Bacilli; order Caryophanales; family Bacillaceae; genus Bacillus; species Bacillus sp. es.036. The sequence goes on from NZ_PDIZ01000001.1 coordinate 1,646,341, forward strand.
ATAATCAAAAGGTAAGTTTGGATTTTCTTTAAAACACCAAAATCAAATGATTTTTTATAAAGCTGCCTTGACTTTGGGGAAACCCAGATTAAACCTAAAAGAGCACCATAAATAATAAGTGCCCAGTGTAATGAAAAAGTTGGTGTTTCCACGCTTCCTCCTTATTGTCTTTTACTTCATAATAAGAATGCTATCCAAACCTACATTGCAAGCTTATTTACTTACTCCGATTATAATAAGTTATTAACCACAAAAATCTAATAAATCAATCCGTAGTAGATAACTCCAGCTACGACGAATAAGGATATAACGCCAATTAAACTCTTTTTAAATGCTTTAGAATAAGACCCAAAGCCTTTACCTTTATCATCCACGGTTGCTATTTCCATCGCTAACCAAATAACTGTAACAGCACCTAACCCAATGCCAAGTACCCACTTCAATTTCGCCACCTCCATAATTTACCTTTTTTCTATATTATCATAAAATGGATTAAGTATACTTTTATAAATCTTCGACAACTTTTATGTAATCAATATCATTTCATTATCTTGGTTTAAGTCTTTCACAAAAAAAGAGCCTATCTTATTACAGATAAGCTCCGAGATTATTGAACTTACATTCTAGTTACGCTTGTGACGTTGACATAAAAATACTTTAGCTGTTTGAAAAGAACCAATCTTTTTCATATTTAAGATTTAGCTGATCTCCAACTCCAAATGCAAACTCTATAAATGCTGATCCTTTCGCTGTAATAAGATAATCATCCACAACAACTGGTGAGTTTACATAGTTATCATTGTTAAATGTACCTAAGAAATTCCTTTGTTCAGTAGTTAATCCTGTAGTATAACGCTTCTCCTCTAGCACACCACTTGCTGATAATAAATAAGGAGCACTAGAAATTGCAGCAATTATTCGATTTCGATCATCAATTTTATGTAAAAAGGAAGACAACTTATGATCGTCAACAAGATGCTCAAAATCATCAACTCCAGGAAGCACAACACTATCTAAAAGATTAATATCAAACTCATTTATTGTAGATTCTGGTATACAAGGTAAGCCAGCTTCTCCTTTTATAGGATGACTATTTAAACCTAGAAATATAGTTTGTTTTCCACCTTGTTTCAATACCGATAATAGTACAGAAAGCTCATATTCACTGAATCTAGGGTAAATCAGTATGCCTGTATAAAGGGATTCTGTCATTTTTGCACTTCCTCCTCAACCATCGCTCCGAGATAATGGAAGATACTTTCTACATCTATTTTAATCACGCTGCCTTTTACCTATGTTATAACCAGTAATAATCCCTACTATTGTAAGAAATAAAATATCCTCTTCAAAGTCATTGAAAAATACCCCATATAATGCCCAAACTATTATAAAAGTAAATATTGCAATAAATAATCCTTTCATCTTCATCCCACCTTTTTAGACCTTCAATTCAATATCTAAAACTTTATTCCAATTGTTTCAAAGGAGTGTAAATAACTCAACCAATTATTTTACAAAAAAAGCCTATCCTATTACAGATAAGCTCCGATTTAATTGAGTAAATAAAAACTAGCTACCAAATCGTATTATAAAACAAATATTATCCAATATGGAAACTAAAACCAAATAATTATTTGAAATATCTATAAATTAATGAAACAATATTATAAAACATCACGAAAGGAATGTGGATATTGATCGATATACCTTACCTTAACCCTTCAGATCATTAAACTCTTGCCTTTATCAGGGGACCTCCAATGTAATACATCAATCATTCGCACAACACTTTACATTGGAGGACGAATCTCATGAATAAACAACTCGTTATTCTACTAATTGGTAGAATTACTACTAATTTTGCAGACAGTTTTTATATGATTGCTACAATCTGGTATGTTAAAACAGTTACTGATTCAGTATTTTTAATAGGATTAACTAGCGCAATTGCCATGCTCCCCATTACTTTGCAATTTCTCTATGGCCCTATTATTGATCGCTTCTCAAAAAGAAAAATCCTGTTCTTGGCTGAATTGGGACAAGGCTTATTCATTTGTTTTATTTCCATTCTCTATTTCACAAATGCTTTATGGCTTCCCCTTTTGTTATTATTAATGTTTTTAGCACTAGCATTTTCAGAGGCTACTTATCCTACTGAAAGTGCTCTAATAGAAGGACTTTCTGTTAGAAAAAACTTAACGAAGGTAAACTCTGTTTTTGCATTTTCCTATCAAACACTTGATATTATTTCTGATGCGATATCAGGAATCTTGATTGCATTTTTAGGTATAGGCTTCATTTACGCTTCTAATAGTGTACTACTCATTGGAACTGGCCTTCTTTTTTTCTTTTATTTGAAAGTTCCTAAATCGAAAAAAGAAGAACAACCATCTACCCTAACTTTTTTAGCACAATATAAAGCAGATTTCATAGATGGATTTCAAGTGGTTAGAAAACAAAAAACACTTCTTAAGATTCTTTTTGGCGTAATTGGAATCAATGTAATGGCGACGATGGGAATTGCTATGCTGCCAGTTATTTCTTCCAATTCAGCTAACTATGGATTCTGGTTAACAGCAATGTCAGTGGGTACATTAATAGGCACTCTAGTTGCTAATCGTTTAAATCATATGCCACTAAATACTATAATGCCTATAACATCATTCATATCGGGTGTTTGCTGGATTGTTTCTATTTATACATTAGATTTATATCTAGTTCCCTATTTATTGTTTGGTGCGGCCTGGATAGGAGTAGGAATTTTAAGTATTTATATTCAAACACTCATTCAGGTTAACTTACCTAAAGAATATTTAGGAATAGGGTTTGCCTTCTTATCTTCTTTACTAGGCTCGTTAAGTCCTCTTGGCTATTTTCTTGGGGGTGTATTTGGGGAAATAACTTCTGCTTTATTGATTCTTTTGCTTTCAGGTGTTGGTTATATCGCATTTTCAGTTTATTTTGTACTGCATCCAACATTGAACAAATTAACGAATGAATTGAATGTCAGTTTTTCTGAAGATCTTCAATAACTAAATAACACCTAGCCATATAGTTAATATTGGCTAGGTGTTTCTTTTGATAATCGCTCCGATTTAACAGAAGACTCGATATCGAGATGTTTCTTAATTGAAAGCTCCATTTAGCATACGATCACCTTTACTAAATAAGCCCATAAAAACAATTAATATTCTATGATATTGAGCCATTGCGCATCAGGACCGATCGTTATATGAGGAATCTTATTTAATTCAAAAAACCTGAAAAAATCATCTATATTCTTTTTAGTGATTTCACTTAATTTATCTGTTAAATCAATCTCCGATAAAAGCAAATGATCGAGTGTATCAGAGCGTTTATACAATTCGTATATATAACGTTTAGAATTACTTTTTATATACCCTACATAACCGTATGATCTTGGAAAACAGAGTGTTAGTGGGAATGTAATCTTGTTTACGATTACCAAATCATCGGAAAGCTCATCTAAAAGGTCATCTTCCCATTCAGGGATAATAATAAAAATAATCACTTCTCGTTTATAGATATTATCAAGGATAGAAATAAAACTTCGTTCATTAATATCCTCATCGATCGATAGTTCTCTTATCTTCGGAACGCTTTCCAATAACATCACTCCCTTTCTAACAGCAGCAATAACAAAGTGCGCTCACTTTTATGAAACAAACGCTCCGAGATAATTGAATTAACTTATCCCGAGTAGTCTAATAACTCTTGCAATATTTTCTGCAGAGAAGATTTTAAATCATTATTCTTGAGATCATATAATGTTCCTGTACCCTTTTTATAGTCCCCAAAGTAATACCAAAGTTCAAATGTCTCGGCATAGAACTCTTCATTAAGTTTTGGACCATCATAATCGATGACTATTTGAGAACGGTATTCTTTCTCCAAACATCGTTCATAAGTTAGTTTCTCTAATTCATCGCCATCAATGTCCCTGGCCACCCATAATATAAGGTTCTTCTTTCCTCTTTCTTCAAAACATTTCACATAATCTCTTTGCAAATCCGTACAAAATTTAATTGCCAACTGCTCTAATTCAATGATGTTCTTTTTTAATTCTTCACTTATATCACTTTGAGGGACTTCAACATAACTATTTTCGATATTAGATTCTTTTTCTGAATTTCTAATTCTTCGAAACAAGTTTCTCACCCTATTTCAAACAAAATATACAACTGTTATTCAATTAAACTGCTTAGACATTGAATACCAATTATTTCAAATCATTCAGAACAACTCAATCTCTTATTTCATATTAAAAAGTCTATCCTACTACAGAAACGCTCCGATTTAATTGAATTAAAACTTCTTAATTAATTCTATATCAGCGTAATGATCAGCTCTATATTCATTATCTCCATAAAATCCATTAATTGTATCTAATCCAAGTCCAGTCCAAAATCGAATAGCTGGCCAATTTTTTATTGCTACACTTGCTCGGACCTCTGCAAATTTAGACTCTTTTAAAATACTTAACAATTCACTAATGACTTCTTTCCCTAGTCCTTGTTTGTGATATTCCTTGTCAATGTATAGATAGTTAATATAAAAAGTTTCATTCTTCGGATATCCTTGATAGGTGGTAAGTATTCCAACAATAGGATCCATTTCCTTCACTCTAATTACCTGGATTTTATACTTGTCTTTAGTTCCATTAGGAGGTAAGTCGCCATCAGTGAAACAGCGATAAGCATATTCATAATCTAGGCTACCGCCGTCCCATTGGTGTATGTAACTCCCTTGTTCATATAACTCTTGAACACTTTGTATTTCATCTTCATCAAGGTCTTGGATTGTGAGACTTTTAGTTTCCCACATCGCTGGAATTGTTTTTATCACCACTACTTACTCCACTCCCATATTCAATACTTCTATTACTCAGTTATTTAACGATCCTGTCTAAACCAACAAAAAGCGCTTACTTTTTATTAAGCAAACGCTCCGAGATTACTGAATACCAAATTAACCTTGTTCAAGTGGAAAAATGTATACTAAGTAATTCATATAATTGTCTAATCCAATAGTTTTAGCAATGAGATTAGAAGGCTTATTTGCCTCCTCACAATCCCAATATGGAACCATACCTTGCTCAACAGAATCCTTTACAACACATAGGGCTACATTCTGACCTAATTTATTCCCCCGATGTTCCTCTACTGTTTCAATATCTATACCGTGAACATTTTCTGCTACAAATCCTGAAAAACATAAACTCACAATCTTATTTTCGTAAACAATACAGTACCCAATACCTTTTTGAAAAAATTGTTCAGGTGAAGACCAGAATTCTAAGATTTTCGAGTGTAAAAATCCTATGTTATCAATATAATTTCCATCATTCTCATATAGAGATTCATCGATTTTTAATGCTTCATAACCTTGTTTAATGGAGGGTACAATATCATCATTAAAATGACCTCTTAACTTATAAACATTTTGATGTGATACCTGTATATGACGTTCTTCAAAGATCCTCTCTATCGTCTTCTCCCATCTTGAATTGTTACCAATCGCTATAAAACTATTTAGTCCAAGCTTCTTTGCTTCAGGATAAATTATCTTATCAATAAAACCTTTTATATGGTTATTAAATAACTCATTCTTCTCATCCCCAATAAAGAAAAACCCATCATTATTACCTAACCAGATAAGTCCTGTACTAGGAGAGTTGATATGATCTACAAAAATCCGACCAGGGTTATTCCCTTCTATTACAGCTTTAACTTCTAAATGACCCATATCATTTATTAACTTTTCGCATTTATAGAATTCAGTTTTATCAAGTTCACAAATCATTTTCAATCCTCCTACCGGCACACCAAAATCACTAAAAATCACTCGTACCTATTACCAAATTTATTCACGGAGATCACAATTTGTGACCATCCACTTGCTGCTATCGCTCCGAGATTGTTGAACACTTTAAGTAAAACATTTACGAGCGCAATTTTAGTTAAGTAAACTTCCAAAAAGTAAAATCCCACTCAGAAAAACCGCCAAACTGAGGGATATTATCATTGTGAATAGGCTTCTCGTCATACCTTTCCAGTCTCTAATACCAGACAAACCAAATACTCCAGCAAGAAATGTAAATAACGAAATAAATAAAACTATTGTTAAAGGGTGAATTCCGATTATGGAATTACTGAACCAACCTGAGAATGAAACTATTAAAAATAATAACACGCAAATAAATGAACAGATAAATGAACAAATGTTGATCTTCTCCTGCATCCCTCTCTCCTCCAAAAATAACATCTTAAATTCCTTCTACCGCATTCTGTGAAAACGGTCAAATTCATTTTGCTCCGTTACATATGTTATAGAGGCTTGCACTCAATTGAGCAATTGCTCCGATTTAAAGGGATAATCCTTCTAAGAGTTATCTCCTTTTTCGTATTATAAGAAGTATGGCAACTACTATTAGAATGATTGGAACTAGAGAAATTAATGCTATGCTCATTCCGCCCATCCCCATATTATCCCTCCTATCAATACCGCACGCCCTGCACAATCTGTATAGAGCGCTTACCTTATCTTCAGCAAAAGCTCCGAGATTGTGGAAGACTTGCTTAGAGATAAATATTTTTTCTGCGTTCCCCTCATAAATCTTTTAACTTCTCCACATCTTTCACATTGTTGGAGAACCTCGATCCCAATTCATATAATCATCTACCTATCCCAATCTAATATCTATTTAGTTTCCAGCTTGATACCCACTTGTCTTATCGCTACAGAATGTTGAACTTGTTGTATATTTATATTCTCAAATACGGAATTCAGGAATACTAGATCACTTAGTTGTTCTCCCCCAAATTGAATTGTTACCGTACACTCAACTGCTTTTTTTTCACGATATACATATGATAGTGCGCATTGAATTCTGGATAGTCTGTATAGCGATCAGCAAGTACTTCCCACTCGTTCTCCGTCTCATCCAGCACACGTTTCAAGTATGCCTCCCTCTTTTGCCCTTGCATCATAAAAATGGCCAACACCCCACCGTTTTTCAGCTCCGCAGCAATACGCTGGACCAGGTTCGTTTCGCCCTCGACATTCCTTTTATAAAAATGTAGCATCGAATCCAACAGGACAATATCGTGCTCCGCGCCTACTGGGTACGTGTAAACATCTCCTACTTTCCCGGTCACGTTCAGCTGCTCGTCACGGGCGACTTGATTCATTTGATCAAGCCCGACAGTGGACATATCGACGCCTGTCACCGTATACCTTAACCTTCCTAAGCTTAATGAATCTCTGCCTTGTCCGCATCCTAGATCTAGGACATGCCCTTTCGGTTCATATGCCTCAAAGAATGCCACGAGTCCAGGGTAGGGATTTCCGAAATAATGCTGTTCTTGATAATGCGTATCATAGACTGGTTTCGTCATGATACTCCACCGCGTTCCCAATCTTCCATCGCCATTTCATGGTTGATTTCAGCGGCGACTTCATACCCTTCACTCGCAGCCTTCAGCAATCCAGAGAACACATTCTTCGTGTCACCAATGACATATAATCCCTTTACAGCCGTTTTCGCTCCTTCTTCAGTTTCGACTCCTCCCATGTCTGTATAGTCGATGCCAAAATGGTCGAGAGAAAATGCCTGGGATTCGCCCGTATCCATAATAAATCCGCCAGATCGATGGTACGCCTCCCCAGACGCCATCACGACCTTCTTTAGCTGACCCTCGGTTGAAATAAGTTCATCAATTGCCTCTTCCACAAGCTCCACACCATGCCCTCGTAAATCTTTCCGATCTTCTTCCGAAAGCGCTGTAGCACCGTTTGTAAAAACGATTAGATCCTGACTCCAGTTATAAATCAATTTTACGTAATGAATAAGCCAAGGTTCGTTTCCAAAAATCGCCAACGGCTCATCTTTCCGCTCCCAGCCGTCACAATAAGGACATGGAAAAACTGTGGAGCCGTATACGTCCTGTAGTCTTTTGATCGCAGGCAGTTCCTCTTTCATCCCCGCTGCCACCACGACGCGCCGGCTTGCATAGCTTTCCCCGTTATCTGTCTGAACGGTAAAAACGCCCTCTTCCTTTTCAAGTGACGTAACCTTCGTTTCAACATAGCTTACCGTCGGATAAGCCTTGATTTCACCCAAACCGATCGACTTGAACGATTCAGGCTTCACACCGTCTCGTGTCAGATATCGGTGCGATGCATGCGTCACACGGTTCCGAGCGGCATTGGCATCCAGTACAAGCACCTTCCGCTTTGATCGTCCAAACACAAGCGCTGAACTTAAGCCAGCAGCCCCTCCCCCTATTACAATCACTTCATATTGTTCCAACTTATCCTCTCCCCTTTCTAGCTTTCACACTTGCCGTTTTCGCTTCATACGTACCTTCCGCAACCCCTATTGGTAGTTCTCTCACCTGGTCTCCTAGATTTAGGACGACGAGCGAAGGAGGAGTCTTCATTTCCTCCGCCACTTTCTCAGATGATGGAAATTCCTCCAAGAGCCCTCCTGGCGGAAGCTCGTCCTCAGTTTTGACCAACCCAAGATACACGAGCAGACCGCCTTCCGCGAGCTGCTTTTCTAATCTGGAGAAAAGCGTCTCCCGCTCCTCTTTCGAAAAATGGACAAACGAGAGAAGAACTAAATCAAACTTTCCTTCGCCCGTGTATTTGAGTGCATCGGCTACTTCCGCTTCGATCGAATATCCTTTTTCCCGAGAATGTTCCTCGATGAACTGAACAGCCGCCGGAGCAAAATCGACACTCGTCACGTTCCATCCCTGCTGCGCCAACCAAAAACTATTACCGCCTTCCCCGGCACCGAGATCAAGCGCACGGCCTGCCGGAACAGCCTCCAGCCATTCAACAACCCGCTCATCTGGTCTGGTCCAACGCGTTTTGTTCTGTAGATATTCCTCGTCAAAACTCATGACAACAATCCTTTCTTAAATGTTCTCCATACAAGCTCCGGGATCTCTCTAGGAGCCACCGTCCCGTTGTGCAATGTCTCCCAAGCCGTCAATAGCACCCCGTCATACATATGGAACACCCAGGCATCTGGAATAGAAGAATCGATATGCCCTGCGTCCCTTAAACGCCCGATCAATGCATACAGCCCTTGGTTAACCTTCGAAAACTTGCACGTTTCCGGATCATGCTCTTCATGATGCCCATGCTCACGGAATAAAAGATGGAATCCATGCTTTCCCGCATTCGTCTTAATAATCGATTCCATCTGCTCCAGCGGATCCTCAAATCTGTCCATCGACTCATTGAAAATGACTAACGTCCTTTCAATCAGCACCTCATGTATGGAAGAAAACAACCGCTCGCGGTTCTTGAAATAACGGTGAATCGTCATTCGACTCACGCTCGCCTGTTCCGCGATTGTCTCCATCGATGCACTTTCGTCTCTTGAAAGAACATCAATTGCGACGTTCACGATGTTGGTTTGTGTTTTGTTCATTTCTTCACCCCTTAACGTTACAACTATGTAACATATTGTACAAAGAAGTAATATTATAGTCAATAAAAAAGCAGGCACTCGTTCAGAATGCCTGCTTTTTTGAGAATGGTTTCTATTTGAAATCCTTTCTCTACACCACATATATGTACCCCACCCCTTACTCGGCAAAATTTGCAAATCAGAGATTTTTCGTCCTGATCCAACTTCTAAGGTTTATTTTTATTTAAACTATCGCTCCGAGATTGTTGAACACTTTAAGTAAAACATTTACGAGCGCAATTTTAGTTAAGTAAACTTCCAAAAAGTAAAATCCCACTCAGAAGAACCGCCAAAATAAGGGATATTATCATTGTGAATAGACTTCTCGTCATACCTTTCCAGTCTCTAATACCAGACAAACCAAATACTCCAGCAAGAAATGTAAATAACGAAATAAATAAAACTATTGTTAAAGGGTGAATTCCGATTATGGAATTACTGAACCAACCTGAGAATGAAACTATTAAAAATAATAACACGCAAATAAATGAACAGATAAATGAACAAATGTTGATCTTCTCCTGCATCCCTCTCTCCTCCAAAAATAACATCTTAAATTCCATCTACTGCATTCTGTGAAAAAGGTCAAATTCATTTTGCTCCGTTACATATGTTATAGAGGCTTGCACTCAATTGAGCAATAGCTCCGAGATAGTTGAATAGGAACTCTTCATTTAATACCCTGATTTTTAGACTGGATAATCATTTCCATAATCACATCTTATTAAATTAGCTTCTACACAGAATCAGTATGTTTAAATGACTCTCTTATCCTCAATTCAAACTTCCTCCCCTAACAATAAGGCGCAAAATAAAAAGAATGACTCCTGCAACTAACCCATATATGAAAAAGGTTATCAGACCCTCTAAGGTCACTTTTTGGTTTGTCCATAATGGATCAATGATTAACTTAGCCAATGCCATACCAAAAGCTGGCGCAAGAATAAATGCTATCCCCATTAGCACTTTTTTCATAGTTATCCCTCCCTATGAATCCCCCTATCTGGAAGCGTATGATAAATCGGCTACATCGCTGTGTTAAAGCCTATTATTTATTGAATATTCGCTCCGATTTAACAGAAGACTCGATATCGAGATGTTTCTTAATTGATGGCTTTATTTAGCAGACGATCACCTTTACTAAATAAGCCCATAAAAACAATTAATATTCAATGATATTGAGCCATTGCGCATCAGGACCGATCGTTATATGAGGAATCTTATTTAATTCAAAAACCCTGAAAAAATCATCTATATTCTCTTTAGTAATTTCACTTAATTTATCTGTTAAATCAATCTCCGATAAAAGCATTCTTGAGTTGCCCTCTGAAGACTGGAAATCAAGATTAATTTACAAAATCATCAATGTTTACTTCAATGAACCCAAAATAAAAGCTTATTGCCCTATGTAATAATATATGTCCAAAGCTACAACGACACTAATAAGTTTTATAAATACTTTTGAATCCAGTTGAGTGTTGTCTATAAAGAAAGCATCATTGTCAGTGAGATTTTTTCTTATAGTAGAATGCACTAATGAACGCTTCTTTATAGTGAAAATTTCCTTTCCAGTCTGTTTGCTTTCGATAGAGAAATCCATTAAGTTTGATTTTACCCATACTGCATATTGGTCATTACTTTCTGAACTAATTACTGAAATGACTGGAGTGTTCTTCTTAGTTGAAAAATTCAATGTCGCCAAATGTTCATTTGATTTAGTGTACACTTTAAGGTCACTAAAGAATCCTGCCTTCTTACGAATATTTGCAATAAGTTGTCCGTCTTGGTCTAGCAAGTTCAATTCTAGTGCTTCTACAATAACTCCTTTTAAATTTATAAAAAACAAACTTAAAACTTTCAATAAACTATTACTAAAACTTATTGATTCTTTATCCGTTTCTTCTACTTTTCCAATTTCTTTTTCTTTAAGTACTATCGAATATGTTAAGTTACCTTTATGCTTAAAACTTTCAACCTTTTGTAAATAAAATTCACCAGCAGCATATGGAACTCTATCTTTTTGTTCATTGTAATTTAACTTTGTAGAATTTCTCACTTAATCTCTTCCTTTAATATTACCGTTAGTTTATTGGTGTTTGTATGGGTATTAATTGTTTCAAGAAATCTTTCCGTTATTTATTCCAACTGACTAAAGCATCTTGAACAATATATAATTTGTTCAGGACCCCAGGCTTTCAAAAGAGCCCATCCATTTGTCTTTTTCGGTGTAACAATAATTGCCATCTTCTCATCTTTTTCAACTTCTCTTCCGCAATTTTCACAAGTAAACTTATCGCCAATAATAAGTATCCATCCTCTCGATAAATTTCTTATTTAATAACTTATTAGCTTCACCTTTTAGAGACGTTTGAATAAAAAATCCGTTTCACAATTCAAATTAGCTCGAAACTGAGTCTTCAACTAACCTGACCTATTGCCTAATTCCAATTATTTCAAAACTCAACCACTTACTCAACCTTAATTTGAAAGAAAAGACGTAATTCCTTAGTGCGGAATTACGCCCGATAAATGAAGATCGTTCTTCAACGTTTGCGCTGTTATGATATTACAGAATTGCTCCGAGATTGTTGAAGATCGGTCATGAATATTAAGCTACATCTAACTTGCAGATATCCTATTATTTAATTTATTTTTTTACCGTCCTTGCTTTTAACAACAATCTGATATTCATCTCCATTTACAACTTTCTTTATCTCTTTTGAGTTAATAAATGTGTTCATCTCATCTTCAATCTCTTTTGCTAGCATTGAAGCATTAGGATTAGACTTATCAATTGAAGTGTCAACTGATAATGTATAAGGTTCTGAGTAGAATGTAAAACCAACTAATTCAACTTTAAGCTCTTTTTGACCAATTAATCCTTCTGTAAGAGTATCGATAACAGGACTCCATCTCACTTGTGCTTCTTCTCTTATAATATCAAATGTATACACTTTTATTTTAAATTCACCTGGTTCTTTTTCTTCTGCAACTTTCCTTACAATATCCTTCATCTCTTCAACTCTTGTTTCTGAGACAGGTATTTCAAGTGGTATAAACCTCTCTTTGTCATTAATTCGAACATCAGCTGATTGAACCTGATAGTTTTGCTCTTTTAGTTCACTCATGATCTTTTCGCTAAGAGCAAGACTTCTCTTCTCATAATCATCGTACTTCTTTTGCATTTCTTCTGTAATGCCATCGTCGTATGACTCTTTTTCTTCTTTAGGACCGGTTACTTCAACAGTGTATGCTCCAAGACCATGCGCTTCTAAAAAGCTATTACTTCTTTCAATAATATCTTTTTCGTATTTTTGATAATAATCTTTAGTGCCTTCTATTCCTACGTAAATGGTTTTTTCCCTAAAATCAATATTTGTTCCCTGACTAACTTTAAAGTTGTCTTCTCTTAGTTCATGGATTAGGAGATCTCCGATAGAATCGACACCGATAGAATCTTCCTTATCCATCAATTCATTTAGAAACGGTATATTAGAGATAACAGAAGCCATTGATGGTGAAACGAATGATAAACTGACAATTAAACCAAATAACAAGACTGCAGCACAGGATGCATAAATAAGCTTATAATTGATAAAAGTGGGATTATCGCGTTCCTTAATCCTTTCTTTCACTCTTTCTCTAATTCTGTTTTCTCTATCTAAAGAAAATTGCTCGTCAAATTCTTTTTTTCCTTTTTGAACTTCACGTTTCATAGTTGCCTCCTTCCAAACCACTAATTTTTTCTTTTAAAAGAAGTCTCCCCCGAGATAATCTCGTTTTAACTGTATTCCTATTCATTTTTAAAGCCAGCGCTATTTCTTCTGTATTGAAATCTTGAAAATAAAAAAGGATAATAACTTCTCGATATTTTGGCTGAAGAGACAGAACGATGTCCATCACACTTTGTCTATTCTCTTTCTCAAGAAACTCATCTTCTGAACTTTTCCTTTTAACTAGCACCTCCAAAAGATGAGAGTGAGAATGAAATAAATTATATTTTCGTTTTCTCAAAAAATCTTTTGAAGTATTTACTGTGATACGGGAAATCCAAGTTTTTATTGATGATTCTTTTCTAAATTTATGTAGGTTTTTGTAACACTTATAAAAAACTTCTTGGGCTATATCCTCGGCTAAAGAATGATCTTTCACATATGAAAAAGCTAAAATAAACACTTGCTTTGAGTGTTCTTTGATCAACAAATCAATCTCCGTTTCACTAGCTGTTTCATCGTCAAATCCTTCCCTATCAAATAATGAATCTCTATTTTTCACTTTTCAACCTCCTTTCAACTTTCATCCTTCACCTTATAGACTATACATTTATCAAAGCAGTTTCATTTTCTATAAATATTTTTAATAAAGTAATATGACTTTAATTCAAGAACTACTTTTCAAACCTCACGCAAAAAAGCTCGGAGTTCAATAACTCTGAGCTTAGCTAAAAATTGCTTGAGCTTATTTAATTTAGTTGCCTACCTAAAAGGCTTATTTTTATTTCACAATCGCTCCGATTTTACGGAACTAGAATAAAAATGATATATTAGTTTTCGTTATTCAATCCTTTAAGTCGTTGATACATAAACACGAAAGTCAATATAGTAAGTAATGAAAATAAAGATATTCCTATGACCACGAAAGTGTCATTATATAAAAGTGCACACAGAGTTGTCCAAATTATTACACCTATTACAAAAGAAGTTCTTGGATAAAAAACTTTGATTGCAACTAAATTAAATATAGTCAAAAAAAGAACTAATGTGAAACCATTGTAATACCAAAACTCGATATCCTTTATATCATAAATAAAAAAAGAGAAAAAAAACGGAAATGCCAATATAACTAACAATTTACTTCTATTATCTTTGGTCATATTAATCCCTTCTGATTCCATATAGGTAAAAGTTTGGTTTTAGTTCCAAGACTCTCAATTATGTCGAATTCAATCCTTTCATTACACTGCCCAGTTACTAGCAAAAAATAGAGCATAATCGTTTTAGAGTAAAGCTCCGAGATACTGGAAGATGGTAAATAACGATCCTTCTGCCTTAAGGTTAAGACTGTTCTTCTTTTGATAACAGTCCAACAATGAACATGACAATAGCATATATAATAATCGTAGTTATTAATAAAGTTAACGGATTAAAATGATCATGCAGAAATGGGGACAAAACTATTACTATCACCAATAGTATGACACCAGCTATTTTTTGGTTTTCCTTCTTTTTTGCAACTTCCATTTTCAATGATAACCTCCCTTTATTCCTGGGTTGCTCTTTAATAATGAAATTGCTGCAAAGACATCTTACTAAACTTTCGCTCCGATAATACGGAAGACTTGATTTCGAGATATTGAAACGGATCTTTACCTAATGCACCAGTTTGTTTTCACTATAACTAGCACTAAGTTAATCCCCCAGAAATCAGTTTTTACTGTTTTAAAGTTGGAGATGTATTAGAATTCGAAATCCCCATCCTTCATTAGCAGGACTTCAGCTCCACCTTCTTTAATTCCCTCCACATTTATGTCTTCGGTACCAAAGGTCACATTGACTAACAAAAGTGAAGTATTCAGACCCGCTGCCTTCAACTCTTTCTCAGATTGGTCATTGCCATTTTGAATGTTGGAAGGAGATGCATTTCCAATTCCAATATGACAGGAAGTATTCTCATCAAATAAGGTATTGTAAAAAAGCGTATCTGCCTGAGCAAGAGGAGATTTATTAGACACCAGGGCAATTTCACCTAGATAATGTGATCCTTCGTCTGTTTCGATGAGGTTTTGTAACACTTCCTGTCCCTTTGCAGCAAAATAGTCGGTAACCCGTCCATCATTAAAAATTAGATAAAATTCATCGATGACACTTCCCCCATAGATAAGAGGTTTGGTACCTACCAATTTGCCATTCACCTTATTTTTATGAGGAGCAGTAAATATTTCTTCCGTAGGAATATTCGGAAAGAAAGGGATTTCATCTTTATCTATGACACCCCCACCGATATAGAGATGATCTTTAGGTAGACCAACTACTAAATCAGTTCCAAGGCTATTTGTAAAATGCAGGGATTCAAATTGGCACTCGTTTAGGATCTTTTTTCGAGACTCGAAGGATCTATTGTGACTCTCCCAATCTTTTATAGGGCTTTTCCCATCTGCCCGTGACCCTTTTAAGATTAGTTTCCATAAGGATTGTAAAGCTTCTTCTTTACTTAGGTTGGGGAATACTTTCATTGCCCATTCAACACTCGGGACAGTTAGAAGACACCAGCGCACCTCGTGTGACATAATTTTCGCATTATGATCCCTCAATTTGGTACGAGAAGCTTTTTGGAAACGATTTATCTTTTCTGTAGAAACTTCCTTAAAGACCTCTAAGTTTTCAGAAATAATATGGATGTAAGCAGCACCTGCATCCTCCCATTCCTTAAAACGAGCAGCCTGCCAATCAGGAAAGTGATCGATGACAGTATCTGCTGCGTGTAAGAAAAACTCTTTGGTAGACTGTTCATCTGTCCAGTCTATAAATACATTGGACGCTCCTGCCTCGTAGGCCACCGTTTGGATTAAACGTGCAAACGTAGCATGTTGTATATCACTATGAATAATCAATAATTGATTTTTCTGCAGGTTTACACCAGCTCGCACAGCAAGTTCTGCATACTTTTTTAACTGTGCTTCACTTATAAATTCATATATTCCTTTAATCATTTACTATCTCCCCTGTGATGTTCTTGGATAACTACACAATAGGACCCTGCCACTACTTTAGCTAACCTGATTCGTTAGCATAACAAGCGATAGCCAAAGTGCAGCTATCGCTCCGAGTTTGTTTAATAATTTTTATCCAAAAGTAGTAGTAAATAGCTGCTTCCTAAAAGAAGAAATGCAATTTGAGTTAAAGCGTAAACTGTTAACTCAACTGGATTCAGCTTCCTTTCCCGTTTGATTTTCTTAAAATGAAAATAATAATAAATTGCACATATGAGCAACACAACTCCTGATACTTGAAATATAATCTCTAATATACCAATCACAAATATCACCTCTAGCCCGATTGTTGTTTGAACAGAAACTACCTTCTTAAAAATCCTGCTCTACTCGTCAATACCAATTATTTCAAAATACTTCTAATAAATCCATATTTCATTTCACAATAAGGAGCCTATCTTATTAAAGATAAGCTCCGATGATAACGGAATAAACTGTACACTACAAGAATCCTAAGATGTTCTCTTTTATTGGAACATAGAACGTAATTAATAAGGTTTTCTGTTGATAGTATATTCCTAATCAATCGAACGAATTAAACGAAGGCTTTAAAGCGAATCTGATTGTAATAATGTACTATTCTCCAAAGAATAAATAAAACACCAGAAATCGCGAAGAAAATATAATAAAAAGGTTCATATTTCAAAAAGTCATAATTTGCATATTCCCACTCAACATACCAAGTATTGTCTCCAGCGACACCTTGTCTCATCAAACCAGACTCTCCAATACCTTCACGCCCCTGAAGAAATAACTTTTTACTGGTATTATCTCCTTCTTCTTGAGTATTTTTAACAACAGCAAAATAACTAATATTATTAAAGATTTCTGAGTTCCGTTCCACCATATCTTTTAGCGCTCTTTTATCATCAGCATTTAATTCACCTTTGTTTTCATAGGTTTTTACTACGTGAGACATCAAATCAGAAGTTTCTCTGTATGTATTATCTTTCATAGTTAAACTAATTGAAACGACTAATCCAATCAACAAAATGGCAATAGCAGAACGCATTAACCATTTTGCAAATTTATTTTGATACTGAAAAATGGTTAGTAAACCTTTTGTAATTTGCTTTTCATCTCCAAACCTCTCTAGCGCAATTGAAATCGCTTCTTGCTCAGATTTTCCTTCTAACTTTAATTCCTCAACAGCCTCCACTATATGTGAGCGCATTTCTTGTTTTAAATCTTTAGCTTCTTGGCCACTTACATTGGCATAGATCGAATTTACAAATTCATCAATTTGCTTCATTTTCTTCTCCTCCTTCTAAAAATGAATCAATAATGCTTTTTACAAATTGCCATTCTTTACGTTTTTCTTGGTAACCTGCTTTACCCAGAGATGTAAGTTTATAATATTTTCTTCTTCCACCTGGACCTTGTTCATCACCCCAATACGAAGAAATCCATTTATTTTTTTCTAATCTTTTCAAAGACAGATAGAGTGTCCCCTCTTTTAATTCAAACTGCTCTTCGCTTTTTAATCTAACTTGTTTCGCTAACTCATAGCCATACATATCTCTTATACATAGTAACGATAGGATTAGGGTATCTATATGCCCTTTCAAAACTTCTTTGTTAATTTCCATCTGTTCACCTCCTATACTAATTTAAAATACATTACCTAATAATGCAAGGTATACTAATAATAAATGATTAAAAAAGAGGTAATTCCTAAATGTGGAATTACCTCTGATTAATGAAGACGATTTTCAATTTTTAAGCTGCTTTATTATTCTAGAATTGCTCCGAGATAACGGAATAAGGAGTTACTGCGCCTTGAATTGTTTGTAAATTAAAGTTACTGCTTCAATAATCTTGTTATCAGCATCTAGATTACTATTCCTATTTGGTAAATTAGTAGCTCCTAAAACAAATACATAGGGATAATTATTGAAATCACCTATTATTCCTAAATCCACTACAACATTTTCTAAACCACCAGTCATATGATTTAGATGATGTGTAGGTATACCCTCTATCTCTCCTTTTTGTCTAATTAATCCGTTGATGATTGGAGTCCATAATAAAGGATTCTTCTTGTAGTTTTGAAAAATGTTAAGCATCAAATCACATAGTTGGTCTAGTTGAGCTTGGTTTTCAGCATTCCGTGGATCCTCAGTAACCGTTATCGATGGATAATAGGTTTTTAATTGGTTGTTTACCTCTTTCCAACCTCCACAAAATTCCACAATACTCTTAGCAACATAACTATCGTGGCAAGCAATCATAACCTCAACAGCTTCCCTTAAGGGAAGAGATTCTCGTAATTGGAAATGCGGGTACAGTTCTCTACTATCTTCATTTGGATTAAAGAAAATGTCTTTAACAATGTCATCCCAATTGATTAATTCCTCTTCTACCCATTTGGTTACACAAAAACCTATTGCAACTTTTGCTGCCGATGCAAGGGGAACGATTAAGTCATTGTTAAATGCAAGTTTATGTATGTCATCTTTGGTAGAATATATTTTTATTCCTACTTCTCCAATTTCTATTTCTTTTAGCTTCTTCAAAACGTTCTCTATTTCAACTCACCCACCTTGGCTCTTTACATTCAACTCTTTAAATACTTCCAATCAGTTCAATACCAATTATTTCAAATTAGTACATATAACTCAATCTTTACTTTCAAAAAAGAAGCTTATCCTATTACAGATAAGCTCCGAGATACAGGAAGATCATTTTTTCTTCTATAAGCTAGCATAGCTTAAGAAAGTGACTTCTTTATTTCCTTCGAAAGTATAGAGCAATGACTAACTGAACTATACCTAAAAAGCCGAAGTAACTACCTATTGAAAACCCAGTGATATAAAAAGTTATGAATGAAATAACAACTGATGCCAAATTAAGCCTGAACATCAAATCCTTCTTAAATCCTTTAGCTAAACAAATTAAAAATGCGACGGAAGCTAAAAAGCTTATTCCAAAAATCAAAAACCAAATGGGCAAAACTCTTTCCCAAAAGGCAAATGGGATTATATCCCCAGACAATAAATATTTAGTCATAATAGTCACCCCTTGTTTATTAATTTAGTAACCTCATTTTTACAAGTGGACCTAATTTGACCTAATATTTTTCAAGAAAAATACAAAAGTTCATAAGGAAATAAAAACTAAAAATATTGTATTGATCTTCAACTTTCGCTCCGAGATAATTGAAAAAGCAATTATTCAATTGAATAGAGTATCTCTTCTCTTTTTACACGACTTCCATTTTTATATACCTCAAAATGTGTTGGCTTCTCAGATAATAGGGTTTGTAATACTTTGTGCTGCTCTGCTTGATTATTATTGTTTACTTGATCTTCTTGGACATATATTTTTAACACTTCTCCATCTAGTTGTAAATTAACCGTTTGGGTTGTCCCCTTTTTAACCTTTGAATAGATGGTAAATGCGTGACCAGAATGAGCATCCAAACCGTGTACATATACATCTGGCTCGATATCTTCTACAGTATACTTTTCAAATTTCATAGCTCTTCCAGTGTAGAAATCAATCATAGTAGGGTCAAATTCTCTTTCAATGACTTTAGCATTGCCCAATGCCCCACCGACTGTGGCTTGTTTTGTAATATCTTCAATCACTTGTTTATTAGTTGTTGATAAAGCCTGTGTTGAATTTTTAATATGTACCATCGAAAAAATCAAAACCAATGAGCACACTACAATACACACAGCGAGAATAGTGATTTTTTTGAAAATTATCTCCCCCCGCAATATTAAATTTTAAAATTTCCGGAGAACTATATTATCGTATAGTAACAAACTTATTAATTCCAAACTATTTTATTCCTTTATCCTATTCTCTCTACTCTTTAATACCAATTATTTCAAAACAATTCTAATAAATCCATCGTTTATTTCAAAAAAAGGAGCCTATCTTATTAAAGATAAGCTCCGATATTATGGAAGATTGCTCTTAGAATGCTAATATTCCTTTTTTTTACTTTGCCACCATTCAACGACCCTTGTTTCGCCAACCATATATAGTAATAGCCTTAACAAGGCATAACACGTTAAAAATCCACTGATAATACTAATAAAGAGCATTGTAGCAAATCCTTTTACCATTCCTACACCAAATAAGAATAGTCCAGCTGCAGCTATTAATGTTGTTAGTTGAGAATCTCCTATTGTTTTAAATGACTTATTGGACGCTTCCATCACACTTTGTTCGAAAGATTTCTCAGGCTCAATTTGTTCTTTTAGACGTTCAAATTTTATAATGGTTGCATCGACTGCAATGCCTAATCCAAGTATAAAGGCAGCTAACCCAGTTAATGTGAGAACGCCTTCTAGAAAGACAAATATCGCGATTGTTAGATAGAGATAACTAATCAGACAGAGGACCGTTAGTAGCCCTAGCCATCTATAACGCCACATCATATAAGAAGAAATGAGAACCATTCCAATAATTCCAGAGATGATGGTTTTAGTAAGTGCCACCTTTCCTAATTGACCACTCACAGACCGAGAATATACTTCCTCTAAAGGAGCTGGTAAATCACCTGTGCTAATCGTTTTTGCGACTAACTCTGCTTCTACCTTTGTAAACTCCCCCGCCAAAGCTATACTTTTGTCTGACCAATTCCCACTGACTTTGCCATCGAAAAAGATTTTAGAATTTTCTTTTGCTGCCTCTACCTTATAAGAGTCTCCTTGTTCAAAATCGAGCCAGAATGCTAAGTTGTCGTTTTCGTACTTTTGAGTAATCTTCTCGATATCAACAGAATCAGACAAATCCATAGTCACAATAGGATATTCTTCTCTAGATGATGGTTCAATATCAATAGAGTCAAAATCAGTTGATGAAAGTACTAGACTGTCCTCCGTGTCTCGCACCGTGATATTGCCCCCTATTGAGATAAAGGTTCTCATTTCCTCTTGATCTTTAACACCAGGTATTTGAACTCGAATGCGACTCTCATCTTCAATTGTAACCGTAGGTTCGCTGATACCTAATAAATTAATTCGATCATGAATTAATGAAGCCGTTTGTTTTAAGAGATCCTCATTGAGAATTTCTTGTTCCTCATAAGGATCTTGTACTTCATAAAGGATTTCAAATCCACCTTGCAAATCCAGTCCTAACTTCACTTCATTTATGAGACTCTTAAACGTAGCGAAAAACAAAGTCAAGATTAACAATATCGTTAAGGTTGTTGAAATAATCCAACTCTTTTTCAAATATAAACACCCTTATAGTAGGAAAGTTCTTTTTTCACTGGTTATGTATTATCAATATTTTTGCTACTCCATTATACCGTACTTAAAGTAATGGATTGTTAAATAACAATCCTCTGGATCTTCAATTCTCGCTCCGAGATAGCAGAAGATTGACTAACTTAAATTAGTAGGCACAAACGATGGTTAGATAAAATAAATGCTTAATCATTATCGACTTCGTCTTTGTTATCTTTTATCAATTTCACTATTCCTTTGATATTACGTATTACTTTATAATTCCCTAAAAGAGTAGCTACAAAAAATAAACTAGTTGAAATCGAATCAATAAATATTTCAAATTGACTTATAACGAAACAATAAACAAATATCCACACTTTTAAAAATCTCACAACATCCTTTCAATAAATTGTTCAACACTCGCAGAACTGAGATTGTTGAACAAATGAAGATGTAAGAAGTATACCTTTCATAAAATTCTTGGATGGCTTTGAATAATTCTGGAGAGGATTCAGCCCCTTTATAAAAACCAACTCCTTTATTTTCCTCGATCTCAATGACCATTAGCTGTCCATCTACTAAGAAAGTAAAAGTTAAACCATTCAATTCAGTGGTTTGTTCTGAAGTAAGAAGATTTTTTAGAAAAACAATCAAAGACGTAATTGATTTAACTGAAGTTTTACTTTCGTTTCACCTTATGTTGTAAACAATAATTACAATAACAAAACTCAAAGACCACAATGGGAACGAAATAAATATAAAGCGACTTAAGTAGCTGCTTAATCCATCGCTAACGAAAGGGCAAAAACAGTTACTTAAAATGATATCTAACACAATCGTACAATAAAGCTTATATATTTTGAATTCTGGCTTTCGCCTTATGTTGTTTGTGAATACAGTTGTGAAAACTAGTAGACACATGATTCCTGTTGAATGAAAAAGCATTCAAAAGAACACCCCCTAGTCATAATCAGTGCCTGCTCCCTCAGCATTTTAACGCAGCGGGAGTCAGGTACTGATCTTCTAAACACTTAGAGAGTGCCCATCCATCCTTTTTTTTCTAGCCTTTTCATTTTATAACCTACATAAGGCCTCCCAGTGCATAGGAGCGCCATTAACGTTACGAAGCTAGCCGAATCAAAAACTTCCCCTAAAGAGAATAAGTCTTCAAAGATATAGTAGCATCGAAGTCTCTTAGAATAATTACGTTGACTTCATTATTTTAACTTGATCAATTTGTAACGTTGTACCGCCCGGTGAATCTACGTAAAAACCAACATCAATCGTACCATTTGTAACCAATACATCGTCTACTTTGATTAATTGCCACTCACTATCAGGTGATAAATTAATAAATTGATCACTTCCACCATAATTAGTAACTTCTAGCCGGGCTGTGTTAGGAGTGTTGTTTTTCAAACGAACCCAAGCTTCAATTGTATATTCTCCATTATTATCAGGAACATTTACAAGTTGATGTATGCTTTGTTTATAAGCAGAACCTTGATATAAAAAAGCCCTTTGATCCCCATGGAAAGCTGTTTCAGGAGGGTTCGTTCCTATTCCTTCATCAACTCCATACGCAAGTGCTTGTCCGCTTGGGTGCCATTCTGTCCAGTTGTCATCCAGACTGATGTTCCGCTCAAAACTACCATTATCCAGAAGGTTTTTCTCCGGTATAGCATATGAATCAGATGACCATTTCACATCTAATTTATCCAAATTCACATTACCACTGTCACTTGATGTGTATTCATAAGTAACGGTGTTCAACCCTTTTGATAGTGATACTGTATCACTTGACGTTTTCCATATGTTCCAGTTCCCACCTGAGTGATCCAAGGATAGTTGACGTTGGTATTGACCGTTTGTATTCAATGATAATGTTTGTACACTTTGAGTACCATTTGCATAATCCAGATTTAAATCGTAGTTGCCTGCTTGTGGTGCAAACACGTCAAAGGTAACGGATGACCCTTCAGTTTTTAATCCATCGACAAAAAATTCTCCCGAATAGAACCAGTGATTTTGATTCAGACTGGCTCCCCCTAGTAGAGTAGATGCCTCTGCTTCATACGTTGAAATATTGTATTGAAAAGGAACCATTATGTGGTCGATATTCACTCTTCCGCTATCTCCCGCACCGTCATGATTAATGAAAGAAACAATACTTTGACCAGAGTCAAGAGGGACCGTTACTTCTAATGTCGACCAGTCATCCCAACCAGAAGTAGCAGGGAAGTCTACTTGCTGTTCATAGTCTCCGTTTACAAACAAACTCAGCGTCTGTCCTGATCCACTTCCATTCGCATAACGAACATTCACAGTATATTCACCCGGTGCTTTTGCTGTTGGATAGAAAGTGACTTTTGCTCCTGTTTGATCCAAACCATCTACAAAACCACTACCAGTAAAAGCAGGATTATTATCGTTAATAGTTGCCTGAGTAGAAACAGTGTCCCCGGATAAGGAAGCTTTCTCTGCTTCTATTATATATGCGGTTTCATTAACACTAGCATCCCCTGTAAGGTTCAAAGCCTTTGCAGTCGTAGATAAAGCAGAGACTTTCACATAGGTGACTACACCATATTCATCTTTACCTACCGTAAAGCCTTCTCCACTAGATTGTAATAAACTTTCTTTATCATTGAAGGAAGACAAGCTGTTCCCGTTTACAGTTACAGAAGTAGCCGCTTTCCCATGTACTTCTAGAATATAGTCTTCAAGTCCAGAAGTGTAAGAGCCTTCTTTTCCTTTAATTGTAACTTCGACTCCATTTTGGCCAATAGCTGTAATTTTTTGTTTCAAGAACTCACCGTCTTCATAATCATAGCTCTCACCATCATCATCATAATAAGTGAAAGATGTTTCAGTCGAAGAAGGAAATACATCTACATTCACTTGATCAATACCTTCCTGTCCTACAAAATCCATTGCCTTCTGAGAAGGAATGATCGCTCCATCTTTAACAAACAGAGGAATGTCAGTCCATTCGTTTGAATCTAGAGAATAGTTAATTGTCTTATCTCCCTCGTAAGAGATCCCTGTAAAGTAATCGATCCACTGACCTGGAGGGAGATAAATATCTTTAGACGTCAAATTCTCTTCTACTACTGGGGAAACATAGAGATAATCACCAAACATCCACCCATCGGTATAGTTTTCTACACGCTCTAATTCAGGGTACTCTTGCATAAGAGGCTTCACTAAGCCTGTACCATTTTCAAAAGCTCTTCTCTCATAAGCATACATATAGGGGATCAGTGAATACCTAAGCTTCATGACTTGTTTTGATACTTCCTCAGCAGTATTTCCGAAAAACCACGGTTGACGTTGATGATTATTGTTACCATGTACACGGAATACGGGTGAAAACGCCCCAAACTGCATCCATCTTGTGTACAATTCCGGAGATGGGTTCGTTATTTTGCCATCTTCCTGATTGAATCCACCAATATCCATTCCCCATTTAGGTTGACCATTATTAATAGAGGATAGCATTACGGATTTCTGTTCTTGCATCCCCGCTGCCCAATTGATTTTTTCTCCTTTATAAAATTGAGCCCCTATATCTCCTGACCATAGAGTCGTCGCAAACCTTTGAGTTCCAGGATAATATGTCCTGCCTGTTTGCCAGACTCTCTCTGAATCATTTGTGTAAGCTCTTTGTCCTTCATATATCGCCTGAGAAAAATGTGGGGTTGTGAAGTTGCCAAACCAGTATTCTGTACCGTTAGAAGAAACTTTATCAGTTTCATCATTCCACCATCCTACGATCCCTTTGTCAAAAGCACCCTTATAATTATCCCAAAGCCAACTTCTAGCTGCCGATTTATAAGGGTCAATGCTTCTTACTTGGACTGGAATAAAGTAATCTTGATATTCCTGGTGACCTGGGTACCAGTAACCACCGTTCTCTGCATCTTGATATTGAGTGGTCCTTTGTCCGGTTTCATTTTCTGTAACAATCCTTGGCTTTGTAATCCCAATCATATGGATACCTTTGTTATCCATTTTGGTTTTGAAATCTGTTGTACTGCTATCTGGGAAATTGTCTGTATTCCACCTGAAAGAACCGTAGTTGTCCTCACCGTAATCTTTCCAATCATAATCTAATCCATAGCTATCAATCGGTATATCTTTGGCACGATAAGTATCAACCATAGAGGTCATTTCTGATTGATCGGTATCCCATTCAAAATTCGAAAAACCTAATGACCATTTCGGCATAATGGGAGACTTTCCCGTTAAATCAGTGAACGACTTCATAATGTCGTCAGTATCACCAAGCATAATGAAGTATTCAACATCTCTTTTAGAATACCTTCTCCCTTCTTCAGGGGTACCTCCGTAATAAAATTCCAGTTTTCCGGTTGCTTCTTCTGTATAGGGATATCCGCCGTCACTATCTACTAAAAGGCCATAACCATCTGTTGACCAAAAAAACGGACCTCCTGAGTCACCTTGCTGGCCAGCATGAGCTCCGTGCTCATTGTTATTGCGAAGCAAATCTCCTCCACCCTCAAAGGCATTGTAACTTCGGATTCCATATATATTATCTGCTGCATTATGCTTAAACCGGACCCCATCGTAAAAGACTCCTCCTTCAGCGGGCTCCCAAAGTAAAGTAGTCCCATCAGATTCTTTTATCGTAACACGTGCAGGAGACTTAGAAATTTCAACTGTCATCTGATCAGTCGTAATGGTAATGGGGTTCGTTGTTGTATTTATCATCGCATTGTTGAATGTAAAGGATCGATCTGGGTCAAGAATAGGTGTATCTGGACTCACCGCCTCTCCATTAGGTCGATAATTGACTCGAAGTAAATTGTCTTTCAAAGGTTCCAAGATGAGGATGT
Organism: Bacillus sp. es.036; assembly: GCF_002563635.1. Classification (NCBI taxonomy): domain Bacteria; kingdom Bacillati; phylum Bacillota; class Bacilli; order Caryophanales; family Bacillaceae; genus Bacillus; species Bacillus sp. es.036. The sequence goes on from NZ_PDIZ01000001.1 coordinate 1,672,663, forward strand.
CATCATTTGGATTTTGACCATTATCAATGGTTATCTCAAGCACTCCATTATTCACTGAGCTGTCTAATACATTTCCAAGTTCACTCGCATCTGCCTCGACTTTAATTGAAGGAGTAACGAACAACAGCAATACAACCATCGTTATGAAACCTACGAGAACATGATAACTCGTTGAAAACTTCTTTTGTGATTTCACTTTAACCTCTCTCCTCTCATAAGAGAAAAACAGGGCAAACGTTAGCTTATTCATAACATTTGCCCCAGATCCTAGTAATAGACTAGTAGATACTTAAAGAATCAAGGTTTATTCCACTATAACTCGCAGAGCCATAGCGTACCTCAATTGTATTAAAGCCTGCATTCAAATTGACGTCTATCGCTTCATTGTTCCAAGTATCCCAATCATTCGTTTTTCCTAAGAATAAATCGCTTACTTTTGTACCGTTCACGAATATCTCCCTCGAAGCATCTTCGTTCCCAGCAGCATATTTGAGATCAAGGGTATACATTTCACTCGTCGAGGCCTCGACTTCAAATTTGACAGAATCACCAGACTGAGCGAATTCATCTACAAAGCCTGTTCCTGAGTAGCCGCTATGGTTTGTGTTGGTTGAAACTCCATTCAATTCAGCATATTCCGCTTCATATCCTGGCTTTTTCACACCGCTCAACACGACTTCTTGATTTCCAGCATTTTGATTCAATCTTACGTATAATAGTCTTTGCTCAGCGTCATAGTACCAACCAGAGTTGCTGGAAGTGAACTGGGATAAGCTCGAATATTCGGTCATTGATACGCTATTATTTGTAACGGTTTGAGGTTTTGATGTGAACACTTGAAGGGCCGTTTGTGTATTCGTTGTCGGAACATCGATCGTTATAGTCCCCTGATCATACTTTTCATCGGATACAACTTCCTTCACACTGCCCCCGATATCGTCAAACCAATCATAAGAGGTAATATCTTTAGGATAGATTCTAAATGTTAGCTGGTTATAATCGTCTAGATCGCTATCAATGGATCCTCCTAATACGTATGAATCATTAAAGTTCATCGGTAAAATACTTCCACTTTTCACAAATACCGGTAGATCATCCACACCAGCATAGTAGTTGATGGTTTGGTTTCCAGGTCGTTGTGCGCCGTAGAAGAAATCAATCCATTCTCCTTCAGGTAGGTACAAGTCCCGTGACTGGGCTCCTTGCTCTACAATAGGAGAAACGAGAAGGTTATCTCCAAACAAATATTGTGTTGAGATATCGTGTGTATTAGAATCTTCAGGATATTCGATACCCAAGGACTTCATGAGGGGAACACCCTGATCACTGGATTTCTTAGCTTCACTATAAATGTAAGGAAGAAGGTTCATCCTCATGTTCGTGTACTCACGGAACGTATCAATGACCGTGGAATCGCCTGTGCGATCAGCTACATTCCAAGGAGAACGTTCTTCGCTTACTGATGGGTTAGCTTTTTCAGAGTGGAATTGCATAATCGGAGAAAATGCCGACATCGTTGTAGATCGCTTATATAGTTCTGCAGTTGGAAAGCTTCCAGTAAAACCAGCTAAATCCCAACTCCAAAACGGAATCCCAGATGCGTTAGCAGAGAGTCCTGCTCTTATGGCTTCACGGTATGCAGAGAATGTGGATGTCTGATCGCCCGCCCAAAAAATTCCATGTTCTTGAGCCCCTGTAGTTCCTGCTCGACTAAATGTAAGAGCATCTGATTGTTTAGACTTAGCAAATTCACTATAAGCTTCTACATATTCATTTGGGTACTGATTTCTCATTTCATCCCCAGTTTTACCATTTTCAAATGAAACGTCTCTTCCCCATACCATCTCGCCGCCATCCGTTTTGAACCCATCTATTCCGATGTCATCAAACAAATAGCTACGCTTGGACATCCACCAATCTGTTGCTTGCTGATTCGTGAAATCCAAAAGGAGACTGTTTCCAAACCATTTATTCTCTGGAACGCGATAAGGACTTCCATCCCCATTTTCTACAGCGTATCCTTGATTGATCATATAGGATTCATCGTTGTCTTTCTGTTCATAGTCATAATCCGTATATTTCAAAACAGGGATTTGCCACATCAATACTCGAATGTCGTTCGCATGGGCGTTATCGACCATTCCTTTAGGGTCTGACCACTTTCCACCAAAAGTATAGTCTTCGTAACCTAGTGACTGACCTCCTGATACAGGGGTGTATTGAGCATCGTTAAAAGCATAGAAGGTATGCTCGTCACTCCATTGTTCTAAAACCATTGCTGTCGCTGGAATGTCATAATTAGACGCTTGAGCAACCGCATTATCCACTTCTGATTGGCGGTCCCACTCATTAGCTGACATCCATAGACCAAAGGCCCACTTCGGTAACATCTCAGGTTTTGCTGTAACGTCCGTGTAGTTGGCTATCACATCCGGAAGATCAGTTCCGTGAATGAAGTAATAATCCAACATGGATCCGCTACTTCCACCTGTATCCGTTGTGAAACTGTACATGTCTTGTTTCTCGGTTGCTAATTTGAATTTGGAATAGTGAGTAGAATTAACAAGCACCCCATAACCATTCGTGTTCAAGAAGAATGGGACGGCTAAGTAAGTACGCTCACCTTGATTACGGTATTGGTTGTAAACATAAGTATCTACTTCTGTTCCACGCTTACCTATTTGGTTATAACGTTCTCCAAAACCAAAGAACTCCTCGTTTGTTGGTGTATAAAAATGGTTCTCAACTTTATCAATCGTACTGCTACCATCTGTTAACCAACCTGCTGTGCGGTTTTGAGCAGGATTATATTCCTCGGTAATTAACGTTTGCCCATCCTCTTCGTATACACTCATTTTATAAGGGTCTTTTTGAATTTTGACTTGCAGTTCTGAAGTACTAACGACGATTTCATTTGAACTTTCATTAACTGTATAGTTACTTAATCCACCTTCATAGGTCCCTGTACTATTCGGACTCATTTGAACACGAAAAACATCATCAGCGGCGAAAGACAAACTCATTTCTGGTGTGAAGTTCCCGTTTGTAGATGAACCCGAGAACTCTACACGGTCCGTATTGTCCGTAAAGCTATTAATAGAGGTAAGGTTCTCCCAATCTGTAACTGTAAAATCGAATGAACCTATCGTTTTTTCATTTGCCCCATCTTTGTTTGCATGAACGGTATATTCAACATCATCTCCTTGATTGAGAGAGCCTAGATTAACTTCCCAATAGGTGTTGTTTCCATCATTGTATTTAAACTCACCGTTGATAACTGGTTGTTGTACACCATTCTTCGTCCAAGTAATCCAAGTCGATTGTCCAGGTTCAACAGGCCAAGTTGCTATTTTGATTGAAACGTCTTGTCCGGCAACAGGATCTTTTGGACTTCTTTCAGTCGGCTTAACGTCGTAGAGCCCATCAATGCCATACGGATCATGGTAGACTCCGTCTATAGCGTAGCCTGTGGTTGAGGTGAAAATAAAAGTGAAGAAAAGCGAAAAGATCACAACAAGAAATTTCTTGCCTAAATGTTTAATAGAAATTACCTCCTGTTTATGTTAGTTAGCCCGAATTAATACACTTTCACTTCCTTTCATGAAACGGGCTCTATTAATAAACCTTATACACAGTTCCTTCGAAGGGTCGCAAAACCTCAATCTCCCCAGAACCAGCCTCATTAGATATCACTACAGAAGCCCCCTGAATCCGCTCCACAACATCCGAATCCACTTTCACCTCATCACCTGAGAAATTGCACATAATAATAAGTGATTCCTGTTCCCCTTTTCGCTCATAAGCAAAAACCTTCTCCGACTCTCTCATTATGAGTTGGAAAGAGCCTTCCGATATAACATCCATGTCTTTTCGAAGCTGTATGAGTTGTTGATAATAGTAGAAAACAGACGTTGAATCTTTTAAGGATTCCTCAGCATTGATCGTCAGATGATTTTCGTTCACTTGAAGCCAAGGGGTACCTGTTGTAAACCCTGCATGTGGCGAGTCGTCCCACTGCATCGGCGTTCTGGCATTATCACGGCCTTTTGTATAGATCGCGTTCATGATTCGATCGGTAGACCAGCCCAGTTCTTGTTTTTCTTTGAACATGTTCAAGGTTTCAATATCCTGATAACCTTCCAACTGATCAAACCGAACATTTGTCATACCTAACTCTTCCCCTTGGTAGATGTAAGGTGTCCCTTGCATCATGTGCAGGCAGGTGGCGAGCATTTTTGCAGATTTCTCCCTATATTCCTGGTCATTTCCGAAGCGGGAGACGATACGGGGCTGATCATGGTTGTTCCAATACAAACTGTTCCAACCGATACCGTAGAGGGCCGTCTGCCACTTTTCAAAATTCTCCTTCAGATCACGGAGGTCAAGCGGCTTTAGATTCCACTTGTCGCCCCCCTGTTCGTCCAGTGACATGTGCTCGAACGTAAAGATCATATCCAGTTCTTCGTTCTCTGGATCCGTGTACGCTTTTGCATCATCAGGTGCCGCTCCTGGCATTTCCCCAACGGTCATGACATCGCGGCCTTTCAATACTTCTCGGTGCATCTCTTTTATAAATTCATGGATTCTAGGGCCATTCAGGAAATATGGGCCTGGATCTCCATACTTGTCCCCTTCTTTGACTTCCCCATTTGAGAAAGGATAGTGCTTGGAAATGAAATTGATGACGTCCATACGGAATCCATCTATCCCTTTATCCATCCAGTAGTTCATCATGTCATAGATGTCGGTGCGGAGCTCTTGGTTCTCCCAGTTCAAGTCAGGTTGTTTTTCTGCAAACAGATGCAAATAGTACTGATCAGTGGTGTTTTCATATCTCCAAGCCGACCCGCTGAAAATGGATCCCCAATTCGTTGGCGGTTCTCCATTTGCTTTTCCATCTCGCCAAATATAATAGTCACGGTACTTATTGTTTTTGCTATTCTTTGATTCCACGAACCACGGATGTTCATCAGAGGTATGGTTCACCACAAGATCCATCACAATCTTGATTCCCCTCTTATGGGATTCCTCCAACAACTTCTCCATATCTTCCATCGAACCGAATAATTCATCAATAATCCTATAATTTCGTATATCATATCCATTGTCTTCTTGAGGCGAATCATAGACTGGGGAAAGCCAGATCACATCGATTCCGAGTTTATTCAGATAATCGAGTTTCTCAATAATACCGGGAATGTCCCCCACTCCATTTCCTGTCGTATCATTAAAGCTCTTTGGGTAAATCTGATAGATCGTACTTTTCTTCCACCATGCGTTTGTCATTATCATCATCCTTTTTTGATTGTCATTTCCGTCCTTAGCCGATTACTATCTTAGTAGATAACACGTGTTTTTTTATCCGTACCAACAACTTCTATTTTTAATGGTTCTAAGTCCGTATACACATATACAACAACTTCATCCTCCCCTACTTCTACGTTCAACTCGACGTCATGACCGAGATGATCTGTAAGCGTCTTTTGGAATGATGCCTCACAATAGATTCGACATAAGGGCTGTTTGTATGAAGTTAGATCATTACCTACGGGACTTCCTAGTTCTCCTGATTCACTGACATTTAATAGAAGCGCACTATTCATGCGGACGAACACTGGAATCTCTTCTACTCCAGCAGTACACGTTATATAAGTGGGACCTTCCAGCACTTCGCTTGTCCACAAGTGCATCCATTTTCCTTCAGGAAGATATACATTTCGTTCGATTTCTCCTTCATCAATGACAGGCGCCACAAGTAATGACTCGCCGAATAAGTATTCATCGTAGATTCCTGTTACCCGCTCATCCTCAGGAAAATCAAGCATGAGCGCTCTCATCAATGGTTCTCCTGTGTTACACGCTTTGAGCGACTCCTGATAGAGATAAGGTATTAGATTCATACGCACATTGGCAAAGAAGCGGTACACATCGATCACTTGATCCTCTCCAGTCCGAGAGGCAATATTCCAAGGCGTCCTGTCCTGACTGAACTCTGCTTTGCTCTCTGCATGATACTGCATAATCGGGCAAAAGGCAGCCATGGACGAAGACCGCATAAATAGCTCTGCAGAAGGAATGTCTCCATTAAATCCAGCTAGATCCCACCCCCAAAACACAACGCCTGCAAGACCCGCGTTCAACCCAGCGATCAGTGACCTTTTAAACGCATCGAAGGTAGACCGTTCATCCCCTGCCCAGTGCGCGGGGAATTGCTGTGCCCCGGTGTAACCAGCACGACTAAATGTGATGCCATCATTTTGCTGGGCGAAATCATAATAAGCTCCGATATAATCATTTGGATACTGGTTCCGCATTTCACTTCCCGTCTGTCCATTCGCGAATTTTAGATTTTTCCCGAACACGAACTCGCCGCCATCCGTTTTAAAACCATCCACTCCAATGTCCAACAGGTACTGGCGCTTGTGAAACCACCATTTTCGTCCTTCTGGATGACTGAAATCCATAATCAGACTATTCGTGAACCAGTTCTCAGGAATTCGATAAGGATTTCCATCTTCTTTTTGTACGACGTACCCATTCTCAATCATGTAGGCTTCGTCCTGGTCCTTTAATGGATGGTTTTGTTTGTTTAAGTATTTTTGAATCGGTATCTGCCATAGAACGAGTTTTAAGTTCTCATCATGGATGTGATCGACCATCCCTTTAGGATCCGGCCAGCGTCCCCATGACGGGAAGTCCATCTCTTCATAACCGTGAACATGTCCGGGTTCTTTCAACTCATAAGTCGCGTCATTGAACATATAGTATGTCGCTTCATCGCTCCATTGTTCCAATACAATTACCGTAGCTGGAATTTTATGATCGTTCGTCGCTTTGATTTCATCCTCTACAACCGACTGACGATCCCAGTTATTACTCGACATCCATGGCCCTAGCGCCCAAGTCGGAACCATCTCAGGCTTGGCTGTTCCTTTCGTAAAAGCTTGAACTTGCTCCCTGTAGTCCCCGAAGTAAAAATGAACCGTTGTTTCCTGTACGTTTTCATTTTGTTCAATCAGCCATGTGCATTGATCTTGTAACGAGGAGGCCAAATCAAACTTTGTGTACATCATTGTATCGACATGACAGCCATACCCTTTATTGGTCATATAGAAAGGGATGGGAATGTACGTCCGTGTTCCCTGATCTCTGTATTGGTTGTACACATAACAATCGATAATTTCCCCGCGCTGTTCGATTGCATTATAGCGTTCTCCAAACCCATAGAATTGCTCTTCTTTAGGAGAGTACCAATGCAGCTGAAATTCACGTATCGTTCCAGCTAGATCCTCTTTCCACTCAAGCGGCGGAAACAATGGGTGAGACCGGAGCAGTTCCTCGTCTTGATGGAAAAGAATGATTTCCTTTGAATCGGACGGCACATGTAGACGGTAATCTCCCGCAGAAATCGATGCACCCTTTTTAGAAACGTGCGGAGGCTTCTTCCCTGCTTTGGAACGAAGGGTCATGTCCATACCTTTTTCACTGATTTCAATTGTCAGCCTATGTCCTTCTCCGAACCCCAACTCTAGTGCTTGTTCTGTTGCTTCCACTATTGAAAAAGCATCAACGGATTCCTTTTTTCTAGTCGAGAGAGAATATGTATCAGAATAAAGCTCTTCTCCCTTTTCAAATGTAACGTGAAAAACGTAGGAATAGGTTCCATGATCGGGCAGAGGAGGGCGTTTTCCTTCATAGATGGTCGCTTCCCCTTTTTTCTTCGGTTGTAGATGAACAAAGTCTTTCCACGTAATGGATTCATTTTCCACATGAGCATCTACATGTAGAATTTTCTTTTCACTAATGACCTGACAAGCGAAGTGCACATAGTCTTCTGTGGTAGGATAATGCGGGTGTCTTTCCGTTAATTGTGGCAAGTAGACATTTTCATTACCAAGAGGATCATGAATGACCTTTTCGCCTTCTTTATTCTGAGAAGCGTAATAGTCGAATAGTGAGAGAATGACATCACCAAGTTGATCCTCTTTAGTATGATTTCTTGTTAAGTGTGCATAATACAAAGCTTTTTCTTGGTCGTATTTCTCGAGGTAATAGAGGGCCATCATCGCTGTTGCAGCTTTGGACGTTTTTTCAGCTCCACGGAAAGGAAGCATCCCCTCTTCTTCTTCCAAGTCCAGAACCATCTTCTTCGTTGCTTCCACCATAATCAGGTCTTCTGGAGAGAACAATCCGTAAGGCATAACGGCAAGTGTTTGATCGACAGAGATCCCCCTGTTTTCCATTCCATTCAAAGCGGTGCCACCAGAGAGCAGTTCGTTAAATACAAAATCACGTATTTCTGTCATAGTCTGCTGTACTTCTGTTTGTTGCCGGGTATTCTTCGTTTCCGCTAACGCGGCATAAGCCATGGAAACGTGAGAAAGATAGATGTCACCATCGTTTCCCCATATATCAGAGTGAGGCTGATTCCATTGTTCCGCTATATATGTGATGAACGGCTGATCATCAATAGAAGTCAATTCCTTATCATCTGGCGTCAGACCAACTTGTTTCTGCAACAACCACAGCCATGTAGCAATGGTGTGAAAATGATCCACTTCCAAAGTTGGCTGGTACTCTTTGATGGTTTTTTTGACGTCGGAGTGATTCTCTTTCAGTTGGTCTACATGAGCACGAAGTAGAGATAGATAAGCCTGATCCACTTTTACCACCCTTTCATGAAGAAGGATATATATGGAGACCCCCACATATATCCTTCATGTCCTACTATCATTAGTTTAAGATATTCTCATACTCTGATTGAAGCGTCTTCAAGACATCTTCTGCTGATTTGCTACCATTTAGTGCTTTTTCGAATTCTTGGTTGGTAACATCATTGATCTGGCTCCAGTTTTCAACAACCGGAGGCAACACAAGAGAGTCCAAGGCATTAAAGACCGCTTCACGGTTTTGTGGAGGGGACTGATCAAGGTATGGTTGAAGTACTTCTTCATCCGTCACAGCCGGAAGCTCCCAAGAGTTCTCAACACGAAGCTCCGCCACTTGTTCACTTGCACTCATGAATCGTGCAAACTTATAAGCCGCTTCCTGTTTGTCTGTATCAGCCGAAACAGCAAGACCATTAGCAAAGAAATGATGCGCTTTTTGCGAATTGCCCGCTTCTAACGCAACGTCCCATTCAAAGGAAGCTTCTTTGAATACATCAAACATCCAGATCCCTGTGTGGACGATTCCAAGCTGACCATTCAAGAACAAATCTGCTGGAGCTTGACCGGACATTTCACCAGGTGATGGCGTAACTCCTGATTCCGTCACTTTATCGACCATATATTTCAGGGCTTCTAGGTTTTCTTGCGTATCGACTGTAGGATTACCGCTGTCATCGAATAATTGACCACCATTTTGAGCCGCAATCTTAAAGAACTCATTCATCGTTGTCGGAGCATACGTACCCCAAACGTTGTTTTCTTCATTCGTGATCTTTTCTGCAGCCGCTAGTTCATCTTCCCACGTCCAGTCGGCTGTTGGATATTCTACGCCCGCTTCATCAAACAATTCCTTGTTATAGAACGTTAGAACGTTGGAGAAACTCTCGACCATTCCATACTGTTTTCCATCATACTGATAAGCTTCGAACGCTTCTTGATTTAATTGAGAAGGATCGAATTCGTCGTCCTCTTCAATAAAACTGGAAAGGTCGGCTAACGTTCCCTTTGAAGCGTATTGAACAAAATTCTCATAGTTCAATTCAAAAACATCTGGAGCATTACCCCCGGCCAAACGGGTTTGTAGTTTAGTAAAGTAATCATCGTAAGCTGCCAATTCCGTGTTCACTTTGATATTCGGATTTTCTTCTTCAAAAGCCGTGACAATATCAGCCAGGACATCCTCATAGTTAGGAGTAGCTGAGAAACTGTAATAGGTGATTTCGGTTGTACCTTCTTCACCATCACTGCTTTCATTTCCTTCACCACTCGACTCAAAAGAACAACCAATCAATCCAACACTAGCCAGTAGAAAAAACAAAGATAAAACCCAGATTTTTTTCATGTACTCTTCTCCCCTTTGATAGAATAGAATTTATTCTTTCATTCCGCTCATCGTCATACCTTGGATAAAGTATTTTTGAGCAAAAAGATAGACGATTAATATCGGTAAAACACTAATGACAACGCCAGCCATCATCAATCCCCAATCGGTTCCCCACCGACCTTGCAACAAAGAAAGGCCTAACGGCAATGTGGCTAATTCCTTATTGCTGATGACAATCAGCGGCCATAGAAAGTTGTTCCATGACTGCATGAAAGTGAAGATTCCAAGCGCAGCCAGCATCGGTTTGATCAATGGAAGACAAACGCGATAAAATACTTGAAAATGATTAGCTCCATCCATGAAAGCTGCTTCCTCAAGTTCCCTTGGAATACTCAACATCGCCTGTCTCATAAGAAATGTTCCGAAAACAGCAAACATTGTAGGTATAATAAGGCCTGGATAAGAATCCAGCCAGCCAAACTGCTTAATCAAAATAAACTGAGGAATCATCGTAACCTGGGTTGGTACCATCATTGTGGCGAGGTATAGCAAGAATAATTTATCCCTGCCTCGGAATTGCATTCTTGCAAAGGCATATGCCGCCATCGAACTGAAAATCATTTGCCCGATTGTAGTCAAGACCGCAACCACAACAGAGTTCCAAAGAAAGCGTACCATCGGAAACTGTTGAGTGACCTGCTCATAATTTTGAGTTGTCGGTTGATTCGGAACGAGTTCAGGAGGCAGTACCATCGTGGCTCCATCTGGCTTCAGGGATGTAGAAACCATCCAGAGAAACGGCACCAACATAATGAAAGCGCCTCCGATTAACAATAAGTAAAAAAGGACTTTTTTCATAATCGGGCGTCTCTTCGAACTTTCTGACTTGATGTTCCGGTAAACCAGAGCCTTGCTTGAGTTCTCCATAGCCATGGATCACTTCGCCTCCTTGTCCTGAAATCTCATTTGAATCAATGTAAATAGGAAGATAACTAAAAATAATACCCAGCTCATAGCTGATGCATATCCCATATCAAAGTAACGGAAAGCGTGATTGTATATATTCTGTACCATAACTACAGTCGAACCACCTGGACCTCCGCCTGTCATAATCATCACCTGGTCAAACACCTGAAAAGAATTGATCAAAGAAATGATCGTGACGAAAAAAGTAGTTGGTGCCAGCAAAGGAATCGTGATATTCCAAAGCTTCCTTGCTTTCCCCGCTCCATCAATAGATGCTGCTTCATAAAAAGAAGGAGAGATATTTTGCAGACCACCGAGAAACAAGACCATGACAAATCCTATGTCTTTCCAGGCACTAGTAAGAATGATGCCGATCATAGCTGTATTCGGGTCATTCAACCACATAGGCCCATCGATACCTATTGTGGATAAAGCATAATTGATGAGTCCATATTCCGGGTTGTATAACCATTTCCATACAAGGGAAACCGCAACCCAGCTTGTAATAACCGGCAGAAAGAAGGTAGCTCGAAAAAACGCTCGAAACTTCATTTGTTTGTTCAGAAGTAACGCACAAGCTAATCCAAATACCAGTACCAATGGGATATAGCCAAGAATGAAGAAAAATGTATTTCGAAAAGAAACCCAAAACTCAGGGTCCTGCATCAAGCGTATGTAGTTTTCAAAACCTGTAAATTGCATATCCCCAAGCAGGTCCCAATCCGTAAAGCTGATGACTAGGGAAGAAACAATTGGAGCCCCTATAAACGTCAAGAACCCCAGCAGGTTCGGAAGAAGAAAGACACAAAGCCAAAAAAAAGTTTTTTTCCTCGTCATTCCAACCATAGACCATCACCCCCTCTCAAAATTTTAATCCTCAGCTTTCATTTGTTGATAGATTGGTTCTCGAAATAGTTGGTTAATAGCAAGTAAAGATCCCCCCGTAAACCAAGAGTCATCCTTCAAATGGGAAAAAACAATATCTGTTTTGATGTTCACTTTCTCAAAAAAATTATCTTGAGCGATAGTTAGTACTTCGTCCTCAAACAAATGCTTATACTTTACACCTTCCCCTACAACAATGATCTTGTCCGGGTTCATCGTATTGATCAGGTTTCTCAATCCGTAGCCAAGGTGTGTACCCATTTCTTTCATAAGGGAAGTTGCCAACAGATCGCCCTCTTCCGCATCCATTGCTACCTTTGAAAAGTGATAGTCCCTTTCCTCCAAATCAGGTTGCTTATCCGCTAATTCCTTGAGTCTATTTTCAAAATAGAATTCCGATGCATACATCTCAAGGCACCCTTTTTGGCCACAGTGACATGAATACCCCTCCATGACCAAGTTTGTATGACCAAATTCTCCAGCACCCCCCACAGCCCCGTAATAGATGTTTCGATCAATAACAACAGATAATCCAAGCCCAGCCCCAATGGAAACGACTAAAAAATCATTATCCTTTTGACCTTCTCCTTTCTCAAGTTCAGCCAATGTGTATCCATTGATATTGTTATCAACAAATACCGGAATATCTGGGAAACACTCTTTGATCATAGAGGTGATGGAGACATCCTCCCAGCCTAACAGGGAAGAACGTATAATTTTCCCTTCATTTCGGTTTACGATACCGGAAGAAAGCACGCCTATACCTAGTAGACGCGAGATATCTTTGTCCTCTTCAGAAAAAATCCATTTCACTTTCTTTTTAATAAGAAACACGATAGTTTCAGCAGATGCTTTCTTTTCGAATGAAGCATACGTTTTTAATAAGGTCGCACCATCCAAGTTTGTAAGCGCTATCAAAATTTGTTCTTCTTCGATTTTAATGCTAACAACATAACCATGGCCTTCGTTAAATTTGAGCAGCTTAGCTTTCCTTCCTCCTGTAGAGGTTGCTTCTCCTACTTCGTAAATAAGGTCTTGAGATTTCAATTCTTCCATAATGTATGAAAGTGTTGAAATCCCCAGTTTACACTGTCTGGATATTTCAGATCGACTGATCGGTTGTTGTTGCCGAATAATATTTAATACCTTGAAACGATTAATCTCTTTAATGAGTTCCTTACTACCCGTTCGTAAAGCTTTCATATCTTCACCTCATCAATATTCCACTTACTTCTTTCAATGAACGAATTAAGTGTATATTCAATATACACTACCCATCCAGAAAAGACAACACCATTCCTGAAAATTCTGAAAATTATACATTACTCTCATTCGTTTTCTCCTTTCTTTGAATTTGTAAAATAGGCTACACTAATTTGGATAGTTTCGTTAAGCTCCGAGACACTTTACTCAATATTAAGTTTGAGGTGTGTTTTGCAATAAAAAAACACATAAGCTTGTTAGCCGGTATTTTCAAGTGTTTTGTCTTGATAATACTTGGCTCATTCGGTAGCTATCTCCTGTATATGTAAGTACATGTGCGTAATGAATATCACAATCAACTAAAGCCGCTGTATTGTAGCCCCTTACCTTTTGTGTACCTATAACTTACTTCTCCAGAGACAGGTACTTCCAAAAATAAAAGTTCATCAGTTTATAATATGTACTTACTACAATTCAATTTCCCCCTTTCCTAAACCGTTATTTATATGTTGTTATCTCGAAACTGAGTCTTCATACAGATAGATAAGGGTTTGAAGTTATCGCCCCCTTTTCCCCCTGTTTGCACCGTATGGGCAACTTTCATCGCGTACGGCGCGCCAACTAATCCAATTCATTCTTTCGATGTAATGAATAAAGCCGATTTATATTAAATCTTAGATTGCTTGAAGATTGCACTGCCTTCGAAGATCATTTACCTTTTCTTTTTGAGTGTTTTCCAGCTTTAATTCTTTAAGGATCGCTTTAATTTTAAGTGGATCCTTTAAATGTACAAGCCGGTGAACGGGTTCATATAACACGATCAGGTTAGAGAATCGATCATCTTTTGAAAGATGATAAGGTCTCTTATGATGACAGTGCCAGTCTGATAATCCAAGCTCTGTTCCCGTTACAGCACACTTACCGTACTGAGCGATGAACTTACTAATGCGATTATCATTGTATTCAATCGTTCGATTTGGTATATAGTTTGACATGACATAGTTAAGTACATTTTTCTGAATCGCTTTTAGGTTCTGGTGAATTTTCGCCCTACCTTTCGCAGTATAGTTACAGGTTTCTTGCGAAAAACATAAGTTGGTTTTATGCCGTTGCGCATAAATCGGGACGAATACCATGTCTTGAATCTTATAATATTGGGGTTCATACCCTTTAAAGCGTTTTTGTAGCGTACTTGTCATGTCTTTAAACTCAGCTTCTTTTCTCACGTCTTTTAATCGGTTGTATAATGTCCTGCGAAGATAGAAGTTCAACTCATGTAAATTATTTGTGATATGAGTGGCGGCAGCGTAATAATTCTGGATCCCCATGACAACTGTATTGAAATGCCAGACGGTCTCAGCACAAGGCTTTTTATGGATTGCCTTGATGGATTCTTTCATTTTCCTTTTGGCATTTGCTTTGGCTTTTTTCGACATATTTGAATGAGCCACAAATCCTTTTCTCGTCTTTCCTTTCTTGACAGCTCGAAACGTAAATCCTAGAAACTCTGAAGAGTTTTTCTTTAGGTTTACTACTTTCGATTTTTCTTCACTTGCCTCAAGATGAAGTCTTGTATGGAGAAAATCCTTTATGGCATAATTCATTTTCATTGCTTGTGAGCGTGTACGACATAAGACTTTGAAATCGTCCGCATAACGGACGATGTAACATTCTTTTAAATTTGACCTCTTCAGCGCTTGTATTTTACTTCCATTATGTTTGTACTGATGGCTAGTCTCCAGAGTTTCCCATTGGTTACTAATCCACCAATCTAGTTCATTTAACACAATGTTGGATAGAAGTGGAGAAATGATACCGCCCTGTTGCGTTCCTCTGGTTGGTATGCCTTCTCCTTCAACCTCTGCCTTCAGAAGCTTTGAGATAATAGAAAGCAATGCTTTATCCTTTATACCAATAGACCAGATCTGTTTCAGTAATTTGCTGTGATTGACGTTATCGAAGAAGCCTTTAATATCAACGTCAATACAATGATAAAGTCCACTCAAATTGATAAGAGACTCGAATCTCGCTTTTGCGTGATGCGTACTTCGATTGGGTCTAAAACCATAGCTGTGTTTGTGGAATTTCGCCTCACAAATCGGTTCTAGGACTTGTAAAATACATTGTTGAAGAATTCGGTCCCAGATGGTGGGTATCCCCAACGGTCTCGTTTTGCCGTTGGCTTTTGGTATTAGAACACGTCTAACGACTTCAGGCTGGTAGGATTGAAGCGTGTTTTGAACTTTCTCAATGACTTCTTCTACAGACAGAGATCGAATGTCATCGATGGTTAATTTATTAACACCTGCCGTTTTACTTCCCGTATTTCGTTTGATATTTCGATAGGCAAGACGTATATTTTCGTTCGAACAGATAATATTCATTAAGTCATAGAAATTCTGACCATTAACACTTTGAGCGTACAGATTATCAAAGCAGTGCTCCATATTGTAATACTCAGAGTGTCTCAGTTTCTTCCGTTTCAACAAGTCGGTGACTCCCTTAGGAGTTGAACCTCTTTTAGTCTCACGAGAACCTTATTAATCGATAAAGAACTGTCTTACATGGTTGAATGATCTTCATTAGTCTAGTGGCGATCCCTCCATGTGAATTAGACATTTCATTGGTACTGTGCCACCACTTTCACTGATATTAAGGTAAGTTATACAGTTGTTATTCTCACAATTGTTTTCCTTATCACCATTTCATCGGAAGCAAGTCCTCCACGTTATCAGCTTACAACGTTGAATTATATCTATTATAGAAAGAAGTTAGGTGCTTCCTGTAAGCCTGTTAGTCGTTCATGCGCCTTTAACACACCGTGGACTTTCATATTTACGAGTTTTACTCATCCACTACTAACCTCACTCTTGGTGATATACACATTTCTATGTATTGCAGTTATAGACCTGTACCTTCAGAAGTTCGTCAGCTTAACCTCTATTCTTATAGGTTATACGCATTCTCACCATGTTCTTTCAACCCAAGCATTATGATTCACACCACCCCCGCAGGTAGGTTTTCGTCAGCCGATCCTGTTACGGTGAATTCTCACGCCTTTTCATCGAGCTTATAACACTCTTATCCTTGCTAATTCAAGTGCTATTCGACTAAGAGAGAGCCCTTCAAGACGTTACGCTATCATTTGACTCTTCGATATAATCCTTCAGTTCTGTAAAGAACTGTCTAACTTTTACCTGAGTAATGTGACCATTCTCAGTTTAATTAGAAACGTTTCGCACCACAAAACTGCCCGATTGCTGAACATCACTACGCTTTAAAAAATACCATATTTTTCTATTCAATCGAACTATTCTACTTTTTTAATGACATTAAATACTTTATTATCAGCAAAAAAAGAAGTTCAATTCGAAAGGCCTTTTATGATCCGCCTGCCAAATTGAACTACTTCTTTCGTATTATTGTTTTGAAATCGCTGCGTGAATGTCGTAATCTGCAGGATCAAGTTCAGTTTCTTTACCAATCGCAAGCCTGGCAAGTTCAAGTCCAAGATATGGACCTACGGTTAGGCCTGAGGCGCCCAGACCATTTGCAGCTAGTAAATTATTCATCTCAGGTACATAACCGAATACTGGAAGAAAACCTGGTGTGAAAGGACGAAAACCTACTTTTGCTTCCAAAAAAGTACTCTTTGCTAATCCAGGAGCAATAGCAAGTGCTTTACTAAATATTTCTTGAAGACCGCCTGCCGTTACTCGCCTGTCCATCCCAGCCTCATTTTCATGAGTTGCGCCAATGACGACTCGCCCATCGTCAAAGCTTAATAAATACTGGTCGTTTGGCGGCATCACAACTGGCCACTCGCTTGTAGTTTCACCAGGCACATCAAGGTGAACAATTTGAGCTTTTTGAGAAGTGACGCTGAACTTTAGTCCTAACGGAGATAAGAGTTCTTCCGCCCATGCTCCAGCGGTAACAATGACTTTATCCGCTTCGAGTGTCTCGCCTTCAATGGTTACTCCTGTGATTTCGCTATTTGTTGACTGGAGTTTCGCATCACCATATTTCAATGAAGCCCCATGCATTTGTGCAGCGCGTAGAAGCGCTTGTCGAAGTGCTGCGCCATTTACTCGAGCGGCTCCGCTCACAAAAACAGACTGATACTCTTCCGCTACGTAAGGAAACATTTTTTTTGTTTCTTCGGCTGATAACTTTTTAATCTCACCTATTTCTGGTGCATCTTCTCTCCGTTTTTTTGCTCGATCCATCATTTTATCTAATTTCGTTTCATCCGTGTGGAGGCTAATTGCGCCTACTTTCTTGTAACCCGTTTCTGTCTCTCCATCCTCCATTAATTGTTCAATTAAATTTGGATAGTACTTTGCTCCACCTTTGGCGAGTCGATACCATACCTTATTTCGGCGTTGAGAGAGCCATGGGCATACGATCCCTGCCGCGGCTTCTGTAGCCTGGCCAGGTTCGTTTCTGTCGATAATTGTAACATCTACCCCCATTTTTGCTAAATGGTAGGCAGTTGAGGCACCAAGAATACCTGAGCCTATAATAATCATTGAATTCATCAGTAACACCTATTTCGTTAAATTCATTTCTTTTTCATTTTACACACAATCATAAAACCGCTCAAGCAGTTAAAAGACGCTTTGTCGGGAAACAACTTTCTTCTATATAAATTGCTGTCTATGCTAAAATGACACCATTACGTTATGAAGGAGTTTCATCATGAAAAAAACATTGGATCATATGGGAATTGCAGTTAGACGATTAGATGAAAGTGTTCAGTTTTATACTGAAGTATTAGGAGGAGAACTATTCGACCGCTATCGTAGTGAAGCTACAGGAGTTGAGAGCGAAATTGCAGTGATTGACCTTAATGGAAGTCGTATTGAATTGCTTATGCCTACAAACAATACAACTTCTCCAATCGCACGATTTATGAAACAAAAAGGAAAAGGCGTTCACCATATTGCATACAGGGTCGATAACCTTGATGAAGCCCTTAAAGAATTAGAACAACAAAGCATCCGTGTGATGGAAGAAACACTGCGTATCAATAAACATGGTAGAAGGTTAATTTATTTAAATCCCGCTGATACAGAAGGGACAATTATTGAATATTGTGATTATCCAGAAACAAATTAACTTATAATTGAATAAACGCTAGTCGAAAAACAAGAATCATAAATAACAAGAATGTGAGCACAAGAAGTATATTAATTCTTGAAGGTAAATTATTATTTTGATTGTTTTTATCACTCATGGTAGCTTTCCTCCCGTTACTAAAATTGTAAAACGATATCGTTCGTGTTATTGCTTCATGATCGTTAAGGATTACATTACAAAATCCTCATATCTTTAACATATAGGAAAAACAGCACCTTTACTGAAGGGGCATATTCCTCATCGTTTGCATTTTAGCATAATTTCACTTGTTACAAACGAGTTTTTTGGATTCAAAGTTATTTTTCTTCAAACGCTTTAAGGAAAAACCGGTAAAAGAAAGCTTTTCTCTCTATTGCTTGATCTTCTTTTACATCATTCGTTTCCACTTCTTTTCTTATGGATGGAGAAATCGTCATTATCTCTAGCCATTCAGCCAAATTATTTAATAAAAAAAATGCAGCCTAAGCTGCATTTTTTTTATTCCATCTATGTTTTCGATTCCTCATTATGAATGCTTCTATACGGCAACTTCCATCCATATCGAAGAGAAAGCATGCGGAGGAACACAATGGTTCCAAATAGTAACATTAATGGAGGCAATTCTTTCGGATAACCAAGGCCGATTAACAGACCAGCCATCATCGCCCAAACAGCATAGACTTCTTTTTGCAACACCGTTGGTTTCCTTCTCGCTAGAAGATCACGAATGATCCCTCCACCTGTTCCTGTCATAGCAGCAGCGACCATAGCTGCAATAAAAGGATGTCCCATCTCCTCTGCAAAGAGTGCACCCTGGATTGCGAATGCTGCGAGACCAATCGCATCAAAGAAGCTCCCCCACTTTTCCCAGTAATAGTTAATCCAGCTAGCTGGAAAAACAAAGATAACGAGAATTGTAGCGATCGCAATCATAATAAGAATATCTTGATCCCAAATTGAAGCTACGGGAACACCTATTAATAAATTTCGGATAATCCCTCCACCAAATGCCGTTGCAAGTCCAAGAACGATTACACCAAGAAAATCAAACTCTTCTTCAAGTGCGACCAGTGCGCCACTCGCTGCAAAGGCAATCGTACCGATAATATTAAGAATTTCCCAAGTCACACCATTACGCCCTTTCACGATCTATTGAAAGTTAAAGTGTACGTCAGCTTTTGCGTGTTAGCAACCCTTAATAGAAAAAAACCCCCAGCTGGAGGTTTAAGAAGAAAGATGATAGTGCATTTCGATTAAGTCTTCATCTGAATGTGGAATTTCTTTTCCTTTTACCATTTGAGCGCCGTTGATACATCCACTCGTAAGGAGAATAATATCGTGATCACGTCCAAGCTGCAGTGACTTTAAGACACCTTCACGTCTTGTGTGTGTACGATAGATATTCGGAGCATTTGGATTCGAAAATCCAGACATCACCTTATCAACAATGACTGACGGCTCATGATAGCCTGGATGGTCCACGGTTACAATCACTTCATCTGCCCTACCTTCGATCGCCTTAGCCATTTTTGGCATTTTTTCAAAATCTCTTATTCCAATGCCAGCAATCATGACGATTAGTTTCCGATGGTCTATTTTTTTCACTTCATCAACGAGACGAGTAAGAGCAACTGGTGTATGAGCGTAATCCAGAATAATCGTTTCACGATTAGGCCCAGTTATGACTTGAAAACGACCTTCAGGACTTTCTAATCGCGGAAGCACTCCTATAATTTCGGATAATGAATAACCGAGTAATAGTGCAGTACCAACAGCCGAAAGAACATTCGCAACATTATAGTCAGCAAAAACCGGTACAAACACATCATACGACTCACCATGTGAAACAAGTCTAAAAGATGTTCCATTTACTTGATAGCGAATGTCAGTAGCGATGAGGTCAGCCTCAGCATGTTGGTTTAAGCTATAGCTTACGATTCGATCGTTAAAGGTTCGGATCAGTTCGCTTCCCATTTCATCATCTACATTCACGACAGCTGCTTTTGCTTGATCAAAGAGTTTCATTTTACAAGCTCTATAATGTTCAAACGTATGGTGGTATTCCAGGTGCTCAGGAGAAATGTTTGTATGAATGGCTACATCAAAATTAATTCCATCAACTCGGTGTTGATCAAGGGCAATCGAAGAAACTTCCATTGCTACTCCCTTATCTCCTGCCTCCACTAAATCATTGAAAATCCGATGGAGATCGAGTGATTCAGGTGTAGTAGGCGTGCTTTTTTTGTACGGAATCCTCTTTTTGGAAGACCAGATACCTGTTGTGCCAATCGAACCCGTTGGTAAACCAAGTAAGCTTAAGAGAGACCGAACATAAGCGGCAACTGTCGTTTTTCCATTTGTTCCTGTTACACCGACGGTTCTTAATTTCTCATCTGCGGTATCGTAATATTGTTTTGAAAAGGAACCCATCGCTTTTCGAACATCATCGACAAGAACAAATGTGCAATTTGGATAGCTGTGTGAAAGACTTTGAGTAAGATCCTCTCGGTCAGCTATGACAGCGACTGCTCCATTTTGAATGGCGTCTTCTATGTATAAATGTCCATCGTGATTCTCACCTCTTATCGCAAAAAACACGGAAGACGGCTCTGCTTTCTTTGAGTGAAACGTAAGTTGGGTAATCGTCTGATGGTCTGGCCCATCAATTTGAAAAATGGATGGATAGTCAAGTTTTGAAAAGTTAATCTTCATGGTGAATTCCTCGCTTTAGCCGTATTATTTACTTTTATTGGAAAATTTTTAAAACGAAAGTAAATAATCTAATTTTACTTAAATTCCCCATTATTGCTTGATAAAAAACAATGACGTTACATATAGCATACTCAATTTAACCTACTTTTCATTCATAGGAAATGAACAGACAGCCTTGAAAAACAGCTGTCTGTTATTCCTGTTACTTTTCTGTATTATAGTGATTTCGAACAAGGTCGGTTAGGCTAAGTTCATCTAGGAGATGGGCGGGAACTAAAAATGTAATCGTCACTACGCCTGGGTGCCTTCCGATTTCGATTGAACCTGTAATCGTTGCACGGTTCATTACTTCAGGAACGGTAATGCCTAAAGTGTCAGCTGCACGCTTCAGTCCATTATCTGTTGCCTCATTAAGATCAGCACCGGTTCCGATAAAAGATACCGGTAATGACTCTTCTAATTTTGAAACACCGTACATATTCGCCACGCGCTTGGCTGCTTCTCTTTCTTTTGAAGTAAATGGCTTTGCCAAATGCGGTAGATCTTCTACTGTCGGGAGTAAAATAGGTCCATCTATCGTTAGGTCCTTAATGACGATCGCTTGAAGATTTACAATACCCGCAACATCAGCTGTATGACCTGCGATCTCTCCATTCCCCTGCATCGCATGCATGTCCCCGATATAAATACCTCCACCAGGTACTTTAACAGGACAAATCAATACCGCTCCTTCTCTAACACGATTAATGTCCATATGGCCGTCTGTCCGATCTTCCAATTCCTCTTTTGTAACACCATAATCATGAGGCGCATCAATTAGAAATTGACCGAAATCTCCGGCATTATGTGAATCAGGTAATGGGCGGGAAGGCGTTGTTCCGAGCTGCCCGAGAAAAGGACGTAGTCTTGCCATCGTTCCTACTAGATCACTTGGTCCAAACGTAACAATTGGATTTTGGACAGAGTTTTCAGGAGTAGCCATAAAGGATTTACCATTTTGAGCTATATGAGTGGCTGCAGCTTCATCTACCGTAACACCAACCGTTCGATCAGAATCAAATGCCATTGTATACCCATTCGTAAAAACAAAAGGTGTTACATCTTCTCCACAATTCGAACAGCGAATCGCCTCTGGTCCGGTACCTTCAATTTTCGTATCAGGATATAATTCTCCACAGCCAGGGCATTTCACCGCTACGAATGGATCGCCAACAAACCTTCCATCAACAGGTTGATCGTTTCCTGAAGAAGTTGCCATTGAAGTAACCTGAACCGATTTAATGCGTATTGCAATTGCGTCCCCAACTTCAGCACCTTCTACAAAAACAGGCTTCGTCACTTCATGCCCACCGCGTAAACATGGAGTGATCATTGGCCCCCAACATCCAGGTGCTGTATTTGCAACAATATGACCACCATCTTTCAATGGTCCGAGCATTTCTTTGGAAGGATCGAGTATTCCGTTCGTAAATTCATTAACAAACACCGTTTGCTTTGCTTCCATTGCCTCTCCCCTTTTCATCTGTATTCCTTTCTTCATTATAAGAGTAATGTCGATTCATGTAAAAAATTAATTGGCTAAAAACAAAAAAACTTTGAATTCGAAGGTTTATTACTTTCAAAAGTTAGTTATTTTGAAGTGATTGACGAATTCCAAAACGTTGCCTATACTAAATAAACGCAAACATAGAGACGGGTGATGAAATGGAATTTAAAATGCAGTATCTTTCCTTTTACTTAATCCAAGTAGAAGGAAGCGGAGAAAGTGAAGAACGACGCTACAAGCATTATCAAACACTTGATGCAGACAGCTATGAAGATAGCTCTCTCAAAGACTTTCTCAATGGTGAATTAACAAAAATCATGAAACGAAAAGTGGATCGTCATGCTAAATCTGAAGGTGCTCCAACCAAGATTGGCCGATTTATTGTCGAGCCTGGTCACGAGCTAACGTCCAATCCCAACTATAATTTATTCGACCGCACCCGCTATGCCGAATCTGCGGATGATTTTGAAACATCTACTGACCAAATTGTACAAATGTATCTTGATACAAGTGCGATAAGAGGCGGGGTTTTGATTGTTGCGACTGCTAAATTAACAAAACTCTTCGATGATCCTTTTCTCTTTATCTTAAAATGTGACTTCGAACCAAAAGTAGCAACGATAACCGACGAAGATACGCTAATCCAAAATGTTGAAATGGCGATTACGACAAAAAGCATGAAATCTGTCCAGTATCCCTACATGCCAGAAGAAGGCATGATCGACAGCGCTGAAATTAAAGTCCACCAGTCTTCTCACGCCCGCTACTTTGAAGACTTCTTAAAATGGGTCGAATACGAAAAGTCGATGCCTGAAATTGTGAAGACGCAAACGATGGGCATGGTCCAGGAGCATATCCAAGAAACGTACCAGGAAGAAAGTGAAGAACGAGAAGAGTTTGAGCAAGCAATGGAAGAATGGTCTCAGAGTCCTAAGCGAGAGCTACAGGAGCGCTTTACGACCGAACAAGTCGTCGAAGCTACTTCACAAATCGTTGAGCACTCCCCTGACGTTGAATGGAAGCTGAAGCTTGACCACGTATCCGTGAAAGCGATGCTGTCTGACTTTGGCGAATCAATTCATCTTGCGAAGGTGAACGGAAAGTATGTGCTTGCGATTGAAGCCGATTCGATTACGTTTGAGAAAGGCTTTTCTCCTGTTGAGTTTCACAAGCCTGATACGCTTCAGGAAGTGGTGGAGCGGATTTATAAGAAGAATGAGAATGAGTCATAATAAAAAAAATAAAAAGGCTACTCGTTTCAATCCTATATGAACTTTGATAACCTCACTACTATGTGGGGTTTTTTAAATAAAAGATCGTTTTAAGTTCGATTTTAATCGCTTCTGTAATAGGATGATTCATGTATAAATCAACATTTTGGTAATGAGTCCAACCCTTTTGTTTTATCCCCTCTTTATCCGGGTAAAAACCACTATCATTCAAGTAAGGTGGTATGACATTTATGAAACCCTTTGAACCAACGATAAAATATCAAGTAGGATTAGGTACAGCACCGCTCGGTAATATGTTTCGAGAAGTGCCAGAAGATGAAGCTCTGAGCACGATACAAGCAGCATGGGACCAGGGCATACGTTATTTTGATACTGCCCCTTTTTATGGAGCAGGACTAGCAGAGATGCGTCTTGGTAACGTGCTGTCAAAGTATAATCGTGATGACTACGTATTGAGTACGAAAGTTGGCCGTTATGTAACCGATGACACGGAAGACAAGGAAGGCTTGTTCCAATATGCTCGCAATAATAAAGTGATTACGGATTACACAGAAGATGCAACAAAGAGGTCTATTGAACAAAGCCTTGAACGATTGAAAACGGATCGCTTAGACTATGTTTTCGTTCACGACGTTTCCCCAGATTTTCATGGGGATGAGTGGATCGGAAAGTTCGAAGAGGCTCGCAAAGGAGCCTTTCGAGTGTTGACGCGTCTTCGTGAAGAAGGCGTTATCAAATCATGGGGGCTTGGTGTCAATACAACAGAGCCAATCGAGATCGCGATGGAGCTCGAAGAATTCCGACCTGATATATGCTTATCAGCGACACAATACACTTTGCTTCAGCATGACCGAGCTTTACAGCGTATGATGAAGACAGCTGAAGAAAATGATGTAGCGATTGTCGTTGGCGCACCGTATAACTCTGGTGTTTTACTAGGCGGTGATTACTACAATTATGAGAAAGCAGATGACGATATTATTACGAAAGTTAATCAGTTAAACGAAATAAGCAAAAAATATGATGTTCCTTTAAAAGCAGCTGCTCTACAATTCTCAACTTCTCACCCTGCTGTAAAATCTGTGATTCCAGGTTCAACGCGTCCAGATCGGATAAAAGAAGATATTGAAATGATCCAACGCGATATTCCGAAAGCTTTCTGGAATGAATTATTACAGAAGGGGTTTATCTCTCCTGATGCCCCTTTACCTACTACGATTAAATAAGTATCTTAACTAAACAAAAATGGACTTCTCTACTGGAAGTCCATTTTTGTGTATATACTTTACCCTAATAAAAAATTACTTCCTCATCCTCTTGCGTTTATGCCACTTGAAATATACTTTATTTTCAGGATGAATGCTAATTTTTTTGCGTTGATTTAATCCGTACATGTCATAGTCATCTTCTTGAATACTTGAAGAAATGTGTAATCGACCCTGGCCGTCAAAGGCAATCAACCCCTCATCATAGAGAGCGGCGTGGTTTTGACAAAGTAGCACCCCATTAAAAGGATCCAATCGCTCATCGTTTGAACAATCCTTCCACGGTTTAGCGTGGCTTGCTTTAAGTAATTCCGGAAGTTTAATGGCACAAAGAGCACACTGACCTTCCCATAAAGGAGCAACTTCATTGCGAAACTTTAACTTTCCCCATCTCATTTTCATTTTCGCTTCTGATTCTGTTTCCGTAATGATAGGTATTAGTGTATTACGTTCCGTTCTTCTAACTTCATCTACGGTTAACTCTAATTGTTCTTCATTTATACGATAAAAATTGGACTCACTAATTAGCTCAAGCAGCTTAATTGTTAGTGCTTCATGACAAGGGTATAAATACCCGGGATTTCCACTTGCATCAAGTTGAAATGGTGCGTATTTAAGAGGTAATAAAGGTGAAATTTCTTCAAATTTTTCTCTTACATTTAGCGGAACGTCCAACTCATGGTATTCTAGCGCCACTAAATATCCTTTATCGACTATCGTTTGATGCGATAAAGTTGACGTTTTCGCCTCCTCTTTACAGTCACTCTTAGCAAGGCTAACCGCTACAATCTCTCCTTTAACATAGTGGAAAATAGGATCTCCTTTTTTGACTTCTTTCAGCCTCTTCCACGAATGAGGCTCTTGGCCACCCCTATCTTCTTTCGGTGACCAGATCACCCCTGCTTCTTTTTCTTCAACATATGTATCTCCTTGCATGACAATAAAACTATTCATCTTTCTTCCTCCAACTGTTGTGCTTATTTCTCTAGTTGTTTATACGCTATCCAAGTTAAAGTATATGGGTGATCTGTGAATCATTCAAGTTATTGCGTATCTTAAATATATGTTTATGGTTCACTACTCCATAAAAAAAGACCGAGCAGGCTCGATCTTTTGCTAACGAACTATAAAAATGAGTCGCTCCTATTGCTGCATTGGTCGGACAACCACTTCATTCACATTCACATATTCAGGTTGAGTGACTGCATACACAACCGCACGAGCAATATCATCCGCTTGAAGAGCTTTCATTGAAGAGGCACGATCTTTAAACATGTTGAGGACCTCTTCATCCGTAATATGATGAGTTAGTTCAGTTTCAACGGCACCTGGAGAAATATTCGTGACACGTACACCAGTTTTTGATAACTCTTTTTCAAGTCCCATTGAAAGGGCTCTTACGGCATATTTTGTAGCACTATACACGGCACTTGAAGCAAATACTTCATGCCCTGCTACACTTGAGACATTAATAATATGACCACTCTCTTGTTTTAACATATCAGGAAGCGCTGCATGAATGCCGTATAGAACACCTTTAATATTCACGTCCACCATTTGACTCCATTGATCCACCTCATCATTTTTCATAAATGATAGTAGCATCACTCCAGCATTATTGACGACGATGTCAACCTTTCCAAATTCTTGTTTGGCTTGCTCAACGAGTTGCTCCATATCTTCTTTTTTCGTAACATCCGTTTTCACTACAATGGCTTTTCCATTTGATTGATTCGTGATGAAGCTCGCTAAGTCAGTCAGTTTTTCTTCACGACGAGCTGCAAGCACAAGACTTGCTCCTTCATTCGCTAGTTGTTTCGCTATCGCCTCACCAATACCACTGCTAGCTCCAGTTACTATTGCTACTTTCCCATCAAGTTTCATCGATTGATCGCCTCCGCTTAGTTAAAGTTATTCTTATTGACCATAGCACAACTTTCTAAAATGATTGAATGTTCTGCTCAATTAATATGTAAATGCTTCGTTACTGGTGTAAAATGAAGCACGATCTACCTCCATAAGAAGTTTCCTGCTTATACAAAAACGAAACTAACCAACAAAGCATCGACTTTGTTGGTTAGTTTCGTAAAAAAGGTGCATAAACCGTTAATTGATATACCGATATTCCATTAATCGATTAAGAATATGAACTTCTTGCAGGATTTCTTCTCCAATGTTTGTTTCACGAACTTTTTTTCTTTCTAATTCCTTATCTACTAATCGTTTTACTGACAATACATCTGCTCCGTGTAATAAAACTTCTTCTTTAGAATTAAATAATTTATGAGCAACAAGCTGCATGCCGTAAGAATTAAATAATAACGTGTACCCCGCAATACCTGTTGTTGATTGATAAGCTTTCGAGAAACCGCCATCAATGACAATCATCTTGCCATTTGCTTTGATTGGATTTTCTCCATCAATTTCTTTAACAGGCGTGTGTCCATTTATAATATGACCTTGATCTGGATTAAGGTCAAATTCTGCTAGAATCTGGCGACAGATCTCTTCTTCTTCACGCAAATGATAATAGGGATTTTTTCTTTCTTTATGGCTCTTCTTATCACTTATAAAATATCTCTCAAACGTCGTCATTTCTCTCTTACCGAACAGAGAAGAATACTCGCCTGTCCACAAATACCAAACCATATCTGTCGAAAGGTCAGCTGTTTCTTCAGGATGTGCGAAAGCATGGCGTAAATAATTCTCAAAAATATCAAGTAACTCGCGACCGGCATACGTTTTATTTTCGATGATCATTTTTTCCATATTCCCATTCTCATCGAGAGGAATACATCCATGAATTAATAGATTACCATTGTATCTTAGATAAAGACTGCCTTTTTTCATAAGGAAGTTCATATGTCTAGCAAGCTTTTCCGAGTGTTGTACTGAAAACAAAAGCTTGTTGATGACTTCCTCCTCCTCCTCTAATAGCTGGTCAGGTTGATCTGGATTAATGGTTGAAAAACAGGTGTTTTCTAACGGATACGTTTGCCCATGAATCGTAATGGTGTTTTCTTGATAATCAATCTTCTCTAATAAAAGTCTTTCAGACATATTAAAGTAAGATCTTCTTTTGATGATTGGACTCTCGAGTTTAAACTGTATCATCGTGATCGCCTGATGTATTTTCGTGATTTGACATTTTTCATGACTCGTTTGTTTCTCATCAGATTCTCTCTTTGGCGCAAAAGCGGGATTATCATCATAATATTTTTCGGCGAGATTCAGTAAGGGTCTCAGATTTATGCCATAAACATCTTCAATGATTTCCAAATTGTTGTATCTAGCACAAATACGAATAATATTAGCAAGACATACTTTAGATCCTGCAAACGCACCAATCCATAAGACATCGTGGTTTCCCCATTGAATATCTACCGAATGATAGTGAATAAGGGTATCCATAATTTTATCAGGTTCTGGTCCTCGATCGTAGATATCCCCCACAACGTGAAGATGATCCACAACTAGTCTTTGCGTCGTATAGGCAAGCCCGGTGATTAGCTTATCAGCTTGGTTCAGAGAGATAATTTGTTGAAGTATTTTATTATAATAAGGCTCTTTATTCGTAAGATCAGCCGTTTTATAGAGAAGCTCTTCAATGACATAAACAAACTGAGTAGGCAAAGCTTTACGTAATTTGGATCGTGTATATTTGGAAGAGGCATACGAGATGAGCTTTAGCATACGTTCAATCATCACCGTATACCATTCGTATAATTCGTTATCATTACTGAATGAATGTTTAATTAGGTTGATTTTTTCTTCTGGGTAGTAAACGAGCGTGGCAAATTCATTCAACTCATCTTCTGGTAATTCATCTTTAAACAAGTCAGAAATTTTCTCTTTCACTTTACCTGAACCATTTCGTAGCACATGTTGAAAGGCTTGGTACTCCCCATGTAAATCACTAACAAAATGCTCAGTTCCTTTTGGTAGATTTAGGATGGCTTTAAGGTTGATGATTTCAGTGACAACTTTTTCTTCACTATCATATTTTTGGGCAAGTAAATCCAAATGTTTTGTGTTCAAACTGATGTATCCCCTTTCAAATTACTGCAAGGTTTAAGATGAGAACGATTGCAACTAGCCTTACTAGGATTCATTTTTATAAATGTTTCTTTACATTGATAGTAACATATTTTTAAAATACTAGAATAGAGAATAAAGCAGCACTCTACTACCTCGTATGATACGAATGATTACTACACTGAAAGTTTCTCATTTAATGTAAAAGATACAAAAAAGCAGTTCCATTTAGAGTGCACGATTACAATGTGCCTCCTCCAATGAAACTACTTTTAACTTTACTTCTTTTTATTGAACTGTTTTTTCAGCTGCATCAACGGTATGTTTTAATAGCATCGCGATTGTAACTGGGCCCACACCGCCCGGAACAGGTGTAATATAGGACGCTTTCTTAGCTGCCGCTTCATATTCCACATCTCCAACGTTTCCTTTGTTATATCCAGCATCAAGCACAACAGCTCCATCTTTAACCCAGTCACCTTTAATAAATTCCGGCTTGCCCACTGCAGCAATTACGATATCTGCTTGCTGCACATGCGAAGCAAGGTTAGTGGTTCTAGAATGACAAGTTGTTACAGTTGCATTCTGATTTAATAAGAGCGCAGATACTGGTTTTCCTAAAATTGGGCTGCGGCCGATTACAACAGCGTGCTTTCCTTCAGCTTTAATATCATAGTCTTCCATGATTTTCATTATTGCTGCAGGAGTGCAAGATGGATAAGTTCCAAATCCAAGAGCTGTTTGGCCATAGCCAGCACTCGTTACACCATCAACATCTTTCTCGATCGCAATGGTTTCAAAAGCAAGACGTTCATCAATTTGAGATGGAACGGGGTGTTGAAGCAATATACCATGCACAGAAGCATCCTGGTTTAACTCTTCAATTGTCTGTACGAGCGTTTCAGTTGTTGTGTCTTCAGAGAGGTGAATTTTTTTAGAGGTAATTCCTACCCGCTCACACGCATTGCCTTTCATTCTTACATAGGTCTCAGAAGATGGATCATCTCCAACAAGTATCGTCACAAGGCTTGGCGTCACATCCTTTTCTTTAAGAGATGCGACTCTTGTCTTTAACTCTTCTTTTATGCGATTAGCAACTGCTTTACCGTCTAAAATTTTTGTTTCGTTTGTCATATGAACTCCTCCTGAAAATTGGTAAAGAATGAGCTGCCCCATTTCTTCGCCCAGACGACCGGCATTGTACGTCACAGCTCCCCTGTGGTTACTTCCACATTTGTCGCCAGTTACTGCAACGAATCTTTTCTACGGATATAGTAGCATAAAACAGAAAAAAACGAAAGAAAAACGGGACAATAAACTACTAAAAGTGAACAAATTAATTGAATTATAATTAATCGTTCGTATATAACCTCATCGCTCACCTCTAAGAAAAGATGAATTACTTTCGATTTTCCTTATCATTCAGTCCCAAATATTCTTTAAAATAGATGCTCTACTCGTTTGTTGGAAATGACCTCCATGCGCACTTACTCATGTGTATAAGAACAAAAAAACCCTTGAATAGAAATTCTATTCAAGGGTTATTGGTATGCGCCTTAGAGGATTCGAACCTCTGACCCACAGCTTAGAAGGCTGTTGCTCTATCCTACTGAGCTAAAGGCGCATGATATTGAGAAGTGACTCATCTAATCATTAGTATATCATGATTTAAATTATGATGGGAAGTTCGTTCTGACATTCTTCTCGAAAATATGTAATGGAGCGGGTGATGGGGATCGAACCCACGACATCAGCTTGGAAGGCTGAGGTTTTACCACTAAACTACACCCGCAAATGGCTGGGCTAGCTGGATTCGAACCAACGCATGACGGAATCAAAATCCGTTGCCTTACCGCTTGGCTATAGCCCAATCATGGTGGAGGGGGACGGATTCGAACCGCCGAACCCTGAGGGAGCGGATTTACAGTCCGCCGCGTTTAGCCACTTCGCTACCCCTCCATGATGAAATTGAAATATGGTAGCGGCGGAGGGGATCGAACCCCCGACCTCACGGGTATGAACCGTACGCTCTAGCCAGCTGAGCTACACCGCCACTTAAATTATGTATGGTGCGCCCGAGAGAAGTCGAATCCCTAACCTTCTGATCCGTAGTCAGACGCTCTATCCAATTGAGCTACGGGCGCAAAAAATATATGGTGCGGGTGAAGGGACTTGAACCCCCACGTCGTAAGACACTAGATCCTAAGTCTAGCGCGTCTGCCAATTCCGCCACACCCGCATGTGCTGTGCATCAGCGACGTTTAATAATATACCATTAGATCATTTAAAAAGTCAATCGTTATCCTAAAAAAACATAGAAAGTTTTTTACACAAAGAGTGAAAGCGTTGACAGGTCCTTATCCCTTTCATACGATTAGTGGTAGAAAAGGAGCTGTTTCTTATGAGTTTATCACAGTCCATTGAAAATGCTAAAAAATTCGACGAGAAAGATCCACTTGCGAAGTTCCGACGTGAATTTTATTTGAATCCGAACAGGCTATATATGGATGGAAATTCACTTGGTCTTCTTTCAAAAAAAGCTGAATCCTCTCTTCTTCAATCACTAGAAGACTGGAAACACCATGGAATAGACGGCTGGACTGATGGTCAACAACCCTGGTTTTATATGCCTGAAAACCTTGGTGGAATGACTTCTAACTTAATTGGCGCCCATTCTTCTGAAACCATGACAACCGGATCTATAACAACGAACCTTCATCAGATGCTTGCTACATTTTTTAAACCTTCTGGTAAAAAGACGAAAATTCTTGCTGATTCTCTAACATTTCCATCGGATATTTATGCGATTCAAAGTCAATTACAACTTCACGGGTTATCACCAGATACACACCTTATTCAAGTTACAAGTCAAGATGGTAGAACGCTATTGGAAGATGACATTATTGAGGCGATTGATGAGACAGTTGCCCTCATTCTTCTCCCTTCTGTTCTGTATCGAAGTGGTCAATTACTCGATATTGAGAAGTTAACGAAAGCGGCTCATGATAAAGGAGCGATCATCGGATTTGATTTGGCTCACTCAATAGGAGCCATTCCACATAAACTTCATGAATGGAAGGTGGATTTCGCCGTTTGGTGTACATACAAATACTTAAATAGTGGACCTGGTGGAGTTGGCGGCCTTTTCGTTCATAAGGATCACCTGGGAAGACGCCCTGGACTTGCGGGTTGGTTCAGTTCGAAAAAGGACGTGCAATTTGATATGAGTCATACGCTTACTCATGCAGAAACCGCCGGCGCTTATCAAATTGGAACACCTCATATTTTTAGCATGGCCCCATTAATCGGATCGTTAGAATTGATGAATGATGCAGGGATTGAATCGATACGAGCAAAATCACTTTCCCTAACGAGGTATCTAATGGAACTTGTTGAAGAAAACCTGAGGGAAGATGGCTTTGTGATTACCAACCCATTAGAAGATGATCGGCGCGGTGGACATGTTTGTTTGGAGCATGATGAAGCTGCACGTATATGTAAAGCGTTAAAACAAAATGGCGTCATTCCAGATTTTCGTTCTCCAAACGTCATTAGACTCGCACCGATTGCCCTTTATTCATCTTATGTAGACGTCTATTACGTTGTAGAGATTCTTAAAAACATCATGCGCGAAAAGACGTATCAACAATTTTCTAACAAACGAAATGTTATCGCTTAAGTTTGTATATTTCCAAACCTCCCCATTCATACTAAACATGATTAAAATGAAGGAGGGAAACTGGATGAGTCAACTTAATGAACTTGAACTTCAAAACTTACGTCATATGATTGGCGGCCATGAAACACTTGCAAACAAACTTGATTCGTACGCGGAGTCGTGTACCTGCCCACAGCTTAAACAAATGCTACAAAAAGATGCTCAAGATGCACGTCATACACAACAACAACTAATGGGCTTTTTAAGCTAAGGAGGGATCTTATGAACGAAAAAGATATGGTGAACGACTATTTATCAGTGTTAAACAGTAGCTTAAGCAATTACGGAAGCGTGATATCTCAAGCTGATAATCAGCAACTCCGACAGGCTCTTCAACAGATTCGTAATACAGATGAACAAAGACAGTATAACCTTTATCAGTACGCAAAACAGAAAGGATACTACCAACCTGCAGCGCCAGCTCAGGTTAATGAAATTCAACAAGTCAAGAGCCAATTGAGTGGTGCGCAACAACAACAAAACAATCAGCCACCTCAAATGCATTAAGCGGGAGCCGGTGAAAACCGGCTCTATGTCTTTATGCTCATTTTTTCATAATTTTACAAATAGCGTTTCACTCTCCCACTATATGGATAATTAAACTAGTACTACATATAAGGAGTGTTGGCAATGGACGCTATTTTAAATGCAATAACCGAGTTTTCCGCATTCATCTGGGGTTACCCAATGATGATCTTACTTTTAGGCGGCGGATTATTTCTAACAATACGGTTAGGCTTCTTTCAAATCCTATTTTTTCCCCATGCTTTAAAACATACGATCGGTAAAGTATTCAAAAAAGAAAAAGGTGATGGCACCATTTCACCTTTCCAAGCATTTGCTTCAGCGCTCGCATCCACTGCTGGCGCAACGAACATAGTTGGGGTTCCTGTTGCCATCGCTTTCGGTGGACCTGGTGCGATTTTTTGGATGTGGGTCGTTTCCATTATTGGGATGTCAACCAAATTCTCAGAAATTGTGCTCGGCATCAAATATCGTGAAGAAGATAAAAACGGCGTTTATGTTGGTGGCCCTATGTACTACATAAGAAAAGGGTTAGGGTGGAAATTTGCCTCTTCTCTCTTCGCATTTGGATTAATGATTGAAATTATACCTAGTGTCATGGTACAAACAAACTCCATTTCAACACTATCTGAAAGTGCTTTTGGTTTACCTACATGGCTTACTGGCGTTATTTTAATCATTTTGATTACCGCCGTTGTTTTTGGTGGAATTCGAAGAATAGGCGCAGTAGCTGAGAAAATCGTTCCATTTATGGTGCTTACATATATTGCTGGTGCGATCGGCGTCATGATTATTAATATTGAGGAATTCCCGAACGTGATCAGTCTAATTTTCGTCCACGCCTTTCAACCAATCTCTGCGGCAGGTGGATTTGCTGGTGCGGGATTTGCTGCTGCAGTTAGGTGGGGACTGGCTCGAGGACTTTATTCGAACGAAGCCGGGATGGGTACGGCATCAATCGCCCATTCTGCAGCACACACCCCTCATCCATGTAGACAGGGATTATGGGGCATCTTCAGCGTATTTATTGATACAATCGTCCTCTGTACCGTTACAGCATTCACTGTACTTTTGTCAGGAGCTTGGAAAGATGTGAAGCCTTCTAATGCAGCTGATATGGTATCAGATGCATTCTCTGGATTAATGGGACCTACCTGGGGACCGATATTCGTTTCTTCCCTCTTATTGATCTTTGTTATTAGTACGATTGGTGTACTCGTGTTTTACGGTGAAAAACAAGCTGAGTACTTATTTGGGATTCCTTTTTCTCGAGTGATGCGTTTCGTTTATATTCTTTCGATTTTTGTCGGGGCTATTGGTGGCCTTCAATTCGTTTGGGAGCTCGTTGATATTACACTCGCGTTGTTTGTTGTTCCAAACGTGATTGCCATTCTATTCCTTAGTAAGGAAGTAAAAGAACTGACCGACGATTATAAATTCAACTTCTTAAAGCAAGCTCAAACAAAAGATAAAGGCATTAGTTCATAAATTTTTCCTGGGACATTCACCTAATTTAGGTTCTCCTCCGCTCCCGCCTATATCATTTCTAGACGGCAACATACAGTGATAAAGAAAGAGAAATTAAAGGGGGACCTAATACTATGTACCATGCAAACAATGCACCATACGGAAACGAGCCTTATCAGCCGGTAGCTGGAGCTTCATACGGTATGCCTTGTCATCAACCTGCAGGAAATGGATTTGCGCTAATCGTCGTTCTTTTCATCCTGCTTATCATCGTAGGAACTGCTTTTATTAAATGCTAGTCCACTGAGCAAGAACCAATTGGTTCTTGCTTTTTGTATGAGTGGAATTGTTCCAATTTCCATTCGCTGTTATAGTGATAAAGAATGTATGTGGAAAGAAGTGATTTAATGATAACCCTTCTAATTGATATGGACTCTGTCATTTGTGATTTGATGTCAGAATGGCACCGCAGGTATAACGAAGATTATCAAGACAATCTTTCTGTTGAAAACCTTATGTGCTGGCGCTCTGAAGATTATGTAAAAAGCGAATGTGGAAAGAAGATTTATGAGTACCTGGATCAACCTGGTATCTTCCTTCACTTAAACCCTCTTCCAGATGCGATCGAAGTTCTTGAACGACTCTCTTTGAACTATGATGTCCTAATTGTAACTAGCAGCCGTACATATGCTTATACTGAAAAAGAACAGTGGGTTGAGAAAAACCTCCCATTTATCGGTAAAAATAATTTGATTTTCTCTCATCGAAAAGAAATGATTCGTGGTGACTTATTGTTTGATGATGCCCCTCATAATCTAATGGCCTTTAAAAATACTGGCAGAACAGCGATCGCCATGAATTATCCTTATAATGCTAACATTGATGTTCCTCGTGTTAACAATTGGCTAGAGTTTGAGAAATGGCTTGTAACATGGAAGTGAGGGCAAAACTCGTGGACCAAAAAAAAGACCTCTTAATTATCGGGGGAGGACCAGCTGGTATTTCAGCAGCCATATGGGCGAAACGCCTCGGACTAAATCATTTGTTACTTGAAGAAAAGAATGATCTCGGTGGTCAATTAAATACCATCTACAATCAAATTGTCGATTACCCTGGCATGATCGCACCAAACGGTCAATACCTACAGAAAAAACTTACTGAACATGCCCACAAAATAAATTTTGACTATGCTTTAAATTCAGCTGTTACGTCAATTGATTGGAAGAAAAAAATTCTTAAAACAATCGCTGATGATACATATGAATTTCGCTCTTTGCTCATTGCTACAGGATCATCACCTCGAAAACTCCATGTTCCCGGTGAACAGGAAATGATCGATCAGAAAGAAGTATATTCAGCTACTAGAGATAAATCTAAATTTATTAATAAGGACGTCGCTGTAATTGGCGGAGGCGATCGAGCTTTTGAGGGTGCCTTACTACTTGCTGAAGCTGGCTCTCGAGTAACCCTTATTCACCGTTCTGATCACTTTAAAGCTCGTCAAGAATATAAAGATCCTGTGATGGAACATGAAAACATCTCGATCCTTACCGGAACAGTCGTAACTGGAATAAAGGGAAAAGGTAGGAAAGTTTTATCTTTATCTAGTAAAGATCTTCATGAAACAATTGAAGTGGATGGTGTGTTTATTCGAATTGGTGTCCAACCAAATACCGGACCTTACAGTGAAGGTATTGCACTTGATGACGAAGGCTATATCAATTGCAATGCAGATGGTGAAACATCACTTCCCTACGTGTATGCTGCTGGAGATGTTTGTACGCGCCCACTTTTGTCTAGCATCGCTTCTGCAGTTGGCCAGGGAATGACGGCTGTGAAACAACTCTCGTTTTATCTAGAAAATTAAAAAGGACCCACAGGTCCT
Organism: Bacillus sp. es.036; assembly: GCF_002563635.1. Taxonomy (NCBI): domain Bacteria; kingdom Bacillati; phylum Bacillota; class Bacilli; order Caryophanales; family Bacillaceae; genus Bacillus; species Bacillus sp. es.036. Next base: position 1,709,216 of record NZ_PDIZ01000001.1, read on the forward strand.
TTTTAGTTTTATTTATGGAAATGTACGATGTCTTTTGACAGAAGTATTGCTTCTTCCCAAAATCAAACAAATGATAATGAAGAGAAAAATGCCAATCCCTAGATAAAGGATCGTGCTACTTGAAAAAATGGATTCAGTTTCCTCATCCTTAACTTGTGCAACAGGTTTAGCTTCAGTTTTTTGCTCAGGAGCGTTACTTTCTATAGAAGTTGTGGTTAATAACTCTAAATCAAGATTTGAACGATATGAATTTCCTACACTCACAAGTTGGTTTTCATTTGATAATGTAAGATCGATCGGATAATCGTCATTTTGATACAGAGTAATGTCCTCTGAAAGACTGTATTTCTTTTGATTGACAACGCCCAGTTCAGTTCCTTTCTCAAACTCAACCGGTGTAAAGTCACTAAATCCATAATTAAGAAGATTTAACGTATCCTGATAAGCGATTTTGTCATCTGTTGCTTTCATCGTAACAGCAATTAATTCTTGATCACCTTTCGAAGCAGTCGTGACAAGGGTAAAACCAGATTTTGATACATAGCCATTCTTTCCACCAGTAACGAAATCGTAATCAAGTAAGAGGCGATGGTGATTGATAAGGGTCGTCTCCCAGTCTTCCCCGTTCCACATCATTTGTTTCATTCCAAATAGTGATCGAAACTCTTCATTCTTCATCGCATAATGGGTGATTTTTGCCATATCCTCTGCAGTCGTAAGATGCTCTTTATCAAAAAGACCGTTAGGATTTACAAAGTGAGTGTTCTGAACACCTACTTCTTCACTTAAAAATTCATTTAATTCATTAGAAAACGATTCCACATCTCCACTCAAATGCTCTGCAATAGCAATGGCGGCATCATTTCCTGAATTAATCATCATACCTTTTACTAATTTATCTAAAGGGACTGTTTCTCCTTCCTTTAAATAAACTCTCGTACCTTCTGCTGCCCGTGCATTTTCGCTAACAGTAACCATCTCATCCATTTTATTGGACTTTACTGCCATTAATGCGGTTGCAATTTTCGTAATACTCGCAGGATACATTTCTTCTGAGCTGTTTTTCTCATAAAGAACCTGTCCTGTCTTTCCATCAATAAGGATCGCGGTCTCACTTCTAATGGTTGGCGTTTCTTTTGCAGATGTTACGACAGGAATCAAACTCGTTGTTATGCAGATAACGACAATAAGATGCGCAATGTGTTTTAAACTCATGGAAGCTCCTCTTTCTATTACGTGCTAACTACATTATTCGTTCTATTTCTGAATGAATTGTCTAGTAAAAAAGACCTGATCCGCATTTAATTATAGCCTCCTATCCGCCATCTGAACATAGTTTATTTCTATACACCCTAATCAACAAACTTTTAACTTAAAACGAATCGTTGCTAAAAATTTAAAATAACAAAATAAAAAACCGCTCAAAGCGGTCTTGTTAAGAAGCATAGGAGCCTTTCCATTGTTCTACAATATGTTGTGGCGTACTCCAACATAGCCAGGATACAAGTATTTTATTGTCTTCTGTTAACACCATCCAATATTCTACTCTTTTTTTGTCAAAGTTCTGGTAAAATCCTGACTTTTTTATAAAACGATCCATACTCGAATCCCCTCCAGTTTGTACGTGTTATACATAACTAAATTCGATTAAGAAGCTTTTAATCCTCTAAATTTTCAGAAAACTTAAAGCGTTTTTTTACCATAATGTCCCTTTAATAAAGTTGTATAGCAAGTCTTTCTCCTGAGCATCATATTAGTCAAGGAGGTGTACACAACATGGCAAACAACAATAGCTCAAACAATCTGGTAGTCCCTGGTGTACAACAAGCTTTAGATCAAATGAAGTACGAAATTGCAAGTGAATTCGGAGTTCAACTTGGTCCAGACTCCACTGCTCGCTCTAACGGTTCTGTTGGAGGAGAAATCACAAAACGTCTTGTCCAAATGGCTGAACAACAAATGGGCGGCGGGAGCTACTAATCGCTAACTGAATAGTATGGATAAAGGAGGCGGAGAAATCCGCCTTCTTCTTATTCTCCAAGAAGATTAGATGTTTGAATCGCATATTCAATAAGATCACCTAAATCACTAATTTGATCTTCATTAATTTTACGGTTAAATTCTAATAAAACCTGTGTGGATAATGAAATATCCTGTTGATTTTCTGCATAAGGAAAAGAAACAGTTTGACGTATAGTCGGACGATATCCCCAGATACTACGGATGTCTTCTTCAATTTCAGCACAATCTTCTTCATCTGATATGACGACATCGAAGTATATTTTAATTTCACATCCAGGTTCAATCTGGTCTAGCTGTAGCTGTTCCGCACTAAAATTAGCGAGGTCGGCGAATAGCTCGATTGTCACATAAACATCTTCATTTCCAGTAAACTTCATCAGGTATTTTCTTGAAAGCGATGCGAGATCTACCAAATCTTCGCGACTTACGATCGAGATCTCTCCTTCAAGATCCCGATCATAAAGTTCTCCTTCTAAGACTACTTTAACATTTTCATAAATGGTTGGATCAAACATACCGTTACCCCCCTATCGTTTCACTATATCATGAATGCTAGAGGGACAAGTAGTTAGGAATGACGCGGGTGAGATTTAGCAAATTGAATAAACGTTTCTTCATCTCCAATTTCACCACATGCAGCACATTGAACTCTGACATTTGGTCCTTTGTATTCCATATGAAAAGGATCCGCTTTCCCTTCCTCCATAACAGAAACGACTTCTCCTGACTCTGGGTCTAACTTCACTGAAGTAGCTTTTTGCTCAATTTTATTAAATCTCATACGATTCGTCTTACATCTAGGACACAAATATGCTGTCATAAACTCACTCCCTTTTTTATTAGTGTTCCACTAAAAAAGGAAATTTTATTCATTTAGTATGGTATGTGAAATTTAATATTCTAACGGGAATCTCTCCCGTCTCACTTCACTTCCTCCATTAACTTTTCTAACACATATTCAACCGATTGTACCCGCTCATTGAATTTTTTTGGCCCTGTATCTTTTTGCCAGGCAACAACCGAAATCATTTCAATATTTTCAAACGTATTCTTAATTTGAATTGGATACAAATATTTAGGTTTATTGTACATAACCCATTCCCTCGCTAAAGGCTCCCAATCTTTAAGAAGCATTAATGCTCGATCAGCAAATGGTTTCACTTCTTCATAAAAATTCACCTTATAGTCATCAAGGTGAGTGCGCGTTGTATATTGCACTCTTGCTTCTTCATTTATTTGTAATAACTTCTTAGTCAATTCACGTAATTTTTGTGTGTTTTGCATGATCCTCACCCCCACCAATCTATCCTAACACACGATAATCGTTTACATACAAAAACCTTATATCCAATAGGGACATAAGGTCAGAAGGGAACCATATTCAACTCTTTCTAGAAACTGAACAGACTCATGATCCAGGGACGCTTTCCTTTGCCCGTCGACTGACCTACTGCCTCTTGTATAGACGTGTGATCTTCAAGCTCAATCAATTTTTCTTCCAACATGTTTATTTTTTGCATTAATTCATCTAGTTCTGTTCGGTGCTGGAGAACTTGCACGGTAATCACTTCATTCGCTTTTTCCTCCAACTGACGCTCAAGCTGCTCCAATCTTACTGAAAAACGATCTAGCCTTTGTTCAAATCGTTCTGGAGTTATCATAACCTGTTCTTGTGAACCGCCCGTTCCTGATGATTTGATTTTTTCCATTGAGTAACCCCTTCTTAAATCGTTTTTAATCGATTTTAGTTCCTCAACTGTCTCGCTCGAAAAAAGAAAATGTCCAAGTTCATTCTTCTCACATGCTAAATCGAAATACTTTACCCACCTTTGAACAGTAGTAGGGTTTACACCAAGTTCATCTGAAACCTGCTTTGTTTTCAATAACATGCAATCCCATCCCTTCTGTCATTCTCAGGCCTTTGCCTGTAAGTTTGTATAATACATATTCTCTTTCCTCTCTTCATTGCCTTCCTCGCTGACAAAACTAGAACGGTTTCGTCAAAGGTAGTGGTTTACTGCTAAAGGAAAGTAATTTCGACAAAGAAGGGGCATGATTTTGTAACATCTGATCAAACTAAGAGTAGGAGGTGGTACAAATGAACAAAAAACAAAAATTCGATAAACCAAATCAGAAAACAAAACAGCAAGAACCGAAAACTGGGTACGGAAACAAGAAAACGGAAGGCCCCGATCGTCCTTCCACTTAAAGCAGGGTTATCTCCTGCTTTTTTTCATGAGCAAATTTTCTATTTCAACAGCAATACGAATTTCACTTCTTTTCTTTTCATACCAATCCGATAAGGCAAGTTCAGCTGGAAGCGTTACGTCATTTTTTAGCATTTTCTTTACGAGTGATTGCCCATGGTACCAATCCTGTCTTTCTTTTCGATGATGATGAATGAGCGGATAAACTTGCCGTAACATCTTGCCTTCTCGCTTTTTATTCATATACCGTTCATAGTCAAATCGCGCCCCTGTAGGATACGTATTTGTGGCGAAACGATAAAACTCTTCAAAGTATGTCGGATGAAAGAGCAGCTTAGCTAATTTTTTCCCAAGCTCAATGCGATCTTTTGTATGTCGGAAACGACTGACAGACAAACCGTATAACTCACCTCTCATAGTTGGAAAAAGTACCGTACTAAAATGAAACCAATCTTGAATTGTAAAAAAGAAAGAATGAAAAACTTCTTTTGCATACGTATGATGTTCCATTACTGGCGCTTCAATCACGTGCTGTTCATTTATAATTAGCGCCGTCATTAAACGCTCTTCATCACCAGTTTGAAAAAACTTTTCCCATTCCCGCAAAATAAAATTCGATATTCCTAATTTTTGTCCAAGATCAAAAAAAGGTTTATTTCTTCTTTTGCTAACTTCGTATAGCATAAGCTGTGGCGCTGCATCATCAAATATTGTCCAATTCGCGCGTTCATATGTCATGAAGAAGTTGATTAATTGTTTCTTCGTTAATGCTTTTGGAAACCACTCTCCTTGTAAATCACACATACTCCAACCTGCATTCCGAGAAACCATTGAAGCTAAAAATGCCCATTTAATTTCTGGATTCCGTTGATAATAGTGATGATAAAATACGGTACGTGAAATATTATCCCTATTCCACTTTTTCGTTTCTCTTCTAATTTGACGAATGATCTCCAACGCGTTTTTCACAACATTTTTCACCTGCTTGAAACATTTTTGTCGTACAACTCGTATTAAGTAAAGTAAAATAGATTCAGTGCACCTTCGAAATAGAAAGGATGATTAACGTGCCGATTCGATATCCGAACGGAAAGCCGTACGTCCCTTCGGCTCAGAATCAGCTGGCAAGTCAAAAACAAAAGTCATATAGCAATCGAGGTATGACACTAGAAGAGGATATTAATCAGAGTAATACGTATTATCTCTCAACAGGTAAAGCCGTTATTCACAAAAAGCCTACCCCCGTACAAATTGTTAATGTTGATTATCCGAAACGGAGTGCGGCTGTTATTAAAGAAGCTTACTTCAAACAGGCTTCGACTACCGATTATAATGGAGTCTATAAAGGAAAATACATCGATTTTGAAGCCAAAGAAACGAAGAACAAAACGTCCTTCCCTTTAAATAATTTTCATGAACATCAGATCAGTCATATGAAACAAGTGCATGATCATGATGGAATTTGTTTTGTCCTTCTCCGCTTTTCAATCACCGATGAGGTTTTTTTACTTGACGCAGTTGCTCTCTTTTCTCATTGGCAATTAATGAAAGATGGCGGCAGGAAATCGATTAAAAAACAAGAGATTGAAAAAGAAGGCACACATATCCCATATACCTTTCAGCCACGCATTGACTATCTGAAAATTATTGATAAAATGTATTTCAGCTAATGAAGTCTTCTATTTAATTCATAAAACAATGGATTCATTCGAATCCTATTACTAGTACAGGTTTGAAAGGCAGGAATATTCATGAGTGAATATCAATCACGTCAAGAAAGACGTAAAACAAGTAGTAAGAAGCAGAAAGCTCCCAAAAAATCAGGTAAGAAAAGCATTTTCAAAAAAATCTTTCTTACATTAGTTGTTTTATTTCTAGTCGGTTTAGTCGCTGGAGGCATAACAGCAATTGCCTATATCAATAGTGCACCGGAGCTTGATCCTGATAAGCTTACAAATCCACAGTCATCTGTCATTCTTGACCGAGATGATGAAGAGGTTCAAACAATCGAAGGTGCTGATGCAAGAGAAGTAGCAAAAATCGATGAAATACCAGATGTTCTAAAAAGTGCGTTTGTCTCAGTTGAAGATACTCGTTTCTATGAACACTTTGGTATTGACCCAAGAAGAATTGGTGGAGCCGTTCTTGCAAACATTACAAACGGTTTTGGAGCTGAAGGAGCCAGTACAATTACGCAACAGGTAATTAAAAACTCTCTTTTAACATCTGAAAAATCGTTAGAACGAAAAGTTCAAGAAGCTTATTTATCCATTAAGCTTGAGCAAGAATATTCAAAAGATCAAATTCTCGAAATGTATTTGAATAAGATCTATTTCGGTAACGGAGCTTGGGGTGTTGTCGATGCCGCCGAAACATACTTTGGCAAAAACATTACTGAAGAGGAATTAACACCAGGTGAGGCTGCACTTCTTGCAGGTCTACCACAACGTCCTACTTACTACAATCCATATGAATATCCAGATCAAGCTGAACAGCGTCGAAATGTTGTTCTTAGCTTAATGGAAAAGCAGGGTGTTATTACTGCCGAAGAAGCTGATAAATATCAGGCTGAAAAGGTTAGTGATATGATTGTAGCCCTTACGGAAGAGAAAGAAAACGATCAATATAAAGTCTTTATGGACCAAGTTGTCAAAGAACTGCGCGATCGAGATGATATTTCTGAAAAAGATATTTACTCAGGTGGACTTGAAATTTATACAACACTTGATACTCGCGCTCAGGATATTACGTCTAATGTGATTGCAAACTATCCATATTCAAATGAAGATATGCGTTCAGGTCTTGTCCTAATGGATACGAAGACTGGTTCTATCCGCGCAATTGGTGAAACTCGGAAAGATGAGAGTGTCATCACGTACGCTACAACTGGCCAGTTTCAGCCAGGATCAACGGCTAAGCCAATCATTGCTTACGGACCTGCCATTGAAAACAAGCAGTGGTCAACTGGCCGATCCATTAAAGATGAGCCATTACAAATAGGTGATGCAAATATCCGAAACTGGGACCGCGAATACCGTGGTCAGGTTTCGATGAGACGTGCTCTTGAAATGTCTTATAACGTACCGGCTGTAAACACGTTCCTTGAAGTTGGAGAAAAACCTGCTCAAGAGTTCGCAAATAAACTTGGTATGGGACTAGAAGATAGCGATATGGTTCCTACCGCTGCGATTGGAACATTTAGCACTTCTCCCCTCCAAATGACTGGTGCATATGCGGCATTTGGTAATGGTGGAACGTACAACGAACCACATACCGTTCGAAAAGTGGTCTTCCCGGATGGAAAAGAAATTAATGTTGAGCCTGAACCGGAGAAGGCAATGAATGATTATACTGCTTATATGATTAGCGATATGCTAAAATCGGTTGTCGATGAAGGAACAGGAACGGATGCCAAAATACCTGGTCTACCTGTTGCCGGTAAAACTGGTACAACAAACCACGATTCGGCTGTCGTTCAGCAACAAGGGTTTCCTACCTCAGGAATTGTAAAAGATGCCTGGTTTGCTGGATACACGACTGAATACTCGATGGCCGTTTGGACAGGATACAACGAACCAAATGCCCACTATCTTGATTCAAATAAAGGGGAAGACGATACGTCTAAACTGATATTTAAAGAAATTATGAGCCAAGTATCAGAAGGCATTAACACGGCTGACTTCCAGAAACCTGATTCTGTTGTAGAAGTTGGCGTAGAAAAAAGTACGGGGCTTCTTCCAAGTGACTACACACCGAAAGATCAAATCGTGTATGAACTTTTTGTAAAAGGAAGCACGCCAGAAAAAACGTCTACCAAATACGAACAACCTGATGGCGTAAAAGGTCTATCTGCCCAGTACAATGCTGATTCTAATAGCCTTGCCCTTTCTTGGCAGCCTGGTGAAGATAAATCCTTCACCTATAAAGTCGAAATGGCTGTAAACGGCGGTGGCTATCAAGGGTTGACGGAAACCGGTGACACTGGATTTACCGTACAAAATGTTGAAAAAGGTAGCGAATATAAATTTAAAGTAACAGCCGTATCAGATTCAGGCGTTTCAACGAAACCAGCTGAAACTTCTGTATCAGTTCCGAAAGAAGAAGAATCAGAGGAGCCTGAAGAGCCGGCAGAAGAAGAAAATCCTGAAGAAGAAGGCGAAACACCACCTGAAGAAGGAAGTAATGACCAAGGTGAAGACGGTAGCGGCGACACCGAAGGGAATCAGGGAGATGAAGAAGAGCCTCCTGCCGATGATCAAGGTGGAAATGCTGGCGGTGGAGAGGATCAAGGGAACCAGGGCAACAACGGTTCAGGAGGTAATGGTGAAGATGGTTCTGGTAACAATGCTGGAACAACTGAGCCTGATAATCCTGAAGATACCGAGAATACTGAAGAACCCGCTCCAGAGGGAGACGCTCCAGCTAATACTCCACCTGCAAATGAAAACGAATAAAGTTCAAAAGCCCACTCTGCGTATACGCAGAGTGGGCTTTTCTTTCTTATTTACATCACTGCTAACTATTCTTTACTTACCACGCGCTCGCTGCTTCATTCGTTTTTGTCCTTCTCGACATAGTTCCAATAGCGGACAAATTTCACACTGTGGAGATTGCGCTTTACAATGGTACCTTCCGAAGAAAATAAAGCGATGATGAGACACAGACCACTCTTCTTCTGGAATTTTCCGCATGAGCGTTTTCTCTACTTCAAGTACTGAGTCCTTCCATCTGCAAATTCCGAGACGCTTGCTCACTCTCTCAACATGCGTATCAACAGCAATGGCAGGTACGTTGAAAGCAACGGAAGCAATCACGTTCGCAGTTTTTCGGCCTACCCCTGCTAACGCCATTAATTCGTCTCTCGTCTCAGGAAGGACACCGTTATACTGTTCTACAACGGTTCTTGCTAGCTTTTTAATATTTTTCGCTTTGTTTCGAAACAAGCCAATGCGTCTTATATCATTTTCTAGCTCCTCAATCGGCACATGAAGAAAATCCTCTGCCCTATTGTATTTCTCAAATAGGCCCGGCGTTACCTTATTAACAAGAGCATCTGTACACTGAGCCGATAGCACCACAGCAATGGCAAGTTCAAAAGGTGTCGAATGATTCAATTCACAGTGCGCATCAGGGAACATCTCTCCCATTGTTTCAAGAACAGTTTGTATTTGGGCTTTCGTTAACAACAGTCCAACTTCCTTTCTTCCGTTCGCAACGTTTTTTATTTCTTCACAAACAAAAAACGGAAGCCACACTTCCGCTTTCTTGATACGTATTTATCGTCCAAGCCAATTATAGATTGGCGCACTTTGATTTGAATCATTTTTCGTTTCTGTTTTAGCAGGCGATTTTTTATCGTACTGATGCTTTCGAAACTTTTCGCCATAGGCCCTCGCCTGTTCTACCGTTTTGATGCCATTTCGTTTCCATTCAAAAAGAATTCGGTCAATGTAGCGGAAGTTTAACTTACCACCGAGCACAGCTTCTTTTAACGCAGCTTTGATCAGCTCTGCATCATGCTTGTCAGCATCAATCCACATCGCAAGCGTCTCACATTCAATTGGCGAAAGCGGCCTTGCAAACTCACGCTCAAATAACGTATAAAGACTTTCTTCTTGCTCCATGTTTTTCGCTGCAGATTTTTCTGCTTCTTCCTGCTCGATTGCTTTAAAAATTCTTTCCCACAATGGAAGAAGCGAATAGGCTTCTGAATAATAACTTTTCAGATCATTCTGGTGTTCTTCAATTGTTAAAACACCTTTTTGCATCAGCTGCTGTATTTTATCCAAACAAGCTTGAGGCGAATAGGTCATCGCTGATGCAAGCTCTTCTGGCGTTGGAAAAGTGTTTCCCTGATCAATAAAACTGTGTAGCTTAATTAAAAAGAAAGTATCCTCTTCTTGCAAACCAATGTCAACATAGTGGTTTAACAACAATCTTGGTACTGAAACATTTCCTTCGTTCATCATATGAATGATTTGTTCCTTCTTCATCCCATCCACCTCTACCTTTCATTATAGCATGCCGGCATTTTGTGATGGGAGTAGAAAAAAATGCCTTTGCTACGTGCAATACATTTTTTAATCTATCCTCTAACAATATCCATCTTTGGTACTTTAAATGCTTCTAACTTCGGCAATTTTTCAGATAAAGACGCTTCTCTCATAACGAAAGAAGCGTCAGCTTTGTTAGTTTATCATGGATATAGACGATTTAAAAGACGTGGGAACGGAATTGTTTCACGAACATGTTCCACACCTGAAAGCCAGGCAACCGTTCGCTCTAAACCAAGACCGAATCCTGAATGTGGAACAGAACCATAACGACGCAGTTCAAGATACCACTTATAAGCATCGTCTGTTAAGCCGTGTTCCTCGTAGCGTTTTTCCATAAGAGATAAATCATCGATTCGTTGACTACCTCCGATAATTTCACCATAGCCTTCAGGTGCAATTAAGTCAGCACATAAAACGACCTCTTCGCGTTCAGGATCTGGTTTCATATAAAAGGCCTTAATATCTTTCGGGTAGTTCGTAATAAAGACTGGCTTCTCGAAACTTTCAGCAATGGCTGTCTCATGAGGTGCACCAAAGTCTTCGCCCCACTCAATATCCGTAAATCCTTTATCTTTCAATAAAGTAATGGCATCATCGTAAGAAATACGTGGGAACGGCGCTTGAATCGCTTCAAGTTTTGAAATATCTCGCTCGAGCGTTTTTAATTCTAGTTGACAATTTTCTAGTACTGATTTCACAAGGAAGCTCACATATTGTTCTTGAACCTCAAGACTCTCATCGTGATCCATAAACGCCATCTCAGGTTCAATCATCCAGAACTCAATTAAGTGACGACGGGTTTTGGATTTTTCAGCACGGAACGTTGGACCAAAGGAAAAAACGCGTCCAAAGGCCATTGCAGCTGCTTCCATGTAAAGTTGTCCACTTTGAGAAAGATAAGCATCTTCTTCAAAATATTTCGTATGGAAGAGATCAGTTGTGCCTTCTGCCGAACTTCCTGTTAAAATAGGCGGGTCAATTTTAACGAAATCATTTTCGTTAAAGAACTGGTACGTAGCGCGAATAATTTCATTTCGGATACGAAGAATCGCATTTTGACGTCTTGAACGGATCCATAGATGACGATTATCCATTAAAAATTCAGTACCATGTTCTTTTGGGGTAATTGGATAATCGATAGCTTCGTGAATAAGCTCCACGTTCGTGACGGTTAATTCATAGCCAGATTGTGATCGGTCATCTTCACGTACCACGCCTGTTACCCAAACGGATGATTCCTGCGTAAGATTTTTCGCTGTTTCCCATGCTTCTTCAGAAACTTCTTTCTTAACCATAACTCCTTGAATAAAACCAGTACCATCACGAAGCTGAAGAAACTGGATTTTACCACTAGAACGTTTATTATGTAACCAGGCACCAATTGTAACAGTTTGCTCAACCTGTTTATTTACGTTTGAAATCGTCGTTTTCACTACTTATTTCCCTCCAACTGATTAGAAAAAATTGGCGCACACTCTCCATTCTTAATGAGAATAGCGCCATGCATCTATTTGTTAAGATGGCTAAATCAAATGTTCGGTACTTATTATACCGATAATTTGTACATTGAACAACTCGCTTAAGCCTGTTTGGTTTTTACGAATCGCTCGATACGAACAATGGCTTCAATAAAGACTTCAAGTGATGTTGCGTAAGATAGTCTGACGTTATCAGGCGAACCAAATCCTGAGCCAGGAACAAGCGCTACTTTTTCTTCTTCTAAAAGTCCTTTTACGAAAGCATCAACATTTTCATACCCTGTTTTCTCTGCTGCTTCTTTTGCGTTAGGGAACAGGTAAAAAGCACCTTGAGGTTTCACACAAGTGAATCCTGGAATATTATTCAGTTTTTCATAAACGGTGTTCAATCGTTCTTCAAATGCTGTTTTCATTTCATTTACAGGTTCCTGTGACCCTTCGTAAGCTGCTAAAGCAGCATACTGTGAAATGGATGTAGGATTTGATGTAGAATGACTTGCTAAATTCGTCATTGCTTTAATGATTTCTTTTCGTCCTGCCGCATACCCAATTCTCCATCCAGTCATCGAATGAGATTTAGATACGCCATTAATGATAATCGTTTGTTCTTTTAATTCCGTAGACAGTTCTGCGATAGAAGTATGTTTTGCTCCATCATAAACGAGCTTTTCATAAATTTCATCAGAAACAATAAGAATATTGTTTTCTAAACAAAAAGCACCGATTTCTTTCAACTCATCTGGTGTATAGATCGAGCCGGTTGGGTTTGAAGGAGAATTAATAATTACCGCTTTTGTTTGAGGCGTGACCGCTTTTTCTAGCTGCGCCACTGTTATTTTAAATGCATGATCTTCTTTACCTTCTACATAAACTGGATTTCCGCCAGCTAGCTTTACTTGTTCAGGATAACTTACCCAGTAAGGTGTAGGAATAATGACTTCATCACCTTCATCAAGGATTACTTGAAACAATGTATAAAGCGCATGTTTCGCTCCCGTACACACAATGATTTCATCAGCATTGTAAGCGATATTTTGATCTTCCTGGAACTTTGCGATAATACTTTCTTTTAGAGGAAGAATACCACCTGAAGGCGTATATTTTGTTAGTCCCTCATCCATTGCTTTCTTAGCAGCATTCAGAATATGTGAAGGCGTATTAAAGTCAGGTTCCCCTGCACCAAGTGCGATTACATCATGACCTTCAGCTTTCAACGCTTTTGCTTTTGCTGTGATTTCTAAAGTGGCAGATGGTGTCAGAGCTGCTACACGAGTTGATAATTGCATTTCTCTTCCTCCCTTAAGTACATTAACTTTGTTTAATCGACCGTGAGCGCCAGTAGTCCCCATTACTAAAGTAATAATAGGCAAACGTATAGCGATTGTCGGTATCGATAAACGTTGCTTCCCATACGAGTACTTGTTTCTTTTCTTGATTCACTTCAATACCTGGTTTAATATTAATAATCTCTTGTGGAGAAAATTCATTGTTCAATTTCTTTTTAACCGTTTCTGCACTAACGCCTTCCTCCACTTTCTTTGTTACGAGAGGTTGATCGTTGTCTGGCACAAAAACGTAAACCTCATCCTTGTTCTTATCGCTTCCTTGTAAGACGACATATGCATCACTCGTCCCATGATATTGGACGGCATTATCAACTTCTTCGATCACTGCTTCAGATTCAGCTCGAGCAATCGCTTCGTCCTCTAACTTATCAGGATGATCCGTAATAGCGTTATAAAAAGAGACTCCTTGCCAAATCATCAGTGCTACAATAACACCAGCAATAATTCCTATCAGTCGCATACTATCACCCTATTATGTACGGTAGATCGTGAAAATCATTTGATCCTGATCTTCTTCATCAAGTGCAAGCCCAAACATAAGGTCTTTTTCTTTTAACGTACGATTTAACGAATCTACAATTTTGTAAATATCAAGGGACTTACTCACTTTTACTGTCGATAAAACTTCAATGTTGCTTTCCATTCCTGTCATCTCCCTGTACTATATGTGTTGATGCCTATGTGGAGTGCTGCGCTTACTCCGGGATAAATTTACTACTTATAGATGGCAGAAGGTGAGACAAACTATAAGTACCGTCAGAGACGGTGCATTAAATCTGCTCCACTTCCAACAGTGCCTGCGCCATGCGCAGGCTATTTTTTATGTTGCTTTCTTACCCAAACCTTATAAAAAACATTTTCTCTTCCTATTTTTAAATAAGTTCCGTTTTTTTGCAACAATTTCGATGAGGAAACTTTTATCTTGTTTCTTTTGTAGGAAGAGTGATGACATCATAGCGATCATTTTGAATACGAAGGGTTACACTTCCGATTCGATAAGGATAGTAAACGTCCGTCCAGCTTTCATTCAAACGTTCGAGTACCGATTCACTTACGTCAATGTTGTTATGACGAAAGATAACCGCCATTTGAGGATCAATTGCACTAAGAAATTCGGTTGAACTGCCATTTCCAGCACCAAAATTAGCCACTTTCAAAACTTCTACCGCTCTCCCGGAAGAGGCAATTTCTTCTTCAAGTTCAAGATTTGTTTCCCCCATCATTAATAAATCCTGACTTCCTAAGGATAGCATAAAAGTAACGGAACCTGTCTTAGAGATGTTCAGTATTTCTACATTCACATCCTCCGTCAGCTCAAGCTGTTGATTTTCTTGAATGTGCTGTTTTTGAATGTGTGATGGAATAGATGAAAGAAAAGCCGTTTCTACTCCTTTTGATAAAAACACTTCTTTCACATCATAATAGTGAAGCAAGTTGGAAAAATTCCCTGTATAAGCTTCATCCGCATTGGTAAGCCAAACTTTTCTAATTTCCTTTACCTTAAACATTTTCAGCCGATCTATTAACTCTTGTTCGGAATGAGAACTACCTGTATTAATTAGCACCGCTCCATTTTCTTTTGATTGAAGAAGAATGGCCTCTCCAATTGAAAGGTCAAGAAACGTCACTGCCACTTCATGATTTCTTAAATGAAGATCAACAGATTGAATTGAGGCTTCAGTACTTGTTGCACCGAGCATAAGAATATAAGTACTTATCATCAACACGAGTAATTTCTTCATCACAATCCCTCCTCATAGAAGTAGTTTGTGATGAAGATGTGCATTATAACCAGAGATCTAGTTCATTTACCAATTCTTCTGTTGTCCCTTTAATTAATGGGACGTCCGGTAAGGATTTTACAAATAATCGACCGTATCTTGTCGAAATGATGCGGCGATCGAATATAAATACTGCACCTCGATCACGCTGCGAGCGAACGAGCCTTCCAAACCCCTGTTTGAAGCGAATAATTGCTTCAGGTAGCGAAAGTTCCATAAATGGGTTACCACCGGAACTTTTCAATTGCTCTGATCTCGCCTGAAAAACGGGGTTATCAGGCGGCGAGAATGGAAGGCGAACGATGATAAGGCAACTTAAATCTTCTCCTGGAATATCCACGCCCTCCCAGAAGCTACTCGTACCAAACAAAATCGCGTCTTCACTTTCTTTAAAATTCTTTGTTAGCCTAACCCTGCTTCCGCTATCAACACCCTGACTAATCAACGTTAGTTCATCATGAGCGATTAATTCTTTCATCCGATGATGTGCTTTTTTAAGCATGTCGTAAGATGTAAACAAAACAAGCATTCTTCCCCTCGTGACGCGGGCAATTTGAAGAATCGCATCCGTAATATGTTCAACAAATTGAACATCGGATACATCTTTAATCATAGGCAAATCTGTAGGTATCATCAGTCGTGCTTGCTCACTATAATCAAATGGAGAATGATATTGGTGAATAAGCGGCCCAAATTCTTCCAAACCAAGTCGCTTCGTAATATAATCAAACGAATTCTTTACAGTAAGCGTAGCAGATGTTAACAATATACTTTTTTTCTTTCCGAAGTAGTCGCTTGAAAGTAGGGAACCCACTTCCACTGGTCTACTGAACAAAAATGCCGAATTTAACGATCCTTTAGGATCAATTTCTACCCACTTTACATCATTTTCACTTTCATTAAGAATAAGATAGTCAACTTTTGAAAGCTCCTCTAAAACAGAAGCATGAATGCCTTTAAAGTCAGCAGACGTATTTAACTGTTCTCTCGTTAGCTCATCTTCTTTTAAATCAAGTTCTTTCTCTAGCTTTTTTAATGATTTATCTAGATCTTTCAAATAGAAAACCAAACGATGGGCTGCTTCTTGAATCGCTTCCCATGCTGAGCCATTCTCACCTGTAATCCGATAGCTTAATCGACCAATTTCATTTGAGCGATGAATGTTTTTTTGTACGTAACGATGAAGCATACGAAAAAGTTCATCAACATCTCCAAGAATCGTTTTCACATATGCATCAATTTCATTTTTTGTCTCTTCTACTTCGACTTCCAGGTTTTTTAAAATGCTTAGAACTTTTCCATAAATTCCGTCGCCATCCTTTAGTCCAATTCGGACAAATCCCTGTAGAATCGAGAAATAATCGGTTTTGATGCCAAAAAACTCAGTAGCAATATCTTCAAGATGATGAGCTTCATCAATCACAGCCTGCTGATAAGCGGGTAATAATTGATGCTCATTAATTAAATCACTGAATAATAAAGCGTGATTTGTAATAATTAAATCCGCATTCATCGCAAAGCGTTTTCTTCGATGATAAAAGTCACGCGAAAACCATGGAGAACGGTGATTAGCGGAAACGGCTGCATCACTTTTTACCTGATGCCAGAAAATCTTTCCACCGCTAGAAAGGTTTAACTCTTCCACATCCCCATAATCCGTTTCAAGTAGCCAGACGAGAATTTGTGCCTTTGTTAAAATCGTATCGTAATTGTCTTCTTCAACATGATGTAGCTGCTGTTCAAATCGGGTTAAGTCTAAATAATGACTTCTTCCTTTGATAATCGTAGCTTTAAAGGAAAATGGCAAAATATCACGAAGAAAAGGCAGATCCCGTTGTAGCAGTTGTTCTTGTAATTGAATCGTATGGGTACTAACAACAACTGGCTTGCCAGAGTTCTTAGCATGAACGACTCCAGGTAGTAAATAACCTAATGACTTACCTATCCCCGTCCCTGCCTCAATGAGAATATGTTGATTTGTATCAAAGGCATGAGCCACCTGCTTCATCATATCGCTTTGACCCGTTCGCACTTCAAAGTCAGGGATTGTTTCAGCCATTTTTTGTTCAAACTCTTTTTGTGCATGCTCAAATTGAATCGATTGATGGGGAGAATCCACTTCACTGGTTTGTTCTTGTAACTTAATCGCAATGTCTCGAAAGATCTCAAAATTGCCTTCTGGTTCAATCCTATTCTTTTTGTCTTGCATGATCTCATGTAAGACCACTTCCATATCGCTCGATAGTCGAGTGGAAAGCTCCGCTAACTGTTCGAGGGTTACAAGTGGTAAACCATACAGTTTATCAAAAAGAAAGAGCAATAGTTCAGCTGTAACTTCAGCATCACTATCTGCTTGGTGGGGATTATCATGTTGAATTTCTAAATATTCTGCAAGTGAAGATAATTTATATGCTTCTGCTGTTGGCAATAAAATTCGAGCAAGTTCCACCGTGTCAATCGTTGGTCCTGTAAACGGATCATATCCACTCACATCAAGCTGCGCATTCATAAAGTTAAGATCGAATCGTACGTTATGGGCGACAAAATAAGCCCCATCCAATCGTTTGAGAAGCTCTGGAGCCACCTCTTCAAATAATGGTGCATCTTTCAAATCTTCATCCGTTATTCCGGTCAATTGTTGTATAAATAGAGGAAGTGATTTCTCAGGGTTTACAAATGTTGCATACCGATCAACGATCACTCCATCTTCAATAACTGCTAATCCTATTTGAATGATTCGATCCCCATTTTTAGGGGAGTTTCCTGTCGTTTCAAAATCTATTATGGTATATCGATTCATACGTTTTCACCTCAGTTGCTTCAACCCTTCAAGCGGTTACCTTCATTACTTTATCATTTTTTCTCTTGAACGGAAAATAATTTCTTATTCATTTGAACTCAATTTACCTAAAAGACTTCTAAAACATAGACCCGCTTTGCTTTAGAAGGAAGCGTTCTATATCTGAGAGCACGCATGGGAGAAGAACTTTCCATATCACCCTTCAAAAAAATGCCCTGGACAAAGTCCAGAGCATTTTCTTATAAAATTGTTGCTTCAGGCTCTAGCCCAATCATATCAACGATTGTATTATGCTCATTCATTATGGCTACGCGCGGCGTATATTGTTTCGCTTCTTCCTCAGTCATCATAGCGTAAGCAACAATAATGACCACGTCTCCTTCTTGAACGAGTCGTGCAGCTGCTCCATTTAAACAAACAACTCCCGATCCTCTTTCACCAGGAATAATATATGTTTCTAACCTTGCACCATTATTATTATTTACAATTTGAACTTTCTCATTCGGAAGCATGCCTACAGCTTCAATAATGTCCTCGTCTATCGTAATGCTTCCCACATAGTTTAAATTAGCTTCCGTTACACGGGCGCGATGAATTTTACCCTTCATCATTGTTAAAAACATCTTCTACACTCCTATCGCAATTTCATTTCTAGTTGTAACCTTGTTATCTATGAGTCGTGCAGCAGTAAATTGAACAGCCACCGCTACAATGATGTTTTCTTTCATCACATCAATGGCTTCTAACGCTGGATATGAAAGAACTTCAACATAATCAATCACTCCAGATGTTTGGTTTAAGTAAGAAATAATCATTTCTTTAATACGTACTGGATTCGTTTCCCCTCGCTCAATCGCATTTGCTGCAGCATCAAGACTTCTTGACAACTGAATGGCCTCTTCTCGTTCAGTAGGCGTTAAATATACATTACGCGAGCTTTTCGCAAGCCCATCTTCCTCTCGGATAATTGGACACGGGACGATTTCAACGGGAACGTTAAAATCCTCCACAAGCCCTTTTATCACGGCTACTTGCTGAGCATCTTTCATACCAAAGTACGCGCGATCTGGGAGAACGATCTGAAGCAATTTCATAACGACGGTAGCTACGCCATCAAAATGCCCTGGCCTTGCTTCACCACATAATGTATCCACACGTTCTTGAACGGTTAATCGTGTGGTACGTTCTTTTGGATACATCTCTTTCACATTTGGATAGAATAGGATGTCTACTCCCGCCTGTTTCGCAAGTTGTTCATCGCGCTTCAAATCTCTCGGATAGCGATCAAAATCTTCATTCGGACCAAATTGCAAAGGATTTACAAATATGCTCATGATAACGCAATCATTTTGTATCAACGCTTCTTCAACAAGACTCATATGTCCTTCATGAAGATAACCCATCGTAGGTACAAAGCCAATCGTCTTGCCCGATCTTAACGTTTTTTTAGAAAAGGTCTGCATTTCGTTGATCGTCGTTATGATTCTCATGATCTTGTCCCTCCGTACATCCCTGATAGCTGCTCTTCCTTCATATTAAACGAGTGCTTTTGCTCTGGAAATTGACGTTCTTTCACTTCTGCAACATACTCACCAATCGCCTTCGAAATAACGTTTGAAACATGACTATACTGCTTCACAAATTTAGGTACATGACCCGTACCATAACCGATCACATCGTGATAAACGAGAACTTGCCCATCTGCCTGAACACCCGCTCCAATGCCAATGACTGGAATCGAAAGCTCATATGCCACAATTTCCGTTAGCTGTTGAGGGACACATTCCAATACAAGCGCAAAGGCTCCTGCTTCTTCTATTGCTTTTGCTTCTCTAACGAGTAAGGCGGCACTATCAGATTCTTTTGCCTGTACTTTATAGCCACCTAATACACCTACAGATTGTGGTGTTAGCCCTAAATGTCCCATAACCGGTACACCTGCTGTAGTTAACTTTCTAACTTGTGAAATAACTTCTCCACCGCCTTCAAGCTTAACTGCATGAGCTCCAGCTTCTTGCATAAGTCTTCCTGCATGTGCAAGCGTTTCTTGAAAACTACTATGATAGGTAAGGAAGGGCAAATCCGTTACTACAAATGTATGAGGCGCTCCACGTTTTACCGCTTTCGTATGAAGAACCATATCATCCATCGTAACCGGTACAGTTGAATCGTAACCAAGTGCCACCATGCCTACCGAATCACCTACTAACAAGAGATCCATCCCTGCTGCTTCTGCTAGTTTTGCTGAAGGATAATCATAAGCGGTTAACATCGCAATTGGCTCTTTGTTTACTTTCATCTTTTTAAAATCGCTTGTCGTTTTCATCTTTTTCCTCCTTTTTTTAGAGGAACAACCCACCGCACAAAAAACCTCCTAACATGGAAATGCAGCAGACAGGGGTATCCCATCAGTCTATGTACGCATAGACTTGCCGCAAAACTCCACGTTAGGAGATTACTTCATCGGTTTTATCCCTCTGTCCCAGTCCATACGGATCAAGGCAGACTATTATTTTAGTAAGAATAAATGGTGCGGCTCTAATCAGATACCGCCCTTACACCTGTTAGTATAGCAGAAAATATGACACAATCGTTAACAGATTTCAATATCTGCAGAATAAATATAGTGCATCTTCCCACTTTCATCTTCTAAAAGCAGAACGCCTTCTTCTGTAATCCCTTTTGCAAGGCCTTCGATAACGCCATTTAACGTTCTTGCCTTTATTTTACGACCTAGACTAACTGCATAGCTTTCCCATAGAAGTTTGATCATCCTAAATCCATTGTTTAGATATTCTTCATAAAGCGTTTCGAGTTCATTTAATATGGCAGCTAGAAGGGCTGAACGGGTTATATCCCTGCCAGACTCAATCTTAAGTGATGTTGCGGTCGTTAACTCATCCGGAAAATCTTCTTTGCTCGCATTCACATTAATGCCCATCCCAATAATGATTGACTTAATTTGATCTGCTTCAGCCTGAAGTTCTGTAAGTATGCCCACAACTTTTTTTCCATCAATTAAAATATCATTCGGCCACTTAATTTCTGCTTCAAGTCCTGTTTGCTTACGAATCGCATGCACCACGCTAACCGCAGCAATCAGTGTAAACTGTGGTGCCCTCTGAGGTGGGAGTTTCGGACGCAAAATAATACTTGTCCAGATCCCGCTCCCACTAGGAGAGTGCCAGGAGCGACCAAGTCTTCCCTTCCCTGCTGTTTGTTCATCAGCTACAATGATGGTGCCATCCGAAGCTCCTCGATGAGCTAAATCATGCGCAATAAATTGAGTTGATTCGACAGTAGGATACGTATATATGGTTTTCCCTAGAAAATTGGTCGTTAGCTTAAGAGCAATTTCTTCTTTACTAAGCATATCCGGTCTGGAAACGATTCGATAACCTTTTTTTTGAACTGCTTCAACTTCGTAGCCGTTTTTTCTAAGTTCTGAAATGTGTTTCCAAATAGCTGTTCGAGATACATTGAGCGTTTCACTTATCATTTGACCTGAAACGTAGTTTTCTGCATGCTCTTCAAGCATTTGCAGCAGGCGCTGCCTTATTGAGTCTGCCACTGTTTAAGCCACCTTCTAATGCTGGATTTCTCATTTTTAATTTCATCATTGATTACGGCTAGCTCAATTTGCTTTAGAGCCTCACCAACCCACGGTCCTGGAGAGGATTCTCTCCAGTGAATGAGGTCCTCCCCTGTCACAGCAAGCATTTTGGAAGAGGTTATCGTAAGATCTGAAGTGATCTGTTCCACACTTTCAAGAAATGGACGACGCTTTTCAAACACTGATCGAAGTCTCTCACATGACTTCACTTCTGGGAGTGCATTATAAACGGTTTCCTTATTCCACCCTTTATCTTGTGCATTCTTTACATTTACTAAAAGATGCTCCACTTCTTTAATAATCCGATTTGACAAACGCCACTTTTTTAAAAATTGACTTGGCTTTTCAGTCGTGGAAGATAGCCACGCCCACCGCTCTATTTCTGTCGTTAAATTCACCAAAAAAGGAATTTCATCAAATGATTGCTCAATTTCTTGAAGTTCTGGTAAAACGAGATGAACATTTGCCTGTACAAGTGCATGGAGTGCTTGATCTACAGCTTTTCCAGCTAGTAGTTTGCTGAACTCCATTTGAATTCTTTCAATTGCAACATATTGAAGCAAGTCCGCTTGTTTCTTTAACGCTTGTTCCGTTTGTTGGTCAAGTGTAAAATTAAGCGTGCTTTGAAATCGCAGGGCTCTTATCATCCGTAACGCATCTTCTTGAAATCGTTCATCTGGATTACCGACCGTACGAATAAGACGATTTGTAAGATCCTCTTGTCCACTATATAGGTCGATAAGTGTTCCATCTATTGAAAGCGCCAGACTATTCATAGTGAAGTCACGCCTCGCGAGATCTTCCTCTATTGAACCTAAGAAAGAAACCGCATTTGGATGTCTAAAATCATTATAAGACACATCAGTTCTAAATGTTGTTACCTCGTATGAAAACCCATGATGAATAACAGTAACCGTTCCATGATCGATCCCTGTTGGAATGACTGTATGAAAACTAGCCATGATCTCTTCAGGTTTAGCTGAAGAGGCAAGATCAAAGTCAGAAACAGGTAAACCGAGTATCGCATCTCTCACTGCGCCTCCAACAATATACGCTTCATGTCCGGCGTCCTTTAGAAGTTGAAGTACCTCAAGACAACATTCATAAGCTTTACCCGTCAATCTAATCAAGTAAGTGCCCCCTGAAGCGTTTTATAATAAATCGCCTCATACTGTTCTAAAATGCGTTGGGAAGCAAACCTTGTTTGAACGGCTTTAACCGCAGCCGAACTCATTCGGTTATGCAACTCTTTATTCGATAGTAACTGCACAGCATAAGCGGAGATGATGTCTAACTCACCAACTTCTGCAATAAACCCGTTCACCTCATGTTCAATGACTTCCGGAATACCGCCTATGTTCGTTCCGATTGCAGGGACGCCACAGGCCATCGCTTCAAGAGCAACTAAACCAAAACTCTCTTTTTCAGATAGCAATAATTTTAAATCACAGATAGAGAGAATTTCAGCTACATTTTCTTGTTTACCGAGGAACTTCACTTTATCTTTTAACCCTAAATCGTTTACGAGTCGACAGGCAACTTGAATTTCAGGGCCATCACCAATGAGCAATAGCTTTGCAGGCATTTCTTTTTGGATGCGGTGAAAGACCTTAATGACGTCAGGAACACGTTTTACCGCTCTAAAATTCGAAATGTGAACAATAACCTTTTCCTCTTCCGTAATGCCGTAACTTTTCTTCAAGTCGGCGGGAGGTTTTGGATAATAAATGCGTTCATCTACAAAGTTATATACCGTGTCAATCGGTTTGTCGGTTTCAAGTAATCGGTGTGTTTGATCAACGAGATCGTTTGATACAGCTGTAACGCGATCAGATTTTTCAATACCAAATCGAATTAGTTGTGTTAACGACGGATCATATCCAAGTACTGTAATATCTGTTCCATGCAGGGTTGTAACGATTTTAATATCTCCTCCAACCATTTCTTTCGCTAGGAAAGCACAAACAGCATGCGGAACAGCATAGTGAACATGAAGGAGATCAAGGTTTTCTCGTTGAATCACCTCTGCCATTTTACTAGCAAGGGTTAAATCATATGGGGGGTAACGAAAAACAGCATATTGGTTGACTTCAACTTCGTGAAAATAAATATTAGGGTGAAACGTATCCAGGCGGAACGGAACGCTACTTGTAATAAAGTGAACTTCATGCCCCTTTTCAGCCATCATCTTACCAAGTTCTGTCGCAATAACGCCAGATCCCCCGACAGTTGGGTAACAAGTAATTCCTATTTTTAATGTCATCGTCTTTCTCCTAACGGAAATTCTTCCAGGCACAGCAGATTCTTCGCAATAAACCCTTCTGCATATTCTACTCCTGACTCTTTACCATATAAATATTCTCGATGAATCACTTTATCAACGTACCCATTTGTTAAAGGAGTGGATACACTATCGGGCGTGAGAGTAAATTGACTCTCATACGCTTCAAGCGATTGTCTTTTTGCCTCAATTTGATGACTGATGTTAATCGTAAATTGAGGACGGTGGAATCCGTTAATAAAGTAATAATAGATTTGGCTTACTTTATGAGCATCTCCTAATTGTGGATGATATTTTCGAATGCCCGCTGAAAAAACGGCTTCTTCCACTAATCGAGCCGCTTGACCATGATCCGGGTGGCGATCTTCTGAGTAAGGGACAAAAACAATCCGCGGCTTTCTCTTGCGTATGATTTTAACTAGTGCTGAAAGCTTATCATCTGAAATACCCAATCCACGGTCAGGGAATTTCATATTTAAACGCGTTGTAACCGACAAAATTTCAGCTGCATGCTGGGCTTCGTGATGTCGGGTGAAAACAGTACCGTTTGAAGAAAGTTCAGCCTCTGTTAAATCACAAATGCCTGTCGTCCTACCTTCTTCAGCGAATTTCTTTAGTGTACCACCCATACCAATTTCAACATCATCTGCGTGGGCCCCAAACGCAAGTATATCAAGTATTATTTCTTCCATGTACAATTTCTCTCCAATCCAATTCTCCCCTTGCCAGAGCGTGGACAAGTATTTCCGCACTGCCCATATTTGTTGCTAGCGGGATATCATATACATCACATAATCTAATGAGCGCTGTAATATCTGGCTCATGCGGCTGTGCTGTTAGGGGATCTCGAAAGAAAATCACTGCATCCATATCATTCTCTGCAATCATTGCACCAATTTGCTGATCCCCACCAAGAGGACCAGATTGGTAACGATGCACGTTTAAACCAGTTTCATCTATGATTCGCTTTCCAGTTGTCCCTGTCGCATACAGGTCGTGTGGATCTAAAATCATTTTATAAGCTAGTGTAAAACGAACAAGATCGTCTTTTTTCTTATCGTGTGCGATTAAAGCGATTTTCATGAGAACATCCCCTACTCCATTATATTTTCAAGACCGTAAACAAGCTGATCGATTTTCAAAACCGTTTCAACAGCAAGCTGTACACCTGGCATAAAGGACGCTCTGTTCATTGAGTCATGACGAATTTTCAATGTTTGTCCTTCGCCTCCAAAAAGAACTTCTTGGTGGGCAACAAGACCTGGCAAGCGAACGCTATGAATTCTCATGCCTTCATAATCTGCACCACGTGCTCCAGCAATGTCCTCCCGTTCGTCTTCATGCCCCTGCTTCTTTTCTTCCCTTACCTCTGAAATCATTTTTGCTGTTTTTACTGCTGTTCCAGATGGTGCATCAAGTTTTCGGTCATGATGTTGCTCAATAATCTCAACATCTGAGAAATATTTAGCTGCCATTGAAGCAAATTTCATCATTAATACAGCACCGATTGCAAAGTTAGGAGCAATAATCGCACCTAACTCTTTTTCTGCTGCCGTTCTTGATAGTTCGTCCACATCTGCATTTGAAAATCCTGTTGTTCCTACAACAGGTCGAACTCCATGATCAAACGCAATTTGCATATGCTTTTTCCCATGTTCAGGCGTTGTTAAGTCAATCAAAACGTCACACTCTACTTCAGATAAACATTGATCAAGATCTGTATAAATAGGTGAATTTAGCGATGGAAGGCCACTAATATCTGCCACCGTTTGTCCAGACGATTTACGGTCCACAACAGCAGTTAACGTGAAATGCGCTGTCCGATCGACAAGTTTTACTGCTTCCATCCCCATATTCCCTCTTGGTCCTGCAATAACAATTTTCACTTCTTGCATCAGTCGCCACTCTCCTTCTCGATTTTTGTCCAACGATCTTTATCTCGTGTTTGAAACTTATTCATCACTCTTCCAAATGCTTCATCAAGATCAATATCTAACGAATTCGCAAAACAAGTAAGCACAAATAAAAGATCGCCCATTTCATCTTCAATGGTCCGTTCTTCTTCCGAATTCTTTTTTGGTTTTTCACCATGGTAATGATTAATTTCACGTGCTAACTCACCAAGTTCTTCTGTCATTCTGGCAAGCATGGCAAGTGGACTAAAGTATCCTTCTTTAAATTGACTTATGTATTGGTCTACCTCTTCTTGCATTTCATGTATTGTGCGTTCAGACACGAACCATTCCACCTTTCACATCAGTTCTTATGTTAGCTAAAAGAAGAACATTTGACAAATGTTTCACACGAATTCCTCTCTTTAACTTATAGCGAGTATAACAGAATGAAATTGCTGTCTGCTCGGTATTTGATTATAATGTAGATTGTTGGTTCATACGTTAGGAGTGTCGGATATGGAAGGTATACGAACAAAAAATGTGTTCTTTATTTTATTAGGCTCTGCCATTTTTGCATTTGGGCTTGTGCATTTCAACATGGAAAACAATTTAGCTGAAGGTGGTTTCACCGGCATAACACTATTACTCTATTTTCTATTCAATATCGATCCAGCTATTTCGAATCTTGTTCTTAACATCCCCTTATTTCTCATTGGCTGGAAGCTACTTGGTCGAAAAGCATTTATTTACACGATTATCGGAACCGTTTCCTTATCTCTGTTTCTATGGATCTTTCAGCATTATTCAGCGCTCTCAATACCTCTACAAGATGATCTAACACTTGCCGCTCTGTTTGCAGGTGTTTTCGTAGGAGTAGGACTCGGTATTATTTTTCGGTACGGAGGGACAACTGGCGGCGTAGATATTATCGCAAGACTTGGATCTAAATATGTTGGATGGAGTATGGGAAGAACGATGTTTGTTTTTGATTTTTGTGTCATTGCCATATCACTTGTTTATCTTAATTACAAAGAGGCCATGTATACGCTTTTAGCCGTTTTTGTAGCCGCTCGCGTGATCGACTTCATTCAGCAAGGTGCATACGCAGCAAAAGCTGCAATGATTATAAGTGAGAATAACAAAGAAATAGCCGATACCATTATGAGCCAGATGGATCGTGGCGCAACCGTCTTAAACGGGAAAGGAAGTTTCTCAGGATTACAAAAAGAAATACTCTATTGCGTCGTAGCACGAAATGAAATCGTACGCCTAAAAAACATTATTAAACAGGTAGACCCTCATGCATTTGTCGCAGTAAATGATGTTCATGATGTGCTAGGTGAAGGGTTTACGCTTGATGAAAATAAAAATCCAATTGAACAGTAACGTCACTGCCAAACAGAAAAAATAAATGAACTAAAAAAATCTCGCCATTAGGCGAGATTTTTCATTAATCTTCGTTCATTCCGATAAAGATAAACACAAAGCGTACCAATTCTAATAGCGCAACAACTGCTGCTGCTACATATGTTAACGCGGCTGCATTCAATACTTTCTTTGTTTCTCTTTCTTCGTCATTTCGAATCACACCAGTGGATACAACTTGCTCCATCGCTCTGTTAGATGCATTAAATTCTACCGGGAGCGTTACTAGCTGGAACAAAACAGCTGCACTCATAAAGATAATCCCTAGCAATATAAAGTTTGCAGAAGACATGAGAATACCAGCAAGAATGACAAAATAGCTAAAGTTTGAACCAAGATTCGCTACTGGAACAAGCGTATGACGGAACCGAAGTGGCGCATAGTCTTGCTCATCTTGAATCGCGTGTCCTACCTCGTGCGCTGCTATAGCTGCACCCGCTACAGAATGCCCATGAAAGTTTCCTGATGAAAGTCTTACCGTTTTGGAACGTGGATCATAATGATCTGAAAGGTGACCTCGTACTTCTTCTACACCTACTGAATACAACCCATTTTCATCAAGAATTTTTCTTGCTACTTGAGCACCAGTCATTCCAGAAGAATTAGGAACTTTGGAATATTTTTTATAGGCGCTCTTCACTCTGCCCTGTGCCCAGAGTGGAATGATTAACAAAAGCGCGAAGTATATTAGAAAACCAGCCATTTTCATTCCTCCATCACATGTGTAATTGCTTTTAAAACTCTTATTAACGTCAATTTTAGTCAAATTCACCTTGAAAGTCAATTACACAGTTTCAGGTTCACAAGATCTTCAAATTTAATCCATCTGTTTCCTTTTTAATGTCTCTTTTTCTCCTTTATACTTTCGATAAATGACATAAACCAATGTGAAAATAATTATCCCGCCAATTGAGACGATTAACCACATGAGAGAAGTTTCTTCAGAATAAGATGGATCATAGGCGTTTTTAAAATCATCATACATCGTTTCAAGCTGACCAGATAATTCTGTATTTCGTCCTGACGCGTACTTTTCGATAAAAGCGATATGAGAATCAAGACGCTGCTGAGTTTCAGGAGGTAGATCAATTGCCATCGCAGGTCGAATAGTGCTATAACTACCTAAAAAACGGTCTTTACTTGCTTTATATACATCTATATCTCCGTGTTCAATAGCAGTGGACATCTCATGAATTAGTGGCAAAATCTGATCATTCGTTTGATGCCAAATCGGCTGTTCTTCCGTAACTAGAGCATCTACCGCCAATCGAAATTCTGTTAATGCCTGAATTCGTTGATCATTTGCTTTATCCATAGATGTTACAGCTTTAAGTGCACGATCATGCGTATTTAGTATCACCCTAAGTTCCGTATTCGAAAGTTCACTTGACTGTTCACCGGGAAAAACGGTTGAAAATTCCTCTAACATCATTTTTGATCGATCAAACTTCTCTTGCTTTCCAAATTCCAGGACATTTGCGGCTATGTCATTCCAGACTTGTTTCGAATCGGCCTGTGAAGCGTGTACATTTACCGGGAGCGTGAAAAGCAACACTAATAGGAGCCATCGTCTACCCATTCCTGTCCCTCCTTCTTCCTACTTCAATGTATGAAGAAATGGACAAGAGTAGACCACCGACCTTATTGGATCGAGAGCTTAAACCGTTCTTTTCGAACGGCTAAGAAATACACAATCGTAAGTGAAACTAACGATAGCCAGAATGTAAAATATCCGATTAGTGATGTGTATTCGCTTAAGATCGAATATCGCGGCATTTGACCAAACACATAATCAATCACATCATTATGTAATGTCCAAATAGCTACAGCTACTAAATGCCACCGTTTTATTTTATAAAATGGGGTAAAGAGCAATCCTTCAATCGCCATCCCTAAATGTGAAAGAATTAGCATGATTGCAATAGGAGATAGTTGATTCGTTTCAATCATCACAAGAGCATTCATAACAACTGCCCAGATTCCATACTTAAATAACGTAACGGCTGCTAGTCCTTCCATAAGCGGCCAGTTTTTCTTAAAAAGAAATGCTAGTAAAACAAAGCAAAAGAAAAGACTCGCTGTTGGACTATCCGGCACAAACAATAAAAAAATAGGTTCTGTATCAGCTAATTGCCATCCATACCAATAATAACCGTATATTGTTCCAGGTATATTGATGAGAAGCAACAATATGAGAAAAGGTTTTGACTTAAGTAAATAAAAAAATTGAGAAACCATCACGATCTCCTTTAATAGAGGTTTAAGTTGTACTCCAGTCTAAATTAGAAAAAAGCTGACTGTGCAGTCAGCTTTTTCATCTTATTGATTTGCCTCAGACGTTTCAACAATAAAGTCAGCTAGCTTTTCAAGTTCCTCATCAGAACCTTTAAAAGCATTTGCTGGCATTCCGCCGATTCCGTTTACAGCAATATCCATAATGGATTCTTTTGTTTGCTTTGTTTCAAGAAGTGATGGACCGGATCCACCTTGAAGGCTATCACCGTGACAACCAATACAAGATTGACCTGAATAAATAGCATATCCTTCAGCTTCTTTGTCTACTTCAGCTTCAACAATTTCCCCTTGCTTAGCTGCTTTCTCCCAGTCATGTGTAACAACTGATTCCCATGTTAGGTAAACCGTTGAAATAAGACCTAGAAGCATTAACGCTGTTGCTACAGGTCGCTTAGCAGGTCTTCTTTCAGGACCTGGATCAAGCCATGGAGCAAGAAGAAGTGCACCAAATGCAAGACCTGGCATAATTACTGTACCTACAAGTGTATAGTCACCAGCCGCAAATTTGTACTTCAAGAGCTGGTATAGAAAGAGAAAGTACCAGTCAGGAAGCGGCGTATACGTGGCGTCAGTAGGGTCCGCTACGCGCTCAAGCGGAGATGGATGGGCAATTGTAAGAGCAAGATACCCAATTAGGAATACCGCACCTACCATCCACTCTTTTAACAAGAAGTTCGGCCAAAACGCTTCTGTTTTGCCGGGGTACTCTGAATAATCTTTTGGAATGTTAGGCTTTCTCTGCGCAGGGATACGCGAGTCGCCAACAAACTTCATTCCTTTTCCGCGATGCATCTGTCCCCCTCCTTCGTATAAAAAATTGTGTCGTCAATTAAATATAAGTTCTTTAGAATACGTCTTATAGAGGGCCAGAAATACCCTGCTTACGAATCATGATAAAGTGAGCAGCAAGCAATCCTAGGAGTGCAGCTGGTAAGAAGAATACGTGAATCGCAAAGAATCGTGCAAGAGTTTGCGCTCCGATAATTTCTCCACCTGCTAGAAGGGTCTTTGCCCATTCACCTACAACAGGAATTGTTACCGCAATTTCAAGACCAACTTTTGTGGCAAATAGCGCTTTCATATCCCATGGTAAGAGATATCCCGTAAATCCTAAGCCAAGCATAACAAAGAAAATCAATACACCAACTACCCAGTTCAATTCACGGGGTTTTTTGTAAGAGCCGGTAAAGAATACGCGAAGGGTATGTAGAAACATCATAACGATAACGAGACTGGCTCCCCAATGGTGCATTCCTCTTACAATTTGTCCGAATGCTACTTCATTCTGAAGATAGTATACAGACTCCCAGGCGTTAACAATGTCTGGTACATAATACATTGTTAAGAACATCCCGGATAAGATTTGGATCACAGTAATAAAAAACGTTAAACCGCCAAAACAATAAACAAACGCTGAAAAGTGGTGAGCCGGGTTAACGTGCTCAGGCACTTCGTGATCTGCAATATCGCGCCACATCGGCGTAATATCTAAGCGTTCATCTACCCAATCATAGATTTTATTTAACATAGATTACGCCCCCTAACGTGGTTCAGGTTTTCCGAGGTAAAGTTTTCCATCTTCAACTTTCTTGTTGTAAACATCAAGCGGCGCAAGTGGTGGTGTACCCGGAACGTTCACACCATCTTTCGTATAACGCCCCGCGTGACATGGGCAGAAAAACTGATCAGGATATGCAGGATTTGAAGACCAGTCAACTGTACATCCGAGGTGTTTACAAACAGGTGAAAGTGCGACAATTTCGTCTTTTTCATCTTTGTAAACCCAGGCGGATTGCGTTACTTCAGATTCATACCAACCATCTACCTGGTCAATTTTGAATTCTTTACGAACTGGTTTGTCCGTAATCTCGCTTGTGTCCATAACAGGTACAAAATCCTGCTTGGCTCCTTCTTTTAACAATGGATCAATTGCAAAACGAACCATCGGCATTAGCATCCCTGCTGCCATAAAACCGCCGACACCAGTCAGGCTGTAGTTTAGAAATTGGCGTCTTGTTACTTCCTTCTTCTTCGCCATTGGTTTCCCCCCTATCCTATGAAGTCAGTCCAGCCGGACATAATAGTACACACATATAACTAGGACATTCCTATGATAGCGTAGTCAGTCTTGCTCTGTCAATATTCGGATTGGTCTTTAGCATGCCACAAATCAACTATTTATATTACTTTGCCACGTATTTGTTACAAATTGTAAAACCTGCTTTACCTGAGCTGAGACCGTTTCCATTTTGTATTGTTCATCCATATGTTCAAGTGGAATTGCCGGCATCCATAATAAAGCACTCGAGATTTGGTCCTCCACCTGTTTCCATTCTACATCGGCAGTTAAGGTGATAATATGTTTAATACCTCCTACATGCAATTCTTCCTCTATCTTTTTCAAGCGGTCCGTCTTAAAAGCTTGTTCCTCTGAAATTAAATAGGTATAAGCAGGTAGCAAAAGAAGACGACCTTTTAATTGTCTTTCTAGTTCATTTGATATGATTGAGATATACTCTCCCATTGATACGATCGTTTTCATACTGTTCGTCATTGATATTGGAACGAGTGGAAGAACGACTGTATCTACATATTCTTTTTCTTTTTCAAATAACGCAATATCTGCTTCAGTCCATCTCATTGTATAAACTCCTTTTTTGTCCATATAAACACCAAGTTGTTTGGTGAGAATAAGGTTCTAGCCACTTAGCCTGCTGTATTGGCAAGTCGATCCATATGGTTCTTGCTTCTTCTATCGCATAAGCGTTAACCATTTTCCACATGTCTCTGCTATATAGCGTTGTTTCATTTAAGACCTTAACATGCAAATACGAAGCACCTTTCTCTTCTTTCACCAGCATAAACCCACCCGTATCGTTAGCAAATAGCTCTACTTGCTCAAGATAAGTGGAAGAAAGAGAAGGTAAGTATGGAAGTGGATAATAGATCAAGTAAGGGAAAAATGATTGACCACTCTCTTTCCAGTACTTTTCGATCGTAGCTTTCTTATTCTCTTCTGTCACTCTATTAAACGACCTTGTAACGGTTTGTCCGATGATTGTGTGTGGACTTATACGAGAAGACACAATTTGCGATTCAAGCTGCATCAGCAAATGAGGCGCTATACAGTTACCTCCCGTGTTATAGTCTTCTGTTGCATAGCCAACCCAGATAATAGCTGGGTTTTCAAATGCCTCAATTTGCAATGTATTCATTAATTCTGAAGCGATCCCTTTTTTTCGAAAATCACTATGTGTTCGTAATCGACCTAGGACAGCAGCTTCACCTTCAAATATCGTCAGGCCAGCAATACCAACAAGCATTTCTTTCTTGAAATATCCTACTATCTTCTCTTCTTGCATTAGTTTATGTATGATGCGAATAACGTAATCATCTTCTATCCCCGTGGGCATCTCTTTAACGAGAGGAATATCCTCGTATTCTAGGGTTCGAATCAACTCTTTCTCTCCTTTCATTAAGCCGATCTGTTCAATCTCATTCATTCGCCGTCCCTAGTTCTTGCATTTCTTTCTAGTATATCATTTGTTTAGAAAGTGTTGAAGATTTTTCCTAGAACGCACGTTCCAAAATACTTAAGGCAAACAAAAAACCCCTGATCAATCAGGGGTTATAAATGACTCAATTGCTTACTTAAGTGGAGAAACGCTATTTCATCATTTCGATCCAGTGCTTCATCAATTTGTTTCAAAATGGATTCTTTTTTGAAACGTGTGAATGACTCGTCGAGAACCATTTCAGCCATAAACGAATATTTTTTATCAGCTGCCATATTCTCCGGTAAAAATGGATTCTCTTCTAAAACAGCTACGTAGTGAGGAGAAACATTTTTACTTTTGAAGTTTAGCTGAATATAAATAGGCTCGTCCTGATTCAGGCGAATGTCATGAAAAGACTTTTCAGGGTCTGTCGTAATGATGTTATGTTTGTAAAAACGAAAAGGCGCATTTTCTACACAGTGCGTGGAAATCACAAGCGCTTTTGGACAAAATTCAGCGTTTTCAACAAAATGAACATTCCCCATCAACACTTCATCACTTATTAAATAATTCAAAAGCCAGACACATTCACGTTTCTTCACCTGATACTTCTTTAGAAACCATTTCAGAAAGTCTTTTTTTTCAACGACAGAAACGGAGCTGCTCATAGCGATTCCTCCCTGAGATTTTCCTAATTTAACAATTCGTCATTGAAGATACATTTCCTTCTTCACCTTTAATCCTCTTTGAAAGTTTCCTCATCAAACCTCAAAATTTCTTCTTCAAGATGGACGAGCGATGGGTCTAGCTCTAGAGCAAGCTTGAAGGCTTTCACTGCTTCTTCTCTTCTACCTTCTTCAATTAAGAAGGCGCCATATTCCTCTAGAAAAATTGGATCCTGTCTGAAATAAGTATATGCATTTTCATAGCGTTTTATGGCATCTTTATACTCTTCCACCTGTGCATATGCTGTTGCCGCTGACCAATCAAGATATGGATCACTTTGCTCTCCCTCTTCAATGTTTCGCAAGAGATCCAAAATATCTTCATATCGTTCCTCTGTCTTCAAATAAGCAGCTAGCGTTTTCGCAGCTTCTATATGCGCTGGATTAATGGCTAGTAATTCACGTAAATACTGTTCTCCGCTTGCATTATCGTGTGTTTTAAAGGTTAACCTACTAGCTTGTATATATAGCTCCTCATTAAATTCATCAAATTTAATTCCTTGAGCTAGCACCTCAATTGCTTCAGCTACCGCACCTTCTTCTTCATAAGCTTTGGCAAGATAAGGATAAAGTGTACTATACTGCGGATCTAGCTCTTTTAGCTCATTAAACGCATTAATGGCTTTTCGGTATTCATTGATTTGAAGCGCCGTAAAACCATAACCAAACAGGGCGTTAATTTCACGCGCGTTCTCGAGTCCCTTCTCATAGTAAGTAAGCGCATCTTCAAATTGTCCACTTCCGCTCAATGCTTCAGCCAATCGAAGTTCAATATTTTCATTGGCAAGCTCTCCTTTGGTACCAAGAACTGCTTCATAGTAAGGAACTGCCTTTAAATGATGACCTTGTGTTAAATAAAATTCACCAAGTCCAAAATCGATGATCGGTTCATCAGGAGAAAGTCGCTTTGCCTCCAGCAGTTTTTGCTCTGCAACTTCTTCCAATCCTTCCGTTTGGTAAAGATCGGCCAATAAGAGAAGGGCAGGTGGATACGCAGCATCGTTTTCATCAATTTTATTTAAAGCAGCAATGGCATCCTGCTCTTGTTCAAGATCAACATAGCATTCCGCTGCCTGTACAAGTAATTCACCTTCATTTGGGTAATGAATAAGTAGCTCTTCTACGACGTCTCTGGAATCTTCAATAAGTCCAAGACTGTAGTAAATGTTGGAGAGATCATATAAGCTTTCATGATCAGCTTCTTTTCGTACTTCTTTTAGTTCTGTTAAACCTTTTTCAAAATTTCCCGACTCAATTAATGAGACAGCCTGTTTAAGACGATCCACGTTCCAAAACTCCTTCTAACACTACTTATTTTATTTCGATGACTCCAAGCATAAACTCTTTTTATTGCGCCACCCTTCATTTTAGCTGTAAAGGATGATTCTCTTTCTGTTATTTACGACAAAGCTCTGAAATGAATGGGTCTCCTCCATCATAATCAAGAATTTCGTCATCTTCAACTTCATTGCCTAAATTCCTGAAATAAGTAAGTCTAGAAATGAGGAAATTTATTAATTAAGATCAATGAAAAAAATTCCCTGTGCAGAAAGCGTTTGTTAGCGCTTTCAAAACACAGGGACAAAATAAATATGGATAGGAGTGGAGAGAAACCATTACTACGTTTAGTATAACAGGAAAAGATATAAAATCAACTGATTTTTTAGAAAATTTTGCGTATTTTTTAAAAAATTCAGCAGTTCCAGTTACAAAAACCAAATAGCAGGTTCCTAGGAACCTGCTTTTAGCTTCTTCAAATGGTCAAAGAAATCAGGATATGACACTTTGATAGCATCAGGTAATGCGAGCTCGACAGCACCTTCAGTTATACATCCAGCGACAGCAAGCATCATACCGATCCGATGATCACCTAAACTTGAAACTTCCCCACCATGAAGAGGCGTAGGTCCTTCTATCACCATGCCGTCTGGTGTACCAGTAATTGATGCCCCTAAAGTTTGCAAAGCTTCCACCACCGCATCTATGCGGTTCGTTTCTTTTACTTTTAATTCTTCAGCATTGCGAATAATTGTCTTTCCATTCGCCTGGGTTGCAAGAAGCGCAATAATCGGCAACTCATCAATTAAGCGTGGAATGATATCCCCTTCAATGACTGCTTCACGAAGATCGCTCGTACAAATCGTAAGATCTGCTACTTCTTCTTGATTGACTACTCGTCTATTTTTAATCGATAATGCTGCACCCATTTGTTCAAGAACATCTAATATACCGGATCTTGTTTCGTTAATGCCAACATTTAATAAGGTTATTGTGCTGTTTGGAACGATTGCCCCCGCTACGAGGAAAAAGGCAGCTGAAGAAATATCTCCAGGTACTTCAACATTCGTAGCAGTTAGCTGTTGACCGCCTTCTACACTAACTGAAAGTCCATCTCTATTAACCTTTACGCCGAAACTCTCCAGCATATTTTCGGTGTGATTTCTGGAGCGGTGTGTTTCAGAAACAGTCGTAACCCCTTCAGCTTGTAAACCAGCAAGAAGAATGCCTGATTTAACCTGAGCACTTGCGACAGGCGACTGATATGTAATGCCTTTCAAATTGCCACCTCGGATTGAGATTGGTGCAAATGTGCCCTGCTCTCTTCCATCAATGACAGCACCCATCTGTGATAATGGAACCGTTACACGATTCATCGGTCGTTTAGCAATTGACTCGTCTCCCGCTAAAACCGAGTGAAAAGGGCGACCCGCAAGTAATCCCATCATTAAGCGAAAAGTAGTACCCGAATTTCCTACATCGAGAAGCTCAGAAGGTTCCTTGAGTCCTTCAATTCCTTGCCCTTCTACAACAACAGATGCGCCATCTTGTTCAATACGAACCCCCATCTGTTTAAAACAGGAAATGGTACTTAAACAATCTGCTCCAGGAAGGAAGTTCGTAATCCTCGTTGTGCCATTAGCAATTGAACCAAACATGATCGCACGGTGGGATATTGATTTATCTCCAGGTATCACGACTGTTCCCTTAAGACTGTGCGCTTTCGTTATTGTTTCCATAGTTACGTTCTCCTTATTTATCATCTACATATGTTTCAAAATCACGATCTAGGATTACTTTCGCATTATCACGGTCCGTTTCTGAGCGAAAGCTCACTCGAAGCACACCCATAATATCTTCTCGGGTTTCAATGATTCGAATGTTTGTAATTGAAATTTCTTCCTTTGCGAGTTTTTGCGTAACAGCAGCGATTACACCGGGCTGATCCTGTACATCAAGGAACAAATCATAAAAGGCCGGTATCGCCCCTCTTGAGCGAACAGGTAATCCATCACGAAAGTCTTTCGCGCCCGAAAAATAATTAAAAATACCGTCCTCATTTTCTTCTTTAATATAGCCCTGAATTCTATCTAATTCTAACTTCATGTCTTCTGTCATCTGAAGTAAAACATCTTTGTTCCGCAACAGAATGTCACGCCACATCACAGGACTAGCTGATGCGATACGCGTAATGTCTCGAAACCCTCCAGCTGCAAACCTTGCGACGTTAAAGCGCTGACTATCATTTCGATCACTAACAAAATTCACAAGACTTGCAGCTAAAATATGCGGGAAATGACTAATTAATCCGACTAAATAATCATGTTCCTTAGCTTCAAGCTCAACAAAAGTAGCATTGGTAGAACTTAAAAGGTCCATTAAGTCGTGTAGTTTCGATCGATCGACAGCATCGTCTGGCGTTAAAATATAAAAAGCATTCTCAAACAGGTGGGATTTTGCTGCTGTCACGCCTGTTTTGTGGGAGCCAGCCATCGGATGCCCACCAATAAATGTAATAGAAGGATTAAGAATATTCTTCGCATGACTTACGATCGAAAGCTTAGTACTTCCCACATCCGATACGATGACGCCAACCTTTAATTTTATTGAGGAAAGTTGTTCTAGGATTTGCTCCGTTTGAACGACAGGAGCTGCAATCATGATATAGTCTGCTTTTTGCACCGCTTCTTCAAGAGAAGAAGCGGTGTCATCTACAACACGAAGAGCTTTTGCAAGATCAAGCTGGTTTTGATTCACATCGAACCCTGTAATCATGGCATTCTGATGCCCTGCTTTAATTGCCAGAGCAATCGATCCTCCGATTAGTCCAAGACCGATGATTGCTACATTTTTACTCATGACTTTCGCATTCTCTTGTCATTAAGAAATTGCGATATACAGCCAATGATTTCCTTGTTTTGCTCTTCCGATCCGACGGTTATTCGCGCTGAAGTTGGAAAGCCGAGAGCAGAACCAGAGCGGACAATGTACCCATGCTTCATGAGATAGTCAAATACTTCATCTGCTGGAATACCAAAATCGATAAGAACAAAATTCCCTTGAGAAGGATACACAGATAATTCATATTGCTCACAAAAAGCATAGTAAAGAGCGCGACCCTTCTCGTTTTCTTCTCGACACATCTCTATAAATTGCTGGTCTCTTAGGGCAGCAATTGCAGCAGCTTGTGCGACGCGGGAAGTATTAAAAGGTTCTCTGGAAGGTTCAATTGATGCGATCACTTCCGGGTTAGCTAC
This sequence comes from Bacillus sp. es.036, assembly GCF_002563635.1. Taxonomy (NCBI): domain Bacteria; kingdom Bacillati; phylum Bacillota; class Bacilli; order Caryophanales; family Bacillaceae; genus Bacillus; species Bacillus sp. es.036. The sequence goes on from NZ_PDIZ01000001.1 coordinate 1,747,172, forward strand.
ACCATACCCAACGCGCAACGCAGCGATGCCATAAGCTTTAGAAAACGTTCGTAAAACGACCAGATTTTTATATTTTGAAAGGGTTGCAATCGTGTCAGGAAAATCAGTAGCGGTCACATATTCTTTGTATGCTTCATCCATTACCACAAGCACGTGATCTGGCACCTTATTCAAAAACGCAAATAGCTCATCCTCTGGAATGTGTTCTCCAGTCGGATTATTAGGTGAACAAACCCAAATGATTCGCGTATTCTCATCAATAGCTTGTAACATCTCATTTAATTGATGCTTTCCATCCATTAACGGAACTTCACGAACCTCAGCATCTTCGATGACGGCGTTATGACGGTATTGCGGAAAAGTTGGTGTAGCCATCACCGTGTTAGTTCCTTTTTCAAGATACGTTCTGCAAAGAATTTGAACGACTTCATCTGAGCCATTACCGAAAACGAGCTGATCTTCATTTACATTAAGATGATTTGCTACCTCAGTCCGGAGAGAAGCTGCATAACCATCTGGATAAATGTGTAATTGCGACAATTCTTTTTCAATCGCCTCTTTCACACTTTGAGAAGAACCAAATGGATTTTCATTTGAAGCAAGCTTAATGACTTGTTTAAGACCGAGTTCTTTCTTTACTTCTTCAATTGGTTTACCTGGCTTGTAAGGGGTTAACCCTTTCATTTGTCTTTTTGGAATCATGCCTGCACCTCACGAATGGATTTTCGCTTTCCCATATGGAGAAATCAAATTTCGAACATATGACCGAATTTGATCAACCCCTTCTTTAAGGGATGCTTCGTTCTTCAACACTTCCACTTGTTCCTCTACTTGACGAATAATGGCACTGCCAACAATAACGCCATCGCAGTGATCTTTTAATTTCTCAACTTGTTCAGGAGCAGATACTCCAAAACCAACTGCAACTGGAATCCTACTATGCTCTTTCACCCGATCGAGAAATGTAAATACAGAAGAATGAAAATCAGTTCTTGTACCCGTTACACCGAGTGATGAGACGCAATAAAGAAATCCAGTAGCTTCTTTCGATATCGCTTGCAGTCTTTTATCTGAAGTTGTTGGCGCAACAAGAGAAATCAGCGCAGTCTCATTAGCATTGCAGCTTTCCCTCCACTCTTCACTTTCTTCAAAAGGAAGATCTGGAACCAAAAGTCCGTCAATATCATTTTCTCGCACTAAAGCGAAGAAGCGTTCTTCTCCTAATTGTAACAAAAGATTGTAATAAGTAAATATCACAACTGGAATTTCAAGTCCTTTTTTTCGCATTTGCTTCACGAGACCCATCGCCTTTTCAAGGCTCATACCATGTTCAAGCGCACGTAATGATGCGCGCTGAATGACTGGACCATCTGCTAATGGATCAGAATACGGGATGCCGAGTTCAATAGCGTTTGCTCCTTCTTCCTGCAACATTAATGCTAAATCGATGGTTGTTTCTTCTGTTGGATCGCCAGCTACAATAAATGGAATAAAAAGATCCGTCCGACCGTTCACGTATTGTTCAAATCGTTTATTCATCTCCGTCACCTCCAAGATGCTCCATTATCGTATGCACATCTTTATCGCCTCTTCCAGAAAGGCATACAAGAATACGTTCTTCTTGATTCATATTTTGCGCTTGTTTAATGGCTTCTGAGAGTGCATGAGCACTTTCAATCGCCGGAATGATGCCTTCTTCTTCAGAAAGAACTTTTAAAGCATCAAGCGCCTCTGCATCCGTGATGCCTACATACGTTACGCGACCCGTCTCATTTAAATAGGCATGCTCCGGTCCAATCCCAGGGTAATCAAGACCAGCAGAAATGGAGTGAGGCTCCTGAATTTGACCTGTTTCGTTCTGTAAAAGATAAGTGATTGAACCATGAATGACTCCAAGGCGTCCTTCAGACAGCGTTGCAGCGTGTTCCCCTGTATGAATTCCTTTACCTGCAGCTTCCACACCTATTAAATCAACGTCATCTTTAAGAAATGGGTAGAACATTCCCATTGCATTACTCCCACCACCAACACAAGCAATCACTTTATCAGGTAATCCTTCCATTTGTTCTCGCGATTCGTCACCAATCACGCGTTGGAAGTCTCTTACCATTTTAGGATAAGGATGAGGCCCTACAACAGAACCAATTAAATAAAACGTATCTTCAACGTTGGCTACCCAGTAACGAATCGCCTCATTTGTAGCATCTTTTAATGTTCGACTGCCTGAAGACACTGGTACAACTTCCGCCCCTAGAAGCTTCATTCTAAAAACATTCAATTCCTGCCTTCTAATATCCTCTTCTCCCATAAACACTTTGCACTCTAAACCGAAACGCGCTGCCACGGTTGCTGCTGCCACACCATGCTGTCCTGCACCAGTCTCGGCTACAATTTTTTCTTTCCCCATTCGAACAGCTAAAAGCGCCTGGCCGATCGCATTGTTTAATTTATGTGCACCCGTATGATTCAAATCTTCACGCTTCAAGTAAATTTGTGCACCACCAAGTCTTTTGGATAAATTCTCGGCATGAGTAATCGGTGTAGGCCGCCCTGAGTACTTCTTTAATTCATCATGGTAGCTTTTCATAAACTCTTGATCTGCCATTGCTTCGTTTAGCGACTGTTCTAATTCTTCTAGCGCATACATAGCTGTTTCAGGAACATACTTTCCACCGTATCTACCATATCTTCCGCGTTGATCAGGTACACTTGTTGACATTGTTATCCCAGCCTTTCGATTAAATCGTTCATTTTCGCCTTATCTTTTCTATCATTCGTTTCAATTCCACTTGATACATCAATACCATCTAGTTGATAGCTTAATAGTTCTTGCACATTATCTACCTTTACGCCGCCCGCAATAAATAGAGGTACTTTTTGACTTACAGCTTCCGCTTGATAAGATGGAATCGAATCCCAATCAAATCGTTTGCCTGTCCCACCCCATTGCCCAGGTAATTTCGTGTCTACGACATATCCATCAGCTACACCATCAAACCGCTTCATTTCATCTAGAGCGGATTTACCGTGATGGATTACTTTCCAAATTGTTTTACCTGTCATTTGTTTTATCTTTGCAACAAATGCCGGCGTTTCACTACCGTGAAGTTGAAGGACATCAAGCGGAACTTCACTTACCGTTTGCGCTAACTCTTCTAATTCCGGATTTACAAACACTCCTACAATTTTCGTATCATTTAGCGGTGGATAATCGTTTAACCAGACTTTCACTTGTTCATCTGTAACGCGCCGAACGCTATTGGCAAAAATAAACCCTGCATATGGGACACCGCTCACTCTAACGCTCTCCCAATCCTCTAACGAACGATTACCGCACAACTTAAGATCAGGCTTCCTCATGAACTTTTTCACCGAACAAACGCTTAATTCCTTTTTCATAAGTTCCATCTCTCATGAGTGCCTCACCAACTAATACGGCTTTCGCACCGGCACTTTTCACATCTTTAATATCCTCATAGGTAGATATTCCACTTTCGCTAATCATCAACGTAGCTGCAGGAATGAACTGACTGAGTGAATGTGTTTGTTTAGTCGACGTCTCAAATGTAGCAAGATTTCGATTGTTCACTCCAATAATAGTTGGAGTGAAGTACGACGTAAGCTCTTCAAGCTCTTCCTTCGAATGTACCTCAACTAGACATTCTAACCCTAAATTTAAAGCATAATCATAAAATTCTTTTGTTTTCTCTGCACCAAGCGCCGTTACAATCAATAAAATCGCATCTGCGCCAATTCGTTTACTCTCATCTATTTGCCGTATATCAATGATAAAATCTTTTCGCAAAATTGGTAAGGACACGTGCTTTTTTACTTCCGTTAGAAATGCGTTCGCCCCCATAAAGAACGACTCGTCAGTTAAAACGGAAATCGCATCTGCACCCGCTTTTTCATAAGCTTTTGCTACTTCTACAGGATCAAAGTTCGCATTGATGATCCCTTTAGAAGGTGATGCCTTTTTTACTTCTGCAATTAAGCCTACCTCGTGCGTTGGCTTACGCAGGCTTTCAAGAAGAGAAACGTTTGCTAATTTTTCATCTTCAGGCATACTAAATCGTTCCATCTCTTCGTGTTTTACTTTAATAATTTGCTCAAGCATGAACATTCAGCTCCTTGTTTGCGCTTAATGTCTTTAGTTGATCTTGACCTGTCCCATTCAAAATGGCTTCTTTTGCCATTTGAACACCATCCTTAATAGTTTCACAAGCTCCAGCTAGATAAAGAGCTGCTCCGGCGTTGTAAAGAACAATTCCTGTACTAGCTTCGTTTCCTTGATCGTTAAAAACTTTCTCTATCAAATCTGCACTTTCTTTTGAATTGTTTACTACCAAATCCTTTGGGTTACCTGTAACAAGTCCAACTTCCTCTGGAGTGCGGCGATACGTACTGATTTCACCATTCCTCAATTCAACGAAATCAGTATAAGTGGAAATAGAACACTCATCGATTCCTTCTCCACCAGTGACGAGTAGTGCACGCTCTGTGCCGAGACGCTTCAATGCTTCTGCCATTTTCAGTGCCTTTTCATGACTATAAACTCCAATTAACTGAGACTGACTACCAGCCGGGTTTGCTAGAGGACCGAGGCTATTAAAGACCGTTCTAAAACCAATCGCCCTCCGCGCATTTACAGCGTGTTTCATTGCGACATGATAGTTTGGTGCAAATAGAAAGCACATGTTTTTTTCTTTAAGGGTTGCAACTGCTTCGTCCCGGCTTGACTGAGTCGGGATGCCAAGCTGGTCCAAAACATCTGCACTACCACTTTTGGAAGACACTGCTTTGTTACCGTGTTTCGCAACTTTCACCCCAAGACTCGAAACGAGAATGGCAGAAGCTGTAGATATGTTAAAGGTAGAGTGTCCGTCGCCACCTGTTCCACAAGTATCGATAAGCGGAAGGCCACCATGATCTAACTGAACAACATGATTTCGGAGCGAGCGAACAAACCCTGTCAGTTCTTCAATCGATTCACCTCTCATGTGAAGAATCGTTAAAAAGCTCGCAATTTGTGCATCGTTTGCTCTTCCTTCCATAATGATATCCATCACTTGTTCCGCTTCAGATTCTGTCAGAGTATGACCTTCAATCATCCTACTTAATTGTTCTTTAAACATTAAGCTGCTCCTCCTTTTTATCGAAAATCGCTTCAGCCACTTGTATTGCTTTAATCAAAGCGCTCGCTTTATTTCGAGTCTCTTCCCATTCATTTTCTGGTATTGAATCAGCTACAATGCCTGCTCCAGCCTGTACGTATGCAGTTCCATCCTTAATAACCATTGTTCGAATCGCGATACATGAGTCAATGTTTCCATCGAAACCGATATAACCGATCGCGCCTGAGTAAATCGATCGTGAAGTTGGTTCCAGCTCATTTAAGATTTGCATCGCCCGTACTTTCGGAGCGCCAGACACAGTTCCTGCAGGGAAGGAGGCTACAACAGCATCTAAACTAGTGAATTGAGGTGCTAAAACTCCCGTTACTTTTGATATAATGTGCATCACATGAGAAAAGCGTCCAATGTCCATCAGCTGCGGTACCGACACACTGCCATATTCCGCTACTCGACCAACATCATTTCTCGCCAGATCAACGAGCATGTAATGTTCCGCTCGCTCTTTCTCGTCTTGAAGTAATTCTTCTGCAAGTTCATTATCTTCTTGGTCAGTTCTACCGCGCTTTCTCGTACCAGCTATTGGATCGATCTCAATTTCACCATCCCGAACCTGAACTAATTTCTCAGGTGAGCTCCCAATAATTTCAAAATCATTCATCTTTAAATAAAACATATAGGGAGATGGATTAATGACGCGAAGGACCCGATAAAGATCCAACCCTCCAATCGTGACATCTTTTTCAAATCGCTGAGATAATACAGCTTGAAAGACATCACCCTCCTCAATGTAAGATTTTATTTTATTTACATCATTTAAAAATTGTTGCTTTTCATAATTCGATTTTATTTGTGAGAAATCCACTTCGTGAGAAGTATCTTCAGGCAGTACCATCACTTCCGATTGGTTTGACTTTGAAGAAAGAGTGACCAGCTCTTCCATCACAGAGAAAGCATTGTTGTATATCTCTTCAACATCCGCTCCTTCCCTTAATCTTGCATGATGACAAACCGTCAAACGCTTTAAATGATGATCAAAAATTAATAAATTCTCACAAACAATGAAATGAAAAAGCGGCATATCCTCATCCCGATCTGGATGAAGTGGAACTTTATCAAATTGGCTAACAGCGTCATAACCGATATAGCCAACAGCGCCACCATAAAAAGGAAAATCATGATCTGGAAGCTTCGGGTTTAAATAATTAAACAAAGCTTTTACACCTGATTGAAAATCATTTCGTTGCAGAATATCTGAACCGTTGGCATCAATAACGGTAAAAGTTCCTTTTTGTTCAATTAGCGAATAAATTGGATCGACTCCAATAAAGGAGTAGCGTGACCATTTCGACTCCTGATCACTACTCTCTAATAGAAAACTTGCTCGTTTACCAATGTTTTGAAAAATTTGAATGGGTGTCGCCGTATCAAGAAAATACGACTTCATTATCGGGATCATGCCGAACTGTGTGGCATCCCTTTGAAAAGAAGAATAATCTGTAGTCAACTTTCTCACCTCTCCATGTTTTGTTATGGAGAATGGAAACCTGAGTATTCCGAGGATGTTAATATAGTGGTATAACAAATAGCAGACTTAAATCGTCTGAATGTTAGCAATACCTTAAAAGGGTATATAAAAACCCCCTGAATAACCTCAGGGGGTGTATAGACGTATCCCTCTAAGCTCTCCTCAACTCAACTATCCTATTCTCAGCTCTCTCAACTCATAAAACCTACTATTGCCTCTGCTCTAAACTTATTTCTATCCTAGTATGATGCTCTCGATTTGTCAACTCGCAAGGTCGGGACGAAGCGATATAGCTTTCTCCAGGTAAACATGCTTGATTTGTTGCTGATCCATTGATGTATTCACCGTCATTAATACTCGAATGCACAAAGGTAACGCACCTTGAACTGGGATTTCTGATGAGCATAGCAAAGGAACATTTGACCATCCTTTAAATGCGCGGACTGCTTCAGCTGGAAATACCGCATCTAAGTCTCTAGTCATCGTAAATTGAATGGATGCTACCCGATTCGGTTCAACGTCATTTTGCTCGATTAATTGTTCAAGTAACGAAGTCGTTGCACGAATAATTTCTTCCTTGTCATTAAGACTAACCGTTGTTGCTCCTCGAATCCCTCGAATCAATGAGCTCCACTCCCTTCTATACTAGCTCGAAGTAATTTAAGAGCGATATCATCGTTTACCTTCACCTTAATTGGTTGACCAATTCTCTTTAATAAAACAAGCTGCAGCGTTTTGTTTTCTGCTTTTTTGTCTTTCTTCATTCTCTCAATTAATTGATTCGTATTAAGCTCTTTTGGAACTGTTGTAGGGAGGCCAATTTCTTGAAACCATTTCTTTATGTCATCCATACGAAGTGTTGTTTGAAAATATTCCTCGCTCAAACGAAGCGCATAAATCATACCAATAGCCACTGCTTCTCCATGAGTCATTTTGCCATATCCTAGCTCTGCTTCAATAGCGTGACCAAGCGTATGACCAAAGTTTAGGTAAGCACGAATTCCTTTTTCACGCTCATCTTCTTTTACGATAGCACCTTTCACAGCAATACCTTTTTTAATGATAAATTGAAGCTCTTCATCGCTATAATCCTGCACAGGCTTTCCGCTTTCCATTAACCATTTTAAAAATGCTTCATCATGAATAAGCGCATGCTTAATCACTTCACTAAATCCTGAGCGCCATTCTCGAGCTGGTAAGGTTTGCAGGCACTCTGTATCATAAATAACGGCTGCTGGTTGATGAAAAGCACCAATTAAGTTTTTCCCAAGTTCATGATTAATCCCTGTCTTCCCACCAACACTTGAATCATGAGCAAGTAGCGTTGTAGGAATTTGAACAAAATCAATGCCCCGCATATATGTAGCGGCAGCAAAACCTGCAAGATCTCCTACAACTCCTCCCCCAAGAGCAATGATGCAGGCTTGCCGATCTAAATCAGCTTTAAGCAACGCAGTCATCACTTCATGATAACGGGAAAATGATTTGGATTCCTCCCCTGATGGAACGACAAACGTTTGTATTTCTTTATCCTGCTGAATCGATGATAAATATCTTCCTTCCACTTCTTCGTCAGTAATAATGAAGAAACTTGAGTAGGGGCCTTTGACCAGCTCTTGCCATTTGAAGCGTATCCCAGTTCCGATATAAACGGGATAGCTGCCATCATTTGTATCAATCGATAGTGAATCCATCATTAAAACTCCCGGCTATATGTCCTGTAGCGATCTAGCGCTTCCGCAATTTCTTCCATTCGATCATGACCAAATTTATCAAGAATCGAACAAGCGACTTCCCACGCGACAACATTCTCAGCAACAACGCTAGCTGCCGGTACTGCACAGCTGTCCGATCGTTCAATACTTGCCTGGAAAGGCTCCTTTGAATCGATATCTACACTTTGCAATGGTTTGTATAGTGTTGGGATAGGTTTCATAACCCCTTTTACGACTATAGGCATTCCTGTCGTCATACCGCCCTCAAAGCCTCCAAGTCGATTAGTTTTTCGCGTGTATCCTTCTGACTCAGACCATTGAATTTCGTCGTGAACTTCACTACCAGGCTTTCTAGCTGCCTCAAAGCCTATTCCAAACTCAACCCCTTTAAACGCATTGATACTCATGACAGCTCCTGCAATTTTGGCATCAAGCTTACGATCATAGTGAACATGACTTCCAAGACCTACAGGTAGACCCTCGACGATTACTTCTACGATGCCTCCAATTGAATCGCCATTCTTTTTAGCATCATCAATTGCTTCCATCATTTTATTTCCTGCTTTTTCATCAAGGCTTCGAACAGGCGATTCTTCAGAAACACGTTGAACTTCTTCAAGAGACATACCACCATCGTATTGACTCTCAATCCCTCCAATCATGCGCACATGCCCAGCTACCTTAATACCAAGTGTATTGAGTAGTTTTTTAGCTACAGCTCCAGCAGCAACTCTTACCGTTGTTTCTCTAGCAGATGAACGTTCCAATACGTTTCTCATGTCACGATGGTTATATTTAATAGCGCCATTTAAATCTGCATGCCCAGGACGCGGACGTGAGATTTGACGCTTCATGTTTTCTTCTTGTTCTTTCGTTAATGGCTCTGCACCCATATAATTTTTCCAGTGCGTCCAGTCTTTATTTTCTACAACAAGCGCAATGGGAGCACCCGTCGATTTCGCATGTCGAACTCCGCTTAATATTTGGACTTGATCCTTCTCAATTTGCATACGTCGACCACGCCCATATCCAAGCTGGCGCCTCGCAAGTTCAGTGTTAATATCTTCTGCCAATAGCTCAAGACCAGAAGGAAGTCCTTCAAGTATTGTTGTTAGCTGCGGTCCGTGTGATTCTCCTGCTGTTAAGTATCTCATCTCAATCTCCTCCATTATGCTTTGGCGCTTTTACGTACTACTATATCACACCATATAAAATTCGTGTAAGTATTTTTAACTTTTTCAATGATGGTTGGGCATATCCTAACACAATTTAACTAAAAAAACACAAAATTTTTATTCTTTTCTCTAGCAGAATTGCTTCATCCGTTTTCTTTGGTTAATGTTGAAGATATAACCTACAACAAGGAAGTGTCTGGATGGAAATCACAAACCTTACAGCTCAATCCATGGCAAAAAAAATAAAAGCAAAAGAGATTTCGCCTGTGGAAGTTGTGCAAAGTCATCTTAATCGAATAAAACGTTTGAATCCTAAACTGAATTTATTTATCACTGTATTTGAAGAACAAGCGATAGAAGAAGCAAAAGCAGCTGAAAAAGAACTGATGAATACAGGTACAAGAGGACCTTTGCACGGTGTACCAATCGCATTAAAAGATCTTACATCAGTAGCCGGCCGGCGTACTACATTTGGTTCTCCACTTTTTAAGGATCACATTCCACAATCAGAGCCGACAATTGTAAAAAGGATTCGAAACGCAGGTGCTATTATTATCGGAAAAACAAATACACCAGAATTCGGGCATAAAGGGACAACAGACAATCTCTTAGTAGGTCCGACAAAGAATCCATGGGACCATTCTAGAACTGCTGGAGGATCAAGTGGTGGATCTGCTGCTGCAGTAGCAAGCAAGTGCGTGCCACTAGCAGAAGGTAGTGATGGAGGCGGTTCGATTCGTATTCCTTCATGCCTAAATGGCATTATTGGTCACAAACCAACGTTTGGTCGCGTACCGTTTGACAGCTCACCTTTCAATCGCTTTGGAACGACTCAGCCTTTTGTTCATTATGGTCCAATGGCAAGATCAACCGGTGACGCAGCTCTCCTCCTCTCTGTGATGGAAGGCTACCAGCCAACGGATCCGTATTCGGTTCCAGTCCCAGAAGAAAATTTACTTGAGGAAATGAAATTAGGTGTTAAAGGTAAAAGGTTCGCCTTTACAGAAAACTTTGGATTGTATCCCTTTGAGCAAGAAATTTTAGGTCCGCTAGAAGAAGCGATCAGTCTTTTACGTGACCACGGGGCAATCGTAGAAAATATCCCATTTCAATTTGGTATGAAACTTGAAGAATTGATTTCATTCTTCAACAAGATGTGGTATGTGGGTTTGGCAACAGCTTACGGGTCGCTTTATGATCGCTTCCCTTCACAATTTAGTCTCTCTGTTTCTCGCATGATTGAATCCGGTAGACAGCTTAGCGCAATAGAATTAAGAGAAACCGAAATGAAGCGTACGATCATTTGGAACACACTTCAACAAGAGTTAGATCGGTATGACGCTATTCTGTCTCCAGTTGTTGGAGTAACTGCTTTTTCACATCAAATCGAAGGTCCTGATACGATAAACGGAAAAGCTGCCGCCCCAATCTCTGATTGGATGATGACCCAGTTATATAATTGTACTGGGCATCCAGCGATATCGATCCCAGTCGGAAAAGCGCGATCTGGCTTACCCGTAGGTCTACAGGCTGCGACCGGCAAATTCAACGATACTTTATTATTTAGAATTGCCTATACACTTGAACAGGAAAAAGGTTTTGAATTCCCAATGATCTAACCGCCTATTCATCGTTTTGACTAAAAAAAGAACCAGACAGAAATCTGTCTGGTTCTTTTTATATAAGCGCTTTCATTTTTCTTTCAAAAAAATTAAACCCACTTCGAAACCGTTTTTGTATATTCATTTAATTCATTCTCATTAAAAAACAATGCAATTTCACGCTCTGCACTTTCAGGTGAATCTGAGCCGTGGATCACATTCATACTTACTTGAACACCGTAGTCACCGCGAATGGTTCCTGGATTAGCATCTTTTGGATTCGTTGCCCCCATCATCGTACGAGCAGTAGAAATAACATTCTCACCTTCCCAAACCATTGCGAAGACAGGACCTGATGTAATAAAGTCAACAAGTTCCCCGAAGAATGGACGCTCTTTGTGTTCACCATAATGAGTTTCTGCAAGGTCTTTTGAAACCGTCATCAATTTTGCCCCTACTAAATTAAATCCTTTATTCTCAAAGCGTGATACAATTCCACCAATCAAATTACGTTGAACACCGTCAGGCTTTACCATTAGAAAAGTTTTCTCCACAAAAATCTCCTCACTTTCAACACTTTGTATGTATAGGGCAGAACTATTTATCTGCCCTTCAAAATTCTATCAAATATTCGCAAAAATAACAACATTTCCTTTTAATGTTTTCTCTTGCCGATATATTCTGCGATTTGTCTAAGTGACGTTCTTGCTGAAGAAGCGGGTAGCTGTTCTAGTTCAAAGAAAGCTTTTTGAAGGTAGCGATCGCTAATCTGTCGAGAGTGTTCAATACCACCTGACAATTTCACAATGGACAGAACTTGATCCACCTGCTCTTGAGAAGCATGGAGCTCTTCTGAAAAAACATCCATGATTTTCTTCTTTTCGTTTTTCTGATTCATCGCATAAAGGACAGGTAACGTAATGTTACCCTGTAGTAGGTCTCCACCTGCTGGTTTCCCAAGCTGTTTTACAGTTCCTGTATAATCTAATATATCATCCGTTATTTGGTAAGACATACCAACGTAATAACCGAATTGCTTTAAGTGAAGCTGCTCTTGTTTAGATGCTCCCGCTGCGACTGCCCCTAGCTCACATGAAGTTGAGATTAGAAGGGCTGTTTTACGTTTAATTCTGCGAAAATAATCCCGTACATTTTGATCCCAATTAAATTGATCACGAATCTGTTCAATTTCACCAACGCTCATCTCTAAAATGGCATGGGACAAAATTCGATTTGCAGTCGGGTCATTTAATTCGGTCACTAGTTCAATGGCTCGGGCAAAAATATAATCTCCAGTATACATGGCTACACGGTTATCCCATTTTGCTTTTATTGTTTTAGCGCCCCGTCTCATTTCAGCATCATCAATGACGTCGTCATGAACGAGAGAAGCCATGTGAATTAGTTCAAGCGCCACCGCTACGTTTTTCATGAGTGGCAAATTGTAATTCCCGAACTTACCTGAAAGCAGAACGAAAACAGGACGGATTCGTTTCCCTCCAGCTTTTAATAGGTGGTTTGATGCATCCCGAAGAACGGGATGATGAGCATCTACCGTTTGCTCCAATTCAGTTTCAATAAATGACAAGTCTTTTTTTAAAGAAGCGTATATCGTTTTTAATTTCATGAGATCCACCTAACTGATTTTCACAAAATATCTGTTCTCTTATTCACTGGTTTAAAACCTCTGTGCATCGCTGCAACACCGCCAGAGTATGGCTTTGTATCAACGCGGCTAAATCCATTTTTAAAGAAAAGTTGTTTTAACTCTTCTCTACCTGGAAACGTGCTAGCTGATTCCTGAAGCCAAGAATACTCGTCATAACTTTTTGCGAACACTTTACCAAGAACTGGCATTACGTGCTTAAAATACCCGTAATAAACTTGTTTAAAGACAGGGATGGTGGGCTGGCTCGTTTCGAGGCAGACAACTTGTCCACCCGGCTTAACCACGCGATACATTTCTTTAATAACCTGGTTATAATCGGGGACGTTTCTTAGTCCAAAACCAATCGTAACGTAGTCAAATGAATTGTCTTCAAAAGGTAGATTCATTGCATTTCCATGAATGAGGGTAACGTTTTCTTTCCTTTTCTCATTCACTTTGACATGACCGACTTCAAGCATGTTTTCACTAAAATCAAGTCCAATGGCTGATCCACTTTCTCCAACAGCATCAGCCATTGCAATTGTCCAGTCTGCTGTGCCACAGCAAACATCAAGTGCTGATGATCCTTTTTGAACATCCATTAATCTCATTGTATCTTTTCGCCATGCTTTGTGACGCTGAAAGCTGATGACTGAATTCATTACATCATAACGTTTTGAAATCGTTTGAAATACATCGTGAACGCGTTCTTCTTTTGATGAAGCCATGCTTTATCCCTCTTCCGCCATTTTCTTTTCCTGGATCCCCTTCATTCCCCAGTTGTATTCGAAACGCTCCTGAAATAACTGATGGAGTTCTGAATGCTGTTGGAGAAGTTGGTCCATTTCCTTTTTTGCATAGGCAATATAAGAATCGAGGACGATTTTTGCTTTTGATGCCTGATTTGTTGATAACTTCGCACCTTTTACCGAGAGGAGCGTAGAAGCAATTTTTTGTAACATAAATGTACCCGATTGAATGATTCCCTGCTTTCTTTCAGTTAAAAGACGATTCATGTAGAAATAGTGTGAACCGAAGCTTTTCCAATTCGTAAGACCATAGTGTTCAGCAACTTTGCGTACTAAAATGGATTCAATCTCTTTCAAATTGTCAAACACGGGTTCAATCGTACTATACTCAGTTTGGTAAAAAGACATCTTTGCTTCATTAATCTCCTGAATGGCTTCAGAAAGAGTCCGAATCAACTCATTATCTTCCCATTTAGAAAGAAGGTGATAATACATGCTACTAAAATAATCACCTGCAAGTACTGTCAACTGACGATTTTTTCGATCACCTTCGTTATCGATCTCCTCAAGTGAAATAAGATCATGCGTATCAAGAGCAATTTGCACAAGCATGATGGAAAGAAGTGTATCCTGTTTCCTTTTATGTTCGAGCTTCGCTTGTTCTAGCATGCCATAAAAAACATATAACTTCTCTTCATCAATCACTGGAAAGTCGATAAATCGAAGTAAATATGAATGGGATAGGCGAGACTGCAGCATGTCCCGAACTCCTGCTATTTTTTTATGTGTGGTTTCCTTCGGATTTGTCATATCCCATACCCCTAACATGTCTTCCATTTAGAAAAGTGGGCTAGCCGCTTTATAGCGGTGAAAGCTTATTTTTCTTTTCTTCTTCAAATACCCTTATTCGTAATGGTTCAATTATGTATTCAATTCTAGTATAGCACAATAACCTTTGACCTAAAACGAGCGGCTCTTGTTTTAAAATGAAAGAAAAGCAGGTTTCGGTTTCCTGCTTTACTCTTCTGTACTTATTTCACCGTGTTCTGTTTGAATAACGGCTTTCCCTCTTACCTTAACGGCAGAAGTATGTTCAGTGAATTGGGCAATCATCACTTCTCCCTTATCAAGTTTCTCTGAATGATGAAATCTTGTATCAGACCCTCGTGTTAACCCAATTACGTTCACGCCATTTTCTAAGGCTTTAATAACAAAAAAATCATTGCTATCGCTTTTCATATCAATCACTCCGTTTAAAAGTTTAGCCTTTAATCAACCCAAGCACTTCAGCTCGTGCAGCTGTGTCATTCTCAAACACACCTCTAACTGCTGACGTTACGGTTGATGATCCAGGCTTTTTAACGCCTCTCATCGTCATACACATATGCTCAGCTTCTACGACAACCATCACGCCGTGAGGTTCAAGTGTATCCACCATTGAATTCGCTATTGTCGATGTAATTCGCTCTTGAAGTTGAGGGCGCTTTGTAACAGACTCGACAGCTCTTGCAAGTTTGCTAAGTCCTGTTACTTTACCGCCTTTCGGTATGTATGCCACATGCGCCTTTCCAAAGAAAGGAACGAGATGATGCTCACAAGTTGAATAAAACGGGATATCTTTCACTAAGACAAGCTCTTCGTGATCTTCCCCAAAAATGGTTTGAAAATGCTCTTTTGGATCTTGATGTAGCCCCTGAAAGATTTCTTCGTACATTCTTGCGACACGTTTAGGAGTATCTAACAATCCTTCGCGTTTTGGATCTTCCCCAATTGCTTCAAGGATCATTGTCACTGCTTCTTGTATTTTTTCATAATTAACTTCGTACATTGTTCTTACTCCTCCATTCAGGGCCTATATTACCTATGAAGATTCTAGCACATGGAGAAAAAGTTAGCAAAAAAGAAGAGCCGCATAATGTGCGACTCTTCTTTTGCCCTATGTATTTCTTACTTAACTGCATCCTTAAGGGCTTTACCAGGTTTAAATGCAGGAACCTTACTTGCAGCGATTTCGATTTCTTCGCCAGTTTGAGGATTACGCCCTTTACGAGCAGAACGCTCACGGACTTCAAAGTTACCAAAACCAATTAGTTGAACTTTGTCACCCTCTTGCAAGGATTGCATAATGTTATCAAAAACTGAGTCAACAGCTTTTGTCGCTTCTTTTTTAGAAAGCTCTGCAGATTCTGCAACAGCATTGATTAGATCTGTCTTGTTCATTCTGTTCACCTCCTCTCAAGAGAGATGGATAAATACATTCATTCACTTAATGACCAATATTTATACGTTGCAATGCACGTTTAGTACGTTTGCAAGCCCTATATTATACGAAGATGCGAAAGAATTCAATACGTTTGTGTCGATTTCAACGATTTTTCAGTGTTTTTTTACCTATTATCTGCGATATTCACTATTTGTAAACGCTCTAACGATCACTTTCCTCATTGTCGGTTAATTCATTCAATTCCGTTAATGCTTTGTTAATGCTTTACTGAACTCTGTTCTTATACACCGCTCGTAGAAACTATATTACCCCTTATACAAGTATGGTTAAACCTACAAAGCGAAAAATCGACTCCATAAATTGGAGTCGATTTTGTTATAGTATAATCGCAATTAAACCGCCTGATCCTTCGTTAATAATGCGCTCTAACGTCTCTTTTAATTTATAACGAGCATTCTCAGGCATTAAACCAAGTTTTGCCTGAATCCCTTCTCTCACGATTGAATTTAGTGAACGACCGAATATATCAGAGTTCCAGATCGAAAGTGGATCTTCTTCAAAATCTTGCATTAAATAGCGTACAAGCTCTTCGCTTTGCTTTTCTGTTCCGATAATTGGAGCAAATTCGGATTCTACATCTACTTTTATCATATGGATCGACGGCGCAACTGCTTTTAACCTTACGCCAAACCTCGACCCCTGGCGAATAATTTCTGGCTCATCAAGACTCATATCTTCAATAGCCGGGGCTGCAATACCATATCCCGTCTGTTTTACCATACGAAGAGCGTCAGAGACGTGGTCATACTCTGCTTTAGCAAACGCAAACTCCTGCATAAGTTGAAGAAGGTGATCTTTGCCTCGAATTTCCACGCCAACCACTTCTTTAAGAATTTGATCATAAAGATCTTCCGGTGCATACAGATCAATTTCTGCTATTCCTTGCCCCATCTCAATTCCAGCAAGGCGAGCATCTTGTATAAATTCAAACTCTTCAAATTGCCCAACGACACGATCAACATCGCGAAGTCGCTTAATATCTTTAACTGTTTCTCTTACAGATTCTTCATAATTTTGCCTTAACCAGTGATCCTGGTGGAGAACCATTACCCAACTAGGCAAGTTCACATTGACTTCTAATACTGGAAATTCATAAAGCACTTCTCTCATCACATTGTTAATATCATGCTCTGTCATACTCTCAACACTTAGTGAGATGACTGGTATGTCATACTTATTCGAAAGATCTCCACGTAACGCTTCTGTTTGAGGATGGTGAGGATGAGCTGAATTGACAATCATAATAAACGGTTTGCCTACTTCTTTTAATTCTTCAACGACTCTTTCCTCTGATTCGAGATAATCATGTCTTGGAATCTCTCCAATAGATCCATCTGTTGTAATCACTACTCCAAGAGTGGAATGCTCCTGAATGACTTTTCTTGTACCAATTTCAGCTGCTTCCTGAAACGGAATAGGCTCCTCATACCAGGGTGTATTGATCATACGAGGTCCATCCTCATCTTCATACCCTTTTGCTCCAGGTACCGCATACCCAACGCAGTCAACAAGTCTAACATTCACGTCTAAGCCATCTTCTACATGAATTTGAACAGCATGATTCGGGACGAATTTAGGTTCTGTCGTCATGATCGTCCGGCCTGCAGAACTTTGTGGTAGCTCATCTTGTGCCCTTGCTCGATCTGCATCGCTTTCCATATTGGGCAAGACGATAAGTTCCATGAACTTCTTAATAAACGTTGATTTTCCTGTTCGAACAGAACCTACGACTCCAAGGTATATATCTCCCCCTGTACGCTCTGCGATATCTTTGAAGATATCTACTCTCTCCACGTGATCGCCTCCTGAATTCCGCCTCATTGGACGAAATGATTCACTCCAGACCGCAGACATTCTTGAACACTACCATTCTATGATGTTGTCCAATAAATATGACACCTTAAAGCAAAAGGATTTGATGTAACAAGTAAACTTTGGCTACCTTACCGTTTAAATTCATAAAAAATCCCTCCTCTTTTTAATAGTTGTATTGCTAAAGAGAAGGGAAAATACCTATTTCACTAAAAAAACAGCTTTATCATTTTCAACCGTATACGGAACAGATGCAACTGGTACATAGAACGAATTGTTCGCTAACAAATCACGGATATCATCACCGTTTTGATAGTTATGGTCGGGATTACTTTCAATCGCTTTTGTAAGGTCGCTTGAGTAGTCAATATGTACATTACCATTCTGATCAAGGAAAAACGGAAGTTGATCGTTTGTAAACGGGCTCTTTACCGTTATCTCTTCCTCTATACCCATCGCGTCGTAATCGATTGAATAACGATCTTTCGCAAGTACTTCCTTAAAAGGAGGATAATCTTTTTTTCTTCGATAATCATTTATACGGAGCTGCAGATCTTTTACTTTTTCAATCATTAGTAAATCAATTAACCTTACTGTAGGGTTTTCTTCCACGTTGATTAGAACATATTGAAATACCCCTCCATTTTCAAAGGAATTCCCCGGTGCTTGCTGTAAAAAAGCGGGTACTAATTTCTTGAAATCAATTGGGTACTTTTGATAGATTGGCGTTTCCTGATCTCTCGTTTTGATTGGAAGAACTGACTTGTTATCCTGATATTGTTCAACGGCTGTTTGAACAGATTGTATTTGATCTGTATATGGAATCTGATTCTCGTTCTTCTGGCTTTCCGGATACAAACAACCTGAAAGCATAGTCACAAGACTCGTCCATAATACAAGCTTTGTAGCTAATCGTTTCATTTCACTCATTCCTTAATCAAAGTTTACTTGCTTAGTTTGTAGGACCAGTGACCACGACTAGAAGCATCAGGACACCTGCAACGAACATACACATATAGGCAAAAGTCGATACAAGTATTCGAAAAAAACCTTTCAGCTTCGAGCGGCTTAGCATAATGGCCATAACAGCAATAAACATTAAGCCAAGTGCAGAAAGCGCTACCCACATTTTAATTAACGCTGGTGACATTATTTATCCCCCTAGTATGACAAAATCTAACTTACACTGCCAATCATTATATCAAATCTTATCCCTTTTTACCTATAGTCGTTTTAACATTTTAAAAGTAGCTTTTTTAAATATGTCCGTCAGTTCTTTTTTGAGAAAGATCACGTTTAATAGTCAACAGATTCGATAACGCTTCCAAATCCACAAATAAAAAGCTGAAGAAAGGGGCTTTTCTTCAGCTTTGACTATATGGATTTCTTATAGAAGTATGCTTTTGCACATTGATGGTTCCTTATTAGTATATGGTCTTTCATCGAAGGCGGTATCGTTGATTAGCCTAAGTTTGATCACATTTTTTATTTTTGACTAAAAAGTTTGGCAATTGCAGACAAATCGAACGGCATATTCTTGTTGACGATCGCCTTTACGATTCGATCTTCTTTTTCTTTTGAGACAGGTACATTCGCAACGCGTGCAACATTCGCTATTAATCTACGCACTGTTTTCTCATCAGTAAAATCTGCGCCCTGAACGGAATTTGCTAACTTAAAGATGTCTTCTTTTTTGACATTCGTTTTCTTTTCTATGTTATCGAACAGATCGCTCACGCTGTTTCCTCCTTACCATTAAGGTTCAACATAGTGTATGCAAGGAGGAATACTTCGTGCTTCGGCTGCTTATAGTTCTTTAGGATTTAATTCAAAACGATCAGCAAGTAGTGAAGTAAGATCTTCTGTTTCATGGGTTCGAAGTCGTCCCATTAATTGATCTACGCCATCTTTGGGATCTTTGTTATTAAATAGCACCTCAAATAACACGGATGTAATTGGCATGTCCACGTTCTGTTTTTGTGCAAGGTAATATGCCGCTTTCGTCGTCCGGACACCTTCTACGACCATACCCATATTTTCGAGAACTTCATCAAGGTTATTCCCTTTACCTAACAGATTACCAGCTCGCCAGTTACGGCTATGTACACTTGTACACGTTACGACAAGGTCTCCTATACCTGTTAAACCCATAAAAGTAAGCGGGTTTGCCCCCATCGCCGCCCCAAGGCGCGCAATTTCAGCTAAGCCTCTTGTAATCAGGGCAGCTTTTGCATTGTCGCCATATCCAAGTCCATCAGACAAACCAGCACCAAGCGCAATGATATTTTTTAAAGCTCCTCCAAGTTCAACACCAATTATGTCATGATTCGTATAAACTCGAAAATTCGAATTAATAAAAAGATCCTGGACATATTCAGCTTGAGCCATGGATTTAGAAGAAGATGTAACAGTTGTTGGGTGACGAAGGCTTACTTCTTCCGCATGACTAGGTCCTGATAAAACAACAACTGATTTTCTTAGGTTTTCCGGAATCTCCTCTTCAATCACTTCAGAAATTCGCTTGGACGTCTCAGGTTCAATTCCTTTACTTGCGTGAATGAATGTTACGGGTGTTGATAAGTATGTCTTAATTTCAGGAAGAACTTCTCGAAGCGCTTTCGTTGGTGTAACAAGCAAGATGGCTTCGGCATCTTTTACACTTTCTTCAAGTGAACTAGTCGCTTTAATCCCTTCAGGTAGACTAATTCCAGGAAGATATTTACTATTTTCCTGCTTCTCATTTACTTCCTCTGCAAGATCTGTTCTCCTTGCCCATAATGATACATCATGTTGGTTATCTGCTAGTACAATTGCAAGAGCTGTTCCCCAGCTTCCTGCACCTACCACTGAAATTTTCGCCATTGTACTTCCTCCTTACTGCTCGACCTTTTGACCGAGCTTGCTTTCAGTACCAGTGAACAACCGTTTCACATTTGTACGATGTCGCCAAACTGAAAGAATCGCCAGAATCGTCCCTAACAAAATATAAGATGCTGGGTTTCCTCCAAGCAAGAATATAAATGCAGGCGTTAGCACAACAAAGATCAGGGAACCAAGTGAAACAAATCGCGTAATCACAATCGCAAAGATAGCTATAATCCCAGCATAAAGTGCTGGTAAGAACGCAATTGTAGCAAATACTCCAATCGTTGTTGCCACACCTTTTCCGCCTCGAAACCCAAAAAATATCGGCCAGTTATGACCTAAAATCGCACATATTCCTGCAAGGAAAGGAACGATTGGTTCACTAGAGAACCAATACCCTAACCATACAGCAAGTATGCCTTTAATCACATCAAGAGCCAGGACAGTAATAGCAGGACCTGTCCCGAGTACTCGAAGTGTATTTGTCGCTCCTGCATTGCCGCTCCCGTGATCTCTTATATCGATCTTCTTCACGAATTTTGCAATCAAATAACTGAAACTAATTGAACCGAGCAAGTACGCAGCAATGCAAATCAGGATCGCGATCATCTCATTTCCCCCTTTTAGTTAGCAAGGTCCCCCGAACGAAACAAGGTTAATTATTCGCTTTTTCTTCGAGCAAGAATACGTAATGGCGTGCCCTTAAAGCCAAACGTCTCACGTATACGGTTCTCTAAGAAGCGTTTGTAAGAGAAGTGAAGCAATTCTGGGTCATTAACAAATAAAACGATAGTAGGCGGCTTTACAGCCACTTGCGTCGCATAGTTAATTTTCAGTCGTTTCCCATTATCTGTCGGTGTTGGGTTCATCGCAACTGAATCCATAATTAATTCATTCAATACATTTGTTTTCACACGTAATGCATGGTTCTCGGCTACTGTGTTCACAACAGGTAGTAACGTGTGAAGACGCTGTTTCGTTTTCGCAGATAAGAACACAATCGGTGCATAGCTAAGGAACAAGAAATGATCGCGAATTTTTTGTTCGAATTCACGCATTGTCTTATCATCTTTTTCAACAGCATCCCATTTGTTTACAACGATAACTACGGCTTTACCAGCTTCATGAGCATAACCCGCTACTTTCTTATCCTGCTCGATGATCCCTTCTTCCCCATCAATAACGACTAAAACAACGTCTGAACGTTCAATCCCACGCATGGCTCGAAGAACGCTGTACTTCTCAGTCGTCTCATAAATCTTTCCTCGTTTTCTCATTCCTGCCGTATCAATAATGACATAGTCTTGACCATCGCGCGTAAACATCGAATCAATGGCGTCACGCGTCGTTCCAGCTATATCACTTACTATCACACGTTCTTCCCCAAGAATTGTATTAACAAGTGATGATTTCCCTACGTTTGGACGGCCGATCAATGAGAACTTAATCGTTCCTTCATCATATTCTTCCTCATGTTCTTCAGGGAAAGACTTAAACACTTCATCTAGAAGATCACCTAATCCCAGACCATGAGAACCTGAAATACCGAATGGAGTACCAAATCCTAGAGCATAGAAATCATAAATAAGCGTTTGCTGTTCCGGGTTATCTACTTTATTTACAGCTAATACCACTGGTTTATTGGAACGATAAAGAATTTTTGCAACTTCTTCATCGGCATTTGAGATCCCATCTCGTCCATTTACCATAAATATAATAACGTCAGCTTCGTCAATGGCTATTTCTGCCTGGTAACGAATTTGCGAAAGAAACGGCTCGTCACCGATCTCAATACCACCTGTATCGATGATATTAAATTCACGATTTAACCATTCTCCTGTACTATAAATACGATCTCTTGTTACTCCTGGAGTATCTTCTACAATCGATACTCTTTCTCCTACTATACGATTAAAAATGGTCGATTTCCCAACATTTGGTCGACCCACTATTGCGACAACTGGTTTTGTCATTTTATGCACGCCCTTTCTAAAAGACTATCTAAGCTTGAAACCAGAAAGTCGTGGACAAACTTTCCAGGAGTTCATGATAAAAACCCTCCTCTATAAGAAGGGCGTAGTCTTCGATAGCTTTTATATCTTATCAAAAAAGCAACCATTGAACAACAGACGATCAAATGAATCTTCTTTCAATCCCTCCTAAACTTTGCTAATGCTTTACAATTATATACACGCCATTACTTAACTTGTGAGCAATCCCATCTAGGATGGCTTCAAGATCAGCTGCTACTCCGTCCATTTCTTCTTCAGAGTCACAAACAAAAATATTAGCTCCAACAGGGGCTTTTGCTACTGATCGCGTAACAGTTGCCAGTATTGCTTTTTCTATTTTCAAGACTCGTCACTCCCCTTTTCCTTCGTTTCCGTTGGCATACGTATGGCGTTTTCGAGCGTCGGAACTTTTGAAATGACTTTCATAGCAAGATCAACATTTTTATTTTGAGGTAAAATAAAAACGCCAATACGTCCATCATCAAGATCGCGTTTAATTAATGGCACAAGGGCTGGAGTACCAGAATCACGATAGACACCGAGTGAAATGGCAAGGTCATGTAGAATCGCTTGTCTTTGACCAAGATTACCAATTGTCATACGCGCATCAAAATTTTTCGGTGAAATTGTAAAACCAAGCCCATGTTGTAAAATCTCTTGCTGTCTTGCTGGAATCCCAATATTCATAATGTAAATGTTATCAACATAAAGGCCCGCCCCATCAAATGTCACTTCTTTTTGTTCAATGTTCGCAATCTTCCCTAATTTACTTCCAGTCATGTACTTTCTTGCTACTAAAAACGCAAGAAATGCTGCGACTAATCCTGCCCATAAGTTTATAGCTAAATAGGCAAATGATGTGACAAATGAAATAAAGATAACTAAGTAGTTTCTTCCTTCAAACGTAACGGCTATTCCCTCAATGTACGAAGCCCCTCTCGGAACGAGTTCGAGCGAATCCATTTCAGTTAGGGTTTTTCTTTCCATATTGCGCACTTCTCTAAATTGCGAAGCTGCAAGCGTTAAAAAGGTAACGGCTGTAAATTCTTGTTCCATAATGGAAGGAACGACGAGTGAGCCAAGTGATGCGGCAATAAATCCAAGGGCAAGGTGGATGATCATCCCATGTGGGTATGTAGGGTATTGGCGGTAATCAGTCCTGAACATATAAATTCTCGCAAGTGTACCTGCGATCACCCCAAACAAAATTGAAATTGTATACTCATTCATGAATATCCCCGTCTTTCTTGATGTTTTTTCAAGAGTTTTTCAAGATGAAGCGTTACTTTTACAAATCCCGACCATGCAGCTGTGCTCATTACTGAAATAGCCAGTATGTCCAGCGAGGCTAACTCTCCAATAACTCGTTCGAACCCCATCCCATTAAATATCATTCCTAAAATCATTTCACCGTGGACGATACTGAGAATTAGAAAAGAGCAGCGTTCGAACGTACCGTTAATCGTTAAATGAATGATGACAAGAAGAATTGCTGAGATAGACCACCTTGTATACAAAAAAGTAAATACCGGATCATAAATTGCAAACAGCTGAATCGATGTAAATGCTGCTGTTAACATGATCAAAATAATCATTGCGTAAACCGTGTTAACACGATATTTCATTAAAAGGAAATACCCAATCCCCAGTAAAAGCAGCCATAAAGCTGATACCGTAACATTGAAAGTTTCTACCGTTGTATGAATTAAGCATATCGCCAGCAAAAAAACAAATGCTAACAGCGTTCGATTGAAGGAAGCTTTTTGAAAAAAAACGGCAATAACCAGTCCCATCCACGCGAACCAAACGAATATAATCCCATCCACTACTTCTCCTCCTCTCAGTATGATCAGTATGGGATGTTTTCATAATAGATAGACTTAAAAATGCATAACTTCTAAACCTTTTTTTCATTATAAGAAGAGGTTCGTTTGAAAGGAGGGTGAAAAATGGGGAAAGATCGACAGGAAAAAAAGTTGAAAAACTCAAAACGAGTTGAGTCAGACCGTGATCAATCTCTTGAACATCAAGGAGCAGCCATGTTAGAAGGAGCTTCTGATGCTAGAAAGCGAAATGGTCAGAAGGGATAAAGATTCACATTTTGCATACAAAAAAGCTCTCTGCATCATGATGCAGAGAGCTTTTTTAATTTGATTATTTGTATTTCTTTAGCTGATCACCGATCATATCTCCAAGAGAAAATGGAGCGTTTCCATCACTCTCTTTTTGATATTCTTCAACTTCGCTTGATACTTGTTCTGTCTCTAGAACTTTTATACTTAGTGAAATTCGCTTTTCATCGAGATTCACATCGAGCACTTTCACTCGTACTGTTTCCCCCTCCGAAAGGACTTCCTGAGGCGTACCAATATGTTTGTTCGAGATTTCTGAAATGTGAACAAGTCCTTCAACGCCAGGAGCTACTTCAACAAATGCGCCAAAGCTAACTAGACGTTTTACAGTACCTTCAATTTCATCTCCAGTACTAAGCTTGCCCTTCACTTCTTCCCACGGTCCTGGAAGTGTTTCCTTTATGGATAGTGAAATTCTTTCGTTGTCACGATCAACAGAGAGAATTTTAACATTCACTTGCTGACCTTCTGTTACAACTTCAGACGGTGTTTCCACACGATGGTGAGCCATCTGAGAGATGTGAACGAGTCCATCAACTCCACCGATATCGACAAATGCGCCAAAATCAGTTAATCGTTGAACCGTTCCCTCGACAACTTGTCCTGCTTGAAGAGATGCAAGCGTTTCTTGTTTTTTATGATCCGCTTCTTGTTCAAGAACGGCGCGATGTGATAGAATCACCTTCGCTTTCTCTGGATCAAACTCAACAATTTTCACACTCAGGCTTTTACCTTTGTAGTCTGAGAAATCTTCAACGTAGTGTCTTTCTACAAGGGAAGCGGGAATAAATCCGCGAACACCAAGATCAACTACAAGACCACCCTTAACCACGTCCGCAATTTCAACATCGAATGCCACAGAATTTTCATACTTGTCTTGCAGGGCATCCCATGCTTGATCAGCTTCGACTGCTTTCTTAGAAAGCACTAGTTCATCTTCAGAAACTTTGATTACTTTAACTTCTATTTCATCACCTTCTGAGAGCACGTCGCTAACCTTTTCGACGTGAAGGCTTGACAGTTCGCTGATTGGCAGCACTCCATCAACTTTAAAACCAACATCAACTGATGCGTGTTTCTCTTCGACTTTGGAGATTTTCCCAGTCACCACATCTCCAATTTCGAATGATTTGAACTCAGTCATTTCCTGATTCATCTCTTCACCCATTGACAAACTCCTCCTTCAATCCAAAAGAAATAAAACTTTTCGATATGATTTATAAAAGTCTTCCACTGATAGCGAAAGAAATTTATTGAAAAGTTAAGCACCCTTTCCTCTAACTTTCACTAAAAATGACGGATTTGTCAAGTATCCTGACACATTTATTTAAATTTTTTAACAATATTGAATTATTTATGATGAATTTCGATCAAATCTTGGATTTCTTTCATGATTGCCTGCGTCGCTTTTTTTGCTGCACCCTGTTCTTCACGTAACGAAGAAAGGTCGACAGGTTTTCCATATACGATTTTCAAGCGACCAAATGGTTTATAAGAGCCCTGAATCGCGCAAGGGACAACTCTTACCTCAGGACGAAGTGCAAAAAAACCTGCTCCAGATAGACCCTCTCCTAGCTTTCCATCTTTGCTTCTTGTTCCTTCAGGAAATAAACCAACAACGCCGCCATCTTTTAGAAGCTTCATTCCGCTTCTAAGGGCTTGTTTATCACTCATGCCTCTTTTCACAGGAAAAGCGCCAACCTTATCAATCAACTTCCCAAGAATCGGAATAGAGAACAATTCTGATTTGGCCATGAAATGCACATCTCTCGGGAACATCGCACCTACTAATGGTGGATCAAGGTTGTTAATATGATTTGAACAAAGGAGAATTCCCTTATCTTTCGGAACGTTTTCTCTTCCTACAACTGTAACTCGATTGAATAGCTTAAAATAAACGTGAAATAAGCCCTTCCCGACACCGTATAAACTCACGTCATCATGCCCTTTCTTTCGCTAATTGTAAAATATGATCTACAACATTTGAGATCGACATGGTGGTCGTATCAATTTCAATCGCATCGCTTGCTTTAACGAGAGGGGCTACTTCTCGCTCAGTATCACGCTTATCTCTTAATGCAATTTCATCTTTTATCTGATCATAATCTGCTTCGATACCATTTTCAATTAGCTCTTTGTAACGTCGTGAAGCTCTTTCTTCTACTGAAGCAATTAAGAATACTTTAAGTTCAGACTTCGGAAGAACGTGTGTACCGATATCACGACCATCCATCACAACGCCACCTCGGTCTGCGAGTAATTTTTGTCGCTTCACCATTTCTTCACGTACTTCACTTTGTCTTGCAACGAATGAAACATTGTTGGTTACGTGTGAAGATCGAATATCCGTTGTAACATCGGTATGGTCAACCAATACAAGTTGCTCACTCTCGCCAACTTGAAGATCAATGACGGTAGTATCTAATAAATCTTTAAGCGCAGGGCCGTCTTCTAAATCAACTTTATTTTCAATAGCTTTAAAGGTTAAAGCACGGTACATTGCACCTGTATCAATGTAAAGAAATGTTAAATGATCGGCTACTTTTCTTGCTACAGTACTTTTACCAGCTCCAGCAGGTCCATCAATTGCTATATTTATTCGTTTGTTCATATTCTTCTTGCCTCCAAATTCCGTTCAATCCTATTAAATCATCTAATCGACAACTTAACGTACAAAAAAAGCAGGGTATCCTGCTTTCTTTGTACGACCAAAATGTCATATTTATCATAACATAAGACATTTTATCGGTCTATTCACTATTGACGCTTGATCAGAGGAGGCAAATCCTTCAATACACCTTCATAATAAATGGCTTTGCTAAGATAAATTCGAAAGTCCTCCTGAGTCAGTAACAACTGAGAGGCCATAAGAAAAATAAATTGAATGACGATCAGTTTTATTAACATTTGTTCAAGTTTCGCCATTCTTTCACCCCATTTATGCCGTTTCGTAATTCATCTCAGTACCGTCCATTTTTTCAACTCTTTCTTCTCGTCCATTTTCAACATTAATAAAAATTCGATACGTTTCATTTTCAATCGTACCCATAAATTCATAACATAATACTTCTTCTCCAAGGTCATTTTGTATGACGCCCAACCCTTCGTCCATCACTTGGACATTGGGATTCACTTGTTCTAATGCTTCGTTTCTTGATAATGTTGGGGGCTCGAGTTGTCTTTCATGATGATTCGTTAAATACTCTAGCGACTCGTATCCAGTAATATCACCATTGTCTAACGCCACCTTAATATGAACAGCATCAGGATAGATCGCAACATCATCTTGTTGGTACACAAATGTAAAGACGCCCATCCGATCATACTGACTACTTTCAGAAATGGTCATATTTGTGATGTCATGTTCTTTTAAGAAAGCCCTCGCTTGGTCTGCGGCTTCATTCAAGCTAAGCTTTTGTTCCCCGATTTCCCTATCCATTAGGATCCAGATCGGCTTTGCACCCTTTTGAGTAACATCAAGATTGGTTGAGGATTTTTTGTCTTTGTTCTCAATTGAAAGACTATAGGCTTGATACTTTGATTCATCCCCCGTTCTGGTTATGTCTATTTTGGCTTTTGAATCAAGATCTAGAAAATCAATCACTTGTTGTTTGGCTTCTTTTTCACTAAGTTTCTTCCCTTTAATATTTTTATTTAGATTCTCTTTCTTGGTATTAAGCTGTGTCACTTCAGGTCCCCAGTTCACCTCACTATACCCTTCCACTTGCTTATCCACTGTCTTAAATCCATCTATGATTGTATTGTCTTGAGGCTGGGATTCGGAAGCTAGAGCAAGCTCTACGTCCATCCAGCGAAGATTATGATCGATTACCATCGCTTGAACTTTTCTTAATTCATTTTTGATATCCGTGGAATGGCTGTGCAAATTCTTCAGCGTCTCATATTCTTCATCTGATAAGGGGTTTTCATCGAGATCTCGAACAGCTACTCGGTAACTAAATGAGCCGATATTCGTTAAAAACTCCTCTGTCTTGTTAAAAGGCATAAGAGTTAAAGGAAGCTGTCCCACGTCATTTTGAGCTTCTGAAGTTAAGCGCCACACTTCAGCTAACGCAGGCGAAAGACTACCACGAGAGTTCATTGCGAGTGTAGATCCAATCTTCTCTTCTAGTGCATCCATGTGAAAATTCAAATCATGAAATGCTCGTTGGTACGTATTTTCAGCATTAATAAGTACGGCATTTTTCTCCTGGTGTTCTTTGTATCCCCAATAACTTGTTCCGGCAACACCAACTGCAAGTACACCAATCAATATTGAGCGAATCAATTAAACCACCTCCATTATTCACAGAATATATGTTTCCCAATTTGTTTGATTTGCGGTCTTGTCCATATCCATCCAGACGTAGCTGTATTCGGATTAAAATAATAAAGCGCTTCTCCCGTTGGATCCCAGCCGTTTATCGCATCGATAACAGCTTCTTTTGCCTTTTCATTCGGCGTTAACCAAATTTGTCCATCTGAAACTGCTGTAAAAGCACGCGGTTCAAAAATAACGCCCGATACAGTGTTTGGAAATGATGCGCTTTGGACGCGGTTTAAGATGACTGCAGCAACCGCAACTTGGCCTTCATATGGTTCTCCGCGCGCTTCTCCATAAACTGCATTTGCAAGAAGCTTAATATCATTCTGGGAATATCCTGAAGGCACATTCTTCGCCTGTACATTCGAGTCTTTTGGCTTACTTTGGTTCGCTTCTGATGCTTTAGGACTTTTGCCCCCCTGTCCAGGGTCATATTTTGTGGTTTTATTTAACTTGGCCTTCATCTCTGGTCCAACAAGCCCATCAACATCCATTCCAAATTCGTATTGATAGTTTCTAACTGCCCAATACGTTCCCCAACCAAAAACCCCATCAACTTTACCTGTATAAAAGCCAATATGCTTCAAACGTGCTTGAAGTTCAATAACGTCTGTTCCTGTCGCGCCCTTTTGAATAATTTGGTTTGAAAATGCACCTGCTTCATTGTCATCATCTAAAACCATGATAAGCGGTGCACAAATTAATCCGATTACCAAAGGGATTTTCAGAAAATTAAATGCCTTTCTCATGCTGTGAACCTCCCTGATCATTCTGATTTCACACGTGTAGTTTTTGTAACGATAGGTATTTTATACAAATGAAACGAATGACTAAGGATTTTTGTTAGTTGCCTTTCTCGCTTTGGATTTGATACAAAAAAAAGATGCCCAGTGGGCACCTTCGTTAGATTGGCATATTTTCTTTCGTTTGCATTAATTCTGCCTGATTGAGATCTGCGGCTTTTATTTTTCTTAATCCAATAAACCACAGGATCAGCATAAAGGGGATCATTAAATAGATGGTATTACTGTTTACCTGAAGAACCAAAAAATTATACGTACCATGAAAGATAAACGGTATGAATAAAGAAAGGGCAATCCATTTTCCAATCTTATTCTGCAACGAAAATTTCCCTCTACCTAAATAAGAACCCATCATTAAGCCAAATAAGGCGTGACTTGATACTGGCAAAAGAGCCCTCCACCATGCTTCCTGAATGCCATAGGCAAAAAGGTAAAATACATTCTCAACGGAGGCAAACCCTAGTGAAATTGCAACGCCATAGACAATCCCATCATAAAAATCACTAAATTCTATATGGATATAAACGGTAAAATAAAATATAAACCACTTTAAAAATTCTTCCAACAACCCCGACATTAAAAATGACTGACTGAATGGTGACTGTAAAAAATTCTCCACTTCAAATCCGTGCTGGATCACCATAACTGGAAACACAAGCATGGCCCCAAATACAAAACTTCTAACAACTGGGCCAATTGGCTCAGATTCATACTGATGCTGTTTAAGATAAAAAAAACAAAGAAGCGCAATGCCTGGTGCTATTCCAGCAGTTATGGCTGCTAACATAGGCTTTCCCCATTTCTATCCCATACCTCTTTTAAAAGAAGATTCACTCTTACCTATACTTTTATAATCGTATCATGTTACTTTATTTAAGGAAACATTAATTAGGAAAATAATGAGGTGACGCTATGAGTAAATTATTGATTATCCATACCGGAGGTACCATTGCAATGGAGGAAAATAAGGATTCTGGTGCTGTTAATCCTGGGAAAGAAAATCCGTTAAACGCAACGCTTAACCAATTGTTAACAGGAGATGATGTTTTAATTGATGATTATATCAACATCCCCTCACCTCACATGACGCCAGAAACGATGTTTGCTATTGCAGAGAGAATTGAAACAAGAATAAAGGAAGAGCCTATTCGAGGCGTGGTCATTACCCATGGCACCGATACACTGGAAGAAACAGCTTATCTGTTAGATCTCGTGCTTCAGACAGATCTTCCTGTCGTCGTAACAGGCGCAATGCGATCAAGTAACGAGCTTGGCTCTGATGGACCTTATAACTTACTTTCTTCAATAAAAGTAGCATCCTGTCACGAAGCGAAGGGGAAAGGCGTTTTAGTTGTCTTAAACGATGAAATACATACTGCAAAAAACGTAACAAAAACCCACACGAGCAATGTATCTACTTTCCAAAGCCCTCAGTATGGACCAATTGGAATCGTAACGAAGCAAAGAGTGTTCTTTCACCACACGTTAACGATGAGGGACCGTTATCACATATCCGGATTAACGAAAAAAGTTATGCTTTTAAAGGCTTATGCCGGAATGGATTCGAAATTACTAATTGCTGCTGCTGAACTTGGCATTGACGGTATTGTGATAGAGGCTCTCGGACAGGGCAATTTACCTCCTGAGATGATGGATGGGAT
The DNA here is from genome assembly GCF_002563635.1 of Bacillus sp. es.036. Classification (NCBI taxonomy): domain Bacteria; kingdom Bacillati; phylum Bacillota; class Bacilli; order Caryophanales; family Bacillaceae; genus Bacillus; species Bacillus sp. es.036. The sequence goes on from NZ_PDIZ01000001.1 coordinate 1,778,613, forward strand.
TAATCATCTAAGAGCAAAAGGAATCGCAATCGTCATGGTTTCTCGCTGTTTTAACGGCATCGTTCAAGATGTATATGGATATACGGGCGGCGGGAAGCATTTGAAGGAACAAGGCGTCATCTTCTCAAACGGCTTGAATGGACAAAAAGCCCGCTTAAAATTGCTAGTTACACTTGAAGCAACTGGGGATCCAAAGGAATTGCATAGCTTCTTCCTAAGATAAACTCGCCCTTACGTTTCATATACAAAAAACCTACCTTAATTGGTAGGTTTTTTTGCTTTCTTAATTACTGAATTTGCAATCATCGCACCGTGTAACCTTCCATTTTCAATGAAAATTTCATTTGCATTGTTCCCAGCTGCAATTACACCTGCAATGTAGCAATTTTCTACATTTGTCTCCATCGTTTCCTTATTAAAGGTAGGACGACCACTTTGTTGATCAATCTGGATCCCGATCTTGGTAAGGAATGAATGATCAGGATGATAGCCTGTCATGGCAAACACAAAATCATTTGGTATAGTTTTGTATTCTCCCATCACATCATATACAATTTCTTTTTCTCTTACTTCAACTAAAGAGGCATTAAACTCCATTGAAACTTTATTGTTTCTAACGAGAGCTTCAAATTCAGGCAAAATCCACGGTTTAACACTTTTAGAGTATTCTGCGCCTCTATAAAGAATCGTTACTCGCGCTCCCGCTTTTTCAAGTTCTAATGCTGCATCTACTGCAGAGTTTTTCCCACCGATGACCGCAACGTCCTGATCAAAATAGGGGTGTGGCTCTTTAAAATAATGCAGTACTTTATCAAGATTTTCCCCTTTGATGTCCATATAATTTGGACTATCATAATAACCAGTAGCGATTATTAAATGCTCAGCACGATAGGTGATTTTTTTAGATTCATGTACTTTTTCAGTTTCGATGATAAAGGCGTCATCATTTTCCTTTGTAATGACGTTTGCTTTTTCGAAGGAATGAATTCTTAACTCTTTTCGCTTAGCCACGTCTCGATAATAAGCCAGAGCCTGGTTTCGCTTCGGTTTACGTTCTTCAATAATAAAAGGTACTTCTCCTATTTCAAGTTTCTCACTTGAACTAAAAAAAGTTTGGTGCGTGGGATAATGATAAATGGCGTTAACGATATTTCCTTTTTCAATAATTAAAGGGTCATATCCTTTATTCATTAATTCTATAGCTGCAGACATGCCACAAGGTCCTGCACCAATAATGACGATCTGTTCTTCTCTCATTTCTCTCACTCCCGAACCACTCCATAAGAATTAGACCATTTCTTTATTATTATTCTACTCAGTACAATAAAAAAATTCCCTACCTGAATGATAGGGAATTTTATTCCGAAAGGCAACTATTTATATCCATCCTCTAAAACGAGAAGCTTCAGCCATTTTTCGCACGCCAACCATATAAGCGGAAAGCCTCATATCAACTCGGCGCGTTTCTGCCGTTCGATAGATCGAATTAAATGCGTTAACCATTACCTTTTCAAGCTTTGCTTCCACTTCTTCTTCTGTCCAATAATAACCTTGATTATTTTGAACCCATTCGAAATAAGAAACGGTTACGCCGCCAGAACTAGCCAACACGTCTGGAACTAATAGAATGCCTCTATCTGTTAAAATCTTTGTTGCCTCAATTGTAGTTGGTCCATTTGCCGCTTCAACAACAATGCTCGCTTTAATTTGGTGAGCGTTGTCTTCAGTAATTTGATTTTCAATTGCTGCCGGAACAAGAATATCACAATCAAGTTCAAGTAGTTCTTGGTTACTGATTGTCTCTTTAAAAAGCTTCGTTACTGTACCAAAGCTATCACGACGGTCGAGTAAGTAGTCGATATCCAGGCCTTCAGGATCATGTAAGGCGCCATACGCATCTGATATACCAACAATTTTCGCTCCAGCATCGTGCATAAACTTCGCAAGAAAGCTACCTGCATTTCCAAATCCCTGAATCACTACTCGTGCACCTTCTATTTTGATATCTTTTTTCTTAGCAGCTTCACGAATACAAATTGTAACACCTTTTGCAGTTGCAGATTCACGACCGTGAGATCCGCCTAGTACTAATGGCTTACCAGTAATAAATCCAGGGGAATCAAATTCTCTTATGCGACTATACTCATCCATCATCCATGCCATAATTTGAGAATTTGTAAAAACATCTGGGGCAGGGATATCTTTTGTTGGTCCAACTATTTGACTAATCGCCCTTACATAACCACGGCTCAAACGCTCTAATTCTCTGAAAGACATTTCTCTCGGATCACAGATAATGCCCCCCTTACCGCCACCATATGGAAGATCTACAATTCCTGCTTTTAAACTCATCCAGACTGAAAGTGCCTTTACTTCAGTTTCAGTCACATCTGGATGGAAACGAACGCCACCTTTAGTAGGTCCGACAGAATCATTGTGCTGAGCACGATACCCGGTAAATATTTTAATAGAGCCATCATCCATCCGAATTGGAATCCGAACCGTCATTAATCTCATTGGTTCTTTCAATAATTCATACACTTCACTCGGATAGCCTAGTTTGTCCAGCGCTTCGTGAATGACCGATTGCGTCGACTCTAATACGTTCCGTTTCTTATTGTTTCCTTGTCCGTTGTCTGTTTCGTTTTTGTCGACCATTGCTATACCTCCCATTACTGTGCACTTACTCTGCTGTTTTCATTTAGCTTAGAAATCTAACCTATTCCAATTTAATTTTAAAACGTCTTATGTTGTTTATAGAATGTTCTATTGCTCTGCTTTCAAAACATAGTATACACGTTTAAGTAAGCTATGAGAAGGCATTCATGCCACATTTATGCAAATTGTTCCACACTGTTGAAAACGCTTACGATAAAGGTTGGCAGTCTTTAGCAATTAAAAGTAAGACCCCACTTGTGTGAGGTCTCGCATAGCTATTTCTTTAAGCCTAACTGAATTAAGTTCTCAATCATTTGTTCATAAGAGTAACCAATTTCTTTCGCTGCATCTGGGAATAAACTAGTTGGAGTCATTCCGGGTAGCGTGTTTACTTCAAGAAATACTGGTTCAGATCCATCTTTAGGTACGATATAATCTACACGTGAGTACGTATCGCATCCAAGTAATTCGTGTGCAACAACAGATTGTTTTTGAATTAGTTCTGTATAGGATTCAGAAATACGAGCTGGAACGATGTGTTCACTTCCACCTTCTGCGTATTTCGATTCATAGTCGTAGTAAGCGTTCTTTGGAACAATTTCCACAACGGGAAGTGGTTTTACTTCTCCCTTTGATCCCATCACAGCAACTGTTACTTCAGTCCCAGAAATAAACTCTTCTAGAATGACCGTATCATCAAATCGAAACGCTTCTTCAATCCCTTTTTGAAGCTCCTCTTCCGATTTAGCAATGGTTAATCCAATTGTCGATCCCTCGCTGTTTGGCTTTACCACTACTGGATAACCAAATGGTAAATTGAGTGAATGATGATCGTCCAACTTATGGAGAACAAGATCCTGTGCTAAGCGTATCCCAGAATCTTTTAATACTTTTTTGCTTTTAGCCTTATCCATTGCAACTGCTGATCCTAGAACTCCCGATCCCACATATGGGATTTGCAGCATATCAAGGAGTCCTTGAATCCTTCCATCTTCTCCATACTTACCGTGAAGGCCGATAAAAATAATATCAACCTCAAGTTCCATCACTTCTGATAATCGTTCTGGATGAAAGTCTATACCGATTACTTCATGACCGTTTTCTTTTAAAGCTTTCATGATCCCTTTACCGCTAGATAGCGAAACTTCTCTTTCAGCAGAAGTTCCTCCATAAAGTACTCCAACTTTCATAAGCTATACCTCCTGGGCTACATTTATGTATGTCATTATATTCGATTGTTAATCGAGTGGAACTTAACAAAACTTCTCTCATCATACCATGTTTTTCGACAGCTATGTTATCCTGAGTGACCATCATTAAGTATTATTATTGGAAAAAGGATGATGATCTTTTGTATACTTGCCATAATCTTATATATATGAAAGGAAATGTCCTTATGTCTCGTACATTTATGTTTATATTTGCTCACCCTGACGATGAAAGCTTTACTTGTGGGGGGACGCTAACCGAATTAGCTAAAGCAAAAGATACAAAAACCATTTTATACAGTGCCACACCTGGTGATGCAGGCAAATGTGGAGAACCACCTCTTTGTCAAGTAGATGAGCTAGCTGAAGTTCGAAAAAAAGAACTAGAAGAAGCTTCTAAGCTACTTGGGATTGATGAACTCCATATTGGTGATTATCAAGACGGGAAATTAAATAAGCTTCCTGATGATGAGCTGAAGAATGATGTGTTAAAACGAATTGAAGCCGTTCAACCTGATGTCGTCATTACATTCCCGCCACATGGTTTATCAGGTCACCCAGACCATAAAGCGATTCAGCTCGCAACGCTTCAAGCTGTAAAAGAAACAAACGTCGTAAAAGAGCTGTATTACGCTACTTTCCCTCAATCATTAGCTGATGAAACAGGAAATCCAGCTTATGCAGATCCAGATGACTCAATCACTTTGATCAAATCCTTTTCAAACGAGGATTTAGATCCAGTTAGAAAAGCACTATTGGCTCATCGTACACAGCATTTGTCCGTTGAACGAGTTTTTCCGACGATTTATAATGAAAATGGATTTATGAAATTTAACAATAAAGAATATTTCATTAAAGCATGGAATAACCCAAGCTATACGTGTGGTTCTATCCTTGCTTAACTAACAAAACCTCCCAAATGGGAGGTTTTGTTAGTTAAAATAATGATTTAGCTGTTCAATCGCTGTTGATTGCATAATTTGCTTCCCATATTCCATTACCCGATAGCTTGTAATCGTTGAAGGATTTCCGAATTCAGCAAGTAACGCAACTAAAGAATCTAATTCATACTCAGCAAATTCCTCTTCATCAAATTTAAGATAAAATTGAGACTGGAAGGAATAAAGAGTACCACCTAAAATTCCTACGTTGATTAATCTTTTAGAAAGACCAATCACGTCCTCAAAAGATCGAAATTCATAAAATACTTCATCGCTTTCATCGAGCGTAACTTGCATTTCAATGTATTCGTCATTATAGTCATCTTCAAAATCACTTTCTGCCGAACCCTTCGTAACAATGACAACCATTCCTTGAGCAGGAAGTGAGAACACTTCTACAGCAATTGGCCCATCGACTTTAAAGCCAAGTTCATCGTCAGCTTCCATTATCATCTCACGAAATAGCCTGTGAACTTTCGGTACGTCCTGCCATAGCTCTTCTTTTGTAATTCCACGTTCATTTAAATCATCATAAGTTAGAAAAATCTTTATTTTATCGTACGCTAAACGTTCAAGACGCATCTATTTCCCCCCTACCGTCTGTCACCCGCAAATCCTTTATTCATACTATATGTGATAATACAAAGATGGTTCTTGGTTGACGATATTCTTCTAGTTTACACTGTAAAAGGAAGCTTAGACAAGTCATGTCAACTATCCATTTAAGTAGTCAGCTTTTGAATTTTATCTTTGATCCAAACATCCCACTCATCTTTGCTATTACCAACGAAAAAGGAGTCATAGGCCTGTCTCTTTTCACCGCGTAAATGCCCTATAGCAGCGCCACCTATACCGATCGTTAAATCATAGAAGCGCTGATCAAGGCGATCAACGAGGTCAAGGCATCTTGGTAAGTTTGCCATTAACGTACATGATAAAAATAATATTTTCGGATCTGTATCTTCCACAACCGTCTCAATATCATCCTCAGGAATGCTTGCTCCTAGATAAATGACTTCAAATCCTTTTCTCCTTAAATAAAGAGTGAAAATCAACAAACCAAGTTCATGGTATTCTCCTGACGAGCAAACCGCCATCACTTTCGGAAGATAACCATCAACAGGAAGGGTGTGGAATATCATTCCAATTCTTGATCGTAGAAAAGCACTTGTAAAATGTTCATGTGCGATCGTAATTTTTTCATTTTCCCAAAGATCTCCTACCCTAACTAATAGCTGGGCAAGGATGTCATGTACTACCTTATCAATACTAAACACAGAAAACGCCTGATTCAACAAATCCTGAGCTTTATTCTCGTCGAAAGCAAGTAGCGCTTCTAATATTTCATCAGCAAGTATATGAGCTCGATCTCTTTCCATATCAATTCCCATGCTATCTGTATCTGTTGAATCATTTCCATTTTCAAGCAATTCTACAGCTTGACTAATTGTAAAACCTTGTTCTGTTTTTTGGACAAGCCATTTTAAGATAGACATATGTTCTTCCGAATAAAGACGATGACCTGCCTCATTTCTTATCGGAGAAATAATATTATAACGCCTTTCCCATGCCCTTAAGGTCCCGGGTTGTATTCCTAATTTCTTCGAGACCGCTTTTATATTATACTTACCTGCAGACATCGTCATCTTCCCCTCTAGTACAGCCCTTATCACACCTAGTATAAGGGGTGAATGATGTTTGTGTAAACTTTGTATAAGCAAATCGCTGCTTTTTTTGTATTTATTTCCTTTTTAATATAAAAACATGTGATTCTGCAGGAGCCATCAGTCTTAAAGGTAGCGTTGTCGTACCATACCCATTACTAATGACGACCGTCGTTCCTTTAACTTTTTTAATGCCCCCTTTTTCTCGAATTCCCCACCCAAATAAACGTATTTGTCCTCCATGAGTGTGACCAGAAAGAATAAGTTGTATTCCACTATTGTCAGGCCAGTTCCGCTTAATATCAGGGTTATGGCTGATCAGTATTTTTGTTTTTTCGGTGGCTTCTTTAACTGCATCCTCTAGTGAGTCATTTTCTGTTGAAAGATCGTCAATACCCATTAAACTTATTCCCTCGCCACTATTTTTAAGGTTTATTGCTCGATTTTTAAGAATGATAATATCTTCATCCATTAACAGTTTTTCAAGTTTGACGGGGTCTTCTTCGTAATCATTATTCCCCCATACAAAGTAACAAGGTGCTATAGCCCGTAGAGATTTTAAATTATGGCGAACTTTCTCAAAAGAGACCCCTTTTTCCATAACATCTCCACCAATAACGATAATGTCAACTTGATTTCTTACTTTTTCTAATACTTTGTTTGATATATATCGATTATGAGTATCCGAAATAAAAAAGATTCGATATGAATCGAAACTTTCTGGTAGATTTTCGACATCAATCTCTTTCCTAATGACTCTGTTAAGATGTGCTTCAATCCACATGTAGATTAGTAGCACTATTCCAATTAAAACAAGGCCAACAAAATAAATCATGCATCATTACTCCTCTGAAAGCGTTTCAATTCTCTTGCCGCTCTTATATTAGCAGTTAAAACACCGTAACTAAATGCCATCACAAGTGAAGCAAGTGACAACCATTTATTCGTTTCAAATAATACCCAATATACAACAACTAATAAACTTCCTTCTATCAACAATGTAATGAGGTGAGCTTTATTATTGATCCCTAATGCAAGAAACCCCTCCACATGCTCTCTAATAACGCGAGCTACAAAAAGAAAACCAAACAAAAAACAAAGCGCTCCAAACCCATAACGCCCGCTGTTTAACATGAGGTCTGTAAATGTCATGCTTTTAAAATTCAAATTACTTTCAGCTATAAACAACAAACCAAAAATCGCTACAATTCTTATCAATAGAAGCGGCATAGTAAAACCCCCCACTCTAACGTATGTAAGAGTAGGAGGCTTTATGGGTACTATTCACTCATACTTCTTTTATATCAAGAACTTTAAATCCATTCTGTTCAAGTTTTGCAATGAATTGATCAATATTTTCCTTTTTTTCAATCTTCATTACAATTCTCCTGACATTCTGGTTAGACTCATCGAATGTGGACAACGAGATAATATTTTCATGAAAACTTTTTGCGATTTTAGCAAGCCTTGCAATTCTTCCTTCTGTCTCTGAAGAAGCAAATGCGATTCTTATGCCCGGCTTGCGCATGCCAAATGCACTCTGAAATTGATCAAGTATATCAGATCGCGTAATGATGCCAATAAAATGCTCATTTTGATCGACGACTGCTACGAGAGGAGCATTCTTTGCTAAAAGAAGGGTATTCTCAAACACTTCTTCTTGATCAACAGTTACATCTTTTTGGTAGGCAATTTCACCTGCAGTAGTTTCCGACAAGAATCTTTCTTTATCTGTCATATCACTTTTGAAAAATGCTTTATAAATACGATTAAACGTTACAATTCCAGCGTATTTTGTTCCATTAATAACCGGTACACCATCGATTTCTCGTTCCTTTAATAATCTGAGTGTTTCATCCAACTTTGTGTCATCATTCACATAAACAGTTTCTCGAATTGGTTTCATTGCGCTTCGTACGTACATGGCTATCACCTCTTTGTAAGATCACTACTCTTAATTAATACCACATTTCTGAGATAATATCCTTCTAAAATAAAAATTAATGGTGAATTGAATCGTTTTCTTCCGTAAATTGGGCTTTTTAATTTCTTGAAGATTCAGTCTTTTTGAGGTAAGATTATATCATAACAAGTTCACTTGGAACGTACACAACAAAACGGAGATGATGGCTCAATGATTAATAAACTTAAAACCAAATCACTGTTAGGGAATGAAGACTTGGATTTCAACCGTCGATTGGGTATGCCCGTCGAAGTTTTCTGCCCAAAATTAAAAGATACTGTCGCCTTCGGAAAGATTGAGATGTTCGATGAAGATGAACTTTCCATAAACGGAAACAACTTCCAAATTGAACAGTACCTATTCTTTGGTTGTCCTGAGCAAAGGTAACAGTTTATTTATAATAAAGATTAATGTCGTATTGATTTTTTAAATATTTAAAAACAACATGACGACTTTCCCATTGTTTTTGACCTTCAAATAGTTCATCACTTCGATCTAATATCTCCAGTCTTAAGGACTCATATTCATCCTCAGCTTTCTTGTTTTTTTTTGAAAACTTCCTTAATTGAAAGTAAGTAACAATACTACTAATAACCAATATTAGCAGCATAGGAATCGAATTAAAAGTAAGGTCATTCACAAAAAAAGATGTGCTGTTTTCTAGCTCATACCAAAAAAAACACCCCATGCTAACTAATAAAAACGCAAGGATATATCCGTAAGACTGTGATTTTGCTTTATACTGCTTTTCAACATTCTTTCGTTCCACTAATTCTTGCAACAGAACGATGGTAACATTCGACTGTGGTTGTGGAAGGTTCCACTCCTTTAATGCGTCCACTTTATCCCCCCTTTTGTTGAATCTAGTTTATGCAGGAGCTTGGTTTGTTACGACAGGGGGAATAAATCAATTTAAACTATAGCGATTTTACAGAAAATATGAATACAACAGGAATAGAGAAACCATCCCAATAAACAGTAGTGCGAGTACTCGAATTAATGTGAAAGAAGGCATTTCTTTTTCTTCATTTCTCTTTCGACTCGACTGCTTTTTTTTTGTACTTTTATTTCGATGGTATTCCTTCCTAGAAGGCAGTGGACTTTCGCTTTTCATTAAACTCACCTTTCATGATGTGATCACATTCGTGCTTTCTGCTTTATGAGACAAGCCATAACAAAATCGATTAAAAAATGAGCTGTGATTGTTGTCATTAAGTTATCAGTCACTTCATACAAAACACCGATTAAGAAACTAATCACAACGACGGAACTAAATAAGACAGGTTTAGAAAGATACCGAACATGTATGATCGCAAATAACAAACTTGAAAGGACTAATCCGAAACTTGTTTGGATAACACCTCTAAACAACAGCTCTTCACTAAATGAAATGATAGCACACAAAAAGAAAATATGAGAAATTGAAAGACGGGAAAAAATCCGCTCATTAATTCCTCCATCATCCAACATCTCTTCAGGTAGTGTCTTCATGAGAATGAGATCAATACCAATCACAAGGAATGCTGTACCCCCACCTATAACGGTTATCTGTGTCCAAGTAAAATGGATTAGATCTGCGAAAAACCACAAATCTTGAAACAAAAATAAACTCATTATACTTGCTAGAAGAACCAATATAATCTGAGTTAAATAAACATTCAATAACAGTTCTCGATCTGTTAACTGTTTTACTGCTTCAGCCTGTCGATTTCTCACCGTGGTCCTCCTTGCTTACGGTAAGCATCCGCTTCAATTCAGCTTCCCAATCAAATGCATGTTGGTTGGAAACGTTGATTTGATCTCTACTACCTTTATATTCTTGAAGGTTTAGCCCACAATAATCACAGCAAGGTTCAATGATATGATTAGGTTCTCCAAACCTTTCTAATAAACCTTTTCTTCTACACTGTTTTTCTTCTAGCCAGCTTTTAAATCGAAACCATTTTATAAGCTTTGCTTTTCTGTGTCGTTCTATTGCTGTAAGAATTCTTGCTAAATTAATATCGAAATCAAAAGATTGGATCACTCTTTCTTTGATTACTCCTAATCCTTCTAACTGATGAAGCAAATAGCGCCATGCTGTCTCAGTGTAGCCAAATCGATCTCCTTCACGTTCGAGCTGGTAACTAGAGTAGGCTGTTCCTTCTCTCCCAAAAAAGTCGAGTAAGACTTCTTTCACTTCATGTTCTTTTGGAAGCTCCGAATCAATAAAGGAAAGTGGTAAGAACTCATCTTCTTCTGTGTGTAAGTGAATCGCGATGGATGGTAATTGATCCCTTCCTGCTCTCCCTATTTCTTGCAAATAGCTTTCAATTGTCGATGGTGGGTGAAAATGAATCACAAATCGAATATTACTTTTGTTAATCCCCATCCCAAAAGCATTCGTTGAACATATAATCGATAGCTCATCATTTAGAAACTGTTGTTGAATTAAGAGACGGTCCTCCTGTTCCATTCCCGCATGATACGATGCACAATCTCTACCTTCACGACTCAATGCTTTCGCTAGTTTATCCGCCCAACTTCGACTTGAGAAATAAATTATACCTGGACCTTTCAGTTCAAGTGCGTATTCCTTAACCGCCTCGATCTTGGTTTCAAGAGAGGGAAATTTATCTAGTTTAATCGCTATATTAGGTCGATCCACGCTATGTACATGGATGGCGGGGTCGCTCATATTTAATTGGCGTAGAATATCAAGACGAACATCTTCCGTAGCTGTTGCGGTAAGAGCAAGGAGTGGTGGACGACCAAACGCTTCACGAATAGCTCCGAGCTTCAGATAGTCGGTTCTAAAATCATGGCCCCATTGAGAAATGCAGTGAGCTTCATCTATAACCATTAATCCAATATCTAATTTTTTTAAGGCTTGATATACATATTTATTTTGTAGAATTTCTGGGGAGACATAGATAAAGGAAAAAGTTGATAAATCCTTTAAAATACCTTTTCGCTTTTCAAAATCCAGAAATCCGTTTAACGCAATGACTCTTTTTTCACCTTGTGCTTTTAATTGCTGAACTTGATCCTCCATTAACGAAACTAGTGGCGATACGATAAGAATTGGAGAAATCCCCGCATATAATGGAAGTTGATAGCATAGGGATTTCCCAGCTCCAGTAGGGAGCATGGCGAAAACGTCTCTATTATTGAGTACATCCTTAATAATTTCTTCCTGACCATAGCGAAATTCGCGGTAGCCAAAGTGCTGATATAATAAGTCTGATAACGACATTAAATCCCTTCTTTGCAAAGAGTTAATCGAATTTCAAAATAGGAATATTGATCGTTCATATAGTCCTTAATTAATTTTAATCGCTGACTGTCAATTTCCTTACTAGCTAACCTGATTTCTAATTGTGCCTTTGGATCTACAAATGGACTTATTGAGAATTCCGGAATATTTATCGCAATCTCGACTAAATGATCCTCAATTGTACTTCGCTTGAGCCTTCGAGTATGGGCAATTTCTTCAATCGTCATTCCGTCTTCAAGAAGTTTATAAGTTTGCTTTGTTGATAAAGTTAATGGCAACTGCCCGCTTGTTCCCTCTATCATTGAAGCAAGAATCGGGTATTGCGCTGAATTATGCTGAACCTGGAAGAGTAAACCATGAATGACACCTTGAAAACGGAACATTGCTTCTTCATAACTTATCTTATGCACATCCGCTAGTTGATGAACGGTCAATCCTGTTCTCCCTTCACCGCTTAGCCTCATAATAAAAAAAGAAGCATGTGGATCTGGTAGTTTTTGAAGATGCGATCGAATTTCCTGAAATAGTTCTTTTGCGAGAAGTACTCTCTTTTCTTTCTTGACTGGAAAATGCTTTTTCACCCAATTTTGTATTGCTTCATCTTTACTAATTGGGTAAAAATTCATGTTGCCATGGATTGAATAAGAAAGGCTTTGCATGAATAAACTAAGCCGCTGCCAAAATAATTCACTTACTTGATGATACTGCCAACCTGCTAAATAATCCGGTATCGGTTTCGTGACTAAAAAGGCACTTAAAGCCTCTTTTCCGCCTGAAGTGATTTGATATCCTTCGTGTTGATTCGGTTGAATCAACTGCGTTTCAAGTAATGCGAAAACGTGCTGTTCAAGTTTTGACCGTTTTAACTTCTTTAAAATCCCAAAGAAACTCCCTACTTTAAAAAGCTTCCCATCTTGTATCGTTTGAGAAGATTTCTTTCCAGTTAGAAGATGGTATACGGCAGATAGTGAACGTTCTCCCTTAAACCGGTCAAAAATATATAATAGCACACCATCGAAATATTCCATGAATCCACCACCTATTTCATTCTCCATTATTGTATCAAATTTTTTCATCTGTTTACTTATTTTAAAACCGGGTAACATTCATTTAGATGCTAATAAAAGGATTAAACTATTGAAAAGTCAAGGCATCACCTTTACAATAAGATTATTAAAAACTTTCATTTACGAATAAAAGGACGATGAAAGGCATATAGAAGTATTGAATAGGAGGTTAAATCATGGCTAAGTATACTATTGTAGATAAAGACACATGTATTGCCTGCGGAGCTTGTGGCGCAGCCGCACCCGATATTTATGATTATGACGATGAAGGTATCGCTTTTGTAACACTTGATGACAACGAAGGTATCGTTGAGATCCCAGAAGTGCTTCATGAAGATATGATGGATGCGTTTGAAGGTTGTCCTACTGATTCCATCAAAATTGCTGATGAGTCATTTGATGGCGACGCAACAAAATTTGAATAGTTCCCATTAGAAATCCCTGGTTTTTTAAATCAGGGATTTTTTTATTATTTTTTTAAAAGAAATATTATTGTTGAAATTGACACTTTAGTGCTTTCATGGTAAAAAGTAAGGTATTGAGTTTTCTAAAAAATGAGAAGAGATAGACAAAGGGAGTGGAGAAGTTGGCTTACGTTCTAGTAACTGATGGTATTAAGGAAGATGGTTTACAGCCACTGTTAAATGAAAGCACGCTCACATGTGACATTGGATCTTTGAATGATTTCAGTGATCGTCTCGATCAGTATGAAGCTTTGCTTGTAAGAAGCGCTACAAAAGTAACCGCAGAAGTGCTTGATCAAATGCCTGCATTACGTATTGTTGCAAGAGCCGGTGTGGGAGTAGATAACATTGATATTGATGCTGCGACAAAGCGAGGCGTTATAGTCGTCAACGCTCCAGATGGCAATACGATTTCCACGACAGAACATACTTTTGCAATGATGGCTTCTCTAGCCCGGAACATTCCTCAGGGAACATCCTCCTTAAAAAGTGGCAAATGGATGAGAAAACAATATGTCGGAACCGAACTTAATGGAAAAACACTAGGGATTGTTGGTATGGGACGTATTGGTACTGAACTTTCCAGAAGAGCTAGAGCCTTTGGGATGGATGTGGTCGTTTACGATCCTTTCTTAACGAACGATCGAGCTGAAAAATTAGATGTTCAGTCTGTTGAATTTAATCACTTGCTAGCAACTGCAGATATTATTACCGTTCACACACCGCTAACTGAAAAAACACGCGGTCTTTTAAACGAAGAAACGCTCGCGAAAACAAAAAAAGGCGTTTTCTTAATAAACTGTGCTCGTGGTGGCATTATTGATGAGGACGCACTTATCCCATACCTTGATTCAGGACATATTGGCGGCGTAGCACTTGACGTTTTTGTAGCAGAGCCTCCAGAGGAGGATCATCCCCTCCTTCGTTATGATCAAGTGATTGCCACTCCACACCTTGGAGCGTCTACGAAAGAAGCGCAGCTTAACGTCGCTGCTCAAGTAGCAGAAGAAGTCCTTCATTTTCTAAAAGAAAAACCAATTCGAAACGCAATCAACTTACCTGGTTTTTCAAAGGAAGAATATGAAAAGATTAAACCTTATTATGAACTTACACGTAAAATGGGTAGCATTCTTTCCCAATGTATGAAATCAGCTGCGAATTTAGTTGACGTAACGTATGCAGGTAAGTTGACTGAATTGGACACCGCTATCTTAACAAGAAACTTGATGGCCTCTTTCCTAAAATCAAGACTAGATACCACTGTAAATGAAGTAAATGCACCTTCGATTGCGAGAGAAAGAGGCATTACTTATGGGGAAAAGCATAGTTCTGAAACACATGGATACTCCAATCTTATTTCAGTTTCGGTAAAAGGAGACAAAGAAGCCTTCTCCCTTCAAGGTACTTACATTAAAGAATATGGCGATCGAATTACACAATTAAACGGGTTCGATATCGACTTCCACCCTCAGGGCCATCTTCTCTATATACAACATAACGATCGTCCAGGCGTTATTGGTAATGTAGGAAAAGTACTTGGTGAACACCGCATTAACATTGCCACCATGCAAGTTGGTAGAAAAACGGCTGGGGGCGAAGCGATTATGATGTTATCATTTGATGCGCCATTGCCTAAAAATATAGAAGAAACACTAGAAGATGTTCAGGATATCGTGAAAGTTGAGCAAATTGGTGGTGTATAAACATCAAAAAAAGGAACAAGAGCATTTTGCTCTCGTTCCTTTTTTTATAAGTTAATTGGTTTACGCTCTCCCTTTTCAAATGTCATCAGTTTTGAATAACCGACGGATTTGGCAAGAGCTACGGCTTGATCATAATCTGCACCTACGTCTGTAGGTACGTGAGCATCAGAAGAAAGAACGATAGGGATATCCTTTTCATAGCACATTTTTAGAAGCTCTGGATCAGGATAGAGCTCTCCTACCGGCTTTCTTAAACCTGCTGTACTTATTTCAACACATGTTTTTGATTGAGATAAAGCGTTCGTGGCCCGATCATATTGTTCAAGTAGAAAGTCACGACTTTCAGGTTTATATTTAAAGATTTTTACTAGATCGAGATGGCCGACAATATCAAATAAATTGGATTCTGCTAGCGTAACGACTTGATCAAAGTATTTACGGTAGACGGTGTTAATATCTCTTTCGTCCCAGAGATGACGATATTCCGCTAAATCAATTCCAAAATCCTCTACCCAATGAATCGATCCGATTACGTAATCAAACTGATAACCAGAAATAAATTCTTTCATCTCTTGATGTTTTCCAGGGGTGTAGTCCATCTCAATTGACATCTTAACGTCCATCCCCTTCTCTTCTGCTTGTTGGAAGAGATGAACATAGTCCTCCATGTTATACCACCTGCGTTCATTGACCCATGGATTACTTAATATGTTCTCGGTTTCATAAAAATGATAAGCATGCTCAGAGATACCAAAATGACTCACATTTTTTCGCTTCGCTTCTTCAACGAACTGAGATAAATAATCAAAAGTTAACGTTCCTTTTTCAAGGTGATTGTGATAATCCGTGTACACAGCTACAGCTCCTTTTATCGAACTAGTTTGACACTTCCCATCATTATTGTAACGTATTAACGGGACGAAAGGATACCTCTATCGCTTTCTTTTCTATCAATCATTCTTTCCTTCACTGAAAGAAGCCTCCGATAAAAACGGAGGCTTCTTTCATTTACATCAATTCGACAATATGTGAGTGGTGCCTGTCACTCAACCTTCTCTGGTATAAAGAAGGAGAATGTCGTGCCTTCTCCACTTTTGCTATGGACGGAAATGTGGCCTAGGTGCGATTCTACAATGTTGCGAGCAATCGCAAGACCAAGACCTGTACCTGATCTTCCTCTTGTACGGGCTTTATCTGCTTTATAGAAGCGTTCAAATACAAACGGAAGATCATCCTCTGGAATCCCTGATCCTGTGTCTGTCACATCAAATTGCACACCTTTTTCAAGTGAGGTGATCAGTAAGCTCACTTCACCTCCACCTGGGGTATGTCTAACTGCATTATCCAATAAATTGGTTAATACTTGTTCGATTCTATCCGGGTCAATCATCAACATTCGATCTTGATTTGATACATGGAATTTTAAGTTCACTTCTCGATCTCGGGCAAGACCAGAAAACTTCCTTAAAATCCTCTGACCAAAGTCTTGCAGATGAATACTGCTGTAGTGTAATTCATTGTGACCAGCTTCCATTCTTGCAAGATCAAGCAGTTCGTTCACGAGCCTGCCCATTCTTAGAGACTCGTCATAAATAATTTGAGCTACTTCCTTCTTTTCTTCATCACTGCTCGCAATGTCATCCACAATCGCCTCACTATACCCTTGCAACATTGCAATTGGTGTTCGTAGCTCATGTGACACATTCGCAATAAAATCTTTTCTTAATTTATCAAGCCGACGTTCTTCTGTCATATCTCGGAATACTGCAACTGCACCACGAATAGTAGACTGATTATATAGTGGAGTCATGACAACGACCCAACTTCTTCCTTGCAACTCCACTTCAGTTAGCTGTTCCCTTTCAAGCATAACAACCAAACTGAACAATTCGTTAATATCTTCTGGCACTTCTTTTTCGGGATCTTCTTCCATCCCCTGTTCGTAGTACCACGCTTTTAGAAATCGCTCAGCAGGGGGGTTCGTACTTAATATCGCCCCAGTTTTATCAAACGTTATGACGCCATCAGCCATGCTGCTCAAAATACTGGAAAGCTGTTCCTTTTCCTGATTTAAAGCGGTAACATAGTTATTTAATTGTCGGCCCATCCGATTAAAAGCGACAGAGAGTTCTCCGATTTCATCATGAGTAACCATTGGTACTTTTGTATCAAATTTTCCTTTCGCTACCTGGGTAGCAGCTTCTCTCATCTTCAATAAAGGGGCAGTGATGCGAGTTGATAAGAAAAATGCAAAAATGGTTGTTAAAACAATGGCAATTCCAGCAGCTATGTAGATTAAATTACGGGCTTGACTGGTTGTCTTCGCAATAACATCAAGCGATTGATATAGAAATACCGCGCTATCATTTTCGCCATCAACTTCCATAGGTACTCCCACGATTAGTAGCTCATTATGTGACTCTGGATTAAGATTTGTTTCAAAATCACCTTGTTTTACAACCGTCTCTCTCTCAGTAAAAACGCCATTAAGAATTGGATCATCTTTAAAAACTTCCAATGGTAATTGCGGTAAACCGTGTGAATTTGGTGAATACCATAATTCTCCGCTTTCTTCTTTATCAATGATCATCACCCCTGTCGGGTAAAAGTCTGTGATTTCCCAGGCAGTTTCAAGCGCTTGATCTCGATCATCATATCGCTCGATAACAGAAGCCACTTTATTTGCTAGTCGCTCCATCTGTTCGGCTTCTTTTTCCACATGAAAATCCTCAAAAAATTGAAGTAATAAAATGGTTAAGATCGATAGTACAAATGCAACTAACAGGATAATAGTAAGCCAAAGCTTACCTACAACACTTCTCCAAATCATTACTCTTTAACAGCCTCAAACTTATACCCTACACCCCAAACTGTTGAAATCATTGCAGCAGCTTTTGGAGAAACTTTATTCAACTTTTCTCTAAGTCGTTTCACATGAGTATCAACAGTACGAAGATCACCAAAAAATTCGTAATTCCATACATCTTTCAACAGTTCTTCACGAGAGAATACTTTGTCAGGCGCTTTTGCAAGATAATACAAAAGCTCATACTCTTTAGGTGTTAAATTAATAATTTGTTCCTCTGCTAGGACACGATGTGCATCATGATCAATGGTTAAGTGCGGAAACACGATTACATTTTTTGTGGTTGTTTCTGTTTGTAGAAATTTTGTCGTTGACGACCTTCTAAGCAATGCCTTCACGCGGAGAACGACTTCCCTCGGACTAAATGGCTTAGTAATATAGTCATCTGCTCCAACTTCAAATCCTTGAACGCGATTGGCTTCTTCGCCTTTTGCCGTCAACATAATAACAGGCGTCGCTTTTTGCTCACGCATTTGCTGACAAACTTCTATTCCATCCATTCCCGGAAGCATCAGATCAAGCAAAATGAGATCAAAATCATCTTCGATGGCCATTTCAAGTGCTTGTTCTCCATTTTCCGCTTCTTCAATATCATAGTTTTCTCTCTCTAGATACATACGTAGCAACTTTCGAATACGCTCTTCATCATCTACAACTAAAATTCGTGCGTCTTTTTCCAAGAAGATTACCTCCCACATGAGCTCATGTGTTCTATTCTATCATGTATTTAGCTTTACCGACCAGTAACGGGAAGTCCATTTTCGATATATCATAAAAACTATGTATTCGTAATAAGTCTTCCTTTTAGCATGTTCTACCTTTTGAACAAATAAACAAACTGCCCCACCTTATAAGAAAACCTTCACTATTCGTGAAGGTTTTCTTTGCTATGCATAAGAATGAAGCCCAGAAATAACAAGGTTTACAACAACGAGGTTTAGCATGATGATGACAAAACCTACTACAGCTAACCATGCTGATTTCTCACCTTGCCAACCTCTTGAGAGACGTAGATGGAGATACGCCGCATAAAAGAGGAATGTCACAAGCGCCCACACCTCTTTAGGGTCCCATCCCCAGAACCTCGTCCAGGCAGCCTGTGCCCAGATCATCGCGAAGATTAGAGCTCCAAGTGTGAAAACCGGAAATCCAATCGCAACTGCTCGATATTGAATTTCATCTACTAGTTCTTCATTAACATTTTTGAGGGCAGGTTGAATTGCAGCACCAATTCGCTTACGTAAAATCAACCTGATTAGACCATATAGGACCAGGCCTCCTACAATTGACCAGATGAGCGTATTTAGCTTATGAGCAGCTTTCTCTCCCTTCATCCAGCTAGGAGCTTCAAAAAGAGGGCCAAATTCATTCCCACTTACATATTGCCCATCAGTTGGACCAGCTAGTGCTGGTAACGTATAGTCTACTGTAACCTGTTGTTCATTCTGATCAACAAATTGATAAGTAGATGAATAGCCTGCAGCTTCGAATCCAAGGGAAAGGATAACAAAGGCAATGGTACTTATTAAAGAATACATCACAAATTCAAGCCAAAAAGTAGACTTGCTTGCTTTCTTCTGATTTACCGTTTTAACAAGATAAACAAGACCAGCAGCAAAACTAATGGCTAATATCCCTTCGCCGAGTGCAGCCGTCGTTACATGAATTTTAAGCCAGTTACTTTGTAGAGCTGGAATAAGCGGCTGAATGTCGGATGGAAACACACTTGCATAAGCGATAACAATAATGGCTACCGGCATTGCAAAAACCCCGATAACATTACTTCGATAGATCAGATATATAATCAAGAAAGCGAAGACCATCGCCATCCCGAAGAACGTTGTAAATTCAAATAAGTTACTAACAGGCGCATGCCCTGCTGCAATCCATCTTGTAATAAAATAGCTCAGTTGAAAAAGAAAACCAACCGTTGAAAGAATAAATCCCCACATTCCCCATTTTTTCGCATGAGATTCCTCATCTGACTTTCGCCATTTCCTCCCGAATAGAGAAATAGCAAAAACGATACTCGCTGCAAAGTAGATAAAGAAAGCGACATAAAGCAAGTTACTGCTTAATTGAGCCATCTTATCTTGCCTCCCTTCGTGGTGCTAACAATCTATTTCTTTTGTTCTGCCTGGTCTATCGGCATTTGAAGTCCAGTTTGAGTCGAGATACTTTCGAGTTCACGCTTTAAACCATACCAGTTTTTATTTGTATGAGAAGATAACCAGATGTCTTTATCTGTTCTTCGTACCCAAATTCGACGATGATTCCAGTACATTCCTTGAATGACACCAATCATAAAGATTGCACCACCGATAGCAAGAATCCATAAAGTGTTATCTTTTCTTACAACAAGGCCGGACACATTTTTTGTATCTACGTTTTGAAATGACATTTTGTAGTCATTTTCCCCAAGCGGTTCTAAGTTCTGCTTAATCGCAACAAAAGCAACTTCCCCATCTGGATGCTCAGGAGAAACCATATTCAAGATAAACGCAGGATTATTTGGAACTTTCGATTTAGTCGTTGGTTCCCCTTTATCATTAAACTCGAAATCCGGAAAATAATCCATCACTTCAACGCGATACCCATTATCAAGATCATATGATTTATCAGGATTATATAAATTAATTGTAAGATCTCCAACAGATTCATCAGTGTCTTTATTATCCATTGTAAATGACATCGTTTGTAGTTCATTCAACTTATAATCTACTTGATAAATCGCATAACCATCAAACTTAAGCGGTTTATTTACTTGAATAGGATGCTCCTTCACTTTCTCGAGTTCAGGATCAGTTCCCGCGACTCTTTCACCAACTTGCTTATATAAAACAGCGTCAGTTTGATAGTTTTTCGCAACCGCTGCTTGTCCCGATTCTTCAATCGCATTTTTGAATTTTTCATCGTTATTGTCATACGTTTCTAATATAAATCCGTCGCTTTGTAAATAATAAGCTTCTTCGGTACCTTTTATTTTTTCTGTTTCACCTTCTCTTAACCAGAGAACTTCATCAACATACATTCCTGGAAAAAAGCGAAGCATGCCACCGATCAGAAATAGTATAAGTCCAATATGATTCACATATGGTCCCCATCTTGAAAAACGATTTTTCTCGGCGAATAGGTGACCTTCTTCTTCTTTTACTTTATACCTCTTCTTTTCTAAAGCTTCTTTAATGCCCTGCAAGTCTGGCGTATTTTCATTGACTTCTGTTACACCAAAGTATTTCTGACGTTTCATAAAGCTCTCATGGCGAATAACACGCTGTTTTTTTAGGGAGCGATATAACGGAACAAAGCGATCAAGACTGGCAACGATTAAAGATAGTCCAAGTGCTGCAATTAAGAGCATGTACCACCAGGAACCGTATAAATTATGAAAACCTAGGTCATAATAGAGTTGACCAAGTACGCCATATTGTTCTTTGTAGTAAACTGTCGGATCTGACAGCGGCGGTATGTACATTTCTTGAGGGAAAATTGTGCCTATTGCGGAAGCGACAAGTAGTAAAATAATGATCCAAATTCCTACCTTAACGGATGAAAAGAAATTCCAGATCTTATCAATAATCGTTGTTTTATACGTTTGTGACCTCCGTGCACTTCCTTCATATCTCATATTAAGTAGTTGCTTAGAATCTAAATCACCTTTAAGCGGTTTACCACATACTTCGCATATCTCAGTTCCATAAGGGTTCACATGTCCGCATTCACAGGTGATGTTTTTGTTGCTCATTGGAACACCCCATTACGGTTGGATTCGCTTCATATAACGATCAATAACTTCCTCTGAAAGACTAGCTTCCGTTTTTTGAATAACCTTTCCATCCTTATCAATTAAAAAGGTAACTGGAATTGGGCCCACTCCATAGTGATTTGTTACATCATTGCTTTTATCAAGCAATACTGGAAAACTAAGATTATACCGATCAGCAAAGCTTTCTGCTGTTAATTTAGGCTCTGAAACATTCACTGCTAATATTTCGACACCTTTTTCCTTGTATTCTTTATACTTCTTGTCCATAGCAGGCATTTCATCTTTACAAGGCTCACAATAAGTTGCCCAGAAATTCAGAAAGACCCCTTTTCCTCTGTAGTCCTCAAGCTCAACTTCATTTCCTTCTAAATCAGTTAATATAAAGTTAGGTGCTTGATCTCCGGCCTGTACGATTCCGCTTTCATTTGCAAAAAAGTTTGTATAGAACGTATAGCCGACTGCTATAAAGACGATAGCCAATATAACAGTCCGCACGATCAGCCGGTTTTTCTTTTTCATCGAACCAACTCCAATCAAACAAAGCAATACTACTCTCACTATAACGTGTCATTAAGACGGAACCTTATCGTTTTTTTGAATTTTGTGTGACAGCTTGGTTTCGCAGCTGTTTTACTTCATAAGGTTTTAGTTCACGATAATCTCCAGGATTCATTCCAGTTAGTTCCAAAAATCCGTAACGTTCTCTTTTTAACTTTTGGACAGGATAACCCAAAGTTTCGAACATACGACGGACTTGACGGTTTTTTCCTTCATGAATTGTTAATTCTACAATCGACTTTTCTTTTTGCTTATCGACTGATAATATTCTTGCGCGTGCTTTAGCGGTTTTGCCATCTTCTAGCTGTACGCCTCTCTCAAGCTTTTGAATGGTTTCTTTATTCATTAAGCCTTTCACTTTTGCCACATACACTTTGTCTACGTGATAGCTTGGGTGCATAAGCTTATTCGCAAAATCCCCATCATTTGTTAGGAGTAAAGCACCTGACGTGTCGTAATCAAGTCTTCCAACAGGAAAAATACGTTCTTCGATTTCATGAAAATAATCGGTAACCGCTTTTCTTCCTTTATCATCATCTATTGTTGATATGACGCCTGTTGGTTTATAAAACAAAAAATAAACAGGTTCTTCGCGTTCTACCTGAATCCCGTTCACTTCGATTTTACAGCGTTCAGATACCTTTGTCCCGAGTTCAGTAACGACTTTGCCGTTTACTTTCACTCTACCTTCTTCAATCAATGTTTCTGCTTTTCGTCTGGAAGTTACACCAGCCTGAGCAATTACTTTTTGCAAACGTTCCATTAAATTCACCTCACTAAAACATCATACTCTTGTCACAGTCAAACCTCAAGCACAGATTCATTCTATCATTTATTATGCTCAAACAAGAATTTTCCAAACCTTCTGTTAGCATTAAAAAAAGCCATGCGAGATGGCTTTTACCCAAAGACGAGAGTAACAAACAAAATCGCTGCGGCAATTCCGACAAGATCTGCTAGTAAGCCTACCTTTAGGGCATTCCCCATGCGCTTAATCCCGATCGCTCCAAAATAGACCGTAATGACATAGAGGGTTGTATCGGTACTACCCTGCATTGTAGAAGCTAATCTTCCTATGAACGAATCTGGCCCATAAGTGCTAATAATATCCGTTGTCATCGCAAGCGCACCTGTCCCAGATATTGGACGTACAAGCGCTAACGGCACTATTTCTGTTGGCACTCCAATTGCTTCTAAAGGAACTTTTAACAAACTACTTAGAAAAGCCATAGCTCCTGAAGCTCGAAACACTGAAATGGCAACCATCATACCAACAAGATAAGGGACGATCGAGACAGCGATAGAAAGTCCTTCTTTCCCACCTTCTACAAACGTTTCATAGGTAGGTACTCTTTTCCAAGTTCCATACGCTAATATAAACCCAATCATCAGAGGGATGATCCAAATCGACATATTCACGTCGAACCCCCCCCTTTACTTCTCCTATAAAAATAACGATCGATGAGTATCGCTCCAATTGTTGAGCATGCCGTTGCTGCAATAGTTGTACCTATTATTTCAGTTGGCGAAACAGAACCATATTTCATCCGGATCGCGATCACGGTAGTTGGGATTAGCGTTAAGCTCGATGTATTAAGAG
Organism: Bacillus sp. es.036; assembly: GCF_002563635.1. Taxonomy (NCBI): domain Bacteria; kingdom Bacillati; phylum Bacillota; class Bacilli; order Caryophanales; family Bacillaceae; genus Bacillus; species Bacillus sp. es.036. The sequence continues at coordinate 1,802,327 of NZ_PDIZ01000001.1, forward strand.
CAAGCAACGTGACCATTGATCTTGTCGCGTTGTCTTTCATGTCGTTAAGCTTTTTAAGTTCTTCCATAGCTTTTATCCCCATCGGTGTAGCCGCATTACCGAGGCCAAACATGTTTGCCATCATATTGGAAAGAATATAGCCCATAGCTGGGTGATCTGGTGGTACCTCAGGAAATAGTTTTCTAGCAATTGGTTTAAACCCTTTCCCTAATAGATCAAGTAAACCAGATTTCTGAGCAATTCTCATTAAACCAAGCCAAAAAATAAGAACACTTAACAACCCAATACAAACCGCTACGGCTTCTTCTGCTCCTGTAAAAATGGCTTTATTAACTTCTTCCATCGTTCCATTAATAAGGGCATAAAGGATGCCAATCAGGAATAAGCCGGCCCAGATGAGATTAACCATTGAGATCACGACCTGTATCGAATGAAAAAAGCTCTTTTAGAAAACCCCAGAATCCTTTGTTTTCTTCCTTATCTCCCTCGTACATAATCGGTGCTTTGATAATTGTTTCACCATTTAATTTCACATAATACATACCGACTGGCTCAGACGATCCAAGTTCATCCCATTTATTTTTATCCGGTGGATCTACGAGTTGGATGGTTGATTCAACCTGATTCCTCTCATCTTCTGCTAACGGATAAGAAAGATCTCTACTTAACGTAACGTTATCCTTGTATGGTTCTTTCTTCACGTCCTTTAGCTTACCTTTAGGCTCAAGAAGGGTTAGTTCATAGTTCGCATATCCCCAATTAAACATGGAAATGTGATCATTCCAATCGTCTGGAGCGTCTAACGTTACAGCAATAAGCGTCATGTCATCTCGCTCTGCAGTTGAAACGAGCGTTCTTTTTGCTCGTTTTGTGTAACCAGTTTTTCCACCCGTGGAATCCGAATATAAACTTGTTAAAAGCTTATTCTTATTACGCCATACATAATCCCACTCTTCCATTTCGTTGGGAGCCTTATGTACTTTTGTTCCTGAAATAATTCCATACGTCTCGTTATTCATGGCATACTGAGTTAGCAAGGCCATATCATAGGCTGTTGAAAGATGGTTTTCATGATCATCCAAACCATGCGGATTCATAAATATCGTCTTCGACATCCCGATCTCTTCTGCCTTTTGATTCATTAACGTTACAAAACCTTCTAAACTGCCACCAACCTCCTCAGCTATCGCGACCGCGGCATCGTTTCCCGAGCGCAACATTAAACCGTACACTAAGTTTTCAAGCGTTATTTTTTCTCCTTCTTTTAAGTATAAAGAGGAGCCTTCCGTCCCAGCAGCATTATGGCTCACTGTTACTTTCTCATTCATTTTGCCTGATTCAATCGCAAGAACTGCAGTCATAATTTTTGTGATGCTAGCTATTCTTCGTTGGGAATACGCGTCTTTTTCATAAAGGACCCTTCCTGTTTCTTGTTCAATTAGTATCGCGCTTCTTGCTGAAACGCCAATCCCATTCGCAAAAGCCTCTCCTGGAATCATTAGAAACAGCAGAGCTGCAATTAATATTAAGACGCCAATTTTTGTCTTCAACGAGTTCATCATGACATCCACGTCCCTTAGGCTCTATATTTGTACAAGTCTATGAGCATGAATCGTGGGATATGTCTATCAATCCTCGTTTACGTTTGAAAATACAACTCGATAATCTGTGACATCTTTTAACGCCTTTTCTTCAATTGGAATGCGGACTTTCAATAACAAAATCCCGTTTAAAAGTGTAAACACAATCGCAGTAATATAAGAGGAAAAAATAAGTGGGAGTGAAATGATTTCGAGGGCCACAATCATATAATTTGGATGTTTTATATAACGGTAGGGTCCTTTTTTGACAACGTTAGCATCTGGCAGAACAATAATTTTCGTGTTCCAAAACCGTCCAAGGCTTTTGATTGTCCAAAAACGAAGAAATTGTGCCAGAACAAATATCCCTAACATGATTGTCCAAATGATCGACAATGAAAAGCCACGTAATATGGTTTCAATGCCGACAGCAAGAAGAAAACTGATATGCAGCATCACGATATACTTATAGTGGTTCTGGCCTATTTCTTTTGCTCCTCGCTCCTTCATCCACCTCTCATTACTCTTCGCAAGCATTAATTCACCTAAACGCTGAATAACTAGAATACTAAAAATCCCCGCAAACAGAAGACTCATTTATGCCCCTCCTTTTTCCCATTTTAATAACAATAGCTCTGAACAAAACCCGGGTCCAAGTGCAGCCATAAGTCCAATATCTTCTTCCTTACAACCGTTTTGTAGAATTTGATCCAATACGTATACAACCGTTACAGAACTCATATTGCCATAATTTCTTAATACATCTCGCGAAACAGATGTCATGTCACGACTGAACCCAAGTGCTTCCTCGTAAGCTGTCAACACTTTTGTCCCCCCAGGATGAGCAATAAAATAATTAATTTCTTCGGTAGTTTTCTTCTCTGAGCTAAGAAATTGTAAAACATTTGGTTCAAGCCAACTTGCAACAATTGATGGAATCGATTTCGAAAAAACAACATGCAAGCCTTCATTGCTTACTTCCCAGCCCATTACGTCTTCCGAATTCTTCATTAGTGTTGAGCGTGTCGCTACTACTTTTGGCAGACTGCTCATGTTGGACCGTTTCTTAATTGGTGACTTTTCTCCAATCATTAAAACGGAAGAGGTTCCGTCTGCAAACAATGCCGTACCTATAAGATTACTTTTGGAATAATCCCCGTGCTGAAAAGTTAAGCTACACAACTCTACATTTATGACAAGAACAGTCTGCTCCGGGTGAGCAAGACAGTAATCACTAGCTCTTGCTATGCCTGCAGCTCCTCCCGCACAACCAAGACCCCAAATCGGAATACGTTTTGTATGAAGGGAAAATGGAAGAACATTCATAAGTCTTGCCTCTATACTTGGAGTTGAAATTCCCGTTGTTGATACAAAAAAGATCGCATCTACATCTTCACAACTCACAGCTTCTTTTAGATAAACGGGATTCTGAAGACAATCCTCTACTGCTTTTTTTGCATATTCGACAGCAAGCGTAATGTATTTTTCGTTTTTTTCTTCGAAGGTTGGTCCGCTACTGTACCACTCTAGCGGCATCGCAAAATATCTTGTATCAATTTCTGCACTTTGAAAAACAGGAAGCAGGCGTTCAATGTCTTTAAAATGTTGACCAAACTGTTTTTTTGCAAATGAGGCAGCTTCCGTTTGTTCGAGGCAATGAGGGGGTAAACATTTCCCGATTGATAGGATCATTGGCTTTTACTCCTTTTACCTTTTCAACTAGTTTCCGAAATCCTCCTGCTTTTTATACAAGAAGTTCTAGCGGAGCGGGATTAGTTCTCTTGTATCATTGCTTATCAAAACGAAAAAAGATGTCTCAATCTCGAGACATCTTTTCATTATTAAAAGTCGTAGACTTATTTTTCTTAATTTCAGCTAAACTCGCGTAAAGTTGCGATAAATCCGACTTATCCAGCAGGCGAAAAAACTCTTCTTCAGTATTGATATAGAGACGTTTTCTCCCTGGATAAAACGAAAGGAAATTTAGAGCAACAGCCTCCTGTAAGGGTAGATCATAACCCCATATCCCTTTAGCCTTTGCCGTTTCTCCAAAAATAGCAGGATACAAGACATGGAATCTTTTTTCATTTCCATCCTGAACATAGGTTACGGTAGAGCGAACAAATGAATCCTCAGGAGAATTGGAACGCTCTTTCTTTAGGTGTTCATAGGTGACATCAACGACTTTCATCGATTATCCTCCTTCACCAATTACGCAAGTTTATTCTGGAATTTCCTGAAACTTCTCAAAAAACAGGTCTGCTTCTTCCTCTTCCTTATCTTCGCTACCATCTGGAAGTGGCGGGAGATCTTTAATTGAGCTTAATCCAAAATGAAAAAGAAACTCTCGTGTTGTTCCATAAAGAATCGCTCTGCCGGCTTTTTCCGCTCGCCCTGCTTCTTTAATGAGTAATTTACTCATCAAAGTTTGAAGAGGCTTATCCGTTTTTACGCCTCGAATCTCTTCAATTTCAACCCTCGTAATCGGTTGTTTATAAGCGATGATTGCAAGCGTTTCAAGAGCAGCTTGCGAAAGCGTATGATTACCAGGTGTGTCGACCAGCTTCTCGATATAAGACGCGTTTTTAGCATTTGTCGTTAGCTGATAGCCCCCACCGATGAAGCTAATCTTAAAACCACGATCTTTATCATCATATTCTTGTTGCAGGTCTTTTAGTGCATCTAGAAGGGTGTCCTCTTCCAATGAAGTAGTTTCACAAAGAGATTTGACAGTAATCCCTTCGTCACCTACTACAAATAGAAGACTTTCAATGATGCTCTTTATTTCTTCATTCGTCACACTGATGCCTTCCCTTCTCGTTCAAAAATCATGATTTCACCAAAGTTTTGATCTTGTTCACATGCTACATCTCTCGTTTTCATTAGTTCAAGAACAGCGAGAAACGTTACAATCATATGGCCGCGATCCGCTTCACTAAAGAGCTCACTAAAGCGTCTCTTAGCGCCTCCTTGCAACTGATGACGGATATCATTCATCCGATCTTCAATTGGAATTTCTTCACTCTGAACTGTGGTCCGCTTTGGTTTTTTATCCTTTACTCGCCTCGTCATCTTTTGAAATGCTGCAAGCATATCGTATAAAGTAACATCCCCAATTGATGTTTGATCGTCTTCTTGGGTGTATTCACTTATATCAGCAGGTGGTCGTGCATAGAGCAAACTTCGACTAGACTCTTTTTTCTTCAGATCATTTGCTGCTTCTTTAAACCTTCTGTATTCAACAAGACGTTGAACAAGTTCATCACGAGGGTCATCCTCAAAGTCCGGGTCCTGTTCCAATATTGCTTCTTCTTTTTGCGGAAGAAGCATTTTGCTTTTAATCGCAAGTAACGTTGCTGCCATGACAAGATATTCACTCGCTATATCAAGTTCTAACTCTTGCATGGTGTGTACAAATGTTAAATATTGATCCGTAATTTGCGAGACCGGTATGTCATAAATGTCAACTTCGTACTTATTTATAAGGTGCAGTAGTAAATCCAGCGGACCTTCAAATGCATCTACTTTTACATTATATTGCATCATTTTCCATCTTCCTTTATTCATGTCCATCGAGTATACCGATTATATCATATTTCAACTATACAACAGATGACGGATCTCTTTAAATGTGATTGATAAAGCGATGCACTTTCGATGCCTCACGCTCATGTGCTACACTACAAAAGAAACGGAGGAATCAGTATGTATCCAGAAGCTTATATTGAATATCTGGCTCATTTCCACGGTCTTCGTGACTATTTTGAGTGTCATGAGATTCTTGAAGAACATTGGAAGGAAGATCCTCGAGAAAGTCGTAAGCTTCATTGGGTAGGCCTTATCCAAATTGCTGTTGGACTCTACCATCATCGACGTGGTAACTTCACTGGTGCCAAAAGAATGATTACGAATGCGAAGCGCATTGTATTAAATGAAAGAGAAGAACTTAAGAGTTTAGCTATCAATGTTGATGAGCTTTCTGAAAATCTCGCTTCCGAACTTCAACGAATCAACGAAGCTTTGCCATATAACAGCTTTGAAATTCCGCTTACAAATAATGCTCTTATCACCATGTGTCAAAATAGATGTCTTGAACTCGGTTGTATTTATGGCAGCAAAAGTGATCTTGCTAACATTGAACTGATTGATCGTCACACAAGAAGAGATCGATCAGATATTATCCAAGAAAGAAAGCAACAACAACAATTAAAACAGCAGAAAAGGAACGGCTAAGCCGTTCCTTTTCTGCTTATAATCAATCGTTTACTTCATATTCTCTTCTAGGTGACACCGTTCGAAAAAAGTTCCTGTATATTCATTTCCTTTAATACATATTTCATCACTGAGCATCTCACGGAGTGCTTCGACCATTTGTTTGCCAATCCCTTGATGACGATGAGAAGGATTTACGCTAATGTCTTTTAATTCGACTTCGTTCTCGCTAACCCACTCAATTCCAAGCAATCCAATGATATCTTCTTCTTTCCAAAGAAAAAGCTGCAGTGAATCCATTTCTTCATAGTCTTTGATTGATTGTTGCAGTTTTTTAATATCTTTTTCATTTGGCATAAAACTCAATAATCCCATGGCTATTTTCTCATGAGCTTTTTTATAACGAATTAGCATGATTATCCCTCATTAAAGTAATTCTTGGCTCTCCGTTTTGTAACATATTCGAACTTAGATGGGAATGTTCTTCTCATCTAACGAAAGAGCGCAGTGAGCATGATCATTTCCATCACGCACAAACGAATCCACTAATATTCTTGATGACTTCCGAGTATTCCACAAGTTTTATCTACCCTTCTCCGCATACCATACTCATCATAGCCAAAAATGAACAGATAATCAACCTTCAAATGATTTTGATAAATTCGCCATTTCAATTGCTGCAGTTGCTGCATCCCAGCCTTTATTTCCAGCTTTTGTACCAGCCCGTTCAACAGCTTGTTCAATCGTATTTGTTGTTAATACGCCAAAAATAACTGGAACGCCAGTCTGCATTGTTAAATTCGCTACGCCTTTAGACACTTCTCCACATACATAATCAAAATGAGGTGTTGCTCCACGAATAACGGTTCCAAGGGTAATAATCGCATCATATTTACCTAAATCCACCATTTTTTTTGCGGCAAAAGGAATCTCAAACGCCCCAGGCACCCAGGCTACATCAATGTTATCTTCTGACAGGCCGTGGCGTTTCAGTGCGTCTTCAGCACCTCCAAGTAGTTTACTTGTTATAAATTCATTAAATCTTCCTACTACTATACCCACTTTTAATCCAGATCCAACCAAATTTCCTTCAAATGTTTGTCCCATCTTAAATAACCTCCTATAGTTTCGTTACTTTATTAGAAATGTAGCATATGTCCTAGCTTACTGTGTTTGGTTTTCAGGTAGCGTTCGTTCTCTTTTCTTGAAGGCATTTGAAGCGCTACTCGTGACGCTACTTCAAGACCATAACCGGTTAACCCCGCTATTTTTCTAGGGTTGTTTGTTAACAAGTTCATTTTTGAAACACCAAGATCACGCAATATCTGAGCGCCAATCCCATAGTCTCTTAAATCCGGTTTAAATCCAAGCTTTTCATTTGCTTCAACGGTATCGTAACCCTCTTCTTGAAGCTTATAAGCTTTCATCTTATTTAGAAGTCCAATCCCTCTTCCTTCTTGACGCATGTAGAGAAGCACGCCGTGCCCTTCTTCTTCTATTTGTGCCAAAGCTGCATGAAGCTGTGGACCGCAATCACAGCGGAAAGATCCAAAGACGTCACCTGTTAAGCATTCAGAATGAACGCGAACAAGCGTCGGTTGATCAGGAATAACCTCTCCCTTTATTAGTGCTACATGCTCTTTCTGATCAATAATGTTTGAATATCCGACAGCTCGAAAAGATCCAAATTCAGTAGGAAGTTCGATTTCTACTTCCTTTTGAACAAGCACATCTTTACGATTTCGATACTGAATTAAATCCTTAATTGTAATCATCTTCAAATCGAATTCTTCAGAGATCTCTTTTAAATCCGGGACTCGTGCCATCTCCCCGTCTTCTTTCATAATTTCACAGATAACACCAGCAGGGGCTGAACCTGATAGTCGAGCTAAATCAACTGCTGCTTCTGTATGTCCCGCTCTTCTAAGTACTCCCCCATCCTTAGCAATTAAAGGGAAAATATGACCTGGTCGGTTAAAATCAGCGGGTTTTGCATCCGGGTTGATGAGATATTGAATTGTTGTGGCTCTTTCTGCTGCTGAAATGCCAGTGGTTGTACTTTTGTGGTCTACGCTAACGGTAAAGGCCGTGCCGTGAGAATCAGTATTATGGTCAACCATAGGACTTAATTTCAGTTGATTCGCGCGTTGTTCAGTAATCGGCGTACAAACAAGCCCTCTCCCTTTAGTGATCATAAAATTAATCGTCTCTGGCGTTACCTTATCAGCTAACGCAATAAAATCTCCCTCGTTCTCTCTGTCTTCGTCATCACAGACAATAACGACCCGGCCTTGCATTAAATCGTAAATGGCTTCTTCAATTGTGTGGAACATGACTTAACCTCCTGTTACATCACTTATTTAAACCCATGGTCTTCAAAAAACTGGCTTCCTAGTGAAGCTGTGGGTTCTGGCTTCGTTCCGCTTCTTTGTTCTAGATATCTCATAATATACTTCCCAAGCATATCGCATTCAATGTTTACTGTATCTCCCACTCTTTTCTTACCAAGCACCGTTTCTTCGACAGTATGAGGAATAAGTGAAATTGTAAGAGAGTGTTCCCCGATCCCAAAAACAGTAAGACTTGTGCCATCTACCGAAACGGATCCCTTTTCTACAAAGTAAATTAACAGATTCCGAGGAATGGAGATATCATAGTAAATCGCGTTATCAATTTGCTCGACCCGTGTAATTTCCCCGACACCGTCAACATGACCAGAAACAAAGTGACCTCCAAAACGTCCGTTTGCGGACATAGCCCGTTCAAGATTCACTGAAGAATTCGGCGCTAGTTGACGCAGGCTACTAGAACGAAATGTTTCAGGCATAATATCGACAGAAAAAGAAGCATCTGTAAACGATGTAACCGTCAAGCAAACACCATTTATCGAAATACTATCTCCTAGATGAACGTCCGATAATACTTTCGATGCAGCGATCTGCATCACGATTGACTCTCCAGCTTGCTGCACACTTTCCACTCTGCCAATCTCTTCTACGATACCTGTAAACATTATGAAGTCCCCCTTGCTGAGATAATACGAATATCTTGTCCAATGCGTTCAACGCTTTCAATCGATAAATCGACCGCTTCGCTCATGAATTCAAATCCTTTAGCTCCAAATGCTGTTGGAGATTCTTTTCCACCAATGAGCTTAGGCGCGATGTATGTAATCACCTGCTGAAAAGTACGAGCTTCCAAAAAACTACCGTGCACTTCAGATCCGCCTTCCACAAAAATGGAAGTAATTTCTCGCACCGCAAGGAGAGCTAATACATCTTCAATAGGAAGTGCTGAATTAGCTACTTCTAGCACCTGAACATGTGCGGGAAATGCTCGATCACTCTTTAGCACAGCCTGTGTGGTTGTTATAATCCAAGTTTCCGCTTTCTGATCATTTATCACTTTTGCATCAGAAGGAATCCTCAGATTACGATCAAGGATAATTCTGATCGGAGAAAGACCTTCTCCATATCGAGTCGTAAGGGACGGATCGTCTGAAAGAACCGTTCCAATTCCTACTAAAATAGCGTCATGCTGATGACGGAAAGCATGTACATCTTTCCGAGCTTCTTCTCCTGTTATCCATTTGCTATCACCAGTATGTGAAGCAATTTTCCCATCTAACGTTGCCGCAGCTTTTAAAGTGACGTATGGCCGTTTATGAGAGATATAATGGAAGAACATCCGATTCAATTTAAGTGCTTCTTCCTCTAATAGTCCAATCGTTACCTTTATCCCTGCAGCTTGTAACTTGGACACGCCTTGACCAGCTACGAGTGGATTCGGATCCTGACTAGCCACATAAACTTCGCTAACTCCTGCATGAATAAGAGCATCCGAACAAGGAGGCGTGCGACCATGATGACTACACGGCTCAAGCGTGACATAAGCCGTGCTACCCTCAGCTTCACTCCCAGCCATTTTCAGAGCCTGTATTTCTGCATGACCTTCTCCAGCTTTCAAATGGGCGCCCATCCCTACGATTCGTCCATTCTTTACAAGTAAACAACCAACGGAAGGATTTGGACGTGTTTGACCAATTGTACTTTTAGCCATTTCAATAGCAGTGTTCATAAAATCCTTATGATTCATTGTGTTTGCTCCATTTCTACTCTCCTTAGTGGTTACGAAAGAGAATAAAAAAACTCCCATAACGGTGTTATGGGAGTCAAAATTATATGCCAAATAAGCCTTTTGAATCTACGATTCAAAAGGAGATTAGTCATAAGTTTCCTTCTCCCATCCAGACTATACTGTCGGTTCTGGTTTCACACCAGATCCACCGTTTGCTTACGCAACCGGGTCACGGACTTAGCTAGCTTTAGCTAGACATCACCGCCGGTTGGGACTTTCACCCGACCCCGAAGGAAAGTATTTAGTTTTGATGCGTCTGAACTATTCTTCGTCCCAGACCTTAACTTCTTTCATCACATCGCCTTGCTTAATACGAAGAACCGTATCCATTCCTTCTGTTACCTGACCAAAAACAGTGTGAACACCGTCAAGGTGAGGCTGAGGTTCATGAACAAGGAAAAACTGGCTTCCACCTGTATTTTTACCTGCATGAGCCATAGACAATGAACCAGCTACGTGCTTATGAGGGTTTCCTTCTGTTTCACAATCGATCGAATAGCCTGGTCCGCCCATTCCAGATCCTGTTGGGTCTCCCCCCTGTGCTACGAAACCTGGGATAACACGGTGAAAGTTTACACCATTGTAAAAACCTTCGTTAGCAAGCTTTTCAAAGTTAGCAACGGTATTCGGTGCTGCTTCCGGGTAAAACTCAATTTCAATTGTTTCTCCATTATCAAATGCAATTGTTCCTTTTTTCATAAATAAATCCTCCTGCACTAACAATTTTCTTCAAAGCTCTTTCATTATAGCACATACTTAAGCTGTTCCCTATCATTTCTACTATTACAAAGTTATTTTGAAATAATCGCTTGTTTTAATGGAAGGTCATGACGAATTAAATCCTCAAAAGATTCTCTCTTCACGACAAGTTGTGCTTCTCCATTTTCTACAAAAACCACCGCTGGTCGAGGTAGTCTGTTATAGTTATTTGCCATAGAATACCCGTACGCCCCCGTTGAAAATACAGCCATCGTATCTCCTGCTATGGCGCGCTGTAATGTGCAATCCCAGATTAACATGTCACCTGACTCACAACATTTTCCTGCAACTGAATAAACATGTTCTTTCGGCTCATTCATGCGATTTGCAATCGTTGCTTCATACTTTGCTTGATAAAGGGCCGGTCGCAGATTATCCGTCATTCCTCCATCTACTGCAAGATAATGACGAAGTTCTGGCACTTTCTTGTGTGATCCTACTGTATATAACGTCAAGCCAGCTTCTCCAACGAGTGAACGTCCTGGCTCAATCCAAATTTCTGGGATTCTCATTTCATTACCTAACTGAGCTCTTACAGCATTAACCATTGCCTCGATATAGTCTCCAACTGGGAGTGGATGATCTTCTTCAGTATACCGAATTCCAAACCCTCCACCTAGGTTCAGAACTTCTGGCTCATACCCATAGAGTTCAAACCACGTAGCAAGATAACGATAGATTTTCTCAATAGCCATTACAAAACCATTCGTTTCAAAGATTTGAGAACCAATGTGACAATGAAGACCAAGAAGGTGAATAGCTTTCATGCTTGTTGCTTGAACAACCGCTTGTTCCACTTGACCACTTTGTAAATCAAAACCAAATTTTGAATCTTCCTGTCCAGTTAAGATATAGTCATGAGTATGTGCTTCAATTCCAGGAGTAATACGCAAAAGCACATTTGCAACCACATTTTTCTCTTCCGCTAATTGTTCAAGTAACGTTAGCTCATAAAAGTTATCCACAACAAAACACCCTATTTTTGCATCTAACGCCATTCGAATTTCCGCTTCGCTTTTGTTATTTCCATGAAAGTGAATCCGTTCTACCGGAAACCCTGCTTTTAAAGCTGTATAGAGTTCTCCACCTGAAACCACATCAAGACTTAAGCCTTCTTCTTCAGCAAGTTGAATCATTGCCATACAAGAGAATGCTTTACTAGCATAGGCTACTTGGTAGTTGACCTTCTCCTGTTCAAAAGCATTTCGAAATGCTCGCGCTTTCTCTCTAATCATCGCTACATCATAAACGTATAAGGCCGTCCCGTATTTTTCACTTAATTTTATTGTATCAACGCCTCCAACTGATAAATGGCCTTCTTCTGAAATTGCTGACGTTCCGTATAAATTCACAATCATTTCTCCCCTCTCGCTGATATGAATGCGAGCAACCCTCCACAAAATAAGAAAAACAGCCAACTTTATAGATACATTGGCTGTTTTCTCCGTATCCTCACGAGTTGGATTAGCTCACCACCGAAAAAATTCCTCTTTCAGTGACAGTCTGCAACTTGTTCAGCAGCAGCCCAGCAAGAAAAGTATGGCTCTTTTCTCACTTCGGCAAATTGACCTTTCTGATATCATCCTCGCATTCCATTCTATGCTCCGACACCATACTCATTCGCTTTGCGCCTCTATCCCCATTACATTCAATGAGGTCTATTCAATTAAGAAATAAATTATCATACTTTTTAAGATTCGGCAAGTGGTTTGTCTGGTTGCTTCGTTTCATTTTGTGATTCTGTAATGCTTGGACGTAGTTTAGTGAGCGGAACTGATACACGAATCAACACTTGAATAAAGGCTTTAGGATTAAAAGGAATAAACGGCCATAAGTAGGGGGTGTTTAAAGGTTTTAACGCAACAAGAAATAAAATGATTGCCGTAATTCCAATCATATATCCCGGCACTCGAAAGAAAAATACAAGGAATAAAAGTAGAAGCCTTACAAGTTTATTTGCAATCGATAATTCATAACTTGGTGTTGCATATGATCCTATTGCAGCAATCGAAACATATAGGATAACTTCTGGAACGAATAATCCGACATCAATGGCAATCTGTCCGATCAACACGGCTGCAATTAATCCCATGGCAGTGGAAAGTGGCGTTGGCGTGTGTATAGCAGCCATCCTCAGCGTTTCGATCCCTACTTCAGCAAGAATAATTTGAACAAATATCGGCACATTTGTTTCATCGTTCGGACCGATAAAGTCGATCGTTTTAGGCAGTAACTGCGGTTCATATACGGCTAATAACCACAGAGGTAGCAAGAGTAGCGCAGCTAACATCCCACCAAATCGGACCCATCTTAAAAACGCGCCTGGTAAAGGGGCTTCTCGATATTCTTCAGCATGTTGAACATGATGAAAAAAAGTAGTTGGTGTTATAATAACGCTTGGTGAAGTGTCTACGATGATTAACACGTGCCCTTCAAGTAAATGAGTAGCGGCAACATCAGGCCTTTCCGTATATCGCACAAGTGGAAAAGGGTTACCTGCCTGGTGCACAAGAAACTCTTCTACCGTTTTATCGGCCATTGGAATACCATCAATGTTAATTTCTTTTAATTTCTTTTTTATAATTTCAACCAAATTTGGATTGGCCACATCTTGAATATAGGTAATACATACGTCTGTTTTAGACCGTTCTCCAACTTGAAAAATTTCATTCCGTAATCGACCATCTCGTATACGGCGTCTAGTTAAGGCCGTATTTTCAATGATGTTTTCAGTAAAACCATCACGTGAACCTCTAATAACTTTCTCTGTATCTGGCTCCTGTGGCGTTCTACCTGGATACTTTCGAACATCAATAATATAAGCGATTTCTTCGCCTTCCATAAAAACTGCAATTAATCCAGATAAAACCTGGTCGACGACTTCATCGAACGTTTCAACCTCTGTGACCTGCTGATGTGGCAAATGATTATGTATCACCTGCTCAAATTTAACCGTTAATCGATGATGATCATCAACCTCCATCAGCTCTCGCATAATTTCTACAATGATGGATGTGTCACAAAGCCCTGTACAATAGTAAAACTGAACTTCTTTGTTAAGGATCTTAAGTTTTCGAACTCCTACATCAAAACTTTTTCCAATTCCGATTGATTTCTTTAAAAATTCTTCGTTTTCTTTAATCTTTTTAAATATTTTTTGTTTATTATCGATTTTAGTGGTCATAAAAACCGCTCCTTTCTAGCAGAATTTGAACGGCTTTCAATGTTATAGGCGAACCAACTTCCGGATCATCATAACCCGACATTTTACCTATATCACCGACACCTATAATAATGGGAAGGTTTAATTTATCTAAGATTGACACCGTGTCGCCATCTATTCTCCCCGCCTCCATATCTGCAAATCCATTTTTGTCCACTCCATAATGTGTCAATTCTCCGTCACGATCAATGGAGACATCTACCCTCGTCCATTCTGAAAAATGAGTTCTGGATGCGACTGCAATAGCTCCAAGTAATTCAATGCTTTCATCTTCAGCAACAGATTGCATAGCAAGTTCCCCATATCCTTCACCCGGAAATCCACTATCATCGAACATAACAAAAACTGGATCATGAGGAGCTTCTTTAATAAGAGCGATAATTTCGTAACCAGCAAGCGGGGTAGGATTTCCGGCAGATTGACTAATGCATCTTCCTCCAATATCTGAAGCTACTTTTTCTATTGCTTTTTGTGCATAAAGGTCTCCGTCAGTGACGAAGATCACCCGCCGCTTTTTCATGATTTTCACCCCTTTGGTTTAAATAAAATGGCTACAATAAATCCAAAAACAATTGCAGAAGAAATACCTGCAGAGGTTAATTGAAAGATTCCCATTGCAATGCCAATGAAGCCGTGTTCTTCCCCTTGTTGCATAGCGCCATGGAGAAGTGAATGACCAAAGCTAGTAATAGGTACAGTCGCACCAGCTCCAGCAAATTCAATGAGGCGATCATAAATCCCAAATCCATCGAGCACGGCTCCTGCTACTACAAAAGAAGACATGACGTGAGCTGGAGTTAATCTGAAAATATCAAGTAATAATTGACCGATGACACAAATACCACCACCGACTGCAAAAGCGATAAAATATTCCACTATTCCACACCTCCAACTCGTTCAAATACGACCGCGTGAGCAATAGCAGGCATTGATTCTTTTTGCTGAACCATTACGGGACTATGCAAACATCCTGTTGCTGTAACAAGAATTTTGTTATAATTCCCCTTTTTTAGAAGGTCAATAAGGTGACCATATGTGACGACGGCAGAACAAGCACACCCACTTCCACCAGCAAATACTTCTTTTTGATCTGGTCGGTAAATCATCAGCCCGCAATCATTATGATTGTTAGTAATGTCAAATCCTTTTTCACTTAACAAATCTCTTACAATCGGAGCTCCTACAGATGATAAGTCACCGGTAACGATAAGATCATACGCTGAAGGTTCAATATTTAAATCCGTAAAGTGAGTCGCTAGTGTATCTGCTGCAGCTGGCGCCATTGCACTCCCCATATCAAATGGATCCTTTATTCCCCAATCCACCACTCGACCAATTGTTGCTGCGGAAATTCTTATATCCGATGGTTCTTGACTAATTAATGCGGCACCTGCACCTGTAACAGTCGAGGTAGCCGTTCCAGGCTTTTGACCACCATATTCTGTTGGGTATCGAAATTGCCTTTCTGCTGTTGCATTATGACTACTTACTCCCGCAATAGCTTTATTAGCAAATCCACCTTCTACTAACGATGAAGCAATGGCTAGAGATTCCATCGAGGTAGAACATGCTCCAAAAACGCCAAGAAAAGGAATTTGATTTGTTCTAGCTGTATAAGTAGCACTAACAATTTGATTCAACAAATCACCTGCCACAAAAATGTCAACATCACTGTGGGTTAATTCCTTTTTTGATAAACAACTTTCTACCGCATCCTCTAATAACTTTCTTTCTGCCAATTCCCAATTATCCTGGTCACAATGAAGGTTACTATACGTGACATCAAACGAATCTCCAAACGGCCCCTCAGCTTCTTTAGGACCAACCGCTGTCCCTACAGACTGCAAAAAAACAGTAGAGAACTCCCAAGTTTGTTTTCCTGACTTCATAACAATTCTCTCCTTATATCAGCGCTTTAAAGAGCATTCTGAGTATGCCGACAATGTATGCTGCAACAACACCAAACACGATGACCGAACCAGCAAGTTTGAACATGTTCGTTGCAATTCCAAGTACAATGCCCTCACTTTTATGTTCAAGAGCTGCGCTTGTAATTGAATTTGCAAAACCCGTTACAGGTACCGCAGAACCTGCACCTGCAAATTGTCCAATTTTGTCATACCAACCAAAAGCAGTTAAAAGCGCCGCGATAAGGATAAGTGTGGCAACCGTTGGATTTCCTGCATTTTCTTCTGAAAAGTTAAAGACGTTCATATAAAAATTCTGTACGCCCTGGCCAAACATACAAATAAATCCTCCTACAACAAATGCTTTCACCACATTTAATAAATAAGGCGGTTTTGGCTGATAAGTTTTAATATTTTTTGTATATTGTTTCTGGTCGTTCAACGAATTTGCCATTATTTTAAACCTCCATTTACAAAAATTGTCCAATGAAACAATGATCCGAAAACCTTTCCTAACACAATGGCCATTAGTAAAAGCAAGATCTTATCGATAAATCCAATTCGTTTCGTTAGTATAGGAAGAACGTTTAAAACTTCCGTTAAGGCAGCCGCTAACATACCAATAAACACTCCCGCTCCAAGTCCAATTGGGATAACTACAAATTTAGGGAGGTTTAAAGTTGGGTTTCGTAAAGATAACCAGCTTGATACAATAGCCCCAATAATAATTCCCCATTCGTAAAAGCGAATAAGATGTAGAGTCTTTGATAGCTGTGTAAGACGGGGAATAATACCAAGAACCGAAAGAAAAGCAACGAACCCAGCTCCTACAGCAATTCCTTCCGCAAAACCAATAAGCATAACGAGTAGAAACTGAGCATTCATGGTTTGTTATGACCATTCTCATCGTTTTCATGGACAATGACATATTGGTCAAGATCTTGTTGGTAATTAAACATTTCTACTTCCAAAGGACTTGGCTCTTCATTAAATCGCTTTTTAAAAAGATGGTTAAAGAAGAGAACCATCCCGATTCCGAGACCAAATGAATAGGGCACTTGCAGAAGCAAGGGCTTGGGATTATCAATTCCAGTCACAATTTTATAAATCTGTTGATGCACTTCTCTCATGCTGACATCTTCGTGGAAGTTCATGATTGCGAGAGCAGCCCCAATAAATAATAAAAACCAGATAAACACAAAATAAACAGGTGCTAGTTTTTTCTTAGGATATTGAACTTCAACAATTGTTTGTGTAGGACCAACAACTTGAACCTCAATATGATTCATCACTTTTTGGATTGCTGTTATCACTTTCATTACATCGATAACAACCAAATTTTTATCTTCTTTTGTTACCTGATAAATGGGGATTTTTTCTACTTTGGCACAATTCTTGTCTTCTCCTATTAACTGGGCAATATCTCCAATCAAAAGTTCTTTATTTGGGGGGACCTTCTTCTTCTGCCTTAGTCGAAGATAGATCATCTCATTTTCCATGGTCCTCCACCTCCTTATTCAAGGGGCATATTGGTTATAGTATGTTTCTACCAAATCACTCTCATTCTCGTGCTACATAAGTACCATTAATTCCCTAAAGCGAATTGGACATTCATTCTTATCACTTCTCTTTTTAAACACAAAAAGAACAGATGAGTTATTTACTCATCTGTTCTTTTATTTGTTTTAAAATCTTCTTTTCTAATCTCGAAACTTGAACTTGAGAAATGCCAAGGCGTTCCGCTACTTCAGACTGGGTTTGATCTTTGTAGTACCTTAAATAAACGATTAACCTTTCTCTCGTATCAAGATACTGAAGTGCTTCCTTTAGAGCTAATTTATCAAACCAGGCTGTGTCCGTGTTATCAGCAATTTGATCTAAAAGTGTAATTGGATCTCCATCGTTTTCATAAACAGTTTCGTGTATGGAAGAAGGAGCTCGTACCGCTTCTTGAGCCAGAACAACCTCTTCTGGTGTGACCTCGATTCGTTCTGCAATTTCATTTACTGTTGGCGTTCTTCCAAGGGTTTTGGATAGCTCATCTTTTGCTTTCCGTACTTTATTTCCCGTTTCTTTAAGAGACCGACTCACTTTCACAGTCCCATCATCACGTATAAAACGCTGGATTTCTCCGATAATCATCGGAACTGCATATGTGGAGAATTTAACATCGTAACTTAAATCAAATTTATCAACAGACTTTAGCAGACCGATACACCCGATCTGAAAGAGATCATCCGCTTCATACCCTCTATTTAGAAATCGTTGTACAACTGACCAAACGAGGCGCATATTCTTTTCAACAATAAGATCTCGCGCTGCCTGGTCTCCATCCTGGCTGTGTTTGATCAATTCCTTCACTTCATCAGGCTTTAGTTGCGACTGCTTCCCTTTTCTAACCTCCACGTCCATATGCAGGTCCCCTTAATTACATAACGCTTTATTTTTTGATAGGTACTTCATTAAGTGAATCGTTGTTCCCTGTCCACTAGCCGATTCCACTTTAACCTCATCCATAAAATTTTCCATAATTGTGAATCCCATACCTGATCTTTCTAATTCAGGCTTTGAGGTATATAGTGGCTGTCTTGCCTCCTCAAGGTCTAGAATACCAACACCATGATCACGAATCGTTAAATTAACCGTATCGTCATTTAACTCCACAGAAATATAAACCTTTTCTTCTCCGTTTTGCTCATATCCATGAATAATGGCATTCGTAACAGCCTCTGAAACAACAGTTTTGATCTCGGTTAATTCATCGACAGTAGGATCAAGCTGAGCAATAAAAGCAGCAACCGTTACACGAGCGAAAGATTCATTTTGACTAAGCGCAGAAAATTCTAATTCCATTCGATTTCTCATTATGCCACCCCCAAAGTTGCGAGAGCATGCTGTTCGTCAGCTTCTAGTCTCACGATTTTAAAGAGTCCAGACATTTCAAACAAACGCTTAACAGGGGGGGAAATCGAGCAGACAACCATTTCTCCACCAAAACTTTTCACTTTATTGTAACGGCCTAGAACAACACCAAGACCAGAACTATCCATAAAAGATAGTCCTTCGAGACTAAGTACAATATGCTCAATTTTACGTTCTTCAATAATCGTATCTACCCTGTCTCTTAGTTCTTCTGACGTATGATGATCCAACTCTCCATCAAGTCGAATCAAAAGAACGGGATGTCTCACTTCAAGATTGATCGAAAGACTCACGTAACATTCCTCCTCATGTTTGCTTGTGAGTTTTTTCTCTCTTTACAGGGTTAATTCCTTCTTCCTGACAAAACTAGTGTTGATTCGATGAAAGTGGTGATCACTTGACAGTTTGGGTAGGTGCTTTGGCGAACTGCGCCGCCGTTCGTTTCATCAGTTGCCACCAGGAAGCTTTGTTTATATTTTCCGCAGATATAACGGGGGAGGTTGCCGTCACATGCCCGTCAATTTTCACTGACAGCTCACCCACCTCTTCCCCTTGCTTTACAGGCGTTTCAATATCCTTTTTGATTTTAATACTCGTTGTTATATCACCGTTTTCCTGGCCTTTTTTTAGTAAAACAGAGACACGCTCAGAAGTGACAACAGACATAGAAGACTGATCTCCTTTATTTACTTTCACTTCTGTGACAACGTTGTTACGATCGAATAGTTTTTGGGTTTTGTATTGAGAAAACGCATAATCAAACAGTTTTGTAATCTCAGCATTACGTACTTTTGGAGTAGGAGCACCCATGACGACGGCAACAACTCGCATGTCATCTCGCTTTGCTGTAGCAGTAAGACAATATTTTGCTTCACTTGTAAATCCAGTCTTTAAACCATCAACACCAGGATAAAATTTAACAAGTTTATTTGTGTTAACAAGCCAGAATTTTTTATCTGTATCCTGCCTTAAATAGTCTTCATACAAGCCAGTATATGTTGTAATCAATTCATATTTAAGGAGCTCTTTCGCCATTAATGCCATATCATTTGCTGTTGAGTAATGATCTTCCGCAGGCAAACCAGTCGGATTAACAAAATGGGTATGACTAAGACCCATTGATTCCGCTTTGTCATTCATTAACTTAACAAATTCTTCTTCCGAACCAGCGATCGCTTCTGCCATTGCAACAGAAGCATCATTACCAGAAGCGATTGCGATGCCTTTCAGCATATCGTTAACAGTCATTTCCTCTCCTGCTTCAAGGAAAATCTGCGAACCACCCATTGATGCAGCATATTCACTTGCTCTTACCTTCTGATCAAGGCTTATTTTGCCACTTTCTATCGCTTCCATAATTAAGATCATCGTCATGATTTTTGTCATACTCGCAGGAGGAAGCTTTTTATCACTATCTTTTTCAAACAATACTTCACCTGTATCTCGCTCAATCAGAATTGCAGAAGAAGAATTCTCTGCGATTTTTAGCTTTGCTTCTTCAGCATGGGTAAAAGAAGGAACAAGTAGGGTTCCTCCCAGCAAGAAGGCGAGCGCTGTTGCAACAACTTTCATTGGTGATCCCTCCATTCTTAGTATTACAAGGATTTCCAACATGTTGGAAAAATATACGAATTCTTGATCCTCCAAACGGATATCATCAATAAACGCAAAAAAAAGAAGCCTCAAATTGAGACTCCTTCAAAGGATAACGAAGCATTATTTAGTTAATCACTTTATATATAAGTTGAGGTTTTTCAGTAGCTTGTTTAGAAACCGTGTACGCTTCATTAATCTTATTGATCGAGTTTTGAACGTCTTCTTCATCGCTGTGAAGAACAACAAGCGCTTCACCTTTCTCTACTTTGTCGCCAACTTTTTTCTTAAGTGTAATTCCTACACCGTGGTTAATTTGATCGTCCTTGGTTGCTCTTCCTGCCCCAAGGTACATAGCTGCCACGCCAACTGATTCAGCATCAATTTCCGTAACGTATCCGTCTTGCTGTGCCGTTACTTCAATATCATGTTTTGCTTGCGGCAATTTAGAAAGGTCATCAATGACACTAACATCTCCACCTTGAGCTTGAACGAGCGTTCTAAATGATTCAAACGCCTTCCCATTTTGTAAATTTTCTTCAAGGGTTTTATACGCTGTCTCAAAATCATCAAATGCACCAGCAATAACTGTCATATGAGAAGCAAGTTCGAGAGATAGAAGACGGAGATCCTCAATATTCTCTCCTTGAAGAACCTGACATGCTTCACGTACTTCATTGGCATTCCCTACTTCAAAACCAAGCGGTTGACTCATGTCGCTAATCACCGCTACTGTGTTTCTACCGAGGTTGTTTCCGATATTAACCATTTCTCTAGCAAGCGCTTCAGAATCTTCTAGTTTCTTCATAAATGCACCAGAGCCAGTCTTCACATCAAGAACGATTCCATCCGCTCCCGAAGCTAGCTTTTTACTCATGATTGAGCCTGCGATTAGAGGAATCGAATCAACAGTCGCTGTCACATCGCGCAATGCATACAATTTTTTGTCAGCAGGAGCAAGATTGCCCGTTTGTCCTGCTACAGATAGTTTGTGTGTATTGACATTACTAACAAACTCTTCCTTTGTCATTTCAATATGGAAGCCTTTAATGGACTCAAGCTTGTCTAGTGTACCACCAGTGTGCCCTAAACCTCTCCCAGACATTTTAGCTACCGGGACACCAACAGACGCTACCAGTGGACCAACAATAAAT
This sequence comes from Bacillus sp. es.036, assembly GCF_002563635.1. NCBI lineage: Bacteria > Bacillati > Bacillota > Bacilli > Caryophanales > Bacillaceae > Bacillus > Bacillus sp. es.036. The sequence goes on from NZ_PDIZ01000001.1 coordinate 1,823,814, forward strand.
GTTGTCTTGTCACCTACGCCGCCCGTAGAGTGCTTGTCCACTTTGTGTCCTTTAATAGCAGACAGATCAATCGTTTCTCCGGACTCCACCATTGCCTGAGTAAGCAATGCTGTTTCATTTGATTTCATTCCATTGAAATAAATCGCCATCATTAAAGCAGATGCCTGGTAATCAGGGATGTCGCCTTTTGTATAACCTTCAATAAAGAAATTGATTTCTTCTTTCGTCAATTCTTTTCCATTTCGTTTTTTCTGAATAACATCAACCATTCTCATTTAATCGCTCTCCTTTGTGTCTTAACCCATTTTACTTACAATTGTTTTAACTAAAAGCAGAAAGTTCGACTTTACCTTCTCCGTTGTTTCAATCACTTCGTCATGATGAAGTGGTTGATCGAGGATTCCAGCTGCCATATTTGAAATACAAGAGATTCCAAGTACATCCATGCCTGCGTGTCTTGCAATAATAACCTCTGGTACAGTCGACATACCTACTGCATCGCCACCCAATGTACGCAGCATGCGCACCTCTGCTGGGGTTTCATAAGTTGGTCCGGTATTTCCGACATATACTCCAGATTGTAGTTTCATTCCAAGTTCTGTTGCCGTATCTTGTGCTAAATGTTGAAGATCCATTGAATAAGCGGTAGACATATCCGGGAAACGTGGTCCAAACTCATTGCTATTTGGTCCAATTAATGGATTTGTCCCAAAGTTATTAATGTGATCAGCAATAACCATTAAATCTCCAGGTTGGAACTCTTCATTTATACCACCTGCAGCATTCGTTACGATTACTTTTAGAATCCCAAGTTCTTTCATCACTCGAACGGGGAATGTTACTTTATCCATTGAATAACCTTCATAAAAGTGAAAACGCCCCTGCATGGCTGCTACTGCTTTTCCATTTAACGTTCCGAATACAAATTGTCCAGCGTGCCCTTCTACTGTTGAGACGGGGAAATTCGGAATGTCACTATAGGGGATTTGGACAGGGTTTTCAATTTCTTCAGCCAGTACACCAAGACCAGAACCTAAGATCAGCCCGATTTCTGGACGAAACTCTCCAACTTGACTTTGTATATAGGATGATGCATCTTGGATTTCTTGTTTAATTGTCATTTTCGTTCCTCCTCTTGATTCTTAAAGCTTTTTAAGAAAGCTTGTCCCGTGTTTTGGTAACGTTACATCAAAATTATCCGCAATTGTTGCTCCAATATCAGCAAATGTGTCACGAATACCGAGATCTACTGCTTCTTTTATCCCTTTATGGTAGGCAAGTAATGGAACATATTCACGTGTATGATCTGTTCCATGATGAATTGGATCATTCCCATGATCGGCTGTGATCAATAACAAATCATCTTCTTCCATTCGATCGAGAACTTCCGTTAATCTCTCGTCATACTCTTCTAGCGCTTCACCATAACCTTGCGGGTCTCTTCTATGCCCATATAATGCATCAAAGTCGACGAGGTTTAGGAAGCTGATTCCTTCAAATTGCATTTGTTGAGTTTCAAACAACTTATCCATGCCGTCCATATTTGATTTCGTACGAAGAGACTTTGTTACACCTTCTTCGTCATAAATATCTGAAATCTTTCCGATTGCAATAACGTCTTTCCCATTGTCTTTTAATTCATTCATAACCGTATGTCCAAACGGCTTAAGCGCATAATCATGGCGATTGGAAGTGCGTTTAAAGTCGCCTGGCTCACCTAGAAATGGCCTTGCGATTACTCTCCCAACCATATATTCTTCTGCCTTCGTCATTTCTCTTGCAATCTCACAAATATGATAAAGTTCATCAAGTGGCACAACATCTTCGTGTGCAGCGATTTGCAATACAGAATCTGCCGAAGTATATACGATAAGTGCGCCTGTTTTGACATGTTCCTCGCCAAGTTCTACTAAAATTTCCGTACCTGAGGCAGGTTTATTTCCAATAATCTTTCTTCCAGTTCTATTTTCAAGTTCTGAAATGAGCTTATCAGGAAAACCTTCAGGAAACGTACGGAACGGTTGTTCAATATGAAGGCCCATGATCTCCCAGTGTCCAGTCATCGTATCTTTACCGTTCGAGGCTTCCATCATTTTAGTATAATGTGCCATAGGCTTCTCAACGCTCGAGACGCCATTAAGTTCACGAATATTACCAAGACCTAACTTTTCCATATTCGGCATCTTGAGGCCATTCATATGGTCGGCAATATGCCCCAATGTATCTGCACCTAGATCATCAAATTGTTCAGCATCCGGTGCTTCACCGATTCCTACTGAATCCATTACAACTAAAAATACTCTTTTAAAACGTTTCGTCATGTTTATCCTCCTCGTTCATTATCCATTCAAGATTATTATTCCCTTGAAAAAAACAAAAAACACATATGTGAATGCGTTTACGAAAGCAGAAAAAAGAAAAAATCTGGCCAAAGACCAGACCTCTTTCTGGAGAGTGCCTTTATTAGGCTCTAGGATGATAAGTGGAATAAATATCCTTTAGCCTCGCTTTAGTCACATGTGTATAAATCTGTGTTGTAGAAATATCGGCATGTCCAAGAAGCTCCTGTACCGCTCTTAAATCAGCGCCATTTTCTAATAAATGGGTAGCAAATGAATGTCTTAACGTATGTGGCGTAAGAGGCTTAAGAATGTTTGCTTTTACTGCAAGCTTCTTAAGAATTTTCCAGAACCCTTGTCTTGATAAGCTTTCACCACGATGGTTCAAAAACAGCATATCCGTTCGATTCTTTTTCATTAATTGCCCCCTACCTTCATCAAGATAGGTCGTGAGAGCATCTCTTGCCATTTTACCTAGCGGAACGATTCTTTCTTTATTTCCCTTACCTATTGTTCGAATAAATCCCATCGTTAAATGGATATCTTCCATTTTCAATTCAATTAATTCACTAACGCGTAAACCCGTCGCATATAACACCTCTAGCATCGCGCGATCACGTTTACCAAAGGGGGTAGAATAATCTGGAGCTTCCAATAATTGCTCAACTTCTGCTGTTGATAGGATTTTAGGTAACTTCCGCTCTGTTTTGGGAGTTTCGATATGTACAGAAGGATCCTGTTCAGCAGCCTTCTCCCGAAGTAAAAACTGATGAAACGCTCGTATAGATGCAATATTACGAGCAATTGTAGTGGATGCTTTCCCACTGTCTCTAAGAGCATAGAGATAGTTTACAATATGCATGCGCCGCACATCATTCAATGAAGATATATTCTCATATTCAATTAAATGTTTTAAATATTGAGCGAGATCTCGCCTGTATGCATCGAGCGTATTTTTGGACAGGCTTCGCTCAACGATTAAATAATGTAAAAAATCCTGTACCTGATCTTTCATTGCAAACGCTCCCTTATTCACCTGTCTGGTAAAACAAATTGAGCCTTTCAAGGAAAGTGAGCTGAGTATCCGATTTCATTTGAACGACTTTCACCGCTTTTCCTTGTGGCACATCATAGCGATGGTAATTCTGGTATTCTTGATTTACCCAGAGAATGCCAAAGTAAAATAGTAAAGTACATCCAGTAAAAAGCAAGAAAACTTTCATTGTATCTAAAACAACCAATAGACCCTGTTTCAATCTAACGCACCTCCATCTCTAGTAAAAGGTATGCCAGAGATGGAGTTTTTTATACATCGTTAGGAATTGTAGGGTCACAAAAATTGTTTTAACTATTAACTATGATTAACAGCTTGTTCTGACTGTTCTTTATCTTCCTGCTTTTGACAGCGATAACAGATTCCATGAAACGTTAGACGATGATCTTTGATTTTAAAGTTCCAATCGTTTTCAACTACTTTTTCTACATCTCCAAGCAAATCTTCCTGAATTTCATCTACTGCACCACACTCAATACAAACCAGGTGATGATGAAAATGGGCAGCACCCTCTTGTCTTAGATCAAACCTTGACACACCATCGCCAAAATTGATTTTATCAACGATTTTCAATTCAGCTAGTAGCTCAAGCGTACGATAAACCGTTGCTAGGCCAATTTCAGGAGATTTCTCTTTAACGAGTAAATACACATCTTCAGCACTTAAATGGTCTTCTTCGTTCTCAAGAAGGACCCGTACGGTTGCTTCCCGTTGAGGTGTTAGCTTATAGCTTTGAGAATGAAGATGTTTCTTAATTCGATCGATTCTGCTTTCCATGTCCCATTTCCCTCCCTCGATCGATGCCATTTTCATTATAAGCAGTAGGCAAAACGGTGTCAAATTAAAATCATTATCAACCCGAAATTGTAATTATTATTATCTGATATTTATTTCAACATTATTTTATATCTACAACTGCTTTTATTAATCCAGGTGATAAATAGGCTTCAAACCACGCTGCAACACATAAAATCACCAAAGCACACAAAATCAGAGCCGAAAACCTCATGAATGGAGGGAGGATTGGTTCTGACCTTCTTTTCATAACTAATTGTTTCATTAGCCTAAGTGAAAATGTTAAAGAAGCTGTAGCTACCACAATCATTACCGGAACGGCTAGGATGTTTTGTGGAAATACAGAAACGAAAGCCAACAAAAAGCCTTTCCAACTCATTTGGTTAACTAGAAACCCTACAGTAAACCCTACAACAATTCCTTTTAGAAAAAGCATCACTAACACAATAGGGAGACCGATAATTGTAAGACCAAGAAGCCACATCAAACCGATATACTTTGCATAGTGTGTTAAACTTTGCTGAAACATTTCAGAAGATGATGCAAATTGGCCATCGGATACCTGTCCAAAAAAACGAGTTAAATAAACCGCAAGTTCTTCTTTTTGAGTGAAACTTAAACTATTTACGATAACAGCTCCAAACACAATTCCCATCAGAAACAAAACCGCAATAAATGTGTAGAGAGATAACTGATCTGATAGATGAGCGGATATCATTTGCTTTAGACGTCTACTACGACTCATACGTCTTCCCCCTTCATACCACCTTTGGTAAAGTCTATGAAAAGGGAGTGAAACGTATGACTAATCGATAGATTATCTCTTCTGCTTGATGACCTTTCCGTATGTCCCACCACCGCCTTGTTTTAATGCAAGTTCTCCACTTCGTGAAAGGACAATTAAATGTGCGAGTGGTTCACCTACTACATTAGCCAAATCACTTTCGCTAACGGCATGGAGAATGTTCATTTCGGTGCCAAAAACAGCTAAAAGCCGTTCGAATGTTTTCGGACCAAGTCCTGGAAGAAAATCTAAGGGAACATGGTGAATATAAGGCGGGCGCATAGGATGAGTGGAAGCTGAACTTAATTCTTGAATTCGATTCAATACTCCTTTCACTATTTTATGACTACCACAAACTTCGCAATGGGTTTGAAGTACAGGGGTGTGACATTGAGAACAACTAGTTCTATAATACTTACCTAACTTTGGACTTAAGCCAAAATTCGCTTTAATCCCCCGCCCTTCAACTCCTTTTAAAGCCTTCGACCATTCTGTAAATGACGCCTCTCTTACAGATAATAGCTGATATTCCCTAGCCATTTTTTGTATGGAGTGCGCATCGGAATTAGTTAAATAAGGGAAAGTATGAAGCTCCTGGATCTGATCTGCCATTTGCGTATCTGACGAAAGTCCTAGTTCAATTCCGTCTATTTTATTAAGATCCAGCACTTCACTTATTGACCGATTAACCCCTTTACCATAAAGACTTTTAAATGGCGTAAATACATGAGCAGGTATGAATAAACCAGCAAGTTCTCTTGTTTTCTCTTGAATAACTTCAGCCTTTTCATAGATCCTCTGTGAGCTAAGCGAGACGTTTTTCATGCGAGAATTAAGCCACTCTGAAAAATGTTTCATTTTTGATAAATTCGGCAAATACACTAATACGTGAATGGGACCGTGGCAGTTTTCATCATAGATTTCAATTTCGGTTCCTAAAATGAGCGTAAGCGACCCGAAGCGAATGCCACCATCTTTTAATTCATACCCTTGACCTCTAACAATGTATTCTTCCAACTCTGCCATTACTTCAGGAACGTGACAATCAATGACACCAATCATATCAAGACCTTTTCTCGATCTCGCTTCTTTTAAGATTGCAGATAGGGTTAAAGACTTTGCTCCTGTTATTTTTACTGCTTTATTGGTCCTTGTCCTCCCAATATGAATATGGAAATCTGCATAACATGACTTCATTTCATGAGCTTCATTTTTAAATACATGATCGCATATGCCGTTTTTGCGTCATGAATCTCTTGGCTATCTAGCATTTCTTCCATTTCTTCTATTGATAAATGAAGTAGATCAAGAAATTCATCTTCATCAGCGGACTGTTCTCCCTTTTTCGTTAATCCTTTGGCAACATATAAATGGACAAGCTCATTAGCAAAGCCCGGAGATGTATAGAACGAAATCACTTTTTCAAGTTTTTCACACGTATAACCTGTTTCTTCTTCTAGTTCACGCACAGCAGTTAATTCAGGCTCTTCACCTTGCTCAAGTTTACCTGCTGGTATTTCTACAATCGCTTTGCCAAGCGCTTTACGATATTGCCTAACCGCGAGTATTTTATCATCAGGTGTTTGAGCAATAATCGCAACTGCACCGGGATGATCAATTAATTCTCGCTTGCTTTGTTTACCATTCGGTAACTGCACATCCTCTACTCTAACGTCAATAATCCTACCTTCATAAATCGTTTCTGAGTGCAAGGTCTTTTCATATAAATGGTCCATTGCTTCATCATCTCCTGGTTCTAAAAATTATAATCGATACATAAAGTCTATCACATGAGACAAATAATAGGGAAAGATAGCACCGTATCGAACTATTTAGGAGGTCTTGATTATGAAAGTTTATATTCAGCCGAATGGGATTACGATGGTTGGAAAACCAAAGCAAATTCAATTAATGATCAGACACTATATGAATCATTATGAAACGATTGAAGAATGGATTCACGCCCCTGCAGTTCGTACAAAATCGCACTTGAGATTAATTCAATAAACAAGAAACGCTGCCAGATATTTTGGCAGCGTTTCTGCTTTAACGAATGTCGGTTTTGAAGATGTTTTTCATTTGCTGTAAAAAAACATCATGGTGTTCAGAAAATGTAGCCATACAATTGCTTTGAGCAACGGTATGAAACCCTCTTGCATAGGCACCATAAGCGGTTAAAAAATCACATATATCGGTACATACGCCTGAGAGATGAACGGTGTCTATGTTTTTGCTCTTCAATATTTCTTCCAGGTTTGTGTTATAAAAAGCATCATATTCTGTTTTAGGTACATAGGTTACTTGTGCAAGATTTTGATTCGCTTCAAACCAAGTTTTCAATTCCCCATATAAGTCCTGGCCCCAGGATCCGATAACATTATGTACGGGCCAAATCTTAAAGTGCTCATCATTTTCTTGATGGGCATCCATACATATGACAACTTCCTTTCCTTCTTCAAGAAACTCGTTTGCGAGCGTGATAATATTTGGAACAATCTCCTGCCCTACTTTTCCTGAAGTAAGTCCACCTTGATCGTGAATAAAGTCATTGCTCATATCAATAATTAATAACGCTTCTTTCATCATTCTCCCCTCCTAGTGTCTTTACTATAGCAGGTGATTTTCCACGTGACAAGACACCAATTACCAGCATATCATTGGCGTGAAATCGCTTATAACGGTACACTTAAAATAGAATTAATTTTGGGAGGTATGCTTCGTTATGAAAACCAATCAAATTGGCAATTCAAAGCTGCATGTTAGTGAAATCGGACTAGGAACCATGTCACTAGGAACCGATCGAGCGAAAGCTGTCTCACTCATTCATGAGGCGATCGATAACGGCGTTACATTTATTGATACAGCAGATTTGTATGACTTCGGTTTAAATGAAGAAATCGTTGGAGAGGCATTGCGTGATCGAAGAGATTCAGTTGTTCTTGCAACCAAGGCAGGGAATCATTTCGAAGAAGGGAAAGAGGGATGGTACTGGGATCCTTCTAAAAAGCATATTAAGGGAGCCTTAAAAGACAGTTTGAGACGTTTGAAAACAGATCATATTGACCTTTTCCAACTACATGGTGGTACGATTGAAGATCCGATTGATGAAACGATCGAGGCTTTCGAGGAATTAAAATCTGAAGGCCTCATTATTGAATATGGGATTTCTAGCATTCGACCAAATGTGATTCGTGAATTTGTAAAGAAGTCTTCTATCGCTTCAGTCATGATGCAATATAGTATACTAGATCGTCGGCCTGAAGAAGAAATGCTAGATTTATTGCATAACAATAACATTAGTGTCATTGCTAGGGGTCCTCTCGCTAAAGGAATGTTAACAGATCGATATGATGAAAAAATTAAAGAAGATGGTTTTCTCGACTATTCTAAATTTGATGTTCTTGAAACAGTTAAACAGCTGAATGAGATAAAAGGGGACAAGCGCAATATGACTCAGACGGCACTTAAATATGCACTTGCTCACCCTGCTGTAGCCACCGTTATTCCCGGAGCTAGTCGAAGTGAACAACTTCTTGCAAACATTACCGCACAGAATGCTCCAGACTTAACACCCGATGAAGTACAAAAAATACGTGACGTTTCGAATAAAAATGTATATGATAAGCACCGTTAAATTTAAAATAGCGCAGTCATTTGACTGCGCTATTTCCTTTTCAACTCAAAATTAAAATCTAAAAGGCGTCTAATATGGGATTATTTATTATTAGTTCTGGTTCTGTTGACGCTTGAATTTGCTCAATACTATAGCCAGTTGCCACTTCTTTTAATACAAGTCCTTCAACCGTAATATCAAGAACAGCTCGATCCGTAATAATGCGATTGACAACACCTTTCCCTGTTAGAGGGAGGCTACATGAGTTTAGAATTTTAGGTTCTCCATTTTTGTTAACGTGGTCCATGATCACCACAATCCGTTTTGCTCCATGAACGAGATCCATTGCTCCTCCCATTCCTTTAATCATCTTTCCAGGTATCATCCAATTCGCAAGATCGCCATTTTTCGAAACTTCCATTCCACCTAAAATGGCCACGTCAATATGTCCTCCTCGAATCATTGCAAATGACTCAGAACTATCAAAATAAGCGGCTCCTTGCATTGCAGTAACCGTTTCTTTTCCTGCATTAATTAAGTCAGGATCAACCTCGCCTTCACTTGGATAAGGTCCAATACCTAGAAGGCCATTTTCCGATTGAAGAACGATCTTTTTACCATCTGGAATGTAATTAGCTACCATTGTCGGCATTCCAATTCCCAGATTTACGTAAGAGCCGTCCAGGATTTCTTTTTCAGCACGTCTTGCAATCTTTTCACGAACTGCTGCTTTATCTACTTTAACCATCATTAGCCTCCTATCGCGTTGTTAATCGCTCAATCTTCTTTTGCTGCTCACCAACAATAACCTTCTGTACATAAATGCTCGGAGTATGAATAGAATCTGGATCTAACTCTCCAATCCCCACTAATTCTTCTACTTCTGCAACCGTTACTTTTCCTGCGGCTGCAATCATTGGATTAAAGTTGCGTGCCGTTTTGTTGTAGACTAAATTCCCCATTACATCTCCTTTGAGTGCTCGAACAAAGGAAAAATCAGCTTGTATCGCTTCTTCAAGTAAGTATTCTTTTCCATTAAATGTTTTTACTTCCTTTCCTTCAGCAATCGGCGTTCCGACGCCGGCTGGAGTATAGAAAGCTGGGATTCCAGCCCCCCCAGCTCTAATTCGTTCTGCCAGCGTTCCTTGTGGAATGAGCTCCACTTCTAATTCTCCTGAAAGCACCTGTCTTTCAAACTCTTTGTTTTCACCAACGTAAGATCCAATCATTTTTTTAATCTGTTTATTTTTAAGAAGCAATCCCAGCCCCCAGTCATCAACTCCACAGTTGTTTGATATGACTGTTAAGTCCTTCGTTCCCCTCTCTTTTAATGCAAGAATTAAATTTTCTGGAATACCTACTAAGCCAAACCCACCAACAAGAATCGTTGCCCCGTCCTGAACATCTTGTACTGCTTCTTGAAATGTATCAAGTATTGGTTTCATTTACTTTTACCTCCTGCCATTTTAAGTTCGTTCAACAATTGTTGCTACTCCCTGTCCTCCACCAATACAAAGCGTAGCTAGACCATAGCGCTCATTTCTACGTTTCATTTCATGTAGTAGAGTTACTAGAATTCGAGTGCCACTTGCGCCAATCGGATGACCAAGAGCGATCGCCCCACCGTTCACGTTTAAGATTTCTTTATTAAAATCAAGATCTCTTCCAACGGCAAGAGACTGTGCAGCAAAAGCCTCATTTGCTTCTACTAGATTCATTTGGTTCATTGAAAGCCCCGCACGTTCAAGTGCTTTCTTCGTAGCCGGAACTGGACCTAGCCCCATAACACTCGGATTTACTCCGCCGCTTGCATTCGAGCGAATAACAGCAAGGTATTCTAGTCCAAGTTCATCTGCCTTCTCTTTACTCATTAAAACAACAGCGGCTGCGCCGTCGTTAATTCCAGAAGCGTTTCCTGCCGTAACCCCACCATCTTTCTTAAAAGCTGGGCGTAACTTTGCAAGTTTATCAGCCGTCGTTCCTGGTTTAACGTATTCATCAGTATCAAATAATAGAGGTTCACCTTTTCGCTGCGGAATAGAAACTGGGAGAATTTCTTCTTTAAATCTTCCCTCTTCAATAGCAGCCTGTGCTTTTTGTTGACTCCAGGCAGCAAATTCATCCATCTCTTCTCTTGTTAGATGATAATGATCGCACAGATTCTCAGCAGTAACACCCATATGATAATCGTTAAATGCGCACCATAATCCATCTTGAATCATGCTATCCACCATCTTTTGGTCACCCATTCGTAAGCCTTCTCGTGCTCCGTTTAATAAATAAGGTGCCTGACTCATGTTCTCCATCCCACCGGCGACAACAATATCTTGATCGCCAAGCATAATAGATTGAGCTCCTAGATGAACGGTTTTCAATCCTGAACCACATACTTTATTGATTGTCATCGCAGGAGTTGAAACTGGGATTCCCGCTTTAATCGCAGCCTGACGAGCAGGATTTTGTCCGAGACCCGCTTGAAGAACGTTTCCCATAATGACTTCTTCCACCTGATCTATCGATAAGCCAGCTTTTTCGATCGCTCCCTTAATGACCGCGGCCCCAAGTTCTGTAGCAGATATAGATTTTAGTGAACCATTAAATGAACCTACCGGCGTTCTGATAGCGCTTACAATTACGACATCTCGACTCATTTCGATTTCCTCCTTATGTATCTATGACTCTCTTCTACATAATTCTTACTTAATTCAAAAAAATCCTTCCTTCAAGTAAGAATTTCCATTATTCAAACGATTCTCTTGCCAGACTCTATTTCCTTTGTTTTAATTAAAGATAGCGCTTACAAAGAAGGGTGATGAATGTTTTGCTACCACAACACGCTACAATCATTGAAGTAGGTCCAAGAGATGGGCTTCAAAATGAACAAAACCAGATCAAAACAAATGATAAAATCCGTTTTATTAAAGCTCTAAAAGCGGCAGGAATGAAAGAAATAGAGATTACTTCATTTGTCTCACCGAAATGGGTTCCCCAAATGAAAGATGCCAGTGAAATAGTAAAAACATGCCTTGATGATACTCGGAACTTTGTCTTAGCTCCTAACCGTAAAGGGATAGAGAGAATTAAAGAAACGAACGTGAAAGCCATAGCACTTTTTGCTGGTGTTAGTAACTCCTTTAATCAAAAGAATAGCAATAAAGGGACAAAGGAGCTTCTTCATGAGCTCTTTCCTTTAGTCGAAGAATTAAAAGCGGATGGTTACTTCGTTCGAGCCTGTATTTCCACTGCTTTCTATTGCCCATATGAAGGGAGAATAGATGGTAATGATACAATTGACGTTTGTCATCAATTCGTTGATGCAGGTGTAGATGAATTAAGCGTAGCAGATACTATTGGAATGGCCACTCCTGAGGAATCGCACAACCTTTTTAGCCAACTTGTAAAGGAGTTTCCAACAACATTGTTAACAGCGCATTTTCATGATACACGTGGAATGGCCCTTGCTAACATCTATGCATGCCTCCAAGCTGGAATTTCAAGATTTGATACGTCAGCTGGCGGACTTGGAGGCTGTCCTTTCGCCAAAGGAGCGACAGGCAACGTTGCCACAGAAAGTGTTGTCTATATGTTGGAGAGAATGGGAATCAAAACAGGTATTGATCTAGAAAAACTAATGAGAGCAATTGATGAGATTGAGCCTCACCTATCAAGATCCATCCTAACACCTTATCGAACGTTATATAAAAAAGAAAAGGAAGCCTCCATAAAGTAGACATATAAATATTATGGTAAACTAAATAAAATAAGCACATATAAGTGTGCTTATTTTATCATATTTCATCCTTTTACTATAGTTAAAATAATACTATAGATTAGAGCTAAAACTAGTCCACCGATAATCGTAATTCGATCCATCTTTTGACCTTTAAATAAATTCAATACTCCCTTTACGACCATAAATACTACGAAAAAAATAACAAAATACATCAAAAACGTCACTCTAATAAATCCCCCTAATCGTTATCCATTGTTTATATACCGCATTCTCGGGTTAATGATTTCACTATCACTTTTAAGCATAAAACACTGGTGTTTCGGAAGGAAATCAATTTTCATTTCTTTATCAAAAAACACTTTATATTGTTTCTGAATCAATACAGGTCTGAAATTTGATTCAAGCGTCATATTAAAATCACCCTGAGCGGAATCATTTACTAATTGCGTAACGCCGTTCACTACACACCCGCAATCTTCAATGTCATAATGTAACTTCATATAACCCTCAGAATCATGTTCTAATTTCTCGATCGCTTGATCTGTGAATGTCACTCTCATGTTATCTCTCCTCTCCACTATCTTCTATAATAACGGCTATAAACTCAATAGCCCAGTCACACCACTCAATCCAGGTTTTCATCTGACGCCTACCGTACTCAAGCGTTAGATATTCCCCCAGACGATCTTTCTCTATTCTATGATCAACTGCATTTTCTTCTTTCCAGCTGTTCATATGATCAAGCACCATTTGATGATGCTCTTTACTCTCTTTTAGAAATTGTATTGCTTCTTCTTTTGGAATAAGATGAAATAAAGAAACACGCATCAATTGTTCGTTTTTCATTTTTGGTGGGTCTACAGTATGATGAGCAAGCCATTCAATGAGAAGACGGTATCCTTTATCTTCAATCGAATAGATCTTTTTATCTGGCAGATCTAACTGCGGAACAATTTCAAAGCTTACTAGCTTCTCTTTCTCCATCTTACCAAGTTCTCGATAAATTTGGGTGTGATGCGCAGACCAAAAATGGATCATCGTTTCTCTAAATTGTTGTGTTAGCTCATATCCGGTTGATGGTTTCTTTGTGAGTAATCCAAGAAGAGCATATCGTAAAGCCATATCATCATTTCCTTTTCAGCAATTTGCTTCTTCTCCATTATAAACGTCTTTACGATATCTTTGCACATTTGAAGTTGCAAATCCACATTTGACAATTAATTTGAATTTCATTTTATCAGAAATGATAAGAAAACGACCCCCGGATAATATGCTTATACACTGCTAAGATGAAATTTGATAAAATACCGGACAATTCAAAAAAGCAGGCTGTCTATTTCAACTGCCTGCTTTTTCGATGGTTTAAACTATTCTTTCGTATTGATATTTAGTAATCCTTCCGCTGTTTTACGTGTCTCGTTGCCAAAAGAATCTTTCACTTTCACTTCGATCTCAGCACCTTCAGCCACCACATTCGAAGTAGCTGTCCAGTAACCGACATAATGCCCTTCTGATACTTCCATCATTGGAAATTCAGTCATACTTGAAGGCATCATCGTTGGATTCACTAACGGCATACGAATTGAGAAAGTAGCCTTTATTCCTGGAGCGCTATCGAATTCAATTTTCACTGATTCTCCCGCTTGAAGATCTTTATTTTGATCTGGCTTTAATTGATTAATGACCAATTCTTCTTGCTGGGAATAAACGTTGATCGACTTTTTCGTTTTATTTCCTGCTTTGTCTTTCGCCACTACTTTTATAATGTTCTCACCTTGATCGAGCAGCATCCGATGTGAAAATGTACCATCTTCTACTTTCGCTTTCGTTCCGTTAACCTTTACCCAAGCAAGATTTTCATCATGAACGTCACCTTTAACTGTTACGGATCCTTTATTTGTTTTCCAGTCATTTTTTGGAGATGTGATCGTTAATTCCGGTTTCGTTTGATCTAAAGTAACCATTACAGCATCAGATTCTTCCGTCATCCCACGATCCGTTGATGCACGAGCTGTTAACTGATTTTCACCATCGCTCAATTGGATTTCTGTTGTGAAATGACCTTCTTCATTAGAAGTTGTGACAGCTGCTTCTTCGCCATTTTTCATAACATGAACGTCTGTCATTGGTGCGGTTTCACCGTCAACTTCAATGCTATTCTTGTTTGTATACGATCCGTCTTTTGGAGATGTAATCATTGGTGCTGTTAGTTCATAATCAACGACTGCACGGATCATATAGTTCCCTTCTTCTTCAGGAGCCTTCGACCATGCGCCGCTAACATATTGCCAGCTTCGGTCGATATATTCTCCGTCTTCATCTGTTGCAAGGCCCGGAGCATTTGGATTGGCATCCGCTTGAATATAGGTGAGATAAAAATCACCTTCTACGATCACTCCTTGATCAGACAGGTCGACCATCGTCCATTCTCCGTTCCGAAGAGCGGTCGCGTCGATTGGACCAGCGAGCTTCTTGCCTGGTGCTCCATCCGGACCTGATGCATCATGAATTTCAACTTTGAAGTTTGTGCCGCCTGGATTTGGCCATTCCGTATTCCAGAATCTAAATAACCCTCCAGTCACAAGCGCACGTTCTTGACCTTCTGCAAGCGACATTTTCACAGCCCAACCGTTTCCAGCATCATAGAACGCTCTCGCATTCTCAGCAGTACCATCGTCATACCCGATTTCCCCTGCATATCCGATGAATGGGGAAAGATCAGCATTCTGTACAACTGTCTCGTTCGCTTCCACAGTGACGTTAAATGTTTCGCTATAGTAACCGGCCGCAAGAACTTTTAACGTATACTCCCCTTCATAACCTGTTAGTGAATAATTTCCTTCTTCATCCGTTTGAACAGGTGCTATAGCAGCATCTTCTACTAATAAAACAGTTGCATCTTGGATTGGCTCTCCTGTTTCACTATTCTTGACTGTTCCTTCGATTTCTCCCTCTGGTATCGCTTCTAATGTGAAGTCGGCATCTGTCACTTCATCATCTACGATCATCACTTCCTGAGTCTCTGACTGGTAGCCATATGCTTCTGCAATAGCCGTGTAGTCCCCTGCTGCATGGGTCATAGAATAGCTTCCATTTTCCAAATCCGTTGTTGCGGAACGTCCTGTCTCAAGGATAGACACTTCTGCTTGAAGCGGCAAAGCTTGAGGTGTAGGTGATGGTTTCTCTTGAACAGGATTTACAACGTCGAACAGCGGTGCAGGTTTTAACTTGTCAGGGTTTACTTTTTCTTTCGCTTTGGCACTAGCAGATTTTTCATCAGGCTGAATAGAAACTTTCGCGCTCTTTTTCTTAGCGGCGACTTCCATCGGCTCTGCTGATAAACTTACATCGTCAATATACCAGCCCTGCTTCATCACGCTACCATCCGTCTCGACGTGAAAAGCTAAATAAATTCGCTGATTTTCATAGGCTGATAGATCAACCTCTTCACTCACCCATTCATCAGAAAGATTATTATACTCCGCAAGAGCTTCCCAATTTTCCTGATCGGTTGAAACGAAGAGATGACCATAATCATAGTTTCTTTCAAGTTCATACCATTGATTGAATTGAAGATAAGCTTCACCTTCTGGTAAATCGATAGGAGGCATCATCAGCGTCATGTTAGCACTGTTGTCATAGGCTCCATCAAGGTTGGTTCCATAAACCTTTTCTCCAGAGTAAGCTTCAGGACCAACCGTTGGCGTCCCCCACTCCCATGAATTATTTTCTCCCCAGCTCATCCATCCAGCTGGCTCTGATTCAAAGTCTGTTTCGTAACCTGTTGAGATACCAGGGATAATTTCTACCTGATATTCATCCGTTGTGACAACATGCCCACCATAGTCTTCGATTTTAAACCTGTAACTAACGGAAGGTTCACTGACGGCGTCACCTGGAATAATAGCTTGATAGGATCCAGAAAGATAGTTTCCATCAATTCTTGTTGCTTCAGTTGACGTCCACTCTCCGTTATGATCATATTCAAGCTCTACACTTGTTACGCTCACATTATCTGTCGCTGTGACGGTAAGAGGAAGATCCATCTGAGCATATGCTTCTGAAAGAGCATCGTGTTGATATGTGGGCTCTTCTTCATCGCTTCCTTCTTTCATCACCTCTCCTTCTAATGTACCGAGACCACTCATAACAGAAGAAACGGCGTCAAAAGCATTCACTAATCCATATCCGTAACCATTATTCGGAGAATCTGGGAGTTCATCATCTGTAAGTGGTGTAACGGTGTTTAAAAAGATGTCTTCTATATCATCAACCGTCAACGAGGGATCTGCTTGACGAAGGAGAGCCACGACCGCTGATACGTGTGGGCCAGCCATCGACGTCCCATTCCACCCTCCTTCATAGCTACTCCCTGGTACCGCAGAACGGATATTGACTCCAGGAGCTGAAACGTCAGGTTTTATTTCATCGTATGGGGATGGTCCCTGTAGAGAGAAACTCCCAAGAGCATCATTGATATCTGTAGCTCCAGTAGCAAATGATTCAGGATAATTTGCTGGTGTTGCGATTGACTCTGGACCTCCTGGATTAAATAATGTTGTATTACCAGCAGAAAATCCTGGGAAAATATCTGCATTTCGCCAGTTTTGAACCATTGGGCGATACCATTCGTCAAGTCCAGGCCCGCCTCCCCAAGAATTGTTCACGACATCAGGAGCCTTCTCAGGATGTGGATTGCCTTCAGCATCCTTAGGAGCAATAATCCATTCTCCTGCTTCAAGAAGATCGATATCTGTTCCACCGTCTTCGCTAAATGCTTTTACAGCAATCCATTTTGCACCAGGAGCGACGCCAATCTCGTTCGAACCATCAGGTTCAGCGCCAACCATTGTTCCCATCGTATGCGTCCCGTGAGCGAGATCATCATAAGGTGCCGCTTCTCCGCTTACAGCATCAAACCAGTTAAATTCATGATCCACCCCTTCAGAACTATACCCTCGATACTGTTCCATAAGAGCTGGATGGTCCCATTGAACACCGGTATCAATGTTAGCGATTACCGTCCCTGCCCCATCAATTCCCATATCCCAGACTTCAGGAGCACCTACTCGATCAATATTCCACTCAATCGAATTCGTATCTGCAGTCGTTTTAGCCTTAGTTTTCGTTTTATCTGGAATTGGCTGAATCTTCCTGATCTCGTTAGGAAGTATTTTATCCACTTCAGGAAATGATGCTAGCTGGTTCATCACTTTTTTTGTTGCTGTTACTGCCATACCGTTTACGATGTAAAATGATTTTATGTCTTCTGCATTGCCTTTTTTCTCTTGTTGTTCTAAGTATGTGGACACAGATTGTTGTGTTTCAATAGACGTAGCTCTTAACTCATTAACAACAGCTGATCGCTTAGTGATTTCAGCTTGAAAGGAAGTTAAGTTGTTTTTCTTTGCCTTTTCTTCCGCTTCTTTCGCTACTTTTGTCGTATCAGCTTGTTCTGCAAATTTAATCAAGAACGTTACTTTTTCGTTCTTCTCGAATGCTTTCGATACCTTCTGATCAATTCGTTTCACTTCATCATTCATGGATACAGAAGAATCACTTTTCGCGTTCGCTTGCATCGCTGGTTGAATGAAGCTCGTGATGAGGAGAATAAAACAAGCAAATAGAACTACGATTTTACGTTTGCTTCGTTTTCTCAAAATATTTCCTCCCTATTATTGGTTTTGTGTTTACTCTCTGCCCTCCTTTTGGATTTCTGGGTTCACTTAACATGCTATACCAGGATTTGTCACATTCAAATCAAAAATAACAAAATTTTCAGAAAATAATCCAATTCTCTCAAAGTACTTTTAATATAAAAAAATGACGATTGTCCTGGATGTGTGTAGTATTTTGATGGTCGATATCGTTTTTAAATAGCCTTTAGCGTATAAGGACTATAGAAGCAGCGAATCTTACTTTAGTAACACGACTATGACGAATTCCCTAAACCTCTTTTTTATTCCATTACGATATCAGCATAAAGGAGGACTTTTCTCAAATAACACGTTATTGACATGCCATAAAGATTGAAAAACGATTCTCATTTGTCATCTTTCGCTAGTAATCGTGTCGTCAACCCCTTTCTTTTCAACACTAAAATCCGACAGTGTTTTCTCATGCCCACTTATAAAGTCGCGGTCTTTTTGTATGAATTGATGCACAGATCAATCATGATATTTCCACATTAAAAACCCTCTTTCTTAAAGAAAGAGGGTTTTTGACAGTCTTTTTCATTGCGAGAAAAAAGGGTTAACGGTATTTACTTAACCATTCGACTTGTATATGTTCATAAACTTTTGATCAATTCGATTTTTTAATTTCCATGAGAGAGGATGATGAAGCACGATTCTTCCATATATCAGTAATCCCTGTTTCTGGCCAGTAGAAAGAATCGATAAGTAAGTATCTTTAGGTTGGAAACGCCGACCATTCGCTTCTTTCATGAACCCCTTAATATTCTCCCAAAGGATCTCTGATTGTCGCACGGCTACTACACCGGCTTTAGGAAGACCCGGATACTGCCGGATAGAAGCACAATCTCCCGCTGCAAAAATGGCGGGATACTCCTTTACTTGTAGTGTATCTTCTACAAGTAAGTAACCCTCTTGATCAACAGGTAATTGAGAAGTTTGAAATAAACCGGGAGCTTTTGGGCCAGTTAACCATAAAACTTCATCATAAGCAATTTGGCTACCAGTTGAGGTGATAATCTGACTAGTCGTGACATTTGCCACTTTTTCTTTCAAATAAATTGGCAAATTTTTATCTTGCATTATTTGCTTAATTTTTTCCTGTGCTTTAGCAGAAGTATTTTCTAACAATGGTGAATGAGAAATGATCGAAACGGGTTTCTTATCCTCAAGTTTTCGTCTTGCAGATAGAGCTAAAGCCATTTCAACTCCCGCAGCGCCCCCTCCTACAACTACGGGATTTTTTGCCTCCTGCATTGCTCTCGCTACTTCTTCTATACGATAGTTAGGTTTTACGCGAAGAGCATGCTTTCTAGCTCCAGGGACATCAATTCCGGCTGTTAATGATCCGATATCAATTGAAAGAACATCATATGAGAGTATATCGCCTTTTTCGGTTAACACCACTTTCGCTTTAGCATCGATCGATAATGCTGCACCCTCCGTAAAATGAATGTCTGCTGCTTTTGCTAGTGTTGGAATATGTATACGCATGTCTTCTTTGTTATACAGACCCTCGAGATAGCCTGAGAACATTCCTGAATAATATTGATACTCAGAAGGAGAAATGATTGTCACATCAAACTCTCCTTTTTCTTCTTCAAGCTTCTTCATGATGTAAAGATGAGCATGTCCTGCTCCAATTAACAATAGTTTTTTCAAACTTCTCCTCCTCTGTCCTCTGATTCCTTATCGAATCCATTTAATGTATTTTTCTGACACCTTAGGTAGCCAACCATCAAATAATTTTTCTCTCCAAAATAAATCAGCGGCTTGATTTAGGATAGCACCTTTCGTTGGATATGGATGAATAACTGTAGAAATGTCTCCGATTTTATGACCATGTTCTTTTGCAAACACAATTTCCTGCATCCAGCTTCCTGCATCTTCCCCAACAGCATGAGCACCTAGAATATGCCCCTTCATGTCTGTTATTACTTTTAGAAGTCCATTTTTTTTGCGCTCAGCTATAAAACGATCCACATCTTCTGTACGAACCTTGAAAACACGAATTTGATCGCCATGTTTCTCTTTCGCTTCCTTTTCAGTCATACCAAGATGGAACACCTCAGGATCAATATAAGTAACCCATGGAACGTTCTCATAGCTTACTTTTCTCTTTAATCCAAACACCGCGTTTTGAACAATAAGCTTTCCTTCCATACCGGCTCCATGCGTAAACGGAAAGGCGCCATTCACATCTCCGATTGCATAGATATGAGATTGGCTCGATTGTAATGACGCGTTAACTGTAATAAATCCATTGTCCTCATCTACTGAAGCTGCTTTTAAATTTAAACTATCTGTATTAGGCTTTCTACCCGTTGACATCATAATCATTTCAGATTGGATAACCTTCTCTTCGCCATTTTCAACATACGTCACAACTTTATACCCATTTTCCTCTTTAATTCCTTTTACTTCTGCTTTAAATACAAATGAAAGCTCTTTTTCCAATTCCTTCGTAGCAATTGGAATGATATCATGATCTTCTTTTTTCAGAATGGTCTCAGAAGTTTCAAGTATCGTTACATTGGAGCCAAATCTTGAGAGAGATTGAGCAAGTTCAAGTCCCACAGGACCCCCACCTATAAAAACGATACTTTCGGGTAAGTGATCTAAATTGAAAATCGATTCATTCGTAAGATAAGAAACATGTTCCACTCCGTCAATTGGAGGGACTTTCGGGCTTGAACCTGTGGAAATCACAATTCGCTTCCCTTTGATAGGGTTCTCGCCATCAATGAGAACAGTATGACTATCTTTAAATGAACCTTTGCCACGGTAAATGTCTACCCCTAATTTCTCAAAGCGCTCATCGCTATCAATTTCTTGAATTTCATGAATCGCTTCTTTCACACGATCGATCGCACGACTAAAAAGCACTTCACCACTGACCGTAAGTCCAAACTCTTTTGCGCCTTTATAGATAGCATGAACTTCTTTAGCTGCTGTAATAAAGGCCTTTGAGGGAACACATCCAAAATGAAGACAATCTCCACCTAAACCTGGTTGATCATCGATTAAAGCCACATTTGCTCCCATATTCGCTGCACCAGATGCAACAGTAAGTCCACCAGAGCCTCCACCTATTACAATTAGATCATATTCTTTCATTTGTTCCATCTCCTCTATCCTAATATCCTTTTTGCTTCCGCTAGTCTTTGAAAAGCAGTAAATAGTTCAATTGCTACAAACGCTAGTGTTAAAATAACTAAAAAGTTGTGAAACAAAATCATTGCTGTAAATAGAATAAAACCTTCTGTCCTCTCCGCAGCCCCAGCTTGATAATAGAATGATTTGATTCCTTTTTTCTCTGACACAGCCCCTACTGTAAGGAAGATCGTCATGGCAAAAATGATGGAAGTACTTAATAATAACAGCGCCCACATTGCTTCAGGAAATCGAAAAGCAAGACCTAATATGACACTAATTTCAACTACGCGATCAAAACTCACATCCAATACGGTGCCAAAAGCAGATGGCTTTGTTTTCCGAGCCATTGTTCCGTCCACAGCATCAAGAAAACCTGAAGCCCATAACACGATAACCGCCCAAACGTAATAATCAAGGTAAATAAATATACCAGATGAAATACCAATAATGAATGAGATGACCGTTACTTGATTAGCCGATAAACCTATACGAAGTAGCAAATCTGAGGTGCGATCCATTAGAGGTTGTACATATTTTCTTGCATGAGTGTCAAGCACGACAGCACCGTCCTTATTTCAGTTCTTCTTCAACAGAAGGTCCGAATGCTTTTCTGCGAATATATAAACTTACGAGTAGCAATAGAAGCAATACTGCAGCAGCAATAATGACCGATGAAATATTATTTGATAAAAAACTTGCGCCAAGAAAATTCAACGCAATGGCGCCTGGTAGCATCCCAAGTAGTGTTGCTAAATAGTATTTCCTTCGATTCACATTAGAAACCCCACAAACATAGCTAACTAAATCAAAATGGAGAAAAGGGACGAGACGTAACAACAGGACATAAAGAAAACCCTTTTCCGATAACCGTTTCTCCAGTTTTTCTCCCCTCCGCTTCCATGATTTTGGTAGAATATTCATCCCTAATTTTCTTGCTAATGAAAAGAAAAGAAGAGCTCCTATTGAACCACCTACCACAGCAAGAACTGTACCAAGTAGGGGCCCAAATACTAATCCACCACTGATCGAAATGATCGAGGTGGGAAAGAGCACGAAGGGTCGACCAATACAAATAAGCAGGAAAATTAATGGAGCATAAAAGCCGAATGATGAAATCCAACCACGAATATAAGAAGGTCTAAAATCAAATACGTATTGATTTAGTAAATAAATGACAATGATAAGTGCCGTTAATGCTAATCCTTTTAGAATAGTTTTACTAGTCATTGAGCAAGTCCCCATTGATCTTTCTGATGGGAATATTTTTTCATTTCTTCCCTCTTAGCAATTAACAGAACTTCTTGGCCAGCAACTAAACGGCCATCTGACATAGCAAGAACACTTCCCTGTTCCCATGAGATACGATAGCATTCTATATTATTTTTCACTGTAACCGCGCTTACCTTTCCTGAAACAAAGGTAAAATCCTGGTTACTAGGCTTATCTTGAACAGGAATAGCTTTTAATTTACTAAGTGGAATAAACCCTTCTTCTAGAGCCAAACCTTCTCCAATAATTTTAGCACTCTCCATAGATGAAGGATTTGTGACAACATCATAAGGAAGACCAATTTGAATGAATCTGCCCTCTAACATAACAGCAAGTCTATCGCCCATTTCGATTGCTTCGTCACGGTCGTGAGTGATAAACAGTGAAGTGATCCCTTCCTCTCTTAATAAATCCTTCACCTCACCACGAAGTGATTCTCGTAGTGTAGCGTCAAGTGAGCTAAAAGGCTCATCTAATAAAAGTAGATCTGGTTTCAGCACTAGTGCTCTCGCAAGTGATACTCTCTGTTTTTGACCACCTGATAACTCATGTGGAAAGGCATCTTTCCATTTAGACAGCTTCACTTTTTTTAACATTCGTTCAGCCTGCCTCACACGATCGGTTTTTGCTACTTTTTTTCTTTTCAAACCATAAGTCACGTTTTCTAATACGGTTAAATGAGGAAATAATAACGAATCTTGAAACATCAAAACGACCGATCGATTTTCTGGTCTCAGTCTCACAATTGACTTTTCTCTTAAGTATATGTCTCCTTCATCTAGAGCTTCCAAACCAGCAAGACACCTGAGGAGTGTACTCTTACCACATCCTGATGGCCCAACAACTGTAAAATGCTCACCTTCTTCAAGATGAAACGAAAGGTTTTGCAAAATGGATGTATTTGAAAATTTCTTATGAATATTTCTGCATTGCAATAGCTGGTTCAAAACAATCTTCCTTTCAAACGCGATTAACAGCTCGAATAACCAGCCTCATCATAACTTCCACCAAAACAATAAATAAGAGGGGAAGCAAAGCAAAAAGAATTGAAAATCCTGCAATAACTGCTTCATTCGAACTCGAAAAATAGGGATAATATAACAATGGGAGGGTAATCACAGTACCTCCACCAATAATAGCTGTTAGCGCATATTGTCCTAACGATATAACAAAAGTTAAAAGCATTAAGCTTCTAATACTTGGTAGTAATAATGGTAGTGCAATTGTAAAAAAACGGGTGAATAGACCGGCTCCTAGTACAGACGCTTGCTCATATAGACTACTTCCCATCCTCTCATACCCTGCCCTCATGACACGAATCGCATAAGGTAGTGTAGGAATCAAATGCACAAAGACAACGCCTATCATCTTATCAGCTATACCAAATTGTATCATTGTAAATTGAAGTCCCATTGCAAGTAAAATGCCAGGGATTAAAATAGGAGATAGCAATAGTCCTTCAATAATTGATTTCCCTTTGAACGTATAGTGAGAGAGAGCCCTTGCTGCTGGTATAGCAAGAAGTATATTTAATAATACAACTAAAAACGCAACCTTGAACGTTGTAACAAGTGATTCAATTAATTTAGGGTCTTTCATAATACTCCGCCATGCATCTAAACTTAGTCCGTTTGGTAATAATGCTGGCCATCTCCATCCTACAGAAACGCTTTTCAACCCTATTGTTACAAAGGGGAGGATGAATAATATGATAAACAAAATAAGCATGAAACTAGTTGCTAACTCCCTTTTCCCTAAACCCTTCGAAAATAACCTCATCTGCTTCTCCCCTTTATCATTCTAAGCCTATGTTTTTGCACAGCTCCAATGGAAAGGGTCGCAAGAAGAAGGGCGATTACACCCGGAAGAATCATAGCTGAAAAAGCAAGTGGCCGCTTGCTCCAATCCCCATTATAGAACCATTCATACGCTCTGACCGGAAGCATTTCTGGTCGTGTGACTCCTAATAAGTATGGAATTTCAAACGCAGAAGCGACAAATGCAACTAATATTACTGAAGTTTCAATGAGTACGGGAAGTAACCATGGTAATTCAACTGTTCTAAAAGCATCCCAATTACTTCCACCCAGCGTACGAACGACTTCAGAATAGCGGTGATCGATTTCATAGTAAACAGGCAAAAGCATGAGAATTACAAAAGGAACTTCCTTCCATACATATGTTAAAATGATCCCGATTCCAAATTCCTCTTGAACAAGAACTGGAAAGTTTGCTCGATTTTCTAATGCCCCTATTTGATAAAGCAGAGAAGAAAGCAGCCCACTTTGTGAAAGGAACAGGAACACTAAATAACCTGCAACAAAATGCGGGATTAACATTGGTATCCATACAAGTAGCTTCCACGTTGAATCTTTAAATAATTCATATAACATTCTTGTCATTACTAATCCTATCACTAACGATAGTAAGGTTGACAGAATAGCAACTCGAAATGTTAATTTAAGAGAATGGAAAAAAGCATCACTACTAAAAAGTTCCGCGTATGCTGCGATCGTCCACTCTCCGTCTATTGTTTGAAAACTTTGAGCTACCGCTGACCACGTTCCATACCCTACCAGTAACAATGTGATCGCAATCGCAGGTAATAAATATAAACTTATTTTCCAGTTATTGCTCAATAATCCGATTCGCCCATTCATTATTAATCCACTCCGTGTAACCTGTATCTATGTCTGGTAGCTTATACTCGTTTAAGGCTTCTGTTGAAAGAACACTTTCTCCTCGATTAAGATTTTCAATCATTTGCTGATCCTCTTCACTCAATTTATCGAAATTCAAAACCGTTCCTTCTCCCCACATCTTAGGATCCATTTTAGCTATTTGAGCTTCTGGCGACTCCAAAAAATTAATAACCGTTATAGCTCCTTCTGGATTTGGGCTATTAAATGGAATACTGAGATAATGTGTATTTGAAATCGAGCCAGGATCTTTTAGAACAAATGACTTCGTGCTATCAGGAAACGTTCCATTCTCAATTAAACTTTCAGCTCTTGCTTCATTAAAGCCCATCGTCATTAAGATTTCGCCCTGACTATAAAGCGTATCAAGTTTGGTTAATGATTCAGGGTATGTTTCACCATTACGCCAAAGATCAGACTTAATATCATTAAGGTAGTTCCAGACGTACTCCTCAGAGTCTTGAATAACTTTTTTGTCAAACCCCTTAGATAGAAGACTTGACTCTTCACCTGCCCCCTTCATGAGAAGGTGCTTCACAAATGTATTGCCCGTAAAATCAGAAACGTTAGGATACGTAAACATCCCAGGATTATCGTGAATCCACTGTTTTAATTCACCAAGTGTACTAGGAGGTATGTCGACTTTACTTGAATCGTAATGAAAAACAAACTGAACATTTCCCCATGGAGCTTCTAAACCATCAATCTCCGTTCCCTGGTCATAGTTAGCATTTTGGTCCTGAGTTCCAATATATTCTTGAAAATGAGGCAATTTCTTTGAGAAAGAACCTAGTAATAAATCTGCATTCTTAGCATTTTTAAAGTTTGAGCCATTAATCCATATGACATCAATCGTACCCTCATTTTTGTTCGCTTTTTTCTCTGTCAAAAGCTTTTGCATAAATTCTTCAGTATTCATCGGTTGACGGTTAAGAGTAATATTGTGTTCTTCTTTTAATCGTGGGGCAGCCCATTTATCAATGTATTGATTAATCCCTTCATCTCCTCCCCACATAAAGAGATTAACCTCTGTTCCCTTAGAGGAGGTTACGATTTCATCCCACTCCTTTGACAATACCTCTTTGTTACCCGTTTCATTGGATTCACTATTCCCACATGCAACAATAAAAAGTAGCGTTGCAATGATGAATGTAACCTTTCGCTTCATCTCGTTTCCCCCTTGTATAAACTATCCTAGCAACTGAAAGACACATTTGACGAACTTGATTGTGCTATATACGCATCCATCATCTATTTTCCCCTATTATTATACCCTTTTCAAAAACATGATGCTGTAACGCTCCTTACATCTTAAACATTAGTCATACCACTTCATTTAAAATAAGATTTTTAAGTTCGATCCAAGAAGAAAAGCAATAGCCAAATGGCTATTGCTTTCCTAGTGGGTATGTTAGGCTACCCGGTCATTTATTTTACCTTAACTGTTTTGCATCTTTCTACGAACAATCACACCGGTTGCTGCCATCGTTGCAAAAATCGCTGCAACAATCCATTCGATTGGCATTTGCTGTTCAGCAGTTCCACCCATACCTGTTTTCGGCATGTCAGTAGGCATTGCTTCCATAGCGAATTTATCCGGGAATTGATCTACAAAAGCTCCTGATAAACCTTTTGCTGGCATATACATATGTGCGTAAGCTTCACGAACAGAATCATAAGCAGCATCATAATCTTCCATTGTGTAGTTATCAAAAGCAGAAATTAGCTGGGTAACGTGCATTTGAAGTCCTTCAGATAATGCACCCGCTTCTAGTCTTCCTTCAGTAGCTGTTTCAAGGAAGCTTGAGAAATCAGCTCGATAATTTTCTAATGCTTTCATCGCTGCTTCTTTTGCTTCTTCATCTTCAGCTCCTGTTGCTTGAACGTACTCGACAAAGTTACCGATATGTCCAGACCACATTTCTTTAAATTGATCTCCTGCTTCCTCACCATAGACGGAAGTAATGGCAGCTGCGAGATCATCCGTATTCTCACTCAATGCAGCGGCAGAAGCATCGAAATCTTCAGATCCGTCAATACCGTTTTGCATCGTCATCATAGCAAACCCAGCATGCTCAGATAAAAGGTGACCTAGTGTTGCACGAAGATCCGATGCTGGCGTTACGGCTTTTGTATTTTCGAATTTATCCGGAAACTGGTCAGTAATAGCTCCAGAGAATCCTTTAGCAACCATTTGCATGTGCGCAATAGCCTCACGTTCTTTCTCATATGCCATTTCATAATCTCCAGCTACATAGCTATCGAATGCGCCTATCAATTGATTAATGTGTGCCTGAAGTCCTTCTGATAACGTATCGGCTTCTAGACGTTCACCAGTTGCATTTTCAAGGAACATGGAGAAATCTTCTTTATAACCGTCTAAGCTATCTAGCGCTTTTTGTTTTGCGTCTTCATCTTCATTCCCTGTTGCTTTCACGTAATCAACAAAGAATCCGATATGATTACTCCAGATTTCATTAAATTCAGCACCAGCTTCTTCACCGTAAACAGATGTAATCGCAGCTGTAAGATCTTCTGTATTTTCACTTAAGGCTCCGGCTGAAGCTTCAAAATCGGCAGATCCTTCAGCACCTTTTCTCATTGTTTCAACTGCAAGATAAGCATGCTCACTAAGTAAATGACCAAGATCCGCACGAAGATCAGCTCCTGGAGTTTCAACTGTTGGCTTGTCCATTTGCTTCTCGTGATCAGCAGCGAATGCTCCTGCAGTTGGTATTAGAAGTGAAAAACTAAGTGGAACAATTAGAAGTCCTTTTTTCCAGTCAATCACTTTCTTTTTCATATTCTTGTTCGTATTCATTTTCAAATCAACTCCCCTTAATTTTTGATTTACACTTAGCTAACGGAGAGAAGATCATTTTGGATCATTTTTATTTATGTTTTATTCGATAGTAAAAAAATCAGCAAACCCCCTTCACACGAGGGTTTGCTGATTTTTTTAGTTTATTATATTTTTTTAAAAGTAGAAATTCAGCAAAGCTCATTATCTAGTATTCATTGGTTTTTGATAATTTAGTCGAAATCCTTTTTCTCCCATTCGTCTTCAGGTATATCTAAATCCTCACCAGAAAAACGTTCTTCTTTAAATGGATCAGCATAATTATGAAAACCATTTTGTTCCCAAAAACCAGGTGAGTCCGCCTCAATAAATTCTATCCCTCTTATCCACTTAATACTTTTCCAAAAATAAAGGTGTGGAACGACTAAACGTAACGGCCATCCGTGTTTCGCTGTTAACTTCTCACCGTCGATCGAGTGAGCAAGTATAACATTATCATCTAATAAGTCGGTAAGATGAATATTTGTCGTGTAATTATGGTCTCCATGAAGCATAACATGATTCGACTCAGGGATAATATCGAGTTCTTTTATAAAATCCTTCATCAACACGCCTTCAAACGTATTATCAAAGCGAGACCATCGGGTAACGCAGTGTATGTCACATGTCACCTTCTTCTGAGGTAATGCAAGAAGTGCATCATAAGAGAGAGACTTCACTCGCTACATTTCCAAACACCTTTAAGTCCCACGTTGTCATATCATAAGTCGGAACATCTCCTTCATGGAGAATAGGGAACCTTTCCGTTAATACCTGTCCTGGAGGAAGACGCTCTCCATACTTTTCGTTTGCTTTCGGTACTTTCATTTTACGAATACGGTCCGCTTTCTTCACAGACTTCACACCTTTCATTTTTTCATATGTAACAAAAAAACTCTTCCAATATAGGAAGAGTTCAGTCTTTAACAGAGCTCTCCCTCATCTTCCAGAGCTAAAGCTCTGCTGGAATTAGCACCTTGTTTATCAGGTTGCCGGGCATCAAAGGGCCAGTCCCTCCACCTCTCTCGATAAGGAAAAAAACATGTAATTGTGATTCATTCTATCGGTACCCTTTATTTATTGCAAACCTTTTCTAGAGTGCTTAATCTCCAATCTACTAATCTAGTTCTTTCTGCATCTTAATAAAAGAATAAACCCCTCCATTTGTATGTTGTTGAAAAGAATTATTTTTTTGAAACCCTGCTCTTTGATAGACTTTAATTGCTCTCTCGTTAAAGTCTGCAACAGACATAACGAGTGAAGATGGTCTATACAATTCAATCGCTTTTTCTATGCCAGCTTTTAAATACTCATATCCATGACCATTCCCAACCAGACCTGGACTCATCCCAAGTCCGATTTCAACTTGGTTACCTGATTTAAGAACGTAACTAAAAAAACCTATGAACTGATCCAGGCGATAAACGCTCCAGTAATGAGGATTATTAGCTGCTACTTCCCGAAATTCATACAAATCCTCAGGGTCTTCATCCATATTATAAAATGAGTAATCAACGGTATATTTCCATTAAATGACTCTCGCTGCATCTTGTTCACTCATTTGTTTAAGAATATAGTTCATTCTTTCCCTCTCCTTCTTTTTACTCATAGGAAAAGCCCCATGCCGGGAAATGCATGGGGCTCACACTTTATATTTTAAGGGGGACAGGAACCGGGGAAGTTCCTGTACAAACAGTGTAGCAAGTTCCAGGGGAATACTGATTGATTATGAGTTGTTTTTCACATTCTTTTAATAAATGAAAAGAACGTGGCAAACTATTTATAAACCATGATCGTTTGAAGTTCTCGAAAACCAATGTCTTTATAAATGTATTTTGCGAAGTTAGAGGAATACACATTCAAACGAATCTCCTCATATCCTTGTTCTTTAAAATTTTCAATACTCGCTTGCACAAGCTGCTTAGAGTACCCCTTTCCACGAAACTTCGGAAAAACAAATACATCGTAAATGAAACCATGTTTGCTTTCCGTAAAGTAATCCGTGTTTTCTCCAAGTAGTACCCAACCAGCAATTTCTCCTTTATCCCGATAAATGAGGTGGTAACCACCTCGATCAAGTATGGAAGATACTATTTCAAGTGCTTTCTCTTCTTTTACGATACCTGGATTTGTCGTTCCTTCGTTAACAGATTGAATGGAATTCGACAAAATAAAATCTTTTTCTTCGATTGTCGCTCGTTCGATCACACTATTCCCCTCCATCGCCAAAATCTTTCGTTAATCGTTAATTCTTGATAACAGAATCTAGTTCCTTCTTATTAATTAATTCCTTTATTATCCAAACGATCAAATCATCATTACACTACTACCTCCAACATAGGTGAAATTCTATTCGGTCGTTATGGCATAAACATAGGTATCGATTAACTTACTCCTATCTACTGATTGACTATTATTTTTTAAAATCGCCTCAAGCTGAAAGAAACATCGTTCTGCTACTTTTCTACTTTTCCAATTCTCCGCATTGCAACGGATTTCAATTCTTTTCGCACGAAGTTCTCGAATCGCAAATTTAACAATTCCCTGAACGGCCTCCGTCATATATCCCTCTCCACTATAGTTCGAATCAACCCAGTAACCGATTTCAAACTTACGAACGTTCCAGTCAATGCGATGCAAACCAGAAGAGCCAATGAACATACCAGTTTGTTTATGAAAGAGCAGCAGCCGTAAGTCTTCTCTTTTTAAGAAAGCTGCGTGAGATTCTCGAATATTCGCTTCAACATCGGCTTCTGACTGATCATTATGTGCAAATGGCATATATGGCTTAAGTTCGCTTAACGAGGCATGAATAGACTGATACACTGCTTTGCCATCACCTGGCAACGGATAACGAATATGTAAACGATCCGTGTAAAATTCATTAGGAAAATCAAGTAGAATCGGCTGCATGAAAAAAGTCCTCCAAAAACTCTAAAAGATGTCAGAATTATACCATTAATAAGAAATCTGTCAAGAAAGACGCCCTTTTCTTCCAATCTCTATCTTAGTTTTCCGCCTTTCTAGAAATTCTCCTGAAGAATTGATTTTTTCTTTCTCTTTATCTACCCCCTATCACGTTCTCAAAGCTTTCAGAAATTCGAATAGCCATTTGCCCAGGACCACAACCAACGTCGAGAAGAGTTCCTTTGCCATTTAAATGAAAGGTGGATGTAAGATATTGAATCACTTTCTCCGAGTACAGTGGTCTATATTTCGAATAATATGGGGCTGCTCCTTTAAACAAGTCTTTATACATTTTCACGCCTCCTATATACTAAAAATCAGATCCCGATGAAAGGAGAGTTTCAGTTGGATGTTACACTCATTTTATCATTCTTAGGAGCTGCCGTTCTCTTAACAATCATGCCAGGTCCTGATAATTTATTTGTGTTAGCTCAAAGTATCACTCAAAATAAAAAAGCAGGTATTGCTACCTCCCTAGGGCTTTGTTCAGGCCTTCTCGTACATATTTCTGCTGCAGCTGTCGGAATATCCGCGATTCTTTACCAATCTTCATTTGCCTTTACTATCGTGAAATTAATTGGGGCTGCTTATTTACTGTTCATGGCTTATGAAGCTTTTAAAGAGCGAAACGAATCTTCTAAGCTTCAGAACCAACCATCTCGAACTTATTTTTCTCTATATAAGAAGGGCATAGTAATGAATGTCTTAAATCCAAAAGTTTCTTTGTTCTTCCTTGCTCTCCTACCACAGTTCATTGATCATCAAGCTGGCTCTCCCACTTTTCAAATGTTTTTATTAGGTTTGGTGTTCATTGTTCAAGCACTTATTATTTTTAGTCTGATTAGTGTTTATTCTGGAAAACTAGCAAGCTATATCACTGGGAATTTAACGTTGTTAAGAAGATTTAATCTCACGAAAGCAGCGCTACTCGCTTTTATTGGTATCCAAATTGCCTTCAGTAAAAACTAAAAAGCAGCGCCTCCAAAAAGAGAGGCGCTGCTTAACATTTTCGATGTTGTAATGAACGTTATTGGGCTGTATACCCACCATCAATAAGAAGAGCTTGTCCAGTAATACTCTTCGCTGCATCGCTTGCGATAAACATTGAGTAGTCGGCAATCTCTTTCACTTCAAGTAGTCGTTTTTGTGGAACAAGAGGGTAAATAACTTCTTCCAATACCTTCTCAAGCTCTACTCCACGTTCTTTCGCTAAATCTTCCATTTGTCCTCTTACAAGCGGTGTATCCACATAGCCAGGTGCCATAGCATTTACTGTAATGCCGTGCTCTGCACCTTCTAGTGCAGATACTTTCGTAAGACCGATCACACCATGTTTCGCGCTGTTATATGCGGCTTTACCAGCAAAACCAATTACTCCATTGATTGATGCCATGTTTATAATTCGACCAAATCCTTGTTCCTTCATAATTGGAAAAACATGTTTCGTAGCAATAAATGGAGCTGTTAGCATAATATCTTGCATCATTCTGAATTTCTCAGTTGGAAAATCTTCTAATGCAGCAACATGTTGAAGCCCAGCATTATTAATAAGTACATCTACGCGACCGTATTCTTCAACAGTACGATCAATCGCTTGTTTGATTTCCTCTTCACTTGTAACGTCTGCTTTAATCCCGATAACTTCATAACCTTTATCTCGAAGTTTTTGGGCAGCTTCCTTTGTACCCTCTTCATTTATATCAGAAAGAACAACTTTTGCACCGTTTGCTGCAAATGTCTCACCAATTTCAAATCCAATTCCTCTAGCTGCTCCTGTAATAAATACAGTCTTGTTGTTAACCATGAATCGTTCCTCCTAGTGTAAATCCTAAATTTATTTTCATTCTCACACACCTCCATTTACCCTTTACAACGATTTATAAACAAATTCTATCCCTTTTTTTTAACTTCACGCTTTTCGTTATTTTCAATTAATTCACCGCAAATATCTACCATTATATAAAGGTTCTTAAGGTCTTACGAACGAGAAGATCTACTGTTTGATCGAACTTCATTTTGGGTACTGAGAATAGACAGAATGATCCAAAACTGGAAGGAGATAAAAAGAAATGACGTTTCGCCATGCCCTTTTTGTAATCGTTATCATTTCGGCTTCTGGATGTTCTAACATAGCTGTTTTGAATCCTAAAGGCTCTGAAGCACAGTCAGAGCTTAACTTACTTTACCTTAGCTTAGCCTTAATGAGCATTGTCTTACTGGTTGTTTTTACTTTATTTACCCGATTTTTAATGAAGTATCGCGAGCGTCCTGGACAAGAAAACGACTTTCCCACTCAAGTTAATGGGAATAAAAAACTCGAAATCACCTGGGTAATTATACCGATAGTAATTTTAATTATCCTGGCATTTCCAACATTTTCCACTACATATCAACTTGATAACAAGGCAGAGATCGTTCGTGAACCTTTAGAAATCAACGTTACAGGCCAGCAATACAAATGGAAATTTTATTATCCAGAACACGACATAACGCTCGAAAATGAAGTGAAGCTACCTGTGGATCGGCCGGTTGTCTTTACGCTTCATTCGAAAGATGTGATTCATTCTTTCTGGATACCACAACTAGGTGGGAAAAAAGATGTTCTTCCCAACCAAGAAAACAAGTTAACACTAACACCGCTTGAAACTGGAGTCTATGACGGAAAGTGCGCTGAGCTTTGTGGAGCAAATCACGCCCTCATGACATTTGATACTACCGTTATCGAACAAGAAGCATTTAATCAGTGGACACGTGTTGCTGATATACAGGAGGATTAAATTATGAATGTGATTTTAGACTACCTCTTATCACTACCTTCAGATATTATTTTTGCAGATCTTTCATTTACTATTATGCTGATTGCCGCTGTTTATTTGTTAACGAAGTATGCAAAATGGAAATGGCTGTGGAGTTGGATTACATCTACAGATCATAAAAAAATTGGGATTATGTATTTATTTGTATCGTTTCTCTTTTTTATTCGTGCTGGAATTGAAGCCTTGCTTATACGAATGCAGCTTGCTTTCCCTAATAATGAATTCTGGGTATTTCAAGGCGAACGATTTAACCAATTAACTAGTACTCACGGAACAGTCATGATTTTTCTCGTCGCTACTCCTCTTCTAATCGGTTTGATGAATGTAATTGTTCCTCTCCAAATTGGTGCGAGGGATGTTGCATTTCCTTTTATGAATTCTTTAAGTTTGTGGTTATTCATTTCAGGGGGCATTTTGATTAATGTAAGTTTCGTAGCAGGAGGCTCACCTAATGCTGGGTGGACAACGTATGCTCCTCTTGCATTGAAGGAATTTACGCCTGGACCCGGGAATAGTTATTACCCGATAGGACTTCAAGTTGCTGGACTCGGAACAATTATGGGCGGGATCAATTTTATCGTTACGATTATAAAAATGAGAGCGCCCGGTATGCGATTTATGAGAATGCCCTTATCAACATGGTCGATGTTCATTACATCTATCCTCATCGTGTATGCATTCTCCGCTCTTGCCGTTGCTTTACTATTGCTGACATTTGAGCGACTTTTTGGGACGATTATCTTATCAGCATCGGAAGGCAATCCATTAATTTGGCAGCATCTTTTCTGGATATTTGGTCACCCTGAAGTTTATATCATCGCCCTACCTGCTTTCGGGATATTTTCAGACGTCATTAGTGTTTTTTCAAAGCGAAAACTCTTCGGTTATCCTTCTATGGTTTTCGCCATTATACTTATTGGATTTCTCGGTTTCATGGTCTGGGTTCATCATATGTTCACAGTAGGGTTAAATACGAATATTACGATCTTTTTTGCCCTTACAACGATGCTAATCGCTGTCCCTACTGGAATTAAGATATTTAACTGGCTATTTACAATGCGAGGAGGTAGGATTCGCTTTGATACACCTATGCTCTATGCATTAGGATTCATCTTCACTTTTGTTATCGGTGGCGTTACTGGTGTTATGCTTGGCACCGTTCCAGCAGATTATCAATACCACGATAGCTACTTTGTCGTTGCTCACCTTCATTACGTGATCATTGGCGCCACAATTTTCGGAGTGTTCTCTGGTGTTTATTATTGGTGGCCAAAAATGTTTGGGAAAAAACTGCATGAAACCCTTGGTAAATGGAACTTTTGGACTTTTGGCATTGGATTTCATATTACCTTCTTCCCCATGCATGTTATGGGATTAATGGGAATGCCACGACGTGTTTTCACCTATCCGGAAGGGGATGGCTTGGGCTTTCTTAATTTTATTAGTACGTGCGGTGCTTTTATGATGGGGATTGGCGTATTATTTTTCATGATAAATATTTACATAACGACGCGTTATACCAATAAACGCGTATTAAATGACCCCTGGTTCTCTAGAGGACGAACGCTCGAATGGACAATCCCATCTCCACCTCCAGCCTATAACTTCGCACGTCTACCTGAGGTAAAGAGTCGCGAGCCGCTGTGGGATGCTTATGAAAAAGGAAATAAAAATATCGACTTTATAGGTGAATACGAAGATATTCATCTCCCTAACTCCACTTCTCTTCCATTCTTTATCGGAATTGGTTTTCTGATCGCTTCTTTTGGTTTCGTATTCGAGATATGGCCAGTCGCTCTATCAGGGATGTTGATCGTTTTTCTTATAATGAGTATTCGATCGTTTCAACGGAAAAACGGTATTCATATTCCTAAGGAGAAGGTAAGGGTACAAGACAGGAGGAGTGAGGATTAATGGAAACAATGTCCGCTCAAAAGCACCTGAACCATAAGCAAGCACAAATGAATATCCTTGCTTTTTGGTTCCTTATCGGTGCCGAGATTGTGGTGTTTGGTTGTTTATTCGGCATTTACCTCGCTGTTAAATCCTTAACAGGTCAGGGGCCAACCCCAGATGAATTATTTAAATTAAATGAAATAATGCTTTCAACTGTTGTTTTACTAACTAGTAGTTTTACTTGCGCAATTGCGGTTTATTTTCTAAAGCTTTCTAAGAAGTTATCGACGCTTCTATTCTTTCTTATCACGATTTTACTTGGCTTAGCTTTCATTGGATTGGAAATAAGAGAATTCACTCTTTATGTAGAAGAAGGCGCTAAGATTTCTACTAGTGCTTTTCTTGGTGCATTCTATCTGCTTCTTGGCACTCATGGCTTTCACGTCTTATTTGGTGTCATCTGGATTTCTTTATTATTAGTGCAACTTTGGCTAAAAGGAATAAATCAAGAAACGGCCCCAAAGTTATTTATCGCGAGTCTTTACTGGCACTTTATCGATGTGATTTGGGTGATGATTTTTACTATTGTTTATTTAATAGGAAAGGTGTGAAACGATTGAACAAGCATACTAAAAAAGAGATTCATAAACTCTTCCTTTCGTTCATCCTAATGATTTTATTAACAGCTTTAGCTTTTTTCCTTGTTCTCTATCATCTCATTTCACCACCTTTCTTAATCGTTCTTATCACCTTCTTTGCTCTCATTCAAATCTTGATCCAGCTGGATCGATTTATGGATATACGTGAAAAGGAAGGTAAATATCGTTTAACATCTCTAATAGGTGGAAGTTTTGTTGCTCTCCTGGCGATTGTTTACTTAATGCTTCTTTAAAAGGTCGTTTTATGATTTTTCACATGCAAGAATACTCCGGAGGGCTTAACGCTCCGGAGTATTCTTGTAGAAATCATAGCTTGCTGCTTCTCTTTTCTTGGAAACACCTAACTCTTTCCCTAATATTAAAAGCGACTGGTTAATTCTCCAGATATAGTACAAGTCATTCACAAATTTCTTCACTTCTTGATCTTCTTGGGGAATGTTTTCTGAAAGACCTTCAATATATTCCCTTTCTTTATTTAGATTGTACATGATTAATCCAGTCTCACCTTTTAGAAGTTTCAGTAAGGTAAGAATATTGTGTTTTATTACTTCCTTTACTAGCTGAAGCGTTTTTTCTGATCCTTTGACAATAGTCGAACGACTGTTACGATTTGTAGAAGCAAGTAAATGCTTAGCAAAATAATTAATCGCGGTTAGAACGGTCAACCAACGCTCAATTCCTGAACGAGCTAGAATAGCAGGTCTGTTACGAAGTGGCCTTGCATCTTCTGCTATTTTCCTCATCTGTTCGTCAATACCAAACGCTTGGTTGGTAAAATCATAGTGTTTCTTACCATCTGTAAAAGATTCAAGATAATCTGTCACGTACGTACTTAATTTAGTTAAAAAATCTTCAGCGGTATTTGCAACCTTATCACGAGTGCTTTTCGGATAAATAATTGCAGCTGCAAGAAACCCGATAAAGGCTCCTGCAAGTGTATCAAATACTCGAGCCATTAATATCTGCTCAGTAATACCACCCAATATAAAATCGTACATAATCGCGATCAGCATCGTCATCCAAAACATCATCATAGCATAGGAAATGGATAATAAATAAAATGCCATAAAGATGCAGCAAAACAACGCAATTAACTCTAAAATAACCTGACCCGCAAGAAGATGTGCCAGTCCAAAACCAGCAATGGCACCAAAAATTGTCCCAAGAGATCTTTGAAATGCTTTCTGGAGGGTCATTCCTACGGTATCCGTACCTAACAAAACAACAAAAGCAGAAAGAAGAACCCAGTATTGATGAGCGGGCGATAGAAAATATCCTAGAAAAATCGCCACTGCTCCTGCTACTATAGCCTGTAAAGCTTTTATTGTTGCAGCTCTCGGCTGTTTCGCCTTTTCTTCTATGTTTACGTTCTCTTTCTTTATTTCTTCAGCGTCTTCTAGCCGCTCTTTCTCCTCAATGTTTGCTATCCGTCTTTCTCCGAGTTCGATTGAACTATCAACTAGGTGATTGGCAATTGATTCAATCCTTCTAATTAGCCACAGCCAATCTTTATTTTGATGATCGGAAACTCTCAGTTCAATTAACTGATTTTTAAGCTCTTCTATCACGTTCTCTGTTTGCTTTAAATTTCCGACAATGTCATGACTTCGCAACACTTCCGCATCTCGAACCGATTCTACCAGCTGATAAAGCAGCTTTCTAACTTCATTATGCTCTAGCGCGTGAAGTTCTTTCATTCTTTTAACTGCTGGATAAAGAGTTTCAATTAACATCTCAGCATCGAATACGTACATTCTTAATTGCTCTGCGTCTATACCTGGCCATACTTCTCCTGGATCTGTAGTTGTTAATTGGCTGGATATGACTTGAGCATATTCATTTAACTTTTTGACATCACGTTTTAATAGAAGTGCCCTATAGCGATTTGGAGTAGGATCTGCAATTGCATCAAGAACAAGATCAAGCGTAAGGTTTGTTTGGATGTGGAAAGAGTTCATACTTCGACTTAGTTGTCTTTTCGGTTTGTTTTTGAAAAGGATAAAATGATACAGATAAGAAAACCCGCCACCTACCAGTATCCCGATAATAAATCCAGGCAAATCAAGTGGCTGAAGATTTAAAAGGGTTGAAAAATAAATCGATAAAAAGGCGATCATAAAGATACCAAAATATCGAAAACCATAATGCTGTAAATAGTAAGCAAAAAAGATAACGAGCAAAAACAATCCATCTGTCATAAAGGGGATCGAACTAAGATAAGTTCGCACAGTTAGCCAGATCATACTTGAAATAACTAACAAAAGCGCAGTGATTTTTTTCTTTTTATCTGTGTCATCATTCACAAGCAGTAATGACAAAAGACTCACGACACCTGCAAGAATAGCCGGTGTAAACGACATTTCGAGTAGTGCCGTCAACCATAGCATGAACATAACGGATGAAAAAACACTAATTGTAATTCTCGCTGCTTGATGTAACCTTGTCCTGCCGGGGTCTGCAGCAGCTAAACGAGCCCACCAGCTTTTTATGATCGATTTTTTATTTTTAGTCAGCATAAGTTAATCATATCGAAAATACTTTCGTTCTGCCAACTATGTGTATCGAATCTTTACTTTTTTCTTCTTTTAGCTAGTTGGTCTTATCGCCTTGACGACTTGTTATGTCTCCTTTTTGATCATTAAGGAGGCTATGTTTTTGTTACTACTTTGCAATAGAAAAACCTTTGAAGAAAATTCTTCAAAGGTTTTTCGTTAAACTGTTTTTAAATCTTTCTTCGCTTTTACTTTCTTATCCGTAGTCTTCTGCTTTCTAGGAACTTCTTCATTAAAGGATTTAAGCATTCCCCAACAGGTAAATAAAAGTATGATGGTTAGTGGAAAGGCACTGACAATAATCGCCGTTTGCATGCTCTCAAGGCCACCTGTCACCATTAAAACCACTGCAGAGGCAGATAAGATGAAACCCCAGCTGAATTTCACGAAATTTGGAGGATTTAAGCTTCCATTCGTCGTTTGCATACCTAAAACAAACGTTGCGGAATCAGCTGATGTGATAAAGAAGGTAGAGATTAACAATAACGTTACTACGGTTAAAATGCTTCCCAAAGGAAGTTGCTCATATAAATAAAACAAACCAGTCTCAAGACTTTGACCTGCTATATCCGTTCCCTGTGTAAAATCAAAGAATATGCCAGAGCCACCGAAAATACCAAACCAAAATGCACAAACAACCGTAGGTACAACCGTAACAGCGATCATAAACTCTCTAATCGTCCGTCCTTTTGAAACCCTGGCGATAAACGTTCCTACAAACGGTGACCAGGCAATCCACCATGCCCAGTAAAAGATCGTCCAGTTCTGAATCCATGATTCATTGTCCGCGTTCATCGGCGCTAATCTCATTCCCATTGCAAATATGTTTTGTACATATTCACCAAACGTGGTAACAAATAGATCTAATACAAATTTAGTTGGACCTAGAATGACGAAAAGAATAAGAAGTACGACAGCAAGAGCCATATTGGCATTACTTAAATATTTGATTCCTTTTTTAATACCTGTCCCAGCTGAAATTGTAAAGAGAACGGTAATAATAGCGATAATAATCAATTGTATTGTAAAGTTATTCGGGATATTAGTTAAGTAGCTCAACCCACCGTTGATTTGCTGAGCACCAAGTCCTAACGAAGCAGCTACACCAAATATTGTTGCAAAAACGGCTACGACATCAACCGTAATCCCGATCGGGCCTTTCACTTTATCGCCTATAAGTGGATAAAGAGTTGCACTCATTAATCCAGGCGCCCCCTTACGAAATTTGTAATACGCTAATGCTAAAGCAATCGTAGCGTAAATGGCCCATGCATGGAATCCCCAATGTAAATATGTATAGCGAAGGGCCAGGTGTGCGGATTCAACCGTTCCTCCTTCACCATATGGCGGGGTAGAAAAGTGGGACATCGGTTCTGATACTCCAAAGAACAATAGCCCTATTCCCATCCCGGCGCTAAAGAGCATGGCAAACCAGGTAAGTCTACTGTATTCAGGCTTATCTGTATCTTTTCCTAACTTGATATGCCCGAACCTGCTAAAAATTAAATAAATAGCAAATACTAAAAAGAATGTTGCAGCAAGCTGATAAAACCATCCAAACTGATCCAAAAAGAAATTTTGAGATACCGTCATAACCTGGTCTAGATTGCCTGGAGAGATCACACCCCAACTGACAAAAGCAATTGCAATTGCAATTCCAATCCAAAAAACTTTTGTAACTTTGTTCATCCTGTCCACTCCTATTAATATTTATGTGGATCTAAAAAATATTTCAAAATAATAACCACATGTTTTTAATCATAAGCATAAACGAGAATATTTTCAAATTTTTATAAGAATTTAGTATAATATACCCCGTTCGTGTTTACTACAAACAACTGTTTGTTTCCACATATCTCTTACTAATATCAATTAACACCTTCACTATTTTTCTCGATA
This sequence comes from Bacillus sp. es.036, assembly GCF_002563635.1. Classification (NCBI taxonomy): domain Bacteria; kingdom Bacillati; phylum Bacillota; class Bacilli; order Caryophanales; family Bacillaceae; genus Bacillus; species Bacillus sp. es.036. Next base: position 1,864,577 of record NZ_PDIZ01000001.1, read on the forward strand.
AAAAAGCAGAGGCGGTCGCCTCTGCTTTTTGGAAATTATAATCCTGAACTTAATACTATTTTTCCTTTAGGTGTTTCACTTTTACTATCCGGCTCGAGTGTGATTGCTACAGCATCCCAGTTGTGATCTCCCTCATATTCAACCTGGTAGGCAACTTCGCCTTTACCTTGTTGATTTGGGGTAAAGAAACCAGCTCGATAAGGCTTGTCATCTTCAAGCAACCAAACCTGGTACACTTGATCACCTTCTGTTTCTGCCACGTCGTTAACCTCAACCACTAAATTCATTTTTCCATCTTCATTCATTAGAGCAGCAGAGCCTGCCGATGCTTCTGCTTCAGAAGGCTGTAACTGAACCGCTTTGATCAAAGAGGAAATTTCTTCTGGCTGTGTAGTCTCATCTTCACCTTCATTTACGAATGTATAAACATTTCCTGCTAGAGAAAGAAATAGAGCTGCTGCTAAAGCTGGGGCTGCCCACTTTTTTTGTTTTGGCTTTCTCTCTGTTTGGAGATCGGTTACGTTATTTTTTTGTTCAACCGAAAGACTTTCATTTGCAGTATCATTTGATTCAACCATATCACTTTCAAAAACGCTTGCCAGAACGCGTTCTTTCATTCCGGCAGGCGGCTCTTCCGGGATGGAGAGATAAGGAAGGTCACCTGTCAATTCTTCCAGCTCCTTTAACTCCTCTCTGCACTCTTCACATGATAAGAGATGAGCTTCGAACTGCTCTCTTTCTTCGTTTGATAAGGTTCCATTAAAATAATCGAGCAGTTGTTCACAATTTGCTTTCATCTGAGACCCCTCCTTTCTCACCGAGACTGGTTTTTAAATGTTTTAACGCTAGCCGAATTCGGCCTTTCACAGTACCCAGCGGGAGGTCGAACTCTTCCGAAATTTTTTTATGGGTCATGCCTTTAAAATAAAACATCTCAATTATTTTCTTTTGATCACCTTTTAGTTTTGACACGGCTGTGCGAAGTATCTGACCTCTTTCTTTCCACTCAACCTGGTCCTCCACTGATGCTTCATCACTATGCAATGCGTCACGTTCGTCTAATTCAAAGTCCGGCTCTTTCGACTGCTTACGTAAGAGATCAATAGCTGTATGTCTCGTCATTGTAAGTAGCCATGACGAAAACTTTCCTTTCTCTTCACTATACTGAGCCTTTCCTTTCCATAGCTTAATAAATACTTCTTGCATCACTTCTTCAGCAAGTCCTCCATCTTTTACAATTCGGTATGAGAAAGAATATAAAAGTTTTTCATATCGATCGTAAAGAGACGAGAGAGCTTTTTTATCCTTTGCCTGAACCTTATCATACAGCTCGGCATCGTTAAGTTCTCTCATATCATTCTCCTTTTCATTGAAACTGACGCTAGCCTGAAGAGGCAGAAAAGCTTATGTATAGCTAACGTTACTCAGTCTACTTTAGATGTGTTTTTTCGAAAAAATTTCTTAGAACCGCATGAAACCGTTTAATAAATAAAAAAAACGATTAGACTGTCCCCTTTAAAAAAGCCTTCCAATGGAAGGCTCACGCTTCTTCAAATAACCCTAGTGAAAGGAATGCATCCTTAACGGCTGATGAATGACCACCTTTAACATCCAATTCGAGCGTCTGATCAGGTTGTAAAGAAAGCGCTAGGACACCTAGAAGACTTTTGGCATCGACTACCCAATGTTCTTTTTTCAATAAGATCGTTTCCTCAAAACGGCTTGCAGTATTCACAAGTTGACTGGCAGTTTCAGCAAAAACTGGTTTTAACACTTTTAACTTCATCTCCGCTCTCCTCCCACTTACTCGTAATTCTTTATCTAATTCGAATTATAACATAACTGTCCGTGTCCATAATCTTTAAAGCTTTTTTAGAGTGCTATTTCGTGATCAATCTACCTGCTTTTTCATTTACGAAACTTTTCACTTGATGCATGTTCCTGTATGATAGGAATGATTAGATAAAAAAGAGGTGACGTAAGATGGCTAATAAGGTAGCACTTATAACAGGAGGCACACGTGGCATTGGTAAAGCAATTGCTCGAAAATTTGCTTCTGAAGGATACAACCTTGTACTTAACTTTATGAGAAAGAAAAAAGATGCTGAACAAACGAAACAAGAATTAGAACAAGAATACGGCATTACTGTACATATTGTTAAAGCAAATGTTGGTGAGGTGAAGCAAATTACTGCTCTCTTTCATGAAACAGAAGAAACATTTGGCCGACTAGATGTTTTCGTTAATAATGCCGCATCAGGTGTATTAAGACCGCTTATGGAGATTGAAGAAAGCCATTGGGACTGGACACAAAACATCAATGCAAAGGCTTATTTATTTGCTGCACAAGAAGCAGCTAAAATAATGGAGAAAAATGGGGGAGGAGCGATTGTAGCCCTTTCAAGTCTAGGATCCATTCGAGCACTTCCAAACTATGTGGCCGTTGGTGTATCAAAGGCATCCGTGGAAGCAATCACACGATATTTAGCGGTTGAGCTATCACCAAAAGGGATTGTCGTAAATGCTGTATCAGGCGGAGCTGTTGATACAGACGCACTGAAACACTTCCCGAATCGAGAAGAATTACTAGATTCTGCGAAGAAAAGAAATCCAGCAGGACGCCTTGTCGAACCAACAGACATGGCCAATACTACTTACTTCTTAACAACTCCAGAAGCAAGTATGATTCGTGGCCAAACCATTATTGTGGATGGTGGACTATCTTTACTTGGTGAATAATTATGTGAAAGACAGCGGTCGTTCCGCTGTCTTTTTTACTATTATGTACATTAGCTCTAAGGCTACAATTGCACGAGTACCAGTTACATAAAATCGAAAAAGTAACGAATCACATGAAAGAAAACAGGCGAAGTATAGGCAAGGCTGTCTACCCTACTCAAATAACTCTCTTCTAAAGCTCTCGGCTTTTTGCTATCTCCTAGTAGCAGGTCGCGTTTTAAAACTGAGATGGTTAAACTTCCAAGAAAACCAGCAACGCTAATTAAAATCCCTGAGAAAACGCCGAACAATGAATCAAATGGTGTTAAATATGGAAATAGTGTATAAGCAAACGCAGTCGTTGCTAGTAACGAACAGAAAAAACCTTCTAACGTGATGTAAGGATTTGAAGAAGGTACAACTTTTCTCTTTCCTGCATATAGCGATACCACATAATGAACCACATCATTTACTTGAGTTAAAAGAACCAGGAACAAAACGAGATTTGCTCCATATACAGGGGAAGCAATCTGAAAATAAGCTAGATGACTTAAACCAAAAACCATCAGCATTAAGCCCCATTGCGTCGAACTTACTGATCTCAGAAATCCGAGTGTACCCTTCCCAACTATACGAGGCAGTGGAAGTAATAAGAAAACGTATACGGGAATAAAAACGATGAACATACCATACCAATCAATGAATATCCAGTAAAATTGGATAGGCACCGCCACATATGACCATAAAAAAATTCTTCGATCAGCTTTTCTTGTTCTCATCATGGAGAAGTATTCTTTCAGCGCAAAGAAACTTAGAACCATTAGCGAAAATAGAGAAACAATTGGGTTAAATAATGTGGCCAAACAAAAAACTCCATACATCCCCCACCATGTTTTCACTTTTATTGTAAGGCCCGTAAAATCCTTATTAGGTTGCTTTTTCTTCACAATAATAAAAATTGTCTGTGCAGATAGTAATGAAAAGAATATAACGGTCAGTGTCCATACTGTACTTTCCAGAAAGGCACCTCCTTACCATGATTGAAATGTTATGTATAATGAAAGAAAACGTCAAAACAAAAAGGAGTCGATTATGACTCAAAAAGTATACATTTTACTTTCTGATACAGGAACTCTCTTTACAAAATCGATCAAAAAATATACCAAAGCTCCATATAATCATGCCTCTCTTGCATTCGATGATCAATTGCATGATATGTATAGCTTTGGAAGAAAAAAACCGAATAACCCTTTAACCGGTGGGTTTGTAAAGGAAAATGTCCTCACAGGAACATACCGCCGATATCCAAACACAACATGTGTGATTTACGAATTAAATGTCACCGAACGTGATGTGATTAAAATGAAGCGGTTACTAACAATCTTCATTAAAAATAAACAACGGTTTCTTTACAACATTCTTGGTGTTCTCGGTGTCTCAATGAATGAACCTATTGAGTTTAGTAATTCTTACTTCTGTTCGCAGTTCGTAGCTGAAGTTCTTCATCGATCAGGCATTGAACTTTGGGATAAGCTTCCAGCCCTTGTTACGCCTGACGATTTTCGAAAATGCGAACGCCTCTCCCTCATTTACGAAGGAAAACTACTTGATTATGAACCTATTAAAAAGCAATTATTGAAGTAATCTCACTCTTTATCATTTTCCTTATATGGGTAATTTTTACACATTTATTTATTAATAAGGACAGATTCGGATAGAATCTGTCCTCGCTTGGAGCGTATATTACGATGTAAACGTTTCTGTTAAAACAGGTACAATTTGTTTTTTACGAGAAACAACACCTTCAAGTACTGCCAGGTTTTCGATTAACGTTACGTTAAACGCCTTTTCTACTTGTCCAGCTTGCTTTCCTAATGCAAGAACTGTGGAGTTGTTTGTCAAAATGTCTGTTACTACAAGAAGGAATAGATCGAGCTCTTTTGCTTCAATCGTTCTTCTCATCTCTTCTTCCACCACGTCCTGACGTGCAAGTACATCGAGAGTATCAACAACGTTTACCTGAGCTACTTCAACCTTAGCAGGTCCCATTCCAAATTCTTTTGCATCGAGTGAAATGAGTTCTGCTGGCGTTTTGCTGCTCATATCTGCCCCAGCCTTAAGCATTTCAAGACCGAAAGTTTCTGCATCAACGCCTGCAATTCCTGCCAGCTCACGAGCTGCAGCGATATCCTCCTCCGTACATGTTGGTGATTTAAAAAGAAGAGAGTCAGAGATAATCGCCGAAAGCATAAGACCCGCTATATTTTTATCAATCTGAATGTTGTTTTCTTTATATAGCTTGTTAAGGATTGTCGCTGTACAACCAACCGGTTCTGCACGATAATAAACAGGATCAGCTGTCTCAAAGTTGGCGATTCGGTGATGATCAATTACTTCTAAAATTCGTACTCTTTCGATGTCTTCAGCACTTTGTTGACGTTCATTATGGTCAACAAGAATAACCGTACTCGCTTCGTTAGAAACTGTTTGAACCATACGAGGAGCTTCAACATTGAATTGATCTAATGCATACTGTGTTTCACCATTAACTGCACCAAGACGGACAGGCTCTACATCCATACCTAGTTTACTTTTTAAGTCTGCATAAACAAGTGCAGAAGTGATCGTATCTGTGTCAGGATTTTTATGTCCAAAAATCAATACTTTTTCCATTGTTCGACTCCTTTTGAATGAAAAGATTTATGTACTCAATACATATTGTAAAGATCTCTTCCTATAAACTCAATATTATTTCATATTATTCTAACAAGAAAAGTAAGGAAACGGATCCCCACATAGGAGAATCCGTTCTTATTTTATAAAGAATCAATCGCTTTACTAATCTCATCATCTCCTGAAATGAGGTCAAACGAGCGACGAATCGTATTCTCTTTTGTTAGTGAAGAAACCACCACTTGAGCTACATCTTCACGCGAGATTGACCCGCTACCGAGGTTTTCAGCAATTGATACCTTCCATCTTCCGGGTTCATTTAAAAGTCCACCTGGACGAACAATTGTATAGTCTAATTTACTCATTTCCAACAATTTGTCTGCGTAATGTTTGGCTGCATAGTACGGCAGGAGTGACTCATGCCAATTTTCTCGATTGTGCGCCTGAAGGGCACTAATCATAACATACCGTTTAACACCTATCTTTTCAGCAGCTTCTATCGTTTTTACAGCTCCATCTAAATCCACTAATAGCGTTTTATCGGATCCCGTACTCCCACCTGAACCTGCGGCGAAAATTACCGCGTCACTCCCTTTCATAGCTTCAGAAATAACTTCAACCGAGTCTTCAAGACTTGTCACTACAGATTCAATTCCCCTATTAGCTAATTCATCTGCCTGCTCTTGTTTTCGAACCATTGCTTTCAAGGAATGGTCCTTGTTGCTATGAAGAAGATTAACAATGTTTTGGCCAACCTGGCCGTTTGCTCCAATAACGAGTACATTCATCATAAAACGCTCCTTTCGAACAATCTATGCCCATTATTTCAAACCCTTTTTACTATCGCAACTAACCAGCTTGCTTTTTCAACAAGGATGACACGGTCCGACGATCTCTTGTCATAGAAAATACTGCTGACGCTAGTGCTAGTAGTATAAACATTCCTCCAACTGTTGCGTTCATTCCCACTGTGTATTGTTCAATAGCATAGGCACCAACAGAAGAGCCGAGGGCAATACCAAGATGAAGAGACGAATTATTTAAACTTTGTTGAATATCAGATGATTCAGGTGCCAATTCGATTAAATAGCTTTGTTGAGCCGGTGTGATCCCCCAGCTTAGCATACTCCAAATCACCATAATAATAAGAAAAAGTGGGAAAGAGAACGTGGTATAAGGGATGACAAACATCGCCACTGCAAAAACTATAATTGATATTAGTATGGTTGGCCTTGTACCAAAGCGATCGGAAGCAACTCCGCCTAATCCTCCTCCAGCAACAGCTGCTACTCCAAAGATTAGATAAACAATACTTACCCAATTTCCCGATAATCCAAGCGTTGTTTTTAAAAACGGGGTGAGGTAGCCATAAAGTGTTAAATGACCGGTTAGAAACAGAAAAGATGTTAATTGAGCAGTTAAAATACGCTTATCCTTGAGTGTTCTGATTTGCTTACGAATTGAAATGGCTGGTTTTGGCTGGATTTTTTCCATAAACAAAGCAACCCCAGCCATTGCTAATACTGTAAGACCAATAATCAGAATAAACGGTGCCTTCCATCCAAAAGCATTTCCTAGCAATAAGCCAATCGGGACACCTAAAACGAGTGATGCACTGATTCCCATAAAAACAACACCGATTGCTCGTGCGCGATATTCCTGTTTGACGATGTTTGATGCCATCGTAACGCACAAAACAACTAAAAGAGACCCGCTTGCTGCAGAAATGATCCTTGCTGCCATTAACACCGAAAATGTTGTACTTAGTACAGCGATGAAATTACCTACAAGAAAAATAACAAGCGATAAGAGCGTCAGTTTTTTTCGTTCTATTTTTGCGGTCATCGATAATAGGACTGGACCCATCACCGCAAACACAATGGAGAAAACACTAATTAACAGCCCTGTTTTTCCTAGACTAATCTTTAGATCATCTGCTACAAGATCAAGAATGCCTCCAATAATTAGTTCAACCATACCAACTACAAACGAAACGATGGTAAGTAAGTACACGCGTTTATTCATTTTTCCTCGCACTCCTTATTCAAAAGTTACCACTAAAAGGGTAACTCTTTTTAAGTGATTAAGCAATAGGAAAATGTAGGTCGCTTTTACCCCCTTAAACGGTTGTGCTATCATTAAAAGAAATGACCAGTAGAAGCAAGGAGAATAGTGACATGCTACAGCAGTTTGGATTTACGCAATACGAAAGCCAGGTCTATGAAGCACTTATTACAATCGATGAGGCTCTCGACGCCACTGCCATTGTCAAACGTTCAGGTGTTCCACGATCTAAAGTGTATGATGTTCTGCGGCGTATGAGTGAAAAAGGAATGGTATTGGAATCAACAACAGAAAAAAAACGGCTCTATGCTCCTCTTCCACTTGAATCAGCAATTAAGAAACTTCAGCGTGACTTTAACGAAAATATAACCCAATTAAAGACAATTCAATCTCGTGAAAAGAAAGCTGATGATCGTGTGTGGACACTTAAGGAAGAACAGTCCATTCACTCCCTCGTCTCAGAACTCCTTCATTTATCATCTACTTCGATTATCTTTTCTGGTTGGTCGGATGATATTGAGCAACACCTTTCTATACTGGAGGAAAAAGAAGCTGAGGGGATATCTGTGGAAATTCATACAATAGGAGAGATACATTCTAACCTTAAAAATGTTACTACACTAATACCAGACACAGATCACCAAAAACTGGAGCGAAGTCGAATTGTCGTCATTGATCATCATGAAATTTTGTTTGCTGGAATTGAAGAAGCGAATTGGCAAGCGATCCATACGAAATCAAAACCACTCGTTACTTTCTTCACTGAATTTTTCTATCATGATATTGCGCTAACAGAAATCACCCGAAAGTTTGGATCCACCATGATGGAAGATCCCCACATTCGAGATGTACTATTGAAATTACGTTATTGACGGTGCCCTACTATCTTATCAAGTAAAATTAACAACGCTTCTTATGGAAGACATGACGCACATGCCCTTAAAGACTCCTTCCACTTCTACACCTTCTAACTTCAAAAAAATCCCCTTCCATGATTATGGAGGGGATGTAACGATCGCTTATTCGGCATTTAGCATTTCTTCTCTTTTCTTACCTAATTTCATTTCCAATTCTTCTTGTAGTAAAGCCATCCCTTCTTGACTGAGCACAATGTTACCATTTCCGAAAGTTTGGTTATCGTCTAGAATTTCACCTGTAATCATACAGGCCATGTCTGCTTGATACTTCTGTAATATGACCTTGTTTTCACTTGTGAAAATTTCAATAGGATCTTTCACATTAATATCTAACGTACGTCGCAGTTCTTTTGGAATGACAATTCGGCCTAGTTCATCAATTTTCCTTACCACACCAGTGCTCTTCATCCTCATTCCTCCCTTTCGTTTTAGCGAACGTCTCTCTATTTCTTTTATCATAATATTGATAACATTTTAATGCAACGTTTATTGTTCCAAAATTCTGTAAATTTTCATTATTTCTTACTATTTCACAAGACTTTCCTTTTAATCCTACTCCTTCACAATATTTAGTTGAAGTTCGCTACCTTTTCTCCATAACCTTTAATAGTTGCAACCATCTTCGTTTAGGGGGTAAACTAATAATGTTTAGACGGTAAACTAGTGGAGGTAACTAAATGGATAAAAAATTATGTGAAGCCGTTGAGCTTTTTGAAGAAGTCATTATGTATGGAACTGAGCGCATTATACGATCTTTCGAACATCAATTATTTGAAGAATACTCTTCTGAACAGCTCCAAATGCTTCAAATCATCTCGAAATCTGGTCGTATTTCACCTGGAAAACTCGCAGCCTTACAAGGTGTACATAAAAGCGCAATTTCCAACCGTCACAAAAAACTTGAAGCGAAAGGACTTTTAACGACGGTCGATTCAGAAAAGGATTTAAGAGGAAAAGCGATCACGCTTACGCAAAAAGGGAATGATGTTGTTGCTTTATTTAATGAAGTTATCTATGAACATGTCGAAAACATCGTATTAAATGATTTTCACGAAGAAGAAATAAATGAATTCTTGCGTATCTTTCGCAAGTTAAGTTCAATTTTAAAAACAGAAGGAGATGCAAAATGAGACAAATTTTAAAATTCAAATGGCCAATTGCTATTGCGCTTATTGCGCTAACCGCCGTTTTGTTTATTTTTTCCCCAAACCTTACAAAACAAGCTGAAGAAGCCGGAACGTTTCAACTACCAGAAAACGCTGATTCTAAAATCGCAGCAGACTTACTAGAGGAAGCCGGTGCGGGAGATGAAACGATTTCTGTTGTGTTTACTTATGATCAACCCGTCGAAGATAAAGCGCAACAGACGGTTTCTTCTATTGCAGAAGAACTTGAAGGAGAAGGATCCCTCATTAAAAGTGTGCTCGATCCTTTTGAAAGTGAAGAAATGACGGAACAACTCGTTTCTGAAAATAAACAAACGGTTCTATTGCCTATTACGGTGGACGGCACGGATGAAGAAGTGAATGATTTAGCAAATCGTATTCGGGAAGACATGCTTCCAGATGATACAACGGCATATGTCACAGGAGAAGCGATCATTAATCACGATGTGAACGAAAGCGCCCAGAAAGGTCTTGAGCGTACTGAAATAATAACTGTGGCTTTAATTTTCGTTTTATTACTTGCTGTTTTTCGTTCCATTACAACTCCCTTTATCCCATTATTTGCAGTTGGTATTACGTATCTCCTTAGTCAATCGATTGTTGCGTTTCTTATCGATTGGATTGGTTTTCCTGTATCCAATTATACGCAAATTTTTCTAGTTGCCGTCTTATTCGGGATTGGCACAGACTACTGTATCCTCTTGTTAAGTAGATATAAAGAAGAATTAACTGAGGGGCATTCTGTTGAAGATGCGATTGTAAATACGTACAAGACGGCCGGACGTACTTTATTAATTAGTGGATTAGCCGTTTTCATTGGTTTTGCTGCGATAGGCTTTGCTGACTTCCCTATCTTTAAATCTGCTGTTGGGGTTGCTGTCGGAATTGCTGTCTTAATGCTCGTTTTATTTACAATTGTTCCATTCTTTATGGCATTGCTAAAAGATAAGCTGTTTTGGCCATCTAAACAATCAGCGTCTCATAAAGATAGTAAACTATGGACCAGGTTCGGTCGTTTTTCTATAAATAAACCGATTTGGTCGATGCTCGTTGTTGCCGTTATTATGGTTCCACTCCTTTTCACATACGACGATCAGCTGTCGTTTAATACTGTAAATGAGATTGGTAGTGACTATGAATCTGTGAAAGGCCTTGATGCGATTGAGGAAGGCTTTGGTAAAGGAGATTCGCTTCCTGTAAAGGTGATCCTTCAGCAAGATGAAGCGATTGTAACTGAAGAACTGCTTCCTTATATCGAAACAATCAGCAATGACATTGAGAAAAATGAAGACGTGGATTCTGTTAGATCAATTACAAGACCTGCCGGAGAGGTTATTGATGATTTCTATATTGATTCACAACTTTCCCAGGTTGCCGATGGTCTAAATGAAGCAACTAGTGGACTAAATGAAGTTCAAAGCGGATTAACAGAAGTACAAAACGGATTGGACCAAATTAACGGTCAAATCCCTTCTGGTAGTAACGCTGGAGGACTTGAAGAGGCAGTAAACGGATTAGGGCAAGTGAATGATCAGCTTGGTGCCATATCACAAGGGCTTCAACAATCACAAAATGTAGTTGCAGCTTCAGAGCAGCTCGGTCAGGTTCAACAGCAACTTGGACAAATTCAACAAGGGCTTGCTGGTGCCTCTTCCGATCTGCAAGGTCAGTCAGGTCAGGTTTCTGAACTAAGCGGTGGCATTTCGGATCTATCAAAAGGTGTTGGGTCATCAATTGATGGACTGAATGAAATAAAGAACGGCTTACAGGACGCAGCAGATTTGGTAACCAATATGGGGAATTCGAACGCACTTCGAGACACGGGTGTTTTCATTCCAGAAGGTACGCTTGATAATGAAGAGTTTGAACCAGCCATTGAACGGTATGCGTTCGATGAACAAAAGGCCGTTACACTTGAAGTGATCTTAAACGAAGATCCTTATTCAACTGAGGCCATTCAAACCGTTCGTGAAATAAAAGAGACCATCTCACGATCAATCGACGGAACACCACTTGAAGATGCTACTGTTGCTTATAGCGGGGTTTCAAGTATTAATAGCGACTTATCAGACATTTCAACGAGTGATTTTACAAGAACGGTTATCATCATGCTTGTTGGTTTATTTATTATCCTAACTGTCCTTTTCCGCTCCATGATTATGCCGATTGTGATGATTGGATCACTTCTACTTACGTACTTTACATCAATGGCGATTTCTGAATTAATCTTTATTAATCTACTAGGCTATGACGGAATAACGTGGGCCGTTCCATTCTTTGGTTTTGTTATGCTTATAGCGCTTGGAGTCGACTATTCAATTTTCCTACTTGACCGATTTAATGAAGAAGCTTCGATTGGCATTATGGAAGCCATGCATCGATCCATGGCTAAAATGGGTACGGTTGTCATCACTGCTGCAATTATATTAGCAGGTACATTTGGTGCAATGATGCCTTCTGGTGTACTAAGCTTAATGCAAATTGCTACAATTGTTATTACCGGATTGTTACTTTACGGTCTAATCGTTCTACCTCTTCTCATTCCTGCTGTTGTGGTATCATTTGGGAATGGCATTTGGTGGCCTTTTAAACCTAAAAAACGATAAGTTTCACCATACAAAAGCTCAGAGCGAACCGCTCTGAGCTTTTTAAATCTATTTACCACTACTTCATCTCGCATACTGGCCTACTTCTATTCCATACGTTTTTATATACAACTTCTCAAAAATCTCAATCATTTGATAAAAACGCTTATTATAGTTATCGCCTTCTACTGTCCATGATGTAGCCAGTACCGTATGGCAATAGCCCCAAAGTAGGAAACGCTCCTTATCTAGATTAAGATCCTTTGTTAAGATGTCTACCCGGTTTTTGGTTACTTCATAGACGTCTTTCTCCGGAAGCCGATTCAAAAGAAATTGAATCAAATCATACTCAACTTCCCCTATTAACCCTTTTGGGTCAATTGCAATCCAAGCGTTTCCTGAAGCAAGTACATTGTAGTGATGAAAATCTCCGTGTAATAACTTGTACTGAGCGATTGATTGATTCAGTTTTGTAAAAAGGCTTAGTGAAGTCCTAAGGACATGCGAAGAAAGTGGTCCATATCCATCCACATTCTGCACTACAGTATCTCGAAGCGACTTCTCTCTAACAGCTGTTGTTTGAATCCGAGTCTTACTAGGAGCAGGTATAGAGAACTTTTTCATCACTAATCCAGCCTCGCGACAGGCTTGCTCATCGTTTTCTACTGTCGCAAGCGTGTGACCAGGAGATAACTTTTCTAAAATGATAATACCTTTTTCTTTATCAAAGGCAATAACTTTAATCATCCCATGATGAGTAAACAAGCGCAAAGATTCCAGTTCATCAAGAAAGTCTGCTCCGGGTATACTTAGTTTCACCACAACTTCTTTTCCACTCTCCAGCTTAGCTGGAGCAACATAGTTGATCGAGAGATGATAAGGATCCTCCATTTTCAGAGACCATTTTTGTTCACAATAGCGGATGATTTCCGGTAATTTCTGTAGCCATACTTTTCCTTCTTCCTTAAAATAAAAACAAACGGATTGAACAAACTGCTCTTGAAACTTCATTCTACACCTCCCCTTCTAATAAAGAAATAAAGTACAGTATGCGATCAAAACGCCGATAAAACCACACATCAAACTATACGAGATGTTTTTCAAGACAATTTTATAAGGATTCATTTTCAACCCTACGGAAGTTAGTGTAACGATAAGGCCATAAGGAGCTGATGGAACGGTTGCGATCGCGCTACTGGCGAGCAGAATCGTTAACGTAACAGAAGGAAAAGCACTTAACAACAACTCACTTACGCCGCCAAAGATCCCCATTGTTGCAATGGGATGAACGCCTAATAATGTCATTATTAAAAAAGTAGCCTGTATGAAAAGCATAATGTAAACTTGATGCCCTTCAAGTGCCACAAGGGGGTCCTGTAAATATCGTAGGTATGGAGACGCGTTTAACGTTTCTGTGAAAAAAGATAGCGTTAGCAGTAAAACAATGAAATTATGTAAATGGTTTGTTTGCCTTTTCCAATTGGGCCAGCCAATTTGAAAGAAACTTCTTTTTCGTTTCAACAATAATGCCCAAATGTACGCAAAGGGAAAAAGGGCGATCGTAACGGCAAACAAAAAGTTGAATTGAATAACATTGGTTAAAAAAACGACAACCATTAAGAACAGAACCAGCGCCACGATAAATTCCATTAACTTCTTCTTACTACTTGCTCCTAACTTTGTAGGCGTCCCAACCTCTTCTACCACTTCGTTTCGAAAGGTGATTTTTCCAATAATAGAATCAAGCGCAAAGCCTAATAAAGCAATAAGCAACATCCAAGGTAACACTTCTAAGTAATTAGCATTTGTAATAAAGATTGATGTAGCGAGTAAAATTTCCAAAGGACTCCAAAGTAACGCTAGAGAATACCCCCTTAACGTCGACATGGCGATAAAACGGTTTCTGACGTTTGTTTTGGATTTTTTTAATTGATTTTTTAACAGATCTTGAGAAATGGTTGCGGACGATAAATTCAAAAAGGCAGCCAAAGAAACCATAGTCGCTTCTCCCCGCACATATAAATCTCCCATTTTCTTCACATTGCCCCCGAGTAATGTTTGCAATAACTTATTATATCTCCCGGCTTTTACAACGCTATTCATCCATGGAAGCATGGATAAAAGAAACAACAACCCTATATTCTCTGCGAAAAAGGATGGAATCTTAACGATACTAATATCGCTTGAAAAATAAAAAAAGCCTCCTGCACTTAAAAGAATAGTGCCAAGTATTTTAAAAACACGATCCGCTTCTTTGAAATTAATGACGATCATCACTATTGCTAATAGTCCAATTGTTGTATAAAGAGAAGCGTTTGACCAAAAGAGGTGGATCACATCCAATAGAAAAACGAATAAATAAAAAACGTAAATATGTTGAAACAGTCTAGTATTCCACATGTTATTCTCCTATCCTATAGGCGAACGATGAGAGAATGTGATCAGTTCGTCTACTTTCCCGTTGTTAGTTTGCTTCCCTTATCCTATCGATAACCTCTCAAACTTTCAAGAATGCAAAATTCTTAAACTGCTAAAAACTCTTTTTAAGCTAATTGATGATCTCAAACACTGAGCATTCTTTGTCTTTACTTTGTTTAAACGTAATCAAAAAAAGTACCGCCCGATTTAACGGACGGTACAAAAGGGGGAAAATTATGTTAGTTTAAATTTACCCCTTTTTGAAATACCTAAACCTTTTTTTCTAAAAATCTTTTCATTTATTTCTCGCTTATGATTTGACTCCTGTTTCTAGTGACAAACTCTTTTGATTCCTCGTGTTCTAAAAGGCTTAATAACGCTTGTTCATGAACAAAACAAATTTGATTAATTTCTTTGTCATTCGCTTCAAGGTCCTTACCGTCGCCAACATATTCGAAATGAAACATCGTCGTTATTTGGTTATAATAACCGATTTTCGTTTGAATGTTTTCTGGAAATGCAAATGAGATCGTTTCATTAAATCGCTTCTTTAACGTGTAGGCGACGGATCCCGTTTCTTCTAATAACTCTCTTCTCATTGAAGCTTCGACTGTTTCATCTTCGTCTTCAACGCCACCTTTAACGAAATCCCACATTCCATTTTGAAGCTCTTTCCCCATTCTGGTGTTTATCGTGACTTTGCGAACGATGAGAAACCGGTTTTTGTGCGTAACAATTGCCCCAACAGCCTTCCTAGTTTTCATAACACTATCCTCTCGCTAGTTTGTCGCATACTCACTTTCACTAGGTCTTTGACCATTTTGCAATTGGCGCATCGTTAAACCAAAATCCATTTGTAAGTGAGGATAGTCTTTAAAACTACTCCAGTCTCCTCCCCAATCAAAACCAAGATCTTTCGCAATAGCGACTACTTCCATCCAATCTGATTTTCCATTCTCGTTATCGTCTCGCTCCATATCCCATACAACATCACCATTATCTAACTTCAAAGCAAAATCGATCGCTAGACCATAATTGTGATAAGAACCGCCGCCGGCAACATTTGTAACGACTTGTCCTTCCGTTGACCGTCCTTTTTCATAAAGAGCATCCTGTTCTTCTTTCGTTCGGTGTGCAGCTGTAATCACAATCTCAACTCCCTTTGCGGCAGCTCGATTGATCAACGTATCTTTTGCTTCACTTACCGTTGGATTAAGCTCCGTTGGCAAAGGAACATCCTTTTGAATAAACATTCCCTCTAGATCTTCCTTGAAGTTGATGAAGATAAGACCAATTCCTATTATGAAAAGGAAGGTTATTAGATTGAATCCTTTCAAACAGAAACCTCCCACCTTATTAATCTACTATTTTGATCATAACATAGGTGGAGGTAAGCCGTTCGAAATGGAGGCTTCATAGAATTTGTAAGCTTCTCCACAGTGGTTTACATTATTCTTCTTAAGAAATCAATATTTTCGTTTCGTCACTCTGCATACCGCTAACAGCCCAACCCTAGTATAATAAGGAGCACATAACCGCTTTTTATCCAATCCCTAGCAAAAGGAGACGCTTATGAAAAGATTAGTAATTGCAAATTTTCTTCTTATAATCTCTCTTATTTATCTTATTTATCGTATTACGAAACCAAATTTATATCTGCCTGCATTCTCTATTGAAGCAGAAAATCCTGTTGAATTGACATTAACTACGCTTACCATCGATACTGGTTTCGTTACCGGTAACGCCGGCTCTATCTACTCAATTTGGTTAAGTCCAATCTACCTTCTTATTTTAATCGCATGCGTCCTAACGATTTCTCCTTTGATTTCCAGGAAGCGATAAGACTATTTCCCTAATGAAAATCCTTCAAACAAGCGACCACCATATGGGTGTAAAGCGTCATCAACGAACGTAATGACGCTTTCCTTTTCACGTGTTTCATAATAATGATCAAACACTTGGACAAACCTATCCGCCAGTGTTTGATCATAATTTCTTAATGCACGGACAATCCATTTAGATGAGCCGATCCACTGTTTATTCGTACGAAGAATGAATTCATGAACTTGCTCTGCAAGAGTAGCTGCACAGCACATTTCTTCCCCTCGATCGGTAGCGCCAATAAAATCTTCTAGTACATCTGTAAGAAAATAGCGTTTTAGCGTCATCTCGTTTTCTTCCCATGGAGACGGCCCCTTTTTCAGGATCATTCTCGCTTCATCCTGAAGTACTTTTGCCTTCCCCTTGTCATTAAGGATGACGCCTTCAGACACCATTTTCGGAAGTGATGGTTTTGCTCGGATGCAGTCACTTTCATAATAGGCATAATAGCTTTCTAAATTATGAACATACCATTCGACCGGCCACCCCTCATAGAAAAAGCTCTCCCGATACGAAACAGTTACCGACGAATCAAAGACGACTATATCAAGATCAGATGTAGCTGTCGCTTCCCCTCGAACAACGCTTCCAGCTAGAAAAGCAGCCTCACATTCAGGGGATCTCGTTTGTACTAGCTCCTTAGCTTTAGAAACAATGAGTTGTAATGAGTCCATTTTCCAACCTCCATTTCGATTTTTTATATTTTGAGGAAATAGTAAGCCAAGCTTAGGTAAAAACGATAGCTTTATTATCCAAATAACTAATAGAATGACAGCTAAAGCAAGCCAGAAAGTACCCCTACTAGTTTTTCTTTTATAGTCAAAAGACACAATCCTACACTCTCAAAATGCAACTAACTTTAATTGAAATCTTTGTTAACGTATCTCGCAAAAATTTCTAGTGCTCCCCTACCAATTATTTCAAATCAGTAGGGATATCTCAATCTTTTTCACGTAAAAAGGAGCTTACCTTATTTAAGATAAGCTCCTTTTTATTAGAAGAGAGATATATAGCTTTTTTTGCTTTTGACTCAGTCTTGCTTCATGTGCTTTTTATTGACGATGGAACGATTAAAGACTTTAAATAATGATAGACTCCATCATCATCACATGTAAATTCCGTTACATCGTCGACGATTTCTTTTATTTGGTCCGATGCATTTTTCATTGCTACTGCATAATCAACAAACTGGAACATCGGTAAATCGTTGTTGCTATCCCCTACCGCCAACGTTTCTACATCCGACAAATCAAAATAGTGTAACATTTCCTTAATTCCAGTGGCTTTGTTCACATTTGCTACCATTACTTCAACATTATGAGCAGAAGAAATTGAGGTTGTAAAATCGATATCTTGCTTTATTTTTTCTAACTCATCTTTCCATCGATTGATATTCTCTTTCTTTCTAGCGAAGAAATAGAATTTAGAAAACTTATTTCCTTCGATCTGACTTTTCCAGTCGATAGCTTCTTTGATCGCTTCTTGACGTGAAAGCCATTCATTAAGCCCAACACTTTCTGGCTTTGGATCTTTAACTTCATCTTCCATAAATATACGATCTTGTTGTAAAGCGATACGGTCCGCTCCATATGGGAAAAGTTCATAATAAACTTTATGTTCTCTCGCTTTTTCGATAACCTTTTCTACTAATTCAAGAGGGAGTGAATGTTCAAATATGGCCTTACCCTCAACATACCCGGCCATTCCATTTGAAGAGATGATCCCATCGACCTGGAATCCATCTGGTACAAGATCGCTTATTTCATCTGCAGCTCTGCCTGTCGCGATAAAAACATAGAGTCCATTATTTCGTAACTCATCAATAATTTGTTTCGTAAGTCCACTTACCTTGTTGTTGTGATTTAAGATCGTACCGTCCATATCTAAGAAAATAGCCTTTGGCTTTGTTACCATCGTGACTCCCCTTACTGTAATAAATTCTACTTTTAATTTTTTCACATCTTATATCTCACTTTAATAGTAACCAGTATTGTTACAACTAGAAGCCAATTGCAATTGGTGTTTATCAACAAATAACATGTTACTCCTCTTCTAGTAACCTATTCAAGTTTTTGATACCAACTTTCATAAATTGGCACCTTAGGTTTGATTCGTTATTTCAATTTAAAAGAGCCTATCTGATAGCAGATAAGCTTCAATCTAATGGTGAACGCAGCTAATGGAAGTGGAGCATTAGAATTTTTGAGAGATATATTAAGGAAGTTAGATGTCCTAAAAGTAAAGAACTAGAAGAGTGGTATAGTTTATTGCAATCCATCTCTTATTAATGAAAACCCTTATTTAAAATATGCTTCTTCATATAAATATTGTCTCTATTTATAGCAATAATCAGACAGAAGCTCACTTTATTTCTTCTTAAAATAAGGGATGAGGTGATAAAAATGTACAAAAGATTATGGCGAAACAAAAATATACGGTATTACTTACTTGCTGGAGGAATCTCTCGACTTGGCGATGTTCTTTCCGGAATGGCTTTTTTATTTTTAGCGTACGATTCAACTGGTTCCAATCTTCACACTACAGGAATGGCTATGGCTGAGACCTTACCATACCTTCTTTTTGGATTAATAGGTGGTGTTATGGCTGATTGGTTACCTAAGAAAAAATTATTAGTCTATCTGGACCTAGCTCGCATCCCATTCATTCTTTCTATCGTATTTTTGCATTATTTGGATGCACTTACTTACACATATCTATTAATCGTAAGCTTTCTGATCCAGAGTATAGGATGTTTCTTTAACCCGACCCATCGATCTGTACTACCTTCTATAACGACGGAAGAAGAACGAACGAATGCGAACAGTTTATATGATACATTAACTCGAGGAGTAACGGTCTTAAGTCCATTTATCACTCTATGGTTATTAAACACCTTTGGTGCTATACACTTTTTCACCTTAGACGCAATAACCTATGCTGTTAGCGCCTTTTTCATCTTTAAAATACACTTGAAGAACCCTAAACCACTTGTTAATAAAACGATTAGAGGTGTGTATCGCTCAATTCTCGAGTTTACCTCTTGGGCGAAGGCGCACTCTACTGTCAGACAACTATTTCTTTTTACTTTTGTTACGGTTTTTTTCAACACCTGGGTGTGGGAAGTAGGACTTTTGCTTGCATTATCAGAAATGAGTGAACAAAGTGAAGAATTATATAGCATTTTACAAGGAGTATTTGGTGGCGTTGTTATTTTCACAAATATCGTTTTGCCCTATTTGATTAAAAGAATGACTCTTCGCCTCTACTTAATTGGAGCGTTGATTTGGGGTACAGGAATTACATACTACGGACTCTTATATGATATTAAGCATTTCTTTATTGGTTGCGCTATCGTAGGTATAGGGCTGCCTATTGCTGGACTAGCTCGCGTCTGTCTTCTTCAGACACTTGTGCCAGAAGAGAAAATGGGGCGCGCCTTTAGTTCCAATGCTGTCTTATTATATTTTTCTAACACCATTTCCTTAGGAGTGTACGGATTCTTAGTCATGTTCATTTCAATTCAACACTTAATGATTGGTAGTGGGTTACTCATTGTCATTCTAAGTATTGGAGTTTTACTTATTAAAACCGTGAATCCGGCGAAATTCTGTTGGCGTCTTCCAATACATTTTCTTAAATAACTGGTTATAAGAAGAGACACTTTTAAACCCATGATTAAGAGCGATCGAAAGAATTGAGTCATTGGAATGTAATAAGGCGTATTGACTTCTTAATAGACGGTATAGTTGCAACCAAGAATAAGGAGAGAGACCTAGCTCTTCTTTAAAAAGGTGAGCAAATTGATATTTATTTAATCTTGCAACCTGGGCCATCTCGTCCAGTGTCCAGTCCTCGCTATAGCTTTCTTTAAGGGCATTTGTAACATCATTAATTATCGCTTTACTACTGATACTTGGAAAGTCAATTTGATGAGACCCTGCACCATATTGAAGCATCATAATGGAAAGCTGGGTCAAGCTGTTATCTAGAAAAAACTGATTGGTAATTGATCCAGCCCCTTCATTTAGCGATAAGAAATCTCTAACAAAAATCATCCATTGTCTTATTTGAGGATGTTTATAAGAAAGCAAAGTAAATTCAGGGGATGTTGCTGTAATGCCTAATTGATCAGCTGTCTCTTGTAACAAAGATTGCTTTATCTCCACGAGAAATTTCTCATTTGTAGCCCTAAGTTGTTTATGATCTTCATATGGGTTAAATATTAGAAATTCTCCTTTATCAATGGAGATGTCACCATGATTTGTTTGATAAGATCCTCTCCCGAATGGAGAAAAGATTAATTTATAACATTCATCACTTCTCCAAATCCGCTCACCTAATTGGTCATTACGGATAAGTAATAGCCCGTTCTCGTTATCTAGTATCATTAGTTAAGCTCCTAGTACAATAATGAGTTTTCATTCGTTTATGACAATAAACCCTTCACTTAATTATGAGACCTTGGGAACATACTTTAGAAATTCCTTCTACATCTGATTCACTTATCAATACTTAATTCTAATTTTAACATTTTACGGAATCTGCTTTTTTCAAAATCCGGAATCAGCTTATTGAAAGCTGATTTTAGAACTAACGGTTAAAACAAAAGTACGTTATCTCCTTATTTCACAAAGCAATTCTTACTTATCCATTCATTTTTTGGTAAACTTTTGAAGGAACGCACTACCTTAAGGGAGGCACGAATGTGAACCGGATTATGGTAATGGGCGCTTCAGCAGGAGCAGGTAAATCGACATTTGCAAAGAAACTCGGTGAAATTCTAGACTATGAGGTTTACCACCTCGACGCTCTGTTTTGGAAACCGGGTTGGATTGAAGCGAGTCTTGATGAGTTTCGCACTTCCCAGGAGAAGATTGCTTTAACTTCTAGATGGATTATCGAAGGAAATTATA
This sequence comes from Bacillus sp. es.036, assembly GCF_002563635.1. NCBI lineage: Bacteria > Bacillati > Bacillota > Bacilli > Caryophanales > Bacillaceae > Bacillus > Bacillus sp. es.036. The sequence goes on from NZ_PDIZ01000001.1 coordinate 1,885,912, forward strand.
GCAACTCCCATGATATCCGAGTGGCGCAAGCTGATACGATTATTTACATACATGCCCCGCGACTCCTTTGTCTTTATCGGGTTTTAAAACGCTGGATCACTCATATCGGGAAGACACGATCTGATATGGGCAAAGGGTGTAACGAAAAAATGGAATGGTCTTTTTTAACATTTATTTGGACAACCTACTATCCTCGTAAGGAAAAGATGAAAAAGAGATTTGAAGAGATTCAACAAACTTCTCCCGAAAAAAAGATTATTCTTTTACAAAACAAATCAGAAATAGCGAATTTTCTTCATGAACTTCAGACAAATCATACAAATTTGTGAGAACCCATGATAAGATAAAGTGCAGTACGTTTGAAACCTAATTTTACTGTTTAAACTAGAAATACTACTGAAGCACATGGAGGCATTATGCTAACTTTTGAAGAAAAACTAGAGATTATTGAATCATCCTTTCCTGAACTGACCCGAAAAGACGTTTCGCTTGGACGTGTGAACTTTCACTATGAAGAAGCGGTTATCGATAAGAAAAATGTTGTTTATCATCTTCATCCGAATGGGAACGGCTATGTATTTGGCGACCTTATTGAAGGATATCCATTAGATGAAAGAGGTATGGTTAACATTCGTGATTTCTCAAGCAATGAGCTTCGAAAAATCATAGGTGAGTCCATCCAGTCTCTTTCTGTCCTTCCTGGGTCAGACATCGAAATCCAAACATGGGTAAACGATGAAGATCAAACGCTTGAATTAATGTACGAGCCTGAACTCGAGCTATGGAATGTCTACGCTGGCGATATTCTTGATGGCACATTCCCTTCTCGAAATGAAGCGGTTCAATACCTTGATGAAGAAGGATTTACTAGAAGATAATGTTATTAGCCTTCCGCTTTTACGCGGAAGGCTTTTTTTATTTAGCCAAGCGACTTATAAAACCCTGTTGATTTTCCCAAATAACCACACGCTTCATAGAATTGATGTGCAGCTCTTCGTTCTTCGCGGTTCCCACTGTTTAACACAACTGTGGAAGCCCCTTTCTCATTGGCCAACTTCTCAGCTTCACGAATTAACTTCCTTCCGATTCCTTGCTGGCGATATTTTTCTGCTGTTACCATCGTAATAATTCTTGCGATAAGAATATTAGCGACATACGAACGTTCATAATGCATGCCAAGCATCCCTACTAGTTCCTTTTTTTCTTCGACTACAAGGGTGACATACAGATCGTCATTCATAATCGGTACCAGTCGATCTTGCACTTCATGTACAGATGTTTCATAGCCCATATCTGAAAGTAAAAGAGTGATTCCTAGCTCATCACCCCTCCTCGCCTGCCTCACGTTCATCTTGCCTTCTCCTCTCGTAAATCATTATTTCGATATCGTTTTGAAACTTGTTTTTGTGAAAACATTGCAAGGAGCGGTACGACGAGCACAAGCAAACTTACTACTCCACCCCACCCAAAACGGTCCCACAATACACCAACACCTGAACTGCCTGCAGCGACACCTGCATAATAGCTAATTAAATAAAAGCTTGAGGCTCCACTTTTGTGATGTTCGGCTGTCTTAGCTACGGAAGCAGATGCCATTGAATGCGCGATAAAAAAACCAGCACAAATGATGCAAAGCCCAATCATGACAAACGTTATTGATTGATGAATGGTTAGGACGACTCCTACTAGTAGTGTGAATAGCCCGATGATCATCGTTCGTCGAAGACCGATACTTGAAGAAATTCTTCCAGCAATGGGAGGAGAAACCACCCCAAGGATATACGCAAAATAAGTAAACGATATCCATTTCAACGAAAGTGTAAAAGGTTCTGCTTCCAAGTAGAAGGGCAAATAGGTCCAAACACCTGTAAAGATCACTTGAATGAGAAAACCAAGTGTAAAGAGAGACAACAATCGCCTGTCTTTAAGATGGACGAACATTCCTTTCATATCATGAATCATACTTCTACTCCCCCCGTTAAAAAAACGAGAAGCAGGCAAAAGCAAGTAAAAACACACCGTTACGACAAGTCCAAAAGTCGCAAGAGAGAGCAAACTTATTTTCCAGCTATATACATCCGTCAAATAACCTGTTGTAACGCGGCCGCTAAGGCCTCCCATTGCATTACTAGCAATGTAAATACTTGTGGCTAGGCCGATGTTGTAAGGCTCAACTTCATCCGCTAAATAGCCCATTGCTGATGCTGGTATACCTGCAAGAAAAAATCCCTGGACACATCGAAGGATTAAAAGAAGTAGAAACGAATTCATCAACGGCATTAGAAGTAGTAATCCTAGAACAAAAAGCAGCGATACTTTCATCACCAATGTTCGGCCATAGCGATCTGATACAAACCCAAGAATAAGAAGACCGGGAATCATTGTGATCACCGGCAAAGACATCAGTAGACTTGATGTTGTAGGCGTTATTTGAAATTCTTTTACAAATATAGGAAGCAGCGGTTGAAAAGCATATAAGGAAGAAAAAATCAGCAATGCCCCGCAACCAAGACTAGCTGCTGCTCGCCAAAACCCTGCATCCTTTGATGTATAACGCTGCTCCCTATTTACTTGATCGACCACTGTATCATCACCTTTATTCTTTTATCTGTTTATTTAAATTTAGTAGGAATTTGCGTTAGATCGATGCCCCACACGATTGGCATATAAAAATAAATCGCTACCGTGATGATTACAACAGATGTTGCGTTAAGCCAGAACCCTGCTCGTGCCATGTCAGGAATCTTTAAATACCCCGACCCAAACACGACTGCGTTTGGTGGCGTAGCAACTGGAAGCATGAATGCGCAACTTGATGCAATGCCTGCCCCAATCATTAAAGCATACGGATGTACACCAATCGCTGCTGACAAAGATGCCATTATTGGAAACATCATTGTTGCTGTCGCCGTGTTCGATGTAATTTCTGTTAAGAAAATAACGAGCGTCGTGACAAGAAGTAAAATAACAAATAAGTGGATACCTTCAAGAATGGTTAGCTGCTCACCAATCCACTTCGCAAGTCCTGATTCTTGAAATCCAGAAGCAATTGCGAGTCCGGCCCCAAAGAGTAAGAGAATCCCCCACGGCAACCCTTTCGCGGTATTCCAGTCCAACAAAAACGATCCTTTGTTCGAAGGTGCAGGAATAAGAAACAATAAAACCGCTGCTGTCATCGCAATAATCGTATCATTGATGTTTGGATTAAGCTCACTTAGAACAAATGAACGACTAATCCACGCAAGTGCTGTTAATGAAAAAATCAATAAAATAACTTTTTCTTCTACCGACATTTTTCCTAGATCAGTCTTTTCCTTATTGATAACTTCTTTTCCACCTGGTAATTCTTTAATGTTCATTGGAAAAGCCATTTTCACTAGGTAATACCAACATCCAATTAAAAGTAAAACGGTTAACGGTACACCAAACATCATCCAGCGAGCAAATGAAATTTCAATGCCATAAAGTTCATTCACAACTGCTGCAAAAATGGTATTAGGTGGCGTTCCAATTAATGTCGCAAGACCCCCAATCGAAGCGCTATAAGCAATACCTAACATAATTGCTTTTCCGAAATTAAATCTCGGAGCTCCCTCTTCCGTATCCAGATCAAGCTGTTCTGACACCTGATAAATCACCGCAAGTCCAATAGGTACCATCATCATAGCGGTTGCGGTATTTGAAATCCACATCGATAAAAAACCTGTCGCCGCCATAAAGCCAAGTACAATTTTCTCCGTACTCGTTCCGATTGCTGATATAATAAAAAGAGCAATGCGTTTATGTAAATTCCATTTCTGCATTGAAAGCGCAATCAAAAAACCACCCATAAAAAGAAATATCGTATTGTCGCCATAGGCAGATGCTGTTAAATCACCTTCGAGTGCACCCGTTAGCGGAAATAGGATGAGTGGCAAGAGAGATGTTGCAGGGATCGGGATAGCTTCTGTTATCCACCACGTTGCAATCCATGCGGTACTTGCTAATACGGCCAAACCAGCTTCCGAAAGACCGTTCGGATGAAAAAAGAGCATAAGACAAAGAAATAAAGCCGGCCCTAAAACTAACCCAGTTATCTTTCTCTTGTCGTAGGCTGGCCCAGGCCCTGATGTAAGCGTAGGATTTTTTTGTGAACTTTGGGAAGGGATTTCAGGCGTGTGTGAAGAAGCGAATGTTAAGAGATTCTTTGCACGATGATGTTCTTTCCAAAAATAACTCCAAAATAGACGGGCTTGTTCCATAGTGATACCTCCTATCGTTCATTTCACTCTAGTGTAGGATTCGTCAGGTACACCTGTCAATATTTTCACAATTTTGGGTATATATTACTCTTTTAAGAAAAGGACTTTTGCTCGATTATTGGTTTATCAATCACATTAACGCTTTCAAACCCCCTTATATTTCCAATAAGGGCGAACATTATAAGTTGATGGTGTGATTTTTAATAATTCAAACAATATATTACAGGAATTAGCGTTTCAATTCGATTGACAACAAGTTGCTCAAAATCGATCCAGGGGGTATATGATGAGAAAGATACAGCAGACGACCATTAATTCGGTTGTAAAATATGGACAAACGAAGCTTCCAAAATCAGCGAATACAGAATGTCCTGAATGTGGAAATGATGCCTCATTTCAATTGAAATTTGATTATCAAATTAACCAGGCCGTGTTCTCAACGCTTTCTCGCTGTTCCATTTGTAAAGAAGCGGTGCTCTTCATTCTAATTAAAACTTCTCACGGTGATCGAGGTGAGGAAGTCGAACTTTTTGTTCATCAAACGTCCTTTACACGTGAACCACTCGGGAGACTAACGAGTTCTGCTCGACTGCCTGATGACCTTGAACGTGTTTACCGCTCTGCCGTAAATGTACATAATATGAAAGACTGGACGGCAACAGCTGTAATGGCTAATCGCGTCCTCGAAAGCATTACCGGCAGTTTTCTAGCCGAGAATGAATTAGGACAGCCGCTATCCAAACAGCTCGAAACGCTGGCAAAACAAATTGATTTAGAAGAACCGATTGTAAAGTTAGGTCAGCTTCTTGGAAAAGGAAGTAATCTGAACGATCTCCTTTGCCTTGAAAAAGCGACTAGCGAAGAAACCGCAAATCTTATTATTGATCTACTTGATTCATTAATTGAATACTTATATATTCTTCCTCAGCGAATTATTCATCTTCAAAAACAAATTGAAGGATAATAAAAAAACAGGTAGCTCATCGTGAGCTACCTGTTTTTCTTTATCTCGTTTATTCTCATTTAAAAGTTACTTCTAACCGTTTGCTTCCTCTTTCTTTTGAAAAGAGGGATAGTTAATGAAAATCGCAATCACTCCAGCAACCGCAATAAGAATAGGATAAATCGAATATGGTAAGAGGGCAAGTGGCGAGATCGATGCAAGTCCTGCAACCGCTAGAACCTGAGCACCATATGGGAGCATCCCTTGAATACTGCCTGAGAAAATGTCTAGAATACTAGCTGATTTCCGTGGATCAACGCCATACTTTTCAGAAATATTCTTCGCCAGCGGTCCACCCATGATGATTGAAATCGTATTATTCGCTGTCGATAAATCAAGCACACTAGCTAGACCAGCTATACCAAATTCCGCTCCTCGACGTGAGTTTACTCTACTTAAAATCTTATCTAGCACGTATTGAATACCGCCATTATGCTTGATCACTTCGATCATACCACCGATTACGAGGGCAATCATCGCAAGGTCTTCCATTCCTTTAATCCCTTCTGTAACGGTGGAAATAAGTCCACTCATTCCAAATGAACCGTTAAATAGACCCACTATTCCAGCAAATAGCGTTCCGCTCACAAGGACAACAAGAACATTAACCCCAGCGATCGCTGCGATTAGAACACCTAAATATGGAAGAATCGTGATCAAATCAAAAGCACGTTCTCCACCAACTGTTGCCTGTTCTCCCATCGTTAACACGCCATATATAACGGCAGTGACAATAGCAGCAGGCAATACAATAAAGAAGTTTACTTTAAATTTGTCTTTCATTTGCGTATTTTGTGTTCGAACTGCTGCAATGGTTGTATCTGAAATCATGGAAAGATTATCACCGAACATCGCCCCACCAATAACTGCAGACAAGGCAAGTGCTGGCGCAACTCCCGTTTGTTCTGCGATTCCAATTCCAATCGGTGCAAGGGCTACGATGGTTCCCATTGACGTTCCCATTGAAATGGAAATAAAACATGCAATCAAAAATAAACCAACGATTAACAAATTCGCCGGAAGAATGGATATTCCAAGATTCACAATCGAATCAACCGCGCCAATTTTTTCAGCGGTTCCAGCAAAAGCTCCTGCCAATAAGAAGACAAGAATCATTAATATAATATTGGTATTTCCTGCTCCTCGGCAGAACACTTCCACCTTCTTCATAAAGTTTTCTTTTCGATTCATCGAAAGAGCTACACCCGCAGCAATTAATGAAGCAAGAATAACCGGCATGCTATAAAAATCCTTTGTCACAATCGCTGTGCCAATAAAGAGCACAATAAAAATGCCAAGAGGAAGTAACGCCAGACCATTTCCTTTAATTTCTTTTTCCATTCTCTCTATCTCCTTCTACTTTTCTATAGCATAAAAAAACCCACTTCAAGAGAAGAGGGCTTTTGCTCTTATCTCTCAAGATTTCTCTTGCTGGAAGCAGCACCTTTCTGAATATCAGAGGTTGCTGAAGCTTCTTCGGGCCAGATCCCTCCACTTCTCTTAATAAGAAATATGCAATTATTAATGAGCATAAGCTCAAATTTTATTTGAATTCACAATCGAACGAGATTTACTTTATCATGCATGATTCTGCTGAGTCAACTCTTTCTACCTGCATGAAAATAAACTCCTTGCTTAAAGGAGTTTATTCAGAGAATTCTCTACCATTGACACCAGCCTTTATTTAACGAGTTAAAAACTGTTCTATGTCTTTCATAATCGATGCTGGTCGCTCCTCAGGAAGAAGATGACCAGTTTTCTTATAGACAATCAGCTCAGCATTTGGTAAGTCGCTGCTTAAACGTTTCCCAATTTTCAATGGCACAACTCTGTCATTTTCTCCCCATATTAGGAGGCTCGGTGTATGAATTTGTTTTAACTCCGCTTCGGACAGGTCACCTTCCCGATCACGGATCATACGAACCAACGATCTAAAAATCCCTTCGTTAAAGAAGGGTTGAATATAACCATCCATCATCTCTTCATCGATAAGCGCTGGGTCATAAACACAATTGAGCAAATTCCCCCTAACTCCTTTTCGATAAAGCCAGCGTTTTAAGTAGACAGAAAAGAAAGGTAAGTAGGATGTATAGACGAGACTCTGTTTGGCTTTCTCGAGATATCCTGAGCTACATAGCAAAATATTTTTACTCACAAAATCTTCTTTTAACGCTGATGCTCTCATAGCTACCTGTCCGCCCATGGAATGCCCGATCATGACCGTGTTTTCAATCGAAAGTCTTTCCAATAGCTCAACAACGACCTCTGCATAATTTTGGTAAGAGTGAACAAAGTGATGAGACTTCTCGCTTTTCCCAAACGGCGGGAGATCGATTGCAACAACGGTGTAGGCCTTTGTTAATAATGGAATTAGTCTTCTAAAGCTGAAGCTTGAAGACAAAAAGCCGTGAAGCAGGGTTATAACTGGGCGATCAACTGCTTCTTCATTTCTGTAATACTCATAATGAATGTCAATCCCTTTAATTTTCTCCGTATTTTCTTTTAAATTTTGAGCTAATAACATCTGTCATCTCACTCCGGATTTTGATTTTGCTTATTCTGATGATAGTGGTTTTCCAGTCAAAAATGTCTTGGCAAAGTTTGCGTTATACGTATTTTACCCCAATCAAGAAATGAAAAACTTTTTTACCACCCGGAGTGTACATCCATTTTTTTCATTCTAATTCAACGTGAACAAGGTTCAACAATTTAACGTTTCTCTTTTGATTCTTGTGGTCAATGATGCGTAGCTCCTTCGTCAATGGCTCGATATAATGAACGTAGCCATTGAGGACGTTCGTTTCACCGTTTTTAAAATAGTGAAAGCGCAGCGGCCAATGGAATTCCATAGCCTGGCATATCACTTCATTCATTTCCTCTATTTTTTGCTCATCAAGCACAGGCTTTTGATTTCTTTTCTCTTCTTCTTTCCAATCACGTAGCTCTTTCACATGCTCAGGTAACATCATCGATGTCCACTTTATATTTCCACGATCACGAATCACGTATCATCCCCCCTTTATGCTTTATGCCCACCTACAAGTTTACTTCTGTGTAAGGCTGTACCAGCTTTTGTGTATGAAACAGCGCGTAGCAGAGCATCCGATCCGTATTTCTCTCTAATGGAATCCATCACATAGCCAAGGTCTCGCTGTTTCGGTCGCTCAGTATTAAATAAATCCAGCTGTACTTCCTCGTCATTACTAATATTCGAAAGAGTGATCGAAATTTTCCGAACTGTTTTTTTTTCATAAAACTCCTCAAATAGCTGTAGACATACGCGATAGACTTCAAGCGTAATCGCGGTTGGACTAGTGATACTCCTTGAGCGGCGAAAACCTCCGCCACCTTCTTCTTTACTATAACTAATCCCAAGACTAATCGTACGACCTGCTTTTCCGGCTCTTCTAGCACGTCTTGCCACTTCTTCACTCATTTCAAGAATCACGTGTTGAATTTCCTTTTGATCATGATAATCTCTTAGCAGGATCTGACTTTTTCCAAAACTAATCTGGCCCTGCATAATGGGCGCGCCCATTTCGGAAAGATCAACTCCCCACGCGTGATGATAGAGCTGATTCCCCATAACACCGAATTTCTCTTCTAATAAGTGAAGCGGATAATGGGCAAGCTGCTTTACATTCCGAATACCCATTCTGTTTAGCGTACGTTCAACGCGGGCTCCAATTCCCCACATTTGACTGAGTGGGGAAAGCGGCCACAGCTTTTTAGGGATATCTTCATATGTCCACTCAGCTACCCCTTTTTCTTTCGCTTCAAGATCAAGACAAAGCTTTGCCATTAAAAGATTGGGTCCAATTCCAATCGCACTTGGTAATCCAAATGTTTCACTTATTTCATTTTTTATCTTATAAGCTACTTCAAATTTATCTCCCCATAGTCGTTCTGTTCCATCAATCTGCAAAAACGATTCGTCAACACTGTACGTATGGATACATTCTGATGGCACATAACGATGAAAAAGCCTCGTTATTTCCATTGACTGTCTCAAATAAGAAGACATTTTTGCGTTAACAATATGAATTCTTTTGTCATTTGGGATTTCAAACAACCTGCTTCCTGTACGAATGCCAAATTCTTTTTTTAGTGCTGGAGAAGCCGCAAGCACAACGCTCCCCTGTCGTTCTACATCACCAACAACAGCAAGGTAACACGTAAGCGGATCAAGTCCCATCTCTACTGCTGAGCAGCTGGCATAAAAACTTTTCATATCAATACAAAGGATCGTTTTTTTTGGAAACTGTGAATAGTCCATTCGTATCCCCCTTCCTTCCATCATAACAGAACGTTTGTTCTTTTTATCTATACCCTGTATTTTACTCGAATATACGTTCCCTTTACAATAAGTACTTTCTTCCAATGAGAAAACGTCTTGACTGACCAAAGTTCATTAAAGGTAACGGGAGGAAGGAAAGACGTCTTTTCATATGCTTTGGTTATTTATCGTCTATTGAGTGTGAGAATACCTAAGCCTATTGAACCAGTCGGTATTTTAATTACAGGAGAAAGGTCCCGTGACTACACACAAAAGGATAGGTCGTAACTATCAAAATCATTTAAATAATTTGAATATTTAGCCTTTTGTGATAAAGTTAGCTCATCTTAATCACGAGGGGGAAATTGGAATGGGAAAGAAAAAGAATTTGCTTTCAATTGGTTTATCAGTCGGGCTGGTAAGTACCATGTTTGCTCCATCCTCAACATTCGCGGCAGCTGATACGAATATGAATAAAGAAACCGGGACGCCATCTTTTGTTTCCGGGAAATTAACAAAAGCAAGCTCTCAAAATCCCAATCAAGTGTTGTTCGATTACTTAAATGACCAGAAAAGCATGTACAAATTTAGTGGATCATCAGCACAGGACGCTTTTCAAATCATTTCTAAAGAAAAAGACGACCTTGGCTTTACGGTCTTTCGTTTACAGCAGCTTCATGAAGGAACACCGGTTTACGGCTCCACTCAAACCGCACACGTTGATGAAAGCGGCGTCTTAACTGCTGTATCCGGTACAGTTATTCCGGACCTTGGATCGAAGAAAGAGCTTAAAAAAGCAACAAAATTCAAGAAACAAGATGCTATTAAAAAAGCAGAAAAAGATCTAGGCTTCTCTCCAACTTATGAACAGAAACCCGAATCAAACCTTGTCGTTTATGCAGACGGAGAATCTCCGACATATGCTTATCACGTCACATTAAACTTCCTTTCACCTGAACCAGGGAACTGGCAGTACATAATTGACGCAACAAGTGGTGAAGTGCTAACAAGTTTTAACGCGCTTCACGAAGCTAAAAAAGAAGGTGTTGGGAAGCCGGGCGGTGGCGCAATCACCGGAACAATTCAAACAGCGAGTGGAACCGGCGTGCTTGGTGACCAAAAGACGTTCAACACGCTTCTTTCTTCCTCAACTTATTATTTGAAAGATACAACGAGAGGCGGCGGTATTTTCACGTATGACGCAGCTAATCGGACTAAGCTACCGGGTTCGTTATGGGCTGATGCGGATAACACCTTCAACGCAAGCTATGACGCGGCAGCTGTCGATGCTCACTACTATGCAGGCGCAACGTATGATTATTATAAAGATGTATTCAACCGCGATAGTTATGACGGAAACGGGGCACCACTAGAATCTACCGTACATTATGGTCGTAACTACAATAATGCGTTCTGGAACGGTAGCCAAATGGTCTATGGTGATGGAGACGGCTCCACGTTCGTATCTCTTTCTGGCGGTGAAGATGTTGTAGCACATGAATTAACACACGCTGTTACAGATACGACAGCCGATCTTATTTATCAAAATGAATCAGGAGCGCTGAACGAATCAATGTCCGACGTGTTCGGAACACTTGTGGAATATCATGATAATAATAATCCTGACTGGTTAATTGGCGAAGACATTTATACACCAGGAACTTCTGGAGACGCTCTTCGTTCGATGTCTGACCCTGCGAAGTTTGGCGACCCTGATCATTACTCTGTACGCTATACAGGTACACAGGATAACGGTGGAGTTCATATTAATAGCGGAATTATGAATAAAGCAGCTTATCTTTTAAGTGAAGGTGGTACATTCTACGGAGTAAGCGTATCTGGAATTGGGAAAGACAAGCTTGGCGCCATTTACTATCGTACGCTAACGCAATATCTAACCGCGTCTTCGAACTTTAGTCAAATGAGAGCAGCAGCCGTTCAAGCTGCAACTGATCTTTATGGAAGTAGCAGCTCGGAAGTACAGTCAGTAAAACAAGCATTTAATGCCGTTGGCGTTCAATAAGAAGGTAGTTAAGACAGGTAGCCAGCGGGCTACCTGTCTTTTCGTTTGTTGAAGGTTTTATAAGTCTTCAAACGGGAAAGAAATGGCTAGAACAAAAAAGGAGGAAGAAATCATGGCGATTTTTAAAGAAGACGCACTAAAGCAAGAGCACGTGTTGATCACTGGAGCGACTGGTGGTATTGGATTTGAAACGGCAAAAGCCGCTGTTCAAGTCGGGGCTACCATTACGATTACAGGAAGAAATAAAGAGAAATTAGAGACGTTAAAGAACGAGTGCGAAAAGCTAGTTGCGGATGCTAAAGTTACCGTGCTTCCAGCAGACTTAAACAATGAGCAAGATCGTGCTACCTTGATCGAAAATGCGATAAAAGAAAGAGGAACGATTACAGGGTTAGTTAATTCAGCGGGAATTGGTGGCGGCGATACGCTCGATCAGTTACAAGAAGAAGACCTTCGTAAGGTGATGGAACTAAATTATTTCTCAACGGTTTTACTAACCCAGCTCGTTTACAGTAAAATGCGTGATGATAAGAAAAAAGGTTCCATTGTGAACCTCTCTTCTCTGTCGGGGCTTCGAGGAACTTTTGGAAACACCGCCTATAGTGCTTCAAAGTTTGCCATTACCGGATTTACACAGTCATTTGCACATGAAGCGATTCGTGATGGAATTAGAGTGAACGCTGTCTGTCCCGGCTTCGTTGACACAGAAATGGGAAGAAATAGCATTGAGTCAAAAGGAAAAAGAGAAAACAAAAGCTTTGAAGAAGAATTAAAAGCAGTAGAAGAAGCAATGCCTTCAGGTAGAATCACACAACCCGAAGAAGTAGCGAACAGTATCATTTACCTCCTATCAAACGCATCTGAGAACATTATTGGAGAATCTTTAAAAATTTCAGGCGGAAGTGTAATGCGTTAAGCTTCCTTCATTGTAAAAAACTCATGGCCATTCGATCCATTAAGATCAAGCAGCCATGAGTTTTTCTATTAGCGATAAGTTCAAATGGTACTCGAGTAGATACATGTATCCGTTATTTTCTTCCCATCAATGGACAAGTCGTCATTTTTGAGCGTTCCTTCAAGAAGATAACCCAAGCGTTCAGGAATCGCTCGACTCCGCGCATTCTCACGATCACACTGAATTTCAACTCTTCTACAATCCAGGCTTTGATGAGCATATTGAGTCAGCTTTTGAACAGCCTCTGTCATATAACCATGTCCACTATGCCCTGTCGCCATCCAATACCCAATTTCAAGCTTCGGAACATCCCAATGAATATTATGAAAACCTGTTGATCCTACAAACTCATTTGTTTCTTTCAAAAAAACAAGAAAGCGCAAACTTTCACGCTTTAGGAACTTGATGTGCGCTTCTGTTATATTAATTTCCGTTTCCTCGGGAGTAGGTGTTACCCGCGCAAAGCCTAGCCACGGTCTTAGTTCCTCAATAGACGTTTGAATCGCTTCATTTACTACTTTCCCATCACCAGGCTGGGGCATTCTTAACAGCAATCGTTCTGTTTCAAGGGACGTTTCAATTTCCATTAATATCGGATTCACGATCATCTCTCCAATGTGTTGAATAATTAAAGGACCAGTTCTAACTAGAAGATAAACCGCTAATCAGGTGGATTAGCGGTTTAAATAAAAACGTTTTCCCATTCCGACAAATTAAACGGCTTTGGGATTGGGGCCGAAGCGATTTTCTTCTCGCTCACTCTCAAGACAAGTGAAAACAAGAATAACAATACTACCAATAAAAGGAATGAGTCCAATCAATACCCACCAGCCGCTTCGGCCTGTATCATGCAATCTGCGTACCGTTACAGCAAGGCCCGGTAAAAGGATGAATAAAGAATAAATCCCAGTTAGAAATGGAGTAATATCAGCAAGCGATTCGATTAGTGTTAGGACAACTGAGAAAATGATGTTAAAAAGAGTAAACATCCAATATTCTTTACGCCTTGCTCTCCCTTGAAAGTTCACATAGTTCTTCAACACTTTCAAATACCAATTCATACAACTTCTCCTTTAGCGAATAGATTAAGTTTAGTAGAATAATATCGTGATTCACATGATAGTATAGCATAAAACATGACAATAATAGGCAAAAACCTCAGTAATTGGTTAGATAAACTCTCTCCTTAAGAGACTCATTCTAAGTCGATCGACGTAATGCCCTTCTCGGTAGCGATCTTCTCGCAATATGCCTTCTTCCACAAAACCGCTTTGCTTGTAAGACTTGATAGCCTTCTCATTATCCACTTCCACTCTGAGCCAAATCTTATTTAAATTCAATTCAGTAAAGCCCCATCTAAGCATCGCTTTCATAGCACTTAAGCCATATCCTTGTCCCCAATAACGTTTATCTCCAATCGCAATCCCTAGTTCGGCATGGCCATTTAGCTGATCGATATTTTTCAGATCCACCCACCCTATATGTTTCCCTTCCTCAGTTACAATCGCTCGCTGCTCATACCCGTTTTTTCGACTGATACATAATTGAATCCAGCTGCTCGTTTCTTCTCGGGTAAACGGTGGATAATTTTCTGGCATATTCAGATGCTTTGTCACTTCAGTATCGAGACACCACTGATAGCGGTCTTCTGTATCCGAAAGAGAGAGTTCTCTAATTGTCACAACTGGCAACGACCTTCCTTTCACGTTAAGCTCTCCTACCTTCCATCTTTTTCTTTCCTACTTACACCTGATCCCTATTAACGATCCTCTATTTGATTGAAGTATTTCATCATTTCTTTAACAATCGTTTCATAATAAGAGGATTCATGTGGAACAAAATGACGTTTGCTTATTTTTTGATTCAAGTTCTTTCGTTCTCCATTATGATTAAACCAAAACCCTTCCACATGAAGGTCGGTTTGTTTTCCCATCCAGAAATCATAGAACGCTTCAAAATCAGCCTGAACAATTCCTGCGACCTCTTCTTTTTGAAGATCAAATGTATCGAACGATTGATTGTATTCAAAAAGATAGATATTTGCGATTTCATTATCAAGAAAATTATCTTGCTTGATCGATGCATTCATTACAAGCAAAGGGTGCAATTCTTCATAAGAAACGGGAACTCCAAGTTCTTCCTCAATTTCTCGCACTCCATCCTTCACTGATTCGTCTGCCATTAAGTGACCAGCTGCAGTAATGTCATAAAGACCCGCAAAATCTTTTTTCAAAGAACTTCGAAGCTGCAAATACACTTGTTTAACCCCTTCTTCTCTCCGAACGAACCAGCATTGAAAAACCTCATGCCAGTGCCCTACTCGATGTGCCTCATCTCGTGAAACCACTCCAATTGGGTTTCTATTTTCATCAAATATCCTTACTCTCTCATCTATCATCTTGTAACCTCACTTTTTCTCTCAACTCATCTATTCATTCGGCTTTCGTTTTCTTTTTCAATTGGAAATTCAACATAGATTGGTTTCCTTTTCATCCCCCCCTAAGCTCGTCTCTTTGATTCACAAGGCGTATCTTAATTTAGCGTAAACCTCTCTAGTCTTCCAAGACAACTCCATTTCCCTAAAAAAAGAATGATGGAAAAATTTCCAACAAAGAACCTAAAAAAAGAGCACCGAAGTGATGCTCTTAAGACAATTTTATTTTTGGTCAAAAAACTTTCCAGCTATTTTTTCCACAAGGCCTGGAGCCGTGTGATAAAGTTTGGCTCCAGCGTTCATCCATCCCGGAAGGTTCACTTCGCGCGTGCCCTTTTCAATAGCAGAAATAATTTCTCGCGATACCTTTTCTGGTGAGAGCATCATCTTTTCAACGTTTTTCGTATAAGTGCCACTACTATCTGCCGTTTCAAAAAAGTTTGTTTTGATTGGTCCTGGATTTACCGTTGTTACTTGAATGTTGTGTTCCTTCATCTCCATACGCAAACTGTTTGAAAATCCAAGAACTGCGTGTTTTGAAGCTGAATACCCCGAAGATTTTGGCGTAGCAAGCTTTCCTGCCTGAGAAGCAATATTGACCACATGACCCGATCCGGCATCTATCATCCCTGGTAGAACATGTGAAGTAAATCGCATGAGTCCAATGACGTTCACATCAAACATTGCTTCAATATCTTTCATATCGGCATCCACAAACGCGTCAAATTTTCCAAACCCAGCATTATTAATCAAAACATCAATCGGGGGCATCTCTTCTAACAGCATCGGCAGAACATGCTCCACTCGCTCTCCATCCCCGACATCAATCGTCCATACGGCTGGCGCATAAGCCCCGCTTCGTTCAATTAACCCTTTCACTTCCATTAACTTTTCTTCTGAACGAGCTACAAGGATTAGTTTAGCCCCTTTTTTAGCTAAATCGATTGCCAACTGTCGTCCTATTCCGCTTGATGCTCCTGTAATAAGAACAACTTTATTCTTTAAATTTTTCATGTGCTTCACCTCTTACGATCTAGATCGATAAACCGTTTTTTCCTTTTCTTTTATTTTAACTATCACATTCTCCGACTCAAGATAATCAAGATGCCCGATGGTTTCGGAGAGAGTAAGACCTGTTTGCTTTTTATAAACTCCTGGAAATAATTTCTGACAAACTTCAAAGGCGGTCATTGGACTATTTAAAAAGGATGCAACCTTCTCTGAACGTTCCTCTTGTTTTTGTAATCGTTCCTTGATTAACTCGTCCGGATTTAAAATCGGCTCCCCATGACCGGTATAGACGTACTGAAGATGGGCATCTAACGTTTTACGATAAGAATTCCGCTGCTGAAGAAGCGGTTTAGGTCTCTCCGTCCCTTTCACATAGGGCGGCTCAAGTAAAGGGTTTGAAGAAATCTTCTTAATAAGATGATCGCCTGCAATCATCATTCCAGTCTCCTTATGCCATAAAGAGATATGACTTTGGGCGTGACCAGGTGTTTCCATCACAGTCCATCCGCTACAGCCTGGTACGTCATCTCCTTCCGAGAGATGCCGGTCGCATTTTGCTCGGTCTGTATACGCAAGATAGCCTCGCGTATCACTTACATGATCAAAATATTGTTCAGGAACCCCAGCCTCACGGTAAATCCCCGTCATAAACGCTTCATTTTCTTTCAAAAAAGAATCGCTCATCTGTAACCATCGGTCATTCTTCCAATGCCCTAGAACGTTAACACCATTTTTCATCATTCTCCCGACAAGGCCAATATGATCAGGGTGGTGATGCGTGAGTACTACCTGATCAATATCTTCAAAAGCGACACCATAACTATGCAGCTGCTTCTCAAGTTCTTGTTGCGCTTCGGGTGTACGCGGGCCGGTATCAACTAGAGTCAGCGCATCTCCTTTTAATAAAAAACAATTTACCGGACCAACAGCAAACGGAGTTGGAACTGTCATTGACAGTACCTTTTCTTTCGTTAAATTCAAATTTACCGCCACCTCTACTTTTCGTTACATTAACTACCTCTATTCTATCGCTGTTCGTTCTTTTTGTCATTATATCGAGATAGTTTATTTTGAATTTTCCGATATTAGAGGTTGACATTTTTTTATTTTCATAGCATACTATGTAAAATTAGAATGATCGTATTGGCTTTGAAAGGGAATAGTAGAAATTCTAGTATGTGCCAGAGAGAGGGATTCATCGGCTGAGAAGTCCCTTCACCTTACTCATTTCGAACCTACCCTCGAGCCAGCTGTAGAAATACAGCCGCTTCCTACGTTATAAGGAACTAGAGGATATCATATGTTGATATCAAAAATAAGGTGGT
The DNA here is from genome assembly GCF_002563635.1 of Bacillus sp. es.036. Classification (NCBI taxonomy): domain Bacteria; kingdom Bacillati; phylum Bacillota; class Bacilli; order Caryophanales; family Bacillaceae; genus Bacillus; species Bacillus sp. es.036. The sequence continues at coordinate 1,903,180 of NZ_PDIZ01000001.1, forward strand.
ACCACGGATAACGCCCATTCGTCCTTTCATAAGGATGAGTGGGCGTTTTATTTGGAAAGGATGAGGATGATGACAAGAACGAACATCGGCTTCATTGGTGCCGGATCAATTACAGAAGCAATTGTCGAAGGAATGATTTCTGAAAAGTTTGTTGACTCTAACCAAATTATGTTATTGAATCGCTCCAATTCACAGCGACTTGAGGAATTAAAAACAACATACAGCGTTCATGTTACTCAAGATATTCAGAAACTTTTGCAACAAAATAGAGTGATCATTCTAGCTATGAAGCCAACAGACGCGCCCGATGCTTTAGGCATGATTCAGCCATATATTCATAAAAACCATCTGATCATTTCTGTTTTAGCAGGCATTACAACTTCTTATATCGAAGAAAAGATCCACACACGTACCCCTATTGTTCGTGCGATGCCAAATACATCAGCTACAATAGGGTTATCTGCAACAGCTATTTCAGGTGGAACGTACGCGGATAAAAATGACTTGTTGTTTACAAAGCGTCTGTTTCAAACGATTGGAAGCGTCGTGCCCGTTCCGGAAGATAAAATGAATGCCGTAACAGGATTATCTGGCAGCGGTCCAGCTTATTTCTATTATATGGTAGAATGTATGGAAAAAGCCGCTATACAGAATGGACTTGACGAGGAAACAGCACGTGAACTCATCTTGCAAACCATTCATGGAGCTGCCATGATGCTTCGTCAAACGAAACAACCAGCAGAACTTTTAAGAAAAAAGATTACGAGTCCAGGAGGAACGACACAAGCTGGAATCGCTACTCTTAAAGAGTATGATTATGAAGAAGCTCTTTTAGCATGTATTACAGATGCAACGAATCGATCTCAACAGCTAGGTGAGCTTTTCCAAAAACAAAACTAATGTTTGTGCCCGGTCATTTCCTACAATGTCCGGGCACAAAAAACACCAATATATTTTACACACTCTTCTTCTGGACAACGCTACACATTTTTTTCAAGTGGTTTAAAGCTTCTTCACTATCTAATCCAGTCGCAATAATAGTCATCGGTCCAAAGTGAGTTGTCAGTCTCCCCATACTTAAAATACTCTTAGCATTTAATCGTTTCCCTTCAACTTCTACAATAATGTAACTACTAAAGAGATTGGCATCCTTTACAAAGTCCATCAAGAAGGCCATTGTAACTTTACTCGTGATCAAAACGGTTTCTTTATATACCATCCTTGCATCCTCCTCAGTATCTAATACAACCGTTTGCACATTTCTATTTTGACACCCTACCTCCCTAACCGCAAGGACTATGGCACCTTTCCTAACACAAACTTTACACCCGATCCATATGTTATGTTAGATATTCTAACAATCCAGCCGTGATTAATGAATAGCTATGATATAATGATAGCAGATTGCCAGTTTAGAAGACTTCAATAGTATATGTACGTGTAGCCACATTATGAATATGAGCATAGGGAGTGACTGGAGATGTCATATAAAGATAAAAAAGTTCTGCCCATCGGATCAGTCAGTGAATTAACTGGACTATCTCTGAGAAAGATTCGCTACTACGAGGAAAGAGGTCTTATTCTACCTGATCGATCTGGTGGTGGTACAAGAAAATTCTCGTTTACAGATGTAGAAAAACTAATGGACATTGCAAATCAAATTGAAGATGGCATGCAAACATTTGAAATTAAAAAGCTTTATAAAAAAGAAAAGCAAAAAGATAAAGATAAAATTAGAGATGAAATGATTCGTGGACAGTTAAATGCAGCATTTAAAATGACAAAATAGAGAAAGAAGCAAGCGAAATGGTAGTGCACCCCGGAAGTTAGAGTTAAAAAACTAACTTTTAGGGGTCACTACCTATTCGCTTGTTTTTTTTAGAGTTTCTTCGTTTAGAATATACGATGCCGGGTATAAATGAAAACAGAATGGTAATGAAAGGAGTTTTGCTCTATGAGTTTTCATTATACAGTGGAAACCTCTAAACCTGTCGATCAGGCAGTTTCTGACTTAAGTAATGAACTGAAAACAGAAAAATTCGGGGTATTATGGGATTTTGATCTGTCGGCCAAGTTGCAAGAAAAAGGAATGAACTTCGAAACCCCTTATCGGGTTCTCGAGGTTTGTAATCCAAAAGAGGCCGAGCGTGTCCTAAATGAAGATAAGTTAGTTGGTTATTTTCTTCCTTGTAAAATCGTTGTTTTTGATGATGACGGTCAAACGAAGATTGGTATGCCGAAGCCAACCACATTGTTAAACTTAACAGGCAAAGACAAACTAAGTGAAATTGGATATGATATCGAGAAACGCCTGATTTCCTGCATTGAGAAAAGCAAATAACGTGACTCCCCCACTAGACCCTCCTCTTTTCTTTAAGAGAAGAGGGTCTTTTCTCTTACTTACACCACCTAAAAGTTCCTTTTGAGTTTTTACGGTGGATTATTAGCGGTTCACATTATCGTAGCGGTATGTGGGCTTGGAGCAACATTTGCTCTACCAGTGTTAATGGGATTACCTAAAACAGTAAGCCAGGCAAGATTTGACCATTCAGTTTCGACAGGATTTGAAAAAATCGCAAAAATAGGTAGTTTAACGCTACTTGTTACTGGTCTTAGATAGGTGCGCTTCACCCATTTTTTTTACACAAAGTTGGTTTATCGCTTCACTCGTTATTTACATACTTGTCCAGCCTGTTGTAGCTGGGATCCTCCCTAAAAAGACCGCTCAGGCAAGTGCGTCTTTTAGGAGAAGCCGATGGAGATACGCTTCCGGAGGAGAACAAACGGATTGGAAAACAGATGGCACCTTTTACAAATGTAATGAATGCATCTGCTATTATTCTTATTATTTTACTGACATTGAAACCCTTTTAAGAATCGATCATAAATAAGGCCGTCTTAGCGGCCTTATTTTTTTATTCTTTTATTTCATTTTGGCGGATCGTAGCGATAGATCGTTAAATCTATTTTTGAATTCGGGTGAAAGACGATTCCTTCCCCTTCCAACATCATTTTCTGATCAATATAACCATCTTCCGACTTTAACCCGATCTCACCTTTAGCGTTTATCACTCGATGCCACGGAAGTTCATGCTTTCGGCTCATAGTGTGTAGAATTCGAACAACTTGCCTTGCACCACGTGGACTTCCTGCACACTTTGCAATTTGTCCATAAGTCATCACTTTACCTGGTGGAATTTTTTTAATAATCGTAACAACATTTTCAGTAAACAGCTCCACATTCATCACCCTCTAACGCAACATTCTATTCAATTATTATAACAGTCCCCACTATCTCTCAAGGAATAAAACGTTGTATAAAAAGATCGTCATGCTAGAAACTAATCTTAGTTAGCTATTGCAAAAGGAGCTTAAAAGGTTATGGATAAGCGTTTAATTGATTGGCCAACATTTTTAGGTGCTTTGAGTTTATTACTGCTTGTAACTGTTCCGCTTGTACTTTTTCCTGAAAAGGGAAAGGAAATTGTCAACAAAGCGAATGAGTTCGTCACCACCCAATTTGGGGTTCTCTATTTACTTGTAGGTCTGGGGATTTTTTTCTTTTTAATTTATGTCGCCTTTAGTGATAATGGTAGAGTGCGCTTAGGGGAAGAGGACGAGCGTCCTGAATTTAACAATTTTTCATGGGCAGGAATGCTTTTCTGCGCTGGAATTGGATCAAGTATTTTATACTGGGGCACCATTGAATGGGCGTATTACTATCAAGGCCCACCATTTGGTCTAGAACCCGGAACGGAAGAAGCAATCCTATGGGCAAGTACATATGGCATCTTCCACTGGGGCCCGATCGCATGGGCCATCTATACGCTACCCGCTTTACCGATGGCCTATTTCTACTATGTCCGTAAAAAACCCGTACTAAAAATAAGTGAAGCAACAAGACCATTAATCGGAAAACTTGTAGATGGCCCACTTGGAACGATTATTGATGTGCTTTTTATGTTTGGGCTTCTTGGCGGGGCAGGTACAACGCTAGCACTCGGTACTCCAATGATCGCAGAAGGAATTGATGCTCTCACAGGTATTGGCGTAACAATGGTACTAAAAACGTTGATTCTCGTTCTTGTAACAGCCATTTTCGCCATCAGTGCTTATTCAGGATTAAAAAAAGGAATTAAAATATTATCTGATATTAACTTAGTTCTCTCAATTTTTCTGCTTCTATTTGTATTAATCTTTGGGCCAACCCGTTTTCTCGTTGAAACAGCCACAAACAGCGTCGGTTTGTTGTTGGATAACTTCTTTCATATGAGTACTTGGACAGAGCCATTTAATGCTCTTGGTCCATATGATAAAACAGGCTTTCCGGAAAGTTGGACCGTGTTTTACTGGGCCTGGTGGATCGTATACGCCCCTTTTGTTGGGTTGTTTGTTGCCAAAATTTCAAGGGGACGATCCATAAAGCAAATGATTCTTGGAACCATTAGTTATGGAACTTTTGGAAGTTTATTGTTCTTTGGTATTCTCGGAAATTATGGACTTCATATGCAATTAACAGGTGAGTTTGATGTGATTGGGGTACTTAATGATGAGGGAGCACCTAGAGCCATCATAGAAACCATTGGTCAACTTCCATTTTCATGGTTTATGATCTTCATTTTTGTCGTGTTAGCGATCATTTTTCTTGCGACGACGTTTGACTCAAGCTCTTATATTTTAGCCTCCGTTGTTCAAAAAGAGGTCAAAGATGAACCTCTACGCTGGAACAGACTGTTTTGGGCATTCGCGCTCTGCCTTATGCCGTTAGTCCTCATGTTTGTCGGGGGACTTGGAACACTTCAAACAGCGAGTATCGTAGGTGGATTTCCCCTTCTCTTTATTATGATTATGCTTGGTTGGTCATTTATGCGAGCTTCTACAGCTGATATCAAAGCTTCTGAACATTATGATCCTAAAACCTTTTCATTAAATTACAAAAAGATTTTACAATCTATCAAGCGCAAAAAAACGAAGAAACAAAAAGGACCTGTCGATGCTCATTTTGAAGAGGATAAGAAAGATGAATAGCATAACAGATAATTTTTCCATATCGAAAATTATATTGACACTTTCAGTGGGTCATGATAAAAATTGAATAACTCTATAAATATTGAACTGCTTTGAAGGAAAACAAGTAGCCACCTTTTCCCTATTGAAGAGAGCCGATGGTTGGTGAGAATCGGTATATAAAAGGACGTGAATTTCATTTCTGGAGCTTCTTTTGTACTCGCAAAAGACGGTGAAGATCGTTACACAATGAAGAGGTGAGTTTTCTCACAACCAGGGTGGTACCGCGATAACAATCGTCCCTACGGATAACGTAGGGGCGATTTTTTTGTGGAATGACGGAATCAGCATTCAATAATAAACGAAAGGAGCAACAGTATGAGTCAAAATGAACAATGGTCTTCAAGACTTGGTTTTATCCTAGCTGCAGCAGGTTCAGCGATTGGTTTAGGGGCCATATGGAAATTCCCGTACACAGCAGGTCAAAATGGAGGTGGCGCTTTCTTTCTGATCTTTATTCTATTCACATTAGTACTTGGTCTTCCACTTCTACTAGCAGAATTTTCAATTGGACGAACCGCTCAAAGCAATGCGGTAGATTCTTATAAAACGATATCTCCAGAATCAAAGTGGTATCGAGTTGGTATTATGGGGATGATCACTTCTTTCATCTTGTTATCCTTTTATAGTGTCATTGGAGGATGGATTATCGCCTACTTGTATAAAGCTGTTACAGGAGAGTTAACAGGCCTCTCCTCCGATGAGTACGCACAAGTATTCGGTACGACAATATCAAATTCGTTTGTTAGTATTTTCGCGCAATTCATTTTCATTATTCTCACTATTCTTGTTGTAGCTAGAGGTGTAGAGAAAGGGATTGAACAGGCAAGTAAAGTAATGATGCCGGCTTTATTTCTTCTCTTCATTATTCTAGTCATTCGAGCCGTTACGCTAGAAGGTTCAATGGAAGGCATTTTGTTCTTGCTTCAACCTGACTTCACAAAAGTAACCTCTCAAACAATTTTAGAAGCAATGGGACAATCATTCTTCACATTGAGTGTCGGAGTATCGGTTATGGTCACGTATAGTTCATACTTACCAAAAACACAAAGTTTACCACGTTCCGCTCTGTCGATTGTGGTAATGAACGTTTTTATCGTTCTTCTTGCTGGTCTAGCGATTTTCCCTGCCGTTTTTGCTTTTGATCTTGAAGCTGGAGCTGGTCCCGTTCTCTTGTTTAATGTGCTTCCGACAGTATTTGGTCAGTTACCATTCGGAATGCTCTTTTTCATTGCCTTTTTGGTTCTGTTCTTGTTTGCAGCATTAACTTCTGCTTTTTCAATGCTTGAGATCATTGTATCGGTTATTTCGAAAGGTGACCTTAAGAAACGAAAAAAATGGGCATGGATCATTGGGCTTGCCATTTTCGCTGTTGGTATTCCATCAGCTCTCTCATACGGTGTTTTGAGCGATGTCACCTTATTCAATAAAACGATATTTGATTTAGCCGATTACGCGGTAAGTAATGTGCTTCTACCGATCGGAGCTTTGTTAATATCCATTTTTGTTCCTTTAAAAATGAAGAAATCTGCCCTTTATGAAGAATTGAAACGTGGAAGTGGGTTAAAGAAAGGCTTGTTCGAAACATGGTATTTTCTTATCCGTTTTGTCGCACCGCTTCTTATTCTTTTCGTTATGTTAGATGTTCTTGGAATTTGGTAAACAGGAAAAGCCTCACCTTATGGCGGTGAGGCTTTTTACTTCATTCTTCTTTTTCTTTTTCTTCGATAGGTGCAGCAGGTTTGGGTTCATCTTTCAGATCGAAATAAGCTTTAAATAGCCGCCTTGCAATATCTTTGTTGACTGATTCATTGCGATCACTGCTCAAACTTGGAATCACGACCGCTAACGCAATTTCTGGATCTTCATAAGGAGCATAGCCTACAAAGGTTAAATTAAATCCATCAATATTATTATCACGACCAAATTTCACTTCAGCCGTACCCGTTTTACCAGCATGAGTGAAATCTGTCCCTTTGAAATATTTTGTTGCTGTTCCGTTACTAGCATTCGTAACCCTCCATAAACCATTTTGTACTCTGTTAATATCGCTTTGACTCATTTGAATATGATTCATAACGTTTGTATCAAACTGATCAACAATAATATTCGATAAACCATCGACATTTGATGCCTCGTGAACTTCTTTTAAGAAATGAGGCTGAATTCTTTTTCCGTCGTTTGCAATCGTTGAAATATACTGAGCCATCTGAAGAGGTGTGTACGTATCAAATTGGCCAATCATTAAGTCCATTAAGTTACCAATTTGTTGGATTCCACCGTTGATTCCTGTCGTTTCGATTGGCATATCAATTCCAGTTTTGTTACCTAGTCCGAATTGATTAAAATGATAGCGCACATCATTAAAAGTACTTGGGTCCCAAGGAATACCACTTGTATTTGGAACATAGTCGTAGCCTGCCATCATCATGGCAATTCGGAACATGTACACGTTAGAGGATCTTTCCAACGCTTCTACATCATTCACCCATCCAAGATTTGCATAGGAAGCTTTATCCTTAGTAGCTGGAATCGAGATTGGCGTGTCATACAAAGTTGTCCCATGACCGATGACACCAGTTTCATAACCGGTTAGTACGGAGGCGCCTTTTACCGCGGAACCCATTTCATAAGCTTCAGATAAGGTTCCATATGAATATTCAATATACTCATTGTCTTCTGAGCTGTATTTTGTCCCACCAAATGCTAGTATCTCACCAGTGTCAGGATCCATTCCAATCGCATAAGCACGATCTGCATAAGGGTTCCCGCGCGCTCTTGCTTTTCTTAATTCTTCTTCAAGAATCGTTTCAAGCTCCTGTTGCAAATCAATATCGACTGTTAAAACCAGATCATTCCCTCTTTTACCTGGAATCACTTCAGGTTCCCCGATTGGCTTTCCTGATTTGTCCGTAACATATTTCTTCATGGACTTCTGCCCTCTTAATAAATCTTCATACTGCTTCTCAAGATAGCTGATGCCGACAAGATCGTTATTATCGTAGCCTTTCATCGTATAAGCATCCAGCGATTCTTTTGGAATTTGACCTAAGTTCCCGAACATTGTTTCCATCGTTTCATCATAAGGATAAACCCGCTCAGCATCTGGCGATATGTCGACTCCCGGTAAATCTTCAAGGTTTTCACTAACTTGCGCAATTTCTTCTCGTGTTAACCCCTTCTTAATAGACTGAGAAGAGAGTGCATACCCCGAGTCCATCTGGCGTTTGATTGCCGCAATTTTTAATTCATCCTTATCACTTGTAATTTCCTTAAGATCTTCTTCGTTGATGCGATCGATTTGTAGGCGATAAGCCTTTTTAGACTCAAGTTCTTCCCATTCTTCTTCTGATAATTTGGCCTTGGCTTTCTCTGGTCTAGTCATAATCCAGAAATCTTTCAAATCGCGCTCTGTCACCTTATCCGTATCCATCTCAATAAATGAAGCTAATTTACGAGCAACCTCAAGTCTTTCCTCTTGTTTCGTATTTTGATTTCGAATATAGGTTAACGTAAACGTTGGTTCATTATCGACAATAACTCTTCCATACCGATCATACATTTTCCCTCTAGGTGCCGATGATTTCGCTGTTACATTCTCGGTTTGCTCTGATATTCGTTCGAAATCTTCCCCTTGTACAATTTGAATCATCCCAAGTCTAAGGATAAGAATAGAAAACAATAGAAAAACAAATAGAAACAAAATATTTAGCCGAAACGGCACATGTGTTTTCTTCATTTTTTCCTTAATCATTAACTTCCCCCCGTGCATTTCCTTATCTTCCCAACTATCATAACATAGGAAGATTAGGACTTTTTTCCTTATTAGAAAATAAATTCAAAACAATTCCGTTATTAGAACGATTTCATTCTGTAAGTATTGACTAAATAAGTTTTAACAAGGTTCCATAAACGCACAACCTAGCTCACATGAAAAAAAGCATGCTTTTATAGCACGCTTCAGGGATGTGAATCATTTATAAAATAGGAGACAATAGTCTCGAGATTGACTCTTTAAATCGAATCCAGAGAGACCTTTCCAAGTAACCTTCTCCCGTTAATTCCAAGCATTTCTCCATATCTTTAATAAAAACATTTGCCAATTCTTTTGAGATTTCTTCGTCATAGATAAACGCGTTCACTTCAAAGTTTAATCGGAAACTCCGTACATCAATGTTGGCGGTACCCACTGAAGAAATTTCACGATCGACTGTGATGGTTTTTGCATGAATAAAACCATTTTGATAAATGTAGATTCTTGCCCCCGCTTTTAGTAATTCGCCAACATAGGAATAGGTCGCCCAATAAACAAAAGGATGATCTGGCTTATTTGGAATCATTAATCTAACATCTACACCACTAAGTGCAGCGATACGAAGGGCATCTAACAGACTTGCATCGGGTATAAAGTAAGGTGTTTGAATAAAGATCGTTCGTTTTGCTGAGGTAATGAGCTTTATGTACCCATTTTTAATTTGTTCCCATTCAGAATCAGGTCCACTACTCACAACTTGCACACCGGCTTTTCCAATCGGCTCAATGATAGGGAAATAGCACGCTTCATAACCTACCTTGTTCCGTGCAGCGTGATTCCAATCTAACAAGAATCTCGTCTGCATAGCGAGCGTTGCGCTACCTTCAATTCGAAGGTGTGTATCCCGCCAATAACCAAACTTCGGATTTAATCCAAGGTACTCATCACCAACATTGAATCCCCCAACATAGCCAAGTACGCCGTCAATAATCACCAGTTTTCGGTGATTTCGGTAATTCAGTCGTGTATTCACATAGGGGATGCGTGAAGGGAAAAAGACTTCCACTTCTCCACCTGCTTCGATTAACTCTCTGAAAAAACGCTTCCTTGTTTTTCTTGATCCCATCTCATCATAAAGAACGCGAACCTTTAGCCCTTCGCGTGCTTTTTCAGCGAGCTTTTCTACAATTCTCTTACCTAGCTCATCTTTTTGGAAAATATAATATTGGAAGTGAATATGATCTTTCGCGCGACCGATATCCTGAATGAGGGCATTGAACTTTTCCTCACCGTCTGAAAAAATGCGTATGGCATTATCCTGTGTTAGTACCGCATCGTCATTTACAAGATGCATATAAATCAGGTCCTTATGTCGCGCAATTTCTTCATGCCTGAAAGGATAAACGCCGCTTTTAATTTCACTAACCTGCTCCTCAATTAAATCCTCGATTCCAACTTTTTTTATGTTATCCCAGTCAAATAACCTTCTTCTACTTAAGTTTTGCCCGAATACTAAATACATCACAAAACCAAGAAGAGGGATAAAAAGCAAGACCATAAGCCAAGCCCATGTTGCACCTGCATCCTTGCGTTCGAGGAAAATAACAAGAGCTGCAAAAACAAGATTAAGTACAAATAAAATCCCTAATAAAATCGAAATAATGTGCATAAATAATAGCTCCTTTAGCGTACACAATCTCAGGTTAATCGTTTTTCACTTAAGTTTACATCATTTTTAGCTCGTTATTAAGATGATTAATAATCTAAAGATATCACACTTTCTTTTTAATCGAAGCATTTCTTACCTGAAATCATAGAACCTCTTCCATTTCTTTGAAACACAAAGTAAACTAAAAGTAACGAAAGACAAGGAGGAGTTCAAATGATTGGTAAACCAATTCATTTCGATGGAAGCTCTAGCATCTCTTCAGCCCCTAGTGAAAAAAAGCTGCCTTTCAAACTAACAGATGAAGTAAGAAAAAACCTCAGCGGCAACCCTTATCAGCTACCTAAAAGTTAAGTCAAACCTGGCCTTGCCTAAAGTGCAAGGCTTTTATTATGTCCCCACCTTTTTTCACACGTTACGAACAGAAGCAAAATAGTTGAATTGGTTCCTCATCTCCTTTATAATTTGCCTTGAATTAAAAATAATTTAATTCAAGATAAATTGCGCATCAAGAAAGGAATGAATGTTGAAATGGCAAAAGTATTATACATCACGGCACATCCACACGATGATACACAATCTTACAGCATGGCAGTAGGAAAAGCTTTTATCGACACTTACAAAGAAGCGAATGAGAACGATGAAGTCGTTCATCTCGATCTGTATCGTGAGCATATTCCCCAAATTGATGCTGACGTTTTTAGCGGCTGGGGTAAATTACAGTCCGGAAAAGGTTTCGAAGAACTATCTGCAAGTGAAAAAGAAAAAGTACAGCGCCTTAATGAATTAAGTGAAGAATTTATTGAGGCTGATAAATATGTGTTCGTAACACCACTCTGGAATTTCTCTTTTCCTCCAGTTATGAAAGCTTATTTTGACTCAGTATCCGTGGCTGGTAAAGCCTTTAAATATACTGAAAACGGACCTGTTGGTCTTTTAACCGATAAAAAAGCGATCCACATCCAGGCTCGCGGTGGCGTTTATTCAGAAGGGCCTGCCGCAGAAATGGAAATGGGTCACCGCTACTTTACAACAATGATGCAATTCTATGGCGTGCCAAGCTACGATGGACTTTTTGTAGAAGGTCATAACGCAATGCCAGATAAAGCCGAAGACATTAAGCAAAATGCTATTGCGCGTGCAAAAGATACCGCACTTACATTCTAATACTATTCACTCAACAAAAAACCAGCTGACTAGCCAGCTGGTTTTTTTATGAAACAACGTATCCCTGATTTTTCACTATTTCTTGTAAAGCTGTTAGAGAAACCTTGTTTGAATCGAAGGTAACATCTGCATTTCCTTCTTTAAAATGAATTTCAACAGCCGATACACCACTTAATTCTAGTAAGGCGCTACGAATTACCGATACACAGTGATCACCAGTCATCCCGTTAATTTTCAAGGTTACTTGTTCCACTTTTTTTGTCTCCCCTCACGAACTTATTTTGCTATTATCCTTCCCGTTCATCAAAATACTATGACGAAACAAAACAGCTTATATTAATGAGCGGTCACAGCTAATTTAAATTGCCGAATCATTCTTTTGTTTTGCTGCCCAGAGCACCCACCAAATTAATAGCGGTTGAAAGAGTAACCTGATCCATAGCAGCAACTCATTTGCTTCCTCCTGTCCAGGAGCTGGAATTCCAGCAATCGCTGCATAAATGTTGGCAGGAAAAATAACGATTAAATACACTGCCGTCCAAAACCTTGCCTGTTTACGTGTAGAAGGAATGAGGAGTAAAACGGCTAATACAATTTCCAGAATCCCTGTTACATAAATCACCCCAAGCCTGAACGGCACCCATTCGGGAATCATTGATGCAAAACCTTCCCCTTGAACAAAATGAGCAACGCCTGCAAAAATAAAGAAAAAAGCAAATAACACAAGCGCAATTCGACGAATTGTTTTTATCATAAAGAATCTCCTTTTCAATTGGATTCTTCCATGATAGCAAACTATTCTTCTTTTTTAGAAGAAAAACGCTTTACCGAAGCAATTGTTTAATCGTATAAGGAAGCATATCATGCAGCGTTTCAAAGGAATACGTTAATTCAAGTCGCTCTGTCCATTTATGCGCATCTCTCCCCATCGGTCCAAGATTCATAACGGGAACCTTTAACTGTTCTAACGCCTCGAGAGGTAGCGTATAAGACTGCCCATATAAAGGCATATTGCTCATTAATGGTTGAATGGTTTCTTTCGTACGTTCTAACCCAACGAAACTTAAATCTGAAAGGCCCGGAAAATAATGCTGTGGCTTTAACTTTACGTTATGCTTCTCGTCGCTGTATGTCATCACACGTTGAATCGTTTCCTGAATAAATGGATCATGACGAGAGGATACGGCCGGATAAAAAGGAGGATTATAAAAAAGAATAATCATTGGGCCATCATCTTTACAAAGCGCTGCAAGGTCAAAGACCATTCTTGTGGAAAGATCTCGATCTCCAAGATCTTTAAAATTTGCTGAGATGTAATCCTGGCGACGTTTAATTTCCGTTTCGCCAAACAATGTAACCGCTCGTTGGTGCAGCTGTTCATAGGTTAACACGTTAACTTTAAATGGCTCAGGAACATAGCTTTGAAGCATCGAGAAAGCAGTGGCTTTTTCTAAGTAGTGGTGTTCAATACGCCTGGCAGCAGTTTTTACAGCCTTCATCAATTTATCCGTAATTTGTTGAATGCTACTTTCCATACCAAGCACATTAAAAAGCGTGACGCCTACATGTGGAATTTGAACCGAATATCCTTCTTTTAAATCCTTTTGCATTAAATTTGTAGGCGGAGGGGTTACTTCTCCATCAACAACCTCACAAAAGTCAGCATTTAATTCTAACTCTTTCGTTACTTCTGCTGCCATGTAATTCGCATTCAAGCCAGAAAAGGGTTCACCAACATGAGTTTCTTGACCATAACAGAAAAAACCAGGAAGTAACTTGCCAATTGATCCTGAATAAAGATAGAGGTTTTGATCACCAGGATAATTTGTAAAAACAGGCTCAGAATTTAAACAAGCGGTATACGTAAGGTTATGTTGTTTTGCCATTTCAACGAGAACAGGAACGGCCTCTATCATTCCCAGAGAATTGGCTTCTTCATCAGGAACCGTAAGGAATAAAATATTTCCCTCAAATTCCCCAGAACTTGCTTTTTCAAGCATGCTCATCTGTAAGGCAATCCCTGCTTTCATATCCATCACGCCTCGACCAAATACCCACTCTCCAGTTTCCAGATCATTCTGAACTTCTAATGGCATCTTATCGAGATTCTTATATACTTCTTCTGTCAGATCATATGGGCTAAAGGCCAGGTTTTTAAACTGACCATAATCTTCTACATCGACCACATCGAAATGACTTATTAATATAACCGTTTTTTTCGCTTTTCCGTTCTTGATCAAACCTGTTACAAAAGAGCGTCCATCACTTGTTGGATGAAGAGCAAGCATTTGAGGGTTATCTTTAAAATAATCTAAATCCTGAAGCTGAAGATGAATGTATTCTGCAAGCGCTACTTCTGGATAAGATCCCGTTATACTCTGATGTTCGACAAGTCTTGATAACAAATACATAAGCGTTTCTTTTGTTTGCCATTTCTCCACCTCATAACCCCCTGTCTGTTTTTTTGCAAAATTCACCTGTTTTTGGTAGGTTTAATGAGAATAGACGGCATTTTTTGACCTGTTCACCGTCTCCCTACCTAAGCCATGTAGCCTTTCAATCCGTGTAGGTAGGGCTCAACTTCCCCTAAAAGTTCGAATGGAAGTTTCACTTTATCATATTTTATACATACAAAACCTGAAAAGACCAGTAGAAATGGGGAAAATCATGACAATCATATTTGCTCATAGAGGTGCAAGTAGACAATGTCCAGAAAATACATTAAGTGCTTACGAACGTGCAGTAAAGCTTGGAGCTGGAGGAATTGAAATTGATGTCCAACTTTCAAAAGATGGCATTCCAGTTGTCATTCACGACCGTACCTTAAAGCGTACTACGTCTGGAAAGGGAGTTGTAACCGAAACAAATTATGCAGACCTTAAAAAGCTGGATGCCGGGAGCTGGTTTTCTCCAAAGTTTCAGCAAGAAAGTATCCCTTCTTTAGAGGAAGTGTTGACCTTTGCTTCAGATTATCCCGATATCTGGCTGAATATTGAATTAAAATATTATCGAGAAAATGATGATCAACTCGCCAAAACAGCCATTCCAATGATTAAAAAATTTCGCTCTGATAAAAATACGCTGATTTCTAGCTTTGAACACGAACGATTGCTTGAGGTACATAAATTGTGGTCTAAGGTAGAAACCGCACCTCTTTACAAAGGGAACTTACATGAACCCTGGCACTATGCTAAAAAACTAAAAGCAAAAGCGATCCACCCTCACTTCAAATCCATCCATGCATCACTTATCAAAACCGTTCAAGCTCACGGCATAAACGTACGGCCTTATACGATTAATGAGGAAAAATGGCTGAGACAATTTCTTGAGTGGGAAGTAGACGGACTTATGACGGATGTGCCTGATCTTGCGTTAAATATCATGCATAACAAACAAATTTCACAACAAAAAAAGTCCTGGTGGAAAAACGTTTGGAGCATGATCACAAAGTAAAGCACGATTTGCGACTTCTTTTTTTGCACATGCTATACTCAGGGTCAGGAAAGAAGAAATAAAGGAGAGATTGCATGTCATCAGCATTATTTACACCCTATACCATAAAAAACGTTACATTTCCTAACCGTATTGTGATGAGTCCTATGTGCATGTATTCATGTGAAGCAATGGACGGGAAAGCAACCAATTTCCATTTCACACACTATACTTCTAGAGCAGTAGGACGAACGGGTCTCATTATTACAGAAGCAGCAGCTGTTACCGAACAGGGCCGTATCTCTCCACAGGACCTTGGCATTTGGAGTGATGACCATATAGAAGGATTGCAGAAGATTGTACAACTTTCTCAAGAGCAAGGAGCAAAAGTAGGTATTCAACTTGCTCATGCCGGTCGAAAAGCCGTATTAGATGGTCCAATTATTGCGCCATCAGCAATTCCTTTTAGTGATAAGATGAAAACCCCTGAAGAAATGACGCTAGAACAAATAAAAGAAACGATTGTTTCCTTTAAAGAAGGCGCAAGAAGAGCAAAGAAAGCCGGCTTTGATGTTATCGAACTTCATGGCGCACACGGTTATTTAATCAATGAGTTTCTATCTCCATTAACGAACAATCGTGAAGATGAATATGGTGGTTCAACACAAAACCGCTATCGTTTTCTTAAAGAAATAATCTCAGAAGTGAACGATGTTTGGGACGGTCCACTCTTTGTACGTATTTCTGCAGAAGAATACCACGAAGAAGGAAATACAATGGAAGACTTCGTATATTTTTCAAGTGAAATGAAGAAACAAGGCGTTGATCTAATTGATTGTAGTACAGGCGGAGTTGTACCAGCGAGCATCGATGCCTTTCCTGGATATCAAGTAAAACACGCTGAACAAATTCGTAATGAAGCTAAAATTTCAACTGGCGCAGTTGGATTGATTACGCACCCTCTTCAAGCAGAGGAAATCATTCATAACAACCGCTCAGACCTTGTCTTGCTTGCGAGAGAACTATTAAGAGATCCTTACTGGGCGAGAACCGCCGCAGCTGAACTTGGCGCGGACTTAGAGGCACCGAAACAGTATGAACGTGGTTGGAATTAAATAATCAGTAAGTTGACTATAACAAAACCGAGCTCATTTTGAGCTCGGTTTTGTTATAGGTATATGGACTGTCATTTGATCTTCTACTATGTCCGTATTTGCAAATACGGCTCTTGCTTCCCTAATTAGATCTACTATATCTGCTTCTTGATAACGTGAACTAATATGATTTAACAGAAGTTTCTTTGCGTTCGCAGTTTTAGCAATTCTAGCTGCTTCCTCCGTAGTGGAATGATAATACTCATATGCTAACGAAGCCATCTGAGCGGAAAATGTAGCTTCATGGATAAGAAGATCGGCATTTAAAGCAAAATCAATCGTCTTCTCATTAAACCGAGAATCCCCACAATACACAAGATGTCTTCCTTTTATCGGAGGACCTACTACTTCGACTGCATGCACCACTTTCCCATTGTCTAGGGTAATAGAGTCTCCGTTCTTCAATTTTTGATAGATCGGACCAGGTTGTACACCTAATGATTTTAATTTTTCAACATTTAATGCACCTGTCTTATCTGCTTCTTCTATTCGATAAGCAAAACTATCAATTCCATGTTCTAACAAAGCTACCTTTATTGTAAAACCCTGCTCTTGCACTTGAAAGTCGTCTTCTATTTCTACAATTTGCAGTGGATAGCGTAGGTGCGTACCGCTAATTTTTACGGCCGTATCAATAAAATGAGCAAGTCCTTTTGGTCCGTATATCTTCAGTTCTGATTCTCCCCCTTGAAAAGAACGACTTCCAAGAAGGCCAGGCAGTCCAAAAATGTGATCACCGTGTAAGTGAGTGATGAAAATTTTGGTCAGCCTACTAAGTGTAATAGTAGAAGAAAGAATCTGATGTTGTGTCGCTTCCCCACAATCAAACAACCAAACTTCTCCAGAATCAAGACGAAGAGCTGTCGAACTAACGTTACGTTTTGTTGAAGGAACACCAGCACCTGTTCCTAAAAATGTTAATTCCATATCAAACCTCCTTATCATCAGTTCTGTATCGCAAAGATCTTGATGATCGGCTACACTGTAAGTATGAATTTCATACAGGAGCTGTTTATCATGCTGTTAAAAAAAAGATTATTCCTTGCACTATTTCTCTCACATCTTCTATTATTTCTATCTTTCTATTTATTTAGTGACTTCTTTTGGCCACTTTTTACTGTTTCTCTTCTTCTCCTTGGAGGAGTGTCAATTCGTCAAGTTAAATGGAAAAAGCCGTCACTTTCTCACCTTTTTATCGGAATTTTAAGTGGCGTTTCCCTTTATATTCTTTTCTTTCTGGGGAAAACAATTATGCTTGTTCTTTTCCCTCAATTTATGACACAGGTTAATGAACTTTACACCCTTGTCGCACCATATAAAGCTTGGCACTATGTTAGCCTAATTTTAATTGTTATTCCAGGAGAAGAACTTTTCTGGAGAGGACTTGTCCAAACAGAGCTTAAAACACTTCAACTCAAATACCCGATTTTACTAGCTGCGCTTCTCTATATGAGCGCCCACTTTTATGCAGGTGCTTTCCTTCTGCTTGTCGCTGCTGTGTTAGCTGGAGCTGTATGGGGATATTTGTATGACCGAACTCGCAATATGGTCGTTCCGCTTCTTTCACACCTTGTATTTGATTTATTTCTTCTTGTTTTCTTTCCGCTTCTGTAAAGCATGCCTCTTTAATTCCTTAAGGAGGCTCTTCATATGCTGCATGTAGAGAAGAACTTCCTCTCGATCAGGACTTTCTGTCCCGTATCGAACCTTCTCATAAATGGCTATAATGTAATCCTTATGTTCACTATGACCAGGAATCCTTCGTAACCATTGACTTAAAGTCTCTCCTGCTTGACGTCCAACCCCATACTTCAGCGCCTTTATTTCTAAATTAAAAATTTGCTTTCTTACCTGATTCAAAGGTGGTTTTAATTGGCTCCCTTTCTTATCTTCCCTTGTATTCAATATTTCACTCGTTATAGTAGCAAAGCTACTTACTTCAAGTCGAGAAAGTACAAGCCTTTTTTTATAAATGATGAAGAAAGTAACGATTAATGCAATGATAAGGCAGGTGTAGAAAATAAGTTCAAGTGGCAAGTCTATACTTTGTCCATTTATCGTTTGTTCCTTGTTCATTTGTTGGTTTTCCATTGACGAATTCCCCTCTAAAAAAAGAGAATCTTCTGCAGAGCGCGTCGGAAAATTTGAGGTTAGCCAGTAGATTGGTAAACCAATAACATAACCAATTCCACTTATTGTATAAGAAATTAACTTAATAAGAGGGTCTTTCATCCAGATAATAATGCTAAACAAGCCGCTGGAAACAGCTAACAAAAGAAGGATAGAACTCATGACCCATCTGGCCTGCCTCAGTCCCCCTGCTTTACTTATTTCCACAGCCGCTCTACATATGAGGAGCAAAAGAAATTGCACAAGAGGAAATAGAAATACGACCTGTCTTAACTCTGAAGAATTACTGAAAAGGAAGAATAGAAAGGAACCAAGCAAACTCAAGAAAAAAACGATTGTATCATCATGTCGAGTTAACTCTCTAATGTTGACATAGCTACGCCATGCGATCGTAATCGAAAGTAGAATGGAATAAAAAAGCGGTACTCCTAACACGAATCCAACAACAGCGGTTAGGATGCCAAGTAGAAATATCCACGACAAGGTGATTTGTTCACGATTTCTAAAATAAAGAAGAAAATAGCAACTTCCGCAACCAAGAACAAGCACAAGAAAAGGGAAAATAGGCGGGAAGGTTTGTTCATATAAATAAAAGAACGCTAAAAGAAAATACACGAAAACCATATCATAAATATAATAGAGAAGATGAGGAAGTTCTCTACGTACTTTCATTAATTCCGAACCCTTTCTATCTTACTAAGATACGCATAACCATCCGACATTTTCACGTCATAGCACATATGACCTATACTCTTCAAAAACTGATAAAATGTTTCTTCTTCCTTTGATTGAATCGGCTCACCTAATCGAATCAAAACAGAGCGCTCTGATAATCGCTTTTGGAGCAATAAACTCATCCGTTCAAAAGATAACAACGGTCTTGTGTCATCAATTCGAGCCAATAACTCTAGTGCCTTACTTAACTGAGCATTCCCCTCTCTCACTTCAAGTACCATAGAAGAAGCAGGTCCTTCAGGTTCAAGATTAATATGGATTTCAAACGCTATCCCTCGTTTTGTAGCGACTGAACAAAGAAAGGCTAGTTGGCTAATATATGCTTCGATGTTATTGGAGACTTGCCCAGGACTATTCTTTCTTTTAACAGATAAATCAAGAATAAAAACCCACCTCATCTCGATCGAACGCTCGTACACTTTCGATTTTAATTCTGAAGTTCTTGCCGTAGCTTTCCAATGAATACGATTAAAAGGATCAGAGTTCGCATATTCTCGTGCACCTGCAGGAGCACACAAGTTTTCATAGAGGGAATGTTCATAAGCGTGACTCCCCATTTCATAAGTCGAAAGTTGTTCTACGCCTTGCACCTCACTCAACTCAGGGTAAATCAATATTTCTGTTTCTGAGAAACCTTGAAAACTAGATAGGCGGCTTCCTAAACCAAAGAGATCCTTTATTATAAATTGAAGGTTCCTTATTCGCGTAGCTCCTCTTTCATAAGCATGGATGGAAAAGGAAATGTTCTTACGTTCATTTCGTCTCATAAAAAAAGGAACATCATAATAGTGAAGGTTTTTCGTGTTTTGAACAATTTCAAGTTGGGGGAGATGTATCACAGGCTCAACAGCAAAGCGCAGCTCGCCGTTCCAAATCGGCAACTTCCCTTGATTTTGTATCGAAAAGGAGAGCGTTTCATGTTCACCTTTGAAAAGCCTAATCGTATGTCGCTTATTTTCTACCTGAACAGATGTAGCTGCTTTCTTTAAGTAGATACGGGTTCCATAGCTAAGTAGCAATAATGCCATAGTAACTATGAATAGCTCGACCGATTGAAAATAAAAAGAAATAATAATCAAAACCCAGCTTAGTCCTAGAAAAGAAGAAAGGAATATAGAGAGTGTGGTTTTAGACTCCCACCTCATGTTGTTGCCCCTCCCCTCACTTCCACCGGAACCTCGACTAGAGTAAGAATCTCTTGAAGCACAGCTTGTTTCGTCTTACGCATCGCTCCTTCCATCGTTAAGACTAGACGATGACTGAGAACATAAGGCGCCACGAACTGAATATCTTCAGGAGTAACAAATGATCTTCCTTCGATGAATGCTTTTCCTTGTGCTGCTTTCATAAAGGCAATCGTTCCTCGCGGGCTTACGCCAACACTTATGTACCCTCCGCTTCTCGTCGCTTGGACGATACTTAAAAGATAATCCTCAATTACTTCAGAAAGCTCCACTCGCTTCACTTCTTTTTGAAATAATTCAATTTCTCCATCTTCAAAAATCGACTTCAAATCATCGAATGGATTTTGAAGCCTCATCATTTGAATCATTCGTTTTTCTTCTATCGGTGTTGGATATCCGCTTTGCATCTGCATAAAGAAACGATCCATTTGGGCTTCAGGTAATGAAAAAGTTCCCTGTGATTCGAGGGGATTTTGCGTTGCGATTACGATAAAAGGCGTCGGAAGTTTGAGCGTTGTTCCTTCAATGGTTACCTGCTTTTCTTCCATTACTTCTAGTAAACTCGACTGCGTTCGAGGCGTTGCTCGGTTGATTTCATCAGCTAGCAATACGTTCGTCACAACTGGTCCTGGACGCAATTCAAAATCTTGCTTTTTTGGATTGAAAAATTGAATACCTGTCACATCACCTGGTAAAACATCTGGAGTAAACTGAATTCTTTTAAATTGCCCACCTAGTAAAACAGCCATTGATTTAGCTAGAAGGGTTTTTCCAGT
This sequence comes from Bacillus sp. es.036, assembly GCF_002563635.1. Lineage (NCBI taxonomy): Bacteria > Bacillati > Bacillota > Bacilli > Caryophanales > Bacillaceae > Bacillus > Bacillus sp. es.036. The sequence continues at coordinate 1,924,245 of NZ_PDIZ01000001.1, forward strand.
ACCAGGAACATCTTCCAGCAATACATTACCATTATTTAACAAAGAAATCATCACCAGCTCAATCGTTTTTTTCTTTCCGATTAGAACTTTTTGCATCTCATGTTGGACAAGCTTCATCTTTTCAACAATAGTCATATTAGCAGCCCCTTTTTAGATGGAGAGATATCGATTAATCCTTATCTTGCTTATACTTCCAGAGGAAGTCACGATCTAAACTTGTGCCACGCCTTTTCTCATCTCTTAACTTATGACTTCCATCCTTACCGAGTTGATTTCCTTTAAGAAGAGCTCCCTCACCATATTTGGATCGAATCGAACCAATCGTATTCTGGAGATTGTATCGTTTTGAATCCGCTTCAAAAGAAAATAAATCAAGCTGAACAGTGGCCTCGTTTCGATCAACTAGCTGCTGTCCTGTTACGCCAAGTAAGCGAATCGGCTGCCCTGACCAATTCTTCTCAAAGAGAGCTTGAACAGCTTCAAGAATGTCCGCAGACTGAGATATGGGATTTTGAAGTTTTCTACTTCTAGTAACGGTTGTTCGATCACTGTAACGTATCGTTAGCTGAATATTAAAACTCAGAACGTTCTTTTTGGCCATCCGCTTAGCTACAGAATCAGATAAATTTGTGAGTGCGGTATGAATGCGGTGATGATCAATAAGATCTTCCGGAAACGTAGTGGAATTGCCAACACTTTTAAATTCATCTATCGCATCTGGATCAACGGGGCGATTGTCTCGTCCGTTGGCACGCTCATGTAACCTTCTTCCATTAATGCCTAGCTTCATTTCAAGTTGTAGAGGATTCGCATGAGCTAGATCGTGGATGGTTTTAATTTCTAGCTCAAGTAATTTTTCTTTTGTTTTCTTTCCTACCCCATGCATTTCCCCAACATCAAGTGGCCAGAGCAATTGATCTAACTCTCGTTTACGAAGAATGGTAATCCCTAAAGGCTTTTTCATATCAGAAGCCATCTTTGCTAAAAATTTATTTGGTGCAATTCCAATACTACAAGGGATGCCAATTTCAGCATGAATGCGATTTTGAATTTCCTCCGCTATTTCAATAGGATTCCGATGTCCACAATCTTCTGTTATATCTAAATACCCTTCATCAATGGAAACTGGCTGGACGAGTGGCGTGTAGGTTTCTAATAGTTCAAAAATTTGGAGAGAGGTTTGTCGGTAAAGTGGAAAATTAGGTGGCATAATGAGAAGTTCAGGACAGTGCTTTTTGGCTTCCCAAACCGGCATTGTTGTCTTGACGCCTTTCTTTCTCGCTTCATAGCTACTCGTTACAACAATACCTCGCCTTTCCTCTACATTCCCCGCAATAGCAAGAGGTTTTCCTCGAAGTTTTGGGTTATGAGCGACTTCGACAGACGCGTAAAAACTGTTCATATCCACATGAAAAATAATTCTTCCTCTTCCCTTTGTACTAAGGTCCATTCCATCCATCTCCTTAAGCCCTCTATCGAAACCGTTGCGTTTCCCGCCACTCATGCTAAAAAGACAGGAGAGGTCTCCTGTCTCACGTGGTGAGTACTTGCTTTCGTTCTACCCATTTCACAAATTCACTACCGTGAAAATGCTGGTTGAATTCCATTTGAAATTCGTACATAGCATCTAGAAATTCAGCATTTTCAGCTGATTTTGAGCGATACTCATCTAAGTAATTCATGACCGCATAGGAATACTGCGTACTAGCTTCCACTTTATGATGACCTTCTTCCGTCAAGGTCACGTATGATACGCGCCGGTCGTTCGCTTTCTTATCAAGTTTGACAAACAGTTTGTTCTTCAAACGTTTTAACACCTGCATAACTGTTGATACGTCCCAAAGCCCAATTTCTGAAACTCTTGTAATGGTAACTTCTTCTTCCAAATAAACAATCCACATCACATGCTGTTCGGCTTGAGTTAATCCAATTTCTCTCGCATTTTTTTGCCATTCATTTTCCAGTACTTTATAAGTTCCTCGCATATAATTCATAAGTTTATGAGTTTGAATAGAGTCCATTTTAACACCGCTTCCACTTCAATAATTATAATCATACCGTTCTAGTTTAACATAATATAGAAGCAGTGCCACAAAGGTGTATGTAACAAAAAAGAGAACATTGCCGAAAATCGACAATGTTCTAAACAATGCTTCTACGCATTGGCAACTTCTTTAATAATTGAGATAACTGCTTCAGATACCTTTACTAATTCTTTTACTGGCATCCTTTCATTCGTTGTATGAATTTCTTCGTAACCAACTGCAAGATTGACTGTAGGGATACCATGCCCAGCAATCACATTGGCATCACTTCCACCGCCACTCGTTAATAGTTCTGGGCGACGCCCTATCTTTTCCATCGCTTTTTTGGCTACTTCAACAACATAGTCGCCTTCATTGAACTTAAAGCCAGGGTACATAACTTTAATATCAAGTTCTACAGAACCGCCCATTTCAGAAGCCGTTTTTTCAAAGGCTTGTTTCATTTTTTCGACTTGCGCTTCCATCTTCTCTGGAACTAGAGACCGCGCTTCAGCTAGTACTTCTACATGATCACAAACAATGTTTGTTTGAGAACCACCTTCAAAACGACCGATATTCGCTGTTGTTTCATCGTCAAGTCGACCAAGCGGCATTTTCGCGATTGATTTGGCTGCCATGGTGATCGCTGAAACGCCTTTTTCTGGTGCAACACCAGCATGAGCTGTTTTCCCATAAATGGTTGCTTTTATTTTCGCTTGCGTAGGAGCAGCGGTAATGATTTTTCCGACTTCACCATCACTATCAAGCGCATAACCAAATTTGGCGATTAGCTTTTCAGGATCAAGAACTTTTGCACCTTGAAGCCCTGATTCTTCTCCAACCGTAATAATAAACTGAATCGTTCCATACTCAATGTTTTGTTCTTTTAATACGCGAATGGCTTCAAACATAGCAGCTAAACCGGTTTTATCATCGGCTCCAAGGATCGTTGTTCCATCGGTTACCACATACCCATCTTTGATGGATGGCTTAATGCCTTTACCTGGCACTACTGTATCCATATGAGAAGTAAAGTAAATCGGATCTGCTTTTTCAATGTTCCCTTTAAGCGTGCAGATTAAGTTCCCTGCCTCATGATCTGTCTTATCTGCAGCATCATCTTCTTCTACTTCCACACCAAGCGATGTGAATTTCTCCTTTAAAATGGAAGCAATTTTCTTCTCGTGTTTCGTTTCAGAATCAATTTGAACCAACTCTAAAAATTCGTCTACTAGTCTTTGTTCATTAATCATGTTGTTTGTGCCTCCTAGAAATCGGTTTAAAGCGGGATATTGCCGTGTTTCTTCTTAGGGCGTTCTTCGTGCTTATTCCGCATCATTTCGAGCGCTTCAATCAGTTTCTTTCTCGTTTCTCTTGGATCGATGACGTCATCAACCATCCCACGTGAAGCAGCTATGTATGGGTTCGCGAACTTCTCACGATATTCTTCAATCTTTGCAGCTCGCGTTGCTTCTGGATCTTCACTCTCATTAATTTCTCTTGCAAAAATCACATTTGCTGCACCTTCCGGACCCATTACGGCAATTTCAGCATTTGGCCATGCATACACGAGATCGGCTCCAATGGATTTGGAATTTAAAGCGACATAAGCGCCACCGTATGCTTTCCTTAGGATAACCGTAATTTTTGGTACGGTCGCTTCTGAATAGGAATAAAGAATTTTAGCTCCATGGCGGATAATACCTCCATGCTCCTGTTTAATACCCGGGAAAAACCCCGTAACATCTTCAAACGTAATTAATGGAATATTAAAAGAATCACAGAACCGAATAAAGCGCGCAAGCTTGTCAGATGAATCAATGTCGAGTCCACCAGCCATAACTTTTGGCTGATTGCAGACCATTCCTACCGTCTCACCTTTTATTCTTGCAAAACCAACAACAATGTTTTTCGCAAAATATTTTTGTACTTCAAGAAATGAGTCTTTATCTACTACTGCATCAATCACCGTTCTAACGTCATATGGCCTGGTCGCATCAAATGGAACAATGTCAGCAAGATCTGCACAGAAATCGTCACGTTCTTCACTTTTAATGATGGGGCTCTTTTCTTCATTATTGGATGGTAAATAGCTGATCAAATCTCGAACACTTGCGAGAACCTCTTCTTCTGTTTTACCTGTAAAGTGAGCATTGCCACTTTTAGAACGATGGACTTTCGCACCACCAAGGTCTTCTGCTGTAATCTTCTCACGTGTAACCGTTTCAATGACTTTTGGTCCAGTTATAAACATCTGACTCGTATCTTCTACCATAAAAACAAAATCTGTAATTGCAGGGGAATAAACAGCTCCACCTGCGCATGGCCCCATAATCACCGAAATTTGTGGAATCACACCAGAATAGATGGAGTTTCGATAAAAGATGTGTCCATACCCATCCAATGATACCACACCTTCTTGAATCCTCGCACCTCCAGAGTCGTTCAAACCGATAATTGGCGCACCATTACGCGCTGCAAGATCCATAACGTGTGCTACTTTTTTGGCATGCATTTCACCTAGCGCTCCGCCAAAAACGGTAAAATCTTGCGCAAATAGATAAATAGGACGGCCATTCACCTTTCCATAACCGGTGACCACACCTTCACCCGGCGCTTTTACATCTCCCATTCCAAAATCTTGAGATCGATGTTCAATAAACGAATTAAGTTCAACAAACGTACCCGGGTCAACGAGTAAATCAATTCGTTCTCGAGCCGTTAACTTTCCTTTCTCATGCTGTTTGTTAATTCGTTCATCCCCACCTCCAAGCTCTACTTCTCTCCGTCGATCGTACAATTCGTTGATTTTATCATACATATCCATTATTCTGCCTCCTTCGAAGGTTTATCACAAAGTTCGTACAGGACCCCTCCTGCTGATTTAGGATGCAGAAATGCAATATTCGCTCCACCAGCACCTTTAACAGGCGTTTCATGAATAAGTTTCACTCCGTTTTCAGAAAGTTCACGTAGCCTGTCTTCAATTCGATCGTCTGCAAGTGCAATGTGATGAATTCCTTCGCCTCTTTTATTAATAAATGAAGCAATTGGACTTGAATCTCCAATAGGCTCTAGAAGTTCTATTCTAGACTCACCGATTTTCATAAAAGCCACTTTCACCCCTTCTGAAACAACTTCTTCAATTGCCTCTAGTTTCAAATGAAGCTGGTTCACATAAAAAGGGAGCGCCTCTTCTAGAGAAGATACTGCAATTCCGATGTGATCAATTTTTTTAGGAGGTTCTTTAATGGATTGATCGATTCCGTCTCGCTCGTACACTGCTTTTTCGATAAAAACAGCTGTATCTTTAGTTGGCGTACCTGGCGTAAATACCTTTTGAATTCCTTTTGATTCTAAGAAGGGGATGTCTTCCCAAGGAATAACTCCACCTCCCACAACGATAATATCCCCTGCATTGCGCTGTTCTAGCAGTGAAACAATTTCAGGGAATAGTTCATTATGTGCACCTGATAAGCATGATAAGCCAATCGCATCCACATCTTCTTGTATTGCAGCTGTGACGATTTGTTGTGGCGTTTGCCTTAAACCCGTATAGATTACTTCCATTCCATAATCACGAAGGGCCTGAGCGATTACAAGAGCGCCTCTATCATGACCATCAAGACCTGGCTTTGCAATTAAAACGCGTATCTTCTTCATCTCTTTCCACTCCCCGTTTGTTTAGATTCCAGTGTATTCGCCAAATTCTTCTCGGAGTATGCCGCATATTTCACCGACTGTACAATAATCTCGAACACAATTAATAATAAGCGGCATCAAATTACTTGTGCCTTTAGCTCCCGACCTTAATTCCTCCAACCGAGCGCTCACTCGATGTTGGTCTCTTGTAGTCCTTAGAGTTTCAAGCTTTTCAATTTGTTTCCGTTGAAGCTCTGGATCAATACGATGTAATTCTGGTTTGGGTTCGTCTTCTAACTTGTATTGATTCATGCCCACGACGACTTCTTCACCACTCTCGATTTTCTTTTGCGTTTCATAAGAAGCCTGGTGAATTTCGCGCTGCATATAGCCCTGTTCAACAGCGGATACTGCTCCGCCCATATCATCGATCTTACGAATATAATCAAAAACATACGCTTCAAGCTGATCAGTCAAATTCTCTATAAAATAAGAGCCACCAAGGGCATCAACCGTATCTGTTACGCCGCTTTCGTTTGCAATAATTTGCTGGGTTCTAAGAGCAATCCGTGCGGAATCTTCCGTTGGTAATGCTAACGCTTCATCTTTCGCATTCGTATGAAGGCTCTGTGTCCCTCCTAGAACAGCCGCAAGTGCTTGAATGGTCACCCGGACGATATTGTTGTCCGGCTGTTGGGCTGTTAACGTTGATCCAGCAACTTGAGTGTGAAAGCGGAGCTGCAGACTTTTCGGCTTTTTTGCACCATACCGTTCTTTCATTATTTTAGCCCATATTCTTCGCGCTGCTCTAAATTTCGCAACTTCTTCAAGAAATTGATTATGCCCATTAAAAAAGAAAGCAAGCCTTGGCGCAAAATCGTCGACTTTTAACCCCGTTTCAATTGCTGCATCGACATAAGCAATGCCATTCGCAATGGTAAACGCTAGTTCCTGAGCAGCCGTCGAACCCGCTTCTCGAATGTGGTAGCCAGATATACTAATTGTATTCCATCGCGGTACATACTCTGCGCAATAGGCAAAAATGTCTGTAATCAATCGCATAGATGGTTTTGGAGGAAAAATATACGTTCCCCTTGCTATATATTCTTTTAAAATGTCATTCTGGATCGTTCCAGAAATTTGTTCTTGTGATACTCCCTGTTTTTCTGCTACGACGATGTACATCGCTAGTAATACCGATGCCGGAGCATTAATCGTCATGGACGTACTCACTTTATCAAGAGGGATATCTCGTAAAAGCGCTTCCATATCATCGAGTGAATCAATCGCTACGCCTACCTTACCAACTTCTCCTTTTGCCATCATATCATCCGAATCATATCCAATTTGCGTTGGAAGATCGAAGGCAACGGATAAGCCAGTTTGACCTTGATCAAGTAAATAGCGAAAGCGACGATTGGTTTCCTCAGCTGAGCCAAACCCCGCATATTGTCTCATTGTCCATGTTCTACCACGATACATGGTTGGTTGAATCCCTCGTGTGTATGGATATTGTCCGGGTAAACCCAGTTTCTCCATATAATACTGATCTAAGTGATCCGGATGTCCAAGACGGTCTATGTCAATTCCAGAGCTCGTCTTAAACGCTTCTTTTTTCTCCGGAAATTTCTCGATTAATTTTTCAGTTAGTGCTTTCCATTCCTCGAATTGACTTTGAAAATCTTTCTTTTCTGTCTCCATCCCCATTCCTCCCTGGTTGTCTTCCTCTAATTGAATTGATTTGAAATTTAGATGTCTAACTTATATCTAATTCTGGATAAAGTAAGCGTTTTCCTCTAAAATTCGTAAAATTTGTCGAAACACTTTCTAGTTTCATCAAGGATAGACTTGTCCAACCGAACAAATCATTGTAAAATAACGAAAGAATGCTTATTTTGGGAGGGACTCTCATGCCTCGTAAAGCTACAAAGATCGTTGTTTATATTATGATTATTTCGATGCTTCTTAGTTTATTTGCTGGAGCAACAGCGATGTTGTTTTAATGACTCAACTAGCTATTTCACAAATATAGGAAACAAAGCATAGAAAAGAAGAAGCTGCCATTAGACAGCTTCTTCTTTTTATGATCACTTTAATTCGATGTTTTCTCCTATCGCTCCAGCTTTACTTGCCAGTTCATAAAAAGATTGATCGCTTGAAGCAATTAGAATTTTAGTTCCAATTGGTATGTCATTATAAAGCAGTTCAACTTCCTCATTTAAAAGTCGGATACATCCAGCAGTTGTATATTTCCCAATTGAATCTGGACGATTTGTTCCATGGACGCCATAAATTCGACCGTTTGTTCCTTTTGCATCAAAACCAATCCACCTTGTACCAAGCGGATTCTCTTTCACTCCACCTTCAATATTTTTCTTTCTGTAATAAGGATTTTCCGCCTTCACAATTATTGTAAATAGTCCTTCAGGAGTCTGATCTATACTTTTACCAGTCGCTACCGATAAAACACGCTGAACTTCATTTCCATCAATATAAGCTAATTCGTTCACCTTCTTATTTACAATAAGGAATGGGTCACCCGCATTTGGCTGAGTACCGAATGGAAAGAGAATGGATACCGATAAATACAGTGATAACATGATAGAGAACAAATGTATCACTCCTTTTATTCTCTATCATGCAACCATTTATAGGATTCATTCAGCTTTTGAAAAAGCTCCTGGTTTAAAGTAACGCTTTAGTAACAAATATTGTTCGACTTCATTTAGAAAGTACAGAAGGGCTGAGCGCGTTTCAAACTCTTCACGATCTGCAGGCAGTGGCGAATTCCGAAATTCCTCACGCATCGTTTCTAATTCTTCTAGAAAAACATTTGCTGTATTTTGGGGCTTTACTGAGCTACTAAGCTTCTCCATAAAATCAGCCATTGTACGACCATGAATATAAGTTTGATCAAGAGATGAAATAATTGGTAACACTCTCTCTAAGATCGCAAATTGTTTTTCGCGCATTTTAAAATAAACATAATACTTATCATCATCACGTAACATGTGATTTTCTATATCTTTGAGTGCAAGGTTCTTAGCATACTGAAGTAAGTCACCAACTTCAATGATCTCTTTTCCATCCCAGTTACTTTCCCCTTCACGAAGATAAACAGCATACTCCATTAGGATAACTGAAAATTTTTCTTCGATTTGTTTTCTGATATTCAATAAATCTTTTTCAAGGCTTGGCATATACAAATTAAAGAGAAGTGCAACCCCAATTCCTATGACAATAATCGCTACTTCATTCCATACAATTCCCCAACTTACATGATTGAAATTATAAATATGAAGTATGATAACTGAACTTGTAATAACGCCTTCCGTTGCTTTTATCGCAACAACCACTGGTATAAAGAAGAGTAGCAATAAAGATATGCTAAACGGTGTATAACCAATTCCTTCAAAAAATACTGCACTAAATACAATACCAAGTAAACAAGCCAAAAACCGTTCCCAAGAACTTCGAAATGATCGTTTAGTTGTTGGTTTAATACAAAGAATCGTTAAAATACCGGCAGAAACATAGTTATCAAGTGAGAAAAGTTGCGCAATGGTGATGGCAACCCCAGTTCCTATTGCTGTTTTTAACGTTCGATAGCCAATTTTCACTTTCAATAAAAATTCTTCCTTCCACAATAAGAGTTACTTCTTTAATATCCTTCAATTATCAGAGTCTAAACCATTTTCTCTTGATTGAACAGTTAATTTCGTTTAGATAACGCTTTCATGATCATTTTTTTATTGAATACATAATAAACACTTAATAAAACAAAAAAGTGAACACGAATGTTCACTTTACAACACCTTATCTAAGAATACTTTTGCTCTATCTGTTTTAGGGTGATTAAAGAATGAAGTAGGTTCACTCTCCTCAACAAGTTTTCCTTCATCTAAAAACAAAATTCGATCTGCCGCTTCTCTTGCAAATGCCATTTCATGGGTAACGATGACCATCGTCATCCCAGATTGCCCAAGATCTTTCATGACGTCTAATACCTCTTTAACCATCTCAGGATCAAGTGCAGATGTAGGTTCATCAAACAACATATATTCTGGCTCCATTGCTAGGGCTCTGGCAATCGCAACACGCTGTTTTTGTCCACCAGACAAGCGCTTTGGATACTCATTCGCCTTCATCGATAGACCTACTTGTAAAAGGAGCTCGTGAGCTTTTGCTTCAGCAATATCTCGCTTTATTCCCTTTACTTTCATTGGTGCGTAGATAAGGTTTTCTAGAACGGTTTTATGTGGAAAGAGATGAAAATGTTGGAAGACCATCCCAATTGTCTGACGTAAGTCCATGATATTTGTAGATGAGTCTGTTAGTTTCTTATCATCCACCCATATTGAACCAGAACTTACTTGTTCTAGTTGATTCAAACACCGAAGAAGAGTCGACTTACCAGATCCAGAAGGTCCTATAATCGCAACCACTTCACCTTTCTTAATCGATGTATTAATCCCACTTAATACTTCATTGTTACCGAAATTTTTGTGAAGGTTTTCTACTTTAATCACTGCGACTCATTCTCCTTTCGACTATTTTTCCTATCAGCGTTAAAATCATAACAAGCAAATAGTAAATAATCCCTGCAATTAGTAACGGTTCAAAGTATTTGAATTTCTCAGCAGCCACAATCTGACTTCGTCTCATAATATCAAATACACCAATAACAGAAACAATCGCAGATTCTTTTGTTAATGTAATAAACTCATTCATAAGGGCAGGTAAAATATTTTTCATAGCTTGCGGCAAGATAATATCCTTCATCATTGGACGATAAGGAATACCCAGGGCGGCGGCAGCTTCATTTTGTCCAGTGTCTACGGCACGAATTCCTGCTCGTATTATCTCAGATATATAGGCGGCAGAGTTGAGACCAAATGAGAGAACACCCGCTTCAAAAGCTGAAATATCATAACCCGTTAACTGAGGTGTTGCATGATAAAATAATAATAACTGTAAGATAAGAGGGGTACCTCTGAAAACAGATGTATAAGCATCAGCTAGCCAACTAAGCATCTTTACTCGCCCGATTTTAAATAATGCAAGTATTGTGCCGAGTACAAATCCTACTATAGCTGAAACACTAACAAACTTTAACGTGACCAATATTCCTTGCAGGATGTAGGGAATATTAGGCACGAATTGACCGAAATCCAAATTCATGCCTGTTCATCCTTTCTTCTATGATGTTATTCTACGGTGTCCTGTCCAAACCACTTTTCGATAAGCTCGTCCATCTTACCATTATCCTTCATTTCCTTAATTACTTCGTTAAACTCGTTCGTTAACTCACTATCTTTCGGGAAAGCGACAGCTGACCCCGCCTCTTCTGTATTAGGAAGATTCTCACCAGTGAGATCGTCATTACTTTCTAAGTAGCCTTTTGCTACAGTATCTTCAATAATAATGGCATCATAACGTCCTGATTTAAGTTCTTGAATCAGTTCTGGAATACGATTTAACGTGACGATTTCCATTTCGATTCCACTTTCTTTTAATTCGTTAGCTTTGTCTTCTTGAATTGAGCCGAGTTGAACCCCTACTTTTGCTCCATCGAGATCTTCAGGTTTTACCATTTCATTATCCGTTGAAGAGACGATCATATGGTTAGCTGAATAATAAATATCCGAGAAGTCAACGTTCTCCTTACGCTCTTCTGTAGGCGTCATCCCTGCAAGAACAAAATCGACACGCTCACTACTTAATGCAGTAATTAGTCCACTAAAATCCATATCCTTTATCTCAACGTTATAGCCTAATTCATCAGCGATGTAACTGGCGATATCTACATCAAATCCAATAATCTCTTCTCCTTGCGCAGAATCAATATATTCAAACGGCGGATAGTCAGCAGAAGTGCCCATTACGAGAGTTTTTTCTGAATTCGCGCCATCATCTTGGCTTGCATCTTCATTTGAAGACCCGCATGCAGCAAGTCCCATAACCATAAATAATCCTACTATCACGATTAACCATTTTTTCTTCATTTTTATTCCCCCTGATAAATGTATAATAATTCGTTAACTTGAATATTTATCACTATATCAGATATCTCGTTCTTATTCTACATATTTATTCATATATTTTCATATAAATTAAAGTAATTTTTTTCTGTATATTCTGTTATTTTCACAAATATACATCACTACATTTAGTTTCATAAATTTTAGAATGAATAAATAATGCATAAAAAAGCACCAGGCATTTTGCCTGGTGCTCACTGAAAAGCTATTAGCAATATTTATTGAATAAATATTGTAACATTCCGGATACTTCTTCAGGATCGCTTCCTTCGATTTCATGACGTTCTACCATGTTAATGATTTCTCCGTCTTTTAGAATAGCAAACGAAGGAGAAGATGGTGCAAACCCTGTAAAATAAGAACGTGCTTTTGCTGTTGCTTCTTTATCTTGACCGGCAAAAACCGTTACAAGATTATCAGGTGTTTTCTCGTTATTGATCGCGATCCTTGCAGCAGGACGCGCAACGCCTCCTGCACAACCACATACTGAGTTGACCATCACAAGTGTCGTTCCTTTACTTGTCACAACCTCTTCTACCTCTTCAGGTGTTGTTAATTCTTTATATCCTGCTGCTTTGATCTCTTCACGAGCTGTCGCGACAACATCATTCATAAATAGATTAAAGTCCATTGACATGCTAGATTCCTCCCTTAATTCAAATCGCTTTCTTTCTTATTGTATCGCGAATCACTTCACTTTTCCAAGAAACGCTTTCATTCTATCAAAAAAACAGCCATCCCTAAATGAGATGGCTGTACATTTTAGTAAACAGATGTGTTATCTTTTGAGATTGTTTCTAGGTTTTCTTTAACTCGAGCAAGAAACTTACCGCAAATCATGCCATCAAGTACTCTGTGATCAAGAGAAAGGCAAAGATTTACCATATCACGGACAGCAATCATCCCGTTATTCATAACGACTGGTCGTTTCACAATGCTCTCTACTTGAAGAATAGCAGCTTGAGGATAATTAATAATGCCCATAGATTGAACAGAGCCAAATGAGCCAGTGTTATTTACGGTAAACGTTCCACCCTGCATTTCTTCACCTTTGAGCTTACCTGTTTTTGCTTTTTGGGCGAGCTCTTTCACTTCACGAGCAATCCCTTTAATTGATTTCTCATCTGCGTTCTTAATAACCGGAACGAAAAGTGATTCATCTGTTCCAACCGCAATCGAAATATTAATATCTTTTTTCTGAACGATTTTATCTCCAGCCCACATCGAATTCATTTGAGGGAATTCTTTAAGTGCTTCGACGACAGCTTTAACAAAGAAAGCAAAGAACGTTAAACCATACCCTTCTTTCTTTTTGAAATCATCTTTAATCCCATTACGGTATTCCACAAGATTTGTTACATCTACTTCCACCATTGTCCACGCATGTGGAGCTTCATGCTTACTGCGAAGCATATTGTTTGCAATGGCGCGACGAACACCTGTCACTGGAATCTCAATATCGCCTTCTGCAACAGGAACATCAGCGGCTTTTGATTCTGGCACTGATTTAGATGGAGCTTTTGGAGCTTTAGGTGCTTCACTCTTCGCTTCTTTTTTGTTTTCAGCAGGAGTTTGTTCTTGCTTTGGTGCTGGAATTTCACCTGAGTCAATTACCTTCTGAATATCTTTTCGAGTAATACGCCCACCTTTACCAGAACCACTAATTTGTTCAAGGTCGATATTATTCTCTTGAGACATACGAAGAACTGCTGGTGAGTAGCGACGTTTCATCGGTTGATCCTCATCCTGCTCTTTCTTTTCTTCAGAAATGTTTTCAATCGCCTGTTGACCTGTTGACTCTTCCTGCTTTTCTTCTTTAGCAGCTCCACCTTCAACATCGATGTAACATACAAGCTCACCGACTTCAATTGTATCGCCTTCTCCAGCGACTAGTTCTTTAATAACTCCTGAATAAGATGAAGGTACTTCCGCATTCACTTTATCTGTATTTACCTCTGCAATTGGATCATATTTGTTTACAGTATCACCGACTTCAACGAGCCATTTTTCAATCGTTCCTTCTGTGACACTTTCTCCAAGTTGAGGCATCAGTATTTTTTCAACTGCCACAATAAACCCTCCACTTCTTACAATCTTTTAGTATTCTGCTAGTTCTCGCATTGCTTTTTCTACTTTGTCAGGATTCAGCATAAAGTACTTCTCCATTGGTGGGGAGTACGGCATAGCTGGTACATCCGGTCCTGCTAAGCGCTGAATCGGCGCATCAAGATCAAAAAGACACTCTTCTGCAATAATGGCAGAAACTTCACCAATGATACTTCCTTCTTTGTTGTCTTCCGTAACAAGAAGAACTTTACCTGTCTTTTTCGCAGCTTCCACAATGGACTCACGGTCCAATGGGTAAACTGTACGAAGATCAAGAACATGTGCAGAAATACCGTCTTTTTCAAGCTTCTCTGCTGCTTGAAGAGCAAAGTGCACGCTTAGACCGTATGTAATTACTGTAATATCGTCACCTTCACGTTTTACATCAGCTTTTCCAATTGGAAGCGTATACTCTTCTTCAGGGACTTGGCCTTTGATCAACCGATAAGCACGCTTATGCTCAAAGAAAAGAACCGGATCGTTATCACGAATGGCAGCTTTTAACAGCCCTTTTGCATCGTAAGGGGTAGAAGGCATAACAATTTTAAGTCCAGGGACGTTAGCAAAAAGCGCTTCGACGGATTGTGAATGATAAAGTGCACCGTGAACGCCACCACCATAAGGGGCACGTATTGTAATAGGACAATTCCAATCATTATTTGACCGATAACGAATCTTCGCTGCTTCAGATACAATTTGGTTAACAGCAGGCATAATAAAATCTGCAAACTGCATTTCTGCAACAGGTCTCATTCCGTACATGGCAGCACCAATTCCAACACCAGCAATGGCCGATTCTGCAAGTGGGGTATCAATCACACGTTGTTCACCAAACTCGTCATAAAGACCGTCCGTTGCGCGGAAAACTCCTCCGCGTACACCAACATCCTCGCCTAGTACAAAAACTTTCTCATCGCGCTGCATTTCTTCTCTTAAAGCCTGGGTTATCGCTTGAATATATGAAATAACTGGCATAATGGTTCCTCCTTACTCTTCGTATACATACTTCATTGCATCTTCAGCTGGTGCATAGTCTGCATTTTCTGCGTACTCTGTTGCTTCATCTACTTCTTTTTGAACACGCTCATGAATTTCTTTTTCAATTTCATCAGTCAAAACGCCTACTTCTTTTAAATAAGCTGCAAACGTAATAACAGCATCCTTTTTCTTCGCTTCTTCAACTTCTTCACGCGTACGATAAGCGCGATCATCGTCATCACTTGAGTGAGGTGTTAAACGATAAGATACAGTCTCAATCAATGTTGGGCCATCACCTCGGCGCCCTCTTTCTACCGCTTCTTTCGCAGCTTCATAAACAGCAAGTGGATCATTTCCATCAACCGTTACACCAGGCATGCCATAACCAATCGCGCGATCAGAAACTTTCTCACAAGCTAACTGCTTTGAAACTGGTACTGAAATCGCGTATTTGTTGTTTTCACAAACGAATAGCACTGGTAACTTATGAACGCCTGCAAAGTTAGCCGCCTCATGAAAATCTCCCTGATTAGATGAGCCTTCTCCAAACGAACAGAACGTTACAAGGTCTTTCCCTTCCATGCGACCCGCTAGAGCAAAACCAACTGCATGAGGCACCTGAGTTGTTACAGGTGAAGAGCCAGTGATGATGTTGTTCTTCTTCTGTCCAAAGTGACCCGGCATTTGACGACCTGCTGAGTTTGGATCTTCTGCTTTAGCGAAACCTGAGAGCATCAGATCTTTTGCTGTCATGCCGAAAGAAAGGACTACGCCCATATCACGGTAATACGGTGCAACAAAATCTTTCTCTGGATCCATTGCAAATGCAGATCCAACCTGAGCCGCTTCTTGTCCCTGACAGGAAATAACGAAAGGGATTTTACCAGCGCGATTAAGTAACCACATGCGCTCATCGATTTTACGAGCCATTAACATTGTTTCAAACATTTCAAGCACTCTCTCATCTGAAAGTCCTAATGCTTCATGACGATTTTCAGCCATAATGTTTTACCTCCTTAAATAAACCTTTTATTAAGAATGAATTGCTTTCCCATCCACTGCAAGTGCAGCTTCACCGATTGCTTCAGACAGTGTTGGGTGAGGATGAATTGTATGCGCCACTTCCCAAGAGGCCGCATCAAGAACTTTCGCTAGACCCGCTTCAGAAATCATATCGGTTACATGAGGGCCGATCATATGTACTCCTAAAAGATCCTCATTGTCCGCATCAGCTACAATTTTCACAAATCCATCAGATTCTCCGAAAACAAGTGCTTTTCCTATTGCTTTAAAAGGGAACTTTCCAATCTTAACGTTATGACCTTGCTCTTTCGCCTGCGCTTCTGTTAACCCTACACTTGCCATTTCTGGACTGCTGTAAATACAGCTTGGAACCTGAGTGTAATCGATTGGGTCAGGATCTTGATCGGCTAAGTGTTCTACTGCAGTAATCCCTTCATGTGAAGCAACGTGAGCAAGCTGCATACCACCAATCACATCACCAATCGCGTATATATGAGATTCTTTTGTTTGGAAATATTCATTGGTTTGAATAACGCCGTTATCTACTTCAATTGTCGTGTTCTCAAGACCGATGTTTTTCACGTTTGCTTCCCGTCCTACTGACACGAGCATCTTATCTGCAGAAAACGTTTTCGTTTCTCCATCATGTTCCGCTTGAATGGATACACCCTGATCCTTTGTTAACGACTCGCCCATCACTTTTGCACCAGTGAAAAGCTTGATCCCCTTTTTCTTCATCAATTTGTGTGCTTCTTTAGAGATATCTTTATCTTCTGTTGGCACAATACGATCAGCATATTCGAGGACAGTCACCTCTACACCAAAATCAACAAGCATGGACGCCCACTCAATTCCAATAACGCCACCGCCGACAATGATAATGGAAGATGGGAGGCTTTCCATATGAAGAGCTTCATCTGAGGTCATAACATACTCGCCATCTACCTCAAGTCCAGGAAGCGTACGAGGCTTCGAGCCCGTTGCAATAATAACGTTTTTAGGAATCAACATTTCATTTTCTTCCCCGTTATTCATTTCAACTGAAACCGTACCAGGCATTGGAGAGAAAATGGATGGCCCAAGAATTCGACCGAATCCTTCAAATACATCTATTTTCCCTTGTTTCATAAGGTGCTTCACGCCATTATGAAGCTGTTCAACAATTCCCTGCTTACGTTCTTGAACCTTTTTAAAATCTAACGCAATTTCCTTTGCCATCACGCCAAATTTCTCTCCATGCTTAGCAGTGGCATATACTTCTGCACTTCGAAGTAACGCTTTACTTGGAATACAGCCGCGATGCAAACAAGTACCACCAAGTTCACGCTTTTCAACGATTGCCGTTTTTAGACCTAGTTGGGAAGCACGAATAGCAGCTACATAGCCCCCAGTACCTCCACCCATTATGACGAGATCATATTCTTCAGCCATTCAAATTCTCCTTTATAAAACGTTTTATTCCCCTTTTTTTAAAAGAGACACTGCACATGATTTTTAATGAAAATGCGTTAGAAGCTCTAAACCAGTGACTCCACAGAAGAAACAGGATAAATTTTCGCTATTTCCTCTTCTCTTAACACGCGTAATCCACCTTCTGCGAGTGCCTGTAGCTCATTTTCACCAGGATGAACGAGAACATCAGCAATCCACTTGATTTGCTCAGTAATTTGCGAGACAAATTGTTTTCCATAAGCAAGCCCACCCGTTAAAACGATCGCATCCACTTCTCCAGCAAGAACAGCACTAGCCGCTCCAATCTCTTTAGCTACCTGGTATGCCATGGCATCAAAGATCAGTTTCGCCTTCTCATCTCCATTTTGAATCCGCTGTTCCACTTTAACGGCATCGTTTGTTCCAAGATAACCAACGTAACCTGCTTGTCCAACAAGCTTTTTCATAATTTCGTCAGCATAATATTCTCCTGAAAAACACATGGAGACTAGATCACCAACAGGAACTGTTCCAGCACGTTCTGGTGAGAATGGCCCTTCACCGTGCAAACCATTATTTACATCCACGACTTTACCTTTTCGATGGGCGCCTACGGTTATCCCGCCACCCATATGAGTTACGATAAGGTTAAGATCTTCGTATTTGCTATTTAATTGAGAAGCTACTCGTCTGGCGACTGCTTTTTGGTTTAATGCATGAAAAATACTTTTACGTTCGATTTCTGGCACTCCAGAAAGGCGAGCTACATCTTGAAGCTCATCAACAACTACTGGGTCAACAATAAAAGATGGGATATTGAGCTGTTCAGCAATTTCAAAAGCAATAATCCCACCTAAATTCGAAGCATGTTCACCCGAATAACCATTACGAAGATCTTCAAGCATGCGTTCATTAACTGAGTATGTTCCACCCTCGATAGGACGCAACAAACCACCGCGTCCTACAACCGCGGATAATCTCGAAATATTAATATCTTCTTCATCTAACGCTTCAAGAATAGTATTTTTCCTAAATTCATATTGATCGATGATTGTTTTAAATTGATTGATTTCATCTGTATCGTGCCGTAATGATTTCTCAAATACAGCACGCTCATTATCAAATACGCCTATTTTTGTTGAAGTTGATCCCGGGTTGATTACCAGAAGTCTATATACTTTATCTGTCACTCCAAACCCTCCGTTTATCTACGATGACCTAAAATATGCTGAGAGTTCATTAAGAATTGACTTCTTGACTGCTTCATTTGCTCAATTCTTTCTTCAGCAAGACGGTCTGCCGCTGCATAAGTAGGAATGCCATCGCGTTTAGAAATTTCGATAACTTTTGAAATAGTGTCATAAATGCCATCAACGCGCTTCATTGCACGATCGCGATTATAGCCATAAAGCTCATCTGCAACGTTAATAACACCACCAGCATTGATTACATAGTCTGGGGCATAAACAATACCCATCTCATGAATCTGATCACCGTGTGTTGTTTCGCGAAGCTGGTTGTTTGCTGCTCCTGCAATAACTTTCGCTTTAATTTTGCCAATTGTATCGTCATTGATAATTGCACCAAGTGCACATGGTGCAAAAATATCACAGTCTACCTCGTAAATGTCGTCGGGATCTACAGCTTTTGCACCAAAGTCAGTTACTGCACGATCAACTGATTCTTTGTTGATATCTGTAACAACTAGAGAAGCTCCTTCTTCATGAAGGTGTTTGCAGAGATTATAGGCAACATTTCCTACACCTTGAACAGCTACTGTTTTACCTTGTAAAGAATCTGTACCAAACGCTTCTTTTGCTGCCGCCTTCATTCCTACATAAACACCATAAGCTGTTACAGGAGAAGGGTTACCAGAAGAACCAAACGCTGGTGAAATACCCGTTACATATTCTGTTTCTTCATGAATAGTATCCATATCTTGAACAGTAGTACCCACGTCTTCGGCAGTAATGTAACGACCGTTTAATCCCTGAATATATCGTCCAAATGCACGGAACATCGCTTCATTTTTGTCTTTACGAGGATCACCGATGATAACTGTTTTTCCTCCGCCGAGATTTAAACCTGCTGCAGCATTTTTGTACGTCATTCCTTTGGCTAAACGAAGTGCATCCTCAAATGCAGCTTCTTCAGAAGCGTATGTCCACATTCTTGTTCCGCCGAGAGCTGGTCCTAGAGTTGTATCATGAATCGCAATAATCGCTTTTAATCCTGAAGCTTTATCTTGACAAACAACCACTTGTTCATAATCGTATTTCTCCATATAAGTAAAAAGTTCCATCAGTAATCTCCCTCTCTGTTATCCTCTAATTTTATTTAGCTGAACTTACTGCAAGCGCGATACTATAAACTTTGCTTTCTGAACTATCTGCGCGAGAAGTTAAAACAATTGGCGCTTTAGCGCCAGCGATGACTCCACCAACTTTTGCATTTGCAAAATAGACAAGTGATTTATACAATGCATTCCCTACTTCTATTGAAGGAACAAGAAGGATATCTGCTTTCCCAGCTACTTCACTTTGTATTCCCTTATGCTCTGCTGCTTCTATTGAAATAGCGTTATCCAATGCGAGTGGTCCATCAATCACGCATTCAGAAATCTGGTCTCTTCTATTCATCTGAGTTAGCGCCGATGCATCAAGCGTCGCTTGCATAGCTGGATTAACGACTTCTACTGCGGCTAACGGAACAACTTTAGGGCGCGCAATTCCAATACTTCTCGCAATCGATACGGCGTTATTAACAATTTCCACCTTTTGCGTTAAATCCGGCTCAATATTCATACCAGAGTCTGTTACAAAAAGCAGTCGTTCATATCCTCTAACATCGAATGCGGCTACGTGCGAAAGAACCTTTCCTTTTCGCAAGCCATATTCTTTATTTAATACTTCTTTCAAAATGACTGAAGTGGAGACCATTCCTTTCATTAAAACATCGGCATCTCCATTTCGAACGGCTTGAACAGCCATTCTCGAAGCTTCTTGATCTGACTCCACATGCACAATTTGAAGAGATGATGATTCAGTTAAACCTTCATCAGTTAACATTCGCTTGATTTCTTGCTTTTCACCGTAAAGAATGAATGATGCCAGTTGTTTCTGAATAGCTTTATGAACCGCTTCAATCACTTCTTTATCTGCAGCAGCAGCAAGTGCAATCGTTTTGTTAGGTTGTTTGGATACTTCCATTACAAGTTGATCTAGATTCATTGATGTCCTCCCTCTACGCCATCATACTATTATGCAAGTTCCGTGCCAATTCTACATTATTGTCGTAACAGGGTTTTAAGCTGATCGCCTACGCAAAATCCTGCACACCACGCAAATTATTGCATGCCAGACTTTTCAATACCGTGTTTTTCCATCTTGTAGTACAGATTACGAAGTGACACACCTAAGGCCTTTGCTGTCGCAGTTTTATTTCCCTCATAATGGGCAAGAGTTTGACGAATTGTCTTCTTTTCAAATTCATCGACTAGCTGAGACAACATTTTGTCAGGTGTTCGTTCGACGAACAGCACATCAGCGTCTTTTTTCTCACTCAACAATGATGGGAGATGGTGCGAATCAATCATCGTTTCAGAGACATCCATATGAATCACAATTCTTCCCAAAACATTCTCAAACTCCCTAACATTACCTGGCCAATCATAAGATTTTAAATAGTCAACAGCCGCCTCCGTTATCCCTTTAACATTTCTCCCATAATCTTGATTAATTTTCGTAAGTAAATGTTTCGCAAGGGCAGTAATATCTTCTTTCCGTTGTCTCAAAGGAGCTATTTGTATCGGCAGTCGATTTAATCGATAGTATAAATCTTCCCTAAATGAACCATCGATTATTCTTTTTTCCAGTTTCGCATTTGTTGCTGCAATTATTCTTACATTAATTGAAATTGGCTTCGCTCCACCTACACGAACTATTTCTCGCTCCTGAAGAACGCGAAGAAGCTTTGCCTGAGTCCCTAGAGATACCTCCCCTATTTCATCAAGGAATATACTCCCTCCATTCGCCTCCTCAAAAAGCCCTCGTTTACCACCCTGTCTAGCACCTGAAAATGCGCCATCTTCATAACCAAAAAGTTCGCTTTCAAATAAGGATTCAGAAATAGCAGCACAGTTCACTCTGACAAATTTGTTGTATTTACGATCACTTGCATTATGTATGGCATGGGCAAATAGTTCCTTACCTGTTCCCGATTCACCACGAAGAAGAACAGTAGCTGGCGTCGAGGCTGCCAGTTTCGCTTGTTGTACAGAGAAAGTCATTTCCTCTGACTTCCCGATAATGTCTTCAAAGGAATACTTCGCTTCAAGTGTTCTGATTATTTGTCTCGCTCGTTGAAGTTGATTGTTCAAAGAGTGTAGTTCTGAAATGTCATGAATCACACCGACACTTCCTTTTAATAGACCATCCACTATAACTGGTGAAACATTAACAACAACTTCTCTTTTTGAGGGACCGACTTTCATTTGCACGCCACGCACTGGTTTTCTCGTTCTGAGTACACGCATGTGCATGCTTTCACCTTCAGAAATATCCGTATTCGCCGGCTTTCCAATTACTTCTTCCCGTTGAAGACCAGTTAATCTTGTGTAGGCAGGGTTGATCATAAGCCCTTTCCCAGTTTCATCCACTACTGAGATTGCCTCGTCAGAAGACTGTATTATAGCTTCCAGCATTGATTGAACACTTTTTAAATTTGTTACCTCTTGCGCCATCTGTTCAATTGCGGTCATATCTTTAAAAACAGCCAAAGCCCCTATGCGTTTTCCTTCATCATTAAACATCGGAATTCTCGTGGTAATAATTTTCTTACCATTAGGAAGTAACTGTTCTTTATTAATTTCCGCTTTTCCAGATGAAAGGACGCGCGGAAGTCTACTTGAAGCCATAAGAGACCCAATTATTTTTCCATCCGCGAGCTCTTTGCTAATTCCCGTTATTTTCTCGGCACTTCGATTAAATAAGGTCACTTCCTCATTCACATCCACAGCAATCATGCCATCATGTGTTGAATCTAAAATAATTTCTTGTTGTTTGGATTGATGTCGTAACGTATCAATTAATATTTCTTTTTCTTCAATAAGCTTTAAAACAATATTAGCGACCGATCCTGGAATCAGGACAGTATGCTTTTCTCGCCTGTCTCTTATTTCTTCAAAAACCGCTTCATCCCCAGTAGCTTCTACAATGACATCGATTTCAAATTGATTTAATGCTACTTTCCAATCTTCAAATACAGCTATCCCACTATTACGAGCTTTAAGAATACCAGGTGCGCCTTGGTGACAATCCACCATCGCAATAACTTTCATCATTTTAGTTTCCTGCAAAATCTGCAAAAGCGCCAATCCGCCTCTTCCAGCACCTACAATCATACATGTTCGCAACTTTTTCATCACCTGCACCCTATACATGCAATATATTTCATACTAATCATACATCTCTTTTTTAATTTTGACAAATTATGCACGGTTGTTTTTATCGTTTTTTGTAAGTTACAAACACTAATGGACACTTCATTCCTACTTCGCTACAATAGCACTAGTGATGTGTAGAGAGGGTGCACCAGTAATGAGGTTAGTTGCTTTGCTTGTCGTATTAATTCCAGGAATCACCGGCGTTATCGGTATCAAATTAATGAGAGATGTTCTTTTCGGAGTAGTAAACCCACCGTTCACTTCTCTTGTTGTTCAATTTATTTTCGGACTCATTTTCCTTATCGCTGGCCTTGCTTTCGTTGGTGGATTTATTTTCTATCGTGATCGCAAGCGAAATAAAGTACAGCCAAGATTCTCTTCTAAAAAACAGTAATCTTTCATTGAAAGATCTTTCGTAAAAGTACAGGTTCACATTGTAGTCATCTCCCAGACATAAAAACAAAGCCAACTTCACAAAAGAAGGGGCTTTGTTTTTCCATATTTTATTTGGAACGTTTTGTTAAGCTTTCATCAACTCTCAAATAGAGATAACTTGATTTATGTTTGAATTCGAATTACCTGCTATGAGAATAATTATCCATGTTGTGCTCAATCCGAAGCTTATCAGCAACCATTGCAATGAACTCAGAATTTGTTGGTTTCGCTTTAGACATACTCACAGTATAGCCAAACAAGTTTGAAATAGACTCTACATTACCTCGACTCCAAGCAACCTCAATCGCATGACGAATCGCACGTTCAACTCTGGATGAAGTTGTATTGAATTTTTTCGCAATATCAGGATATAGGACCTTCGTGATTGAACCTAATAGTTCAATATCATTATAAACCATCGTAATCGCTTCTCTTAAGTACATATAACCTTTAATATGTGCCGGTACCCCGATTTCATGAATAATACTCGTGATGCTCGCATCAAGGTTTCTAGGGCGACTTTCACGCTGAGGACGCTTATATGAGCCATTACTTGTTGTAAATGTTGTTTTCTTACCACTTACTTGCCTTACATGACTTGCTAAATTATCCATATCAAACGGTTTTAAAATAAAGTAGGATGCTCCTAAATCTACTGCTTTTTTCGTTACGTCTTCCTGACCGAAGGCAGTGAGCATAATAACGCTACAAGTATAATTCATTTCTCTTAAACGTTCTAGAACAGCCAGGCCATCTAAATGCGGCATAATAATATCAAGTACAAGTACATCAGGTTCTTGATCTTCAAGAACTTCTAAGCATTCCTGTCCATTGGAAGCGGTTCCGACTACCTCCATATCCTCTTGTCGTGACATATATTCCTCAATTAAATTCACCAATTCACGATTATCATCAGCTAGACATACTTTTATTTTTTGCACGGCTCCGTCTCTCCTTCCACAAGTTTGGTTACCGTAGTAGTATAGAAATTCAACGGAAGTTGTAAATTCCCTCTAAAATTTCTAAAAACATTTAAAAACAATATTTATTCTTCATCATTCTCTAGCATACTTCAATTTACTACACATAACTACATTTTCTGAATAATCTTTCAATTTTGTCGAATTTTCTTCATCCAAAGTATACCATGGTTTGAAAATGAAAGAAAGCGAACATTGAGCTTTTTTAGCTCGCTGTTCGCTTTTCATTACGACTTTCTTCATAAATATTAATACCAGCTTCTTCTAACATCCATTCAATATGAACGCCATAGCCTGAAGTGGAATCATTAACAAACACATGAGTAACCGCTCCAATTACTTTTCCATCTTGAATAATGGGGCTTCCACTCATCCCTTGTACAATCCCACCCGTTTCATTTAACAACTGCGGATCAGTTACTTTAATAACCATTCCTTTTGTAGCAGGGAACTTCTGAGGAATTGAACTGATAACTTCTACATCATATTCTTTTACCTCACTACCTTTTACTACTGTTAAAATTTTAGCGGGACCTTCTTTCACTTGATGAGATAGCGCAATCGGCATCGGCTTATCATACAGGCCTTTTTTTACTTCCTGGTTCATTTCTCCGAAAATACCGAAAGGACTGTTCCGCGTTATTGTACCAAGCTTTTGATCCGTTTTAGAAAATCTTGCTAGCTTTTCACCAGGGTGACCGTTGCTACCTTTTTCAATTGATGTTACAGAAGAGGGATAAATCTCTCCCCGATTAACTACAATTGGCTTCTTCGTATCCATATCAGAAATAACATGTCCTAGAGCACCATATTTTTTCGTATCTGGATGATAAAACGTTAGCGTGCCAACTCCTGCTGCAGAGTCACGTATATACAACCCAATCCTGTATGCTTCATTTTGTTTATCCTTAACAGGAACCAACTTCTTACTAAGTTCTTCGTTTTCTCTTACAATCGTCACTTCTAATGCTTGGCCATTATTTGCTGCTTTTTTTACAATTGAGCCAATGTCGCTCATTTTTTGAACGGCTTGACCATTTATCTTAGTGATAATATCGCCTACTTGAATGTCAGCAATTTCTCCTGGTGACCGATCTCCTTGATTCGTATGAATTAAATGGTGACCAACAACGAGTACACCACGAGTGTTTAATTTTACACCAATTGATTGCCCACCAGGTATAACTTTAAAATCAGGAAGAACTTTCACATCAACTTTTTTAATGGGAATATTTCCAACAGTTAAATCCAGAATATCAGAACCGCTTTTGGCGCCGTTAACCGCAATTTCTTTCCCCGAAGGGTTAAGACTTGCCACTTCAGAGCTTTCAAGCGTTGCAACGGCAGTAGTAACAGAGGATATTGTTGTTTGATCTCCTTCAAACATGATAATCTCATCTGGAATTGATAAAAATAACTGTATTGGTTTTGAAAACCCAAGTACGATTAAACCTCCAAGGAGAACTACTCCTAACAGCTTTCGAAACATCTCTATCTTCAATCCTTCACTCTCCTCGCTCTTGCTCACACCTCCAACATGGCTGTATCTATAATTTTGCCTTGAGTGGCTGTTATTATAACCTCTAAAAATGAAAATGCTACCCTCAGTTGGATAGCATTACATATCATGATTTAATTTGGTTTGCTTGATATAACAATTCTTTTGCATGTTTCTTTGTAAGCTCTGTCATTTCGGCGCCAGCAATCATTCTTCCAAGTTCTTCTATTTGTTCATCTGTACTTAAATTTCCAACACTTGTCTTTGTTCGACCTTCACCCGTTTCTTCTTTTGAAATATAAAGGTGATGATCAGCCATTGCTGCAACTTGAGGAAGGTGAGTAATAACAAGTACTTGGGACCCGGCGGAAAGACGCTGTATCTTCTCCGCCATCGCTTGAGCAACCCTTCCACTTACACCAGTATCTACTTCGTCAAATATAATTGATGTAATACCTTGATGTTTTGAGAAGATGGACTTCAACGCTAACATGATACGAGATAACTCGCCACCAGAAGCCGTTTTAGAAAGCTCCTTAAGCGGCTCGCCTGGATTGGTAGAGATCATAAAATCAATATCATCTTGTCCGGATCGATGGAAAAAGTCTTTCTTACTTTCATCACGGTCATTAAAATGAATTGCAAATTCTGTTTTTTCCATATAAAGATCTCTAAGCTCATGGTGAATGGATCCAACAAGCTCACTAGCAACTTTTTTTCGCAGACCGGTCAAATTATTAGCCTCTACAGTTAAATCAGCCTTAATACCCTTTAAGTCAGCCTGTAGCTCGTCTACGCGATCTTCTCTGTTTAATAATTCATCTACTTCATCTTCAATCGAAGCTGCATATTCCAATATATCTTCTACCGATTCTCCATACTTTCGCTTTAATAATTGAATTTCGTTTAGTCGTTCTTCTACAAAATCCAATCGTGCGGGATCAAATTCAAGTTGATCACGATATGTATTTAATTTACCTGCCGTTTCTTCAAGTAGATAAAATTGATTGGCTACTTCTTCATGGTATCCCTGTAGTTCTTCATCAAGGTCCGCAACTGACTCTAGTTGTGACATCGCAAGCCCTACCCAGTCTAGTCCTTTATTATCTCCATGTAGGGAATCATAAACATCCTGAAGAGCGGTATATAGTTTCTCAAAATTACCTAATCGTAATTTCTCGTCCATTAACTGATCATCTTCATTAGGAGAAAGCTCAGCTTTCGTGATTTCTTCAAGTTGATATTGAATTAAATCCAGCCTATGAGCCATCTGCTGTTCATTCTCAGTTAAATTTTTCATTTGCTGCTGGATTTTTTTGTATCTTTGAAAGATTTCCCTGTATTCAAAAAGAGCCGGACCAATTGACCGTTCCCCAAACTGATCGAGCAAAGTAAGATGCTTATCAGATTGCATTAAATCCTGATGTTCATGCTGACCGTGAATGTCAATAAGTGTTTGACCAATCTCTCGCAAAATTCCAAGCGTCACTAACTTTCCATTTACTCGGCAGATGCTTTTACCTGTATGTGAAATATCACGGCGCAGTACCACCATGTCATCTGTAAACTCGATTCCGACATCTTCAAGTTTTTGCACCGTTGGATGGCTTGTATCAATATGAAATAACCCTTCAATTTCTGCTTTTTTCGTTCCATAACGAACGAATTCAGCTGAACCTCTCCCACCAACTAATAGCCCTATGGCATCAATAATGATGGATTTACCAGCACCTGTTTCTCCAGTAAGAACGGTTAACCCACGCTCAAATGAAACGGTAATCGCTTCTATGATCGCAAAATTACGAATGGATAGTTCCGCTAACATATTCTCCCACCTTTAAAGATCCTCATTCATATTCTACAGCATATCAATAAACCGTTGTGATAACATCGGGGCCGCATCGGCGCTCTTACATATAATTAGAATCGTATCATCTCCGCTTATATTCCCCATAATCTCTTCCCAGTCTAAATTATCGATTAGAGCACCGATAGCATTAGCGTTACCAGGAAGCGTTTTCATTACAATAAGATGATCCGCATGATCAATACTAATAAACGCGTCTGTTAAAGTTCTTTTTAATTTTTGAAGCGGGTTAAAGCGCTGATCTGCTGGCAAACTGTATTTATATCTGCCGTCGATTGTTGGAACTTTAACAAGATGAAGCTCTTTAATATCTCTTGAAACAGTTGCTTGCGTAACGTTAAATCCTGCACTTTTAAGACAATAGACGAGCTCATCCTGTGTCTCAACATCTTGATTGGCAATCATTTCCCGTATCTTGATATGGCGTTGTCCCTTATTCATTGTATAACCTCCGGCAAGTAAAATCTGACAGCCTTATTATATAGTCCCAAACCTTTTTTGTATAGACCCTCATAAATATTCACTTACTAAAAGAAAAGTCCAACGTTCCGAATTCAGAAAACCTGATAGAATGTTAAACGAGAAAAAGGACACACATCGTGTATCCTTTATAATTTCTGATGTGCTTCTTCAACAACTTCTTCTGCAGAAGGAACATTTTTGACTTTGCTCTCCTGTTTCCAGCCAAGATATAATAGAAATTCGATATTTCCTTCGCCACCAGTTATTGGTGAATATGATATACCGTTTACTTGATATCCTTCTAGTTCAGCAAAATCCATCATTTCTTTCAGTACACGATGATGAATGTTTTTATCACGGACAATTCCTTTTTTGCCTATTTCTCCACGGCCTGCTTCAAATTGCGGTTTGACGAGGGCGATAACTTCACCTTTCTCTTTCAAAATCCCTTTTAATACAGGTAGGATTAATTTTAAAGAAATGAACGAGACATCTATTGTGGCGAGATCAGGGAGTCCTTGTTCAAAATCCTCTTTGACAGCATATCGAAAATTCGTTCTTTCTTTTACAACCACACGATCGTCTACTCGCAGTTTCCAGGCTAATTGATTGTAACCTACATCAAGTGCATAAACGAGGGAAGCGCCATTTTGAAGTGCACAGTCTGTAAAACCACCAGTAGAAGAACCAATATCTAAAACCACTTTGTTTTCGGGATCGAGAGAGAAGACGTCAATGGCCTTCTCCAACTTTAAACCCCCACGTCCAACATAACGGAGCGTATCTCCTTTAATTTGAAGAAGAATATCTTCTGGCACTTTCATACCTGGTTTGTCCATTCTTTCCGTCTCTGAAAAGACAAGACCTGCCATAATTGCTCTTTTTGCTTTTTCTCTCGTATCAATTAAACCTCGGTTTACAAGGAGTACATCTAGTCTTTCTTTTTTTGCCATGCTTTTTTATGCCCTCTTTTGTTTTGCTGGAATCATTTTCTTTGCTTTCTCAGCAATATCATCTGAAGTTAATCCAATTTCTTTTAATAACTCACTTACACTGCCGTGTTCGATATAAGCATCGGGGATTCCCATTCGTTGAATACCACCATGCTGATAGCCACTGTCATTAACATATTCTAGAATGGCACTACCAAATCCACCTTGGAGTATAGCTTCTTCAACTGTAAGCATCGGTATGCCATCTTGCATGAGATCTGCAATCATTTTCTCATCTAAGGGTTTTATGAAGCGAGCGTTAATAACACGAGCTGAAATACCTTCTTTTTCTAATTTATCCGCAGCACTCAACAGATCTTGTAACGTAGGGCCAAATGACAAGAGAGCAATATCCGTACCTTCACGAATAACTTCCCAGCTACCAATTTGAATTTCCTTTAGTTCTTGATCCATCTTTGTACCAATCCCGTTCCCTCTAGGATAGCGTACAGCAATTGGTCCCTGATTGTACTTCAAACTAGTATAAACCATATGCTGCAATTCATTCTCATCTTTCGCCATCATAAGGACCATATTAGGTAAGTGTCTAAGGAATGAGATATCGAAAACACCTTGGTGCGTTTCACCATCTGCTCCTACAAGCCCAGAACGGTCAATCGCTAGGAAAACATTCAAGTTTTGTCTGCAAACGTCATGAACGAGCTGATCATAAGCTCTTTGAAGAAACGTAGAATAAATCGATAAAACCGGTTTTAATTCCTGAGTTGCAAGTCCTGCAGCCATTGTAGTAGCATGCTGCTCAGCTATACCAACATCAAAAAGCCTTTCTGGGAATTGTTTTTCAAATGCTTCCCACTTAGAGCCTACTGTCATGGCTGGCGTGATGACTGAGATGCGATCGTCCTTCTCTGCAAGCTTTCGCACTGTTTCACTAACGACCTTACTATATCCAGGCGCTGCGACCTTCGGTTTAATTTGTTCACCTGCTTCAATCTTATAAGGACTCACACCGTGCCAAACGCCAATTTGATCGCTTTCTGCAGGTTGATAGCCTTTTCCTTTTTTCGTAAGTACGTGAATAAGGACCGGTCCTTTTGTCTTCTTAGCATATTTAATGTTTTCCATTAACGCTTCAACGTCATGACCATCTACTGGTCCAAGGTAGGTAAAACCAAGCTCCTCAAAGAAAATTCCTGAAACCAACAAATATTTCAATGCATCTTTCACACGCTCAGCCGTTGAAGCTAGCGCTCCGCCAAACGCAGGGATTTTTTTAAGTAAATACTCAAGTTCATCTTTCGCTTTATGATATTTGCCAGCTGTGCGGAGCTTTCCTAAAATGTTATGAAGAGCACCTACATTTGGAGCAATGGACATTTCATTGTCATTTAAGATGACGAGCATATCTTTTTGTTCGTGTCCGATATGATTAAGAGCTTCAAGTGCCATCCCACCTGTAAGAGCCCCATCTCCAATAATCGCAACTACACTTTCGTCAGAGCCTTTCATATCTCGAGCAGCCGCCATCCCCATTGCTGCTGATAGTGAGGTAGAGCTGTGCCCAGTTTCCCAGACGTCATGCTCACTTTCATTTCGTTTTGGAAAACCACAAAGACCTTTATATTTACGTAGCGTGTCAAATCTCGAAGCTCGTCCAGTGAGGATTTTATGAACATACGCCTGATGACCAACATCCCAAATAAATTTATCTTTTGGGCTATCATAAATTTTATGAAGCACAATTGTAAGTTCTACTACGCCAAGGTTAGGTCCAAGATGTCCACCAGTTTCGGATAGTTTGTTAATTAAAAAGCCTCTAATCTCTTCAGCAAGCTCGGTCATATCGTTCATATCATAATTCTTTAGAAACTTAGGATTCTCAATCTTTTCTAAATCCATGGGAATGTCCTCCCCTTCTTATTTCGATTTACGGTTTCCCTTTTTCTTTTTGGATTGTTTGTCCACCATCTTAATCTTAAATGTTTTTTCTACATAGTATAAAAATCTCCCTACTTGAAAGATGATTCCTGTAGAAAAGTGGATGGCAAACGTTTTTCCGAGCGCTTTTCCTCCAACCGTTAACGCAGCAATGACGCTTGTAAATACTACTGATATTATATATTGAAACAAAGATCCATCGCTATGTCCAAGCTGAAGTGTTAATTGGACGACAACGGTTGCAGAGGCTGTACCGCTTATAATACCCGATATATCACCAATTACATCATTACAGAAGCTTGCAACACGATCTGCGTTACGTGTCACAAAGATTGCATGTTTCGCACCAGTAAGACGTTCTGCGGCCATCGCATGAAATGGCACTTCGTTTGCGGCAGTAGAAGCTACACCAATTGTATCAAAGAATATCCCAATTAGAACGATCAACAGAACTACAATCATACCAATTGCCCATGAAACTCCACTTAATACCGCTGTTGATATAATTGAAAAAATAGCCGCTAACACAAGTGTGATAACGGCAATAGCTAAACTCCAGTTTATGGATTTTGATACGGAAGCTTTCATATCTACTCCTTGTCCATTATATAATCACATAAAAATAGGTATCCAACTAACAGGACATCAAGGGGTCAGATCGTTTCCCCCTGTTCCCTGTCAGTTGAATACCCCTGCTGTATTATGTATCGCAGAGTGGTCACTTAAAGAGTAAAGACTGCGGCTTAGGTCCAGTAGGTTTTCCCAGATTGATACCTCAACGTCGCCGTTCAGGCGGTTTCCCTTTACATCAATCTTAGCGTAGTCACCATGCGCTAGACTGGATTACCACTTAGTCCGCACTATAATCCCCTTTAAGTGTCACTCGGAACAGTCTAGGAGTTTTCCTCAACAGTTCCACACATTTCCTAGCCTCTTTTGCAGAGCAGATTTCATATGGGTGGTAGGAAAAAAGCGGCCGGCCGAGCTGCAAATTTCCAATAATCCATAATCCCCTCTAGCTCCACTCAAGGCAGGCTACGCTGTTCAACTGCGTTCCCATGCAGCTGCAACAGGTTCATACCCCAATTCATAGCAGGCAGCGTTAACCGCTCTGCTACAAGAATGGGCCTCCGCGGAAGCAGGGTCAACGCCCACATGCCTTTGTGGATCGCCCTGCGACCTTAACTCCCAGCATCGACCCAAGTCTGGGCGACTCAAGCCAACACCAGGAACTTCATCGATGTGCCCTATGGCGGATTTTTAGGCCCGCCTTCAGAAATGGCGAACTGACTAGAATACTGCACCACTCAGTCTTAGTTTATTATACCACACATTAGTTTTATGCTCAATTATGTGTTAGTGGTCCCGCTCTACAATAAATTTCGCAATAGATTGTAAAGTGTCTTTTTCTACGTTAGCAGCAGTTAGATGGGCTAATCCCTCTTTAAAATGGTGATTAAGTTTTTCTTTTGCTCCGTCTAGCGTGAGAAGCTTTGGATAAGTACTTTTTTCGTTCGTTTCATCACTACCAGGAAGTTTTCCGATCTTCCCTTCTTCTCCTTCAACGTCAAGAATATCATCGCTAATTTGGAAGGAAAGACCTATGTGTTCGCCAAAAGCACGTAGATGTTCACGTTGATGACTTGTTGCATGACCAATTATTGCCCCAGCCATAATAGAGAATACAAGAAGTTTTCCTGTTTTATGATGATGAATGTATTCAAGTTGTTCTAGCGTTAATTCTTGCTTCTCCCCGTCTAAATCCGCCATTTGTCCTCCTACCATTCCGGAAGGACCAGCAGCGTGTGATAATAATTTAATCAAGTCAACTTTTTGTTCACTTGTTAAATTGGAATCTGCAATAAGTTCAAAGCTTTGGGTTAATAGCGCATCCCCAGCAAGAATTGCAGTTGCCTCTCCAAAAACGATATGATTTGTTGGTTTACCTCGACGTAAATCGTCATCGTCCATTGCAGGCAAGTCATCATGAATCAATGAGTACGTATGAATCATCTCAACCGCACACGCCACTGGAATGGCTTCTTTAATGGAGTGACCAAATGCTTCTACGGTAGCGAGCATTAATATTGGACGGATACGTTTTCCACCTGCGTGAATCGAATACAACATCGCATTCTTCAATGATTCCGGCATCTCCAAGCGGTCAATGTATGCGGGAAGTTCTTCATCCAACAGTTTCTTACATTCGTTCATATAGGAACTGAGATCTGAAGTCACGCTTCATCCTCCTGGACAGAAAAACGTTTAATTTCACCGTTTTCTTCAACGATTTGATCCATTTTACCCTCAACAGATTGCAGTTTCTCATGACATACATTTGATAAATTCATTCCTTCTTGAAAGAGTGAAATCGCTTTTTCAAGAGGTACATTACCTTCTTCCAATGCTCCGACAATTTGCTCTAACTTTTCCATCGCTTCTTCAAATGTTACGTTCTCATTTTTCTCCATTCGAATCACTCTCCTCTAATCCCCATACATGGCAATCAATTTTTCCATCTGTCATTTCAAGTTTTAGAATATCTCCAGGTTGAACCTGATGAACAGATTTAATGAGTTCTTCTTCTTTATATGCAAGGCTATAGCCACGCTCCATTACTTTCAATGGACTTAAAGCATTCAGTTTCCCTGCAGCAAGCGAAAAATCACGTTGTTTTCCCAGTAGAACACGCTGCATTTCTTTATTTAAAGAATGCTTAAGCTCTTCAAGCTCCTGACTCGCTTCTTTAAGAAGTTTTTGTGGATGCTGCTTCACTAGCTGCTTATGATTTCGTTCTACTCGCTCTGTTGTATATGATAGCAATCGCTTCATATTTCGTTGCATTCGTTCAACTTGCAAATCAAGCTCTTGTTCCTTTTGTTTCAATAATTGATCAGGGTAACGAAATGCATATGACTTCTGGAGGTTTGACAACCGATCTCGATCCGTAGCTAACTTTTCTTGCATGACTCTCATTAACCTATGTACTCGTTGGTCAACCCGCTCTTTTAATTCTACTACGCTGGGTACTGCCAGTTCAGCTGCTCCAGTTGGGGTCGGTGCTCTTAGATCTGATACAAAATCAGCAATTGTAAAATCGGTCTCATGGCCAACAGCTGATATAATTGGCACTTTTGAATTTGCTATGCTTCTGGCAACTTCTTCTTCGTTAAACGCCCATAACTCTTCAATTGACCCTCCACCACGTCCAACAATCAGCACATCAATCATTTTCATGGCATTTGCCATCTCGATCGCCTGAACAATTGATCCCTTAGCACTATTCCCCTGAACGAGAACGGGAAACACCGTTATCCTAGCAGCAGGATAACGTCTTTTGATCGTTGTAAAAATATCTCGAATAGCTGCTCCAGTTGGGGAGGTAATCACTCCAATTTCTGTAGGATATCGGGGTATTTGCTGTTTGAGGTTTTCTGAAAACAATCCTTCAAAATCGAGTTTTCGTTTCAATTCTTCATAAGCTAAATACAAATTTCCAATTCCATCAGGCTGCATTTCTTTTGCATAGAGCTGATATTGACCATACGGTTCAAACACTGATATCTCGCCTCTAATAAGGACTTTCATCCCACTTTCCGGCTTGAATTTCATATGTCGATTGTTTCCAGCAAACATCACTGCCTGAACACGCGACTTATCATCTTTTACAGTAAAATAAAGATGCCCTCGATTGTGAAGCTTCACATTCGATAGTTCACCACGTAACCAGACATCTTGAAGTGCTGGCTCATTATCAATCATCCGCTTCACGTGTCTCGTAAGGGCTGTAACCGATATATAGCGATCCGCTTTCACAACGTTCCCCTCCTCATTGAATTAGCTTTTTTGTATGATTTTAGAGAGGACTCCATTTACAAAGCGTCCCGATTCTTCTCCACCGAACAATTTTGCTAGTTCAACGGCTTCATTTAAACTAACATTTACTGGTATATCATCTCTCATCACTATTTCATACGAAGCCATTCGAAGAACAGAACGGTCTACATTACCAAGTCGGCTAAAGGTCCAGTTAACAAGGTTCTCTTTAATGACTGCATCAATCTTTTCGAGATTCTCAAGCGTTCCGAAGACAAGCTCAGATAAAAACTCGTCACCTTCTCCCTCATTTAAAACGTGTTGCAGGGCCTCACGTGGATCGGTGTCTGTTACATCTATTTGAAACAATACCTGGATGGCTTTTTCTCTTGCATGTCTTCTTTTCATTGCTATACTCCCTTTACGCTAATATTGCTATACCAATAAATAATAGCATAATGTTGAGGACAAATACAGGTTTTGCAATGTCCAATTGTTTTCACAAACTTAGGAAGGTTCATGAAAGTTGCTCGGATGCGTAAAATTTATTTCATTAATGAGTGGAGTCACATTCGTAAAAAAAGCAAAAAAACAAGCAGAGGGGACATGCCCCGCTGCTTATTCTTCGTCTTCAGTTTCTTTTTTATCAAACGTGATTCCAACAACGCTCACATTAACTGCGCTGATTTCTAGCGCAGTCATTGTTAGAAGCGCCTGTCGAATGTTTTCTTGTACCTTCTCACACACTTCAGGAATAGATAAACCATAGCTTACCACAACGTATGCATCCAAGATAATGCCATCCTCATCAAGCTCTACCTTGACACCTTTTCGATGATCTTTTCGTCCAAAGCGTTCCACAACACCTGAAGCGAAATTCCCTCTCATTTCTGCAACACCGTCAACTTCTGAAGCAGCAATACTACCGATTACTTCAATAACTTCTGGTGATATTTCGACTTTTCCAAGTCCAGTATCGTGCTCTTCCATTTCAAATGATTGAAGTTCATTCATATTGAACACCTCACTTAGAATTCGTTGATTGTTCTGTTAAATCGTATTTCTCAAGAAACTTAGTATTGAAATCGCCGCTTACAAATTTCTCGTGACTCATTAAACGCATATGGAATGGAATGGTCGTTTTGACACCTTCCACCACAAACTCTCCAAGAGCTCGTTTCATTCTAGCAATCGCTTCTTCTCTTGTATCAGCGTAAGTAATGAGCTTTGCTACCATTGAATCATAGAAAGGCAAAATATCATAACCAGGATAGACAGCAGAATCTACACGAACGCCAAACCCACCTGGAGGGAGGTACATGTCGACTTTCCCTGGAGATGGCATGAATTTCTTGTCAGGGTCTTCTGCATTAATGCGACATTCAATCGCCCATCCTTTGAACGTTACATCTTCCTGAGTGTACCGCAACGTTTCATCAGAAGCTGCTCGAATTTGCTCTTTAATTAAATCAATACCCGTTACCATTTCTGTCACAGGATGCTCAACCTGAATACGTGTATTCATTTCCATAAAATAAAAATTCCCTGTTGGCTCAAAAATAAACTCAACAGTTCCTGCACCAGAATATTGGACGGCTTTCGCAGCACGAACGGCAGCATCGCCCATTTTTTTTCTGATGGTTTCATCAAGAGCTGGGGAAGGGGTTTCCTCTACAAGCTTCTGCAAACGTCTTTGGATTGAGCAATCTCGCTCTCCAAGATGGATCGCATTGCCATGATTATCAGCAAGGACCTGAATTTCCACATGGCGAAAATCTTCGATAAACTTCTCAATGTAGACACCAGGATTACCAAATGCAGTCGATGCTTCCTGCTGGGTAATGTTAATTCCTTTTACTAATTCGTTTTCATCCTTAGCAATCCGGATACCTTTACCACCACCGCCAGCGGTCGCTTTAATAATGACAGGGTACCCCATCTCATTAGCCAGAGCTACCGCTTCGTCTGCATCCTTCACGATGCCCTCAGAACCAGGTACAATCGGAACTCCAGCTTCCTTCATCGTTGTTCTAGCAACGTCCTTTGTACCCATACGACTAATCGCCTCAGGGCTTGGTCCAATGAAGGTAATATTGCACTCTCTACATAACTCTGCAAAGTCTGCGTTTTCCGAAAGAAATCCATAACCAGGATGAATCGCATCAACACCGGTTACCGTTGCAATACTCATGATATTGGTGAAGTTTAAATAGCTGTCTTTTGAAGCAGTTGGTCCAATACAATAAGCTTCATCAGCTAACCTAACATGCAGGGCTTCTTTATCGGCTTGAGAATACACAGCAACCGTTTCAATGCCAAGCTCTTCACAAGCACGGATAATTCGAACAGCAATTTCTCCTCGATTGGCTACAAGTACTTTCTTAATCTCCATACCATCATCACCTATGCTTTCACTAAAAACAGAGGTTGTCCGTATTCAACTAGCTGTCCATCCTCAACTAGCATTTCAACGATTTCTCCATTTACCTCTGCTTCTATTTCATTAAAAAGCTTCATTGCTTCAATGATGCAGACTACGCTATCTTCTGAAACTTTCTCTCCAGTTTTCACGTAAAGTTCCGATTCTGGATTCGGACGAGCATAGAACGTTCCAACCATTGGTGATTCAATCTTATGTAATGATTCATCTTGTACTTCTTCTTTTTCAGCCGCTTTAGGTTCTTCTTTTACAGGAGAAGAAGCCGGCATCGTTTGATCAACAGGCTGTTGCGCAATGGTTTGCTGTACAGGTTGTTGAACAGGTGCTTCTGCATATTGCACTTCATTTTTCTTTAATACAATCTTAGATCCATCACTTTCATATTCAAATTCATCAATGCTTGATTGATCAATTAGTTTGATCAATTCGCGAATTTCTTGAACTTTTAACAAGATTTCCACTCCCTGTCGTCTTTTTGCTAATTTTAGATAGTAAGGAGGTTTTCTGTATAGAAGACACTCTCCAACTTATAGCGATTATAGCATAATAATAATGACCATTAGTATCTCCCGTAAAACTTACAGTCAATCAAACCTCATGATTAAGACCATTATATAACAGCTGGTCCTAAGCCTATATATCATATCATATCTTACGGTTACTTGGTAGAAGTCAACTTTGCATGACCTCCTCCACTAAGGGTAACAAATAAAGAAATCGTTTTCACTAGTATTTTTTGAAACGCGCTTAATTATAAAAAAAAAGAGATGGAGTAATCTCCATCTCTACTTTGCCACAGGCTGAAATTCTACAGCGATTCTATGACCTTCCCCTAACTGTTCTTCTGCTAGCACCATAATGTTATTTGCTTCTTCATTTGATAGCTGATCCGCTTTAACAATTACTCTTACTTTCTCGTCTTCAAGGGTATAAACCACTGCATCGCTATACCCTTCTGACTTGATCACATTTTCTAGAACTGATTCCTTTTGAGACAAAGCCATTAATTCTTGACGCTGTTCGTGTGCTTCATTTCGTAAGTCTGCTGATGCTTCACTTGCTATCACAGCCGTATAATCTTCAATCGCTGCATCTCGCTTTTCTTGAATTTCAAGCCTTAGCGCAGCAAAGACTTCATCACCAGAAACATTCATCGAAACAGATTTATCTTCAACACCATTCGTTTCTTTTGCTTCTTTTGCTTCTTCTCCTTTCGCCCCTTCCTCGCTTTGCTCCTGATCTCCCACATATGCCACATTATCCGAACCAGGTGTCATGATGTAATAAGCTGATAAAACAATAATTAAACTTAGCATTGTCAATAACCATACCGTTTGCTTTTTTAAGACCATTTTATGATTCCCCCTTTAGTTTTTTCGGCAAAACCATCACCCGATGACTTTTCACATCAAGTAGTCTCGTCACTGCATCGACAATCATTTTCTTCACTTCCATGTTTTCTGCTCCAACTGCCACGACAACTACACCTCTTACAACCGGTTTCTTCGTACTTACTACGATCGGTCCTTGACCATTATCATTCTGGACAATAACGACTTGTTCATCGTTTGATTGTTCTTCAATCTTTCTCGAACCTCCATCGTTTGGAGATTCATAAGTATATTTATCAGTAGAAGTGCTGTTTTTCTCCACAACTTTTTGCTCTGTAGAATCTAAATTTACAATGACAGTGGCGTCTGACACTCCAGCCACTTCGTCTAACGCTTCCTTTAATTGAGTTTCATACATATTTTCATATTCTGACATTGACGAGGGACTGGACTTTTTTTGACTAAAGGCTTCTTCACTTTCCGATGAGCTTTCCTGCTCACTGAACACTTGCTGGCCCGGTTCAGGCGTCGAGAAGAAACTACCGGAAAACATGAAGATGACACCAAGCCCTGCTGCAATCATTAAATAATAAAGCGGGATTCCTTTTTTCTTCTTCGGTTTTTTCAATTGATCTAGCCAGCTTGTTGGTTTTTCATCCATGTTACCTACTCTCCTCCCTTCACCTGAACGCCAACCTGGTTTGGATATAATCCCCATTCATCAGCTAGAAAATAAGCGACTTTCTTTGACTGTGCATCTGATGATTGAACCTCTTCTTCCGAAAGTTCAAATGATACCGATACAGCTTCGACGTCCTGAACATCCTTTTCTACTGCCTTACTTACCGTTACTGCAATTTGTTCAATATTCTTTTCTCCCTCTGCATCTTTTAGCTCAAGACCTACATGTGTAATTTCAAGGTTAAACTGGTCTCTCAACTCCTTTTCAACCTGGCTTTTCATTTGGACAGCCATTTGTTCTTCAATATATGCAGCATTGGATGCTTGTATTTCACTTTTCTTTGATTCTATCTGATTTTCCATCCTTACATCCGGAGTCGCATCTGTGAGAGCTGCTGATCTTAACATTGAATCAAAATCTTTTGTGAAGATTGTTAGAATAGGCGATAGAATAACAGCCATTAACATTAATCCGATGACCATTTTGACATATCGCTGCATATTGGAATTTGGCAACAACAATTCAAGAACGGTAGCAAGTAAAATAAGAACAATGATATTCGTGATCCATCCCGTAATAACTGCCAATTCAAACCTCCTAACGCACCATTAGCGTAATATTTCCAGATGCTATAATAATTGTTACCGCTAAGAAAAACATCAATGAAACAATGGCAAGAGCTGCAAAAATAAACAAAATACTTTTTGATATTACATTAAGAGACTGGATAATTGGTCCTCCTCCTAATGGTTGAATGACTGCTGCCGCAATATTATAAATCAGCACTAGTGATAAAACTTTTAGTGCAGGGAAGGCACATATCATTAGTAAAATGACAACCCCAGCTAGTCCTACCGTATTTTTCAAAAGCACCGATGCACTTAGTACGGTATCTGTTGCGTCCGTGAACATCCGTCCTACAACAGGTATGAAATTACCAGTTACAAATTTAGCCGCACGAATCGTCACACCATCTGCTACGGCGGTTGAGGCACCCTGCACTGAAATCACACCTAAAAATACTGCAAAAAATACTCCTAGTGTACCGATCGCTATATTTCGTAGTAAATTAGAAAGCTGGGTAACTTTGTACTGCTCACTAATCGTACTTACAATCGCAAGAACTGCGGATAGAAAAAGCATTGGTAGTACAAACTTCTGGATAAGCAATCCACCAGTGTTAACTAAAAACAGGACGATTGGGTGAAAAAAAGCTACAGAAGCCACGCCACCAACAGAAGCAATCAATGCTAAAAGTAGCGGAATTAACGCTAAGAGAAACCCCATCATATTCGCTATCGCGCTTTCTGTATATTGAATTGCCACGTGAAAACTATTAAGCGCAAGAATAATTAAAACCATATAGATAATGCCATACGCCACTGTGCTTACTGCTTTATGTTCAAAGGCATTTTGCATGTTTTGTAACAGAATGCTGAAAATAGTTAACAATATTAAGCTACCAAGCAATTTGCCATGGACAAGTAATTCATGAAAAAGAAATTTCAATAAACCTAATAAATAAGCTTTTAGAGAAAATTGTTTTTCTCCTTTTATAAATTCCAAGAAGGAACCTTTCTGACTTTCAGGCAAAAAGCCGCCATACTCTTCGATCACTTCGTCCCAATAGGCCTGAATCTCTTGTAATCCGAGTGTGTTTAACTGCTTGTCTACAATTTGAGTTGTTAGCGGCTCATTTTCTTCGCCCTGAGCAAGTACTGTAGATTGAAATTGCAATAAGGTGAAGCAGAGGAATAGTAGCATCAACATCGTTTTTTTCATGTGAGGCATGTCCTGCTCCTCCCTCTTATGATGGTAAAAGTTTAAGCACCGTTTCAATAATCAGTGTGAGAATCGGTATGGCCATCGCTAAGATTAATAATTTACCAGCAAGTTCAATCTTCGAAGCAATCGCCCCTTGACCAGCATCTCTCACAATTTGCGCACCGAATTCAGCAATATAGGCAATTCCTATAATCTTTAACACCGTTTCAACATAGACAATTTCGACATTTGCTTTTGACGCCAGACTTTCTAACATTTGAATAATATGTTGAATTTCTCCAATTAAATATAGAAAAATCAAAGCGCCTGTGAAAACCGTTATTGTAAAGGCAAACACAGGCTTTTGTTCTTTGACAACAATGACAAGGAAGGTAGCGATTAAACCTAGACCAACGATTTGCAAAATATCAATCGCAGTCACCCCCTAACCCTGGAAAAGGAAGACCCCTCGTATTTTCTGAAAAAGATCGTCAATGATCGTGATTACCATATAAAGAACAACGATAAAACCAATTAAGGTAACCCAGTGCGCATATTCCTCTTTCCCCATTTGCTTAAGAATCGTATGAAGCATTGCCACAATGATTCCGATACCCGCTATTTGGAAAATTGTATTCACATCATGATTCATTTCCATTTCCTCCCAATGACTAAATCAATAGAATGACAAGAAGAATCCCTCCAAGAACACCAAGACTCTTGAACATCCGTTCATACTTCATTTGGTTGTCTCTTGCTTCACTTTCTTCTCTTTCTAAATGAATCAAGGCAAGTTTGATTTGTTTCTGTTCATGCTCCCTATCGTGTTGTCCAATAGTGGCACCAAGTTGTTTCATTACTTCTTTTTCTTCTTGCTTAAAAGCCGTATACTTCCAAACCTCATCCATACTTTCCATCCACGCTTCATAAGCTGTGCCTTGTCCAGCATCGAGCTTTTTCCGAAATGAATC
The DNA here is from genome assembly GCF_002563635.1 of Bacillus sp. es.036. Taxonomy (NCBI): domain Bacteria; kingdom Bacillati; phylum Bacillota; class Bacilli; order Caryophanales; family Bacillaceae; genus Bacillus; species Bacillus sp. es.036. The sequence continues at coordinate 1,966,070 of NZ_PDIZ01000001.1, forward strand.
GAAAAACCAGGAAATTGGGTGGCCTACCTGTCTACAAATGTGACTACAGGCAACACTGAGCGGTGTCATTCCATATACAATTTCAGCTTCCAATGACTGAAGTGCCGCTTTTAACTGCCGCAATTGTCGAGATCGTTCGCTCACAGTTCTTGACCATTCCACACCTGCCCACGTACTCGCTAAAATAATGAGCACTGCACCTAATAGCTTCATGCTAGATCACCTTTTTACGTCGAATTTCCTTACCCGTTTTATCTTTGATCGCATGAATCGTCCCAGGACCATTTTTACGTGACAGTTCGACAATTCTTTCAAAAGATCCAGAGTTCAATAAACCTTTCATACTTGGCCTTCTGTGTAAATCATCCATGCACGTTCCGTGGACAGTTACAACAAGGTTAATACCAGCATTAATTGCTTCAACAATAGCTTCACTATCTTCTTTTCGACCAATTTCATCAACGATCAATATTTCTGGACTCATGGAACGAATCATCATCATCATTCCTTCTGCTTTTGGACAAGCATCCAAAACATCGACGCGATTTCCTAACCGATGTTGAGGGATTCCATGGACACAACCAGCAATTTCAGATCGTTCATCAACAATCCCTACTTTAGCTGACGGAATCCTTCTTACGTCATCGCCTTCAGCCATTATTCGAGTTAAATCACGTAGCATCGTCGTTTTGCCGGATTGAGGTGGTCCTAGAATAATTGTATTTGTCCAACCCCCTGCATAAAGATATGATACAAGCGGTACAGCTATACCAAGCTTTTGTTTTGCGATTCTGACATTAAATGATGCAATGTCACGGATCGCTTTAACATGTCCGTTTAGCGTAATGACTTTTCCTGCAAGACCGACGCGGTGCCCGCCTTCAATCGTGACAAATCCCTTTTTTAATTCTTCTTCTAACGCGTACAGGGAATAATGGCTAAGTTTATTTATCATTTGTTGACTATCATCTTTTGAAATGAAGTATGTTTGACCGTTTAAGAGAGGAAAATTCGGTTTTCCATTGATCATTATTTCAAGCGGACGGTTAATGCGCATTCGAATTTCTTCAATCGTTGATTTTTCCATTTCTGTGTATTGACGCAGGATTTTCTTTACGTTTTCTGGAAGCACACGAAGAGCTTCTTCCACGAATGTCCCTCCTCCCACTGCTTGTTTCTCTCTACACTACTATTCCTATTACGATCGAAATATGTCTCTATCAAATCTATGAGAGCGTCCCAATTAAAATAAAGCCTACACCAATTACAATGAATAGAATTTTTGTGATTGATAGATCTCCTGCTAGACCAATTAGTCCAGCTGTCATCGTAACGACAAGGATGATAGGCCCGACAATGGCTAAAAATGCATTGATCAACATTGCGGTTTTAAGATCATGAATAACTAGAATCAATACAGCTGCAATGAGCTCAATAACACCAGATAGTATGCGAAGTAAACCCATTAAAAGAACGGAATGAATCATCCTAACCCTCCCTAATCAGTACAACTTATGATGACACCGATTATTTCAGAAGACTAAGTTATAGACCAGTTCTTAAAAGAACACAAAAAAACCACCCTAATGTGGGTGGTTATCTTGCTTTTAAACCATGTAATATGAATTGAACAGTTATTTCAATTTCTTTCTCATCATCCCAATCACGGTCCGGAACCATAATATATCTTGCTAGAAAAAAACCGAGAATGGCGGTTAATGAAAGTCGAATTGCAGAGGAAGGTGGGATTTCAATCAATTCTCCTTTTTCTTGAAAGTGAACGACTACTTTTCCAAATCGATCAAATAAATCTTTCGCTATATGCTCGATAAATTGTGTGCGAAGTTCTTCATGAAAGGGAATTTCCTGAATAAGGATTTTCACAATCGGTAAGTGCTTACGAATAAATGTTTGTCTATTTCTTACAACCGCCTTTAAAAAATCTTCATAGTGCTCATAGTCTTGTTTTAGTACTTTATCTAAATCTTTAACGATAAAAGGAGCAACAAGATGACTCATGACAGGTGTAACAATAGCTAGAAGCAAATCTTTTTTCGTACGATAGTGGCGAAATATGGTTCCTTCTGCTACACCAGCACGTCTGGCAATTTCGCTAGTTGATGAAGCAGAAAATCCCTTTTCCTGAAACATCTCAACCGCTGCTTTTACGATGCGCTTTTGCTTCTCAGTTAAATCTCCAGAATCGCTCACTTCTTCATCAAAAAGCCATTCCATGTCATTCTCTTCCTTCTTCATATGCTCCCCCTGATTCTAAATTCGTCGATGTTTTTTTAGTGCGTATATGTTTAAAATCATAAAAACGATTGAAAATCCAAGTAAAACAAGTAAATCAATCCATATATCTGTTAAGCCTTGTCCTTTAATCATAACACTTCTCAGGGCATCAGCTCCATAATACAAAGGAGTTAACGGACCAATCCAACTAAGATAGTTTGAGATCGTATCAAGATTAAACAGCCCAGAGAAAAAGATTTGGGGAACGACCACAAGAGGAATGAACTGAATCATTTGCAATTCATTTTTTGCGAATGAGGAGAGTAAAGTTCCCAACGTTAGTGCACTTAACGCTAGCATAAGTGTAATCAACAAGACATAAAGAAAAGCTCCTTCCATCATGAGATCAATCACATAAATACTATATAATGCTATTATGGCCGATTGAAGCATTGTAAATAATCCAAAACCGATTACATAACCTGTTACAAGTTCCCACCGTTTTATTGGGGTAGCCAAAACTCGTTCAAGCGTCCCTTGTGTCCTCTCTCTTAAGAAAGAGACTCCAGCAATCAAAAACACAAAGAAGAATATAAAGAAGCCTACTAAAACAGGTCCAAAGTGATCAAATGAACTCATATTGTTCGAACCAAACAAATAGGACACTTCCAAATCCATTTTTTGATTTTTCCCCATTGAACTACTTTGAACCATATTTATGACTGCTCGATTAATAGAAGGATCGCTTCCTTCAAGATATAGCTTTTTCGCACCGTTCCCAAAATCAATCACAGCATCATAATCTTTTTTTAAAGTAGATTCAATAGCTTCATCTGAAGCAATGGGTTTTACACTAGCGTGTTTTTCCATTTGTTCAACGATCGATTCAGGGGTGTTTCGTACGCCTAATTTCAATTCCAGATCTTCTCCGTTAAAGACAAGAGATAGCATGGTTAAAATGATAATAGGTGCCACAATCATTAAAGCCATCGTTCGTTTATCACTTATAAACTGCCTCAATATCCTTATTACAACTGCAAATATCCTCATTCCACCCCACCTCCAAACGAAAGAAACGCTTCCTCGATTGTTACTGAGTCAGTTTGTTTTTTTAATTCGTCCGGTGTACCGACTGCAATCAATTGACCATTTCGGATCATACCAAGCCTTGAACATCTTTCAGCTTCATCCATTACATGAGTTGTTACCAATATGAGGACTCCATTGCTTCTTAGTTTTTCAAATGTCCACCAAATTTTTTGTCTAAGTGAGGGGTCAATTCCAACAGTTGGCTCATCTAACAATAAAATATCAGGATTGTGCAACAAAGCAATGGCGAGGGATAAGCGTCGCTTCATTCCACCCGAAAAATCTTCTACTTTCTTTTGAAGTTCATTTTCTAAATTAACGAGCTTCATTACCTCTATAATCCGTTCTTTTTGATCACGTCGATGGACACCGCTTAGAGTTGCAAAAAACTTCAGATTTTCATAAGCTGTTAATTCACCATACAAAGCATCCGCCTGCGCCATATAACCAACTTTCTTCATCATACCAAGATTGGGCATTTTCGTATCGAGCACCTTCACCTCACCTTCAGAAGCCTCTTCAATACCACATAAGAGTTTCACTAAGGTAGTCTTACCAGAGCCGGATGGTCCTAAGAGACCGAATATCTCACCGCGTTTTAGTGAAAGATTAACATGATCTAAAATGGTAGTTTTGCCGTAGTTCTTCGTAACATTTGCTTCAATTGCATCTTTGGGCATGTGACCCCTCCTAAAATGAGTGATTACTCACTATATTTTATCACGAAATCATTCAATGTAAAGTGAGTAATCACTCATTTTTAAAAAACAAAAAAACCGCTCATACAGAGCGGTTTTAAAAATCATTTCACTATCCCCTTGATACATATTCACCTTTAGAAGTATCAATAATGAGAATGTCTCCCTGGTTCACAAAGAACGGTACTTGAACCGTTAAACCAGTTTCAACAGTTGCAGGCTTTGTTCCTCCTGAAGCTGTATCACCTTTAATACCAGGCTCAGTTTCAGTAACAACGAGTTCAACAGTATTTGGTAATTCCACACCAATTGTTTCTTCACCGTAAGTACGAATGGAAATTTCCATGTTTTCTTTTAGGAATTTGAGTTCATAATTAATTTGCTCTGTAGGAAGTTCCACTTGTTCATAAGATGTTGTATCCATAAATGTGTGCATATCTCCACTTGCATAAAGGTACTGCATTTTACGGTTTTCAATATGAGCTTTAGAAACCTTTTCGCCAGCACGGAATGTTTTTTCTTGAATACCGCCAGTACGAAGGTTACGTAGCTTTGTTCTTACGAAAGCTGCACCTTTACCAGGCTTCACGTGTTGAAATTCCATTACTGTCCAGATCCCATTATCCACTTCAATCGTAAGACCAGTTTTTAAATCGTTAACAGAAATCATAAGTAGTCCCTCACTTTCATTATTCGCCGAGAATCAGCAATTCCTTAGTTGAATGAGACAGCGTCTCATTGCCAGTCTCGGTAATGACTGTATCATCTTCTATTCGTACTCCGCCCTTACCAGATAAGTAAATGCCTGGTTCAACGGTAACGACCATACCCGGTTGTAACACCGTATCAGATTTAGCTGAAAGCCCAGGGCCTTCATGTACTTCAAGACCAACACCATGACCAAGTGAATGCCCGAAGTATTCTCCGTAACCTTTTGCAGCAATTAAATCCCGGGATATAGCATCTGCTTCTTTTCCACTCATTCCAGGCTTAATTTGTTCCATCGCCTTAAGCTGAGCTTCAAGGACCGTGTGATAAACACCTTTAAGTTCTTCGCCAGGATCTCCAACAGCCACAGTACGTGTAATATCAGAACAATATCCTTTATAATAGGCGCCAAAATCTAGTGTAATTAGTTCGTTTTTGCCAATAACTTTATCACTTGCAACACCGTGTGGAAGGCTTGAGCGAATACCCGACGCAACTATAATATCAAATGAAGACGAGGTTGCGCCATTTTTTCTCATAAAAAACTCAAGCTCATTGGATACATCAAGCTCGGTTAAACCCGTACGGATATAGCTTGTGATATGTTGAAAAGCAGCATCTGCTATTTCAGTAGCTTCTTTCAAAACGTTTAATTCACTAGCATCTTTGATCATACGTTGTTTCTCAAGAAGTCCATTTATAGGAACAAAACTTGCTTCTACTTTGGATTCATATGTCTTAAAAATCTGATATGTAACTTGTGTTTCTTCAAACCCTAACTTTTTAACGCCTAGTGCATTTGCTATTTTTGCCACTTCATCTACAATTGGGCCTTTGTGTTGTACAATTTCAAAACCCTTCGCCTGTTCTTTTGCCTGGTCAATATAGCGGAAATCAGTTACAAACTTGGCTTCATTCTCAGTAATTAGAACAACGCCTGAACTTCCCGTAAACTGAGAGATATACCTGCGATTGCTTGTTGATGTAATTAACATCGCATCAATATCATACTCTTTAAATGACTGACGTAGATTCTCAATACGTTCCAAAACTTCGTCCTCCTTTAGAATTATAAAAATGATCGCAACGCTAGTTCATAACCCACTAATCCAAATCCTACAATTTGCCCTGTAGTGACAGGGGAAATGACAGACGTGTGTCGAAAAGGCTCTCGCTTATGTACATTTGAAATATGTACCTCTACCACTGAAACAGGAACACTAGCAATTGCATCACGGATTGCATAACTATAATGAGTGAAGGCGCCTGGATTTAGTATAATACCCGAAGCATTCTCTGCTTCATGAATCCAATCAATTAGATCTCCTTCGTGATTCGATTGACGAAAAATTACAGTTGCCTCATTTTCACGAGCTAATTGAGATAATCGCTGTTCCACATTTTCAAGCGTTTCGTTCCCATAAATGTCGGGTTCACGTTTACCCAGTCGATTTAAATTAGGTCCGTTTAGCACATAGAATGTTTTCATGCCAGTCTCCTTAATCATGACGATTCGGCAGTTCTCTCTAACTCAGATGTTGCATAAAAAAAGAGAATGTTCCATGAACATTCTACCATAGCTTCATTTGTTTGAATAGGAAGTGCCCTTTTGCTGGTTCTCATGATACTCAAAGGAGATCGAATAGCCAATGAATACTCCATAAAGTAAATAGAGGCAGATTGTTGTAATAACTGTATTGCGATCTAGTTTTGTAATTGTTGGCAAGTCAATAAACATTGGATTAAGCAAGTAGAATACAATGATCCATAGTACAACCCCATAAGCAAGCCCTGCCAGCATATTATTGATTTTCACAAGCGTTATTTTATATAAAAATGCAACGAGAATGGAAATGAGTCCAATTGAAAGGATACCTATCCATTGACCTAGCTGTTCATTCTTCCACTCTCCAAGTGCCCACGGTGAAAGAATTAACGAAGGCGGTATTTTCGTGAACTTAAACAAATAAGTCAAGTACCCAATAAGCCCCCAAAACAGCCCCCCCGCTATTCCGATGGTAACAATTTTTGATGTGAAAGAAAGAGGTTGTTCTTGCTTATTCTGTTCAAGCTGCTCGTTTTCTTTTGAGTCCTGCTGCTTTTCTTTTTCCATTACATTCACCTCATACCTAGCATTTCCTACTGTACACGAAATTATTTATTAGAAAATATGTGTATTGAAGAGATTAAAATCGCTAACGTTGGGGAAAATGATTATTAACATCTCCTATCTAGAGGTTTTTGCCTATTTCTTGTAGAATGGTATTAAGTACATTTAATTAAGAGTATAATCGTTTCAAAACATTCTACTTCATACTATAGGTTGGTGAGAGATATTGTCAGATACTAACAAGCCTGCATATGGCGGGCAAGCGGTTGTGGAAGGCGTCATGTTTCAGGGGAAACATACATCTGTAACCGCTATTCGGCGAAAGGATGGATCGATTGATTATCTAGAAGTTCCCAAACAGCCGAAACCAATACGAACAAAACTTAAGAAAATCCCCTTCATACGCGGAGTTGTCGCAATCATTGATGCTAGTGGAAATGGGACGAAGCATTTAAATTTCTCTAGCGAGCGTTACGATGTTGATCCTTCTGAAGATGAGGAAGTCCTTGGAAAAGATGAGCCTTCTAAACTAACTCTTTTATTAGGTGCTGCTGCTATAGGCGTTATTTCTTTCGCTTTTGTGAAAACGATTTTCACCTTATTACCAGCATTAGCTGCAGCTTCACTGGAGTTTATATTTCCAGGTCACGTGGTTCAGAATTTAATAGAAGGTTTCATTAAACTGATTCTACTGCTAGGCTATATTTATTTCATTTCACTCACACCTATCGTTAAAAGAGTGTTTCAGTATCATGGTGCAGAGCACAAAGTAATTAATGCTTATGAAGCTGGATTACCCATTACAATCGATAATGTGCAGAAACAATCACGACTGCATTACCGATGCGGAAGTAGCTTTATTCTTTTCACAGTCGTCATTGGAGTATTTATTTATCTATTAGTTCCCACTGACCCTTTATGGGTCAGGTTAGTATATCGTGTGGCATTAATACCAGTTGTCCTTGGTGTCTCTTTTGAAGTTCTTCAGCTAACGAACAAAGTGAGAGATATCCCAGTTTTGAAGGGGCTTGGCTATCCAGGATTATGGGTACAGCTCCTAACGACGAAAAATCCTGATGACAAGCAAGTAGATGTAGCAATTCACTCATTTAAAGAACTACTTTCTCGAGATAAATTACGAGAGGAAGATGATTCAAGCACAAAAGTTGTGTAAAGATGAACAGGAGGTGAATCATTTGTCGCGCCGTGTTGTTCAACCTCTGATTTATTTATTAATAGGTCTTGCAGCTATTGGTTTTTTATGGAAAATACTCACAGATCCAAGCGGACTTTTCAAGCAGCTTCTTATCACTGCAGCAATTGCCGTCGTGATCATCTTTATTGCCAAAAAATTGATGGCAAAAAAAATGGGGCAACAATCAACTGCCTATCAAAGAGCTGCAAAACAATCTTCAAAATTAAAAAAGAAAAAAGCTACACCTAGAAGAAATGCCACTCACCTGCGGGTCATCCCATCTAAACGACTTACGCCTAAGAAGCGTTCATTACAAGAAGACAAGAAAGAAAATCCTTTTACGGTCATTGAAGGACGTAAAGGCAAGAAGAAAAACAGAGCTCTTTTTTAAAATTGTGGCTTTAAAGTGAAGCACCGTGCTTTTAGCAAGAGTTTTCATTTGAATTTAAGTCTTTAAATAAGAAAGGATGGCTGATATTCAGCCATCCTTTCTTTGTATTTCGGGCATTTTCCGCCACGTATTGAGGAATTGAGAAGTTCGCTCCTTACCTAACATGATTAATTTCTTCTGCCCATGTCTCTCTAATTTAAATGCAGTGGTAATATCCTGATTGATCGGAATGAATACGATATTTTGAGCTTTTTGATCATCAATGTATCGTGCATCATGAGCTCGTTTCATTGTTTCAAAGAGAGCCTGATACATGTCAACGGCATTTGATATTTTATTTTCAGGAATTTGATTAAAGTTTGCACTCAGTTGAAACCCCAGCACAGGGCGAAGCGGTTTTTTATGATCAGGCGTTTGAAAAACCCACAGTGGAAAATTACTCAATATCCCCCCATCTACCATGTAATGTTTTTTTCCATTAATGGAATAAAGAGGCTGAGGCTTAAAAAAGAATGGCAAACTTGCACTCATACGCACTGCTTTAGCAACTGAAAATTGCTCTGGCACGAATCCATAATGGGCAAGGTCATCAGGTAATACAACAAGCCTTCCTTTCGTAATATCTGATACGATAATCTTAAGGGAACCTTCAGGCAGATCTCCAAATGTTGAAATTCCCTTCTTTTTCAATAATCCCCCCACCCAAAGTTCTAGGTCCTTTCCAGAATAAAGACCAAGATTCCAATATAACATCAACCAGCGAAGAAGCGGGAACGTAAAACCTGAATTTTTCTCTAATAATGAAGTCAAATCTGTATCAAGCAATGTGTTTTCTAACTCATGCCCCTTATACCCTGCAATGATCAGTGCAGCAATAAGAGCACCAGCACTCGTTCCAGCTGTTCTCTTAAATGAAAGCCCTTTTTTCTCCACAGCTTGAAGTGCTCCCACAAGTGCAATTCCTTTTACTCCCCCACCTGAAAACACTCCGTCAATATACACATCTCTACCTCCTTCCAACCTTATTAAAGCCTAAGCTTATAAGCTAAGATTTAGTACAGAAAAAAAGATATTGTTTCATATCCAAAAAGCCTTTATTGATAAAAAAAGAACAATCCGATTACACCTCGGATTGTTCCTCGTGAGCTTCTTCATTTTTCCGCTGGACTTCCCTAAGTTCATCCACTCGTCCATTCGTTTCTTCAAAATATTGGACTAGATCTCCAATTCGATCAATAGCATCCCAACTTAAATGATGCTCGATCCCTTCAACGTCTTCGTATATGTTCTCTTCATTAACCCCGATAACACCTAGAAATTGTTCAAGCAAAGCATGGCGATCAACGAGTCGCTTGCCTAGCTTTTTCCCTTTGGGAGTAAGCATGAAGCCGCGATACTTTTCGTAAACGACATATTTACCTTTATCTAATTTTTGAATCATTTTTGTTACCGAGGAGGGATGTACCTCTAGTGCTTCCGCAATGTCTGATACGCGAGCATACCCTTTTCCGTCTATTAGTGCATAAATACGTTCAATATAATCTTCCATACTTGGAGTAGTGGCCATTGGATTCCCTCCATCTTTTATTCCATTTAAGCCAGTTAATAAAAGCATACACCATAGTATGGGCGGATACAAGGAAAGGTTCCATATGCTTTTATTAAGAGGCAAACCTTAGTGAACCAGCTAAAGGAGATCACAAAAAGATGAAGGATAAACGTTTCCGCTTATCCTTCGCTCCCAGATCCTAAAGTCCGCACTTCAGTTGTGCACTACAATTATCACATGTATTACATCCACCGATTTCTTTTACTTGTCCTTTCCGACAGACTGGACACGTATTACCTACTTCAGACCCGATTGTTACATCAGTTGAACGAAGGTCAGTGATTGTATCAACAAGAACAACTTGTTTCTTTTCTTGCATCCCATCCTCAAATTCAAGCTGCTCAAATGAATTATCCTCAGCTTTAAGGGTTAGAACTTGAGAATCACGGCTTCCATCTACATAAACCGTGCCTCCCTTAGCGCCGCCATTATAAAGACGCTCATAAACAGCTTCTACTTGCTTTACGGAATAACCTTTTGGCGCATTTACCGTTTTAGAGATCGAACTATCTACCCAGCGTTGAATCACACATTGCGTATCAGCATGATCTTCAGGGGCAAGTTCCATTGCGGAAACAAACCATTCTGGCAACTTCTCTGGATCTGCTTCTGGATTTTTTTCGTAGTATTCTGCTAGTATATCTGCTTTCACTTCGATAAATTTACCGAGGCGACCACTGCGGAAATAAGAGAACGAGAAGTATGGCTCAAGACCGGTTGAAACGCCAACCATCGTACCTGTACTACCCGTAGGCGCTACAGTTAGTAGATGTGAGTTACGAATACCATAATCCATAATGCTGTCTCGTAAATCATTCGGCATTTGTTGCATATAGCCAGTGTTAACAAAAGCTTCACGTAACCGATTTGTTTCGTCTGCTGTCTCACCTTCTAGGAACGGGAAACTGCCTTTTTCCTTAGCTAAGTCAACTGAAGCACGATAAGCCGTAGTCGCGATTGTTTCAAATATTTGATCAGTTAACTTATTTCCTTCTTCAGAGCCGTACACTGTTTCGCAATAGATCAATAAATCATGAAGCCCCATTACTCCTAGACCCACGCGGCGCTCACCAAGAGCTTGTTTTTCGTTTTCTCTTAAGAAATATGGCGTTGCATCAATAACGTTATCTTGCATTCTTACGCCTACTTCGACAGTTTCTTTCAATTTTTCGAAATCAACTGTTTTCTTCTCTTTATTTGCCATTTCAGCGAGGTTTACAGCCGCGAGGTTACAAACTGAATAAGGCGCTAACGGTTGCTCTCCACAAGGATTCGTTGCTACCACTTTTTGGCCATAAGATGTAGCGTTTGTTTTTTCATTAGCATTATCAATAAAGAAGATTCCTGGTTCTGCCGAATATGTTGCACAAATATTGATAAGATCCCATAGCTCTTTTGCCTGAACTTTACGATACGTTCTTACAGGGAATCCTTGTTCTTTCCAATCACGAACATCACCAGATTCGTGCCAGTTCTCATTGTAGAAACTCATTTGTTCTTTCGTATAGTTTTCTACATCAGGAAAGCGCAGTTCATACTCAGCATCATTTTCGACTGCATCCATGAAATCCTTCGTGAGACAAACAGAAATATTTGCTCCAGTTAAAAAGTCTGGATTATGAACGGAATACGTACCACCAGTCGCTAATTTTTCCTGTGCGTCTTGCATCACTTTTTCTTCAAAACCACCTGTACCGGGGATACTACGATAATTTAGAATGCTTTGGTACATCGATCTCTCAGCATCAGAAAGAGGCGTGAATTTCAGTTTATCTTCTGCAAGCTTTTTAATCTGCTCGTCTTTTGTGTTTTCCACAAGAAAACGAAGGATGCGTGGGTTTTGCATTTTTGAAATGATGAATTCAATAATATCAGGATGCCAATCTGCAAGCATGATCATCTGTGCACCGCGACGTGATCCGCCCTGCTCTACGAGATGTGTAAGCTTTGCAATATCATCAAGCCATGAAACGGACCCCGATGACTTTCCATTAACTCCTCTTGCAAGAGTGTTCCTCGGACGAAGCGTTGAGCCATTTGTTCCTACCCCGCCTCCGCGACTCATAATTTCCATTACCTGTTTGCGGTGCTCCGAAATGCCTTCTCTTGAATCTTGTGGAAACGGCATAACATAACAATTGAAATAGGTTACTTCCGTATCTGCACCTGCGCCATATAGTACTCGTCCTGCTGGGACAAAGTTCATTGATGAAAGTTCATTATAGAAACGATCTTCCCAATATTTCTTTTCACCATCCGTTTTCTCAACATCTGCCAAGCCCCGAGCGTTCCGTCGTGCAATTTGCTCATAGTAAACTTCAAGAGGCTTCTCAATAACGTCCAATGAACGTACAATTAAGCCAGTTTCTCTCTCTTCTTCAGTATCCAGTACACCGATATAGTCTTCATGCACAGCAACAGTCGCTTTCTTTGAAGCTAGATCCAGTTTTTCAATATATCCAAGACCTCGTGCTGGGAACTTTGGATCTTCCTTAATCGTTAAGACAACAAAATCACCTTTTTGCAACGTCTTTTTTTCAGTATCTTTAAAGGCATAGCGATCCAGCATAACAAGACGACTTACACCTTTGTGGCTAAGGTGCATATCTTCTGTAATAGGATGAACCTGCGCGAACATCTCAATATCTTTATTTAACTGTGCGATGTTAATGGACCTTCTTTTTTCATTGGTTTTTATTGTCATATAAACCCCTCCGTTTCGACATTTATACATATAAGAGCAACTCTAGATGTATGTAACTGTGATAAATCGTCTTGATTAATAGTAGCACATGTCCATCATGCAGACAATCATTTTAAACCATATATAGTGTTCAGAATTCTTTGCCCAATACTACATATAGTAAAACGGCGGATGTTCGTTTAATTTGTCAACTTTCAAATTAAGTGAAAATACGAGATTACACTCGATAAATCCAGGTTGAATTACAAGAACAGAGAAAAAAGAGGAATTTTGTCTATTGCACATTTATCCACATTCTGTCTTTTGATCTTAGCCTATCTTTAAATAAAGAACGCGTTTCGTTAATGCAACAAGAATAACTTTAGAACATTTGTTCCTCTATAGTCAATAGGAAAAAGCACCCATGGCAGGTGCTCATTTACTAAAGTTCCATTCGTTACTTGCATACTTGTCCATTGCCAAATCGTTCACGTAAGCTTCTTGTTCTTTTGATAGCTCAAATAGGACTAACTCAATGTTAAGGCCTTTTTGAAATCCATCATAAAAGGCTTTAATCGCTTCTGAAATTGATACTGGTGTATCGCGAAGTGCATTAATAGCCACCGCTTTGTTTCTGAATCCTCTTTGCATCCGTTCACGAATTCGATCATTTTTAAATTTAAAGCAATCAAACAATTTATCTTCATCAATATCTAGCAAAATAGATCCATGCTGGAGGATGACACCTTTTTGGCGCGTTTGAGCACTCCCAGCCACTTTCCGTCCTTCTACAACAAGTTCATAATACGAGGGAGAATCAAAGCATACACCAGACCTGGGAGCCCTAAGTTCTTCTTTTTCTTTCTCAGTTTCAGGAACAGAGAAGTAAGCATTTAAACCAAGTTGTTGAAAACCAATCAATAGGCCTTCAGAAATAACACGGTATGCTTCCCTTACTGTAGTTGGCATATCAGGATAATCTTCAGATACAATAACGCTGTATGTAACCTCTTTATCATGAAGAACAGCTCTTCCACCTGTAGGTCTTCTCACAAAGCCCAACCCATAGTTCTCTACGGCTTCCATATTTATATCTTTTTCAATACGTTGGAAGTAACCGATTGATAGGGTTGGAGGGTTCCATCCGTAAAATCGAATGACTGGAGGTATGCTCCCTTCACTGTGCCATTTCAACAACGCTTCATCTAGTGCCATGTTATATGCTGGAGAACGTTCTCCCGAATCAATAAATGCCCATTGCTTCATTATCGGTACTCCTTTATCACAGTTAATTTCTAACACCTCTCCTATTCTAGCAGAGGTGAAAATGGATGACCAATGAACACTCTCTTATTTTATAAAAGAAAGATCGATACGTGACGGACGTTATTTCTAACCAAGTTTCTTTTTAAAACAAAAATAAATGACGAACAATCTCAGAACTACCTATCGGAACTAGAAAATAATATTCCGCATTTAATTCAGTAACCTTCAGGTGAATTTTTTATTTATTCTTTTTTTCTTTTGCGGAAAGGGGAAAAGACGTGTAAACTTAAGGTTGTCGATTTTACTTGAAAGGGTGTAACAAAGTATATGGAATGGATTATCGCATTACTCGTCGCGATCATTGTGTATGTTGTCATTACTCGCTACATACAGAAAAGGAATTTGAAAACGTTAACGGAGGAAGAATTCCGAGCGGGCTACCGTAAAGCCCAACTGATTGATGTTCGTGAACCAAACGAATTTGATAACGGCCATATTCTTGGCGCAAGAAATATTCCTGTTAGTCAACTCAAAATGCGTATTAAAGAAATTCGCAAAGACCAGCCAGTCTATATGTATGATTACAACGGAATTATTGTCGCTCGTGCTGCAAGCATCCTTAGAAAGCACGGGATCAAGGACCTTTATCAGTTAAAAGGCGGCTTCAAAAAATGGGGCGGAAAAGTAAAGAAGAAATAAAAAGCAGCTGCGTAGCAGCTGCTTTTTTATTTCCGCAAAGTATTTAATTACGCTGATACGCAGATTACGCTTTTTGGTATCGTAATATTGGTTTTCTAGCAGCGGTCGTTTCATCCAGTCGACCAATGACAGTTGTATGAGGAGCTTCCTGCACAATTTCAGGGTTATCTTCTGCTTCTTTAGCAATCTGAAGCAGTACATCACAGAATTCATCAAGCGTTTCTTTTGATTCTGTTTCTGTAGGTTCAATCATCATACACTCTTCGACATTGATAGGGAAATAAATCGTAGGTGGATGATACCCAAAATCAAGCAAACGCTTGGCCATATCTAACGTTCGAACACCCAGTTTCTTTTGTTTCTTACCAGAAATAACGAATTCGTGCTTACAATGCTGTTCATACGGCAACACAAAAGCATCTTGAAGACGTCTCATCATATAATTTGCGTTCAAAACCGCGTTTTCAGATACTTGCTTTAGTCCTTCTGGCCCCATCGTACGAATGTACGTATAAGCACGGACGTTAATACCAAAGTTTCCATAATAAGGTTTCACTCGTCCAATCGATTGAGGACGATCATAGTCAAAACGATACGCATCATTTGCTTTTACAAGGACTGGTTTCGGAAGATATGGGATTAAATCTGATTTAACGCCCACAGGTCCTGAACCAGGTCCTCCTCCACCGTGTGGTCCAGTAAAGGTTTTGTGTAAATTTAAATGCACGACATCAAAGCCCATATCCCCCGGGCGAGCTGCCCCCATAATGGCATTCATATTTGCACCATCATAATAGAGTTTTCCACCAGCATCATGAATAATTGTCGCCATCTCGGTAATTTGCTCTTCAAACAGACCAAGGGTATTGGGATTTGTAAGCATAAGAGCTGCCGTGTCATGATCTACAACACGCTTTAGATCTTCAAGATCAACTAGCCCTTTTTCATTTGATTTAACGGTCACTGCCTCAAAACCAGCAACGGTGGCAGAGGCGGGATTTGTACCGTGGGCAGAGTCTGGGACAATGACTTTTGTACGATTAAAATCCCCATTTGCTTCATGATAGGCACGAATCATCATTAATCCTGTCCACTCGCCATGAGCACCTGCAGCAGGTTGTAGGGTCACTTCGTCCATACCTGTTACAGCGACAAGGTTTTCCTGAAGGTTGTACATCATTTCTAGCGCACCCTGAACGGTCTCCTCTTCTTGAAGCGGATGGACAAAAGCAAAACCAGGATACCTTGCCACATCTTCGTTAATTTTTGGATTATACTTCATCGTACATGAACCAAGCGGATAAAATCCAGAATCCACCCCGTGATTACGTTTCGATAAGGCGGTATAGTGACGCATTAGCTGCAGCTCTGACACTTCTGGTAGCTCCGGTTCAGTATTGCGATTAAATTCCTCCGGTAACCATTCATCTAAATCAATGTCAGGAACATCAAGTTCAGGAAGACTGTATGAAATACGCTCCGGTTCACTTAGCTCAAATATTAACGCCTGGTCTTTACTCATTTTGCTCCCCCCACTTCTTCTACAAACATATCAATTTCCGCTTTTGTACGATTTTCTGTTACTGCGACAAGCATGTGATTGTTAAGTTCCGGATAATCGCGACCAAGATCATACCCGCCGATGATTCCTTTAGTTAATAACTTGCGATTCAATTCCTTGATTGGGCCGTTAACCTTAATAACAAATTCATTGAAATAGATGCCATTGAACACAGTCTCTACACCAGCTTCTTGAAGACGTGCTTTCGCATAATGAGCTTTTTTTATATTTTGCTCTGCCATTTTGCGTACGCCTTTCTTTCCGAGCGCGCTCATAGCAACTGAGGAAGCTAGCGCATTTAGTGCCTGGTTTGAACATATATTGGACGTCGCTTTATCCCTGCGAATATGCTGTTCTCTTGCTTGTAACGTAAGTACAAAACCACGCTGTCCATTATCATCAGTTGTTTGTCCAATCAAACGTCCTGGAACTTTCCGCATTAGTTTTTTCGTCACTGCGAAATATCCACAGTGAGGCCCACCAAATTGAGCTGGGATACCAAACGGCTGACAATCTCCCACAACAATATCTGCACCCATCTCACCAGGTGGAGTTAAGCGCCCAAGCGCCAGTGGGTTACTTGAAACGACAAACATTGCTTTTTGCTCATGTACAAGCTTTTCAATATCTGGCAATGGTTCAAGTTGCCCGAAAAAGTTCGGATACTGAACCATCACACAAGCAGTATTTTCGTCAATTTCTTGCTTCAACTTATCTAAGTCTGTAACTCCATTGCTCGAATCGACTTCAACCACGGATAAGCGTTGCCCTCTAGCATAAGTATCAATTACGGCACGCGCTTCTGGGTGGACCGTTTTAGATACGATGATTTTTTTCTTTTTTGTTTGTCCGGCACTTAGCAGACCCGCTTCAGCTAGAGCCGTAGGACCATCGTACATCGAGGAATTCGCTACTTCCATTCCTGTTAATTCACTAATCATCGTTTGAAACTCAAAAATAGCTTGCAATTCACCTTGAGAAATTTCAGGTTGGTATGGCGTGTAGGCCGTATAAAACTCAGAGCGACGAATAACGTGATCTACGACAGAAGGAATGGCATGATCATAAACGCCTGCACCGAGGAAAGACGCATTTTCGAGAGTATTCGCATTTTGGGATGATAGCTTTGACATGTAACGAATCAATTCCGATTCAAAAAGCTGCTTTTCCACCTTAAGTTCGCCTTTAAAACGAATGGCTTCTGGAATATCCTCAAAAAGATCCTGAACAGAGTCCACCCCAATTGTTTCAAGCATTTCTTTCCTGTCCTGGTCAGTCGTTGGCAAATAGCGATGTTTCATATGTTCATTTCCTCCTCAGTATCCGTTTATTTCTGACGTTTATAGAATGGTGATGGAATAACTTTTGCTTGTACACGCTTATTGCGAATTTCCACATCTAACTCAGTATCCATTTCTGTATACTCTTTCTTAATTAGCGCAAGACCAACGTTCTTTTTTAAAGTTGGCGATTGTGTACCTGTTGTCACTTCTCCAATCAGTTGTTCCCCTTTATAAACAAGGTAGTTCGTACGAGGAATACCCCTCCCAATCATTTCAATGCCAACCAATTTTCGCTCCAGGCCTTTTTCACGCTGACGAAGGAGAGCAGATTTACCAATAAAATCAGCCTCTTTACTAGTTTTAACAGCAAAACCGATTCCCGCTTCAAGCGGAGTGATATCCTTCGTTAGCTCCTGTCCGTAAAGAGCCAGCTTAGCTTCAAATCTAAGAGTATCACGAGCTCCCAAGCCGCAAGGTAAGATATTTTCAGGTTCACCCGCAGCTAAAATTGCCTTCCAGAGAGCAGGGGCATCTTCTGAAGCGGTATATAGTTCAAATCCATCTTCACCTGTATAACCAGTTCGAGAAACTAACGTTTTAATTCCCGCGATCATAAGATCAGCCTGAAACTTAAAGAAACCAATTGATGAAAGATCTGTATTTGTGAGACGTTGCAGAATGACCTCTGCTTTTGGACCTTGAATCGCTAGTTGAGCCATCTCATTCGATATATTGTTAAGGGATACACCTTCAATGATGTGCTCCTCAAGCCAGTCAAAATCCTTAACGGTATTCGCTGCATTTACGACTAATAAGTAATGTTCCTCCGAGTATTTGTAAACGAGAAGGTCGTCTACCGTACCACCATCCTCATAGCACATCGCAGTATACTGGGCTCCATTTACTTTCAGTTTGCTAACATCATTTGTCATCATCTTCTGAAGATAATCAAGGGCTTGTTCACCTTTGACATCAATTTCTCCCATATGAGAAACATCAAATAAACCAGCTCTTGTTCTCACAGCTTCATGCTCTTCCTTAATACTAGAAAATTGAACAGGAAGTGCCCATCCACCAAAATCAATCGTTTTAGCACCCATTGACTTATACGTTTCAAATAACGGGGTTTTCAATAACTCGCTCATCTTGTTCCCTCCTATAACATCGAAATCAAAATCGTTTCATTTAACCCTAACCAACTATGCAAACCAAACCATGTCCAGCCATTAAAAAAGGACAGAGAAAACCCGCTGTCAGTAGCGCGTTTTCTCTGTCCTTTTGACCTGAAAGTTTCTCCTCACATTAAAGTGCGAGGATTACATCTTTGGCGGCTTAAAGAAGCTCTCTCCAGAGGTGCGTCTAACAAGAGTCTTTTTGCCTGAGAGATTCACAAATTTGCTTGCTCCTTCGGCGCTGCATCTAGCAGTCTCTCCTCTTGCCTTCATTCGCTTATTTTCAGTTTTAAGGTATTGGATTGTATGGATTGATTCATACTATTAATGCTTTCGATTTCAATCCTACCACTACCACAGGAGCGTTGGCAACAATCTTTTTAATAATAAAAGTATTTTAACTACTATATTAAACACGAACAATATTATACATTAAACTTATATCATTCGTAAATAACAGTTTTAAAGAAAGGGTTTTCATTTTGAGGACTGAATTACAATTCGATCAACAGTGGACAAACAACTTTCTCAAACAAATTGAAGAGGATGGACCATGGGCTAATTGGGAGCTTTTTAAACTGGCTATCGAAGCTGAACAACATCGGGCTATCCCATCGTTTAAAGGATTACAAGCTCCTACTTACCTTCCTGACTTAACACCCCACCCTTATCAACTCGAAGCTGCACGGCGAGTCGTTGAGGAGATGAACGGAAAGGCTATTCTAGCAGATGAGGTTGGTCTCGGAAAGACAATCGAAGCTGGTCTTATAATTAAAGAGTATATGATTCGTGGGTTAGTAAAAAAAGTTCTTATTCTTGTCCCAGCCTCGTTAGTGTCTCAATGGGCTATCGAGCTTAACACAAAATTTTATATACCTGCTGTCGTTCAACGAAAAAGCTATGTTTGGGATCAGTGTGATGTCGTCGTATCCTCGATTGATACAGCAAAACGTGAGCCCCATCGGTCAATTGTTTATGAGCAACATTATGATATGGTCATCATCGATGAAGCGCACCGTTTAAAAAACAACCGAACAAAAAACTATGAATTTGTCCAACATTTGCCTAAGAAGTTCTGCCTTCTATTAACAGCTACTCCCGTTCAAAACCGTCTTGATGAAGTTTTCAACCTAGTATCATTACTAAAACCAGGTCATCTCGGCAGCTTTGAGAATTTCGAAAAGGATTACAAAGGAAAAGAAAAAAATGCTGAAGACGAAGAGAGACTTCGCACACTGATACAAAAAGTAATGGTAAGGAATCGCCGCGAGGATACTGGTATGGATTGGCCTGAACGCATTGTAAAAACGGTACCGATTACTTTCTCGCCTGAAGAAGAAGATCTTTATCGTTCAGTTGAAGCATTGAAAAAGGAACCGATTTCAACCCGTAGTCAATTTTCAATTATTACCTTATTAAGAGAAATTTGCTCAAGTCGTGAAGCTGCCTATATGACGTTAAAAAAAATGCTTGAGAAAGATTCTCTTGATGAAGTCACACAAACCTTCATCCACTCCTTAATTAAAAAAATTGAAGGTGTACCAACAAATTCAAAAGCACAAAAAGCCCTTGAACTAATTCAATCAATTGAAGGAAAAGTCATTATCTTCACGGAATATCGAGCGACACAGCTATATTTACAATGGTTTTTAAAGGAGCACGGTATCACTTCCGTTCCTTTTCGAGGTGGGTTTAAACGCGGAAAGAAAGATTGGATGAGAGAGTTATTTAAAAATCACGCTAAAGTTCTTATTGCAACAGAAGCTGGTGGAGAAGGGATCAACCTTCAATTTTGTCAGCACGTCATTAACTATGACCTTCCATGGAACCCTATGAGGATTGAGCAACGGATCGGCCGCATTCACCGACTTGGCCAAGAAGGCGATGTTCACATTTATAATTTTGCAACAAAACATACGGTTGAAGAACATATACTTACCCTGTTATACGAAAAGATCCAGCTGTTTGAAAGTGTCATAGGTCAACTAGATGAGATCTTAACTCGCCTCGGGATGCGTGATATCGAAAAACATATTTCTGACATTCTACTTCATTCCGAAAGTGAAGGGGAAATAAAAATTAAGATGGATAATATTAAAGAACTAATCAATTATCAAAAGGAGGATTCAGATGCACCAAGAAAATATTCATAACTATTTGCGTTCGTATTTTCTCGCGAATGATTGTCGTATTCTACACGAAAAACCTGGCCTCCTCGATGTTCAACTCACCATTGAACTCGATAAAGAGTTAATGAACCGACCATTTTATTGGCATTATCTTGAAAAGACAGGCGGAACGCCACGACAAATGACGCTTACGTTAATTACAAATCAAACTATTGAAGAGAAAGGTGAGTTTGTTCATTTTGGAGCACCAAGACTGCATCAAATCTTTTCCTCCACAAAAAAACTCGCGTCTTCCATTCGTCTATATGAGGATGTACAAACGAATCAGCAACAGCAATATCCTCTTCATCCCTGGCTTTGTCTTAATATAAAAATTTCCTATCAATGTGATAGAAAAAAACACCGTCTTCTTTCACTCGGTCTTCACCTTGTTAGTGGAGCGGTAGTCGATGACTTTCACAATTTGTTACTAGAAAAGTCGCTTACCCCAAAAATTCCTGACTATGCTTTTACCGTAACACCTATCATAAAACCAGAAAGTGGATTAAAAAGACTCGAATCTGTTGTAGAAATGCTGCTCACAAAAGAAGACGTACAGTGGGCCGAAGAGGCAAGAATAAGGTGGGCTTCTGATCAGCACCTTCTTGATCAATTTTACGAGGGCAATACGAACGATCAACGATATGAAGTAGAAAAAGAGGCACTAAGGAAACAGTATGAGCCAATCATTACTGCAGAAATTATTAATGGAGGTATTTTCCACCTTGTTCCCGGTATCGAATCACAACCTTATCCCACTTAAAAAAGCTCGGACTCAACTGTCCGAGCTTTCACGCTTCTTTTTCTTCATGAACATCGATACCGACATTGGAATGATGCCAAACCATCGAAACAAAAAAGGCTGCTTTTTTGCTTTTCTTACAGCACGCTGCTGCTGTCTTTCTTCTTTTGGTTGATCAATATATGAGACAACTTGTTGTGTCATATATTTCACTAAATCATTCGATGACATCTTGATCACCCTTTTATCATTGTCTTCATTATTAAGGGTGTCCAAATACTTAGTTTTTTATCCTATGCGTTGACATATTTCGGCGACAATGTCTTTTACTGAACGATTCGTCGTTTCAATTTCATAATCTGCTTCACGGTATAACGGCAGCCTTTCCGTGAATATAGTGTTAATCTTATTTTGCTTGTTATCTCCAGCAAGCAATGGCCTAGAAGTATCGCCTTCTAACCGCTTAACAATTTCTTCAGGCTCACAGTGTAAATAGATCATTGTGCCATTCTGCTTCATAAAAGAGCGATTATTTTCACTTAAGACGATCCCACCGCCTGTACTAATAATAATATTTTCAGTCGGAAGATCTTTGAGAGACGCTGTCTCATATGATCGAAACGCTTTCTCCCCCTCACTTTCAAAGATAACTGGAATTTCTCGTCCTTGCATCTTCGTTACATGCTTATCCGTATCCTCTGAAGGAAGAGCTAACGCTTTTGATAACTCTTCAGCAACAGTTGTTTTGCCTGATCCCATAAAACCTGTTAAGTAGATCGCTTTCATGTTTATCCCTCACTCCATTCTACGACTTCTTTCAATGTTTGATTGTATTGGAACAGCGCAAAAACCTTCGTTGCATCTTGAGTTGTCCCATTTAACGTGATGTAAATAACTTCTGAAGGAGAAAACTGGATCGCGGCGTGAATCGTGCCTTCTTCATAAATAAATGTTTTCTCAGTAGTTTCGACATCGTTTTTTTGTATATATGAAATTGTATCTTTCATTCCTAGCACTAGCAAGGAATGCTTTTTGAATTGTTCCTCTTCACGATCTAGGAATGCTCGTTCGTTCATTGTTGCATAGCATAAATGAAAAATGAACCCAAGAAGAAGTGTGCTAATTAGCATCATCATAGCAGTCATATAGCCTTGGTCATCCAGTTGCTTAAGACATTTGAAAACTAACTTGTTTCTCCGTTTTCCCATTATTCAGATCCACCTCGATCATTACTCTCCTCCCGGAGATTTGAACCTTAAAATCTCTAATGTCTTGTAAGACAATTTCATGACCGGTATTATTGACGCGGCGACGTATGGAAGATCCATACCTTTCATACTTAACGATCGCTCCATCTTTTTTTGTTAGTTCAATACTTCCCTTACTAAGTATAATTTGAGTGGCTTCTCGAACTTCTTTAGAAAACAAGTGAAAAAACAAGCGTGCTTCTTCTTGCTGAAAATCTGCCCCTGAATTTTGGATGGCCGCGCTCATAAGTAAAGGAAGCGTCCATATTATAGCCAGTAATATGGTCAAGGTTAGCATTAGTTCAAGTAGCGTAATCCCTTTTTCACTTCTCATGAGGCAAGCTTCTACATATCAATAATTCATCCTTTTTCTCTTCATTGTAAGAAATACACAACCCATTCGGTGTTTCAGTTAAGTAAAATGCAGTGCCTTCCAAGATTTCTTGCTTGGGAGGTACTACATTGTTTAATACAAAGTCATTCCAATAATGATCGAGCAAAAGGATCGCTTCCTTTCTCGTTTGAATGCTCATTCGCTCTTCATAAAGTTGTACATAAATTGGCAATGCGCCAGAAGATAAAAGAGTAAGTATAGAAAGGGCTATCAAACCATCAAGTAACGAGTAACCATTACAATTTTTTAATATAGAAGCGACCCGCTCCCACTTGTACAACAAGCTTATACTCCTCCTTACCCGCCTTCATATAAAGGGTACCTGCCTTTTGAACATTTCCATTCCCGCCATAAACAATTTGATACCCCATTGTTCCTTCATCGATTGTGATGTGATCTGGAATCTCATTTGTTCTCACTACTGTCGAGGCATTACCCTGGATACTATAAATACCTTTACTTGGCGAAATCAAAAACCGATAAGAAGAACCATTTACATAAGCGAGTTCTTGAGTATACCTAAGATCCGATTGAATCTCTTCTAGGAAATGTTTTGTTACAGAAGCATTTTGCGTAGGCGTAATGTGGAGAAAAACCAGGGTTAAGAGAATCGACAATAGAGAAAGTACGATCATCATCTCGATTAAGGTATAGCCAAAAGAATTTATTACGTAATGAAATCGTTTCATTACTCGGTTAATATCACTTTTCCATCGGTGATCGTTAATGCCTCTCCTCCGGGACAAGTGGTTTCATCCATATCGAGATAGCCATCTGTAACAAGATCAGCGATTGTAGTTGGAAATTCTTTTTTATTCGCTTTGTATGCTGCTACCTGTGTTTGAGCGACTTTTATCGTTGCTTCACAACTTTTTTCTTCAACGACTTCGTTATTTTTCGTTAAACCAGGGACAGCAATTAAAAGAAGAACGGAAATAATCATAATAACGATCATCATTTCAATGAGCGTAAATCCTTTTTCTTGTTTAAATAAGCCTATCCATTTTCTTAATTTCATTCATAACTTCCCCCTTAAATGTTTTGCAAATAATAAAACATCGGCATAAGAATGGACATAAACATCAACATGACGACAAGACCAACACCAACAAAACTAACAGGCTGCAAAATCATAAACCCTTTCTTGACAAGCTCTTCAAATCGTTCGCCAACCACCTCCCCATACAGAATAAGCTCCCTGCCGAGATTACCACTTACTTGTCCATGCATTAAAATTTCTTTGAACTCAGGTACATATAAACTAGTGTGATCAAATAAACCTTCTAACTTTTCCCCGCGCATCAACGACAGGGAAACCCGACTAGCTTCCTCTTGAAAAAAAACAAAATGCGATTGCTTTGTTAACAGCGAAAAAGCCTCGGCAATGGAAAGACCACTTTGAAGTAATAAACCTAAGTGAAGGGAGGTATGATGAGTGAGGTAGAGAGGGATAAAGAGGTGAACGAATGGTACTTTACTATAAATAATCATTTTCTGTACTGCAGAACTAGGTTTGTTTTTCACTAACGTAGAAAGATAAAATGCAATGGAAAGTACAATAACACCTACAACAATAGCTGGCATAAACCGAACAAGCTCCATAAAAAACTTCGAAATAAATGGGAGAGGAACATCGAGCGTTTGGTACAACGTATTAAATTGAGGCAATAAATACTTTCCTACCACAAATAACATAATGGCCGTCATCCAAAATAGAAAGATTGGATAAGCAAGCGTACTGCGTAGACGTTTTTGCCATTCACTTCTCGTTTTCATTAATTGTCCAGATGCAGATATGCCTGTCGCAAAATCACGCTGTTCAGACATATACAAGTAAGATAATATATCTCCTGGGAAGTGAAAATCAGCTAAAACATCATGAAAGGAGTCCCCACCTTTTAACCTTACAATAATCATTTCAATGTTGGCTCGAATATGATCATTTTGATATAAAGCATAAACCTCCAGACATTTTGAGAGCGAATACCCCTCTTCAAGCATCTTCCCTACCCGACAAAGAAAGTCTGCTTTTCGATCAAGCTTCCATTTGGATCGTTTCACGGTTAAATAATCCCAACTCCTTCTCTACGGTTTCTTTTTGAATATAGCCTAAGGCATAGGCTCTAAGAATGTAATCTTTAATTGTGGATTGACCTGGTATGGTTAAAAGCTCTGGATAATCGAGGGCTTTTTGAAGGTGGAGACCTGCGAGGATTTCAACAACAGCAAGCTTTCTACGAGTTCTCCTTTTAAGACATTCAAGAGAACACACATCACAATAGGGACACTTTAAAGGTACTAACCGCTGAGTTGCAACCCCTCTTAACGTCTGGGTGATGTTATGAAGTGGAATACCGAACTCGAGTAATCTTGGAATGCATTCAAGTGTACTTCCCGTATGGAGTGTGGAGACAACCAAATGACCAGTCATACTAGCTCTTATCGCGAGCTGAGCCGTTTGTTCATCACGTATCTCTCCTACGACAAGAATATCAGGATCATGCCTTAAACCGGCTTTAAAACCCTCATAATACGAAAGTCCAGCCTTCTCGTTCACTTCCATTTGAATAAAATCAGGATTTCTCTTTTCGATCGGATCTTCTATTGTGAGAACACGGCGATGTCGCTTTACGCTTAACGTTTGAAGTAAGGAATACATGGTTGTCGTTTTACCTGATCCAGTAGGGCCTGTGATCATAAATAAACCACTGTTACAACTAACAATCTGAAGAAGTCGGTTTGCAATTGAGGGAAAAAGAAAAAGTTCTTTAAAGGAGTGAGTTTCATCTTGTGGCAAAATACGAATAACGAGACTTTCGTGGTACGGAGTTGGAATTGTAGAGAGACGGAGATGAAGTTTTCTTGGGTAAAGAATCATATCCATTGCACCATTTTGAGGACGACGTTTTTCACCAATGTCCATTCCACTCAAAAATTTAAAATGAGACAATAGCTTTTCAGCGACACTCATTGGTAACCATAAAGCATCATAAAGACGATTATCCACCCGAAATTGAATGGCTGCACCTTTCTCCTTCGGGTGAAAATGTACATCAGATGCCCCCACTTCCATCGCTTGTTTGATAATGTCTTTCCCCTTTTCTTCAATATTCAGCAAAACACACCTTCCTTTCGTCTAAGTTCACGATTTTAAATCGTAAAGAAAAGGATTCGCCAGGTAACTGGAAAATCCTTCTCGGTAATTTTAAATATATATTTATTTAAGTGAAAACTCTTGAATACTTAATTCAAACAAACACTCTTCTTCAAGGAATGGGTAATGATTGCTTTCATCAAAAACAACCAAATTTGCATTAGGAATCATACTCGCCATTTCTTCGGAATAAGAAAGCGGACATTGCACATCATATCTGCCGCAAGCAATAAGAGTAGGGGTTGTGATGGCAGTAAGCTGTTTTGTTACATTAAACTGTAAAATTTCTCTTGCGAAAAAATTCATTCGAGCTGCCGCCATCTTTTTATGTATTGGTTTTGAAAATAAAATATTATATAGCTCTGGTCGATAAAGAGAAAGTTTCGTCCTTTCCTCAGTTATTTTTTTTCGTTCATTTTGCTCAAGATCAGGGTCTTTTAACCGCTCAATGAGTTGCTGCATCAGCTCATGTTGAGGATGATCGACATGATAGATACAAGCGGGAGAAGAAGAGGCGTATTCCCTAGCAGCAGCTCCTACAATGATTAAACCTTTTAGTGAGTTTGATGCATGAATTCCATATACACAAGCCAGCATTCCACCTGTGGAATGACCAGCGAAAACCCACTTTTCAATTTTCATCTTTTCGCGTATACTTTCAAGATCAAATACCGTTTCAATCATAAAAAATTCGTGCGGTGAGTTTACAGAATCTGTGTTTCCTGCTTCTTTAAGATTCACTAAATATACGGTGTAGTTTTTTGTAAATACATCTGCAAAATAATCACCACTGTTATTAAATTGAGAATAAAGATGGGTCACGCAAAGTGCTGGACCATTACCTTTCACAAAAACCTCAAACTTACCTCGTTCTGTTTTAACGAAAAGTTGTTTCCACATCAAGAATCCCCCAAACGGTACTTATTATTAATACAGAAATGAAAGGCTACTCTAGAATGACAGCCGTACCGTAGGCAATGATTTCTGATGCACTCGCCATAACGGCTGAAGACTGTAACCGAAAAGCAACGATTGCATTAGCACCCTTACTTTCTGCATCCTTTACCATTCTCGCAATTGCTCTCTGTCTAGCTTCTGTCATCATTTCGGTATACTCAGTAATTTCACCACCAACAATTGTCCGAAAACTCGCAAGAATGTCCTTCCCTACGTGCTTAGACTGAACAGTGCTTCCTCTAACATAACCAATCACTTCCTTAATATTTTTATTTGCGACTTGATCAGTAGTTACGATTATCATCAATTTGTTCCTCCTTTTCCCTTTTCCTTCGATCTTTAATAAGCAAATAAATCAAGAAACCAAGTGAAAGCGCATATCCAACCATAACGAGCGGAACCCATGAAGCATTGATAAAAAACATAACGACAATCAGAACTTGAAAGATTGAAGCACCTATTAACAATAATATTTTCATTGCGCCTATCACCAGCTTTCTACATCTAACTTAAGAATACCTTATTTTGTGTGATTTTTCTTGTCCTGTTTTGCCAATTCAATACCACAAGAAAAAGCGATACGCAGAGTCGTTTCCGCATATCGCTGTGACATAGATTATGATGTTATCTTATTCAACCAATTGCCCGGACATTCCTATAATGAAGGTGATTTTTTGCCTTCTGCTAAAAATAAGTATAAGTATCTAAACCGCTGCTCATACTACTAGAGCACGAAACCATTGGGCTATAGCCAAGCGGTAAGGCAACGGATTTTGATTCCGTCATGCGCTGGTTCGAATCCAGCTAGCCCAGTTAAGAAACGACAGCAAGCTTCTTTTTACGTTGTTTTAAATTTTGCAAACCCGACTTATTGTAACCTACAATTAATTTCTTTCCGTTAGTCACGATAGGCCGTCTTAGAAGCTTTGGTTCATTATGCATTAGTTCAAGCATTTCAGTAAGGGTAAGATCATCAATTTCAACATTTAGCTTCTTGAATGAAGTACTCCTTCTTGCAAGAATTTCTTCAATACCATCTGTAGATAAGGTAATGATTTCTTTTAATTCATCAATTGAAGGTGTATCTTTAAATAAATGACGCTCTTCAAAATCAACACCATTTTCTTTTAACCATGCTTTTGTTTTTCTACAAGATGTGCAACTTGGATAAGTATAAAACAATAATTTATCTTCCAATTTAAATCCTCCCCGATTCGTTTTCCGTTGATAACTAACTTTACCCACATTATACAACACTTAAACAAATATTGTACAAGAAAAAGATTTGTATTTTTGTGAACGATTTGGGATAATAAATTGGAACCCTTTTCAAGGTTAAATAAGGAAAGTCATTATTTTGCCATGAGACTAGCATTTACTTTTCCACAAGAACTCATATATAATACGATGTGTATGGGGAATGAACGAGCAAGGGAGGAACTTTTATGCCTAGAATGTACCGAGTTTTAGCTTTCTGGACCGGCATTTTCTCACTCATGGGTTTTGTTGGTGAGATGCCAGTATTAGGATTGCTGTTCCTTGGCCAGGCCGGCATGTTTTTAGCGTTAAGTTATCTAAACTTAACAGAACGTACTTATTTGTATATTTTCGGTGTATACTTAACTTTGTTTATGGTCGGTTTTTCCTACTGGTCAGTGTTCATGATGACGCCTGGATCAGGCGGACATTAATCCGAACGCAAAAAAGACGATGCTTACGCATCGTCTTTTTTTGGGCGCTTTTCTTGAATCATTACTAAAAATTGATTCGACTGAGCAAGCCACCTTACTGCTCGATTTTGTTTATGTTCTCTAGAAAAAGGGTTATCCGGAGTCGTTTGCTGAAGAAATTGAAGCAAACCCTCTTTTAAAAGAAATTGTCCTTGTGGGAGACAATCCACCCACTGGATCCCATGACTTAGACCAATGTTTCGAATAGCGTCAACATGAACATGAGTTGTGATATCCATTTCCCCAGGGAACTGTAAAACATTTTCTATGAACTGATGATTTTGGTATCCCCTAAGACTGCCTTCTCTTCTTCCAGGGGTTTCCCATTCCTCATTTGTATATCCATAATCTACCGTAAAGACTTTTCCATGAGATAGCCAACTTCCTACCTCATTCAACCATTCTCCCATGGCAAGCGGAATTTCGATCCGTTGTCCATCACTAACCTGAAGTTCGTGACACGCTAACCAGTTCAGAATCTCCGGGTCTGTACAGGGAATGTACACCTCTTCAAAACAATCATAATCATTCAAACCAATACAGACTTCAACAAGTTCACGTTGTTTTTCAATAACACGTACAGGAAACGCATCGAGCAATTCATTTGAGAATAGAATGCCATTTAACTTCGGCAGCTCTTTCTTAATTGTAGAAAGTGAAGGATAAATCAGCACGTTATGATGCTTTGTGCGCTCAGCAATTAATTGCTGATGATAAGGACTAGATTCCAGTACAAAATAAGTTAACTTTTCATAAAACTTATAGTCCACCGTTTTTACTTCATCAAGAAAGGAAGAAATGAAGTTACCATCACCTGAACCCGCATCGACAATAACCGGTGCATACTCGTTCTTTTGTATTTCTTTTATAAGCACTCGGGCCATTACGCGAGAAAAAACGTCACCTATACTTGTTGAGGTAATGAAATCACCTCTTTCCCCCGTCTTTGGTGCATTCTTCTGATAATACCCATACTTTTGATGATAAAGAGACAATGTCATAAACCGCTCGAAAGTGATTGAACTATTTGGACTCTGTTCAATTTCATTTTTAATGACAGTTTTTAACGACATTGCCTATAAAGAAAAGCCATTTAGAAATGGATTTTCAGTCATCTCAGTTTCAATAGTTGTAGCAGCTCCATGTCCAGATGCTACGATCGTATGTTCAGGTAGCACAAGTAGGCGATTATGTATGCTCTTAAGCAATTGTTTTTGATTCCCGCCTGGAAGATCTGTTCTTCCTATACTTCCAGCAAACAGAGCGTCACCGGAAAAGACGATATTCGCGTCTTGGAAATAAAACGATACGCTGCCAGGTGAGTGTCCTGGTGTCTCTAGAACCGTAAAATTAAATGAACCGATTGTCATATCTCCTTCTCCCTCAATGAGATGGTCAGCGGGTTTACCAGAAATGTTATCAACAACCGGAAAAAGTTTTGACCCATTTAAAGAAGGATCTGAAAGCCAATTTGATTCATACGCATGCAAATAGACTGGAACTTGATAAGTCTCTCTTAGTAAATCAACGGCACCGATATGATCAAAATGAGCATGAGTTAAAAGAATAGCCAATGGTTTTAACTCATGCTTTTCGATCTTTCTCTTGATTCGTCCTCCCTCAGCTCCTGGATCTATAAGAAGAGCTTCTTTATTTTCATTCCATATGAGTGCTGCATTTGCTTGTACAGGACCAACAGCCATTTGTTTCCATTCCATAACATTCGCCTCCATTGAAAGATTATGCTTCTTATTCTACACTATAAAAAAGAGTGATTAAAAGGAGATGTTTCTTCTGAACTTCGTGTATGGTGTTGAAATGAAACCACCTGTTAATAAACTACCTGGGTTCATAGCGCAAATTGTCAAAAGAACGGCTGATCTTGCTAACGTGGTGGATCGTGATAAACAACTTGTTATCATTTCAGATCGAATCGAAGCTGAAGCCCTTCAGAACTACTATCAGTCCAAAGGTGTTCTCGAAGACGTTCATCCACTCATTCATCTTTCTAAAGCATCTGATTGTAAACTTTCTTTCACAGACTACGGCTTCAATTCTCAAAACAACGAACTTTATCTCTACAAAGAAATGGTTGCGTGGTTCAGGATACTTAATGGAGACGACCAACAAAAAAAAATGGCGCTTTTACAAATGGAAGAGCATTTCATTTGCCGGAATGACCAGCTTTTTTTTGTCGATCGAATGCACATAGAATTAATGCAGGGTATTGCTCGAGCTTACAACATTGAACTTACATTTTCGAGTGAATAACACCTCGACAAACGAAAAGAAAACGGTTAAAATAAGAAAGGACTTATCGTACATACCATTCAAGAAAAATTTACGATTCAACCATGCAACAGTCATTTTACGGGTATACTGATAATGAGTGCATGGATAGGGAGGTATTCCAAATGGGATTAGCAATTATTTTTGCAATCGTTACTTTATTTTGCGTATGGGGTGTTTTTCGTTCCCTTCGTGAAAAGAACTTTATGGGCCTTGCCTTTGCAGGATTAACAGTGCTTGTATTCGGCGCCTTTACTGTTGCTACAATGATCGATATTCTTTTCGGATCTGGTGGCGGCGGAGGCCACTAAAAAAACAGCCATTTCGGCTGTTTTTTTTATGTCTTAGAAGCACATGATACGTCATGTTACTTTTATTTTAAATGTCTTTTAACTGATTCGAGTTTATCTTCCATTTTCACCTTTTTATCACGACGATCATCGATTCGTAGATTGGTGGCTACACGCTCAATACCTGCTTGAAAGGGCGCTTCATGAATCGCTTTAACAACATCTAGGAGATCAGAAATATCTCCTTCAATAAGAGTACTCATAGGTGTTAAACGATATGTAATCCGATCAGAAAACGATTCTAGAACCTCCTGTACATCCGCTACATACTTACTAACACTTGGTGTTTCCGTTCCAATTGGAATCACTGTAACATCTACAATTGCCATTATTTTTTTCCTCCCTTTTCTTCAAGTAACTGCATTTTTCGATTAAAGAAAAAGCGATACGTCACCAATGAAATAATCATCGCACAAATGGATACAGATGAAAAGATGCTAATCGAAATGACGATCTGATAGCGAATGGCTTCAATTGGCGAAGCCCCACCAAGAATTAGTCCTGTCATCATCCCTGGCAATTGCACAAGTCCAATCGTTTTTAATCCATCCACATTAGGAATCATCGCTGCGCGAATCGTTTTTCTAATAATCATTTGAGAAGCTTGCGAAGCATTTGCTCCAAGCGATAATGCTGCAAGAATTTCTCCTTTACTATCGTGAAACTCGTTCTTCATTCTCTCAAATGCAAGACCAGTTGCCACCATACTATTACCAATAATCATTCCACTCATCGGAATAACCTGTTCAGATCGAAAAGGAATAATATCAAATACAATCCATAATGACAAAACAAACACTTCAATAAGAATAAGCGAAGAGAACGACAGGAGAAAAGCGTACGGAATCCCCTTTCCTCTCTTTGATGCTTGAAGAGAAGCAATGACTAGCATAACAGCTACCCACAATCCTACCCCCTGCCAATCTGGAATAGAAAAGAGAAATGTGAGAACATAACCTATAAAAAACAATTGAACGACGCCGCGGATAGAAGACCATATAGCTGATTTGCCTATCCCGAGCGAAAACAAATAAGAAAGCGAAACAGGAATCATGACAAATAGAATCATTGTAAGCAATGAAAGGTTCGATATGTTCGTCATAAATTATCCTTCGAGAAAGTGCTTTAACGTAGCGGATTTTGGTTGATAAAACAATTCGGTTGTTTTTCCTTGCTCTTCAACCCTACCTTCATTCATAAATAGGGTATAGCTACCAAGTCTTTCTGCTTGCTTAAGGTCATGTGTAATCATCAAAATTGTCTTCCCTTCTTCATTCACGAGCTTATGTAACAATTCTTCCATCAAATCCACTGTCCGCATATCAAGTGCACTGGTCACTTCGTCTAATAACAATACCTCAGGATTATTAGCAAGCGTTCTTGCAAATGCCACGCGCTGCTGTTCGCCACCAGATAAATTTTCTACTTCTTTCGTTAAAAACGCTTCAGGCAACTGTACTTTTTCCAATAACTTAACCCCATCATTGGGCTCCCACTTTTTTTGAAGAGAAGGACCAAACTTTAAATTATCTTCAACCGTTCCATCAAATAAATGAGCCTGTTGAAACACCATACCAATGTTTCTACGCAGCTCCGATATAGGAAAATCGCTAATTTTTTTCCCTTTAAAGTGGATTTCACCCTCATCCGGATCTTCTAGTCTATTTAACAAAAGTAATAAGCTACTCTTCCCTGCACCTGAGGGTCCGATAATTGTCGTTAAACTGCCTTCCATTAATGAAAATTGAACATCCGTTACACGTTCATTGGATACATTTTCTACTTCGATTAGTTTATTCATTGAACTTCCTTTCTTGAAAGCGAATTGCTTCATTAACACCATTCTCAAAGTTCCTTGCTTAGTCTATGTATTTTTCCCCTCCTCATTCGAATAGCAAACTTATTCACATAAAAAAACCCTGCAGAAGCAGGGTTAAGTTTTCATGATGGAAGTTTGTGTTTGTCGATAAGCAGCATGGTTTGTTGGCCCAATTCCTTTTCCTATTGGGAGGGCGTGTGTTATAGCAGCCGTAATATATTCTTTTGCAATAGCTACAGCCTCGGGGATCGGCCTCCCCTTAGCAAGTTCAGCTGCGATACAAGCTGAATACGTGCAACCAGTTCCGTGAGTGTGTTTTGTTTCAATACGCTCTGATTCATAATGGTAAAAGCGGTCGTTTAGATACAGAACATCCACAGCAGTATTACTCGTCATATGTCCACCTTTAATAAGAACAGCTTTTGCACCGCTTTCATGTAGGGTTTTTGCCGCCTCCTCCATACCCTTGATAGAAGTAATAGCATTACAATTTAGCAATTCGGCTGCTTCAGGAAGATTAGGCGTAATAACAGCTCCTAGCGGAAAAAGCTTTTCTTTCATAGCCAATTTTGCTTCATTTTGCAAAAGAGACGCCCCACCTTTTGCGATCATCACAGGATCAATAACAAGATTTGAGACATTGTAGTCCCTTATCTTTTCCGAAACCGCAAGAATGATTTCACTCGAAAAAAGCATCCCAGTTTTTACTGCGTCCGCCCCAATATCTGAGAGAACAGCATCTAGCTGTGATTGCACCGCTTCGACCGTTTGTGGGAACACATGATGAACGCCAAGCGTGTTCTGAGCTGTAAGTGCTGTAATCGCACTCATCCCAAACACGTTGCGCTCTTGAAACGTTTTTAAATCAGCCTGAATCCCAGCTCCGCCACCACTATCTGAACCAGCAATCGTCAGTGCTTTATACATTAGACCCTCTCCTTATTAGATAGCCTGAAAACGATCCGGACGAAATTGACCAATTGCAATTTGTTGGGGAACCTGATCAATTTCATCCGCTACGATTTTTGCCGTAATTGGGCTAAGTAAAATTCCATTTCGATAATGTCCGGTCGCCAAAATAACCCTCGGTTTCTCAATTAACTTTCCAATAAGTGGAAAACCATCCTGTGTAGCCGGCCTTAACCCGGCCCATTTATGAAATGGATCCATCTTCTCGAGAACAGGCATCACCTTCTTGCTCCACTTTTCGAGACGACCAATCCCATGTTCTGTTACGTTCGTATCAAAATTAGCGATATCCTCTGAGGCACCGACCACAACGGAACCATTCGCTTTAGCTACCAAATACCCCTGGCTTGTAAAAACAATGTGGTTTAAAGGTGGAGCTTCATATGCACAGATTTGTCCGCGGATCGGATATACGGGCAATGTGCAGCCAAGCTCTTTTTCCCAATACATTGACCAGGCCCCTGCTGCAAGAACAACCTGATCACTGTCAATTCGCTCCTGTTTTGTTACAACAGCATAACCATCAAGCGTTGCATCTCCCACATATTCGATGACATGAACACCTAGATTACGGCAGGCTTGTAAAAGAGCCGCCACATAGCCAGGGGCATAAATATGAGACTCTTCGGGACACCATAAAGCGGCAACAACATCTCTAGAGAGCCCTGGTTCTTTAACGCTTACTTCTTCAGCGCTTAAGATCGTCGATTCAACGTTAAACTTTCTTTGCCATGCCTGTTTTGTTTCAAGAGAAAGACGGTCGGCTTCATGATAAATACAATAAAGACTACCACTTTCATTGTACTCAAAATCAATATCCGAATGACGTTTGACCTCTTCTTGCCATTTAGGAAAAATCTGCAAACTCCTTTGGCATAGTCGGAAAAAATCGTCAGGGTCTTCTTCAATTTCAGAATATGGAGCAAGCATTCCTGCTGCTGCACCAGAAGCCTGTCCACCACATTGCTGCGCTTCGACCACAGTAACGTTATGTCCTCTTCTTTGACATTCAAATGCAATGGATAAACCGATCACTCCGCCACCAATAATCGTGATTCTAGCCATATAGATCCTCCTTTCTTAGCTTTGTATCGGACTACTCGCCGTCGCATACTTCTTTTTAGAAATTCTACCTGCGCTATAGGACAACCTTCCAGCTTGAATCGCATGTTTTACAGCCTCTGCCATCATAACTGGGTTTCTCGCTTTTGCTATCGCTGTATTTAACAGCACGCCATCTGCGCCGAGTTCCATTGCCTCTGTAACATCAGCTGCACTTCCAAGACCAGCATCTACGATCACTGGCACTGTAAGCTTCTCAGTAATCCGTTCAATATTATAAGGATTTAAAATACCAAGACCTGTACCAATGGGAGACCCACCTGGCATCACTGCCGCGGCACCAGCTTCTTGTAATCGATAACAAAGTGCAGGATCATCTGATGTGTACGGCAAGACAATAAACCCTTCGTTCGCTAAGATTTCTGTTGCTTTTAGAGTTTCGATTGGATCAGGAATGAGCATTTTTTCATCTTGGCTCACTTCGATCTTAATCCAATCACTTAGTCCAGATGCTTTTGCTAAACGAGCGATTCGAATCGCTTCTTCTGCTGATGTTGCACCTGAAGTATTCGGTAAATATTGAAATGGTTTTTCGATGTGTTGAAGGATCGCATCTTCGTCTGGTGCTGAAAGATTCACTCTTCGAATCGCGAACGTGAGAACCTCCGCTTCGGAAACCTCAATCGCCTTGTTTTGAACATATGGATTTGGGTATCTTCCTGTGCCTAGAAAAAGCCTCGATGATAATTGTTTACCAGCTATTGTTAATTTGTTAGTCATTTACTCAACCTCCACCTACAAAGTGAACAAGTTCAATTTTCATGCCATCTTGTACATTGATATCTTTCCAGTTCGATCGATCAATAATTGTCCCATCTACCTCTGTTACAACCAGACCTTCTTGCAAACCAAAATGCTTCACAACATCCTTCAACGTAATCACGTCTAGATGGTGCTCATCGCCATTTATTTGTAATCTCACTTCTCGATCACCTCACTTTTAATCACTTGCTGAAATAATTCACATGTTCCTTTCACATCGTCACTTCCTACTACTTCGCTGATCACACAAATCCGTTTCGCCCCCGCACGTAAGACGTCTGAAACATTGTGTAGTTTAATTCCTCCAATGGCGACAAATGGAATGGAAATTTCAGAAGTCACTTCCTTGATATATTCAGTAGTAACAGGGTCTACCACATCGCTTTTACTGTTAGTCGGAAAAATTGGACCTGCCCCGATGTAATCAGCTCCTCCCTTTTCTGCAGCAAGCGCTTCTTCAATACGATGAGTTGAGATTCCGATTATTTTACCTGGTCCAATGATTTTTCTTGCCGTTTCTAAAGGCAAATCATCTTGCCCTAAATGAATACCGTCTGCATCAACAGCTAGAGCGACATCAATATGATCATTAACAATAAACGGTATATTGTACTTTTTTGTTAATGCTTTTAACTTTAGCGCTTTTTCAAGCACTACTTTTTTTGAATTTGTTTTATCACGTAGCTGAATAATATCCGCTCCACCTCGTATGGCTTCCTCCATTACGTCGACTAAATCTCGATCTGGATGAAATTCTTCTCCTGTAATCACATATAATTGAAACTGCTTCATGACTGGCTTCCTCCATTATCGTTATGACTTACTTCACATTTCTACAAAAATGAGATAAAAGACGCTAGAACGTGAAAAACCCCCATTCCGCGTATGGAATGGGGGTAGTATAAAAACACCGCTACCGACTTCCCTACGCTGGTATCAACCAGATCAGGTTCAAGGGTAAAAGAAATAACGGTTTCTTTTTCTCAGCCTTCCCTTATTTGAAGGCACCCCTAGTCTTAGAAATTATGAAATTACTATTATTATGACAAAAAAGCTCTTAGAATTCAAGCTCCCTACATGTATAGGGAAGACAAAAAGATGCCTATCGTATTTTGATAAATATCGTTAAATTGGCTAACTGGTAAAGGATTCTCTCCTTTCCCGATTTCAACAGTGAAACCAGGTCTTCTAAAATCCTGTATAAACCAATCCTTGTAACCTGCAAAACTATCAACATACCGAATGGGTAGATAGCCACTTAAGCGAGAAAATTCTGTTACAAGAATTTCCGACTCAGGGGGTTCAAGACCTTCAAATCCCCAAAAAATCACTTCACCCTGTGAATGGAATGCTAGCGCTCTGTCAAACTTCTTTCTTCTAGTTAAATCAGCAATTGCAATTGCTTCTGGTTCAGTAAGCGGGGCTTTTCCCGGGTAATTTCTTGGAGATGGCTTTGTTGGTTTACGCTCAGCTTCTACTTCCCATTTGGCCGGGTATTGATTATTTAAATCAACACCTCGAATGTTCGCCTTCCAACGACTAAATTGGTCACTCCCATTGTTAATCTCATTTGCAAGAGAACGATAGGGTTCCTCTTCAGGTAAACCATTAATGACAAGATCAACACCATCTGGATTGACCATTGGAACGAGTGACAAAGAAGTGGATTCATAAAGCGGGGGGAGATAGACACCGCTAAGCTGCTGGCTACTTGTTAATTCTTGTGCATAATCATCGATAAATTTCATGATTAAAGTTGTCGTTAACCACTCATTTGCGTGGAATGAGCCATTCATGTGAACTTTTTTCACGCCAGTTCCTACCACTAATTCCGGAATTGGTTTTCCCATTACTGTCTCACCAATTAGTCCTCTTTTAATAAATGGGTAAACACCAAGGATTTTTCGGATATCCTTAACAAGAGTCCCATAATCATAATTTTGATCGGGGTTTATCAGTGACCACGTGACACGAATCGGGATGTTCACTTTCTCACCCGGCTTTAGCGAAAAGGGATTTTGATCATTTAGCAATAAAACACCGTCTAAAGGCGCACCATACCAACCCGCTATTTTCCATAATGTATCTCCTTGTTTAATCGTATAACTTTTTGTTACATAACCAGGGATCTGTATTTGTTCTCCAATCATCAACTGATCAGGATCTTCAAGATTGTTGCTATCTAAAATGAGACGGAGCGGTATTTGAAAGACACGACTATATTTCCAAAGGCTGTCCCCACTTTTCACCCTAATTTTCATCATTCACCCTCCCACATGTCATCTCCCTCTTACAATAATATGACTAGAAGGGTGGCCTATGCTTCGTGAATAAAGCTTTTCTCAGAAGAAGATGTTTATTATCTCCACTTCTATGTTTAGATGCATATAAAAAAAACCACGCTTTAAAAGCGTGGTTTTTCTGGTGGTTTATTTTACCTCGGCATCTTCTTGTTGCTCTCCATGCTTTCCTAAGAAACGAAGCAGATCGCCGTACACAATTTTATCTGAGTAAGCAAGGTCTGTTTTTGCCTTTTCCATGTATGGTTCACAGGCAGCTTTATCCGTTTCTTCTCCGGTTTCCTTATCATAACAAACATTTTTCGTATAAAGGTTATTTTCTGTAATGAAACTTCCATCACGAAGTATCGTGAAATTATCCTGTTCTTCTGCAAACAGGTCATTACCAAACTTAATCATATCTTTTGTTTCAATTCCGAGAAGGTGCATGATTGTAGGTTTCAAATCAATTTGTCCACCCACTTGATCCATTACTTCTCCCTCCTGGCCAGGGATATGGATAATAAGAGGAACCTTTTGTAGTTCTGTCGATTCAAATGGTGTGATTTCTTTCCCTAGAAACTCGCCCATTGCTTTATTATGGTTCTCAGAGATACCATAGTGATCCCCATACATAACAAAGATTGAATCTTCATATAGTCCTTCTTCTTTCATGCGCTCAAAGAATTTTTTAACAGCTTCGTCCTGATAGCGAACCGTTGTGAAAAATCTGTTTACAGTACCATCGTCTGAAGTCCACTCTGGAATATATTCATCTTCTGATTCAAGAGTGAAAGGGAAATGATTCGTAAGGGTAATATATTTAGCATAGTAAGGTTCTGGCATTGTTTCTAAATACTTAATGGATTGATCAAAGAAATATTCATCTTTCAATCCCCATCCGATTGAATTATCGGGTGTGACCGTAAAGTCATTAATATCATAGAACTTATCATATTTAAGGGCATCATACATAACGTCACGATTCCAAAAACTTTTATTATTTGCATGGAAAACGGCATTATAGTAGCCATTTTCACTTAAAATTTCTGGAGACGCATTGTATTCATTTCCTGAGTGCGTAAAGAACACCGCACCGCTCGGTAGTCCATAAAGAGAATTCTCAAGAATAAACTCAGAGTCGGAAGTTTTCCCCTGTGCTGTTTGATGATAGAAGTTAGGGAAATAATAACTTTCATCAATAAGATCATTAAGGAATGGGGTAATTTCTTTTCCGTCAACCTCTTCGTTTATCACGAAACTTTGCGTAGACTCTAGAGATACGAGAATAATGTTTTTGCCTTCTGCTTTACCGAACATTTCAGGGTTTGGTTCAACATGGTTCGCTTTCACATAGTTTTCAATATCGACAATTTCACTACCGTCGGCAAATGCTCGTTGTGCCTTTGCTTTCGATTGTAGAACAGCATCATAAACATGATAGTTGTAAGTACCGATATATTTAATAAGCATTTCACGATCAAACGTCCGAGTTAAGAGTTGAGGACGCTCTGTTTCAGCAAGGCCGACATTAATAGCGAAAAGGGCGATGGCACTTGCAAATACAATAGCGATTTCTTTTTTCTTAACTGCGTATGTTTTAGTTTTACGTACAAATAGATAAGCTGAGAGAAGTATGATATCTATAAATAACAAGAAATCAAAACCGCTTACTAGCTCTGCGATACTGTTACCAAGTTCACCCATGTTATTCGTTTGAAAAAGAAGCGGTATCGTAATAAAGTCTGTAAATTCTCGGTAGTAGACAACATTTGCAAATAAAATAAATGACCCGACAAAATTAATGATCAGCAATACTCTGTTGCGATACTTAGGTGAGGCAAATAATGCAAAACCGAGGAATAACAAGACAGAACTAATCGGGTTTAAAAATAAGATAAACCCTTCCATTTTATTTTCAGGTTCAATGTTAAACGCAAATTCATACACCAAATACGTTTTTAACCACAGCAAAAATGCTACGACTAGAAAAAACGAATACTTATTTTGTAGCTTTTTCATGTTTTCTTAGTACCTCCTTAGTTGGATATAAGGAAAAGCTACCATATCTTTCTACGACCATACATAATCGCTATGATAGTATGTTTTCGAAATTTAATCAACTAACTTTTGTCCTTATTTTAGTATTTCTTTCAACAATTTTTTTGATTCTATTTAGTGCGGCCATTACTAATAACGAATAAGTCGTCCAAAAAGTTTCATCTGTGCAAAAAAATCATAAAAAAAGAAGAGATCAGACTCCACTGATCTCTTCTTTACCCCTATCATGACAGGGATAAACGCGAACAACTAGGACTATTTAACTAATTTAGTTTTAACAAGCCAGGCCCCACCTATAACGCCAGCATCATTGCCAAGAGTAGCAATTGCGAAATCTGAGCCTTCTTTCACCCTCGGTAAAGCATATTTTTCAAATTGATGCTTTAATGGTTTTAACAAAGCTTCTCCCGCTTTAGAAACGCCACCTCCAATGACAATCTTAGATGGATTTAAGGCGTTTGCTAAATTAGCAATGGCCAAACCAAGATAGAACGTAACTTTTTCAACTACTTCTTCAGCGTAAGAATCATTCGCTTCTGCAGCTTCAAAAATGTCACGAGAAGTAAGCTGATTCTGCTCCTTATATGTATGATAAAGAACGCTTTCTTGATTAGACGTAAGGTTTTCCATCGCAATCCGAACAATACCAGTTGCAGAAGCAACGGTTTCAAGA
The DNA here is from genome assembly GCF_002563635.1 of Bacillus sp. es.036. Taxonomy (NCBI): domain Bacteria; kingdom Bacillati; phylum Bacillota; class Bacilli; order Caryophanales; family Bacillaceae; genus Bacillus; species Bacillus sp. es.036. Next base: position 2,007,485 of record NZ_PDIZ01000001.1, read on the forward strand.
CAACCCGTTTTACCACAGTTACATGAAGCACCGGCTTCAGGAACAGAGGTAATATGTCCAATCTCTCCCGCCATTCCGTTCGTCCCATGTATTATCGTACCATTTGTAATAATGCCACCGCCTACTCCAGTTCCAAGCGTTACGCAAAGCAAATCACGAGCACCATCACCTGCACCTCGCCACATTTCTCCGAGTGCAGCAATATTAGCATCATTATCAATAATAACCGGTAATCCTGTTTCAACTTCTAGCTTATCTTTTAAAGGAAAGTTCCGCCATCCGATATTAACAGCATGGTAGATAAAACCTGTCTCCATCTCAATGAACCCTGGAGCTCCCATGCCAATTCCAGCAAATTTCTCTTTGGCTAATTCCATTTCTTCCATTTTATCGTCGATTGCTCTTGCAATATGCATGGTAATATGTCGACCCGCTTCTGATTTATCCGTCGGAATTTCCCATTTCTTTTTAATTTCTCCGTAAAAATCAAGGAAAGCAAGCTTGATTGTTGTGCCTCCCAGATCCACACCTATGAACCATTTTTCTTCTTTCATCATCATCCACCTTTCATAACCTTGATTTTATTTTAAAGGAAAACCTTTCTTTTCGAGAAACTTTTTCATGTACGTTCGAACAGGACTCGTTAATTTATGAGCCATCATCGCTGTCCAACCACCTGTGCGCTGTCCAGCCGTTCGATCTGTATAATAAGATGAAATCACTTCATCATATTTGATTAATTCATCTTTAAAAACTTTTTCATTTTGTTCATATTCATCTACGTGATAAATGTTTTCTAGAGGCAAACGCGGTTTAATATCAGGTTCCTGATTAGGATATCCTACGCAAAGACCGAACAATGGAATCACGTGTTGAGGTAGATTCAATAAATCATTTACTTTTTCTAGATCATTTCGAATACCACCAATATAACAAATACCAAGACCCATTGATTCAGCAGCCACGCTTGCATTTTGTGCTGCAAGAGATGCGTCGATTAATCCTACCATGAATTTTTCAGTAGATTGAACCGTTTCTATAACATCAGTTCCGTGCATTTCTGCCGTAGCATGATGACGGTTAAAATCGGCACAGAATACGAAGAAATGGCCATTCTCTTCGACGTAACTCTGTCCCCCTGCGAGCTCTGCTATTTGTTTTTTCTTCTCTCTATCTTTCACACCGATAATAGAGTATGCCTGAATATAACTTGACGTTGACGCAGACTGGGCCGCTTTGACAAGAATATTAATTTGTTCTTCTGTTAGTGGCGTATCTTTAAACGCTCGAATAGATCGATGAGCGAGCATCGTTTCAATGGTTTCATTCATGTTTGTCTCTCTCCTTGTTGATTTCATTTCGTAAGATCATTCTGGCGACGAGGTAATCTTCTTTTTCGAGAATCTTCATTTCATATAATTCTTGTACCTCATCTTCCATTAATTCAAGATCTCCAAGTCTGCTACCAGTATAAACGATCATGCCATAGCGTTTTAAAAGTTGTTGTATATCATAAAATGTTTTCATTTTCCTCACCATTGCTATTATAGCAATCCATACTCTTAAAAAAAATAAATAAGCACAAAAAAGGACACATTCTTTAGTAAAGAACATGTCCCTTAACGATCTGGATCTTTTGTATGAAGGACTGTTGGCCTTCGATTTTTAAGAGGCATCGGCGCTCGGAAAATAACATCGCGAAAAGCACGATATGAAAAAGGAATAAACGGCCACAGGTATGGAATATGAAAAGATTTTGTACGAATAAGAAGGACCATCCAAAGAGTAAAGCCGACAACAAAACCAATGACTCCAAAGGCAGCTGTTACGACAAGTAATAGTAGTCGAAACAAACGGTTGGCAAGACTCAATTCATAAGACGGCGTTGCAAAGGTACCTAAAGCTGCAAGAGCTAGATATAAAATAACCTCATTAATAAATAATCCTACCTCAACAGCTACTTGTCCTATTAATATAGCTGATACAAGACCAAGCGCTGTCGCTAAAGACGTTGGTGTATGAATTGTTGCCATTCTAAGAATATCAATTCCTATTTCAATAAGTAAAAATTGAACAAATAACGGCAGGGTCCCCCCTTGATCAACGCCAATAAATTGCATATTCGATCCTAATAACCTTGGATTTGTAGCAAATAAATACCAGAGCGGTAAGATGAAAATTCCGATCCATACAGCAATAAAACGGACAAGCCTCAAATAAGCTCCAACAAGCGGTTTTTGTCGATACTCTTCCGCATGCTGCAAGTGATGCCAAAATGTAGTTGGTGTGATGAGCACACTTGGGGATCCATCAACATAAATCAAAACGTGACCTTCATAAAGATGAATGGCAGCAGTATCTGGTCGCTCTGTATACCGTACAAGAGGATACGGATTTAAATGCCTACCACAAATAAACTCTTCAATTGTTTTTTCACCCATCGGTAAACCATCTGTATCGATATTACTAACCGATTCCTTGATCCTCTTAACAATTTCTGGATCCGCAATATCCTCAATGTAACTAATACAAATATCTGTTTTAGACCTTCTACCAACCTGCATATATTCCATTCTTAGTGTTTTGTCCCTAACTCTTCTCCTAGTCAATGACGTATTAAATACAATTGTTTCAACGAATCCATCTCTAGCCCCTCTCGTTACACGTTCCAAATCTGGCTCTTGTGGTCCACGAACTGGATAGGTTCTTGCATCAATCATGATAATTTCGCTTATGCCTTCTACAACAAGAGCCGTTGGACCCGCTAGAACAAGGTCCATGACGACATCAAGGTCGTTCTGTCGATCAATTTCAACATAAGGAATATGAACTTTCATGAGCTTTTCAAGCGGATCTGGATCAAGTTGTTCTGGCTCAAGTCTTGATAATAATTTCATTAAATAATGCAGAATATCATCTTTTACAAAACCATCAATTAAGAACATCGCCATTTTCCGACCTGCATAGTCGAGATCAAGTTGAATCACATCAAAGCTTTTACCGACTCCTAATTCTTTATGAAGAAAATCTATATTTTTTTCAAATGAATGACTAACTGGATGAATAATCTTTTTTTGAGACATTGGTCCCCCTCCTCGTTTCCATCATTCACCAATCTCATTCGTTACATACCTATCAAATAATTGGGCAAAGAAATGCCAGCCTTCTCTTTGAGAAGGCTGGCATTTACTTCAGTCAATCATCTGTGATAAAAGATAGCGATAAATTAAATGAGCTGTATGAAGCATTGAAGCCTCATGGGTGCGCTCATAAGCATGGGAAGCATCAATACCAGGACCAATTAGAGCATGCCGGACATCTACACCTGCACGGATAGCTGCCGATGCATCTGAGCCATAGTAAGGATAAATATCTAGCTTGTACTCAATATGGTGTTCTTCTGCAAGGCTGACCAAATGCTCTCTAAGGCGATAATGATAAGGACCACTCGAATCTTTCGCGCAAATGGAAACGGTGTATTCATCTGAGGATTGCCCATCACCAAGTGCCCCCATATCCACGGCTATGTATTCTACAGTTTCTTCAGGAATATTCGAATTTCCACCGTAACCAATCTCTTCGTTATTAGAAATTAAGAAATGTGTTGTATGAGGAAGCGTTTTGTTATCTTCTTTTAGTTTTTTTATATTTGCAAGAAGGAGGGCAACGCTTGCTTTATCATCTAAATGTCTGGACTTAATAAACCCACTCTCTGTTAACTGCACCCGAGGATCAAAAGATGTAAAATCGCCGACCCGTATTCCTAATTTCTTAACGTCTTCAGCGTTAGCAACACGTTCGTCGAGGCGCACCTCCATATTTTGTTCGTCTCGCTTGATCTCTCCATTGTTTTTATAAACATGGACAGAGGTTTGGTGTAAAAGTATTGTGCCAGTAAAACGCTTACCATCTCCTGTAATTATTTCACAGTATTCTCCTTCTATCGCATTAAATCGAAAGCCACCAATTAAAGATAGGCGTAGGCGACCATCACTCTTGATTTCTTTAACCATCGCGCCTAACGTATCTACGTGAGCTGTTAACATGCGCTGTCGGGACGAATCAGCACCTTCTATCGTAGCAATTAGCCCACCTTTATGATTTCGCTTCGTTTCTACACCAAGTTCTTGCATTCTTCCTTCCACCCAACTAATCACTTCATCCGTGTAGCCTGATGGACTAGGAATACTAACTAATTCTTTCGTCGTTTGTAGAAGCTCTTCTGCATGGAATACTTTCATTGCAATCATCCTTTCAAATTAGCTTGTAGTAGGGGGAAAACGATCTTCATATTTTTGTTTTCTATCTCATAACATATGATGACAAGCTTAATGAATCGGAGGGCTCCGGATGATCAAAAGAATTCACTACGTTATCATGCTAGGAATGATTGGTTTTTTTGCGCTCATCCTTGTTAATACAAGTAGTAATCCTGTCAGGGAATCATTTACGTATTTCCCTCCCGACCCGGACGTTTCATTTGATTCAGCTAGTACATCTCTCACTATTTTAACGCAGGAAGATGAAGATGAATACACATTGAACTGGAAGACTGAGTCAACTCTTTCGGAAACGGCCTATTTACGTCAAGATTTATCGTTTCTTTATGAAGAGGGACGCTTAATCGACTCCATGTCGACCTGGAAAGAGAATACGGCAACCATTCGGCAAAAAAAAGGAATCACGAGTGAAGATAGTGGTCATTATGAAGCCATCACTTACCATTATGGCGAAATACACTACCCAAATGATGTGATAAAAAGCGCTCAAAAAATGAGCTACGACCAGCTATACGTGATTGATTCGCCAATGACTCCTCTAGAATCATTCAAACAAGCTTCAAGTGAAGAAGAAAAAGAATGGCAATACATTCTTGATCATGCTATAGATCAGCAAGCTCAATTGGTTTTCAAATCTATGGTAGCTGAATATAACTTACATCCTGAAGATTATACGATTTTATCACTCACTTCATTAGATCAATATGAAAACAAAGCACTTCCTGGCTTATCTCAAAAGCAAACTACTGATGCTATTGGAGGGATATGGGAAGGGTTATATAAGAACTATTTTCTAGGCATCTTGCTCCCTGATAGTTCTACTGAACCACCTATAGGAAGCACCATTCCAGTCATACTCATTCATAAACAATCCCCTTATCTACTTATCCTATTTCAAACAAAAAGTGGAAAAAACGTTCAATTAATCCAATACCTTAACGAGCCCTTACTAGAGCGTAAAGATGACTCAACTAACTAAAGGAAAGTGTCTGCTAATCAAATAAAATCTTCTTTAATTCATCATAAGTAACGATTTCAGGGACTTGATTGACAAGACTCTGATCAACCTTTTCGTTTCGAGAGTTGAAATAAATCACATCAAAGCCTGCTTCTAATGCAGGTTTAATGTCATGTTCAAAGGTGTCGCCTATGTATAGATATCGACCGGTACTACCTAAAACGTAGTGAAAGATAGAAGTTTCGGGTTTTTCCAACCCTATAACTTCTGAAATATAGATGTTTTCTCGAGGAATCCACTGTAACAGTTGTAACGCCTCAATCTTTGCTGTTTGGGTTTCCTCCTCACCGTTCGTAATGATGCCTAGTTCAATCCCTTTATTTTTCAGTAATGATAATATAGAATCACTTTCTGGATATAACTCAGCGAAAGAGGCCACTTTGGACTGATATTCTTCTTGAAAATCAATTGCTTCTTGTTCAGAGCATGTTAAATCAAAAAATTCATTCGTCTTACAAAATCGATTGATCTGATAACGCTCTCTTGACCACTCTCCTTCTTCATAAAATCCCCAAAATTTATCACAGTTACATTTGAAAACAGTAAACCATTTATGAACTGGAAGAGATGATTTTTTCTTATATAACATGTTTTCTGCACAATGCAAAATGGTTTTTTCAAAAGCTTTTTCATGATCGTAAAGAGTATTATCTAAATCAAAATAGATGTGTGTCCATTTCACAAAAATCGCCTCCAATCTGAGTGGAATCAAATCTTCACTTTCTTATCATGCTTCTTATTTTACTCTTTTCTATTTTTAGAAGAAAGGAAAAACCTCCACCCTTTGAGGTGGAGGTTATGATAAAAACGAGTTAAAAAGTTTGTTACGTATACCAGGGAATTTTAATGAATTGCCCACGATGAAGCGTCTAATTACCGCCACACCTAATAGTCCATTTAATAAACGATAGCGATATTCATAAATCACCACGACTAAGGATAAAAGAACGAGTACCTTCGTTATTTTCATCATACGCCTCCTGAAACTGTACTATACCTCTACTGTTTGCAGGTAATGGCGTTTTTATCCATAGTTCCTATCCAAGCTTCTTATTATTCGAGTAACCCAGTATTATTGTAAATAATGGAGATAACCAAAGGAAGATGGCAAATGGAAGATAGCTCATTACCGCTACACCTAGCGTATCTGCAAAAAAGGCTCCCGAAACGCCCCAAGGAATTAATGGATTTATTAATGTTCCTGCATCTTCAAGTGTGCGAGAAAGGTATTTACGATCTACTCCTGCTTTATCATAAAAAGGCTCAAACGTTTGGCCTGGAAGTAAAATTGACAAGTACTGCTCACCCGTTAATAAATTCACACCAATGGCTGATGTCGCTGTCGCAGAGATTAAATGTCCTCGCCTGTTTAGCAGCTTTGTTAAACCGCTCATGAGCGATTGAATCATACCCATGGCTTGAAGTACACCCCCAAGTGCAAGTGCTAATATAATGAGGGACACGCTCCACATCATTGATTGTAGTCCACCTCTATTTATAATTCCATTTACGAGATCACTGGACGTTTCACTTGCAAAACCATTTTGCATGGTTCCTATAATCGAGGAGGCTGAATAAACGCCTTGTGTTACCATTGCCACAATAATCCCTGCAAGTAATCCAGCAAATAGAGTAACGAGAACCGGCACTCTTTTAACTGCAAGTATAAGCACAAGCAGTGGTGGGACTAACGTCCATAGCGATATATGAAACTCGCTTTTTAGAACCATCATTGCGTTGTTTAGATCCTCTGGATTAACAGAAGAAGATAAGTTTTTACTCATAATAAAAAAGAAAATAACCGTTACGATAATCGCTGGAATTGTTGTTCGCATCATGTGTCGAATGTGCGTAAACAAATCTACTTTTGCCACTGCAGGTGCGAAGTTAGTTGTATCAGAAAGAGGAGACATTTTATCACCAAAACATGCACCAGAAATAACAGCTCCTGCTGCTAGCGCCGGACTTACCCCCATTGCAGCACCTATACCCATCATCGCAACTCCAATTGTACCTATCGTTGTAAAAGAGCTCCCCGTAAAGGTTGATACGATAATGGTAACAATCAACGCACTTATTAAGAACCATTCAGGTTGGATAAATTGAAGTCCACCATACAATAATGTTGGCACCGTTCCACTTTGCATCCAGACAGCAATCATCATACCAACGACAAAAAGTATTAAAATCGGTTTTAACCCCGTTGTAATGCTCTCTAAAAGAGCCTTCTCAATTGCCTCCCACTTCATACCGAGTAAAAGTCCCATTATACCCATACCAACTACGCCCGCAAGGAGAGGAATATGAGGCTCCACCTTTAACCCAATAATACTAAATAACATCCAACTCATTAGTAAACCAATAACAACAAGCGCAACTGGAAACGAAATTTTTTTCATTTTCTTTCTCTCCCTTAATCTATGTGTTCTCATCGATTAGTTTTGCTCTATCTGTATTATTCCATTAAAAAAAGCCCTTCTTTAATTGAAGGGACGAAGTTCTTCGCGGTACCACCCTTATTGACAACGTTAGCTGCCCACTTATACCCCTTTTAACGGCTGGGATGCCGCGTACTAGTTCATCAGATGTAATTTCACTTCTAGACGCTCTGGTTTACAGCAACCACCAGATCTCTTCTGCTGCTCTTCTAAAGAAGTTACTTTTCTAAATCTTCACTTTTGTACTTTTATGCTTTTGCGCGTTTAAGTAACATCGTTATTTTATACTTGAATCCATCCTCCTGTCAAGAAAATGACGGATGTAAAAAAGCACCAGCCATGCGACTGATGTTTTTTTACATTCCAATATACCTTGCATAAAGTGCTTTTGCTCTTCCGCTATCTTCTGTTCCTTGAACAAGCACCCGACCGTCTGGAAATAATACAAGCCTCTCCCCTTCTTCCAGCTGAGCTTTAAGTAGGAAAGGTGTTTTCTTTACTTTTGTCGTTTTTTCAAGTTTTTCTGCCCATTCTTTTAGATCAAAATGACTTTCAAGCTGAATCTGAATCGTTTCTCTCCCACATAAAGAGGTAATATCCTGCATTACTCCTGTCTTTAAAGAAGGGTACTCGTTCGTTTGACAAGTTGGACAATCTTTCTTTGGAGAAGAAAACTTCATAGCATAACTGTGATTCTGCCAAATATCCATGGTCATTAGGCTACGATGAAGCTTTTCATGATCTCCAGCTATATATTTCATAATTTCTGTCACTTGATACGATGCGATAATATCTACGATCGGAGAGATAACACCAATCGTATCACACGTTTCACCTGTCGTTCCTTCTCCTCCCTGAATAAAGCACCGTAGGCAAGGAGTTTCATCTGGGACAAATAGAGCTGTCATCCCCCTCGAACTAACAGCACCACCATAAACAAATGGAATTTTATTTTTAAAACAAGCATCATTTAGAAGAAATCGCGTAGAAAAGTTATCCGTACCGTCCATTACAAAATCCATACTTTCAATAAATTCGGTAATGTTACTTGGGTTTACGTCGGCTGTAATGGCTTCGATTTCAACAGCGGAATTCATTTTTTTTAATTTATTTTTTGCCGCAACTGTTTTAGGTAATGCCGCTGCAACATCCTCTTCGTCAAATAACATCTGTCTTTGAAGGTTGCTTTTTTCTACATAATCTCGATCGACTATTCTTATGTAGCCGAAGCCTGCTCGAACAAGATGATTCGCTATAGAAGTCCCGAGCGCCCCCATTCCGACAATAAGAGCTCGCGACTGACTGAATTTCTTTTGCCCAACTTCGCCGATAGGAGAAAAAAGCATTTGTCTAGAATATCTTTTGAAGTGATCCATTTAATCTATCTCCTTTTGAACAAGTTTAAATTCTTCACGTGTATTTACATTTAAAAATTGTCTTTCTCGATTTTCAACTTCTACAAAATGGACATCAATTGATTGGAGAAGATCATTCATTCTTCTTTTCCCTGATATGAGTAGCTCTTCGATAACAGGCTGACATGAAGAATGGTAAAGAGCACAAAGAGGCTGGCGCCTTCCTGAACTGACAGGTATAATTGCCATTGCATCGCGATGCATTAATCGCTCTTCTATTAAAAGCGAAAATAAACCATCTGTTACAAACGGCATATCGCAAGCTACAGTAAGATAATAATCCCCATTCGATTGATTTATCCCAGAATAGATCCCTGCTAACGGACCCATCCCCTCGAAAGCTTCCTCATCTTTTATTACTCTTATATTTTCAGTTACCTGCATGTTAAACTGCTTTAATAAATTCATTTTGGTTACGATCATGGCTTCATCTACTACAGGATGAAGCTGATTTAACACCACTTGATAAAATGGTTTGTCATAATAAGTAGCAAATGCTTTTGGAGACCCAAATCTTCGAGACTCCCCTCCTGCTAGCAATAAACCAGTTATTTTCATAACAACGCTGCACCTCCAACGAGTGCGCCAATAATAGACGAGGCGAAATTGACTACATCATTATTCAAACCTTTTAAGCCTTTTATTTTGTCAGTCTTATTTTCACAATGAATATGGCGCTCGGTTTTTGTTCCACACCTTTGGCATTGAAACTCTTCTTGCAAGGTTCCTCCAATTAACGTATCGCTTAAACAACCGACAAAGCCTGCGAGCGTAACAAAGGCTATTGCTTGAAAAGATAAGTCAAAAACGAAAGCACCAACAACACTAATTAAACCCGCTCCCAGAATAGACGCTAATAAACCTAGCATACTAACTGCTCCAGAAGTGCCTGGTGGAACGAATTTCAAAGTTTTTATATGGAGCGGTCTTCGCGTCGATAGAACACCAAGTTCAGATGCCCAGGTATCAGAATTAGAAGTAGCAATCGCTCCTAGAAAAATCAACAACCATGCATCTCCAGGGAAAATGCTCATCATTACTCCAGCTAAAGCGGCAACCCCGCCGTTAGCAAGGACCTGATATTCATCTCTCGACGAACCTTTTTCTACAATTTCTTCCACGTTATCTTTTAACTCCGTTTTATACTTACTCCAAATCGTTGAAGACAGAAAAAAGATACCGAGAAGCAAAAGCCCTTTCCATGCAAAACCAAGTGCAATGGCGCACCCTATTCCTGTAGCAGCAACTGCTCCTTTTTTCGAAAGGGCTTTAGCTTTGTAACCTAGAAAACCTGTAATCGCACATATAAAAAAGTAAATGCTCATTTAACGTTAACAATCTGTTCATCTGTGATGATTGCCTCCACAGGCAAATCAAACGTTTCGGTTGGCACATTTTCGACAACTTGAAATTGGTAAGCAAGTGAAACAGTTGAGTTTGAATAGTCCTTCAAATAGCGATCATAGTAGCCACCACCAAAACCAATTCTATACCCATTTCGATCAAAAATGAGTCCTGGTACAAGCAAAAGTTCTATTTCGTCAGGAGGACACATTTCTGTTTTTTTGGGACGTGGTTCTTCTAGACCAAAATATACTTTTTCTAATTGATCCCATTCCGTTAAATAGTAAAAAGTCATCTGTTTGGTTTTTGGATTACACTTCGGTACTGCTACTCTTTTCCCTTCACTCCATGCTCTTTCTATAATTTCTTTTGTATTTATTTCACCTTTCATTGCCACCGTTAAGCCGATCGTTTCTGCATTTGTGTACGGTTTATATGTATATAGACGATCAAGTATTTGTTGATCAAGATTCACTTTATCAGCAGCAGTTATTTCTTTTAATTTTATTTTCATATTTGTTCGCCACTCGTGTTTTGATTGCATCATCATTCCTCCTACTTTTCTCACTTACTAGTTTACGGGAAAATGAGCAAATAAAAAAGCAGTAGGATAACCTACTGCTTACTTTGTTTCGCGATGTAACGTCTGCTTTTTAAGTCTTGGGCTGTATTTTTTAAGTTCAAGACGATCAGGGTTAGTACGTTTGTTCTTCGTCGTGATGTAGTTACGATCGCCTGTTTCAGTGCAAGCCAATGTAATTTGTACGCGCATGAATATCCCTCCAAATCCTATCAAACTGTTCATTTAACAACATACTTTATTATGATAACAAACAAATCTCATTCAATCAAGTTGTTTTTGTTGTGGAAAGTGCTTCATACTTTTCAAGGTAATCTTTCACAACATCCACAAACGTAGCATGCGACCATGTTAAGGGCGCTACTGATAATGGTTTTCCTGTATACGGATGTACCTGCTCTGGTAGTATACCACTTGAGAGGGCCTGTTTATATACCCAATCTATGTGATGTTTCGCATCACGTAATTGTTTCAGTGTTTGGGCACGGGAAATTTTCCATTTAGCGATCCACAGAGTACAAATTACCCAAGGATTACCGGGTACTTCTTCAACATTTTGCGATTGTTGAAAATAATAATCGCTAACATAACGCGCTACACCACCAATGCTCGTTTTTACAGAAAGTCTTTTTTCAATCTCTTCCATCGTTCGAACCATACGAGGATCATTAGCAGGAAAAACCCCAAATGCAAATAATCCAAATAGGCTGCTTTCGATTGTATAATCTTTCGTTATTTCACCTGTTTCATTATTTCGATAAAGCCCCCTTAAGAAGCAGGAACGTGTTTCGTCATAGAGATGTTCCTCAATCCCCTTTTTAATCCGCTCTGCCCCTTTATAATAGCTCTCAGCACGATCATCTTCTCCGAACAACCTTGCAAACGAGTGAGCAGCCATAAGACCACCATAGCAAGCGGACGCTGTAAAACTAAAAACACCAAACCTTTCTTCCCAAAGATCATAAGAAGGAAGTGGCAGATCGAGGGTTTCATCCATAAATTGCAACAGAAATTTTGCACCAGGTCGAACTAAAAACTTATAAAGCGATTGAGCAAATTCAATATCACCTGTTGATTGGTAATGTTCCCAGAACGCCCAGAGAACAAGAGCCGTCTCATCCTCTTGTATCGGAAGCTGAGTTTTCTTTAAACGATCGACATAAGGATGCCAGCTCGACCCTACAGAACCATCAGGATTGTATTTATGATGTAAATACCCTTCTTTTGAAAGAAGCTCTGCACAGCAGCGATAAAAGTTTGTAACCATTCCATGATACCCTGCTTTAGACATGGCAGAAGCAATTAGCGCACCATCTCTAGGCCACATATAGCTATAGTGATCGCGGTTATAATGCAAAATATCTGAGTCATTCGCTGCGATAATCGTACCATTTTGATTCGTTTGTGTTCGAACAATTAATAGACTTCTTTTATAAAGAGATAGGATATTTGGACCTAAATCAGTCTCCGGAAGCACGGATTTGTTTACCCATCGATTCCAATACATACGAATTTTTTCAACCGTTAATTGAGTACCAATCTCGCTCACATATTCATGAATGCTACTCACTTCTTCTTTAGTTCTACCTACTGTCATCCAGTAATAAGCTGTTTTTTGTTGATGCGGTTCCAACTTTGTTTCGAGTGAAAAAGTACTATCAACTGAACCTTGCGCAATTGGATTAACATGTAGATGGCCATCTTCAGCATCACGCCACGTGCCCTCAGCAGCCTGAAATCGCTTTACTCCAGTCGTGTACTGTTCAATTCCCTCTCCATCTAGCTCGCCATTGAACAGAAAATACCTGTAGCGTTTATAATGAATCACAGACTTTGTATCCGGACAAAAGTAAGCTGTGTCGCCTACTTCTGTTTCATAAATATTTAAATCTTGATGAAAAAATAGTCTTACATCGCGATTTTGATTTTCTAAATTAACAATCGTAATTTTACGAATCATTAGCATTTCACGTTGATGCACGCCTTCTTCAAAAACAAGTTTAATTCCAAGATGAGGATGTACCGCAGTACTATACGTCACGAGCGTATCCTGATCATAATTTGGCTGGATATCCCATTCCGATGAGTGGAGCCATGAAAATTTCCCATCTACCCAAACCCCGATTCGATTTGCATGACCTTGAACGTGATTTTGCTGCCCTACATAAGGGTAATAAATATCTCGAATTTGTAGAAATTGATCCATATTGATAAGCAGTTGGCCGTTTCCAATGACTAAATGTCTTGGCATTTTGCTCCCCCCTATCCATCTCCTACACTAGTCTATTGCAGAAGTGGACAGGTCATTACTTAACCTTTCTAAATAGATTAAAAAACCACACTCATTTAGAGTGTGGTTCTTTGATTAAGCATTTAGGTCGTAGCGCTTCCCTTTCACAACGTAGATCACGCTTTCTGAAATATTTGTGCAATGGTCTCCAATACGTTCTACATAGCGGCAGATAAAAGAAAGCTGTTGAATTTGGCTAACACTTTCAGGATGTTCTGTCATCAATTCAAGTAGTTCTTTTACCAGACGTCCGTACATGTTATCAATTTCATCATCAGCATCCGCAACAGCCATTGCCTGATTCACATCTTCATCATAAAAGGAAGCAAGCACTTCCTTTAACATATTATTCGCTTTTTGAGCTAATGCTGGAATTTCTTCAATCGGTTTAACAAAAGGTTTGTCCCCGATTCGAATAATTGACTTAGCAATATTAACAGCAAGATCGCCAACGCGCTCAACGTCCGTTGTTATTTTCAATGCAGAAATAAGTCTTCTTAGATCGGTTGCAAGCGGCTGCTCCTTCGCGATTAACCAAATCGCTGTTTCGTTAATCTCTTCCTCGAGGCGGTTAATTTTATAATCATTATCAATAATTTCAAGTGCTTTATCAACATCCTGATTCTTTAATGCAGTAATCGCATCATCAACCGCCACCTGCGCTAAAGAGCCTAGTTCAAGAAGCTTAGTCTTTATTTCATCTAATTGTTCTTGGAAATTTTCTCTTACTACCATAAATGCTCACCCCCGAAATAATTAACCGAAACGGCCTGTAATATAGTCTTCTGTTCGCTTATCTGTAGGATTAGAAAATAACTGGTTCGTATCAGAAAACTCTACGACTTCACCGTTTAAGAAAAAGGCCGTTTTATCAGAGATACGAGCTGCTTGTTGCATGTTGTGCGTTACGATAATAATACTGAAATCTTTCTTTAATTCTTGAACAAGTTCTTCTACTTTAAGGGTAGAGATTGGATCAAGCGCAGATGTTGGCTCATCCATCAAGATAACATCAGGCTCAATTGCGAGACAGCGAGCGATACAAAGGCGCTGTTGCTGACCACCAGATAAACCGTAAGCATTTTCGTTTAGACGATCTTTTACTTCTTCCCAAAGTGCTGCACCTTTTAAGCTTTTTTCGACAATTTCATCAAGTACTTTTTTGTTTTTAATGCCGTGAATTTTAGGACCATAAACGACATTTTCATAGATTGATTTTGGAAATGGATTCGGCTTTTGGAAAACCATTCCCACTTTTGTGCGCAAATCTTCTACTTTGTATTTGTTCTCAAAAATGTTTTTCCCACGATAGTTAATATCACCAGACATTTTTACAATTGGTACCATTTCGACCATTCTATTAAGAGCTTTAATAAACGTGGATTTACCACAACCGGATGGCCCGATAATGGCTGTTACCTGTTTTTCTGGAATATCGAATTTAATATCTTTTAGAGCCTGGTCTTTTCCGTACCATAAATTAAAATTCTGAATGCTATATACAGAATCTTTTTCTTTTATCTGTTCTTCTGACCGCGGAGCTTTTACGACTTTCTTTTCATCCATAACTGTTTTCATTTTCAATATCCCCTTTACACATTGATGAGAGCTTTACGTATCTACAGTCTTTTAGAAAACTTATTTCGAATTAAGACAGCAATTGAATTCATAATGAGCAACATTGCGAGAAGTACGATAATACCTGCTGCTGCTACATCGTGGAATTCCGTTTGCGGACGACTCGTCCAGTTGAAAATCTGGATCGGCATAACAGTAAATCCGGACAAGAAATTCTCAGGCAAGTAGGCAACAAACGTTAATGCACCAATCATAAGTAGTGGTGCTGTTTCACCGATTGCGCGTGATAAAGCAAGAATTCCTCCTGTTAAAATCCCGGGGATTGCTGCAGGTAATACAACCTTTTTGATTGTTTGCCATTTCGTAGCACCCATCGCATAAGAAGCCTCTCGAAGCTCTTTTGGAACCGAACGTACAGCCTCTTGAGCAGCAACAACGATAATAGGCAAAATTAATAAACTCATCGTCAAACCACCGGCAAGAACACTTCGCCCCATTTCCAACATCCGAACAAATACAGTTAGTCCAAGTAAACCAAAAACAATCGAAGGGACACCTGCTAAATTGGAAATATTTATTTGAATAAACGTTGTAAACTTATTTTTTTTTGCATATTCTTCAAGATAAATCGCGGTTCCAACTCCAATTGTAAGTGCGACTGGAGCAATCACTGCCATCATCCATAAAGTACCGAAAAATGCTGCTTTAATTCCTGCTTTTTCAGGGAATCGAGATGCAAAATTTTGAAAGAACTGAAAATCTAAGTAGCCAATCCCTTGAGTGAATATCCGATATAACAAGATAACAAGCACTACGAGTGCTAGCATTGTTGCTCCAAAGAAGATTCCTTTAAGAATCTTATTTTGTGCCAGTCTGGTTTGCATTTTACTTTTTACTTTTGCCTGATCTACTAATTGCATTAGTATTCCTCCCTGAATCTACGAGAAATATATTGCGCGATAAGGTTCATGATAAGTGTGAAAAGGAAGAGCGTCATCCCAACAGCATAAATGCTGTAGTAAATTGTCGTTCCATAACCAGCATCCCCTAGACTTACCTGCACAATATAAGATGTCATTGTCTGTATAGACTCCGTTACATCTAGAGTAAGTTTTGGTGTTGCACCACCTGCGACTGTTACGATCATTGTTTCACCGATTGCTCTTGAAATCGCAAGTACAAAAGATGCAATAATTCCTGATAATGCAGCTGGTAGAACTACTTTCACAGCAACCTCAAATCGTGTAGCGCCAAGTCCGAGTGCACCTTCTCGAATTGCGTTGGGTACAGAACTCATCGCATCCTCTGAGAGAGATGCAACCATAGGAATAATCATAATCCCTACAACGATACCGGGGCTCAATGCGTTGAAAATAGGAAGACTCGGAATAATATTTTGTAGAACTGGTGTAACAAAAGTTAAAGCAAAGAAACCAT
This sequence comes from Bacillus sp. es.036, assembly GCF_002563635.1. Classification (NCBI taxonomy): domain Bacteria; kingdom Bacillati; phylum Bacillota; class Bacilli; order Caryophanales; family Bacillaceae; genus Bacillus; species Bacillus sp. es.036. The sequence goes on from NZ_PDIZ01000001.1 coordinate 2,023,865, forward strand.
ATACAATCGTAGGAATACCTGCTAATACTTCCAGAATCGGCTTAATGATTCTTCTAACGCTATCACTTGCATATTCACTCAAATAAATGGCTGCTGCTAATCCTAATGGAATGGCAACGAGCATGGCGATCCCGGTAATCATTAATGTTCCAGAAATCAGTGGCCAGATTCCATAATCAGGGTTGTCTCCAAAAAACGGGTACCAATCTTTATTCGTAAAGAATTCAATAATTGAAACACGGTTGAAAAACGTAATTGTTTCTACAATCAATGTAAAAACAATACCAAGCGTTGTTAATACAGAGATAATTGCACATAAAAGCAATAAGCCCGGTACAAGTTTCTCCATAAACTTCGCTCGTGATTGATTTTTCTCTTTTTTGTCTTTAATCATCTGACGAACAGAGCTTTGCATTTATTACTCCCCCTCACAAAGAGCAAAACAGGATAAAGTGAGGAGCCGTAACTCCTCACCAATCTGTTTCATTTTATTCTTACTTACCAGCGATTTCGTTTAGCTTATCCATAGCTTCTGTATACTTTTCTTCAGGAAGAGCTACGTAACCTACAGCTTCAGCCATTTCACCAGCATTCTCAAGTGCATATTTAGTGAAATCATATACAGCAGGATTTTCCTCTACTGCAGAGTGCTTCACATAAGTGTATAGCGGACGAGAAAGTGGCTCATATGTTCCATCTTGGATAGTTTCTGCATTTGGTTCTACAGCTTCACCGTCACCATTAACGATTGGAATAACGTTAAGGCTATCTTTGTTTTCAAGGTAGTAAGCATAACCGAAGAATGCCATACCGTTTTTAGAGCCAGTTACACCATTTACAAGTACATTGTCATCTTCAGAAAGTGTTGCTTCTTTCACCATTTGCTCATCTTCTAGTACTACTTCATTAAAGTAGTCATACGTTCCAGAATCTGTACCAGGGCTAAATAATTCGATTTTTTCTTCAGGCCATTCAGGGTTGACGTCGCTCCACATTGTTGCTTCGCCTAACCAGATTTTCTTTAGGTCGTCAATTGTAAGCTGATCTACCCAATCATTCTCAGAGTTAACAACGATAGAAAGACCGTCTTTTGCAATTTCAAATTCTGTGAAGTCAATACCAGCTTCTTCAAGTGCAGCTGTTTCTTCTTCTTTGATTGGACGAGAAGCGTTACTCATGTCTGTTTCACCAGCAGAGAATTTCTCAAATCCACCACCAGAACCTGAAACACCTACACTAACTTTTACATCAGGTTGTACAGAAGCGTATTCTTCAGCAACTGCTTCCATAATCGGGAATACTGTAGAAGATCCGTCCATTAGAACTTCGCCAGATACTTCTTCACCAGAAGCTTCTCCGCCACTGTTTGTGTTACCAGAATTTTCTGTGTTACCAGAGTTATTTCCGCAAGCTGCTGCGAAAATCATTACCATCGACATAACTACCATAAGCATAATGCCCTTGAACTTCATGTTATTTCCCCCTAAATGGATGTTTGTACTTGTGACCAACCAGGTTGTTTGTGTACTGGCCTCTCAATCACAATTCTTAGAATACAGCCCAGATATTAATGTCGTATAAACCAATTGTAAAGAGATTGTAAATGCTTGTCGGAAAACGTTTTAATTTCTCTTTTTTTGGGGAAATGATAGATTTTTCCCTTCTATTAGCTTTAAATTACATTTCATCCAGGATGATTCTGTTGTTAATTTGTCCTTATAATATAAAAAAAACCGCTTTTTCAGCGGTTTTTTTTATTCTTACTTATTCAGTTTCTTTTTCTTCATACCCAATTGGTTTCTTAGCTTCATCTTTCAGTTCAAAATAAGCATCAAGAATTCGACCACCTATTTTTTTGTTCACGGAACCAGAAGAAGAATCATTCACTTCTGGCACAACAACCGAAATCGCAACTTCAGGATTGTCATAAGGGGCATAGCCAACTAGAGTTAAATTATACCCATCTCCAATCTGCGCTGTCCCAGTCTTTCCAGCTGCTTGATAGTCATCACTTTGGAAGTAAGGATAGTGTGTGCCTGCAGTACCATTTTCAGTATTCATAACCATCCACATTCCCTTTTGGACATGAGCCACTTCTTCTTCACTCATTTTAATTTTGTTTAACACTTCCGGAGTATTTTGAAACAAAATCGTATCAGACAAACCATCTTTTTCAGAAGGTTCATGGACTTCTTTCAAGAGATGAGGTTCAATACGATAACCTCCATTTGCAATTGTAGAGGTATATTGAGCCATTTGCATTGGTGTATACGTATCGTACTGTCCAATCGCAAAATCTAAAATTTTACCAAATTCACTTATCCCACCATTTAACCCTGAACTTTCGCCAGGCAAGTCAATTCCTGTTTTCACTCCTAAACCAAACTGAGAGAATGATTCTTTTAGCTCATCATAAGCTGCCGGGTCATAACCACTACTTTCATAAGGAGCGTAGTCATAATCAGCCATGCTCATCGCAATTTTCCACATATATACGTTTGAGGATCTTTGTAAAGCAACAAGATCTGAAATAGGTCCCATTGCATTAGCCGTATAAGATGACTTTTTACCTTCATCTTTAAAGTATAAGACTTCGTCTACAAGAGTTGTATTTGGATTAATTACTCCATACTGATAACCTGTTAAAACCGTTGCTCCTTTAACTGTTGATCCCATCGCATAAGAGTCTCCAATCACACCAAAAGTGCGATCTTTGAACTCGCCATTATTATATTCTTTACCTGCAAACGACAAGATTTCCCCAGTATTTGGATCCATCATCACAACATAGCCTCTCGTTGCTCCATATTGCCTCGCATCGTTAAGCTCTTCATCAAGAATTTTCTCAACTTCTTTTTGAAGATCAATGTCTAATGAGAGTACCAAATCATTTCCTCTTTGTCCTTCAATTACTTTTGGCTCGCCTATTGGCTCACCTGATTTATCTGTGACGTAAGTTTGCTTTTCTTTTTGACCTTTTAGGTACTCTTCGTATTCTTTTTCAAGATAGCTAATGCCAACTTTGTCATTTCGCTCATAATCTCTTAATCCATAATAACTCAATTCATCTTTAGGAATAGGTCCGACTCTCCCAAAAATAGTTTGAAGGGTGTCTCCATAAGGATATTCTCTTGTGGCGTCTGCTTGTATCTCTATGCCTGGTAAAGAACCAAGATTTTCACTCACTTTAGCAATTTCATCTTCATTTAAACCGATTTTAATTGTCTGAGACGACAAAGCATAACCAGTGTCCATTGCTCTTTTTATAGCAGCAACTTCAAGCTCTTGTGGATTGTTTTTAATTTCTTCTAGATCTTTATCACTAATGCGTTCAATTTGTAGCTGATAAGCTTCACTAGACTCCATCTCTTCCCATTCTTTTTCGGTTAACTTCGCCTTCGCTTTTTCTGGATTCGTGACAATCCAATAATCTTTTAAATCTCGATCTATAACATCTTCAGTATCCATCTCAATATATTCAGCTAATTTTTGAGCTAATTCAAGCCTTTCAGCTTGTTTTGTATTCTGTGTTCGAATATATGTAAGAGCAAACTGAGGATTATTATCTACAAGAACTCGTCCGTAACGGTCATACATTTTCCCACGAGGTGCAGTTGACTCTGCAGTCACGTTTTCCGTTTGTTCAGAAACACGCTCGTATTCTTCTCCATTTACAATCTGAATAACACCCAGTCGAAGAATTAAGGTAGAAAACAAAAGGAAAACCGATAAAAATAATATATTTAGCCTAAAAGGTACATGATTTTTCTTTTTCTTAGCTTTCACAATAAACTCCCTTCCCCTTAAACAAATATAGACACCTGTTTCAGACAGGTGTCTCTGATCTCTCTTCTCCTTACTATACTTAGTGATAATAAAAAAGTAAAGGGACTAATGAGCTATTGTAATGGGTCAGGAGACGGTTCTGCCACGGTTGCTGAAGCCGATTGAAGTTTTCTTACGAACAGGTAAATAAACGTATGTCCCGCTCCAACAATTAATAACAAAATTGGAATGCTTTTTTCATCGTTAAACAGCGACACTGTTAGTAGGAATAAAAGGATTGATACAATTCGACCCAGGTTTAAGTAAACCTCTCGAACAACAATATACTCAATACGCATTTCTGCAGCATTCCATGCTTTACCAATGACATCATAAGTTAGTGAAATGTACGGAACAAGAAGTAATGGATAGGCAAGAGAGATACAAACACCATACATTAACAATCGCGCAAATGTTAGATCTGTTACAAGTAAGAATACCGATGCATAAAGAATTAGCCCCCCATATAAGATTGCTTTTTTTCGAAACCTTGGTTTTATTAAACGGGTCGCCAAGTAATACGCTAAAAAGGAAACTGCGGAGTTTACAAGTCCGAATGTACCGATAGCAAGTTCACTTTCCGTCGTTATAAAAACAAGAACGACGATAATGAAAATAAAAGTACCTTCTCTTATCCCTTGAAAAAAATGCGCGTGCAATATATTGAGCCAATCGGCATTCGCTTTTCTTTCTTGAAAAATTCGGGTAAATGAAAAGTTGCCTTTCGCAGATCGTCGTTCAAGAAAGAAACTTAAGATGACGGCTGCAAAAAACAAGGCCAGTGAAACTCCAAAAATGACCTTATATCCCGTAAATGCTTCGAGACTAGAAATAATCACACCGGCAAAAATCGGACCAATCATACCTGCAAAAGAAGTGAGTAAGCCGAGAAAACCATTAAAAAAATCCCTCGTTTCTGGCTCAGTAATTTCAAATGTTAACACATTAAACGCTAGCCAATAAAAGCCAAACCCAATCCCAAGTAAGGAGCCAAGTAAGATCAATAAATGACTCGCATTTTGACCTAAAGAAAGGACCGTTATATAAAAGAGGGCTAGAAAAATGACGCCTATTCGTAAGACGATCACTCTATCCATTTTCTTCGCCCACCTGCCTGCAAGAATAAACGTAAGTGGCTGGCTAATAACAGCGGAAAGGTTATATATACCGATATCAGCAAACTCTCCGGATTGCTTCCACAAATACACATTCACAAACGTATTTGAAAGTGCAATGCTCAGGGCATATAAACCACCGATTGTTAGCAATAACAACAGATCTTTTGTTACTTCTATCTCACCAATCATATGTTTTATCACTTTCATTAGAAACTCCCCTTTTTTCATCCACCCTTATTTTGACTTAATTCTTCCTCGTTATGCGGAAGAATCAAAAAGGATAAACTATGTTTGAAAGGGGACTATGTATGTACTACTTTCTATATCGAACAGATTATCTTACTAAACCGCTACGCAACCAACTAATTCAAAGCATTGAAACTGTAGTAAATGAAGATAGATGTTCTTTTTTCATTTCTAAGATGACGCACTATTTCCTTATTAGTTATCGAAATAAAGAAGTGTCACTCACCTTATCTGATCAACAAGTACTTGTAGGTTCACCTACCGACTTCGAAAATGGTTGTGATTTCACCGATTATTTAATAAATCATATCCTTTATCAATTAGGACCTATTTATACACTGATTGAATGAGAAATGAAAAGCCCCCGGCAAAGTGCCGAGGGCTAAGATAACCTATTTTATTTAGCTGCTTCGTAACGCTTAGCAACTTCATCCCAATTAACGACATTCCAAAATGCGCTAATGTAATCAGGACGTTTGTTTTGATACTTAAGGTAATAAGCATGCTCCCAAACATCTAATCCAAGGATTGGTGTAACACCTTCCATAACCGGGGTATCCTGGTTAGGAGTGCTTGTTACTTCAAGTTCTCCGCCTTTAACTACAAGCCAAGCCCAGCCTGAGCCAAAGCGACCAGCAGCAGCGTTAGCGAAATCTTCTTTAAAGCTTTCAAAGCTACCAAATTTCTTTTTAAGCGCTTCGCTTAAATCACCTGACGGCTCTCCGCCACCGTTAGGGCTAAGAAGTTGCCAGAAAAGTGAGTGGTTAGCGTGTCCGCCACCATTGTTACGAACAGCAGTGCGAATGCCTTCAGGAAGCGCATCTAGATTGCCAAGAAGTTCTTCAAGGCTTTTTGATGCGTGTTCTTCATGACCTTCTAGTGCACCATTTAGTTTTGTTACATATGCGTTATGGTGCTTGTCATGGTGGATCTTCATTGTTTCTTCATCGATGTGTGGTTCTAGTGCATTGTAGTCGTAAGGTAGTTCTGGTAGTTCAAATTTAGCCATTGTGAATCTCCTCCTCAAATATAATATGTAACTTGCTGTTAGGGCAACGTTAATTGCCACTTAAACATGATGACGTCACAAGTTTACATTAGCAGAATTGTCATGCGTTTTCAAATAATAAACATTTGAATCTCCGCAACACAGGTAAAGTTTCCCCTCATTATATGGAATTAAACATCTTAAAGAAAAAATCAATAATTAATAGTGTGATCTAATGTATTTAAAACATAAAAAAACTCGTCATTTAATGACGAGTGGGATCTTTATTGAGTGGTGGCTCCGGACGGAATCGAACCGCCGACACGAGGATTTTCAGTCCTCTGCTCTACCGACTGAGCTACAGAGCCAAATATGTATAACGTTTAATCGAAATATCTTAATTTGAGTTTGTGTGTTGTACATTTACGTTTAATGGTAATAACACCTTGCTATGAGTTTAGGTTGCCCCTAAAGGGACTACAATAAAAATTTAACAAGAAGCTTATCCGACGCAGGTAAATTTTTGGTTGCGGGGGCAGGATTTGAACCTGCGACCTTTGGGTTATGAGCCCAACGAGCTACCGAACTGCTCCACCCCGCGACAATATGAATGTAAATATGCTGCACATGCTTCATAATGCTGTACACTGTTTCTTTCTCTACAAGGTTATGCTTCGATGCGTATCCGTCGAAACAACTCGATGTTGATTCATAGATATAACGCTCGTTGCTCCACCCCGCGACAATATGAATGTAAAGATACTGTGTAAACCATTATAGAAAAATGGAGGAGGAAGAGGGATTCGAACCCCCGCGGGCGACTAAGCCCCTGTCGGTTTTCAAGACCGATCCCTTCAGCCAGACTTGGGTATTCCTCCGATATGCATTTGGTGGACCCTGCAGGACTCGAACCTGCGACCGGACGGTTATGAGCCGTCAGCTCTAACCAGCTGAGCTAAGGGTCCTTATGTAAATAGTGGGGCGGCTGATGGGAATTGAACCCACGAATGCCGGAATCACAATCCGGTGCGTTAACCACTTCGCCACAACCGCCATGCTTATTTATTCAACTATATGGTAGCGGCGGAGGGGATCGAACCCCCGACCTCACGGGTATGAACCGTACGCTCTAGCCAGCTGAGCTACACCGCCATATGGCTCCACAGGTAGGATTCGAACCTACGACCGATCGGTTAACAGCCGATAGCTCTACCACTGAGCTACTGTGGAATATCTCTTAACGACAAGAACTAATATACCATAGGATTAAATAAAACGTCAATACTTTTTTGGGATTTAATCATATCCCTTTCAAAATCAATCATGAAAATACTATATCACTCTTTCACTTCACCATCAAGATCTACAAAACATACACCAAAAACACGATAATCATGATGGCTTGCAGAACTCCTTTCATAACTGCACCACCAAGGAAACCAAGCAAAGATCCTACTCCAACTTGTACAGACTCCTTGAATGGTTTTCGATGAATCAGTAACTCTGCTACCACTGCGCCTATAAAAGGTCCAAGAATAATTCCCGCAAATGGAATGATGAACGGGCCAACTAACAAACCGATCGTACTTCCCCAAATGGCAGCTTTTGATCCTCCATACTTTTTAACACCAAATAAATTACTCGCATAATCTGCTACAAATAATAAAAGGGTTAGCAACACCTGAATAACCCAGAAAGAAAACGTCATTGAACCGAAATCATAAAATACACCATACAAAATAAACCCAACATAAATAAATAGGACCGCTGGAATGATCGGATAAATCAATCCAACAAATGCAATAATAAATGAGGCAACGATTAAAGACCAAAATAAAATATCCATACCTTCTCTCCCCCTCTAACTGTAGTCTATTTTATAGTAAATAACATTTTCCTTCTATATAATATACAAAATTCCTGTGAAAATAAAAAGAAGCAGAGGCAACCCTCTGCTTCCATTGTTTATTCTTCTCCAATAACGGCTTCTGCGATATTTACCGCATGATCACCAATACGCTCAAGGTTACTGATGATATCAACAAAAACGATTCCAGCACTTCCAGTACATTCACCTTCATTTAGGCGAAGGATATGCTGTTTACGAAGTGTTCGTTCCATTTTGTCAATTTTATCTTCCAGTTTCACAACTTCCTGTGCCTTCGCTATATCCCACTTATCAAGTGAATCAAAGGCTTCATGAAGTGCAGAAAGGGTTAGATTGAACATTTCATCAAGGTCTTGCATTGCAACGTCAGTCATTTTTACTTTATTACTGATTTGATAATCAACCAATTCAACGATATTCTCCATATGATCGCCAATACGCTCGATATCACGAACAGAGTCCATTAACATACCGTGACGTGTTGACTCATCTCCTGACAGAGAAGTTGCGGATAGCTGAATAAGGTAGTCTGTAATCTTAGTATCTAAATTGTTAATGGCTTCTTCATACTGAGCGGTTTTTTCTGCGCTCTTCTGACCTTTAGATATTAAGTAGTTGGATGCTTCCTTAACACCTTTATAAGCAAATTCACTCATTCGAATTACTTCTTCTTTAGCCTGTCCTAAAGCAACAGAAGGAGAACGCTCGATGAATACTGGATCAAGATGCTTCGGTTTATATTCTATCGTTGCATCATCACCAGGAATAATTTTCGTTACAAGATAAGCAAGTCCAGCAATGAACGGGAATTGGATCACAGTATTTGTAATGTTAAAGATCCCGTGTCCAAATGCGATCGTCATTTCTGGTGTTAAGTTTAATGCATCTCTCAAGTATTCAATTAAAGGCGTATAGGCAAATAAGAAGATCAAGAAGATCGCCGTTCCAATTAAATTAAAAATAACGTGAGTTAGTGCTGTACGTCGAGCGGCTACAGAAGCACCGATAGAAGCAAGCACTGCTGTAATTGTTGTACCGATATTATCTCCGAAGAGTACTGGTAACGCAGCTTGGATATCCATAGCATTCTGTGAATAAAGTCCTTGTAATACACCAATTGTAGCACTAGAACTTTGCACAATAACCGTAAATACCGTACCAATTACAACGCCTAATAGCGGGTTTGAACTCATGCTCACTGTGAGTTCTTGGAAAGCCTCAAGACTTCTAAGTGGCTTCATTCCTGTACTCATTAATTCAAGTCCAAAGAATAACGCACCAAAACCAAAAACAATTTGCCCTGCGTAATTAATTTTCTTGTTTTTAAAGAAGAAAATTAATAGAGAACCAATAGCAATGATTGGTAGAGCGTAATCTTTAATAGGAAAACCAATAATAAATGCTGTAACAGTTGTTCCAATGTTAGCTCCCATTACAACACCAATCGCTTGCTTGAGAGTCATAAATCCTGCATTAACAAGACCGACTGTTAAAACCGTTGTCCCTGAACTACTTTGGATGAGAATCGTAACAATGACCCCGGCTAGCACACCCATAAATGGGTTCGTCGTAAAGCGATCAAGAATGTCTCTTAATCGATCACCTGCAGATCGTTGAAGGCCATCTCCCATATACTTTAGTCCAAACAGGAAAATACCAAGACCTCCCACAAACTGAAAGATCATCTCCTGAACGTTGAGTTCCATCATTTCAACCCCTTGCACTCATGTTTTATTTTTTTCGACAATACTCAACAAAGTCCCTTGTCTATTATCTACATCGCTCCCCTCTTTGTAAAGAGTTAATATAGAATTGTAATGATATTATGATGAAATCAATTTTGTTTCAAGAAAGTTTCAGCAAGTTTATTGTTCCCATCTACTTATATAAGATAAACTGGTTTAGTGGGATTACTCTCACATACCTAGAAAGGAGATTTTCAATTTGAACGTTTTTAAACAACTGTATTATAGCTTATTTTCTCCAAAAATGATGGCGCGATTCCGTTTTCAAAAACTAGGGAAGCCGATATTGTATGTGTTTCTCCTAATGCTACTTTCTTCTGTACCTATAGGGATTATTACAGCGGTTTCGTTTACCAATGCTTACGAAGACCTTAAAACACATATGGGAGATTTACCTGAATTCACTTTACAAGATGGCACACTAAAAAGTGACCAATCTGAACCACTTATAAAAAAAGAAGATGGAAACACATTTATTTTTGATGCTACAGATGAAATAAAGCCAGACGATGTTGATTCCTATGAATCAGCTATTGCGTTCCTAAAAGATCGAATTATCGTAATGGATAGTGGGACAAGACAAGAGTTTAATTATAGTAATTTCAGCTCAATGACTTTTACAAAACAAGATGTAAGTGAACTCACGAAAAATTTAGATAACTTGCTTCCAATCTTTATCCCACTCTTAATCTTTGTCGTCTATTTATTCCAGACTGGCCTCAAATTTATCGGAATTACCGTTCTAGCGACAATCGGTTTACTATTAAAGTCACTCGCGGGTAGAAAAGCATCCTATAAACAACTCTGGGTCCTATCGGTTTATTCCGTTACGATTCCAACCCTTTTCTTTACTATTATGGCGTTAGTAAAAACAACCGTCCCATTTGGATTTCTTCTCTATTGGTTTGTAGCCATCATGCTACTCTACCTAACCATTAAGGAAATTCCTCTTCCGAAAAAACGTGTAACGAACGAAAGACCTAATTCACCTGAGTAAAAATTTTGATTATTTTATCAAATCACTTGATTTTCGCTTTAAAGTAATGTAGATTATGTAAAAAGCGACACATTAAAATTCCATATACTTTCAATTCTTATCAAGAGAAGCAGAGGGACTGGCCCGAAGAAGCTTCAGCAACCACCGGATATTTTCTGGAAAGGTGCTAACTCCAGCAAGTTGAATTCAACTTGGAAGATAAGAAGAAGAGCAACCAAAGTCTTCTTCTTATAGAGGGCTTTTTTTTATTGCCCTTACTTAATGAAAAGGAGATTGATTATGTCAAATAACCATTACGATACGCTACTTGTTCAACTAGGTAATAAATCAGATCCACAAACTGGAGCTGTAAATCCTCCTGTTTATTTTTCCACTTCCTATAGGCATGAAGGAATTGGCCAATCAACAGGGTTTGATTATTCAAGAACAAAAAACCCTACTCGTTCGATTCTGGAGTCTGCAGTAAATGAACTCGAACATGGTGACCAGGGCTTCGCATTTAGTTCCGGCATGGCTGCCATCCAATCAATTATATCTTTATTTAAAACCAGAGATCATATACTCGTTTCAGATGACCTATATGGTGGCACATATCGATTATTTGCTCACGCAGAAAAGCATTTCAACTTATCATTCACCTATTTTGACAGCCAAAATATTGATAGCATCGCACCATTAATAACTCCGTTTACTAGGGCAATCTTTATCGAAAACCCTTCAAACCCCCTAATGAAGTTAACCGATGTTGAAGAGATTGTGACGATTGCCAAGACATACAATTTATTGTCAATCGTAGACAATACGTTATTCACCCCTCTTCTACAAAACCCCCTTTTACTAGGGGCTGATATTGTTATTCATAGCGCAACGAAATACCTTGGGGGTCACAATGATGTGCTTGCAGGACTTGTCATTGCCAAAGGTGAAAAGCTCTGTGCTGAGATTGAACAATATCAAAACGGTGCTGGAGCGGTTCTTTCTCCGTTCGACTCCTGGCTCCTCATTCGAGGAATGAAGACATTACCTCTTCGACTAAAGCAACATGAGGAGAATGCTCGAGCTATCGCAACATACTTAAGAAATCACGACGCAATATCTGACGTCTTCTATCCTGAAAAAGGGGGTATGCTGTCGTTTCGATTACAGTCTGAAGCATGGGTTGATCCATTTCTAAGGAACTTGAAACTGATTACCTTTGCGGAAAGTCTTGGAGGCGTTGAGAGCTTTATTACTTATCCAGCCACACAAACACACGCCGATATCCCAGAAAAGATCAGACTCGAGAAAGGTGTTTGTAATCGACTTCTCAGATTTTCGGTAGGAATTGAACAAATCAACGATTTAGTGAAAGATTTGGATCAAACACTAGCAACTTTCATAGAGGATGGTGTGCGACATGACTACTAATTCATATACATTTCAAACAAAACTTCTTCACAACGATCATAAATTTGATAAAAGCACTGGTGCTGTCAGTGTTCCAATTCAACAAGCATCTACCTTTCATCAATTGGATTTTGATCATCCAGGAAAATATGATTATAGCCGCTCTGGTAACCCTACCCGTGAAGCTCTAGAAGAAACGATTGCAGACCTTGAAGGTGGCGTTAGGGGGTTTGCATTTGCTTCTGGTATGGCTGCTATCGCTACTTCTTTTATGCTCCTTTCACAAAATGACCATGTTTTGATTTCAGAAGATGTTTATGGCGGGACTTATCGGATGATACACGATGTTCTCTGCAGATTTGGAATTAGTCATACTTTTGTAGATATGACTGATTTAAATAAAGTTGCGAACGGGATTCAATCCAATACAAAAGTGATCTACATCGAGACACCTTCTAACCCATTGCTCAAAGTGACTGATATTCAAGCCGTCGTTAAGTTAGCGAAAGCGAATCAATGTCTAACATTCGTTGATAACACTTTTATGACGCCTGCCCTCCAAAGACCACTGGACTTCGGCGCGGATATCGTTCTTCATAGTGCAACAAAATTTATTGCCGGACATAGCGATGTTGTTGCAGGTCTTGCCGCAGTTAAAAATGAAAAGCTGGGTGAAAACCTTGCTTTTTTGCAAAACTCTTTCGGATCCATTTTAAGTGCTCATGATTCCTGGTTAGTTCTTCGCGGATTAAAAACATTACATTGTCGGCTCGAGCAATCTTCAAGATCGGCTTTCCGGCTTGCTCATGCACTCCTTAAAGAGCCGCTTGTAGAAGAAGTTTATTATCCTGGATTCTCTTTCCATCAAGGCCATTCGACTCACCTTTACCAGGCAGCAGGTCCTGGGGCTGTTCTTTCTTTTCGACTACCTGATGAAAACGCGATTCGGTTGTTTACAAAGAACGTGCAACTTCCAGTTTACGCTGTTAGTCTTGGTGCGGTTGAATCGATTCTCTCTTATCCAGCGAGAATGTCTCATGCATCAATGTCAGCTGCCGAACGAAACAAGCGTGGCATCACAGATGGCTTGTTACGCTTATCTGTTGGTCTTGAAAATGCTGAAGACTTGCTTCAAGACTTTAAACAAGGATTTGCTGCCATTACTAAACTTTACGCTCCTACAGCCGGAGGTGCTAAAGGATGAGCTTACTTGAAGATCTCGAGCACAAAATTTTGATTGGTGACGGTGCGATGGGAACCCTTCTTTATTCATACGGCATCGACCAATGTTTTGAAGCGCTGAATCTTTCACATCCGGATCAAGTATTAAATGTTCACCAAGCTTATGTTCATGCCGGTTCAGATGTGATTCAAACCAATACGTACGGCGCGAACTATAGCAAGCTATCACGATATGGCCTTGAAGACCTAGTAAAAGAGATCAATAAAGAAGGCGTTAAACTCGCTCGAAAGGCTGCGACAGACTCTACTTACGTTCTTGGGACAATAGGAGGAATACGAGGAATTAATACACGATCGACGCCCCTTGATGAAATTAAGCGTAGCTTTAGAGAACAGCTATATTGCCTTCTATTAGAAGGAGTCGATGGTCTTTTATTGGAAACGTATTACGATCTAGAAGAGATCATAACCGTACTTAAAATAGCTCGAAAGGAAACGGATTTACCTTTAATTGCACAAGTTTCCATGCATGAGCCAGGCATTTTGCAAGATGGCACTTCTCTTGCTGCTGCCTTAAAACAAATTGAGAATGCCGGAGCTGATGTAACAGGCGTTAACTGCCGACTCGGCCCTTATCATATGATTCAATCATTAGAACAGGTGCCTCTCTCAGGTCGTTTTCTTTCTGCCTATCCTAACGCGAGTTTACCTGAATATGAAGAGGGGCGTCTTGTTTATCCTACCGCGCAAGACTATTTCAAACAAAGTGCAGAAACCCTACGTCAACAAGGCGTTAGACTTATTGGTGGTTGTTGTGGAACAACTCCTGAGCATATAGCTGCTGCAGCTAATGCACTAAAGGGTTTAAAACCAATTACAACGAAAGAAGTAACCGTTAACGAAAAAGAGGCTAGGATCATCGATTTTGAGGAAGAAAGGCTGCCTCACTTACATGAAATAGCAAGAAAACAGCGATCTGTTATCGTTGAGCTCGACCCTCCAAAGAAATTATCGATTGATAAATATCTTGAGGGAACAAAGGCGCTACAAGAAGTTGGCGTTGATGCGATTACGCTGGCTGATAACTCTCTTGCCTCACCGCGAATTTGCAATACCGCCATGGCTTCTACGATTAAAGCTCAGCATAATGTTCGACCACTTGTTCATGTTGCCTGTCGTGATCGGAATTTAATTGGCTTACAATCCCATTTAATGGGGCTTCATACACTTGGAATTAATCAAGTTCTTGCCGTAACAGGTGACCCTACTAAAATCGGCGATTTCCCTGGCGCTACTTCGGTTTACGACGTCTCATCATTTGACCTAATTCGTTTAATGAAACAATTTAATCAAGGACGTTCTTATTCTGGTAAATCACTTGGAATTAAAACCTCATTTTCAATAGCAGCCGCCTTTAATCCGAATGTACGCCATTTAGATCGAGCTGTCGAACGCCTTGAAAAAAAACAGCAGTGTGGAGCGGATTACTTTATAAGTCAACCCATTTACAACGAAGAACAGTTACTAGAAGTCTATGAAGCGACGAAACATTTAACTTGTCCCATTTACATTGGGATCATGCCACTTACAAGCTACCGAAATGCTGAATTTCTCCATAATGAAGTACCGGGAATTAAACTATCCGATTCCATACGCAATCGTATGTTACACGCTACAGATTCAACGCAATCAATTGAAGCAGGGCTTGCAATCGCGAAGTCGTTAATTGATGCTGCTTTTGATTTGTTTAATGGGATTTATTTAATCACCCCCTTCTTGCGTTATGAATTAACAGTAGAATTAACGCGATACATTAACGAGAAAACTCGCCTTGAAGAAGAAAGGAAGAATCGAAATGGCCTACACCTCATTTGAAGATCTACTTACGAAGAGACTCCTTGTTCTTGATGGAGCTATGGGAACAATGATTCAACAGGCTAATCTGACAGCTACTGATTTTGGTGGTGAAGACTATGAAGGCTGTAATGAATACTTATCCTTAACTAGGCCAGAGCTTATCTCCTCTATCCATGAAGAGTACTTAGCTAGCGGAGCAGATATTATTGAGACGAACACCTTTGGAGCAACAGATCTTGTCTTAGATGAATATGATCTCGGTCATCTTGCGGAAAAGCTAAACTACACCTCTGCAAGGCTTGCAAAGGAGGCTACTGCTAAATTAACTACGCCAGATAAACCACGTTTTGTTGCAGGCGCCATGGGGCCAACTACCAAAACATTATCCGTCACGGGCGGAACGACTTTTGAATCACTTTCTAACTCATATGCCATTCAGGCTAGAGGCTTACTTAACGGAGGCGTGGATCTTCTATTAATTGAAACCAGTCAGGATATGCTTAACGTAAAAGCTGCTTATATTGGTATTTCGAAAGTATTTCAGGAATTGGGGATGACCGTTCCTTTAATGATCTCGGGGACTATTGAACCGATGGGCACAACACTCGCTGGTCAAAGTATTGAGGCATTTTATTTATCGCTTGAACATATGAATCCAGCAGTCGTTGGACTAAATTGTGCAACAGGACCAGAGTTTATGAGAGATCACCTCCGCTCCCTTTCTGATCTTGCCACAACTTCAGTAAGCTGCTATCCCAATGCTGGTCTTCCTGACGAAGAAGGAAATTATCACGAAACGCCTGAAAGCTTAGCAGCTAAAATTCACGGATTTGTAGAAAAAGGTTGGCTTAACGTTGTCGGTGGCTGTTGCGGAACAACTCCTGCTCATATAAAAGCCATTTCAGAAGCTATAAAAGGACTACACCCGCGAAAAGCTCCTGTGAGTCATCCTCACGCTGTTTCTGGAATTGAACCATTTATATACGATGATAGCACTAGACCTATACTCGTTGGAGAACGAACAAACGTCATTGGATCGCGTAAGTTCAAACGTCTTATAGCAGAGGAGAAATTTGAAGAAGCGTCTGAAATTGCGCGTTCACAAGTAAAAAAAGGTGCACAGGTGATCGACATTTGCCTAGCAAATCCAGATAGTGATGAACTTAGAGATATTGAGAATTTTATGAAATATGTTGTAAACAAGGTTAAAACCCCTCTTATCATCGATTCTACTGATGATGCAGTTATCGAAAAAGCCCTCTCTTATTCACAAGGGAAAGCGATCATTAATTCCATTAATCTTGAAGATGGTGAAGAACGCTTTGAAGCTGTCGTTCCTCTTATTTATAAGTACGGCGCTGCCATTGTCGTTGGTACAATTGACGAAACCGGCATGGCGATTACAGCAGAACGTAAGCTCGAAATCGCGAAACGCTCCCATGACTTACTCGTTTCAAAATACGGCCTTAACGCATCTGATATTATATTTGACCCTCTTGTTTTCCCAATCGGTACAGGTGATGAACAATACATTGGCTCAGCTTCCGAAACCATCGAGGGGATCAGACTCATTAAATCGCAATTGCCAGATTGTCAGACAATCCTCGGGATAAGTAACGTCTCTTTTGGTCTTCCTCCAGTAGGGAGAGAAGTACTAAACGCTGCCTACTTGTATCACTGTACAAAAGCCGGATTAGATTATGCAATCGTGAACACAGAAAAGCTGGAAAGATACGCTTCTATTTCTGATAAAGAAGTCCAGCTTGCCGACAACCTCCTTTTTCAAACAAATGATCAGACATTAGCAGATTTCACTGCATTCTATCGAGGTAAAAAGAAAGAAAGTAAAGTGCAAACTTCCACGCTCACACTGCAAGAACGTCTAGCTTTATATGTCGTCGAAGGCACCAAAGAAGGACTTCTACCAGATTTAGAAAAAGCCTTAATTGAATATCATGCGCCGCTTCAAATCATTAATGGACCATTAATGAAGGGGATGGCAGAGGTTGGGAAATTATTTAATGATAATCAATTAATTGTCGCAGAAGTACTTCAAAGTGCCGAAGTCATGAAGGCTTCTGTCGCTTTCCTTGAACCTCATATGGAAAAAGAAGATTCTTCTAGTTCTAAAGGAAAAGTACTTTTAGCGACTGTAAAAGGTGATGTGCACGACATTGGCAAGAACCTTGTCGAAATTATTTTAAGTAATAATGGTTTTGAAGTCGTTGATCTTGGCATTAAGGTTACTCCAACAGACCTTATTAAACAGGTTCAAGACCACCAGCCAGACTTTGTCGGTCTTTCTGGACTACTTGTTAAATCTGCTCAGCAAATGGTATTGACTGCTCAAGATATGAAGCAAGCTAAAATCTCGATACCCATTATGGTAGGTGGTGCCGCCTTATCGCGAAAATTTACTGACAATAAAATTTCAGCTGAATATGACGGACCTGTTTTCTATGCAAAAGACGCTATGGAGGGATTAGCCCTTTCAAATCAGTTAAGTAACGAAGAAGAAAAAAGAAAACTCGTACAAGAACATGCGATCAAAAAAGCTTCTTCTGAATTGCAACCAAAAACGATTTCAAACGGCGGAACAGCAGTTGCGATTAAACCAGTTTCTACTGTTTCGACTGATGTACGAGTTTATCAACCGTATGATCTAGAGCCTCATATTTTAAGAAACTACTCGGTTGCTCACATCGAACCATACATCAACATGCAAATGCTAATCGGTCATCATCTAGGCCTTAAAGGAAAAGTATCAAGACTACTTGCAGAAAAAAACGAGAAAGCCGTGCATTTAAAAGAAGTGGTAGATCACCTTTTAACACGAGCCAAGATTGAAAGTTGGATACAACCTTCAGCTAAATATCAGTTCTTCCCAGCACAATCTGATGGAAATGATGTTATCATTTACTCTCCTAATGATCATCAAACGATCATTGAACGATTTTCATTTCCTCGTCAACAAAAAGAACCTTTCTTGTGTCTTGCAGATTACCTTCGTTCAGTATCTAGTGGCGAGATGGACTATGTTGGATTTTTTGCAGTTACAGCAGGAAAAGGCATTCGAGAACGTTCAGTAGAGTTAAAAAATCAAGGGAGTTATCTCGAAAGTCATGCTTTACAAGCCCTTGCGCTTGAAACTGCTGAAGGTCTTGCCGAACACGTTCATCAATTGATGCGTGATAAATGGGGGTTCCCTGATCCAACGGATTTCACAATGCAAAATCGCTTTTCGGCTAAATACCAGGGACAGCGCTTTTCTTTTGGCTACCCCGCTTGCCCTGAGCTTGACGACCAGAAAAAACTTTTTAAACTTATCCAACCTGAAGATATTGGGGTAGAACTCACAGATGGCTGTATGATGGAACCAGAAGCTTCTGTTACTGCGATGGTTTTCGCGCACCCTGAAGGAAGATATTTTAATGTTTTATAAGACGTAAAAAGAGGAGCCTGGGCTCCTCTTTTTCACTTCTTATTACATGATTAATACCATCCTGACAAACCAATTATGTAAAAGTCTAGACTAGTCAATTTCAAGTGGTTCGGTTAATGCATGATTCATAACTTTTTCCAATACTTTCTTCTTTTCACTTTCGCTTATGTTTTCGCTCTTTATGGCCAACCGCTTTTCATATAAATACTCCAAACGTTTGCTATATGACTCATCATACTTAGAAGAGAGATCATCTCGGATTTTTCTTGCGAGCAGAGGACTCGCTCCACCTGTAAAAACAGAAATAATTAATCTCCCTCGCTTAAGCGTAGCAGGTAAAGATACGTTCCCTCGATCAGCCTGGTGAGAAGCATTGACTAGCTGATGATCTCCCACTTGATTAATGACAAATTCATTCACTTCAAACGAGTTTGTCGCTACAATAATCAAAAATGCGTCTTGTAAATCACTTCCTCTAACTTCTCGTTCAACGAAAGTGATAGTGTCAAAATCCACAAAATTTTTGATCTCTTCATTAATTTCAGGACTAACCACTGTAAGAATAGCACCGCACCCAAGTAACCCTTTAAGCTTTCTCAGTGCGATACGACCTCCGCCAACTATAACGATTCTTTTTTCTGTCAAGTTTAGAGAAACAGGATATTCGCTCATCCGCTTCCTCCCTCAAATCCTTCTACAACCCTTTCTTTCAATACATCTATCAATAATTTGTGGTAGCCAAGATAGTGACAAAGATAAAAATCTGGACCACCTTTTTCTAGCCTGCTTATTTTTTGTTCCATTTCTTTCATTAGTATACCTGTAAATAAAAGGTAAGGAATAACAAAAACCTGACTATTGTTGTCTGATTGAGCCTGTTTAATCCCCTCATCAAAGGTTGGGTTCGCTGCTGCAAGATAGCACACAGACACTTTTTGAAACGGTATCTTCTCAAGTATTCGATTTGCGATTTGATCTAAATCGCTTAGTGTATCAGGATCACTACTTCCCCTCCCCACGAGAAGCGCACTAGCATCCTTTCTGAGGGAGGCATTCGTTTCCATTACTCTTTCTTCAATGACAGAGATCAACTTATCATGGATACCGAGTGGACGTCCTATGTGAAAAGTTACCCACGGGAATTGTTTAGAGACACGCTCTACTTCATTCGGAATATCTTTCTTCACATGAGTAGCAGCAAGTAACAAAACCGGTATGACTACAATTTCGAGCGCACCCTTTTTGACGCATGCGGTGATGCCCCCGAAAATATCAGGCTCTGAAAGCTCAAGAAAACAGGTCTCTTGAATTGGGTACGAAAGTTCTTCTTTACATTTATTAACGAATTCTAAAGCTTGATTTCTTCCCTCTTTTACGCGGCTACCGTGACAAATATAGAGAACAGCCTTCACTTTCATTCACCTCCTATAATGCACTTACGACAGTCTTCGTGGTTTGTTTATCTAACGACATTTTTTCAAACCAGTTTAACTTCGCCCTTAAGTTCACAACTTCCCCTACTATAATCATACTCGGATTTTGAATTTCTGCCTTTCTCACATCGTCTGTAATTGTTTCAAGAGTTCCTGTAACTGTTTGTTGAGTATGAGTTGTACCCCAATGGACGAGGGCAACTGGGGTCTCCTTCTTCTTGCCATACTTGCGAAGCATTGAGCATATATACGGTAAGTTTTTCACTCCCATATAGATGGCAAGGGTATCGATTCCCTTTGCGAGGCTCTCCCAGCGTAATTCTTCCTCTTCACCATCTTTACGATGTCCTGTTACAAACGCAAATGTTGAACTTAAATCGCGATGTGTCACCGGTATGCCAGCATAGGCAGGTGCAGCAATCCCGGAAGTAATACCAGGTACAATTTCAAACGGAATCCCATGGTTCGAGAGAGCTTCAGCTTCTTCACCTCCTCGCCCGTATACAAAAGGATCTCCTCCTTTTAATCTTGTCACGACCTTTCCTTTTAGCGCATGCTTCACGAGAAAACGATTAATGGTTTCCTGTTTTAGGGTATGATAGTCTGGTAGCTTTCCACAATAGATAAGCTCAACGCCTTCCTTGGCGTACTCTAATAATTCTTTGTTAATTAGTCGATCATAAAGGATGACATCTGCTTGCTCAATGCATTTCACACCTTTTACTGTAATTAAATCAATGTCACCTGGCCCTGCTCCAACTAGGAAAACTTTCCCCATTTCACTTCCTCCTCGATACGATTTATTTCAATAGACCTTATTTTTTGATACTCATGTTGTGATTAACTGATGATCTACTAGATAAGAAAGAACGATTTCTGCGCACCTCTCTCTTGTTTCATTGTACGTATCAACAATCAATTCAGGATTAACAGGCTCTTCATAAGGAGAGGACACCCCTGTAAAGTAAGGGATTTCTCCACTACGAGCTTTTTTATATAGCCCTTTAGGATCTCGAAGCTCACACTCATTTAAAGGACACTTTACATACACTTCAATAAACTCATCCTTCAAAAGGAGTTCTCGCACAACCTGTCGATCACTTTGATAGGGAGAAATAAAAGCAGTAATTGCAAATTGACCGCTATCAACGAGAAGCTTCGATACCTCTCCAATACGCCTTATATTTTCCTTACGATCTTCTTCTTTGAAACCAAGGTCTTTGTTTAATCCCTGTCTGATATTATCTCCGTCAAGTACATAGCTTTGAACGTTTAATTCATGTAGCTTTCGTGATACATCATTCGCTAATGTAGATTTCCCCGACCCTGACAATCCTGTAAAGAAGAGAACAGCACTTTTGTGCTGGTTTCTCTTCTGTCTCATTTCTTTCGTTACTACTGTATCGTGCCACGTTAAATTATTGTTTACTGTCATCACGAATCTCCTCCTTATGCTTTAACTGCATTTTTGCTCATTCCTTTAATAAGGATCTCAACTACCTCAGGACGACTAAACGTTGCAGGAGGTTGCTCACCATTTCGTAAAAGCGCCCGTACTTTCGTACCTGATAAAATGACGTGATGTTCCTTACCATGAGGACACGTCTTCGCTGAAGCCATGCTATCGCACTTCTTGCAATAGAAACTATGTTCAAAGAAAAGCGGAATGATCCCTAATTCTTCGCTTGTAAACCGACTGAAGATTTTCTGTGCGTCATACGTACCATAATAATCACCTACACCAGCATGGTCTCTTCCAACAATAAAATGTGTGCATCCGAAATTTTTACGTACAATTGCATGGAAGATTGCCTCTCTAGGCCCTGCATAGCGCATTGCAGCAGGGAAAACTCCAAGATGAACACGATCAGCAGGATAGTAATTTTTAAGTAATACCTCGTAGCTCTCCATGCGGATTTCTGCTGGAATGTCATCTGATTTCGTTTCACCTACAAGTGGATTTAAGAAAAGCCCATCCACTGTTTCGAGAGCTGTTTTTTGAATATACTCATGGGCTCGATGAACAGGGTTTCTCGTTTGAAATCCAACCACTGTCTGCCAACCTTGATCTTCAAAATAAGCTCTCGTTTCAGCTGGATCAAAATGATAACGATCGAACTGACCTTTTTCACTTCTTTTAATAAGCGAAATAGGTCCACCAATGTATACATTAGGTCGATCATAGACTTTTTTTACGCCCGGATGATCATTATCCTCTGTTAAATAAACATGTTTTGCTTCTACTACCTTATCTGGTTGATAGATCGATTCAACGGTCACAGTACCATATACGGTTCCTTCGCTTATAAGCTTCACTTCATCGCCAAGAGAGATTTTTTTAGCGACGTTATCGGTTACTGGTAACGTAATGGGAATACTCCACGGCAAACCGTTTTCTAATTTAAGATTATGAACAACTGATGTGTAATCACTTTCATTAAGAAAACCGGTTAATGGACTATATGCTCCAGTTCCAATCAATTCCAGATCGCTTAAAGCTGTTTTATCTAATTCTATTTCTTTTTGAATTCCTTCTATCTTTTTATCTGGGTTAAAACGATCGATCAGTTTTCCACCATGTGCATGAATTGTTGTCATAGTAATCCCTCCAAAATAAAATGTTTTATAAACTTTCTTTTTCTTGTAAGGTTCTTTTTTGTGTACGAATTGATCGAATCAAACTTCCTGATCCTACCGTTGCAAGAATAACGCTTCCGATTGCTATTAACGTGTACAGGTCACTTTCTAGAAAAAGCTTAATCATACTGTAAGAAATAACTAATGAAAAAACTGGTGAAACGGCCCATACCTTTAACATCTTTGTAATGACATCTTTTTGCCAGAGTTGAAAGCCATCTTTTGCTGTACCAATTCCAATGATTGAAGAAGTCGTAATTTGTGTAAGTGGGACTGGAATTCCAAAAAAGGAAGCACCGATTACTAGCCCAGCGCTCGTACCCGATATCGCACACCCTTCACCTAGCGAAAAACGTGTAATGCGGTAGCCATTCGTTTCAAGTACGCGGCTTCCAAAGACAAGTGCACCTAAAGCAACAAATGCTCCCCCTAACCACGCACCGTGAGAAAGGGAAAGAACTCCCGCTCCTACTAAAGGGCCAACTGCATTGGCCACATTATTCATTCCTGCCGAGAATGCTTCAAGAAATCCAGCTGCAATTAAAACGATAGTAAGCGTTTTTTGCCATTTTGTTGTAAGGTGTAAACGCTTTTTTAGAGCCTTCAACCCTTTCCCTACTATTAAGGCTGTCACAAAAGCAATAACTGGAATAATAATCCACAATAGCATAATGACTATAACATTTGAAAAAAACAATGCACGGTATGCAATGCCTACCCCTACAACTGATCCAACAGTTACTTCACTCGTTGATAAAGGGATCCCCATAATATTTGCTAGAAAAAGTGCCGTTGTCGCTGAAATGAATATAATCAGAATCACTTTTAAACTAAGCACTGAGGTGGGAATAATTCCACTGCCCATCGTCTTAATGACATTCCCTCCACCAAAAATGGCCCCGGCTACTATTCCGAAAGCACATATAGCTAGTGCTGTGCGTCTTTTTTTTATGGCACCAGCTCCATAGGCCACCCCCATTGATGCAGCTGCACCACTTGCTCCAATATTCATGGCAAAAAACAGCGCAACTGTAATCACTAAAATCGTCATCGGCTTGATGCGGAATCAAGATGCAATCCGCACTCTGTTTTCTCCTGACTTGCCCATCTCCCCGCTCTAGAATCACTTCCACTCAAAACTCTTTCTGTGCATACGGCACAGCCGATACTTGGATAGCCTTGATCGTGAAGGGGATTATATGGTAAATCTTTCTCGTAGACGTAGCGCCAAATTTCTTTCCACGTCCAATGAATGAGTGGACAAACTTTTATGGACTGAAATTTTTTATCTCGATTTAAATAATTCGTTTTTTGTCTTAGAGGGGACTGTTCTCTTCTTAAGCCCGATATCCAGGCGCTTACGCCATCTAGTTCTTCATGTAAAGGAACAATTTTTCGTAAATTACAGCATTGCCCTGGATCCTTCTCCCAAAGCGCCTCCCCTTTACTTAATGCTTGCTCTTCTACAGACTCTTTTGGTTGCTTCATCTTTATCTTAAGCTTTGGATATCTCGCTTTTACTTTCTCAATCAATTGATACGTTTCTTCAAAGTGAAGTCCGGTGTCTAAAAAAACAATCTCCGCTTCCTCATTTACACGAGAAATCAAATCAATGAGAACAATACCTTCCACACCGAAACTACATGCATATACGATGTCTTCTTTATAAGTTTGATAAGCCCAATTAAGAACTTCCAATGCTCCTTTTGTATCTGAATGCTGATTGAATTCCGGCTCCTCGCCTGACCAGCTCTCATATAACCATTCCATTACAAAACCTCCTATTGCAATCAAATTATCCTAAAAAAAGAGGCAGTCCTAACCACCGTGGTTAGAACCGCCTCTAGTGTCTCTAGTCAGCGCTAAAATTAAAGTCGTTCTTTTTCTTTTCTTTCAAGTTGAATCACCTTTCCATCTTGAATAACAAGTGTAATCGATCCATACTTCAACGTACTTAGCATTCGTTCAATACGCGCTGCAACGTCTGAAAAGTTCTGCTCCTTGCTTCCCATCTTGCAACCTCCCTTGCTCATCATAATCTATAGGAGAGGCTAAACAACTAAAAAAGCCTTCCCAAATTGGAAAGACAGATTAGGTTACCTTAATTCACCTTATCTTCCAAAATGGACTCCATTTTGCTGGAAGTAGCACCTTGCCTCGAAGGCAGGTTGCTGGACGTCATCGGGCCAGTCCCTCGGTCTCTCTTGATAAGTTATTTTCTAAATCTTAACTATTATCTAACAATCTGTCAACCCTAGTTTAGAGATCGGGATAAACGGATTAGTAAAGAATATGAAAAAAACCCCGAATCTATGACTCGAGGCTCAGTTTTATATCGGATGACGTTTACTTTCTACTTTCTTTTCTTCTACTACAATGCGCGTTCCATCAACAGAGGTTACTACAACTACCGCATCCTTATCGATCCAGCTTCCTGCTGAAATCGCGCTATACTTTTTATCGTTCATTTCAATTGTCCCACTCGGTCGAAACGGAGTAAGGGCGATAGCTGTTTCTCCAACTAATTTTTTATACTCCACATTCATCGAGTTGTATCCCATTTCACTACTAAGACGATCTTTTAGCGTCATCTTCGTCCACATGGACCTGGCAGGAAATACTCTTAAAAATAGAAAGGACGCAGCAGTTCCAATTAAAAATCCACTTGAAACAAGCAGTCCATACAGAAAAGTTGGGGAAGGTATAGCAACTGCCGTTACCATCATTGCTAATCCAATCAGTCCAAACGTTCCGTCATTCAATAATTTTCCGTCTAGAATAACTAATCCAAGACCAACCGCAAACACAAGACCCATCCAAACCATAGATGATAATGATGTTAAATGGTAACTGAAATAGAATGTAAGGATCAGGATTCCAATCAATCCAAAAATCCCTTTTACTCGAACAAGCAACTCTCCGAATAAGAAAAGCACGCTAAGTAAGACAACAAGAAAACCAACTGCAGGCAAAGATAGGATTTCCATCCTCGCTCCCTCCTTTTCTTTCCACTCTTAATACGTATAACGAGAGAAGAAAGTTTCAGTCCATTGTCACTTTACGATTGAAATACCCCTTTTATTCCATCAATAAGCGCAATAAAAAAATCTATTATTTTCTTAATAAAAGATTGTGTTTCATCTTTGTTTAAAAATTCATCAAGATTTTCTCTCGCATTCTCGAGCTGACTCTTCATTTGATCCCAGTCGATATCGAGATTCTTCATTCGATTAAACAGTGCCACAAGTCCGTCTAGTTCTTCTTGAGTTAGTTCAATTCCTGAATCGCTAGCCGTTTGTTTAATCATCGTTCTCATGTCTTCTTCTGTCTCAGGGGGATTTGTAGCAATTTCATCTTTAATTTTCGTCATTAACTCTGTTGCTTTATCAGCACCAATGCTATCACTTAATTGAGCAGTCGTTACTAATTCTTCATTTGCAACCTGTTTCTGTTCCTCAGGAATGACTTCATCTGAACTTAACTCATACGCTTTAATCAAACCAGTTAAAGCTGCCGTACCGGATACTTCCGTTGGTGCTGTCACGTAGATATCAGCGTCTTTTACTCCCGCTGTTATTAAAGCATTGGCATACATCTCATCTGTAACCCAGTTGATATTTTTTGTTTCAACACTTAACCCAGCATCTTTCTCACCAATTGTAATCGAGGAGGAAGACAAGGCACGCGTACCAATTAAGGCTTTACTAATATAGTTTCCAAGGTATTTATGCTCTTCTTCATTTGATACTGTCACGGTCATGACATCGTCTGATGCTTTCATTTCTTCTAACAGCGTTTGCTTTTGCTCTTCTGATAAATCTTCACCAAGTGTCACAATGACATCACCAACGCTAGCATCAGCCAACGTTACAATTGGCACAATGAACATGATCAACAACATCGACAGAAAAAATGGCATTACTTTTTTAAACATGTTTTGATCTCCTTTTTAAACGTAAGGCTTGCTCGATGAGTAGATGTTTAGACTTCTCATCTCCTTGTATTCTACTCGACAGTTGCTCGAAAGAAAAGATAATTCATTAAGAAACCTGTCATATCATGGAAGGACAAGCATACCTTTATATAAAAGAAATAAACCCGATAGGAAGGTGAGAGCGATGAAAAAGTTGCTAATGGGAATCCTTTTACTCCTAATTCTTCACACCACTTACTATGATTTAACAACTGGGACACTCCCCTCACCCAGAGTGGAGTCTGAAGCAGCAGAAGTACTCGCTCCACCAAAAGACGATGCTCCCTATGTGGTTTACAAAATCAACGCTGGTGATACCGTTCTTTCTTTAGTGGAAAAAGCAAATGGATCGGTTCCTGTAGCAATTGAAACGATTGTTCACGATTTTGAAACGTTAAACAAAATTCATCCTACAGGGATACAAATAGGAAAAGAATATAAGATACCAACTTATCCCAACACATCTGCTCAGTGATTATTTCTTGTCAATAGCTCTGTAAAGTTGCTACAATGGGATAGTATTACAGATGAGTCTTATTCCCTACTAGGGAAGCATATAAAAGCGATCTAAATCATGAGGTAAGCAATCCTACATGTAAAAGGAGCGATTTTCGCATGAATGAAATTACCCACCGTAGTAAAACAAGACCTGTTAAAGTAGGTCCTTTAACGATAGGCGGTAACGATGAAGTTATTATTCAAAGTATGACAACCACTAAAACGCACGATGTGGAAGCAACAGTAGCTGAAATTAATCGTCTTGAGGAAGCTGGTTGTCAGATCGTACGTGTTGCTTGTCCAGATGATCGAGCTGCAGATGCGATTCCAGAAATTAAAAAAAGAATCAATATTCCTCTTGTCGTTGACATCCATTTCAATTACAAGCTTGCCCTCAAAGCAATTGAAGGTGGAGCAGACAAGATTCGAATTAACCCAGGTAACATTGGGCGTCGTGAAAAAGTGGAGGCAGTTGTTAAGGCTGCTAAAGAAAAAGGTATTCCAATTCGCATTGGGGTAAACGCTGGTTCACTAGAGCGTAAAATCCTTGAGAAATATGGATACCCAACGGCTGAAGGTATGCTTGAAAGTGCCCTTCATCACATTAAAATTCTTGAAGACCTTGATTTCTACGATATCATTGTCTCAATGAAAGCATCTGATGTACAACTTGCTACAGAAGCTTATGAGCTCGCAGCTCGCTCATTTGATTATCCATTACACCTTGGGATCACAGAATCTGGAACGCTATTTGCTGGTACAGTAAAAAGTGCCGCTGGTTTAGGTGTTATTCTTTCTAAAGGTATTGGAAATACGGCACGTATTTCTCTAAGTGCTGACCCTGTTGAAGAAGTTAAAGTAGCTAGAGAACTTCTTAAATCATTTGGTCTCGCTGCGAACGCTGCAACATTAATTTCTTGTCCAACATGTGGACGAATTGAAATTGATTTAATTTCGATTGCAAATGAAGTTGAAGAGTATATTTCAACGATCAAAGCACCAATTAAAGTAGCTGTGCTTGGCTGCGCCGTAAACGGCCCTGGTGAAGCACGTGAAGCGGATATTGGTATTGCAGGCGCTAGAGGTGAAGGTCTTCTCTTCCGTCACGGAGAAATCATCCGCAAGGTTCCTGAAGAAACAATGGTAGAAGAATTGAAAAAAGAAGTAGATAAAATAGCAGAAGAACACTACAAGAAAATGGCAGAAGAAAAAGAGAAAGCAGAAGCTAACTCTTAAGAAACTGTTCCTGTAGACACGAAAAGCCAGGCACGAAAGAGTGCCTGGCTTTTCTATTTCGGTTATAACTAAAAGAACGGTGCGAAGAATAAGCTGATGATCATTGAAGCGGCACCGACACCTACCGCCCATGATCCAAGCGTTGTCAGTCCCTTTCTCCTAGCAACAAATCCTACCACAATTCCCGCTGCTCCAAGAATGACGGGAAGAATGAACAAAGAAATAACGGATAGAGCAAGCGCTGCTACACCAATACCTACTCCCGTTTTTTCTTGTTCCTGTCTTTTAGCTTCAAAGTGTTCATGATGCTCTTCAGAAGTTGGACGTTCATTTTCAGGTGACTGTAAATAAGGGCGGTCCATTACACCGGGAGCTACTTCCGCTGCTGCTTCTTCATAATAATCCTCTTCAGCGCGTACTTCTCGCTCCTCGATTAGGTCCAGATCCTCATCTTGTCTGTCTTCTGTCATATACATCCCTCACTTTGCCTTGTTGTGGAGCATGCTTAGTATTCGTAAGGAAACCAAAGAATATGTTTAATTCTTCAGTAAGATCCTTCCAACTCAAGGCCTTTGCTTCTGTGTTATGATAATACATGAGATCACAAAAAGGGGTTTTATCATGACTATCAAAAGACTCGGACTTGATATTGATGGAACAGTCACAAGTCCTAAAACATTCCTTCCATATTTAAACTCATCATTTAATAAGAAATTGTCACTCGATGATCTAACAGAGTATAATCTTGCGAATATCCTCGGCATTCATAAAGATGAATTCTTCAAGTGGTTAAAAGCAAATGAGAAAAACATTTATGCTAACGCAATAATCGCTGATGATGCTCATCCAATATTAAAATCTTGGGAAGGAAAGTACGACCTTTTCTACATCAGTGCCAGAGGGAATCACCTTCTAGACACAACAAAAAATTGGTTTGCTGCAAATTCTGTTCCGTTCCATCACATTGAGCTTATTGGAAAACATGATAAAATTGACGCGATAAAAAAACATGGTGTTGACGTATTTTTTGAAGACAAACATGATAATGCTTGTGCCATTGCAGAAGAGTGTCAAATACCTGTTATTCTTTTTAATACACCTTATAATCAAGGAACCGTTCCTTCTAATGTTTCCCGATTAGAATCGTGGCATGAAGCACGTCAATGGGTTCAACAACACAACAAAAGCGGCAGAGCCTGAGCTCTACCGCTTTTAATTTGCTTGACATTCGTCACAGCGTCCATATACCTCAAATTTATGACCAGTTACTTCAAACCCTGTATCCCCCACTGGAATAGCTTCCATAGGACAAGAATCAATATGTCGTGTTTTTCCGCAGTCCAGGCAAATGAGGTGATGATGATGACTTTGTGTTGCACAGCTAAGTCGATAGCGCTTTTCACCATTCCATTCCGTCTCTTCTAAAATAGCCAGGTCGGTAAATAGCGTCAAATTTCGGTAAATCGTATCTACGCTCATCCCAGGATAACTTCTCTGCATATGATTCAGTACATCCCTAGCGGAGAGATACCTCTTCTCTTTAGCAAATAAGGTCACAAGATCTTCGCGCTTCTCAGTATATTTATAGCCTTGTTCTTTTAAAATACGCAATGCTGTAGAGACATTCATACTTCCACCTCATCATGTTAAGATTTCCATTGTTTAATCCGTTTTACCAAAAGTACGAACAGTAAAATAAATGCTGATAAAAGAACGATTGTTCCACCTGGCGCGATATCAAGATAATAGGCCAGAACAAGTCCTCCAAGTACAGCCATCTCACCGAAAATGATTGAATAGGCAATCGTCTGCTTAAATCCACGTGCAATTCGAATGCTGGCGGCCACAGGAAGCGTCATTAGTGCAGAAACCAATAAGACCCCTACAATTTGCATTGAAACAGCAATTACAAATGCCACGAGTAAAATAAAAATGAAATGGATCCATTTTGCCCTTACTCCTGATACAATTGCTTGTTCTTCATCGAATGAAAGGAAGAACAGTTCTTTATATAATAGCGTTACGACAATAACGACAATCACACTAATGATTGCAACTGCCATTAAGTCACTTCGACTAATAGCAATCACACTTCCGAATAAGTAATTAAACAAATCCGAATTAAATCCATCTGCTAAAGATAAAAAGACAACCCCTAGACCAATGCCACCAGACAGCGTAATCGGAATAGCAAGCTCTTCAAAATGCTTATATACTTTACGAAGCTGTTCGATAAATAACGAGCCCGCTGCTGAAAAACCCATTCCCATATAAACAGGATTAACACCTTGCCAAAATGTAGAATACTTACCAAGAAGCAGGCTAGCGGCAATTCCAGCAAGTGTTATATGTGATAAGGCATCGGCAATTAATGCCTGTCTTCTAACAACGATAAATACCCCAAGAAGCGGTGCAATAACTCCAATTAAGATACCTGCCATAAAGGCATTCTGTAAAAACTCAAATTTCCATAAAGCTTGAATCATTTTCTAAAAGCCTCCATGATCATGATCGTGACTTAATACATGAACATGATGGCCATAAAAACCTGATAATTCACGTTCATTAAACTGTTCAAATTCATTCGTCTCTCCATGAAAATGAAGCGTTTTGTTTAGACAAGCAACGTGCGTCACTTTGTCCGTAATCGTTCCGATATCGTGTGTAACAAGCAATAAGGTAATCCCATTATCCTTATTCAATTTACCGAGAAGCTCATAAAAATCACTTGTAGAATTCGCATCTACTCCTACTGTCGGTTCATCAAGAATCAGAATTTCCGGTTGACTGACCAATGCTCTTGCAATAAATACCCGTTGTTGCTGGCCGCCTGAAAGTTCCCCAATATTACTGGATGCAAAATCGCTCATTCCAACTAATTGCAGAGCATCCATGACTGCCTTACGATCATTTGGTTTCATAAATTTGAATAAACCAAGTTTGCTTGTCAGTCCCATTGAAACAACTTCAAAAACAGAAGCAGGAAAACCAGAATTAAAACTATTGGCTTTTTGTGAAACATAACCAATTTTACTCCAATCATGAAATTTACTCATTTTTTTTCCGAAAATATGAACAGAACCTTTTTGAGCTTTTAATAAACCGAAGATAATTTTAATTAAAGTTGATTTTCCGGATCCATTCGGTCCCACCAATCCAACAAAGGCCCCTTGAGGGATCGAGAAAGTAATATCTTCTAGTACATTGCCATCTCCATAATGGAAAGAAATGTCCTTAAGATCGATTAAATTATTAGAAGTACTCATTTTATTACCTACCATCTATAAGAATCATTACGATTTACATTATGTAGTATACATGACATCAGGAGTGTTTGTAAATTTAAATACTGATGTCACTCCCCTTTTTCATCTTCATGTATAATGAAAACAAAATTCATTTTTAGAAAGGAATTTCACCTTGTCTCGAAAATCTTATTATGCTGTCATTGATATGGGATCGAATACGATTCGGCTTGTTATCTATAAATTAAATTCATTCGGTGAATTACAAGAAGAACAAAATCTCAAAGTTACAGC
Organism: Bacillus sp. es.036; assembly: GCF_002563635.1. Classification (NCBI taxonomy): domain Bacteria; kingdom Bacillati; phylum Bacillota; class Bacilli; order Caryophanales; family Bacillaceae; genus Bacillus; species Bacillus sp. es.036. The sequence continues at coordinate 2,055,855 of NZ_PDIZ01000001.1, forward strand.
TCGTTTGCGCTCCTATCTTGAAGAAGACTTAACAATTAATCCAGAAGGTTTAAATGTCATCCTAACGACTTTGCAGCACTTCCAAACAGTCACAAGATCGTATGACTTAAAAAGAATTAATTTAATTGCAACTGCAGCTGTCCGACAAGCGAAAAACAGAAGTACGATTATGCGATTAATAGAGAATGAAACAGATTTCAAAGTTAACATTCTAAGTGAAAAAGAAGAAGCTTACTACGGTTATCTTTCTGTCATTCAGTCCACTAACCTTCAAGATGGCTATACAATTGATATAGGTGGCGGTAGTACGGAAATCACTTATTTGGAAGATCGTCAAATGAAGCATTACCACAGTTTTCCTTTTGGAGCTCTTACGCTACAGAAAGAATTTATTCATAGTGAAAAACCTACAACGAAAGAACTAGGAAAGCTCCGTAATTTTTTAACCGAGCAGTTTAAAACCATTCCATGGATAAATAAGCGAGGCTTGAGAGTTGCTGGTATTGGTGGGAGCGCAAGAAACCTTTCTCTTATGCATCAAAAAAAGTATCACTATCCTCTTTCAGGCATTCATCATTACGAATTTCCTGCTGAACAAATAGAAGGTATGATTGCTCAATTAAATATTTTATCTTTAAGTCAACGAAAAAAAGTAGAAGGATTATCAAAAGAAAGGGCCGATATCATCATTCCAGCTGTACAAGCGATTGAGACATTCACTTCATTTGTACAGGCTCCTTCCTTTCTGATGTGCCGAAAAGGGTTACGTGAAGGCTTTATGTACGAAACCCTCATTACAAACAAGGTAACGGATCGATTTCCAAATATCATCGAACGTAACGTGGAATCATTAGTTTCGAAATACAATATTAACACTGCCAAAGTTGATGTGAATAAGAGGATAGCGTTTCTTCTCTCAAGCGAATTGCAAAGGGCAGGATTGCTTTTGAATTCAGATTATGAAAACCTTCTGGCTCAAGCTACAAAACTAAATTATCTTGGCGATCACATCGAGAGCGAATCAGTAAGTCAACATACCTTTTATATTTTATCTAATACTGCCTTAAATGGTCTGAATCATAAGGATCGCATCATTCTCGCGCTTTTAGCATCTTTTAAAAATAGATCAACCTATCAGGAATTCTCTGCCCCCTATTCCTCTTGGTTTAACGGTGATGAGTTAGATCAAATTGAAATACTAGGAGCGGTACTAAAACTTTCCTATTTTTTAAACACAACAAATCGTGATGTTGTACACGAAATCTCGCTTACTGATGTGAATTCTGATCGATTTACATTGGAAATATACTGTACGAAAAGTTTTCTTTTTGAGAAAGAAAAATGCGAAAAGCATATTAAGCATCTCGAAAGAGCACTCTCAATGGATATTTCTTTAGAATTCCTTCTTAAGTCATGAATTTTTACAATTTCATTACAATTCCACATGAAGAATTCAATTAATTTCTGGTAAAATGGACTTAAGCAACTCATAAAGGAAGGTAATTGAATGAAGGAATTAGACAGCAATCCTAAAAAATTGAATATAGCTTCTTCTGATTATTACAACAACCGTGAACTTAGCTGGCTTGGCTTCAATGAAAGAGTACTAGAAGAAGCGGTGGATGAACGTAATCCACTATTGGAACGGTTGAAATTCCTTTCGATTTTCAGTTCAAATTTGGATGAGTTTTTCATGGTTCGAGTGGCGGGTCTAAAGGACCAGATCGCCGCAGGATTTGAAAAGCCCGAAAACAAAGCAGGTTTAACACCCAAAGAGCAGTTGGCTGAAATATTTCAAATAAATCATGGTCTCGTTGACCATCAATATGAAACATTCACCCATTCTCTTCTTCCCTCCCTGCAAAACGAGAACATTCATATGCTTAAATGTGAGACGTTAACGGATGCTGAACGATCTTTCGTTAATGATCATTTTGAAAATCAAATTTATCCTAGTTTAACTCCTATGGCGATTGATGCGTATCGCCCATTCCCGGTCATTCCAAATAAAGCGTTAAATATCGCTATTTTTTTACAAAAAGAAGACGATGAAACTTCCGAAAATCACCTAGCTATCGTGCGAATTCCACCCGCACTTGATCGTTTTATTGAGGTTCCTTCACTCGATTCAAGACGATGTTTTGTTCTTTTAGAAGATGTTATAAGCCAAAATTGTTACAAGCTTTTTGAAGGTTATCGTGTTATATCTACATCTCAATTTCGTATTACTCGTAACGCTGATTTATCAATCCATGAAGAAGGTGCGCGAGATCTTCTTGAAGTTATTGAAGAAGAATTAAAGAAACGAAAGTGGGGCGCTGCGGTTCGTCTTGAAATTCGGAAGGATTGGAATGACAAAGCAGCAACTCGTTTTCTAATTGAAAAACTCGAGCTCCATGAGAAGGATGTTTATATTGTAGACGGTCCGATTGACCTTACATTTTTATTTGGGTTTTACAAAACATTAAGCGATACCCATGATCATTTACTATTTGAAACCCTTGTTCCCAAAATTCCACGAGCACTTCAAAACGAGCGTTCCATATTTTCAACTTTACTAAATAGGGATATTTTTTTGCATCATCCTTATGAATCATTTGATCCTATTGTTGATTTCATTCAACAAGCATCCGTTGATCCTAAAGTACTTGCGATAAAACAAACCCTTTATAGAGTGAGTGAAGATTCTCCGATCATTAACGCTCTAGCAAAAGCTTCAGAAAACGGGAAGCTTGTCACAGTACTAGTTGAATTAAAGGCACGATTTGATGAAGAAAACAATATTCAGTGGGCTAAGAAACTAGAGAAATCTGGTGTTAACGTCATCTACGGTATGACATCTTTAAAAACACATAGTAAAATCACGCTCGTAGTGCGCAAAGATCGTAATGTCATTCAGCGTTTTGTTCACCTTGGTACAGGCAACTATAATGATGCGACTGCAAAAATTTACACCGATATGGGACTACTAACCTCAAACCAAAAATTGGGTATTGATGCTACAAATTTCTTTAATTATTTAAGTGGATACCGTACAAAACCAGATTGGTACTACTTCTCTATTTCACCTGGTGAGATTAAAGAATCGTTCATTGAGCTCATTGAAAAGGAAATGGAACATCATCGTAGAACTGGAAGAGGACGCATTATTGCTAAAATGAATTCTCTTACAGATAAAGACCTTATTATGCAATTTTATAAAGCCTCACAAACGGGAGTAAAAATCGACTTAATCGTGAGAGGAATTTGCTGTCTTCGCCCAGGAATAGAAGGTGTGAGTAGTCATATTACCGTGCGGAGCATAGTGGGAGAGTTTCTTGAACACACGCGAATTTTTTACTTCCATCATAGCGGAGAGGAAAACATCTATCTCTCTTCAGCAGATATGATGACTCGAAACATGGATAAACGAATTGAAATCCTATTTCCTATACTCCAATCCAATTTAAAACAAAAAGTAAAAGCAACGTTAGACCTCATTCTAAAGGACAATGAGAAAGCACGGGTTCAGGATAGTAATGGTATTTATCACTATGTCGAAAGGAATACAAATGAACCCTCCATTAATAGTCAACAAAAATTAATGCAGAATCCATTTTCTTATTTATAAACATTAAACCATCATCATAAAAAACCCCCTACTTTAAAGTAGGGGGTTTTCGCTTCCATTATGAACGAAGCGAAGGTGCTATTTCAACTACATATCATGGTTACTAGCCATTTCTTGAATCTCGTCTGAATAACCACTTCTAGGTGTTCCTTCATTTGCTACATAGGTTTTTAATCCACCGATGCCACGGTTATAAGCCGTCAGGGCTTCATCCCAATTATCGTATTTGTCATAAAGATAATCAAGATAAGTGACAGAAAGGGTTATTGAAAAATAAGGGTCAAATAATTTTTCTTCCGAGTAGTCAATTCCAGCCATATCAGCAATCCACGGGGCGGTATTCTTCATAAATTGAGCCATGCCATACGCATGCCCATATTTTGTTTCTGGCCCGATAAGCTCTGGATCAAACGTATTACCTGTTTCTACCTTTAAAAGCTCATAAGCAATTGCAGGATCAATATCTGCTTTCATTGACTGGTAAGTTAGAAATAATCCCCACTTTTTGTTAAACTTTCCTTCACTGTCATTATAAAATTGCTCAGAGTATGCTTTTGCTTGTTTCCATTCTTCTACACTCACTGATTGCGTACCGAGTGAATAACCTGTTTCTTTCTCTAATCTAGTTATCGCTGTCTGTGTTTTGATCTGATCGTTCTGGGAAGATTTTTGATCCAACTCCCCAACCGTTGTTTTCGCATCGGCAACTTGTTCGTTAAAAAAGTGGAATTGTACGAGAATGATAGCTAGTACAAGTGTTAGAACAATAGCAGTGATCATTGACAGAGTTTTTTTTAGGTTGTTTTGAATAAAATTGATAGTGTTGCACTCCTTTACAACTGGTATTAATAAAGCTGAAGAGCACCAGTTAAGTTTATACCCTAACATTTATATCTCAAACCTTTCTACTATTTTGCTCATCAATGAACATCCTTTTATAAGAAAAAAGGCCCCAATTTAAGGAGCCTAATGAATCGGTGATTTGAATTTTGCACCTCTCGTTTCCTGCGTATTCATAATCGTAAGAAATGCGTGAGGGTCAATATCATAAATAACACTTTTAAGCTTTGTAACCTCAAGACGAGTGATAACCACGTAGATTACTTCTTTTTCTTCATCAGTATAACCACCCTTGCCAACCAGTTTTGTTGTTCCTCTACCAAGTCGATCAAGGATCGCATCAGAAATCTCCTCATATAAATCTGATACAATCAATACTGCTTTTGTTTCATCAAGACCTTGAATGACGGTATCTATTGTTTTAAATGCAATATAATACGCCATTACAGAATACATGGCATTTTCCCAACTGAAAACAAAACCAGCCCAGGTAAAAATAAAAATGTTTGTAAACATAACAAATTCGCCAATTGAAAAGGGGATTTTTTTTGTTAATAGAATACCTAATATTTCCGTCCCATCCATTGAGCCTCCATGTCGAATAACTAGCCCAACTCCAAGTCCTAAAGTTAGCCCACCAAACACCGTACCCAAAATTGGCTCAGTGGTAAATGGCGCAGTATGATGAAGGAGCGTTTCAAAAGTCGCAAGCCCTATAATTCCAAATAAGGTTGAAAATGCGAACGTTTTTCCAATTTGTTTGTAGCCATAATACATAAACGGAAGATTTAAAACAACCACTAAAATAGCAAAATTAAAGGGTGTGAGATGATCGAGAATCAGAGAAACGCCGATTATCCCTCCATCAATTAATTGATTAGGAACAAGAAACAATTCAATAGCGGCTGCAGCGAGAAAAGCGCCAATCATAATCATAAGTAATCGGTAAATTAAGTGCGTTTTACTTTCTTTCCTATGCTGTTTTTTTTCCATTACACCCTCCAGAAAGTTCCAAAGTAAGGATCTTAATACTTATTATATTAAAATTCTCCTTGTACTAAAAGACACGAAAGCTTCTTACACAATTTTGAACACCATCACAAGGAGGATGCATAGTATGAGATAGGCAAAGGGGGCATCGTGATGAATCCAATACAACTTCAACTTGTAAACTTCAAATTGAACCGTATTACGGCTGAAGAATTACTTCAGCTATCTAAACAATATGGTATTACACTTACAACAGGAGATGCAAAGAAAATCGTCCAAATATTGAAACAAGAAAATATCGATATTGCAAATCAAACGCAGCGAAAGCGCATTTTATTGAAAATTAGCCGTGAAGTTAGTCCTTCCGTTGCATCACGTGTAAATAAGTTAATGTTATCTTTTTTAAATCAATAACAAAAAACCGCTAAAGCGGTTTTTTGTTAGACAGTCATTAACTTGTTTTTTAAATCCTCATCAAACTTCTTATTACGAAGCATTTCAATCTCAAGTTTATACGGCGCTTTCTTATTTTTCTTATCTTCTCCTACATACGGTGTTTCTAGGATTTTGGGAATTTCTTTTAATTGCGGATGATGAATCACTTTATTTAGAGCATCAAAACCAATATAACCAAAACCAATATTTTCATGGCGGTCTTTCGCTGCTCCACATTCATTTTTACTATCATTTACGTGAAGAACCTTCAATCGCTCTATCCCAACAATACGATCGAATTCATTTAATACACCATCAAAGTCATTAACAATATCATAGCCCGCGTCGTGAGTATGACACGTGTCAAAACAGACAGATAGCTTCTCATTATGCGTCACACCGTCAATAATTTGAGCCAGTTCTTCAAAGTTTCTTCCACATTCAGACCCTTTCCCTGCCATTGTCTCTAAAGCAATCTGTACTTCTTGCTCCGGTGTAAGAACTTCATTTAATCCTTCGATAATCTTCTGAATCCCTTTGTCTGCCCCCGCTCCTACATGAGCACCCGGGTGTAAGACAATTTGACGGGCGCCTAGAGCATGGGTCCGTTCGATTTCGGAACGAAGAAAATCAACTCCAAGCTGAAATGTTTCTGGCTTTGTTGTATTCCCAATATTAATAATATACGGAGCATGTACGACAATATCCTGAATGCCATGTTCCTTCATGTGAGCGGCACCCTGTTCAATGTTGAGTTTTTCAATCGCCTTACGCCTTGTGTTCTGAGGGGCACCCGTATAGATCATAAAAGTTGTTGCACCATATTTCACAGCTTCTTCACTTGCTCCAAGTAGCATTTTATCTCCACTCATTGAAACGTGAGATCCTATTTTTAACATTATCTTCAGCCCTTCCTTTTTTAACTTTGTTTCCATTCTCCTCATTTGATGACACAATAGCGACATCACATCCAACTACAGCATTTATCATAATAAAGCAGACAAAAACCCTCTGTGTTAAGAGGGTTTTTGAGTTATTTTCTACGTTGCTTTTGCTGAATTCTGTCACGCTCTTGTTGCATTTTCTTTTTGTACCCTGGTTTAACTTTCTTTGGCTTTGGTACAAAAACGTCCGGCTTTGATGAAGTTGGTTTTTTACGAGGAGTTACAGGTTTCGCTTCTACCCATTCCCCGTTCTTAACCTCTTTATATGCAATACTGATTCCCTTTGCTGACAGCTTTTGAATCGCTTGTTGATCGGAAGGCTCTGCAAGTGTATAAGCAATTCCATCCTGACCTGCACGTGCTGTTCGACCTACGCGGTGAATATAGAAATCAAGATCTTTTGGTAATTCAAAATTTATAACGTGCGACACGCCTTTTATGTCAATCCCTCGTGAAGCAAGGTCTGTCGCTACGACATACTGACATTCAGCTTCTTGAATTTTCTTCATAATTTGCTTGCGTTGACGAGCTTGAACACCGCCGTGAAGTCGCTCTACATTATGCCCGTTCTCAATTAAAAAGTCAGCTACTTCATCAGCCGTTTGTTTCGTATTTGTAAAGACAAGAGCTAAATAAGGGTTGATGGCTTTTGTTACATTAAGCAGCAACTCTTTCTTCTCACGATATCGGGCTGGTATAAAAATATTTTCTACTTTATCAGCCGTTACCTGCTCAGCATTGACTTCAACAAATTTAGGGTTGTCCATATATTTCTTCAAAAATGGTTGCAGACTCTTTGGAATTGTTGCAGAGAATACGAGCATTTGTAATTCTTTTGCCATTCTTGAAGCAATATAATCCACATCTTCAATGAAACCCATATCTAGCATCTGATCAGCTTCATCTACTACGAGCATAGTTGCAGGAAAAACGCTTAAAGCTTGCTCTTCAACAAGGTCTTTAATTCTTCCTGGTGTTCCAATCACGATATGTGGCGTATTTTTCATCCGACTAATCATGCGTTTCCGATCCGTTCCACCTACGGCTTTTTTGATGGAAATCGCTTCTTCTTCTGAAAGCGGTTCGATTAATTTTAATGCTTCATTATATATTTGATCAGCTAGTTCGCGAGTTGGTGCTGTAATCACGGCCTGACATTCATTCTTCTCACGGTCAATACGATGAATAAGCGGTAAAAGAAAAGCAAGTGTTTTACCTGATCCCGTTTGTGATTGTCCAATTGCACTCTCACCATTACGTATAGCTGGCACAAGTCTCTCTTGTATTTCAGTTGGTCTTGTGAATTTCTGAGCTTCTAGCGCTTCAATTAAGAATGGCTTAAGCTCTAATCTATCAAATTGTTTCATTATCGTTGTTCCTCCATCCATTAATCCACTTTGTATTATAAAGCAAATTCACGTAAAGCGCCATACGTTCAGAAAAGACCTTCCACTCTGATTTTGCATGCACTGTCATATAATAGAAATATTACGTTTCCTTCGCATTTATTTTAGAAGCGATTCCATGCTTAAAGAAGGCAGATCTGAGTTAAAAACTTTTCTATTATTTGTATTGCCCAATATTGTACCTTCTCACACCTTCTATTTTTTCAGCATACCTTAATAGTACCAACAGTTTATTTTGGTCAAGTTATAAGAAGGAGGGTATGACATGAATCAATTTCCTCCCTCCCCTCAAAGTGGTCCGGGTCCTGGCATGGGCTTTCCATTTTCCGGCGGAGGGTTTCAAGGTCCCGGCCCAGGCTTTTCACAGCCTCCACAAACAGGAACTGGAGGACTATTATCTAGGTTTTTAGGCGGTGGCGGAACGCAAGCAGGTGGACTCCCTATGCCTCCAGGTTCATTTCCAGCAATGCGCGGGGCGATACCTGGTTTTCCTCAGCAGGCTGGGATGTTATCTCGATTTCTTCCTGGTGCCGGCCAGGGTGGTATGGATATGATGGGCATGATCCAAAATGTTCAAAAAGTGATGCAAGCTGCCGACACAATTAAACCTATGGTACAGCAATACGGACCAATGGTAAAACAACTGCCAGAAATGATCGCTTTATTTAAAGAATACCAAAAATCCTCAGGGGAAACAGAAGATGATGAAGATAGCGAAGCAGACGAAACACCTAAGAAAGCAAAGAAATCTTCTAAAAAAACAAAAGGCAAAACCCCTCCAATAACAAACGCAAAGAAAAAATCAAAACCGGTTTCAAATGAACAAAGTATTAAATCAAAACCTAAACTCTATGTTTAACCAACGTGTTTCGTTGAGTTATCTCGATATCTCCTTTATAATTAGGAGAGATCAGTTATACAACAATCCATGAATGGATTGAGGAGGTACTCGATGAAAGTAACTAAAATTTCACCTAGAGGTTATTGCTATGGCGTTGTGGATGCAATGGTCATTGCACGCAATGCAGCGCTTGATAAAACTTTACCGCGCCCGATTTTTATTCTCGGGATGATCGTTCATAATAAACATGTAACAGATGCTTTTGAAGATGATGGCATTATTACCCTTGATGGACCGAACCGTATGGAAATTCTTAAGAAGGTAGAATCCGGAACGGTTATTTTCACTGCTCATGGCGTTTCGCCTCAAGTTCGTGAGCTAGCTGAAGAAAAGGGGTTAACTGTCCTTGATGCTACTTGCCCCGATGTGACGGTAACACATGATTTAATTCGTGAAAAACAACAAGAAGGCTATCACGTTATTTATATTGGTAAAAAAGGACACCCCGAACCTGAAGGAGCCATGGGAATCGCTCCTGAAATCGTGCATCTTGTTGAAAAACCAGAAGAAGTCGATGATCTTCAAATTAACAGTGAAAAGATTATTATTACAAACCAAACGACAATGAGTCAGTGGGATGTACAAGAAATTATGGAAAGAGCGACTGAACGGTATCCGCATGCCGTTATCCATAATGAAATTTGTAATGCTACTCAAGTACGTCAAGAAGCCGTTGCCGAACAGGCTGGTGATACAGATTTAGTTCTTGTCGTCGGAGACCCAAAAAGTAATAATTCGAACCGCCTTGCGCAAGTATCAATTGAAGTTGCAGGAACACCTGCATACAGAATTACCGACATTTCAGAATTACAACTTGAGTGGCTCAAAGGAGTTGAAACAGTCGGTGTGACTGCTGGAGCTTCTACTCCAACTCCAATTACGAAAGAAGTGATCCGTTTTCTTGATCAATATGATCCAGAAGATGAAGATACGTGGGTACGGGAAAGAAAGGTACCTTCATCCAAAATCCTTCCTAAAGTAAAAGTGAAAAAGTAACAAAAAATCCCGCCTGTAGTGGCGGGATTTTTTTCATCTAAATTGGAATGGATCAGTTTTCTCTTGAGAGGAAATAATCTCTGTTTCATATCGCTTCTCTTCTAGAAAAGCTAACAATTTCTTACGCACGCCCTCGACCATGATTTTTTCAATATTATGTCCTGCATCTATGATTTGGAGCCCTTCGATCATAGCATCATGTGCCACGTGGTAATAAATATCACCTGAGACAAAAACATCTGCTCCACTAAAGCGAGCTGCGTTTATAAATTTATTACCGTCTCCACCTAATACAGCTACCTTTTTAATCGTAGATTGGAGATCTCCGACAATCCGAACGCCACCTGCACCAAGCTTTTCTTTCACAAAACCGGCAAAGCTTTCTAAGCTCATCTCAGTTTCAAGTTGACCAATTCTTCCTAGACCTAACTTTTCTGGTTCATTATCAAGTGGATAAATATCATAAGCTACTTCTTCGTATGGATGCGCCTTCTTTATAGCATTTATAATTGCTGCTTGGTGATCCGCATAGAAGATACTTTCAATTTTCACTTCATCTACAGATTCTAAAGCGCCCGCCTTACCAATGAACGGCTGTGCATGGTCAGTTGGCTTAAACCTTCCGGTCCCCTGAGAAGTAAAGGTACAATCACTATATTCTCCTATAGAGCCAGCTCCTGCGTTAGCAAGAGCATTTCTTACCTCTTCCTGGTGAGATGCCGGTACAAAAACGACAACCTTTTTTAGCTCTCTCTGAAATGTTTCCACGAGAACGCTTGTATCTTTTAATCCTAACGCTTCTGCCAGCATATCGTTCACACCACCAGGGGCCACATCCAAGTTCGTGTGAGCAGCATACACTGTAATATCATGCTTAATCAGCGTTTCAATCATTTTCCCTTGAGCTGTATCTAAATTAATTTTTTTTAGCGGTCGATAAAGGATAGGATGATGCGCTATGATTAAATCGACTCCTTCATTCACCGCTTCTTCAACAACATTGGGAAGAACATCAAGTGCAGTCATGACTTTCTTGATTTTCTTGTTAAGACTGCCAACCTGTAGCCCGATCGGGTCTCCCTCTTCTGCATATTTCTTTTTAGACCAGGATTCAAATTCTTGAATAATTGCCTGCCCTGAAACTAGCTTACTCATGAAAGAACCTCCTTAATAATGTCCCGTTCATTTTTCACCTGTGCTTCTTTATCTGAAACACCGTGTGTTTTTGTTAACGACGTTAAGATCCGTTCCCTCTTCGTTAATTCATTTTGCCACTTTGTCCGGAAGGCTTCGTTTTGATTTTTTATAAGTATCGGACCAACTAACATACTTTTTCGTAGCTCTTTATCAGACATTCCTTCATAAGGACGCTTTCCATTTCCTGCATCGAACACAAGAACTTCGTAAACCTTATGATCTTCTTCAAGAATGCATTCATCAACTAGCTCCCAATCTAAATCGGAAAGTCGTTCACGGAGAAGATGTGCAGCCACATTAGGTTGTAGGACCAGTCGCTTTACGTTCGCTAACTTCTCTCTTCCCTCTAGTAGAATATCCCGAATCAATTGACCGCCCATTCCAGCAATTGTAATGACATCTACTTCTCCAGGAGAAAGTACTTCAAGACCATTACCTTTACGCACTGTGATTTCTCTCGTGAAGCCGCTACGTTTAACCTGGTTAACGGCTGATTGATAAGGACCTTCATTTACCTCACCTGCTACTGCAAACGTGATGTGCTGTTTATTCATTAAGTAGCAAGGTAAATACGCATGATCAGATCCAATATCCGCTACACTACTTCCTACTGGAACAAAGTTTGCTACCGTTTTTAACCGCTCTGACAATAATTTATCGTTCATTTCTTCACCTTACCCAATTTTCTTCTTTATAGTTTACCCTTTACTATTTCTTGATAACAGAAATTCGCATCAAAAGGAATTAGGTTTTCTTCCAAATAGAAAAGCTTCCTGTTCTCACAGAAAGCTTTTTTCGCTTCTTATTTTTTCTCGGAAAGCCACTGAGCAACTGCTTCAGCTTGTTCTCCTTGAATGAGTCCCGCAGGCATTCCGGAGCCTTTACCATTATTAATAATGTCGAGAATTTCATCCTTGGAGTACTTTCCTCCAACCGCATTTAGAGCTGGTCCTACCTGGCCACCAAGATCACCACCGTGACAAGATGCACAATTTTGAGCGTAAATATCTTCAGGTGCAGCTGCTTCAGCCTGTTCTTGCTTTTCACCTTCGCCCTCAGCGCTCTCTTTGCCGTCCTGTTGCAATGCCCAGAAAGAAACACCAATAATGAGAATTAATCCGATAACGGCTGTCCAAGCAAATGGAATAAGCGGATTCTTTTTCATTTCTTTTCCTCCTTGTACCGATTCGCTGATGTCGTTTTCCCCAAATATGTAAGAGTAAACAAATCATAACTTATTTTACTTGAAAACGCTATGAAAGAAAAGGGGAAGCGAGGCAAATCACATATTTGTCATAGTTATTCACTCTATCTCTATGATAGCAAATTTTCTCAATAAAACAAACGGCATCAGCACAATTACTGATGCCAGTTCATATCATTTATTTTTCTAAATTAGAATGAAAATTAGTCCACTTTACCGCGGTTTCACGGAGTTTATACTTTTGGATTTTTCCAGAAGCAGTCATTGGATAGTCATCGACAAAAAAGATATGAGACGGGATTTTATATCTTGCAATTTTCCCTTCACAAAAATGAAGAATATCGGCAGGGGTAATCGTTTCATTCTCTTTCAATTGTACACAAGCCACAACGATTTCTCCGTATTTCTCATCTGGAACACCAATAACTTGAACGTCCTGAACAGCAGGATGTGTATATAAAAATTCTTCAATTTCTCGAGGGTACACATTCTCCCCACCACGAATGATCATATCCTTTAATCGCCCTGTAATCTGAACATACCCGCTCTCATTCATTTTCGCTAAATCTCCGGTATGTAGCCAACCGTCCTGGTCAATTACCTGCTTCGTCGCATCGGGCATGTGATAGTACCCTTTCATCACATGGTAACCTCTTGTACATAATTCTCCTATCTGATTTTCCTGAACTTCTTTACTCGTTAGAGGATCTACGATTTTAACCTCAACACCAGGTAAAGCTTGACCAACAGAATTTACTCTGTATTCAATCGGGTCATAAGTTCTAGTTTGGGTAATAACTGGAGAAGATTCCGTTTGACCATAAGCAATCGTAATTTCTTCCATATTCATTTTGTTCATCACATTTTTCATCACTTCAATTGGACAAGGACTTCCAGCCATGATTCCGGTACGCAAAGATCGCAAATCAAATGTATCAAATTCAGGAAGATTGAGCTCTGCAATAAACATCGTAGGTACACCGTGTAGGGCTGTGCACTTCTCCTGTTCCACCGTCTTCAATACAAGATTCGCCTCAAATTCAACAATCGGAACGATGGTGGCTCCTGCTGAAAAAGCAGCTAAAGTACCTAATACACAGCCAAAACAATGAAAGAAAGGCACTGGAATACAGAGACGATCTTCTTCTGTTAGTTTCATACACTGGCCAATCTGATAGCCGTTATTAAGGATATTGTAATGAGTAAGCATAACACCTTTTGGAAAACCAGTAGTCCCTGACGTATATTGCATATTGATCACATCATCAGGATCAAGCTCTTTCTTTCTTATATTCAACTCCTCTTCTGACGTTGACTTACCACATTGAAGGAATTCATTCCATGACATAAAAGAAGATTGTGGATTTGATCCGATATAAATCGCATGTTTTAAATAAGGGAGATCATGCAAGGCACATTTCCCATTAATAACCTGGTCACCACTTTTCGTCAGATCAAGAAAGGCTTTTGGATAAGAAGTACCTTTGAAACCATCAATTATAAATAGATGAGTGGCATCAGATTGCTTGAGAACGTACTCCAATTCAGTTGACTGATAGTTCGTATTCACAGTAACAAGCACCGCACCTATTTTAGCAGTGGCAAATTGCAATAGTAGCCATTCTGGTACATTCGTTGCCCATACGGCAATATGCTCTCCTTTGACCACACCTAAATCAAGTAGCGATTTTGCAACTGAATTAACTTCCCTATTAAATTCACTGAAAGTGTACCGAACATTTTCTTTTGCATATACGACAGCTTCTTTCGAGCCAAATTGATGAACCTGTCTCTCAAGCATCGCCCCAATTGTCTCATGAAGCAATTTCGTCATAGTCGCACCCCTTTTTAATTACCATGTTATAACTCGCATGTATACTGAATCAAAAGCAATTCCCAACACATCTCATCTAACCGAGCGCTCGTTCAGTTTAACAACCAATTTCACGAGCAATGACCATTCGTTGAATCTCTGATGTTCCTTCGCCAATTTCAAGTAGTTTCGCGTCTCTAAAATAACGCTCGACATGATAATCACGCATATAGCCATTTCCACCGTGAATTTGAACTGCCTGGTCGCAAACTTCCATACAGATTTCTGAAGCATATAATTTGCAGATAGAGGCTTCTTTTGTGAACTTTTTACCCTGGTCTTTTAACCAGGCAGCTTTGTATACCATTGTGCGAGCTAATTCTATTTTCATAGCCATATCTGCTAATTTAAATTGTATGGCTTGAAAACGTGAAATTGATCGACCAAACTGCTTCCGTTCATTTGCATACTGTAACGCCTTCTCATAAGCCGCCTGAGCAATTCCTACACCCATAGCACCAATCCCTATCCTTCCACCATCAAGCGTCATAAGGAATTGTCTAAAGCCATCTCCACGCTTCCCAAGTAGGTTCTCCTCCGGTACGACGACGTCTTCCATAACAAGTTCCGTTGTATTCGACGAATGCAATCCTAATTTCTCATAATTATCAATCACTCTAAAGCCAGGTGCGGAAGTAGGCGAAATTATAGCGCTAATTTCTTTTTCGCCGTCTTTACGATTTGTAATCGCCGTTAATGCAAGATGATCGGCGTAAGATGCATTTGTAATATAGCACTTATTCCCATTAATAACCCACTGGCCGTCATTGAGAAAGGCTTCTGTTTCTGTCCCTCCTGCATCTGATCCGGCATTAGGCTCTGTTAATCCAAATGCACCCAATGACTCTCCAGAACAAATTGGTGCAAGGTATTTTTGCTTCTGTTCTTCTGTGCCAAACAGGTGCAGCGGTGCTCCTCCAAGCGATACGTGAGCGGAATAAGTAATTCCAGTTGACCCGCACGCACGGCTTAATTCTTCTACGACAATGGCAAAGCTTATTGTATCTGCTCCTCCTCCACCGTACTCTTCTGGAAATGGAAGACCCATAATACCCAGTTCACCGAGTTGTTGAAAAATCTCTTTAGGAAACCTCTTTTCCTTATCTCTTTGTTCTGCACCAGGTGCAACCTTCTCATCTGCAAACTCTCTAATCATCTTTTGAATCATTTTTTGCTCTTTCGTTAAGTCAAAATTCATTACCATATAACCTCCTATAAATACCACCAAATTGAATGCGCTTACATTTTATTATCTCTTTTAGATGTAATTTTTTCAACATTTTAGAAAATAAAAATAATTTTATATATTATTTTTTTGTTACTAAGACTCTAAAGCCTATTATGACAAGAGGCAGTACTTTTATTTTCAAAACGGTCATTTGCAAAACGAAAGAAAAATCAGTAAAATAAATGACAAGAAATGTATTCTTTAATCCACATAGTAATTCTTCGTTGGCTAAATAAACAAGTTAAATACGAATGAGACATAAACGCTAATAAATAATAAAAAACTCTCTGACCGCTTAAGCAGTCAGAGAGTAAGTAAGTCTATTCCAGAAAATCTTTTAATCGTTTGCTACGGCTTGGATGGCGAAGTTTACGAAGAGCTTTTGCTTCAATCTGTCGGATTCGCTCACGCGTAACGCCAAAGACGCGTCCTACTTCTTCTAGCGTTCTTGTTCGCCCATCGTCTAGCCCGAAACGAAGTCTCAATACGTTTTCTTCTCGATCAGTTAGCGTATCTAGAACATCTTCAAGCTGCTCTTTCAGCAGTTCATAAGCTGCAGCATCCGATGGCGCAAGAGCATCTTGATCTTCAATAAAATCTCCAAGGTGGGAGTCGTCTTCTTCACCAATAGGCGTTTCAAGAGAGACAGGTTCTTGAGCAATCTTAAGAATTTCACGGACTTTCTCTGGAGAAAGATCCATTTCTTTACCAATTTCTTCAGGTGATGGTTCACGCCCAAGATCTTGAAGAAGTTGACGCTGAACTCGAATTAATTTATTAATCGTTTCGACCATATGAACGGGAATACGTATCGTTCTAGCTTGGTCTGCAATTGCTCGAGTAATGGCTTGACGAATCCACCACGTTGCATACGTACTAAATTTGTACCCTTTACGATAATCGAATTTTTCAACTGCTTTAATGAGTCCCATGTTCCCTTCTTGAATTAAATCTAAGAAGAGCATGCCTCGTCCAACGTATCTTTTCGCAATACTAACAACAAGTCGAAGGTTTGCTTCAGCGAGACGACGCTTAGCCTCTTCGTCACCTTCTTCGATACGTTGTGCTAGACTAATCTCTTCCTTTGCAGAAAGAAGGTCTACACGGCCAATCTCTTTTAGGTACATACGAACCGGATCATTTATTTTGACACCCGGAGGAACACTTAAGTCGTTTAAATCAAATTCTTCTTCTTTATTAACTTCTTGAGGCGAAGGATTATCAGAAGTATCTTCGATGACTTCAACACCTTGTTCCTCTAGATATTCAAAGAATTCATCCATTTGATCGGAATCCTGTTCAAATGGGGACAACCGTTCTACGATCGTAGAGTAAGTAATTAAGCTTGTTTTCTTTCCAAGCTCTACTAACTGCTCTTTCACTTGATCGATGGTTAATTCACCTTCCGCCGGTTGGCGAGTTGGTTTTTCAGCCATTCGATCCCCTCCTTCCATACATCTCAACAATAAAAATCAGTCATTATCTTAAAATGAATTTTTTAAGTTCTTTTTCATTTCAAGAATTTCCATAGCGATCTTGGCTGCCTGGACAAAATCTTGCTTCATTTCCGCTTCTTTCTTTTCTTTTTCTCTCTCTTCTATCTTTATCCATTCTGGATAATTTAACACCTGCCGGATATAATCATGTAATTCTTTGTCCGACACGTCATTATTTAAATCCATCATGGCCAGTTCAGAAGCAATTTTGACAAGGTTAGGATCAGTCAGCTGCTCCATGAATTGACTCACGTCAGCTTCATGGCCGTTAGCATAAAAGCTATACAGGTATGCAGCAATCGCACTATGCTCGTCAATATTAAACGAACCGCCAACCTCTTCCTGTACTTTTTCTGCCACTTCCAGATCACGCATCATATAAGCAAGTAAGATACGTTCTGCATTCTGGAATGCTGGTAAGAGCTTTTTCTTAACATAGAAATTTTTCCTAGCATTATTATCCCTTTTCGGAGGAGCATTATCCTTACTTTTCTTCCCCTCTTTAAAAAACTGGGAAACCTGCTGCTTTAAAGCATCGAGTGAAAGTGAGAATTCTTCCGCTAGCTGTCGTAAATAATGATCGCGTTCAACAGCATTAGGAAGACGGCTAATTTCTTTAAGTACTTCTTCGATATAGCGGATTCGTTCTCCTTCATCCGATAGGTTTTTTCCTGATCGAAAAACCTCCATTTTGAAAGCCATTACCGTTGGCGCTGCCCCTATTACATCCTTTTCAAACCGTTCTGCACCGTATGTCCGGATATAGTCATCGGGATCTAGTCCACCTGGCATTTTTGCTATTCTAACGTAGCACCCGGCTTCCATTAATTCGTCTGCCGCTCTTGTGGCAGCATTGGTTCCAGCCTTATCTGAGTCATAACAAATGACCACGGACTCTGTCTGTCTTCGCAGCAGCTTTGCTTGATCTTTCGTTAAAGCCGTACCTAAACTTGCTACAACGTTTTGTACCCCATTTCCGTATGCTGTAATCACATCAACATAGCCTTCTAATAGGATTGCCTGATCTTTTAAGCGAATAGCCGAGCGGGTAAGGTGAAATCCATAGAGAAACTTCCCTTTTTGAAAAAGCTTCGTTTCCGGACTATTTAAATATTTAGGTTCGCCATCTCCTATGATTCTTCCTCCGAATGCAACTGGTCTTCCTTTTGGATCCCAAATCGGAAACATAATCCTATTTCGAAAGCGATCGAAATACTTTCCATCAAATTCTCTTTTGGCGAGTAAGCCTGCGTCAGCCACTTTTGCGAGAGGGTAGTTTCTTTTTTCCAAATACGAGGTTGCATAGTCCCAAGAATCAGGTGCAAAGCCTAACTGAAACTTTTCAATCATTTCTTTCGAAAAACCTCGTTCATTAAGATAAGCACGGGCTTGTTCGCCTTCCGGAGTCTTAACCATACAATGATTGTATAGTTTAGCGAGAAAGTCATGGGCCTTATATATGGTGTCATTC
Source organism: Bacillus sp. es.036 (assembly GCF_002563635.1). NCBI lineage: Bacteria > Bacillati > Bacillota > Bacilli > Caryophanales > Bacillaceae > Bacillus > Bacillus sp. es.036. The sequence continues at coordinate 2,074,446 of NZ_PDIZ01000001.1, forward strand.
TCAGAATTTGTTTTTGCACTACCGCTCTGATTCTCTTGCACTTCAGGTAAGTCAATACCGGATTTTTGTCCAAGACTTTGAACAGCTTCTACAAAGTTATACCCTTCAATTTCCATTAAAAATGAAAAAGCGTTCCCGCCAGCACCACATCCGAAGCAATGATAAATTTGTTTGTCCGGCGCTACTGAAAATGAAGGAGTGCTTTCACCGTGAAAAGGACAAAGGCCAAAGAAATTTCTTCCTTGCTTTTTCAGCTGGACATAATCGCTAATCACATCAACAATATCTGTGGATCGGCGAATCGCTTCAATTTTTTCTTCTGGGATTCTGCCACTCATTATTTATCACCAACAGACTCTATAGTTTCGACAAATAAAAATAATCTCCTTCATAGTTCGACAATATTTTTATTAGTTCTTCCCGAAATTGAACTCGATCATCACTGGTAAACTTTCGTGGACCTTTTGTATGCTTACCAGCTCTTCTACTTTTAGATGCCAGGTACCGCGTATGTAAAAGAGTCGATATGTTCTCTTCTGTATACTGTTTCCCTCTTGGAGAAAGAACAAAAACACCTTTTGGAAGGAGCAAACTTGCAAGACCATAGTCTTGGGTCACAGCAATATCGCCTTTTTTGGCATGGCGATGAATATAGAGATCCGCTTCTTCCTTTTCAGAGTCTACCATAACCCACTTCGCCTCACGGAACGTCGTGCTCATATGGGCATAAGAAGCAACAAAAATCGTTTCTACTTCTGATAGAGCTTTCTGAAAAGACATAATTTCTTCTTTAATTAGAACAGGACATGCATCTGCATCGACAAAAAGCGTCAGTTTCTTTTTCGTCATAATTCTCTATTCTACATCTCCCTGAGTTATCCTTCTTTTGATATTTATGTTTTAACTTTCAGAATTTTAGATCGCACTATTTCAGATAACTACTATATTCTTCTGAAAGCCTTCTTTAATGATTATAGACAAATTTTATTGACAATATTTGATTATATACTAAAAATATTAAATTGAACAGATAAAAACGATAAAAAAACGCCATCATCGAGAACATTTTTGTCTCGATAATGGTGTTTTCTTGTTATGTTTTTATTAAGATGTATGCTTCCCTTTATGAAGGCTTAAAATTAAATTAGCTGTTTCCTCTACTGCTCGATTTGAAACATCAATAACTTGGCAGTTCATTTTATTAATAATCGTATCGAAGTATTCCAGTTCATCTTTGATTCTTGTCATATTAGCATAGCTTGCTTCAGCATTTAATCCAAGCGCAATTAGTCGCTCTTTACGAATGTTATTTAACTTCTCAGGACTTATTTTTAGAGCATAGCATTTTCCTTCTGCAACATTAAATAATTCATCAGGCGGATCGACTTCAGGGACTATAGGAACATTGGCTACCTTCAACCTCTTGTGTGCTAAATATTGTGATAAAGGGGTTTTAGAAGTTCTAGAAACACCGACAAGCACAATATCCGCAAGAGCAATCCCACGTGGATCTCTCCCATCATCATACTTCACCGCAAATTCTATTGCCTCTACTCGACGAAAATAGTCTTCGTCAAGTTTATGTACAAGTCCAGGCTCATTTCGTGGTTCTTTCCCTATTACTGTTTTCATATGGTCAATCATTGGACCAATAATATCAATAGCCTGAATATTTTCTTTTGATGCGACTTCAAGTAGGAAATTTCTTAACTCCGGAACTACGAGAGTAAAAGCGACAATCGCTTTTGTTTCTTTGGCAAGAGTCATCACTTCGTGAATTGTCGCTGTATCTTCTACGTAAGGGACTCTTCGAACATCAAAATCGGTAGGGTCAAATTGACTTGCGGCTGCCTTTACAACAAGTTCCGCTGTTTCCCCTACCGAATCAGAAATCACATACACAATAGCACGATTCGTTGAATTCGTCATATAAACCTCCTAAGCTAAATAATTTCGTCTTTGGCAAGATCCACTAGTGCTCGCGTTACATTTGTCTTGGTTATCCTTCCAATAACCTCAATACCATTCTCTACTTCTTTTACAATCGGCAATGCATCAATCTGCTTTTCAATTAACTGATTCGCTACTTCGATTAAGAGATCATCTCTCTGACATACAGTAATATTCGGCATTCTCGTCATAATAATTGTAACGGGTATACTTTCAAGATCTTGTTTACCAAGTGCAGCTCTTAATAGATCTTTTCTAGATAATACACCAACGAGATGTGCCAATTCATTCACTACAAACAATGTGCCGACATCTTCTAGAAACATGGAACATATCGCATCATAGACACTTGCGTTTTCTTGTACGACGACGGGGATTGATTTGTAGTCATCAACTTTAATTTTTCTTATTTTCTCAGTAAGAAGCTGCGAACCAGTTTTACCTGTATAAAAATACCCGACTCTCGGCCTCGCGTCAAGATACCCTGCCATTGTTAAAATGGCTAGATCTGGTCTAAGCGTAGCTCTAGTCAAACTGAGCTTCTCTGCAATGTGTTCCCCTGTAATCGGCCCTTCATTTTTCACGATCTGAAGGATGGTTTCCTGCCTATTGTTTAATTGGATAAGAATCACCACCTTTAATAAGGTTATACTTTATTTTCATTATTATATACGATTATACCATTTTAACGAAAGTACTCCGCATCGTTTTGTGAAAACCATCTGTAAAATACTTTATTTAAAATAAAAAACCTCCGGATTACATTCCGCAGGCTAATCTAATTACTCAAGTTTAAACCGGTCCAATTGATCCAAAAAACGTTTTGATTTTAAATAAAGGCCGGAATAGGCATCAAAATAAAGGTTAAGAATTTGTCTAATCTCTTTTTTTGTTTCTTTTTTCAGCGAAATATTTCCCAATCTTCCCAAATCAATATGTGCAAATAAATGAAGAAGTTCTGCCGTCCGTTTCATAATTGGAATGTTATAAGGATCCACTGAAAGACACCGATGACATAGTAATCCACCTTCATTAATAGAGAAATGAAACTTCCCTTCAGAAAGACCACAGTTTGCACAACGATCTAGTTGTGGTGTAATTCCCGCAACGCGAAGCATTTTAAGCTCAAAAATAAATAAAATAACTTCAGGGTCTTTTTCTTCATTCAACGCATGAAGAACTTGATAAAGCATTTCAAATAAATAGGGATTGGGTTTTCTCTCTTCTGTTAATTTATCAACTAACTCTGCTGCATATGCCGCATAAGAAGTGAGAAACAAATCATTTCTTATAGAGCGAAACGAATCAATTATTTCTCCCTGATTCAATCCCCCAAGACCCGATGTATGCTGATAAAGGTACTGTCCATAGACAAAAAGTTGTGAAACAGCAGAAAGACGGCTTTTAGGTTTTTTTGCGCCTCTTGCCATGACGCCAACCTTACCCGTCTCTCTCGAATAAATCGTCAGTATTTTATTTGTTTCACCATAGTCCACGGTTCGAATTACAATTCCTTCAACCTTTTTTAACAAGAACTTTCACCAACCGTTTCCTGTTGCAATTCCAAAAGGTCAAGAGAGGCGAGGTACTTCTTCCATCTCGGTGAGAGAATCATTGTCTTCATCATTCGGTATTTCCATTTCCTTTAAAAGAAGATAAGTATCAATGTTTCCTGTTTCACAAAATATTTTCCAGGTAAACTCTAACACTTTAGATCCCACCTTTCATTTTGTAAAAAGTTTATCTCTTACCTCTAGCTTGACCTTACATAAGTCGGTTTATGTGATGGAATATTTAACAAAATTTCACTTAATAGTCATCTTCTCGATAACCATAATCACGTAACGATGAAGGTTTATTACGCCAATCCTTCACAACCTTCACCCAGATTTCCATAAATACACGGGAACCAAGAAGAGCTTCAATATCTTGACGAGCTCGTTTCCCAACTTCTTTTAGCATCTTTCCTTGCTTTCCAATAATGATGCCCTTCTGAGAAGAACGTTCAACAACCACCGTTACGTGAATATCAATGACGTCAGATCCTTCACGTTTTACCATTTGCTCGGTTACTACCGTAACAGAGTGAGGAATTTCTTCTCTCGTTAAATGAAGAACTTTCTCTCTCACAAGTTCAGCTACAATAAAGCGTTCAGGGTGATCGGTAACGTGATCACTTGGGTAATACTGTGGCCCTTCTTCAAGGTAGTCAACAACTTGCTCAAGGAGAGTGTTAACGTTATTTCCCTGCAATGCAGAGATTGGAACAATTTCAGCAAAAGAATATTTATCTTTATAAAAATTGATCATAGGGAATAGCTGTTCTGGATGAACCTGGTCAATTTTGTTGATCACAAGAAAGACTGGGCTTTCTACATTTTGCAAACGATCTATAATGTACTGATCACCAGCACCATAACCTTCTTCTGCATTAATCACAAATAAAATTAAATCAACTTCATTTAATGAACTCTGAGCCATTTTGATCATAAAATCGCCAAGTTTATGTTTAGGCTTATGAATACCTGGGGTATCAATGAAAACAACCTGAGCATCATCTCTTGAATAGACACCCTGTACCTTATTCCGGGTGGTTTGTGCTTTATCACTCATAATCGCAATTTTTTGTCCAATAACTTCGTTTAACAATGTCGATTTTCCTACATTTGGTCTACCGACGATTGATACAAATCCTGACTTAAACACTTCTTTACTCATTCAAATCCTCCGGTGAAAATGCGCCAGGAAGTAATTCGCTGACGGTTAATTCCTGTATTTTTCCATCTAAGTTAGTTAAAATCACTTGCATTCCTGGGTCACATAGTTCCGAGATCACTTGTCTACATGCACCACAAGGTGGGACAGGACGCTTTGTATCAGCTACAACTGCAATGGCTTTATATGATTTATGGCCTTCTGAGTAGGCTTTAAATAAAGCCGTACGCTCTGCACAATTACACATACTATAAGCAGCATTTTCAATATTACATCCGCCAAATACCGTACCATCCTCAGAAAGCAATGCCGCACCTACTTTAAACTTTGAGTAGGGCACATAGGCCATCTCTCTTGCTTTTTTTGCTTCCTCAATCAACATTTGCTTTTCCATTATAATTCCTCCTTATGACTGAAACAACTGAGCAATCGGTTCAAAAAAGAGAAGGACACCGATTATAACTGAAATAACTGCAAAAAGAAAGACTGCTGCAGCTGACACATCCTTTGCTACCTTTGCTATAGGATGTTCTTCTTCCGTAATTAAATCAATTGTTCTTTCAATGCCTGTATTTAGTGCTTCCAAACTTAGCATGATACCGATTACAGTTAGCAACACACACATTTTAATTACTGATAACCCCAACACTAACCCAGCTATTACGACCACAAAACCTGCTAGGAGATGGAAGAGAAAGTTTTGTTCATTTTTTATTAAGTAACGAAAACCTTGCGATGCATATAGAAAACTTCGCAAAAACCGCAGAAGCCTTGAACGCTTATCTTGTGAGGCCATATTGCTCTAAAAGCACTTTTTGTTTACCGAACATTTCTTTCTCATCTTCGTCTGTCATATGATCATAACCGAGTAAATGAAGGAAACCATGAACACATAAAAAACCCAGTTCACGTTCAAAGCTATGTCCATAATCAGCTGCCTGCTCTTCTATTTTCGGGACCGAAATGACAATTTCTCCAAGCAGGTGCGGTATTTGTTCATCAAATACGATCGGATCATCACCCTCTTCTTCGTCATCAAGAGCAAAAGAAATGACATCAGTTGGCTGATCTTTGCCGCGATAATCTCGGTTAATCTCCGTGATCCGCTCATTATTTACAAACATAATGGACACTTCGCTTCCAGCTTCAACCCCTTCTTCCTTTGCTGCATGGCTCAATAATTTTTCAAGCATTTCAAGCTGATCTTGTTTTAATGTTTCAGTTTCATCAATAAAATCAATTGTTAGATTCATGAAGTCACCTTCTTTTTTATTTCTGTTGGATACTCAATTCGACTGTGAAAAATGCCGTTCAACGTTTCTAGAATCGTTCTTGCAACAATGTCAAGCTCTTTTAGTGATAAATCACATTCGTCAAATTGACCATCTTCTAGTCTGTCAGTAATGATTTTTCTTACAAGCGATTCAATCGTTGTTGGATTTGGTTTCGACATCGATCTTACCGCCGCTTCAATGCAATCCGCAATTCCGACAACTGCCGCTTCCTTTGTCTGTGCTTTTGGCCCAGGGTATCGAAATTCCATTTCGGAAACCGTCTGATCCGTCTGTTCACTTGCTTTGTAATAAAAATATTTCAATAATGTTGTACCATGGTGTTGTTCAGCAATATCCACAATTTCTTTTGGCAATCGATGCTTTCTTAACATCTCAGCTCCATCAGAGGCATGCGATACAATAATCGTTTTACTTAGGTGAGGCGAAATCTTATCATGCGGATTTTCCATATTCATTTGATTTTCAATAAAGAAGTGGGGCCGTTTTGTTTTTCCGATATCATGATAATAAGCGCCTACTCGAGCAAGAAGACCATTTGCCTCAATTGATTCACAAGCTGCTTCTGACAAATTTGCCACCATCACACTATGATGGTAAGTTCCAGGCGTTTCCACGAGTATTTTTCTTAACAAGGGGTGATTTGGATTTGATAATTCAATTAACCTTGTAGTCGAAATAATGCGGAATCCAGCTTCAAAAAACGGCATCAATCCCAGAGTTAACATGGAAGATAAGAAACCAGACAAAAAGGCAAAGACAAAATGATAGCTAAGTTCTATACCACCATATTGGCCATTCTTTAACATTAATAATATAGCCACAGCTACTATGTTTATTAGTGAAACAAGCAATCCCGCTGTTAAAATGTTTGAACGATGATTTCTCTTTCCTAGAAAAAACACTCCTGATAGCGAACTCATTAAAACGTAGAATCCAAGCGAAGCATTCATTGGCCCAGTAATTTCTCCGTTAAAGAAAACCCCAGCACAAACGCCAAAAAGTAAGCTTGAAGCAATTGCTAATTGTTCGTTAAAAAGCATCTTTATTAACATGGACCCTACTGCTGCTGGAACGATATAAGCAATCCCAGGAACTTCTATCCCCTGTAATAAGCTTGATAGCTTAAGAACTAGAAGGGTGCTGAGATAAATAAGCACTAGAATAAGGAGGTTTGTATTTGAAGAACGAACTCTTGATTTGACGTCTTGAAAGAAATAATATAAATATCCTGTAAGTAACATCACAAGAAGAGCAAGTCCTACATACGGACCAGCATCAAAACCTTCATCAAGTAAACCAGCTAGTCGAAGCTGCTCCATTACTTCTCGGTTAATCATGGCGCCTTCTTCCACAATGATTTGTCCTTCGCGTATCATTACTGGCTGTACAGCTTCAATTGCTTCTTGACGACTTTGTTCTGTTTGTTCTGGATCAAGAAAGTAATTTGGTACAATACTTTGCTGTGCTACTGTAATCATTGCTTTCTTCTGGTCAGTTGGGAGCGAAGTAAGAGATAATCGGTCTTCAACATCTGATTTAGATTGCTCTAAATTATCAATTGATACACGATCAGTCATAACTTCCATTACCTCAGATAACGTTAGTTCTTTTATTAAACTAATTTGAGAAGGTTCCGCTTCAATTAACGGCTTTAATGTATCATCTGTAAGTTCATCAGACATTGAGACTGAAATAATTGATTGAAGCTCTGATATTTTTTCTTGAGTCGTTTTTTCCTCGGGTTCATTCTTATTCACTTTATCTATCCCAGAAAACAAATCATTTAACTTATCAAACTGGGACTGTGAAACCTCATCACGGTAAACATATTTCGCATCAACTTGAGCGGCTTTTGATCGCTCATCTTCTGTAGCGGTTTTATTTTCAATCGTAATTGGTGAAGCAATATCATGATCAGCTCTTGAATATAGCGTAATATCCAGGGACTCTGGCATAACATTTGATAACATCGTTAAGTACATAATGAGTGCCACTAGTCCATAAAGCGACCATTTTATCATTTTAATTTGTTCGATATTACGGAGATTATTTTGCAACAAATGCTTAATCTTCGCAATCATAGCTTCCTTCACCTCATAAGTTCTGGCCTCTACTGCTCTTCTTCATATTTTATCAGAATTCCCTAATTAATGGACCATAATCTTATAATATGTTCACGTCTTAATGCGCCTTGTCTCTTCTTATCCTTTTTTCACTAGTCCGACTCTCCAACTAGTTTGATTAACGATAGAGCCCTGGAAAGTTGAGGGATAAGGCTCAAAAAAGGCCCGTTTTCAAACGGGCCTTTTAAGCTTATTTTGTTTCATGTTCATATGCATCAATAATACGCTGAACTAACGGGTGGCGGACAACATCTGTCTGCTGAAGATAAATAAACGACACATCTTTTACTCGTTTAAGAATTTTTTCTGCGGCCGCTAAGCCTGATTCTTTTCCCTTAGGAAGATCGATCTGTGTGATATCACCAGTGATTACCATTTTTGAACCAAAACCTAACCGAGTCAAGAACATCTTCATTTGTTGAGAGGTTGTATTTTGTGCTTCATCCAAAATTACATAGCTATCGTCAAGGGTTCGCCCTCGCATATAGGCAAGCGGAGCGATCTCAATCGTACCTCTTTCAATCAGTCGAGTCGTTTGTTCAACCCCTAGAACATCATGAAGAGCATCATATAGGGGACGTAAATAAGGATCTACTTTTTCCTTCAAATCTCCTGGAAGAAAGCCTAAGCTTTCTCCAGCTTCAACTGCTGGACGAGTCAGAACAATCTTCTTCACTTGATTGTATTTAAGAGCAGTTACCGCCATAACAACGGCAAGATACGTTTTTCCAGTTCCAGCTGGCCCTATACCGAACACCAGGTCAGTCTTTTTCATCGCCGATACGTAATGGCGTTGACCAAGTGTTTTCACTTTAATCGGCTTTCCCTTTGCATTCGTGGTAATTTCCTCTTGATACAGTTCCAGAAGCTGATCAAGCATTCCTTGCTGCACTAATTGACACGCATAAACAACGTCTCTTCCAGAGATACTTGCGCCTCGTTTGATGAGGGTGTGAAGGGTATGCACAACTTCTTTTACCATCGTGATGCTTTCTTCATCCCCTCTCACAGATATACCTTCTCCTCGAGTAACAAGTGACACTTTAAGGGCTTCCTCAATTATCTTTAAATGCTCATCACCAGGGCCAAATAAGCTTTGAGCTTCATTAGAATTTTCTAGCTGTAATGTAAGATCAACATAAGATTCTGCCAATAGACCTCAATCTCCTTGAATAATCGGTATGTCTTTCCCAATCTCTTCTATTATTTCATAGTGTATCTTTACGTTTACTTTACCATTCTCTACCTCATGGTGTAAAATCTTTTCCTCTTTAATTTCTGCTTTTTCTGATGTTTTACTTATTATGTCTTCTCTACTTACTTGACTAGCTGCCTGAAGCGCTTCCTTTTCTGTATACTCTCTCGTTACTTCTTTGGTTTCTAGAAGCTCTTTTGTTTGAAATGATAAAGGAATTTCCCATTTTAAAAAGCGTAAATTCGTTTCACTTATCATTGTCTCATAACGAGAAAACTCCGGCTTTGAAAATCCCCATATTGGAAGATGAAAACCAAAAAAACCTACCGAATATTTCGTCTCTCTTTCACCAGTATTCGTTTCAAACGTAGATTTTAAAGGGATAGATACATTTGTTACATACCATGTTTTTCCATAAACTTCCCCTCTCGCTGGGACAAGTTCACTTTTTTCTTCTTTTCCAATAAACCCCGAAATGAGGAGCTGACCTGGTTTAACATAATCGTTTTCTTTTACCTGAACCTGTCCTTCTTCAACATATATTTTTGTAATAATGGCTTTTTTATCAGCCACGATATGCCTTGCATTTAAAGCAGGCTGTTTTTCAGGCAACTGTTTTTGAACAACTTCAAAGTGATACGTGGAACCACTTCTTTTAACACCGACCCAGGTAATTTCTTCAAGACTTTCTGTCATTTCTTGCTGTAGCTCCTGATTGGATGGTAACTGAAATATGAATGCACCTTTTTTCACTCCGAGTTCTTCGGCTACTTGCTTTAACTTATGCTCCACTTCAGGTGTTGCGCCATTCACAGTGATTGACCATACCATATTCGATAAAATGAGAATGAGTAGAATGCAACTTATAACCCCACTCAGAAACCCTCTAGAGTAGACTACTTTTTTTAAGATAAAAGGAAATCCTTTCCTTTCATTAATGCGTATTTTACATCTTGTCCTCTTTAAATGCGGCCTAATACGTTTAATATCGGTAGTGTAGAGCGATAACAGAATCGTTTCATTATCCACACGAGAGATGTCCCAAATTGGAATGTTGTACTCGATACAACGATTAATAAAAAGTTCCGTATAGGACCCGATCACTTTAATTCGCACATATCCAGAAAAAAGTTCTTTAATGTATTCCTTCATAATACCCTCCCGTATCGTCAGCCCGAGAATCGTTTAAGGCTTTTATCAGTTTTGGGGTTTATCAAGATAGGAAACATGTTCAATTTTACCTTCCAGTAAAATTTCCTCAGGAAGGATTGTTTTCAACATAAAATCCTCTCCTTTTATTACCAATTGACCATTTTTAAGAAGTAGTCGGACTTCCTCATTAGAGAATTTGAGAACACCTTGATGATTCTCTATGTAAATATGCAGCTGTCCAACCATCGTGATCCGCGGCAAATCCATGACCGCATCTGCTGGAAGCTCTAATCTTCTCGTTAACCAACTTTTTAGATTGTGCTTCCACTTTGCCATGGATACTCCCCCTCTCCACTCATCTTTATGAAAGAAAACACAAAACTATCCCACTTACATGCGATTATAGCTCCTGTTACCATCTTATGCAGTTGCCATTTAAATCATTGCAACCCATAAAAAAAAGACGCCATATGGCATCTTTTTTTACCTATTTCTTTGTTTCACGGCCACCATTGAAGGATGGGGTTTTCTTGACCTCGGGGGTCCAAGAATTTCTGCCCATATAATGCCGTTTCGAACATTTGACTTGCTAATAGAGAGACTCTTATCTTTCATATATGGCGCTGATTTCACATTTTTTTGTACTTTCAGCTCATTCTGTGAACCGTAATGCTCACGTTTCGCCATACGTCCTAAAGCTTCCTTGTAAGCACTAACCGTATCAGATTGAGAAGCATCTTCCTCTATTTCACTTGCTTGCATAGAACCACCTGAACGAGGGTTACTTTGTTCTCTTTGTGGCCGCTTTTGAGTCGGATCGGCTTTTTGTTTTTCTTCCTCTCCGCTCATACGCTTGAAGAAGCTAATAATACCACCAATTGCAATAATAACAAAAACAATATTGTTTAATAGCAGTTCAATAAGATTATCCACGACGATCACCTCCAACAAAGGATTGAGGGAATAGCTTAGCGATCATCCTCATCTTCTTCCTGATTTGGTTTACCGATCATGTCTCTCATGTCAGTATCTGCTTCAATGTTTTTTAGATTCATATAATCCATGACACCAATGTTACCAGAACGTAGCGCTTCAGCCATAGCCATTGGTACTTCAGCCTCTGCTTCAACTACTTTCGCACGCATTTCTTCTACGCGAGCCCGCATCTCTTGCTCTTGCGCAACTGCCATTGCACGACGTTCTTCAGCTTTTGCCTGAGCAATGTTCTTATCAGCCTCAGCCTGATCTGTTTGAAGCACCGCACCAATATTTTTACCAATATCAATATCCGCAATATCAATGGAAAGAATCTCGAAAGCTGTTCCAGCGTCCAGTCCTTTTGATAACACAGTATGAGAAATCATATCGGGATTTTCAAGAACCTTTTTGTGGTTTTCAGATGAACCAATCGTACTGACAATGCCCTCACCTACACGAGCAATGACGGTGTCTTCACCAGCTCCACCTACGAGACGATCGATGTTTGCACGTACAGTGATTCTTGCTTTTGCTTTTACTTCAATGCCATCCATCGCAACACCTGCAATAAATGGCGTCTCGATTACTTTAGGATTAACACTCATCTGAACAGCATCTAAAACATCTCGACCGGCAAGGTCAATGGCTGCACAGCGTTCAAAACTAAGCTCAATATTAGCTCGGTGTGCGGCAATAAGCGCATTAACGACTCGGTCTACATTACCACCAGCAAGGTAATGGCTTTCCAGTTGATTTGTGTTTAATTCAAGACCCGCTTTGACCGCTTTAATTAACGGGTTAATAACACGGGATGGGATTACACGACGAAGCCTCATTCCTACAAGATTGAATATACTCACGCGTACTCCTGCTGCTAGTGCTGAGATCCACAGCATCACAGGTACAAATGTAAAGAGTATTGCTAAACCGATAATGACTAACCCTACAATAACTAATAATCCTAACGTGCTAGTGTCCATCATTTTCCTCCCTATTATTCCTTATTTACTTGCTCTTACAACGACTCTTGAACCATTCGTTTTTACAATTTTCACTTCTGTGCCAGCAGGTAAAAAACCCCCCTCTGTCACAACATCCATGCGCTCATCTCCAAAGTCAGCAATACCCGATGGCCTTAGCGGTGTAACGGCTTTTCCCTCCATACCTATCAACTCATTTCGAGTGGCATTAGACACATAACCTAACTCAGTTTTTGTTGAATCGGAGAGAATGATTTTCTTAAAGAATCCTCGATATCCAAAGATTCGAATGAAGAGGTAGGAACCACCAACTGTAACCGCGATAGCAATCAGGACCGCTAACAAAACGTATTGCATGGATTGTCCTGAAGCCAAAATGATACTCGCAACAATCCCAACAGCACCTAGAACCCCAAATATTCCAAAACCAGGAATAAACACCTCCACCAAAATGAGAACAACTCCTACAACCAATAGTAGTAGTGATTCCCAACCAGCAAATCCTGCAATCATATGACCAAAGAAAAACAGAAGTAATGCACCGGCACCCATAAAGCCTGGTACGCCAAATCCAGGAGAATACAATTCCAATACAAGGCCCAGACTTCCAATTGATAATAAAATCGGAATAATGATTGGGTTTGTAACAAAGCGAGCAATTCTTTCTGCAATACTCACTTCAGCATCACTAATTTTAGCTTCTTCAAGATTAAGGATGTTAAGTAACTCAGTTCGATCCTCAGCCGTTCCTTCAGCATACCCAACCTCTACCGCTTCCTGATCACTTAGTGTAAGAAGCTCCCCTTTTGGGGCGTTATAATCCGGGAGGTCAACATCTGGATCTGCCATAGCTAAAGCGTATTTTGGATCCCGCTCATTTAGCTCTGCCGCAGACTTCATTGCTGCGTGCCAAAAAGATTCTGCTTTTTTGCCGGCTGCATTTCCTGACTGGTCAATGATAGCGGCTGATCCCATTAAAGCCCCAGGCTCCATAATAATTTGATCGGCATTCAAAGCGATGTAAGCGCCCGCTGAAAGAGCACGGTTGGAAACATAAGCAGTGATCGGAACGTCAGATGCTTTGATGATTTTTGCAATATTATCTGCTGCATTTACTGCTCCACCAGGCGTATTAATTTCTAATACAATATGATCAGCGCCTTGATCCTCCGCATCCTGAATCGATCGCTTTAGAAAAGCTTCCAATCCACGTTCCACTTCTTGTTCAACAGGAATAAATGTAACGAGATCGCCCTCGCCTTTACTTAACACGAAATTTCCTGCAAACGGAAGAATAACCATCATCATGAAACAAACAGATACAAAGAAACGCATTGTATTTTTTCTGATTGTGATCCCTCCCTCCAGCTACATAAGTATACGAATAAGGTCATCAAGAAGTTTCATTTTTATGTAGATAATACTAATTTTAGTATGACAAAAAAAGAAACTATTTACTAGCTTAAAATGATGAACTGAAAATCCCTTAACTTGTTTATATATTATCATTGTAAAAAAGAATTATATGTATAGAAAAACACGCCCTGTTTTGTACAGAGCGTGTTTGCGCTTCATCATATTTATCCAACGCTTAAGGCAAAGTTTAGCTGTTTCTTTTTCATATGAAGAAAGAAGAAAGAAGAAATCAACTTCACCTTAAGGTCTGATTGTTTCAACTAGTCACCTTGAGGAAATGAGTGATCTCCTAAGTTGAAAGTATCACTTTATGATAAGTTCTTTTGTACAAGACGATTAACAAGTCCGCCGTCCGCTTTGCCCTTTACACGAGGCATAAGCGCACCCATTACCTTGCCCATTTCTTTCTTTGAAGAAGCACCTGTTTCAGAAATAACTTCCTGAACAATTTGTTCTACTTCTTCTTCAGAGAGTTGTTTCGGCAGGTAGACAGATAAGATCGACAGCTCTTCATCGAGATTCTGTACAAGATCACTTCGGCCAGCTTTTTCAAATTCAAGGAGGGAGTCTTTGCGTTGCTTGACTTCGCGAGTGAGAACGGTAAGTTCTTCCTCTTCAGTTAAGTTATGACCCAATTTAATGGATTCATTCTGAATTGAAGATTTAACCATCCGAATAACAGATAGTTTGTTTTTTTCTTTGTTCTTCATCGCTACTTTCATATCTGCTGTTAAACGGTCATTTAGACTCACTGACCTAACACCCTCTCTTAGAACTTACGCTTTTTCCTTGCTGCCTCAGATTTCTTTTTACGCTTAACACTTGGCTTTTCATAGTGCTTGCGCTTCTTTACTTCAGCCATAGTGCCTTCTTTAGAAACCGTTCTCTTGAAGCGACGAAGAGCATCATCGATCGACTCGTTCTTACGCACGCGAGTTTCCGCCATCTCTATCCCTCCCTCCAAAACATAGACAATCATAACACATGACTTTCTAACAAAGACATGTCACCTGCAATTATAATACATCCCTGTCGGTTTATCAACATTTCTTTCTGTAATTTTCTTTTTAAACTTCTTTCTAAAAATAAATATGCAAGTAGTTCGCTTGATTACAACAAAACTGAGAATTGAAAGAGCTTTGGGTTAATACATGCATAAAACGAATACCACATTTCGCTAATTGGAGCGGAAATTAACCACTTATCTAAAAGCAACAATATCTACGAAAAGAGTCTTCTAAAAAAATAACGAGCATGTCGATAACGTCCTGTCCATAAACTTTCAATGGAAAGGAGAATTTATATAAAATGAGTCCATATATAGCCTCTTTTATTGTCTTCATTAGTATTTTTCTTTTTGGTATGAGCATTCTTCGTGTAGGGTTAAACACAATTTCCAATACAAAATTACAGAAATGGCTTTATCATGCCTCTTCAACACCCATTCGTGGACTTCTAACAGGAGCTCTTGTCACAGCGCTCTTGCAAAGTAGCTCCGCCGTCATGGTCCTAACCATCAGTTTAATTGCAGCTAAACTTCTTACATTTAGGCAGTCCATTGGCATCATTCTTGGTACAAATATCGGCACAACGATAACTGCAGAATTAATGACACTTAATCCCGAACACCTTGTATTACCATTATTACTTACAGGGTTTATTATGCTTCAAATTCGACATCAGTTCATTTTTAGTTCAGGAACCGTTCTATTTGGTCTTGGATGTATTTTTGTAGCGATGCACGGACTAGAAGCACTAGCCATCCCGTTATCAACACTATCGTTTTTTGAACATGTGATTCACGAAACAAATTCTAGTCTTCTGTATGGAATCGGGATTGGAACCTTAGTCACCGCTGTCATTCAATCTAGTTCAGCCACTACCGGAATTACAATGGGGTTTATTAATCAGGAATTACTTACATTACCTGCAGCTATTGCCATACTATACGGATCTAATGTTGGCACGTGCATCACCGCACTAATGGCAAGTATCGGTAGCAGCAAGGAAGCAAAACTCGCAGCTTATGCTCACGTTTGGATCAACATCATAGGCGTGATATTGTTCTTCCCATTGATTGGCTTATTCGGCGCATTTGCAGCTAGTATGACATCTCTCCCAGATGTTCAACTTGCCCATGTTTCAATTCTTTTCAATGTTCTTTCTGCGTTATTATTCTTACCTTTTGTAGGGCTACTTGCCAGATCGATCGAAAAGTTACACAATTATCATTTACAATAAAAAATCCATCACTTCTAGTACTAGAAGTGATGGATTTATCGTCTTAATAATCTGTATCAGCTGTTTCACCTTGCACAATCTTCACTCCGGCACTCGCTCCAATTCGTGTAGCGCCAGCATCAATCATCGCTTGAGACCCTTCTAAATCACGAACGCCTCCAGATGCCTTTACACCGATGTTTGGTCCAACTGTTTTTCTCATCAACTTAATATCTTCTACTGTCGCTCCACCAGTTGAAAAACCTGTTGAAGTTTTAACATAATCAGCACCCGCTTTAACAGAAAGCTCACACGCACGTGTTTTTTCTTCATCTGTTAAAAGACACGTTTCGATAATAACTTTTACAAGGGCTTTGCCTTTTGCTGCTTCAACGACTGCTTTAATATCTTGCTCTACAAGTTCGTTGTTACCGTCTTTAAGGGCTCCGATATTAATAACCATATCGACTTCTGTCGCACCTTTTTGAATGGCATCTTTTGTTTCGAAAGCTTTCGTTTCAGTAGTAACGGCGCCTAGAGGGAAACCGATTACTGTACAAACTTTTGCTTCCGCTCCTTCTAACTTCTCTGCAGCAAGAGCTACCCATGTGGGGTTTACGCACACAGAAGCAAAGTTGAAGTCTCTCGCTTCGTCACAAAGTTTCTCGATTTGCTCTCGGCTTGTATCTGGCTTGAGAGCTGTGTGGTCAATCATTTTCGCTAGTTCTTTATTCATGGTTGTCATCCTTCCAGTTCTGTATAAGTAGGCTAAGCCCCTCTATTTAAAACGAAGCAACTGCAGCTGTTGGTTCATCCTCATTCATAACACGAACGAATTGTCCTTCGTTATAAGGATAGCCCGCCTTTGTGATTTTCACTTTAACTATTTTTCCTATCATTGCTTCTGATGCTTCAAAAATCACTTTCATATAGTTCGCCGAATACCCGACATATAAGTCTGAAGTCTGATCTTCCTTGTATTTCTCTTCAGGAATAACTTCAAGAACTTCTCCTTCATAGTGAGACGCGTACTCTTTTGCCAGCTGATTGGAAAGCTCAATCAAATGATGAACTCGCTTATTCTTAATTTCATCATCTACCTGGTCTTCCATTCGCGCTGCTGGTGTACCTGTACGCCTAGAAAATGGGAAAACATGAAGTTCTGAGAATTTATGTTTTGCAATAAAATCATACGTTTCGTTAAATTCTTCTTCTGTTTCACCAGGGAATCCTACAATTACATCTGAAGTAATCGCAAGACCTGGAAGAGCTTGTTTCAAACGCTCTAAGCGCTCACCAAACATTTCCATTGTATACTTTCTTCTCATGCGCTGAAGCACCGTGTTTGAACCTGATTGAAGTGGAATATGCAAGTGCGGAACCACTTTTTCTGACTGATTTAATACTTCAATCACTTCATCCGTTACCTGACTTGCTTCAATAGAAGATATACGAATTCGTTTCAAACCTTTTACTTTCGCATCAAGATCACGAAGAAGTTGGGCAAAATTATACTCCTTTAAATCTTCTCCATATCCCGCTGTATGAATACCAGTCAGAACGATTTCTTTATAGCCCGCATCAACAAGTTGCTGCGCCTGAGTCAGAACAGCTTCAGGTTCACGCGACCTTAGAAGACCTCTTGCCCATGGAATAATGCAGAAAGTACAAAAATTGTTACACCCCTCTTGGATCTTAAGGGATGCGCGCGTACGATCCGTAAATGCTGGAACTTCAAGTTCTTCATATACCCGCGCTTTCATAATATTGCCTACACCGTTCACAGGCTCTCTCTCACGTTTATATTGCTCAATGTAATCAAGCATCTTCACGCGATCCTGTGTTCCTACCACTACATCCACACCAGGAATTGCCATAATTTCAGCAGGTGAGGTTTGAGCGTAACAACCCGTTACACAAATGACAGCATCTGGATTTTTTCGAATCGCTCGACGAATGACCTGTCGACTTTTCTTATCCCCAGTATTTGTTACGGTACAAGTATTAATAACATAAACATCCGATGCATGATCAAACTCCACTCGCTCATAATCATGATCTTTAAACAACTGCCAAATCGCTTCCGTTTCATAGTGATTCACTTTACAACCTAATGTATGGAATGCAACTGAAGGCATATCATCACCCCATTAATTCAAAATGATAAGAAATTGCTGCCAGTACATACATAGCAGCCGTTTCTGTTCGTAATATTCTAGGACCAAGTCCACATGAAGAGAACCCAGCTTCTTTCAAAGTGGCGACTTCATTTTCTGATAGCCCGCCTTCCGGACCAAACACAACCATAATTCGATCGTTCATATTTGCCTCGTGAAGCGTTTGAACGAGCTTAGCAGATTCTCCTGCTCTTGCTTCTTCTTCGTATGCAATTAACTTATGGTCATATGATTCACTCGTCTTAATCAGTGAGGAAAGGGATTGAGGCATATCAATCCTTGGAATCGTTGTTCGATGAGACTGCTCAGCCGCTTCTTTTGCAATTTTGTTTAGCCTCTGCAACTTTTTCACGCTTTTTTGCTCATCCCATTTTACAACAGAACGCTCAGCTTTAAAAGGAATAAACTGATCAGCACCAAGTTCTGCTCCTTTTTGTATAACCGTCTCAAGTTTGTCTCCTTTAGGTAACCCCTGTACAATTGTCACATTTACAGGTAACCTTTTTTGCTCGTCAAGCCACTCTTTTGGAATAGCTTTAATGAAGTCAGCTGATAGCTCATCTAATTCACAAATCGCTGATTGACCATCTTCTGTACAACAAATAATGCGATCCCCTACTGCCATCCTCATCACTCTTGAGATATGCTTGACATCTTCCCCTTCAATCAAAATATGATCTTGGTGAAGCTGAGATTTAGAGATAAAATATCGTTGCATGACTTCCTCTCCTTACGCGTGGGGCTTTCTCGCAATAAAGGCAACCCAATCTTCCATTTGAAGCGTTTCTTCAATTTCAAGGCCCTGTTCTAGAATCGATTGTTTCACTTCCTGTTTCTTGGCCGTAATGATACCAGAAGTAATAAAGGCACCACCAGGCTTAAGAACCCTAGCAACGTCATCTGTAAAACGAACGATAATTTCCGAAAGTAAGTTCGCCACAACCACATCATAGGACTCTTCTACACCCTCTAGAAGATTATTTTGACTCACGCTAATTTTGTGATGAACTTTATTAAGCTTTGTATTAAGAGCTGCGCTTTTTACAGCTATCTCATCAAGGTCAAGTGCATCCACTGAATCTGCACCTAAACTAGCTGCCGCAATACTTAATACCCCAGATCCGGTACCGACGTCAATCACACGGTGTCCTGGTTTAATAATTTTCTCCAGCGCTTGTACACATAAAACCGTTGTCGGATGTGTACCGGTTCCAAATGCCATTCCAGGATCAAGCTCAATAATAATTTCATCTGTTGTAACAGGCTGATAGTCTTCCCATGTAGGTGTAATGGTGATACGTTCAGAAATTTTGACAGGTTTATAATATTTTTTCCAAGCTGTAGCCCATTCTTCCTCATTTACTTCACTTATTTGAACAGTGTTATGCCCTAGATCAATATCATAGACAAGCAATCCATTAATCGCTTCTTTAATTTGTTCAACCGTTTCACCAAGAAAACTATTGACTGGTAAGTACGCCTTTAAAATAACGCCTTCCTCAGGATAATCATCAGGATTTAGCTGATAAACCTCTCCGAAAGTAGTATCCCATACTTTCACAAGATCCATCGGGTCTTCAATAACTACCCCACTGGCTCCTGCTTCATGTAGAATGTTTGACACCGCTTCAATCGCTTCGTTTGTTGTATGAATGCTTATTTCAGACCATTTCATTCATTGTCCACTCCTCTTTTGGATCCTTTTTTCGGAAAGGAAACAGGCAGGCCATATTGTACGGCCTGCTTGCTACCAGCTTTCATCTTGCTTATTCTCCCTTAAAAGCTTTTTTAACTTTAGAGAAAAAATTCTCATGTTGCTCATCAGGTACCTGTCCTGAAATCTCACTAAATTCACGTAAAAGATCTTTTTGACGGTCTGTTAAGTGTTTAGGAGTAATCACTTGAATTTTCACATGCTGATCTCCTTGACCGTATCCTCTCACGTTTTGAATTCCCTTGCCTTTAAGGCGGAAGTTCGTACCACTTTGTGTTCCAGCTGGAACCTTAAGTTTAACTTTTCCGTGGAGCGTTGGGACTTCAATTTCATCTCCAAGACCCGCTTGAGAGAACGTGATTGGCATCTGGCATAATACATCATCGCCACTTCGTTCGTAAAAATCATGTGATTTCACATAAACCACTACAAATAGATCTCCTGGAGGACCACCATTAACTCCAGCTTCGCCTTTACCAGTAATGCGAATTTGTTGACCTTCATCAATACCAGCAGGGATTTTAACATGGATCTTTTTCTTCACTTCCACTTTCCCTTTACCTCGGCAAGTTTTACATTTATCTTTAATAAGCTTACCAGTACCTTCACAATGGTGACAAACGCGACGATTAACAACGCGGCCAAACGGTGTGTTTTGTTCAACGTTTAATTGACCTGCACCACCACAGTGAGAACACGTCTCAGGAGATGTTCCAGGTTTTGCACCTGATCCATCACAAGTAGAACATTCCTCTTCTTTTGGTATATAAATATCCGTTTCTTTACCAAAAGCTGCTTCCTCAAATGTTAATTCCATGGAATATTGAAGGTCAGCACCCTGTCTTGGAGCATTTGGATTGCGTCGTCCACCTCCACCAAAGAACATATCAAAAATATCACCAAAGCCGCCAAAGTCAGCTCCGCCACCGCCAAAACCTTGGTTAGGATCGGCATGACCAAACTGATCGTACTGAGCTCTCTTTTGTGAGTCACTTAGTACCTCATACGCTTCTGTCACTTCTTTAAATTTCTCATCTGCACCAGGTTCCTGATTAATATCAGGATGGTATTGCTTGGCAAGCTTGCGATAAGCCTTTTTCATTTCAGCTTCCGAAGCATCTTTGCTAACGCCAAGCACTTCATAATAATCTCGTTTACTCATCGTATCCACTCCCGATTCTCTTCACATAACGTTTATCATATCATTGAGTTTATACGCTCTGCAATACTATATCGTTAGCACCAGTGAACGTTAACAGTTATCGTAGGCTAAACTGATCCTAGCTAAATAAAAATTGTAGCAGAAAACCATCGTTTTGCTCGCTAACCTCAAAAGTTCAACCCTTTCATGTATGGAAAAAAACGTGACTTGTGATTTTTTCTAGACTTTAAAGTTATTTCAATGAACCTTTTAACGCCACTTTATCAGTAAGTGGTTAACGGTTAAAATGAAAAAAGTCAAAGTCAAGATACGCCTGACTTTGACTTTTTTTCGTATCATTTTCTTACTTTTTTTCGTATCATTTTCTTACTTTTTGTCGTCGTCTACTTCTTCATATTCAGCGTCAACAACGTTATCATCTGCTTGCTCTGCTCCGCCTTCTTCGCCAGCTTGAGCTTGTTGAGCTTGTGCAGCTTGCTCATATACTTTCATTGAAAGTGCTTGAACGATTTCTTGAAGCTCATCTTTCGCAGTGCGAATTGCTTCAATGTCGTCATTTTCAAGTGCTGCTTTTACTTTATCTTTCGCTTCGTTAGCTTTTGTTACTTCTTCTTCCTCTACTTGACCTTCAAGGTCTTTAAGAGTCTTTTCAGTAGTAAACACTAGCTGATCAGCTTCGTTACGTGTTTCAACTTCTTCACGACGCTTCTTATCATCTTCAGCATTTGCTTCAGCGTCTTTCACCATGTTTTCAATTTCATCATCTGATAGACCGCTTGAAGATTTGATTGTAATTGACTGTTCTTTATTCGTACCAAGATCCTTCGCACGAACGTTCACGATACCGTTTTTGTCGATATCAAATGATACTTCGATTTGCGGAGTTCCTCGTGGAGCTGGAGGAATATCAGTCAGCTGGAAGCGACCAAGAGTCTTGTTATACTGAGCCATTTCGCGCTCACCTTGAAGAACATGAATGTCAACTGAAGGTTGGTTATCAGCTGCAGTTGAGAAAGTCTGTGACTTACTAGTTGGGATCGTTGTATTACGCTCGATAAGCTTCGTAAATACGCCACCCATTGTTTCAATACCGAGAGAAAGAGGTGTTACGTCAAGAAGAACAACGTCTTTCACATCTCCAGCAATGACACCAGCTTGAATTGCTGCACCAAGTGCAACGACTTCATCAGGGTTAACGCCTTTGTGTGGATCTTGTCCTGTTTCTTTCTTAATCGCATCTTGTACTGCAGGAATACGAGTAGATCCACCAACAAGAATTACTTTATCAAGTTCAGAAGGTGACATTCCAGCATCTTTAAGAGCCTGACGAGTAGGTGCCATTGTACGCTCTACAAGATTTGCAGAAAGCTCTTCGAATTTAGCACGAGTTAGGTTAAGCTCAAGGTGTTTAGGACCTGAAGCATCCGCTGTGATAAATGGAAGAGAAATTTGAGTTTGTGCTACACCTGAAAGATCTTTCTTCGCTTTTTCAGCAGCATCTTTCAAACGTTGAAGTGCCATCTTATCCTGACCAAGATCAACACCTGTATCTTTCTTGAATTCAGCAACTAAGTGATCAATGATCACCTGGTCAAAGTCATCACCACCAAGACGGTTGTCACCAGCAGTCGACTTAACCTCAAATACGCCTCCACCAAGTTCAAGGATTGATACGTCGAACGTACCACCACCAAGGTCAAATACTAGGATTGTTTGATCTTCGTCTTCTTTATCAAGACCGTAAGCAAGCGCTGCAGCAGTTGGTTCGTTTACAATACGCTCTACTTCAAGACCAGCGATTTTACCAGCATCTTTTGTTGCTTGACGCTCAGCATCGTTAAAGTATGCAGGAACAGTAATAACCGCTTTTTCAACGCCTTCACCAAGATAATCTTCAGCGTATGATTTTAGTTTTTGTAGGATGATTGCAGAAATTTCTTGAGGAGAAAATGATTTATCCTCAACATCTACTTTATGATCCGTACCCATATGACGTTTGATTGATTGAATTGTGTTAGGGTTTGTAATTGCTTGACGCTTCGCAACTTCACCTACCAGACGTTCTTCATCTTTAAATGCAACGACAGATGGTGTTGTACGGCTACCTTCCGGGTTAGGGATAACGGTAGCTTCTCCGCCTTCCATTACAGCGATACAAGAGTTTGTTGTACCTAAGTCAATACCAATAATTTTACTCATTACATTCTACCTCCTATTTCTTGTTATGTAGTTAAGAGCTTACCTTTACCATTGCTGGTCGAAGGACGCGATCGTTTAATTGATAGCCTTTTTGTAAGACCTCTACAACCACATCTGAATCATGTTCATCTGATTCAACCTGCATAACTGCTTGATGGAGATGCGGGTTGAAGGATTCTCCTACAGTACCAACTTCCTCAACACCTTCATTTGCAAGTGCTTCTTTTAACTGACGATATACCATTTCCATTCCAGTAAGCAATGACGTTACTTGCTCATTATCACTTTGAACAGCTAGTGCACGTTCGAAGTTATCCATTGCTGGAAGTAGCTCTTCAGCCAATTTCTGAGAACGGTATTTAGCATCTGCACTTCGTTCTTCACGTGTTCTACGTCGGAAGTTATCGTACTCTGCCTGTGTGCGCATATATTTATTCTCAAGCTCTTCTACTTGCTGTTGCAAGTTTTCAAGCTCTTCATTTTCATTGGTTTCAGATACTTCAATCACTTCAGGTTCATCATTCTCTTCAGCATTTTGCTCAAGATTCTCTTCCTCTTCAGTTAGAAGCTCTTCTTCCTCTTGATGACTGTTTTGCTTTTCCACGAATTTCACCTCCCTATCGAAATATACCAAATCATTCTCTCATAGAAAAGGATGGAAGAAATGTTTCTCCCACCTTCTTCACTATTACCAAATTACCAGTGTTTGAAACTTTGATATCGATCCGTAAGCGTCTTTGTAAGGTCATTAGCAAGGAAACCTAGAATGCTCATTGACCGTTGATACTCCATTCTAGTCGGTCCTAGTAAAGCAATGGAGCCCATTCGTTTTCCTTCAATAAAATAATCTGCTGTCACAATACTACAGTGTTGCATCGCTTCAAGATCATTTTCTTGACCAATTTTAACTTCGATTCCGTTTTTCTCCGGACGAAGAATATTATACATCACATCATCTTGTTCGAACGTATTAAGTAATAACCTGACTTTGTCTATGTCTTTAAACTCAGGTTGAGTAAGAATATTTGTCTTACCTCCGTAATAAACTTTCTCTGCATTCGTATAGAGGAAAAGACTTTCAAGCATTGTATTCACTTGATTGTAATTCTCGATATGCTTCTTCAAAACAGTTGCCATTTCTTTCATCATGGTAGACTTCAAGGAAATAAGTGGCACATCCTTCAAGCGCTCATTCATAATGTTAACAACTTTTTCAATATCAGACATGCTAACCGATGCGGGAATTTTCATCGTTCGATTCTCAACATGCCCACTGTCAGCTACTAAAATAACGACAGCTGTATCCTTGGATAAAGGAATAATTTGTATCTGGCGAAGTCTTGTTTCAAAAACCTCAGGTCCAAGAATAATTGACGTATATTGAGTGAGTTCAGAAAGGATCCCCGCAGATTGCTGAATCACTTTTTCTACTTCCACCATTCTCTCAGCAAAAAGAGAATGAATGTTATTCACGTCTTTTTTTGAAAGCACAGGTGGAGATAGAAGATGATCAACATAAAAGCGATAGCCTTTTTCGGATGGTACTCTGCCAGAAGAGCTATGCGTCTTCTCGATATAACCCATCTCTTCAAGATCTGCAAGTTCGTTGCGAATAGTTGCAGAGCTAAAAGTAACGTCTTCACGTTTTGAAATCGTTCGTGATCCAACCGGTTCTGCCGTTTGAATATAGTCGTTAATTAACAACTGCAAAATGAATAGTTGACGTTCTGTTAACATCTCCTCATCACCTCTGTTAGCACTCTAAGGGACTGAGTGCTAAATCTAATAATAAGGTAACAGAAACTTAATTTAGTTGTCAATCATTACGTTAATCATTATTGTACCCAAACAATATTTTTTATGAAAAGGAGAGAAAGAACACAATCTCCCCCTTAAATAAACCGTTCTATTCAATCATTCTCTCTTATCTCAAAGAAACTAAATCGCAAGAAATTCCTGAAACACTTCGTTACCTAAAAAGAAACCTTGTTCTGTTAAGGTAATGTGTGTTCCGGTGTCTTGTATAAGTTGATTTTGAACGAGCTTATTGATTTGCTCGCTAAATACATCTTCGATCGAGTGATTGAACTTCTTTTGAAACGTTTCTTTTGAAACCCCTTCTTTCATGCGGAGGCCCATAAACATTTCTTCTTCCATTCGCTCGTTTTCCGTTAGAACGTTATCATCCATATATGGAAAACCACTTTCATCGATCTTCGTCATATACTGCTTGAGAGGACCGGCATTTGCCCTTCTAACCCCATCAATATAGCTGTGAGCACCAGCACCTATTCCGTAGTACTCATTATTCTTCCAATACGTAATATTGTGTTTGCTTTCATAACCTGGTTTTGCGAAATTGCTAATCTCATATTGCAATAGACCAGCTTTTTCAAGACGCGTTATCAGAATTTCATACATATCAGCTTCTGCTTCTTCGGTAGGAAGCGGTAATTCACCTTTACGCCATTTATTGTAGAAAACCGTTTTTTTCTCTACTTGTAAGGAATAAGAAGAAATGTGCGTGATTCCCAATTCAATCGCTTTCGTAATTGACTCTGAAAACTGAGGAATTGTTTGATCTGGTAAACCGAACATAAGATCTAAGGAAAGATTCATAAAACCTTCATTCTGTGCCATCCGAACAATTTCCCCAATTTCTGCAACTGAATGCCCTCTCCCAAGTTTATTTAGGAGAGAATCCTGGAATGCTTGAGCTCCTATACTTAAGCGATTCACCCCATAAGCTTTCATAATTCTTAGCTTTTCAGGTGTGACGCTCCCTGGATTTGCTTCCATCGAAAATTCAACAGAATCACATAGATAAGGCCCAAAACGATTTTGAACATCCTTCAGAAAACGTTCTAGCTGCTCTTCATTGAGCGCGGTAGGAGTGCCTCCCCCTACGAAGATAGTTTCAATCCGATCCGTCGGAAACTGTTCAAGGGTATGTTTCATTTCCAAATCCATATGAGCCAAATAATCATTTACAGGCTGTCCCTGCATAAACACTTTATTAAAATCACAATAGTGACAAATATAATCACAAAAAGGGATGTGTAAATAAACAGCGTTAACCATTTCAATCACTGCTTTCTAACATAATGTAAAGACCGCAGAAACGCTCTGCGGTCTTCTAACCTACATGGTATAAAAATCAACTCAGCACTTCAACTAAAGCACCTTAATTATTCTTTGTATTATCCTGGCGAAGAACAGCCATAAATGCTTCCTGTGGCACTTCAACTTTCCCTACCGTTTTCATTCGTTTTTTTCCTTCTTTTTGTTTCTCAAGAAGCTTACGTTTACGTGAAATATCTCCACCGTAACATTTGGCAAGTACGTTTTTACGCATCGCTTTAATGGTTGATCGCGCAACAATCTTCTGCCCGATAGAAGCTTGGATCGGCACTTCAAATTGCTGTCTTGGAATAAGATCTTTCAAAGTTTCTGTAATGTCTTTCCCGCGATCATAAGCAAAGTCTCTGTGAACAATAATAGAAAGCGCATCAATCTTCTCAGCGTTTAAAAGAATGTCCATTTTCACTAGGTTCGATTCTCGGTATCCAATTAACTCGTAGTCGAAGGATGCATACCCCTTTGTGCTGGATTTCAATTGGTCAAAGAAATCATAGACAATTTCAGAAAGCGGAATATGATAAACAATATTCACACGACTTTCATCCATGTACTGCATGTCAATGAAATCACCACGTTTGCCCTGACATAACTCCATAATCGCTCCAACATAGTCGTTAGGTGCCATAATTGTTGCTTTTACATATGGCTCTTGCACTTCTGCGATCGATTGAGCATCAGGCATCATCGCAGGGTTATCGATAATAACTTCTTCTCCATCAGTAAGTTTTACCTGGTATATAACACTTGGTGCTGTTGTAATGAGATCGATGTTAAACTCTCTTTCAATACGCTCCTGAACAATCTCCATATGAAGAAGCCCAAGGAAACCACAGCGGAAACCAAACCCTAGAGCCTGAGAAGTTTCTGCTTCATATTGAAGGGAGGAATCATTAAGTTCAAGGCGTTCAAGAGCTTCACGAAGATCATTGTATTGAGCAGAATCAACTGGATACAGTCCACAATACACCATCGGATTCATTCGACGATAACCCGGCAGTGGAGTGGCAGCTGGATTTTTCACTGATGTGATGGTATCGCCTACGCGGGAGTCGCCCACGTTTTTAATCGCAGCTGTTAGAAAACCAACATCACCAACAGAAAGCTCCTTCTTAGCAACTGGCTTAGGGTTAAACACCCCGAGCTCATTCACTTCAAATTCTTTTCCTGTTGCCATCATGCGAATTTTATCTCCGACTTTTACAGACCCTTCTGTGATTCGAATATATGCGACTACTCCTCTATACGGATCATAGAGCGAATCAAAAATAAGCGCTTGAAGCGGGCCATCCGGATCGCCTTGAGGCGCGGGCACTTTCTCAACAATCTGCTCTAGGATGTCTTCGATACCAATGCCAGACTTAGCAGAAGCTAATACAGCTTCAGATGCGTCCAAACCAATAACGTCTTCTACTTCTTGACGCACTCTCTCTGGCTCAGCACTAGGTAAATCAATTTTATTAATAACTGGAAGGATTTCTAAGTCATTATCAAGAGCAAGATAAACGTTTGCTAACGTCTGTGCCTCAATCCCCTGTGCTGCATCGACAATTAATAGCGCTCCTTCACAAGCTGCAAGGCTTCTAGATACTTCATAAGTGAAGTCGACGTGGCCCGGTGTATCGATTAAATGAAAAATGTATTCTTCTCCATCTTTCGCTGTATAAGTAAGCTGAACAGAATTCAGTTTAATCGTAATTCCTCGTTCACGTTCAAGATCCATCGCATCAAGCGTCTGGTCTTTCATTTCACGGTCAGTTAACGCACCTGTCCGTTCTAAAATACGGTCAGCAAGAGTCGATTTTCCATGATCAATATGGGCAATGATGGAAAAATTTCGAATCCTAGACTGTCTTTTTAACTTTTCTTCAAGGTTCATCTACAATCACTCCTAAGGCGAAACTACGCTAGTATAGATTATAGCAATACCGCTGTCCAGATTCAATCCGCAATCCGCCCATATCTTAATATATGGGCACCACATCTCTAATTTCATACCAAATAAAAACAGAAACCCATTAAAAAAAGGCGCAACAGCGCCCTTTCACCTCTGAAAGAAAGATAATAAAGTTGTAATAATCGTAAACACGAACGACAAAACCGCTTGAATGAGCGATGATACCCATTGGCTTACAGTACTCCCTAATTGTCCAAGAACATTAAATTCGTTTGCACCTTCAAGTGTTTTTTGTTTGTCTTTTAGATCTTCTTGAGTAATGGATGTGCCAAGGATTTCAGCTTCGACTCCGTTAGTAGCATTAATCTGAAACGCACCTGTATTTTCGCTTGCTTGCATGTTATTCATATTTTTAGAAGCCTGTTCCATTCCTAATAGCACTCCAAACAAAAGCAATGAAACAAGGAGAAAAGTTTTCATAAAAAACAACGCCATCTCTCCAGCTCCTTCCTAATAAGCTTGTCCTACTCTTCTATACGTATGCCAAAAGGAAATCGATATTCCTAATGTGTGTACATGCCACTATTCTGCTGATTTACTTCTCCATGCAAGCAACTATTTAGACCACCCGAAATAACATTTGCCATATCCTCTATAAATACATCAACTTCTTTTGGGGTAACCATTAAGTTATGTCCCATCGGTGCAAGCACTTCACGAATTAAGTTTCGCTTTTCGTCATCTTCGAGTGTACCAACCATCCCAAGAAACGTTTGTCTCTTTCCTTCGTCAGGAAGATCTTCTTCTGTATAAGTCTTCTTCTCACCAAAGGTCATGCCAGCTGGTGCGAGTGATTTTGATGGCTTATCTTTTTCTTTTAATTCTCTTCCGAAATGCTTTAAGATAAAATCGATTGTATCACTCGTAATCGAAACCGCATCAACAACAGTTGGGATCCCAATAGCGATAACTGGAATGCCAAGTGTATCAAAGCTTAATTCTTTCCGCTTATTCCCAACACCTGATCCAGGGTGAATCCCCGTATCCGATATTTGTATCGTTGTATTAACACGCTCAATCGATCGCGACGCTAGCGCATCGATCGCAATCACGAAGTCTGGCTTTGCTTTTTCAATAACCCCGTGAATAATATCACTCGTCTCAATTCCAGTGATTCCCATGACACCTGGCGTGATCGCACTTACGGGGCGAAACCCCTCGGAAACTGTCTCGGGTTGAAGTTCAAATAAATGATTCGTAATGAGCAAATTCGAAACAACGAGAGGACCTAGTGAATCAGGGGTCACGTTCCAATTCCCAAGACCTACAATCAGACAACTTGCTTCTTTGGAGATATTCTGTTGCTTTAGAAATGCAGCAAACTCATGAGCAAAAACATCTTGAACGGTCTGTTGGAGAGCTGAGTCTTTTCTTCTAATCCCCTGTACCTCAAAAGTTAAATAGTGTCCCGCTTTTTTGCCAATTTCTTTCTCGCCTTGTTTTGTTACCTCGACTGTTGTAATGCTCACACCCTGTTCGGTCCTTTCTTTGACGATAACGCCCTTTAACCCATCAGGTTGCTCTTCTTTCATGCTTTTTGCTTTTTTTTCTTTCACCATTTCTTGCGCTTCTACAGCTAGATCTGTCCTTACTTGATAGTTATCTAGTTCAACGCTTCCCATCAGATCACCCCTTGTTCTATCTGTTACCTGTTAGCGTAACCCCGAAATAAGGTTTTCATTCTCTATTGCAATTCATTGTCCTATTTGATAGAATGTTTCTTGTTCTATGCACGGATATGACATGGAATTGTTAAGCCTTGCAAGGAGGTGAAAGGTATGCCAAATATTAAATCTGCGGTTAAACGCGTTAGAACTCAATCTGATCGTCGCGCTAATAACATTGCTTTCAAATCTGAAATGCGTTCTGCAATCAAGACTTTTGAAGCAAAAGTTGAAGCTAAAGACGTTGAAGCTGCGAAAACAGCTCTTAACCAAGCTTCTAAGCGCATCGACAAAGCTGCTGACAAAGGAATCATTCACAGAAACACAGTAGCACGTAAAAAATCTCGTCTAACTAAAATGTACAACGAGATTTCAGCGTAATTCCTTAAAAACGTTAAAAGCTGTTGGGATATCCCAACAGCTTTTTTTATGCATTTTTAATTTTAGTAACTAACAATTCAAGAATCAGTTTTTTATCCATCTTACCTGTTTTCATCTCATAATCCGATTCAGCAATTTGATCTAAAATAAAGCGCAGTTTTTCTTCTTCGAAACTTCTACTTTGTTGCTGTGCAATTTTCACAGCATAAGGATGCAATTTAAGGGTGGAGGCCATTTGCTTCTGACCATACCCTCTCTTCGAAAGCTCACTAACCTGATAAATAATCCGAAACTGTCTGCCAATTAACGAAAGAATTTTAATGGGTTCTTCATTGATTTTAAGTAAATCATATAAAATGCGAAACGCTTTGTTTAAGTCTTTCCTTACAATACGATCAATTAACGCAAAAATATCATTTTCTAATGTTCTTGCGACGAGAAGATCGACAACTTCCGCATTGACAATGCCACCTTCTCCAACGTATAGTGCCATTTTATCTATTTCCTGTTGCAGCAACATCAAGTGACTACCTGTTAACTGAACAAGCCTCTCTTCGCCTTCCAGATCAAGAGAAACACCATGTTGGTTTGCGCGTTGCTGAAGCCAGTCACCCAAATGATTTTCTTGTAACGCCTCGGCTTTAACAAATGCTCCTGTTTTCTTAATGGTTTTCACCAATTTTTTCCGCTCATCCAACTTTTCATAAGGTGCTTCAATAATAAGAATTGTAAAAGGAGATGGGTTTTCAGCATACCGCTGAAGTGAGTCCAGATCATGCTCTACTTTGCTCTTATCCTTAGCAGCTGTTAAAAACAATGGATTCTTTAATATAATGACACGCTTCTCCCCTAAAAATGGCAGCGTTTCAGCATCTTCTACTGCAGCTTGTACAGGTGTTTCGTTTAGATCATAATAAGCAAGTCCAAATTCTTTCTCTTCTTCTGGGAGCGCCTGATTAATGATCATTTTTTGTAATTCATCAACCAAGAACGTTTCTGTGCCCGTTAAGAGATAGAGTGGATCTAACTTGTTTTGTTTAATTTTCTTTTTTAAGTCTGAAATGGACATCTATGTACACCTCGTTTTTATTCGTCCATTTCTATCCTAATCCGTCAAAACGATGTTGGCAAGTAGAAAAGGGAAGCCGGCTGCTATAACCAGCCTCCCATTTATAGTAAACGCTCCTTCATAAGGCCTAGGACTCTCATGAAGCAACGATGTTCGGTGTGTAGTAGATAGGATATCCTATGCAAACTTAAAGTATGGGTGACAACTCTTTACAGGAAAGGGAGTGATTCTTTCGAATAAATTCCTTTCACTAAAACTGTGACAGTTACTGAAGATTAAAGACATAAAGTGGAATACATGATACAATATTGATTGAAATGTACCTTTTTAGGAAATCCCCTACATAAAGACTACATTAGTAGTGAACAGTGAATACTATGGGGAAAGCAGGAGGGAAGGCAAATGAACGAGTTCGAAAAAGATGTTCAAGCTAAGGATAATGACGCTGTTCAATCAGCTGTTGGCTTCGTTGTACCATTTTTATTCTTTTCCATCATTTTCTTCACGGCTGTAATTATTAAAGCAATTGGCTAAATAGACTGCCCCTAGGCAGTCTATTTTCCATTTAACATCACGGACCAACTTCCTTTTTTATTCAATCGATATGTGTATCGGATCGTGCCATTTAGGTCGGTTCGAAGAATAGAGACACCTTGCTCTTGATAGCGTTCTAATACATCTTCATCAGGATGACCATACCGGTTATCTTCCCCAACCGATATGATCGCAATATCGGGAGTGACACGGTCAATGAACTCTGATGAGCTAGAAGTAGCGCTACCATGATGGCCTACTTTTACCACGTCAATTTTTGGAAGAGAGCGACCAGCAAGAAATTGATGTTCTCCCTCCGCTTCCAGATCACCCATTAAAAGCCAGCTATATCCGCCAACGCTTGCATGCAAAACGATACTCCCATCGTTCTCTTCCTTCGTCTGTAACGCCTGAACAACAGTGAAATCCGCCTTCCCTACGCTCCACGATTGTCCTACTTTTGCGTTTGATACAGGAACACTTTTTGTTCGTGCGATTTGCATTATATTCGCTTCGACTTCCGTTTGTTCAATACCTTGATCAAGTAACAATCTTTTTATAGAGATGCCTTCTAAAATCTCCTTCGCTCCACCCACATGATCAAAATCACCATGAGTAAGCAGCAATAAATCAAGCTCACGAATACCTTTCGACTTTAAAAATGGGAGAACAACATCACCCCCTATGTCAAATGTTGACTCTCTTTGTCGCCACATCTCTTCTTTGCCAAAACTCGGTTTTCCGCCTGTATCAATCAAAATAACCTGTTGTTGAAAAGGGAGCATGATCAAAATACTATCCCCTTGCCCAACATCGATGAATGTCACCTCTCCATTTGGGTTGAGATAAGGAGCTATGTACAGTCCACCGCAATAAAGCGACCAGATTACACTAGCTTTCATAAGTGACCCTCGCTCCCATAACAGAACGACGAAAAAGCAAAGCCCTAAAGAAATGATTAGCATACCTTCTGAAATCGCTCCAAAAACCACATTCATGTTTAACTCCGAGAGAAACAAAAACAAACGATGAATGGACGCAATGAGCGTAGCGAGTAGTTCAGACAATACCGTAAAAAGAAAGGATACAGAAAGCGTTTGTAACAGGAAGAGAAGCAATAGAGCTGGTAAAACGATGATTGAAATAAATGGAACATATATGAGCTTCAATCCTAAACTGATAAATGAAATTTGATGAAAGTGATAAATAACAAGAGGAAAAGAAATGACTTGAGCAAGAATTGATAAAGCCAGAAGTTGGGTGAAGGGATGTTGATAACGCTTCAAGATCGTATGAGAGGATACGATTAAAGCAAAAGCAATAAGAAAAGAAAGTTGAAATCCAATATGATAAGCATAATAAGGATTTACAAATAGTGTTATTAAACAAGCTGCCGCAATTCCATCAAGAGGATTAAGCTTTAACTGAAACCGCATACTAAAAACAACTGTCATAGCCATTAAAGACGCTCTAACGACCGATGGTGCACCACCTGTGAAAACAAGGTAAAAAGGAAAAAAAATGAAAAGCGTACTATACGCTTTTTCTCTTGTCACACCAATTCGTATCATTAGCCAGAAAAACAAACCTCCTATGACGCCAACGTGCAAACCCGATACAGCAAGAACATGACTCAAACCTAATTCTTGATAAGCATCAGTGACATCAGGGGGTAATAAGCTGCGATCGCCAACAAGTAACGATGCCGCTAGCCCTTGAAGTTGAATAGGAAAAACAACTGTAATATCAGATACAACTTTCTGCCGGTATTGTTGAATCTTTACGATCAGTGATTTGGAATGTGGTAAGCAAGTTGGTTTTTCATTCAGTTCAAAAATCCAGTGAATTTTTTTATGATAAAGGTAACGTTCGTAGTCAAAAAGAGAGGGAATTCTTAGGGGGGATGGGGGTTTCAGCGTCCCTGATAAACGACACAAGTGACCTACTTTTAAATTTCTCAAATCATTCTTTTCCACTTCTGATGATAAATAATACTGTACCTTTAAATTCTCATTCATTGTGGAAGCTTCAAAAGAAAGAGAATCACCATCAACTTGAGGCAGCGAAGAAATCTTCCCATTTAAGGCTACTTCACCTTCTTTTAAAGAGGTGATATTGGTACTATTTGTGAAAACTGTATAACTAAAAGATAATAGGAAGGTAAGAGTAGCTAACAATAGTAGCCCTCTCTTACCTTTCCATAACCATATCAACAAAATACTACTCACAGAAACGGCATAGTAGGAATCAACACTGAACACACCAAGTAGCGAAGAAAGCGCTAGCACCCACAGGTTTCCTTTCATTACATACCGTATAGTTTGGAAGCTTTCTCATATAGTGGCCTTACTTCATTTGTATCAAGACCTGACGCTGAAAGTTTGTCCAATAAATCCGCAGTTAAATTAAGCTTTTCTTGACTATTCGTATCAAGGATCATCTCTTCTAGTTCAACTTGTCTGACTGTTACGCCAGCATCTTCAAATAGCTCAACCGCATAAGGATAATTTTTATAATTCTCTGCATAAATCACTGTTTTAATTCCTGCCTGTATAATCGCTTTACAGCAGTTAATACAAGGAAAATGAGTGACGTAAATTTCAGCTCCGGTTGTTTGCACACCAAATTTAGCGCATTGAATAATGGCATTCATCTCAGCATGAATCGTTCGAACACAATGATTGTCGATTACATAACACCCTTCGTCAATACAATGAACGCCACCTGATACAGATCCGTTGTATCCACCTGCAATCATCCTTTTATCTCTTACAATTGTTGCGCCAACCGTTAAACGAGTACATGTGCTTCTAAGAGCAAGTAAATGGCTTTGGGCCATAAAATACTGATCCCACGAAATACGTTCCATGGATTTCCCCCCAATGTTTTATCTTCTATTAGTTTGATCGAAATAATCCTGCTAGTCAATGACTCATTGAACCGTTATAAGATCCTTTAACTTTTCAAACGTTTTTTCTCCTATTCCACTAATATTTTGTAAATCCTCACTAGCACTGAAAGGACCATTTTCTTCCCGATATTGAATAATCGCTTCTGCTTTTGCTGGCCCAATACCCGGAAGTTCTTGAAGTTCAATAAGATCCGCCGTATTGATGGAAATAAGTCCTGACTCGGCAGTCACACTTCCAGCAGCCACTGTGGTTTCTCCTTTTATAGGAACGTAAATCATCATCTCATCGATCACTTTACCAGCGAGGTTCAGCTGAGCTTGATCTGCTTCTTCAAGAAACCCACCAGCCTTCTGAATAACATCTTTCACACGCCCATTCCCACTAACTTCGTACACACCTGGTGTGACCACGGCCCCCTTTACATCTACGAGCACAATCGTTACCTCACTTTCTTGAGCAGGCAGAGGAACTTCTTTGTCTTCGACCCCCTCCTCTACTTCTTCTTCAAACACAAACTGGTCTTCCTCGCCTTTAGGTAAATCGTAATAAAAGAATACAGCCATTCCAACTGCTAACAAAATGATACTGAGAAGAACTTTCTCCCTTGTATTAAACGCTTTCAGATACTTCATTGGGTATTCATACCTTTCGAATGTTTCATGTTCTTAAACATATAATGAGACTTTCTTACATATGTTTTAGGAGAAATGAGTATGGAAGGAGGGGGAGTTTATTGAAAATCGGTGTCATAGGTACCGGCAATATGGGGACGATTCTTGTATCTTCCTTTATTGATTCTTGCGCCGTAATACCTTCCCATCTCACAATTGTAAATCGTTCAAGTGAAAAGGCTTCGAAACTTAAACAGCAATATCCTTCACTAAATGTTGTCAAAAGTGCAGATGAAGTCGTTAAAAAGTCTGATATGATCTTTATTTGTGTCAAACCTCATGAATATTTTCCGCTATTCAAAAAGATACGGTCTAATTTAAAACAACAGCAGTTAATCGTTTCCATCACAAGTCCAATTAAGGTAAGTGAGATTGAATCATTCGTTACTTGTGACGTAGCTAGAGCCATTCCAAGTATTACGAACAGAGCTCTTAGTGGCGCATCACTTGTTACGTTCGGAAGTCGTTGTTCTGAAGCAAACAAAGTAAAGCTACTTTATCTGATGTCACAAATTTCTACGCCAATTGAAACAGACGAGGATATCACAAGGGTTTCTTCTGATATTGTGAGTTGTGGCCCAGCTTTTCTAAGTTATTTGATTCAACAATTTATTGAAGGAGCAGTGACAGAAACAAACATATCAAATGAGCAAGCTACGATCCTTGCCACAGAAATGCTCATTGGTATGGGGAAGCTACTTGAAAAAGATTATTTTTCTTTAGAAACTTTACAGCGAAAGGTAACCGTCAAAGGTGGCGTTACAGGAGAGGGATTAAAGGTTCTTGAAGCAGAAACTGGAGAGATGTTTCATCATTTGATTCAGAGCACTCATAGAAAGTTTAAGGAAGATCGCGAAGGAATTAAAGTACAATTTAAGGAAGAGTCGAAGCAGAAATAGCGAGGTGTATAGTTGAATTCGCTACGAAAAGATAAATCCCTTCAATAAAAGATAAAAAGAGTGATTTCAATTGAAATCACTCTTTTTACTATTTAACAGCTCTAAAAAATAAACGCTCGGATGACGGTGTTGGCTCTAAAGTTGTAAAATCAGATGTCACCGAAATATTTTCAAAGCCTACTTCTCTTAGCCAGGCTAGATATTCATCGATTGCAAACGTTCTTTGGTAATGAATTTCATCAAACCGTTCATAAAGTCCTTCTTCATTTTCAACAAAGAAGCTGAGCTCATGCTCAACAGCGCCTTCTTCTGCTCCAGCAAAGCTATTCCATATATAAGATATATCATCTTCACTACTTGCAAAGGTGTTATCAACAAAAAGGCTTTGTACTTTATAAAGAGAGTGAACATCAAATAATAATACACCACCCTGTTTCAGGTGCTGATATACGCTTGATAAGGTTGCTTTCACACCTTCTCTGTCTGTCACATAGTTCAACGAATCACAAAAAATTGTAACAACATCATACAATTCTCCAGTTTCAAGCTCTCGCATATCCTGCTGTAGAAACTTGATTGGAAGTTTTTCACGAATAGCTTTATCCTGAGCTACAGAGAGCATATGCTCAGAAAGATCCACAGCTGTAACATCAAAACCAACTTGAGCAAGATTAATGGAACATTCTCCTGTTCCTGAGCCCAGATCGAGAACTTTTCCAGTTGCTACTTCCTTTTTGACAAGATCCACCCATTCACCGTATGGAGCTTCTTCCATTAAACGATCGTAAACATAAGAAAAGCGTTCATATGATTGCATATTACGCTAGAATTTCCTCAAGTGGTAAATGTGGCGCATCTCCCCAAAGCTTCTCAAGGTTATAATAATGGCGTTCATCTTTATGAAATATATGAACAATAACGCTGCCTAAGTCAACAAGAACCCAGCGTGCCTGATCATAACCTTCCAGTCTCTTTATATCCATCCCTTGTTCTAATGCCTGATCTTTAATTTCTTTAGCGATTGCTTGAACTTGTTTTTC
The DNA here is from genome assembly GCF_002563635.1 of Bacillus sp. es.036. Classification (NCBI taxonomy): domain Bacteria; kingdom Bacillati; phylum Bacillota; class Bacilli; order Caryophanales; family Bacillaceae; genus Bacillus; species Bacillus sp. es.036. The sequence continues at coordinate 2,111,987 of NZ_PDIZ01000001.1, forward strand.
TGAATTACCGTGACATATTAAAAAGTAGTCCGCAATTAATGAAACTCCATTCATATTAAGTGCAACGATATCTTCTGCTCTTTTATCGTCAGCTGCTTTGGCAGCAAGGCTAATCATTTGCTTCTCATTCATTTAGTTTCCTCCATTTCTTCTCAGGCGTTCAACGACTTTACAATGCTGTTATATGTTAAGAATGTCGCCGGATAAATAGGCTGATTCTTTTTCATTAAAAACTGCACAGTATTCCTGAGAGACAACGCAATAGCTTGATCAAGATCTTTTTGGACAACTTCTCTAACCTCATCTACACCAGGAAATGATCTGCCCGGTTCAATGTAATCAGCAATAAACACACACTTATCCATTAACGTCATATTAGGACGTCCAGAGGTATGGTATTTGATTGCGTTTAGAATCTCTTCGTCATTGATGCCAATCTCATAGCGTACTAAATAAGCTCCGACTGGAGCGTGCCAGAGTTCGGATGAGTACTCGAGCAAATCTTCACTAAACGATTGATCAATAATAATTTGACGCATTTCTTCTTTAGGTCGAAACTTGGCATAATCATGAAAAACAGCTGCAATTTCGGTCCTTTGTGGATCTGCCCCATATTTTTCAGCAAGATCAACCGCAGTATCCGTTACCCCAATCGTATGAACATAGCGATGTTCTGTTAAATGAGGCTTAACAAGCTTTAACGCTTCAGTTCGATTCATATAATCCCTCCTCTGCAATAAAAGTTCGGACGGATTCGGGAAGTAAATACCTTCCACTCTTTTTGTCATGTAAATTTCTTCTTAATTCACTTGATGAGACATCAATTTGTGGAACATCAATGAGAGAAACATGGTACCGTTCTTTATCCGGATGATACCCCGGACGGTTAACCCCAATGAACGTAATCATACGAGACAATTCATCTATTCGATGCCAGTTCGGTAAATCCTCAATCATGTCTCCACCAATAATAAAATAAAAATCGATATGTGGATAATTATCTTTCAATATTTCAATGGTATCAATCGTATATGAGCGATCATTACGTTCAAACTCAATTAAAGAAAGCTTAAAATGAGGATTTCCATCAATCGCTAACTGAGTCATCTTCATCCTTTGATGATTATCAGTAATGGCACTACCGTTTTTATGTGGCGGACGATGGCTCGGCATAAACCAGATTTCATCAAGTTTACATGTCTCGAGTACTCCTTGTGCAATCGTTAAATGTCCAAGATGAGGGGGGTCAAATGTCCCTCCAAGTAAGCCGACTCTCAACTTTTTTCCTTCAGTCATTATGGAAGAATAATTTCTTTATTCTCTTCTGATTCTTTATACAGTACAATCATATTTCCGATAATTTGAACAAGCTCCGCTCCAGTTTCAGTGGACAATTGCTCTCCTACACTATTACGATCTTCTTCACAATTTTGAAGAATGCTTACTTTAATAAGCTCTCTAGCCTCTAAAGCTTCCTCAATTTGCTTCGTCATATTTTCATTAACGCCACCTTTTCCTACTTGAAAAATAGGATTGAGACGATTTGCTTTTGCGCGTAAAAAACGTTTTTGTTTACCTGTTAACATGAATATCCTCCTAACTCTTTTAAAACCGCATTTCTCATTCTTTCTCGATCAGGCGTTTCCCCTGTCCATTTTTCAAAAGCTAGAGCCCCCTGTTCAACAAACATAGAAATTCCATTATCTGTGACAGCACCTTTTTGTTTTGAAAGTCGCATCCATTTTGTTTCAAGCGGATTATAAATAAGATCACTTACCACTGTTCCCTTATTCAAATCCTCTACGGATAAAGGCATCCGATCAAGGTGTGGGCTCATCCCTATTGATGTTGTGTTAATAATAATATCAAAGTGAGTAAGCATCACTTCTGCTTCTTGCAGTGTTGTGGCATTTGCTGTTGTATAGGCGTGACATACACTTGTTAGATTTTCCGCCTTCTCAAGGGTACGGTTTGCGATCGTTAAGGAAAGCACACCAGCCCTAGAAATGCTAACAGCTACGGCTCGTGCGGCCCCCCCTGCTCCAATCACAAGGACTCTTTTGTTCTTAAGATCCTTTACTTGCATTAGAGTAAGTAAAGAGAGTAAGTAACCTTTTCCATCTGTGTTTGTGCCAATATATTTACCATCACGCTTGTAAACTGTATTAACAGCACCGATATCAAGGGCTTCTTGCTCCACCTCATCTAGTAATGGGATAATGGCGACTTTATGAGGAATGGTCACGTTGAATCCCTGAATATCAAGCATCTTCATAGCCTCTACGCCATCCTCTAACTGTTCAGGTGAAAGATCAAATGCTTGGTAGTGATGTGACAAACCAAGCGCTTTAAATTCACCATTATGCATAAGTGGTGACATCGAGTGTCCAACAGGATGACCAATAAGTCCATATAGTTTCCCCATTACCTGCCTCCTAAATTAGTGATTTTCTGATTGAGACGCCGACACCTTCAGGAGCATAGGCTTTAACAGTTGTACCCTTTCCAGATACGGTAACCCACCCAAGTCCTGAAAAAACAATATCCATTTTTTCTTCTTTAATTCGAAGCTCATGTCCAATTAAAGAAGGAAGCTCTTTTTTCGTTTGATCACCAGGTGGATACAGAAGTTCTCCAAGGTGGTCTCGGTAGAGCTCATCAGCTTTCTCAATCTTCGTACGGTGAATATAGAGATCGTTCGAAACATGACAAATAAAGGACTGCCTTCCACCTTCCACAAAGTCAAGACGTGAAAGTCCTCCAAAGAAAAGGGTCTGCCCTTCATTTAATTGGAATACCTTTGGTTTTATCTCTTTTTTAGGGCTAATTAACTTTAATTCTTCAGCATTTACGAAATGAGCCATCTGATGATGATTAATAATTCCTGGAGTGTCATATAAGGTATTGCCATCATCAAGTGGAATATCAATCAAATCAAGCGTAGTCCCTGGGAATTGACTTGTTGTGATCATTTGTTCTTCATCGCCACCAAACTCGTGGATCAGACGGTTTACAAATGTTGATTTTCCTACATTCGTACAGCCAATAATATAAACGTCTCTTCCATCCCTTAAGCGATCAATTTCAGCAGCAACGTCCATTACACCATCGCCTTTATCTGCACTCATTAACATCACATCTGCTGGCTTTAGTCCATTTTCTTTTGAACTTGTTTGCATCCATTTCACTAACTTTGCTCTGTTCACAGATTTAGGCAGAAGGTCCACCTTGTTTCCAACTAATAATACGGGATTTCCACCCGCAAATCTTTGAATACCTGGTAACCAGCTCCCGTTAAAATCAAAAATATCAACAATTTTGACAATAAGAGCATCCGTCTGACTAATTTCATTTAGAATCTTTAAAAAATCATCATCGGTCAACGAAACGTCTTGAATTTCATTATAATGCTTCAAACGAAAACAGCGCTGACAGATAATCACATCACGTTTAAGCGCAGAAGGCGGCGCATAGCCTAATGCGTTTTTATCTTCTGTTTGAATGTGTATGCCACATCCAGCACAAATGATTTGTTCATTTTCCAAACCTATTCCTCCCAATTTATCTTCCCTTTACGCTTCATATAAGCAAGGAACACACTTTCCATTCTTCTATTAAATTTCGTAAAGAACCCATCCGTTTTAGCTACAGGAACAACTAGAATGGTATGAAGTCCCATTCGATTTCCTCCAACTACATCTGTAAAGATCTGATCTCCGATGACAACAGTATCTTCGGCTTTCAGCTTCATGTCCTTTAAAGCTTTACGGAATGCCTTTGTCATTGGCTTCCTAGCTTCATATATAAATGGTACCTTCGCAGGGGAAGCGAACTTCTCCACTCTAGTCTTATTATTATTTGAAACGATGGTAACGAGAATACCTTCGTCACTCATTTGTTGAAACCATTTTAATAATTCAGGCGTAGCATCTGCTCGATCCCACTCAACAAGAGTGTTATCAAGATCTGTGATAATACCTTTCACACCACGTTCTTTAAGTAGCTCCGGGCTTATTTGAAAGATGTCTTGCACATGTTCATTTGGCAAAAAATTATTTAGCAAATTGCAACACTCCTAGTATTAGTGACATCCCTATTGTATCAATATTTTCATCACGCACAACTATTAACTTACAAACGAATCTAACGAAAAAAAACAAATGATATCAAAATTTTTCGACAAATAGCGTCATTTCCAAAAAATGTGGATAACATTATTAACATATACAAACCATTAAGCCATTGAAAATAAGTAAGATATAAACACTATACCCACAAATTATCCACTTTTAACTGTGGATAACGGAACGGTTGTTCTATGAATCTTTCCATGGTAAGCTAACTGCAAATAAAAGATCCACATACAAACTATGCGGAATAATCGGAGGATAGAACCTTATTTTGGAGGTGCGTAATCATGGAAAAGTTATCAGATGACTTGTTGATTGAATCCTTTTATAAGGCAAAGGAACTTAAACTTAGTAGTGAATTTATTCACCTTATTCAACGTGAAATACAAAGACGCAGACTCGATAAACAAGTTTCTATGCTTGGGGTATAACATTCGCCAACCTTGATCTCATACCAGGGTTGGCCTTTTGTTTATTTTCCTTCAAAATAACTTCCCCACGTGGCTTCCCACTCTTCATTGCTAACATCGTTTTCTTGTTTCATCTTCTTAGCGCTTCTATAATGATTAGGTTCTGTTAAAAAGACAGCTGCTACCCCTTCTGCCTTTAGTAAGTCCTGATACTTAGATAATAAAGAATCAACATCTCTTCGCTTATATGCAAAAGGTTTTAATGCTACAATCGTTTGATTATCACGAGACAGAATAATAACATCATTTATAGCTGACTCGTTTTTCAACATTTTTTGAATCGTTTCTATCGAACTGTTCGGACTATGTTCTTTCATTAACGCTGCTCCAAGTGGTTCAACTTCAATTGCTCTAAAATACTCTCGTGGTGCGTACGGTGATTGATCCTCACTTTTATATACACTTTGACAGGCAGTTAATAAAATCATGATGGGAAAAAGAATAGAAATGGATTTTATCATGTGTATCCTCCTTTCGCAAATAGAATCGGCGTTGTTTGGAAATCTTATACGGGAAAGTTGCATTTTCAAACATGAAAAGTTGATAAATGTGTCGGTTTTTGATTACAATTGAATTATTGCAATATGAGTTCATTTGAACTTTTATCATATTGAGCATTAGTGGGGAGGTTTTTGTAGAATGCTTCATGCAGCTGTCTTGCTACCTTTTCTGGCAGCGTTTTTCATCCCGTTGCTTTATCGGGGCGTGAAACAAGTCCATTTAGGATGGTTTGTTCTTTTAGTTCCGATTCTTCTATTCGGGTATTTTCTTACGTTTATACAGGGAGTTATGCAGGGTGTACATACACTAAAAACGTTTGAGTGGATTCCATCACTTGGAGTGAACGTTACATTCTATATCGATGGTCTTGGCCTGTTTTTCGCGCTTTTGATCACTGGAATTGGATCTCTTGTCGTTCTATATTCCATCTATTATTTAAGTAAAGCGGAAAAACTTGGCCATTTTTATGTTTATCTTCTATTGTTTATGGGAGCTATGCTTGGGGTTGTGTTATCGGATAATTTATTTGTTCTTTACACATTCTGGGAACTAACAAGCATCTCATCATTTCTACTTATCGGCTACTGGTATCAAAGAGAAAAATCGACTTCTGGTGCCCTCAAGTCCATGATGATTACTGTATTCGGTGGTCTTGCGATGCTTGGTGGTTTTATATTAATGGCCGACATTACAGGAACTGCAAGCATTCGAGGGATTATTGAGAATGGGGAAATGATTGTTAACTCAACTCTCTTTCCATTTATCCTTATTCTTGTACTTCTTGGAGCCTTTACAAAATCGGCTCAATTCCCATTTCATACGTGGTTGCCTGATGCTATGGAAGCACCAACGCCAGTTAGTGCCTTTCTTCATTCAGCTACGATGGTTAAAGCAGGTATCTATCTAGTCGCTAGATTGAGTCTTATCTTCGCTGGGACAGACCTTTTCTTTTTAATTGTCAGTGGTTTTGGTTTACTCACACTATGCTGGGGATCCTATATGGCTGTTACACAAACCGATTTGAAAGCGATACTTGCCTATTCTACGATCAGTCAACTTGGAATGATCATGGCGATGTTAGGCTTTGGTACAGAACTAGCTATTCTTGCTGCTGTATTCCACATTTTAAACCATGCGACATTTAAAGGGAGTCTCTTTATGGTTGCGGGTATTATTGATCATGAAACAGGAACGCGGGATATTAGAAAGCTCGGAGGACTATTTACATTCATGCCGATTACGGCCACATTAGCCTTCTTTGGCACGTTCTCTATGGCCGGATTTCCGCTACCATTTTTAAACGGCTTCCTAAGTAAAGAAATGTTTTTTGATTCATCACTTCATTTTGAAAATGCTTCTACAATTGTTGAGGCTGTATCACCTTTCTTCCCATATTTTGCTGTTGGTGGAAGTATCTTTACATTCATCTATTCCATCATGCTATTCTTCCGTACGTTTACCGGGAAACAGAGGGAAACATTACCGAAACAGCCGCACGAAGCACCAATTGGCATGCTTATTTCACCTATAGTACTTGTTTTGCTTGTCATCATTATTGCGTTTATCCCGGATGCATTTGGCCATGCACTTCTATCGCCAATGGTCGATGCCATTAATGGCTCCGTCGGGGAAACACATATTAAATTTTGGCATGGCTTCGGACCGGCCCTTTATATGAGCCTCGCCGTTCTCATTCTAGGTTCTGCATTGTACCTGACGCGAGAAAAATGGCAGCATGTTTACAAGGCGTTACCAGGTAAATTATCTGCTGCAAAAGCTTACGATGGTCTCATAAACGGACTGATCAACGGCTCAAGAAAATTAACAAATGTTTATATGACTGGTTCTCTTCGTCATTACATGATTTATATTTTCGTCTTTTTCATTGCCTTAGTTGGGATTACAATGAGCGTAACTGGCGGTTTTCAAATTAACTTTGATGACCTGGCACCAATCGCTATACCTGAAGTAATGATTGCGATTGTAATGGCGGGTGCTGCTATCGCTACGATTTTCATGAAAAACCGCATTGCAGCCATTTTAGTTCTTGGAATTGTTGGGTATGGACTATCTCTTCTCTTCGTCTTTTTCCGAGCACCGGATCTCGCACTAACACAGCTTATTGTTGAGACGGTTACTGTTGCTCTATTTTTACTTTGTTTTTATCACCTACCTAACTTTGATAAAAAGAAAGAATCCAAAAGAACAAATGCCGTTAACTGGGTTATTTCGATATCAGTCGGTGTTCTTGTCACAATGGTAGGTATCGCTTCTCATAGCACAAAGCTTTTTGAACCGATCTCCGACTATTTCCTAAAGAACTCTTATAAATTAGGCGGAGGAGATAACGTGGTTAACGTGATTCTTGTTGACTTCCGTGGACTGGATACGATGCTTGAAATCCTTGTGCTTGGACTAGCCGCTCTTGGTATTTATACAATGATCAAACTTCGTCCAGGTAAGAAGGAGGGAAATGATTAATGGAAATCATCATGTCTGTGCTTGCAGGAATTCTTTTCACTGCAGGGGTTTATATGATTTTGCAGAAACAAATTCTTAAAATCATTATCGGTACGGCACTGTTGTCTCATGGGGCTCACTTATTTATTATTACGATGGGAAAGTTGAATCGTGGGAAACCACCAATTCTATCTGAGGGAGTAACGAGCTACGCTGATCCGCTCCCCCAGGCCCTGATTTTAACTTCCATTGTTATTAGCTTTGGGGTGACTTCATTTCTTCTTGTGCTAGCGTATCGGACGTACCAAACGAATGGTACCGATAATATGGAGAAATTGAGGGGTAATGACCATGAGTAACCTAGCTATACTTCCAATTTTATTACCGCTCTTAACAGGAATCATTCTTGTATTCTTGAATAAGCGGTTACCGCTTGTAAGATTGATCACCCGTATCATGGTTCTAGTAAACCTTGCAGTTGTTTCAATTATTGCTTTTAACGTTATTCAAAATGGAACGATTGTGCTAAAAGCAGGTGATTGGACAGTGCCTTATGGCATTGTTCTCGTCGCTGATCCACTTGCTATGCTACTCGTTGTTACAGCGAATATCATCTCGGTTGCATGTGCTTTCTATGCGTTTAAATCACTAGATGAACAGCGTGAGCGGTACTACTTTTATCCGCTCTTTCAGCTTCTAATTGCAGGGGTAAGTGGAGCCTTTTTAACAGGAGACTTGTTTAACTTATTCGTATTTTTTGAAGTTCTCTTAATTGCTTCATACGGGTTAATTGTTCTTGGAGGCACGAAAGAACAATTCAGAGAGTCATTTAAATACATTATTATCAACTTGTTCTCTTCAATGCTCTTTGTTACAACCGTATCCTTTCTTTATGCAGTAGTTGGAACAGTAAATATGGCTCAATTGGCAGAACGTGTAGGGGAAGTCCAACAAGATGGTGTCTTAACAACCATTGCTATACTCCTCCTTATTGTATTTGCAACAAAGGGAGCACTATTTCCGCTATATTTCTGGCTACCTAAGTCTTACACTGTTCCACCAACCGTTATTTCAGCATTATTTGGTGCACTCCTTACGAAAGTTGGAGTCTACTCGATTCTTAGAGTTTTCTCATTGATTTTTGTCTATAACCTTTCTGTAACGCACCAAGTTTTACTTATCATGGCTGGTTTTACACTTGTATTTGGGGTGATAGGAGCTTTGTCAACGAATAATGTACAACTTATTATCGCCTACAATATCATCCCGGCAGTTGGCTATATGATTCTAGGCATTGGCGTCTTCTCAGCTACTGCACTTGCAGGAACTGTTTATTACCTCCTACATGATATGATTATTAAAGCGGCGCTCTTCTTCCTTGTAGGTGCTATGGTTGCTTATGCTGGCACTTCAGATTTAAGGAAGATGGGTGGCATTATTAAAAACCAACCACTACTTGGATGGCTCTTTTTCATTGGTGCACTCGCACTTGCAGGGTTACCGCCTTTTAGTGGATTTATCGGTAAGCTTTTGATTCTAAGAGGAGCGTTTGAAGAAGGCCATTATGTACTGGGCGTAATTGGCTTAGTGACAAGTCTCTTAATTCTCCTATCTGTTATTCGCATCTTTATTAATGGTTTCTGGGGCGAGCCTAAATCGGAATACGTACAAAGTGGAAATTCTATTAACGGTAAGATCTTGCCAGCTGCCTTTCTATTAGTGTTCACCGTATTCCTTGGACTAGGTGCAGAGTTTATTTATCCTACTGTCCAAACTATTGCAGATCAAATGATTGATCCAGCAAACTATATTGATTCCGTCATGAAGGAGTAGATGGCATGCCAATTCAAATTATCATTAATCTCATAATTGCCGTTCTCTGGATGTTTCTTTTTGAAAGCTACTCTTTTAGTACATTTTTTATCGGTTACTTATTTGGGATTGGGCTGCTCCTCTTAATGGAGCGTTTTATTCCAGATCGATTTTATTTCTATCGTCTCTGGGCAATTATTAAATTGTTGTTCTTGTTTATTAAAGAATTGTTAATGGCCAATGTACAAGTCGTTAAACTCGTCTACAGTCCTAAGCTTAAAATGGAACCTGGTATTATTGAAGTTCCTATTGACGTTCGCACAAACTGGGAAATAACAATGCTTGCGAATCTAATCACGTTAACTCCCGGTACGCTAACGGTTTCAGTTGCACCTGACAATATGCACATCTATATTCATGCGATGGATGCTCCTGATGCTGATGAAGTCATTAAGGAAATTAAAGGAACATTTGAGAAAGCGATTATGGAGGTGACAAGATGACTTCCCTTTTATCTACCGTATCAACGATCTGTATCGTCATCATTGCGATCTCCACTTTGTTTTTACTTTATCGAGCCATAAAAGGACCTTCGAATCCTGATCGGGCAGTTGCACTAGATACAATCGGCATTAATTTAATGGCAATAGCTGGTATTCTAGCAATTAAACTAGAAACTGAATATTTCAATGATATTATTCTTCTCATTGGAATCCTTGCTTTTATAGGGACAGTAGCTATCGCTAAATTTTTGGAAAAGGGTGTTATCATTGAAAGAAGTCGTGATTAGCATTTTTATGCTTATCGGTACGTTTTTCCTTTTTTCTGGAGCGCTGGGAATTTTTCGACTTCCTGACGTATACACTCGTCTACACGCCGCTTCAAAAAGTGCTACGCTAGGAGTAGCAGGGATCCTCATCGCTGCATTCCTTTATTTTATTTTCGAACAACAAATGGTGAGCGGTAAACTTATTTTGGGAATTATTTTCATCCTTATGACAGCGCCGGTCTCTGGACATATGATTTCAAGAGCTGCCTATCAAAAAGGAGTCCCTCTATGGGAAAAGACGACGAGAGATGATCTTGATAAAGCGCAACAAAAAAAAGCAAGCACGAACAAGGGTTAATCCCTATCGTGCTTGCTTTTTCACATTCGCGAAAACGTTCATTAACGATAATTTGCGTAATAATAGTACCCGCCGCCAATCACAAGCAATAAAACAAGCAGTACAACAATTAAAGCAAAGTACCCTCCTCCATAGCCTGGATATGGATATGGGTATGGCGGATAGGGATATCCACAGCCAGGATAGCCGTAACTCATACGCCCCCTCCTTTTCTCCCTTAGACATTCTTCTGGTAGATAGTATAGTCTATGAAAGATTCGAATAGGATGTATGGACATTGGCGGAGTTTTCTAAATTCATCACTATCGCTGTTCATCCGTTTCTTAATGCTCTACAATTAGGAGGGGTATGAAGCCTTGCAATTACTAAAAGGGGTCGATATCAATGACAACATCAATGAAAACAATAACACCCACATATGACCCATGGGAAGCTTATATGGATGTTGAAGAATACGGAAGTATGATACTTTCTAATATTGAACTAACGACAACGACACTATGCAATATGCGGTGTGAGCACTGTGCAGTTGGTTATACTCTTCAACCAAAAGATCCTGATCCGCTTCCACTGGACCTTTTGACTGGTAGACTAGACGAAGTGGAAAAACTTCGTGCACTAAGCATTACAGGTGGCGAGCCAATGCTATCTATGAAATCAGTGAAACAATATGTAGCGCCACTACTTAAATATGCCCATGACCGAGGGGCACGCACACAAATAAACTCCAACCTAACGCTTGATCGAAAGCGATACGATCTTATTCTACCTTATTTGGATGTTTTACATATTTCTCATAACTATGGAAGTATTGAAGATTTTACTGACATTGGTTTTGCAGTAATGGAACGTAAACCTTCGATCGCCCAACGAGAGTCCTATTTTCATCGCATGGTTGAAAACGCAAAAGATTTAACTTCTAAAGGAGTAATCGTTTCAGCCGAGACTATGATTAATCGCAGAACAATTCCGAATATCGTTAGCATTCATAAACAAATTGCAGAGATGGGTTGTCAGAGACATGAGATTCATCCAATGTACCCTTCAGATTTTGCTTCTGATTTAGACATTGCTTCATTGGATGAAATTCGTGAAGGTATACACCGTCTATTAGACAACCGAGATCCCGACGTCTGGCTGCTATTTGGAACACTGCCATTCTACCCGTGTAATTCAAATCCAGAAGATCTCAAACTTCTAGAAAGATTATATGCTGAGCCAAACGTAACAGTTAGAAATGATCCAGATGGTCGCTCAAGGTTAAACTTAAACATATTTGACGGGGACATCATCGTCACTGATTTTGGTGACACTCCTCCACTTGGGAATATTAAAGACACAAATTTAAATGACGCTTATCAAAAATGGCAAGAGAGTAAAGTTGCTAAAAGCATAAGCTGCCACTGTCCAGCAGTGAAATGTCTAGGTCCTAACCTTCTTGTTAAAGATGCCTATTACAAAAATATCGACTTTTTACAAAAAGAGACAAATATTTCTCTTTAAACCTCCAATTTCGGGGGTTTTTTTACTCATTTTTGTATCTAATCACAATTTCAGCTTTCACTTCTTTGAAGATAGGGTATAATACCTATCGTAATCTATAGGAGTGTGATACTTGTGAGGAAAAAAGTATGGATTCTGGTATTAGTTGCCGGTTCTCTAGCTATTTTACTAGCGCTGGCTGAAAATCAAACCGATTTTCTTAGAACCAATGCAAACGAAATGCCCGAGAACGATTCAGAATCTAAGAAGAAAAACATTACGTACTATACCAAATATTATCAAACGAAAAAGAGCATATATGACTCTTATACTCACAAAGACAGTGAGACAATTTTCCTTGGTGATAGCTTGACTGATTATTATGAATGGGGAGAAGCTCTCAGTGATCACGAGGTATTAAATCGAGGCATTGCTGGTGATACAACCACTGGAGTACTTAACCGAATCGATGAGGTGGTAAAAGCGAAACCTGATCGGGTGTATTTATTAATTGGGATTAACGATATGATTGCAGGTCAGTCTATTAATAAAATTGAGACAAACTATAAGCAGATTCTTGATATTCTGAAGACGCGATCTCCTAATACAAAGGTGTACGTTCAAAGTTTGTTCCCCGTTAACACGGCATTAACTGGTCATCCTCTTAATAACGCCACAATTCGTGATTTAAACAAGCGTTTAGAAGACCTCTCAAATCTGTATGATTATCAATATATCGATATTTATCCAGAGCTAGTCGAATTTGGGCAGTTGAATAAAGATTTTACGTTCGATGGTCTTCATCTCAATGGAGAAGGTTATCGCATTTGGACTCGAAAAATTCTTTCTACGTACAATACAAATGAAGATGCTGAAAAGTAATCACAACAATTCAGCAATCCGTTATCGCTTTTTCGCTTTTGTGTGTTAAACTACAATAGACCAACCTTAAAATGCTTCGGAGGGAAACCTTCGGAGTTCTTTTTTTAACTCCTCACTGGAATTTACTTTGGAATTCTTTCAAAGAGTATAACGCTAGAATTTGTTCAACCTTAAATGTTCGAACATCCCCTCTTAAGTAACAGTACCCAATAATTTCTTGTTCGTTTACATGGAGTATCCTAACAATTCTCTTAGTAATCTTGTTTTGCCCAGAAACATAGATCATTTCTACTTTTTTCTGATGTTTTAAGTGGTTTTTTATATTCTTATACATGAGACACTTCCTTCCCATACGATCATTTGTTCTTATTGTATGCCAAACAAACGTTCTTAACCACTACATTTCATCGATTGACATTGCTCTTTTTTCCATTTGGAAGTTAGGCTGAGTAAATTAAAAAACCCCGCTTTTTAGCAGGGTTACGCACCACTTTCTTTTCGATTTCGATAAAACTCATGAAACAATTTCATTAGTGCTCTTTTTTCAATTCTAGAAACATAACTTCGAGAAATACCAAGCTGCCTCGCAATTTCCCGCTGTGTCAATTCTTTTTCAAGGTTTAAACCAAACCGTCCCACAATGACTTCCTTTTCACGATCATCTAGAATATGAATGTATTCATAGATCTTCTTTTTCTCCATATTAAGTTGAATTAACTCTACAATATCTTCCGTTTCTGCTTTTAAAACGTCAATAAGTGAAATCTCATTGCCTTCCTTATCCTGACCGATTGGATCATGTAGAGACACATCTTTTTTTGTCTTTTTCAAAGCCCGTAAGTGCATGAGAATTTCGTTTTCAATACACCTTGCTGCATAGGTTGCTAGCTTTGTGCCTTTATCTGTTGAATAACTTTCAATTGCTTTGATTAAACCAATTGTACCGATCGAGATAAGATCTTCAGGATCTTCGCCAGTATTTTCAAACTTTTTCACAATATGGGCCACGAGACGGAGGTTGTGTTCGATGAGCCGATTTCTTGCATCTTCATCTCCTTCAGCCATTAATTCTAAATACTTTCTTTCATCTTTTCTAGAAAGAGGCTGGGGGAAGGCATTGTTTTTCACAAATGAGACAAAGAAAAGAACTTCCTTACAAACGTAAGCAAGTGCTGCCAGTAAGGACACATACTCACCTCCCATTGATGGGCTGTTACTATATCTTAAGCTTATGTAATTGCCTACCCCCACGTGTCTGTCCTTCTGGAATTTTAGATCAAAAAAATAAGACGCCCCTCAGAAAGCAAACGTCTCATCACTCATCATGATTTCTCTTCTTTTCTTTTATCCATTTCTCAGACATAAACTCTTCCCTTAAATAACGATGATGAGCTGAATACCGACCATATTTCATACGTATTACTGCAAGAATCGCAACAATTCCTCCAACACCCGTTAGTTCAAACCATTCCATACACTGCCACACTCCTCATATGACAGTGTATTCATCTAAACAATGATTGCTACCTTATCGATTCGTCTCAAATAATTGTCTAAGCATCTCATCATTTACGATAAGATCAGCCAATTGATATTGATCTAAAACTTCAAAATATGCTGTCAGAGCAGAATGAAGAACGTGCTTTAAACGACATGCAGGACTGATTACACATGAATTGTTTTCTTTATCAAAGCACTCCACTAAATTAAAATCCTCTTCGGTACTTCTGACAACTTCTCCAACGTTAATTTCCTTAGGGAGTTGGGCCAATCTTAACCCTCCATTCCTCCCTCTTATTGTCTCGATATATCCTTTTTTTCCAAGTTCATGTGCGACTTTCATAAGATGATTTTTCGAGATTTGATAAGCATCTGCAATTTCTTGTATGCTTGCTAAGTTATTTTTTTTCATACTCCCAAGATAAATTAGCATTCTTAAAGAGTAATCGGTATAATTTGTTAATCGCATGGTCATTCAACCTCTTTTCACTCCTATGTTCATAGGTCTATTTTATCATATCATTAAAAACTTAACGTTATGTAATGCTCTAGATAAGATGTGAACATTCTTTTAAAGATTCATTTTGGATATTGCTTTTAGGAGGAATAACCGCTACCATAAAGATATATTCAAAATACATCTTTAACTCAACTGGAGGTTTTTTTATGTTATCACCCAAAACAATAGCAACGATTAAATCGACTGTACCTGTTCTAGAAATTCACGGAACTGACATTACGAAACGCTTTTATAACATGCTCTTCACGAACCATCCTGAACTGTTAAATATTTTTAATCATGCTAATCAAAAACAAGGCAAGCAGCAGCAAGCTCTCGCGAACGCAGTTTATGCTGCAGCAAAAAACATTGATCAATTAGAAGCCATTCTACCCGTTGTAAAACAGGTTGCTCATAAGCATAGAAGCCTAGGGGTTCAACCAGAGCATTATCCAATCGTAGGAGAATATTTATTAAAAGCCATTAAAGATGTTTTAAAAGATGATGCTACAGAAGAAATTCTTCAAGCATGGGAAGAGGCATACGGGGTGATTGCTGATGTTTTTATTGAAGTAGAAGAAGAAATGTACCAAGATGCTGCAAAACAGCCTGGTGGTTGGGAACAGGAGCGTATTTTTGTTGTTGATCGTAAGGAACAGGAAAGTGACGTTATCACATCGTTTTACTTAAAGCCACTTGACGGAAAACCAATTGCATCGTTCAAATCTGGACAATATATTAGTGTAAAAGTATCGATTCCAGATGATCAATATACTCATATTCGTCAATACAGTCTCTCGGACGTACCTGGAAAACCTTATTATAGAATCTCTGTCAAAAAAGAAGCCAACCCCGCAAAGCCTGATGGTATTGTTTCTAATTATTTACATGATCATGTCGGAGTAAACGATCAGCTTACCGTTACTGCTCCAGCAGGAGATTTTTATTTACAAAAGTCAACAGCTCCAATTGTCCTCTTGAGTGGTGGTGTAGGGATTACTCCTATGCTTAGCATGCTAAAGAGCAGTGCGCTTCAACATAGAAAAACAACATTTATTCATGCAGCACTTAACGGAAATGTTCATGCTTTTCACCGTGAAGTTCTCTCTCTTGAACACCCTTCTCTAGATTATTTCGTCTGTTACGAAGCGCCGACAGAAAACGATGCTGATAAAAAGAGCTATAATAAAGAAGGCTTTATCACAAGCGACTGGTTAAAAGAAATATTGTCTCTTGACGCAGAGACTCAGTATTATTTCTGCGGACCTCTTCCATTTATGAAAGCTATTAAAGTTGCGTTAACAAACCTCGGTGTAGAAGAAAAGAATATGCATTTTGAATTTTTTGGCCCTGCTGTTGCGCTTGAACCCGCTATGTCATAAGTAAGCCTATTTAAAGAATAAAGAAGCGCCTTGATGGCGCTTCTTTACATAGAAATAATAACTTTTTGATTCCTCTCTTTAATAAATGAACTAATCTCTTCCCAATCTTTTTCGAATGGAAGATAAGGCACAAAGATTGGTTTTTCCATGTTCCCATTAATAATGGCAACGACGGGCGAGCCATTAACTTTGCCAAACATTACTTTTTTCACAGAAGAAAAAGCAACACTTCGACAACTCAATCCAAGTAGTTTATGTTCAATACGATACTCAGTTAATTCAATTCGCTGTGTTCGAATACAAAAGCTAAGGAAGATACAAAACGACACATAAATTAAGCCGATCAGCATGAAGTTTCGCCAGCGTTCGAATGATAAATCACCTTTAACCCACAATAAGAAGGTACCAAAGCAAACGACAATGCCGTAGACGAGAAACATGAACAGTTCAATCGCTCTCACTTTCGGATAATACGTTTTGATTACCTTCATGATCGTCACACCTTTACATGAGATGGCTAAAATCATAGTTTTTTAACTATAGTAACAAGGTGGAACGATTTTGTATATCCTTTCTAAAAAGTCTTTTCTACTGAATAATTTCTCTCTCCCCGTAAAGATCCATTGATTGATTCCTCACAGTAACAAGAATATGAGACAACTCTGGTATCAGTTTCATTGCAAATTTCCAGGCATTGTCTTCTATGATGATCGACAACTGCCTCTTCTTGTTTACACATCGTGTACTTGACCTCTCTTTCGCTAACAGGACAAGGCTTCTGTCAGCGGCGTGACCAAGTTCGTGTGCCACTATCACGGTAAAATAGTCATTCAAATGGTCATCAGAACCGAATAGAAGAATACATTGTTTCCTTACCTCTTCCATATAAATCGTGATCATATTCGTTTCTAACGAATACTTTCCCCCAATTAATCGTTCACCAGGAAAATAGTCTGTTAGTTGAATTGGTACATTCATGCTAGCCTGTTTCTGTAGCCTGCGTACGATTGAATGAAGTACACCAGAATAGTCTTTCATATGCGAAACTCCTTTGTGATGTAAATCGAACGTTTCATCTATTCATACGCAAAAAAAAGAGACCTTATTCAGGTCCCTTTCTAATCTTATTTCCACCAATTATCGAAAATGGTCGCTGCCATATTTCGCTTATGCTTTGTTTTGCTAAAATGATTTTCAATCGTTTTGGCTGCTTCTTCAGGTACTTCTCTTCCTTCAAGATAATCATCAATATGATTATAGCTTACTCCAAGTGCTTCTTCATCTGGAAGAGAAGGGCGATCATCTTCAAGATCAGCTGTTGGCACTTTTTCTACAAGATGATCTGGCATCCCAATGTCTTCCAGAATAGATCTACCCTGTCGCTTATTTAAACCGAAAAGTGGAGTAATGTCGCATGCCCCATCCCCATGTTTGGTATAAAAGCCTGTCACAGCTTCTGCAGCATGGTCCGTTCCAATGACAAGCTTTTTCTCGTCTCCTGCAATATTGTATTGCGCAATCATGCGTTCTCTTGCTTTATTATTGCCTTTTGTAAAGTCAGTTAAGTTATTACCCGTAGCTTCTAGATAACTTGAAACGGATGCATCAACAGCAGGCTTTACGTTGATGGTAACCGTTTGATCCGGTTTAATAAATTTTAAAGCAGCCTGGGCGTCATCTTCGTCTTTCTGTTCACCGTATGGCAATCTGACGGCAATAAAGGAAGCATCGATTCCTTCTTCCCGTAGTTCTTCAACAGCCATCTGAGCAAATTTTCCTGCAAGTGATGAATCCTGTCCACCTGAAATCCCCAGGACGAACCCTGTTGTTCCGCTTTTCTTTAAATATTCCTTTAAAAACCCTACTCGCTTCGTCACTTCTTCTTTTACATCAATTGTTGGCTGCACACCAAGTTCTTGAATGATTTCTTTTTGCATTTCTCTCATTCTCAATCACTCCTTTTTAAGAACACATCTTATATTTTTATACATTAAGCGCTAGTAATCAATACCCCTTCCTATTCTTTTAAAAACTGTTTCCCCATATGTACTCTTCTATTGTAAATCGAAAGAATAGATTTGATTCAGTTCTGAAAAGAATATTCAAAATAAAAAGGCAGGATTACACCTGCCTTTATTTATTAATGATGGATATAGAAGCTTTGCTTGTATTGATTGGCATCAATTATTTCCCGTCTTCTTTTATCGTTTAACTCTTGATCAAGCGTTTGCCGATAACGATTGATCGTGACAGTAATTGTGACAAATACTAAGTTTAAAGTCATTCCGCTCCACTCCCTTCTTCGTTTATTCGTTTCAGGTTAACCCTTTCTCTACAGTGATCCATTTTTGAATAGCGCATTTTTTTAAGGCGATCCTCATTTTACTCTTCCTTTCATTACATAATGTTAGAACATCCTGAACTGTTTTTCGTGGACCTGATTCATTTCGCTTTTTACTCGCATATCATTTTTTTCTTCCTCCAACGTTCGCTCATGAACGCGAATACCAATTGTTACAAATACTAAATTTATCGTTAACATGATCATTTCTCCTTATTTTGTATTGAATTAGGACAACCACATTGAAGCTCGATCTCGTTTAGATTCAGCTTCTGACATGCGTTCGTGAATGGAGCGCTGATGAAGCTCAGATGAGAGACTTCGGTCAAAAACGCTTTTCATTTTTGTTATGATCATTAGATGGAATGGCAACATGTTAACGACCTCCTTTCGGTTCAGTTATTTCAGGGGACCCATTTTCTCCTTTTCTCTTGCACATTAAACATCACGTTTCCTTTAATAACCAATTTAATTCCTCCTCTCAAAATTTGGACACAAAAAGCCGCAGGGCATGAGCCTGCGGCTAAAAAAGCATAGAAATACCGCAGGCGTCGACCTGCGGCTTTTCAATCCGTTAGTAAAAAAGGATTCCCCTTAAAGAGGCGCTGGTCGAACAGATCGTTCATATTGAGTTACAGTAGCTTTTACTTTCATCATCTTCATCATTCTGTTCGACCTCCTTTTTTCATAATTGTTTACAAAGGTAAGTATATCCATCACTTCCATTTTTGTAAACCATTTTTACTAAATTACCTAAATATTTTATTAAAAAGAATATTTTCGACAATCATCGTCGGAATTTACTTTAACCTCATTACCTCTGCAGAAAGCATGAAAGTTCTGTTAAAGAGGACATACATATGTATAAAGCGGAGGTGAACATATGCTGAACGTGACAACAATCGTCCTCTTTATCATTGGGTTCCTTGCTGTGTTTGGAGTAACAGCTACGATTCAAATTAGTATTCAAATGAAGAAATGGCTGAGAGATATTGAAAATGCAGAAGTTCAAAATGATGCAACGGCTTATACAGCACCATGGATTCAAAACGTGATTAAGGAGTATAAATCCTACCATTTAGCAGGCGTTTCTCAAGTCAATACGCAAGCGCTTATTGAAAAACATTTTTTTAAAGAATCGGTTCCTCTGTTTGGTTTTGCTCGTGTTCCTGCTGGAGGCATGATGCGATTTATGCAGCAGCTCCCACCGACCTCTATTATCATCGGGATATTAGGAACATTTATTGGGTTAACGCTTGCCATTTCTTCCATGCAAGAAACGCTTATGTTTCTATCACAAAAGCCAGAAGATGCCAATTTAAATCTAGCTTCTGTTATTGAAGCGATTTCTAGTCCATTTCAAGGTATGAGCGTTGCTTTTATTACGAGTATAGCCGGCATTGGAAATGCTCTTTTTTTAACGCTAATCCAAAATGGTGTATTAACGAATGGACGGACGACAGCCTATTATTTAGAGAAAATCATATCCGATTGCGAGTCGTTTCTTGATCATAATTTGAATGCAAGCTTAACTCAGGAAAAACCTCATGATGAAATGGAGCGAATTTTGGACCGCCTAGCGGGACGAATTCAAGAAAGCTTTCATGAAACGCTTGGAGATTTCTCAACGAACATGGTTAACTTTACATCTGGGCTTGAACAGGCGATGCAAGACGTTAAAGCAACATTGTCAGCGCAGCGTGAATATACGGAACAGTTTTCAAATAGCACAACGACATTAGAAGCATTCGGTGTGAAGCTTCAAGAGTCCTTTACACAACTAGACGGGGTTCAAGAAAAAGCTACGAACGGTATTATCGAACTTGGCAATCGATTAAAAAATCTTGAGAGTCAGCTTCAGTCTTTATCAAAGCATCATGAAGCAGGACAGCGTAAATTCGAGCAGCTCGTTCAACGTTCTGATCAATTAATCAAAGATACCCAGAAGAAATCAGAGGAGACAGGGCAGCATTATTTGAGAGGACTGGATGAACAAATGCAGCGTTTCCAGGGCTCACAAGAGGAGCTTGAGCGGCGTGTTCATCAAATGCAGGACGAATGGTATTACCGCTACCAGGATAAACAGAATCAATATGGGAGAGCATCTCAAGAATTTGCTGAATCAGTATCCCAACTTGAAAAAGCGTGGTATAGCTCTCTTGATAAAATTAAACGGGAAGCACTCGAACCGATTATCCATCGAATGGAACGCGATCAGCGTGATCAGCCTCTTCAGCATGAAATGAGAGCCCTTTCAAACAGCATTGATTCTCTTTACCAGGGGCTGGCTCGCGAGCTTAAAGATATTCAACATCAGCTAGCAGAATCACACCAGCTACAGCTACGCCTCTATGAAGAGCAAATGCGTCGTCAATCAATGGCCCAGCAGCATGTTCAATCTAGAATAATTGGTGACAATCGATGAAAAATCGAAAAAGACGCTTTCAAATCCAGGGTGATGAGGAACACTATTGGCCTAGTTTTGCAGATATGATGGCAATGATCGTTCTCGTCATGCTTTTTATTGCAATTATTGCCTTCGTTCAAATGATTTATGACGCTTATGATCAAACCGTTATGAAACAAGAACTAGCAAAAGTAGCGGATGTAAAAAAGCATATTAGTGATTTAATTGAAGAACAGTTAGAAGAAAATGTTGGAAAAGACAAGATTGTGCGTGGGCCAAACAATACGATTTCAGTTGAGGGGGATATTTTATTTGACACGGGAAGTGCTGAAATTAGTGAGGAAGGAAAACGAGTATTAAACGATTTAGCAGATGTTTTTGCAAATTTAATTGACGAGGAAGACATTAGTCAATATCTCTACATCATTTTAATTGAAGGACACACTGACAAAGTCCCTTATGATAACTGGAAACTTTCAGCTGATCGTTCTGTAGCTGTCGTTAAAGAACTAATGAAGGCGAACCCAAAGCTTAATTCACCTGAGTACGCAAAATATTTAGCCGCAACAGGTTACTCAGAATACAAACCGGTTGTCGAAGAAGACACGAATGAAGCATACGAGAAAAACAGACGTATCTCATTCCAAATTATTCTTGATGATGAGAAATGGCAGGGGCGGCTGAAAGAAATTATGACTTATTAAGCTCAATTACGCATCAAAGAATAATAAAAGCCGCTTCCTATTATTTAAGGAATCGGCTTTACATTGTTGTATTTCATCTATTAGTTAAGAATTCATGTTTTGCTCATTTATTTTTTTCTGTATGGCGATAGCGCGAGAATAAAAGAAAATCGCAATCCCAACTAGTAAAAATCCTCCACCAGTCAGTATAAGGGCAGCGCCATCCGTCTTTCCTTGAACCGGGAGAAAAGAACCAATATATAAGAAAACACTAAGACTAAGCAATACAAACGCAAATCGCTTATAGTCTGTCATTTTGTCTTGAAGTTGCTTCATAGTGCTCACCTCTCTCGGCTTTTATTCTATCATAAAAAACCAAGGTACTAGAGATGTAACTCTTTCCAGTCGTCTATAAGCCCTTACCCGGTGAATCGGATAAGGGCTTTCTACTTTATCCTAATGCATTTGAAAGGTCTTCAATCAGATCCTCTGCATCTTCAAGTCCAACAGAAATACGAACAAGCCCTTCGGTAATGCCGAGCTCTGCTCGTCGATCTTTTGGAATAGAAGCATGCGTCATTCGTGCAGGAACGGAAATTAAGCTTTCTACTGCTCCTAAGCTTTCAGCTAAAGTGAAATATTTCACTTTACTTAATAGCTCATCTGCCTTCTCTGCACTTCCAATATCAAAGGAAATCATCCCACCGAATCCACGGGATTGATTTACAGCAATATCATTACCAGGATGTGTACTTAACCCTGGATAGTAGATTTTTTCCACGGAAGGATGCTTACTAAGGAATTGGACGATTTTACCTGTGTTTTTTTCATGTTCTTCCATTCGTACACCCAGCGTTTTCAACCCTCTAATAAGCAACCACGAATCTTGTGGTCCAAGAATAGCCCCGGCAGAATTTTGAACAAAATGAACTTCTTCCGCAAGCTCTTTAGAATTAACGACAACAAGTCCTGCCACAACGTCACTATGTCCACCTAAATATTTGGTAGCTGAATGCACAACGATATCGGCCCCATGATCAATTGGGTTTTGCCAATATGGTGTATTAAAGGTATTATCAACGATTGTTAAAAGATTATGGTCTTTAGCAAGTTTCGAAATAGCTTGGATATCTGTAACCTTCAATAACGGATTCGTTGGGGTTTCAACAAAAATGGCTTTTGTATTACCTTTTATCGCTTCTTTTACTACGTCTAAATCAGTTGTATTAACAAATGTGGATTCAATGCCGAGACGATTTAACACCTTTGTCATTACACGATACGTTCCTCCGTATACGTCATCTGTCATGACCACATGATCTCCAGAATCGAACATCATCATTACAGAGGAAATGGCTGCCATTCCAGACCCAAATGCGAAACCTGCGAAACCATTTTCAAGGTCTTTAATTAACTCTTCAAGAGCGTGACGAGTTGGGTTTCCTGTCCTCGAATATTCATAGCCGTTGAACTTGCCAACTGCTTCTTGTTTATACGTACTAACCTGGTAGATTGGTACTGAGACCGCACCCGTTTGCGGATCACCAGTAATCCCACCATGAATGAGTTTTGTTTTTGGCTTCATTGCTTAAATGCCTCCCTCATAAATCTTCTTACTTAAGTATCGTTCACTACTATCTGGAAAGATCGTAGCAATATTCGTTCCTGGACGGGCTTGCTGTGCTTCAATAAGAGCAGCTTCAAGGGCCGCTCCTGAAGAACTACCTACTAAAAGACCTTCTTTTTCAGCAAGCTCTCTTACACGTTTGAAAGCAACGTCATCTGTCACAGTGTGAATACTGTCAAAGTAAGCGTCATCCATGTAATCTGGTAAAAATTCCATACCGATTCCCTCTGTTTTATGAGGCCCAGACTCTCCACCGTTTAAAATAGATCCTTCAGGTTCAACAATGACCGTTTTCACATTCGGATTCTGCTCCTTTAAATAGCGAGCTGTCCCCATGAACGTTCCACCCGTTCCTGCACCAGCTACGAAAACGTTAAGCTCCCCGTCAAGCTGCCTCCACAGTTCTGGGCCGAGCGTTTTATAATAAGTGAGAGGGTTAGCTGGGTTTCCGAACTGACGAGGCATATATGAATTGGGAATTTCCTTAATAAGTTCCTCAGCTCGGGCAATTGCACCCTTCATTCCTTGTTCAGTAGGGGTATTCACGATTTTGGCACCTAGTGCTCGCATTAAATCTTGTTTCTCTATGCTAAACTTCTCAGGGACCACAAACATGACAGTATACCCACGATTGACAGCTGCAAGAGCGAGGCCAATGCCTGTATTTCCTGCAGTAGGTTCGATAAATGTTCCACCCGGAGCTATTCGATTTTGCTCAATGGCTTCCTGAAGTAACTCCTGTCCGAGTCGATCTTTAATACTACCTCCAGGATTATAGAACTCAAGCTTAGCGAAAAGGCGAACGCCCTTCGGTATATCAAAATGATGAAGCTCGATGACCGGAGTTCGGCCGACGAGCTCATGAATGTTATGAAAGATTTCCATAGTGTGAAACCCTTTCTATTCAGCAAACACAATATGCCATTCGTCACGGTGTGTCAGCATTTCGTCTGCAATTTCTTTAGCTCCTTCTAAGCTGTGGTTAGCAGCCCATCCACACTGAACTTCATTGCATGCTGGTACTTCATCAGCATTAAGCACATCCTGTAATGTTTTCTCGAGAACTTCTAAGATCTCATCATAATTAGAGTGATTCAGAACCGCTAGATAAAATCCTGTTTGACAACCCATTGGCCCAATATCAACAACATTATCCATATGGTTACGAATATTTTCAGCCATTAAGTGTTCAATGGAATGGAGCCCTGCCATTTCCATATGTTCTTTATTTGGTTGCTTAAATCGAATATCGTATTTGTAAATTTCATCACCGTTTGGCCCTTTTGTTACACCTACAAGACGAACATATGGGGCTGCTACTTTTGTATGATCAAGATTGAAACTTTCTACATTCATTTTTTTAGCCATTCTTCTTCAACTCCTCCACTAGATTTAAAATTAAGTTTGCTGAATTAATTGAAGCTGTTTCTAGAAATTGATCGAAAGAAATATTTGATTCTTTCCCAGCAATATCAGAAAGCGAGCGGATAATGACAAAAGGTGTACCAAATTGATAGCAAACTTGTGCAATCGCTCCAGCTTCCATCTCTGCAGCGTCGAGATTGGATAGTTTTGATCTAACGTATTCCACTCTATCTGCGTCATTCATAAATGAATCGCCTGTTGCGATCATCCCTTTCACTACCTGGTGCTCCGTTACTTTCTCTGCGCTTCTTTCAGCCGCTTCAACAAGCATGCTATTTGGTTCATAAAGCGCCGGCATTTGAGGAACCTGGCCATATTCGTAACCGAAAATGGTAGCATCCACATCATGGTAGCGAACTTCGGAAGAAATCACGATGTCGCCTACTTTTAGTTCAGGATTAAATCCACCTGCAGAACCTGTATTTAGAATATAATCTGGTTTAAATAGTTGATTCATTAATGTCGTACCGATAGCCGCATTCACCTTACCAATGCCTGATTTTAAGAGAACGACCTCCTGGCCATCAATGCTTCCTGTAGTGAACTCAGATCCTGCAATCACCTGTTCTTCTCTGTGATCAAGACGGTCACGTAAAATTCTTACTTCTTCTTCCATTGCTCCAATAATACCGATCTTCATGATGTACTCCTTTACCTGTTCAATTTTTAACGGCTTCCATCAGCCAAACAAAATCATTTAGCTGAGTAAACACAACTCGAAATCCATGTTGTTGGAAAAGTTCCTCTAATACTGGAATGGTTGTATAATATTCCGTTTGCAAGTCCTGTAGCAAATTGTAATATCCCTTTGCTTTCACTTTCTCATGCATCTTTATTCTAGCATTCTCATCTTTGAATGCTGTATCCGCAAATACAATTTTATCATTTTGCCCCAGTAGTTGGCTATATTTGTGAATAGCGGTCTTTTTTTCTTCATCAGTGAGGTGGTGAAATGCATAGGTACTCACGATTGTTTGTACAGGTTTGGTCGGAGTTGGGAAAACCATAAAGTCCCCATCATAAAACGTGACATCTGGTAACCTTTCACTTGCCTTTTCTCTCATCGCTTTTGACGGTTCTACCCCAGTTACTTCCAGTCCTTTATTGAGTAAAATAGAAGTTAGATTCCCTGTTCCAACACCAAATTCTAAAACGTGTCCTGAGGAAGCTTGAGCGACTGAAGATAAGATTCCATCGTAGCCTTTAAAAACGTCCCGATACTCTTCATCCTGTCCAGACACTGTTGTATCGTAAGAGTCTGCCCAACGCTCAAATAAATCAATAAACTCTCTTCCCATTACTGTCACATCGCTTTCCGAAATTTAATTCATACTATTAAGGTATGAATAATATGCATTATGGTTCTAACTTATCATATTCTTTTTTGAATATCAATTTGTATGATTTAAAAAAAATGTGTAGACTGATAGATGGTCGCATTTTAAGGAGGAGCAACAAATGAGTTTTTCGCTCGAACGGATAGACGATAAAGTAGAATTTTTCGAAGGATTTTCACTAGAAGAGATCGAGAAAAAAATACAAGTTCAGATCGATAACAACAGGGCCCTGCTGCTTCAGGTTCATTCTGTTCAGCATCACGCCATCACCCATGAGAAAACAGGCAGACCTTACTATTCTGCTGTCGTTCATTTTAAAGCCAAATAAAAAAGCAGGAGCATTCGCTCCTGCTTTTTGTTGCTATTCTGGTTTAACACTAACTGGTTTCCAACCTTTTCCATCAATCCACTCAAGTTCGATGGAGTAAACCTGGTTTCCTGATGATCCTGCTTTACTTACACGCGCATATGACTGTTGAGGTCCGCCATTGCCCCCTATTTTCCAGATCGTCATTTCATCTGCAGAAATTCCCATAACAGATTCAACAGCTTTTAACTTTTCATTCCAATCAGTGGAACCAAGCTCATAACTCGATCTATGTGGACCTGTTTGCGATGTTCCTACAGGCTCCCAAGGTCCTTCAAGGTTTGGTTCACCCGGCTTCTGGTCTGCTTCTTCTTCTTTTTCTTGATCTTCTTGATCTTGACCTTCTTTGTCTTCATCATCTTGATCTTTCTCTTCGTTAGCACTTTCTTCTTTCGTACTATCTTTATCAGTGGCGCTATCCGACTCTGAATCACTAGCCTCTGAATCTTCAGCCTCATCAGAAGTAACGGCATCGTCACTGCTACTATTCGATTTTTCATCCGAATTTGTTTGTGCGGTTTTCTGTTCTTCACTTGCGGTTTGCTGAGAGTCATCACCAGAAAAGACTATATTGGCAACAAGTACAAGTATCACTGCGAGAACAATTCCAATTAAACTGTTTAATACGATATTTTGTTTTCTCTTTGAATGACGGTCCCCATATCGTGATCTCAAACCCATCCACTCCTCTATTTAGCTGTTGTTCTTATTTTACCATCTCTAAATGATTCGTAGAAGGCTTGACTTTTGTATCGTTTTTATCTCTCATTTTGGTATAAATCCTTAACGATGGTTGCAAATGCTTCATAAGCTCGATATTGCTTTTCTTTTCGTTCAAAATCCACAACCACTAAAGCATATTGTGGAGAATCATAAGGAAAATAACCTGCAAACCATTGATGATCAAAGGAGACGTCTTCGCCAAGCTCTGCGGTACCTGACTTTCCTGCTACTTGTATCGGTAGATCGTTTAAATAAGCATTCCCCGTGCCACTTACTACCACTTCTCGCAATGATTTTTGAAGAGACTTGATTACATTTTTCGAAAGGTTTTCATCATGGCTTATTTCTTTGAAGCTAAGAAAAGTCGTTCCATTTCGATATAGAACATCACTAACGACTTTCACATCTTTCGCTTCCCCACCCCTCCCAATTGTCGCCATCATATTACCAATTGCTAGGGGACTTAATTTCACATTTAATTGACCAATGGCTGTTTGGTCGATTGCTTTACGTATCCTCTTATCTTTTTCATCTTTAAAAAAGATCGGGCTAGACTCGTCAGGAAACTGCTTAAAATTTTCATAATGATAAAGCTTATCTTCCCATCCAACCGTTGTTCCTACTCCAAGTTTCTCTGCGGTTTTCTCAATGACATCTGGATCAGTCTTAATAAGCTCTTCAGCAAGTTGTGTGAAGGTCGCATTACAGCTTTGGGCAAAACTATCTTTAAGGCTAAGCATCCCTAGCGTACGATTACCAATGCCATCACGGTACAAATTTTGATCGCAGTCAAAAAGACGTGTATCTTTAACCTCATTTTCATATGCTGCTGCAAGAATAATTGTTTTAAATACAGACCCTGGGAAGTACCCTTTCACCATTTGATTCATAGCCCCTTTCCCTAAGGGGTCTTCTGAACCGAATAATGGACGACTAACCATGCCGATTACGTTATTAGAGTCGATATCTATGAGAACCGCACCACCATTCGTAATACCTGAGTCATCGATCGCCTCCTCTAAATTCTTCTGAATTTTTGTATCTAAAGTGGTCTTCACTTGGAGAGGATAAAATGAATCCGTACTAGAGAAATACTTCACATCAAGTCCAAGAAGAGGGTTCCCCTGACGATCAGCATGATAAAGGAGCGTTGTATCACCTTCAGATAACAAAAAAGGGTCAAATGCAAGCTGAAGCCCCGATATTCCTAATTTTGTTTCTTCATCAATGGATCCTTCAGCCCATTTCTCTGGATATTTTGATTGAATTAATTCCGGATTAGGTCTCACAGCCCCAATAACATGAGTCGCCAATGGATTTTTATTCACAGGCTTATGGACGGCGTAGACCCCAGGAATACTTTGTTCATTTATCTCTTTCATTTGATCAATCGTTAACGATTTGTCAAAAGTAAATGGTTGTAACTGTCCCTCAAATGAGCGTTCAAGACTCTCAGGAGTGACATTTATAATTTGGGCTACCTCCTCAAGTGGCCATTCCCTCTCTTTAAGAAAGGGAAATAAAACGAGAGAAGGAATTGATTCACTCATCGGAATCCCATTTCGATCAAGTATCGTTCCTCTACCTTCATCTAGCACATAGGACTGTGTACGTTGATTGATGCTTGCTTCGATTAAATTGATATGATGTTTTGAGTAAGACTCCGTTTCAACTAATTGAAGTTGGATCAAACGTCCGATTAACAAAAACATCCCACATACAAGGAGGAGACCAATCCCAATCATCCTTCTCCTTATCATCTCTCTCACCTCTGTAAGAGTTTCGACGGATGTTCTCTATTTCAAACCTCCTACGGTCATTTGCCAGTGTACAGGAGCTTAATGAGAAGTATTTCATGCATAAGAAAAAGACAACCTTTATGGCTGCCTTTTTTTAGTCTTTTAATTAGATTACTTCTAAAATTTCCACACGGATTTCTCCGCCTGGAGTTTGTACGTTTACTTTTTCTCCAATTTGACGACCTAGAAGACTTTTGGCCATTGGGGAATCATTTGAAATCTTTCCTTCAAAAGGATCGGCTTCTGCACTACCTACGATAAAGTATTCTTCTTCATCACCGTCTGGAATTTCAACGAATTTAACACGCTTACCTATTGATACAACATTAGATGAGCTATTGTCTTCTTCAATAATTTCAGCGTTACGAATCATATTTTCAACTGTTTGAATACGTGCTTCTACAAACGCTTGCTCATCTTTTGCAGCGTCATACTCAGAGTTCTCAGAAAGATCTCCAAAACTACGTGCTATTTTAATACGTTCCACAACTTCTTTTCTTTTCTCAGTTTTTAGAAGGTCAAGCTCCTTCTCAAGCTTTTCTTTACCATCTTGCGTCATATAATACTTTTTATCCTCTGCCATTTCATTCACTCCTTCATCAATTAAGGGCATCAATCGTAATAAACTGTATGAAAAAAAGAGGTAAATATACCTCATTTAATCGTTATAGCATAGCTTTTTCTTCAAGTATCGTATGAATTTTCGTAACCATAAGGTCAATCGCAACTCGGTTTTGACCGCCTTCAGGTACAATAATATCTGCATAACGCTTTGTCGGTTCAATAAATTGAAGGTGCATCGGACGAACCACTGAGGTATACTGCTCAACTACTGAATCAAGCGTTCTCCCTCTGTCACGTATATCGCGAACCATTCTTCTTAAGATGCGAAGGTCAGCATCAGTATCAACAAAAAGCTTAATATCCATTAGATCACGAAGACGTTCATCTTCAAGAATTAGGATACCTTCCAAAATAATGACATCTTTCGGTTCGACAGGAATAATTTTATCAGATCTTGTGTGAACTGTATAGTCATAGACTGGTTTTTGAATCGGTTTATATAACATTAACTCTTTAACATGTTCAATTAACAGATCGTTGTCAAATGCAAGTGGGTGGTCATAGTTTGTACCAAGTCGTTCAGGCATTGACTTTTCACTCTGATCTTTGTAGTAAGAATCCTGTTCAATAACTAAGACGGACTGATCGGCAAACTGTTTAAAAATCTCTCGTGTTACAGTGGTTTTACCAGAGCCTGATCCTCCAGCAACACCAATTACTACGGGTCTATTAACCATAATTCTTCCCCTTCTATTATAGAAAAACCGCCCGTACATTTGTACGTCGGCTTTCCTTCTTCATGAGTTTTTACGCTGACTAACAGCTAGACCATCTCCAATAGGATAAATCGTTGTATCTAACTCGGGATGGGAAATTAAAAATTCATTATAAAGACGGAGCTTTTTCACCATTGATTTAAAGCGCTTCTCCTCTATCTCATCTTCTGCAACCAGTCCTCTGAATAAAATATTATCAGAAAAGACGATGCCGCCTTCTTCTAATTCATTATAAAATTCATCAAAAAAGCGCTTATACTGACCTTTCGCCGCATCAATGAATAGAGCTTGATAAGGGCCGTATTGTTTGAGATCGTGAGCTAGATCAAATGCATCGCCAAATAGGACTGTAATTTGATCTGAATAGCCAGCTTTATCAATGTTTGCGATCGCTTCGTTATAACGAGTTTCGTCACGTTCTACAGTAAGTATGGCAGTATCCGGCAAACGCTCAGCCATACGAATGGCTGAATACCCAATAGCTGCACCAATTTCTAATATTCGTTTCGGTTTCAAGAAAGAAAGAAGTTGAAGCATAACATCGAGACTCGTTTGTTCCATAATAGGAACATGGTTTTCCTCTGCATATTCCTCAATTTCTTTAATTAAGCCTTCTCGATTCGGCCGTAAAGATTCAAGATATTGTTCAACATGATCGGATATCATGATCGGTCCTCCTTCATGTAACCCGAATAATTTTATCATAATCGAAAGGGGAATGGTAGTCTTACTCGCCATTCCCCATAAATTTCTTATTCTTCTTTCTCCTCTTCTTCTTTCTTCTTATAATACTCGTCCCATTCCTCTTTATACTTAGCTACTTTTTTATTGTGTTCTTTATTTGTTTCTGAGAACAACGTCTCTCCACTTGGGCGAGCATAGAAATAGAGGGCATCTGTATCAGCAGGTTCAATCGCAGCTACTATAGATGATTCACCAGGGTTCGCGATTGGTCCTACGGGCAAACCTTTTTGTTTATACGTATTGTATGGCGATTTTAAATCAAGATCATCCTGTGTAATTTCACCGGATTGTTCTCCTCTGGCATAAACAACGGTAGGATCCGTTTGTAAGATCATATCCTTATCCAGACGGTTATAAAACACTTTTGAAATCTTTGTTCGATCAGCATTGGCGGAGGCTTCTTCTTCAATGATCGATGCGAGCGTCATTAGTTCATGGATTGAGTCGTCCCGATCTTCTATTTCAGATCGATATTTATTTAGCACACTGTCTGTTTTATCTAACATCTCTTTTACAACAGCTTCCACTGACGGTTCTTCTACAAAATCATAAGTAGCAGGGAATAGATAACCTTCGAGCGGATGACGTATATCATCATTTAGAATATCATCTGTTAAAAACCAATATTCATTAATTAGAGCCTCCATGTACTTATCATCATCTAACTGCTTCATCACATCTTCTTTCTTTAAATCCAATTCTTTTGCGATACGGGCGGCTATGTCTTCTATCCAGATTCCTTCTGGTACAGGAATCGTAGCAACAGCCTCTTTCATTACTTTTCCGCTTTTCATAATCGCAATAATTTCATCCATCGTCATCGATGGTGAAAGCTCATAATCTCCAGCCTGAAAGCCGCTTTCATTCTTATATTTTACATAATAACGAAAAGCCGTCCCATCTTTGATAATTCCCTCTTGTTCTAAGGTTTCACCGATCGAAGAAGTTGAAGATCCAATTGGAATCGTAACAGCTGTTTTTGTGCTACTATTCGGATCCACTGGCTCAAGAATGTTTTTTATGTAGAAGTAACCACCTGTTATAACGGCAGCCACCGTTATGGTTAAAAGCAATAGAATGATAAAAACAATTTTTCTTACCGTATGATTTTCACTTTGGCGCTTCATAAGCTTCTCTTTGTACAAGTCTTTAAAATCAGACAACGCCGTGGCCCCCTTTCGTTCTTCACCTATTATACTACAAGTCGACATATTGTCAGCGTTATTGCTAACGTTCGCCATATTTACTCCAACATGTATTATACAAGTTAACGATAGAGGTTTGTAGTCATTTCCAAAATTCAGTAACGAAACGTTGTTATAATGATCAACTAAACATAAAAAAGCTACCGATGAACACATCGGTAGCTTTAATTGAACGTTATTCGTTCTCGTCCTCTTCCTCTTCTGAGAAAGTGTTGAGCATTTCTTCAACCATTTCCCATTCCTTATCTGATTCGATAGGGAAGAGCTTATAGTCTCGTTCTTCGTTATCTTCTTCTTCATAACGGAAAGCGTAAACCTCTACTTCTTCTTCGCTATCTGCCTGATCAGCTGGAACCACAGTCATATAAGATTGTCCGTTCTCAGCTACGTCGAAAGTAAAGAGAACTTCAAATAAATGTTCGTCTCCGTTTTCATCTGGAATGATAATGCGTTCTTTTTCCTCCATGCTTTTCACCTCATTAATTTTGCTTGCTGTCTAAGTATCCTTGCAGAATCATAACAGCAGCCATTTTGTCGATCACTTTCTTCCTTTTCTTACGACTCACATCAGCACTTATCAGCATGCGCTCAGCAGCGACAGTTGTCAGCCTTTCATCCCACATTTCAACTGGCAAATTGGTACTTGTCCGAATGAGCTCTGCAAATGCCTGACAGGCCTCACCACTCGGACCAATTGAACCATTCATGTTCTTAGGAAGTCCAACAACAATCTTGCTGACATCATTCCCATTAATGATTTCCATTAAACGATCAGGAATCACATCCTGCATATCCGGGTTACGTTTCACCGTTTCTAATCCCTGTGCCGTCCAACCCATCGCATCGCTTAGCGCGACACCGATTGTTTTCGTACCGACATCCAAACCAAGTGTTTTCATGCTGTCTCCTTATCTCTGATGATGAGTAAGATACGATTTTACAAGCTCTTCGATTAATTCATCTCGTTCTAGCTTACGAATTAAGCTTCTCGCATCATTGTGTCTCGGAATGTAAGCCGGATCTCCAGAAAGGAGGTATCCCACAATCTGGTTAATCGGATTGTAGCCCTTTTCTTGAAGAGCGCTATAGACGGTGAGCAACACTTCCTGGACATCGTGATTGTCTGCGTCGTCTGGAAAATTAAATTTCATTGTTTTGTCCATCGAACTCATTCCTTACACCTCTTTCTCCGATCCCCATCTAGAATCGTAACTAGTCAACTAATTCTTATTGTACACTACTAAAACCAAATTAGGAAATGGATTTAACCCAATCTGTTGCATAAGCAAGCGCGTCATCTAACTTCTCAGGGTTTTTGCCGCCTGCCTGTGCCATATCCGGACGACCGCCACCGCCACCGCCACAGCGTGTAGCAAGCTCTTTAATCAATTTCCCAGCATGATAACCTTCTTTTACAAGGTCATCTGTAATACCAGCCGCAAGTTGAACTTTACCATCAGCCCCACTTCCCAATACGACAATGACGCTTCCAATCTGTGACTTCAAATCATCAACAATACTACGAAGGTTATTCATATCTGTATCGATGCGTTTAGCAACTATTTTCACACCGTCTACTTCTTGAACATCTCCTGCCATTTGCTTCGCTTCAACATTTGCAAGTTTTGACGTCAATGAATCATTTTGGCGTTGTAAATCACGGATCTGACCAAGTAGTGCTTCTGTTCTTGAGGGAACGTCCTTCACATTTGATTTTAACAAGTTAGCCGTGTTTTTCAAAATCGACACTTGTTGATTCAAAACCTGGTAAGCTCCTTCACTAGTTACAGCTTCAATACGGCGTGTTCCTGCACCAATACCTGATTCAGAAACAATTTTAAACAATCCAATTTCTGCTGTATTTTGAACGTGCGTACCGCCACATAATTCAAGACTATAATCACCAACACGTACAACCCGAACAGTATCTCCATATTTTTCACCAAACAATGCCATAGCTCCCATTGCTTTAGCTTCGTCAATAGGCTTTACCATCGTATTCACTGGAATGTTCGCCCAAATTTGATCGTTTACTTGTTTTTCAATCTCTTCAAGTTCTTCAGATGTAATCTGTCCGAAATGAGAGAAGTCAAAGCGAAGGCGCTCTGAACCTACGAGTGAACCAGCCTGGTTGACATGCTCACCAAGAACATCCTTTAAAGCTTGATGTAGCAAGTGGGTTGCCGTATGATTCTTTACAATTGCCGAACGGTTTGAACGATTGATTTCAGCTGTAATTTTTGCTCCTGTTTTTATTGTCCCAGATTCGACAACCGCCGTATGGACGTGCTGGCCGTTTGGCGCTTTTTGTACATCCGTTACGCGAAGCTGAACATCTTCACCCCTAATAACACCAGGATCTGCAACTTGTCCGCCGCTTTCAGCATAGAAAGGCGTGCTTTGGATAATAACTTGGATTTCGTCCCCTTCTGACGCTACTTCCGTCAACTCTTTGTCTTTTATAATAGCGACTACTTCTGTATCAACAGATCGCTCTTCATATCCGACAAAATCGCTTTCCACTGAAATATCACCGAGGGCACCACCTTGAACTTGCATAGAACCTACATCCTGACGAGCATCTCTAGCACGTTTACGCTGCATTCCCATCTCATGCTCGAAACCTGTACGATCAATTTCCATACCTTCTTCTTCCGCATACTCCTCTGTTAGTTCGACAGGGAAACCGTATGTGTCATATAGACGGAAAACATCGCTACCTGAAATAACGTGATTACCAGCTGCTTTTTCTTTCTTCATAATATCCGAAAGAATCGAAAGTCCTTCATTTAAGGTTTCGTAAAAGCGATCTTCTTCGTTCTTAATCACTTTCTGAATAAATTCTTTCTTTGCATTTACTTCTGGGTAGAACTCAACCATAATGTCCCCCACTACAGGAACAAGTTCATACATAAATGGACGGTTAATACCAATTTGTTTAGCAAAACGAACAGCTCGTCTAAGCAGTCTTCTTAGTACGTACCCACGTCCCTCATTAGAAGGTAGGGCACCATCACCAATTGCAAATGTAACCGTTCGAATATGGTCAGCGACTACTTTGAAAGCAGTATCTCCTTCTCGAGAAGCTCCATACTTCACTTTTGCCATTCGCTCAGTTTCACGAATTGTCGGCATGAATAGATCTGTATCATAGTTTGTTTTTGCATCTTGAATAACAGATACCATTCGTTCGAGTCCCATTCCCGTATCAATATTCTTTTTAGGTAAAGGGGTATAAGTTCCATCTGGATTATGGTTGAACTGAGAAAACACAAGGTTCCAGATTTCAAGATAACGCTCGTTTTCGCCACCAGGATAGAGTTCTTCTGTAGGATCTTCAAAACCGTATTCTTCGCCACGGTCATAGAAAATTTCTGTATTTGGTCCACTAGGTCCTTCACCGATATCCCAGAAGTTGCCCTCTAGTCGAATGATACGCTCTTCTGGAAGGCCAATTTTTTCACTCCAAATTGTATAAGCTTCCTCATCTTCCGGGTGGATTGTTACGGATAATTTATCAGCTTCAAAGCCAATCCAATCTTTGCTCGTTAAAAATTCCCAGCCCCATTCAATCGCTTCTTCTTTAAAATAATCTCCGATTGAAAAGTTTCCAAGCATTTCAAAAAATGTATGGTGACGAGCTGTCTTCCCTACATTTTCAATGTCATTCGTACGAATTGACTTCTGTGCATTCACAATTCGTGGATTATCAGGGGTAACGCGCCCGTCAAAATATTTCTTTAATGTAGCGACTCCGCTATTGATCCACAACAAAGTTGGATCTTCATGAGGTACTAACGATGCACTAGGTTCCACCGAGTGACTTTTTTCTTTAAAGAAATCGATAAACATCTGTCTTACGTCAGCTGACGATAAGTTTTTCATACGAAACATCCTCCTTCAATTCTGATTGAACTCTTTCGCTATTCAAGGTGGTTTTTTTACATACAAAAAAAACTCCCATCCCTGAATAAATCAGGGACGAGAGTTTTGTTTTCATACTCACGCGGTACCACCCTGGTTATAGACATAATTGTCTATCACCTCAAGCGACCGTAACGAGGTCGAGACGGCGGGGATTAATCCGCACTCAGGATTAGCGTTCTGCTGATCTTATTCATAAAGCTCTTTCAGCCAAGGAGCTTCTCTCTAAGGAATACATTTTGTATTCATGAATAGGGGTCAACATACTGGATCCGTCAATGTGTTTGTTTCTTAATCTCTGAAATAATTATAGTCAGAGCTTGAATCGTTTGTCAATTGCTTCGTTCATCTTCGTTATGATAGAGAATGAGCGCCTTTAAAACCGCCAGAACAGGAACTGCCAGTATCAATCCAATCACACCGGCAATTTCTCCTCCTGCTAGTAGGCCGAAAATAATAACGACCGGGTGAATATGCAAACTTTTCCCTACAATATAGGGAGAAAGGATATTGCTTTCAATAAACTGAAGAACAATAATGACGATGATCGTAATCAACGTCATTTTAACTGAAACAGTTGACGCAATTAATAATGCTGGCGCCGCCCCTAAAAAAGGTCCAAAATACGGAATAATATCTGTTACGCCGACAATAATGCCAAGCAAGATCGCATATGGAAGCTTAATTAACCAAAAGCCTAGTGCCGCAAGAACACCTAGAACACTAATGACAAAAAATTGACCTCGAATGTAATTTCCAAGGGATTCATCAATTCGAATCAATACGTTTCTACCCGGTTTTCTCCATTTTGGGGGTGTAACTCTCCAGGCTATTTTCTTTAAATTTTCGAAATCTTTAAGCAAATAGAACACAATAAAGGGAATGATCATGATAATAAAAATAGAACTTAATAGCTTTTTTGCTAATTCAATTGCAAGTGTTAATGTACGGTTAACGGCATCTTCAGCATCCTGAAACGATTGATCCACCTTTTCTTGAAGAGCAGGAGGTAAATTAGCTGTAAAGTCATAGGTGTGGTGCACCGCATCTCGATACATATCAATAAACATCGGCACGTTCTCCATTAACTCCTGTGACTGCTTCACAATATGCGGAATACCTTTAACAATTGCATATCCAGTGCCTCCAAAAAACAGGAGATAGATTAAGAGGACAGCGACACCTCTTGGCAGTCCTTCTTTATGAATTTTCTCTACAATCGGGTGAAGTAAATACGTAATGAGAGAAGCAATTAAAAAGGGAACGATCAATACCGTTAACACATTTACAATCGGCTCCCAAATCGGAGCTAATTTCAATAACAAATACACACATAGAAATACAAGCAGAAGGGTTGTTAAATAAATGAGCCAATTAAGGTTCCATTCACGCTTCACATTTGATCCCTCCTGCTATTCACATGCCATCTACAGTTCAACTCGCATATCATAATCTTCAAATAAATCATCAAGGGATGTAAGTGAACCATCTTCTTCTACTTGATGAAGGGAGAGTACGCCTTTGATCACAGACATTTCCACAAAACAGTTCCAACAATAGAATTGATTGGCACCGATCTTCCCTATATTTTTACTTTTGCAATTTGGACAATTCATCTCCATACGCCTCCTAATCGAGCTATTTAAGAAGATATACATTCCATCCTGTCCATCCGCTCCACATTCTATACAACGGCTCTAGAAGTGCATTGCCTGTCCAAATATTTTTCCAATAAAAAAAAAGCCAGAAATTCTCTGACTTTTAGATTGATTCTTCAATTGTTGTTTGTTCGCCAATCATTTCATGCAATTTCTCTGTTAACTGCGTATTTCGAATCTGATCATCTTCTGTTTTTATAGCAAGCTTAATCGCATCTTCTTCGCCGCACAAAATCAAATAATCCTTGCTTCTTGTAACGGCTGTATAAAGAAGGTTCTTCCGCAGCATCCGATAATATCCTCTTACAATAGGAAGAACAACAATCGGAAACTCACTACCCTGGGATTTATGGATGGAGCAGCAGTAGGCATGTGTTAATTGATTAAAGTCAGGCCTGTCATAAACCACTTCCTGTCCATCAAAAGAAACAACAAGTTGATCCTGCTTTTCAATATTTTCTTTCGCAAAGAATACAGAAACCACTTCGCCCATATCGCCATTGAAGACATTGTCTTCAGGATTGTTTACAAGTTGAAGAACTTTATCTCCGACTCGATACACGAGATCTCCATGCAAAAGCTCTCTTCGCTGATCTGTTGGAGGATTAAATAGCTTTTGAAGCTCCTGATTTAGTCGATCCACTCCAGCTGATCCTCGATACATCGGAGCAAGAACTTGAATATCCCGAGGAGAGTATCCCTTCTTTAATGCATTGCCACAAACTTGCGAAACAACCTCAATAATCTGCGATTGAGAACAAGGAAAGAACCTTCGATCAGGCGTCGGTTTATGGAACTCTTCTGGAAGCTCTCCTTCTTTAATGGAGTGGGCAAGATCAATTATCGAAGAGCCTTCAGCCTGCCGATAAATGTCCGTCAGTTTACTAACGGGAACAGCATGTGAATCAATCATATCCTTAAGTACCTGTCCTGGTCCTACTGATGGAAGTTGATCTTCATCACCAACAACAATCACTTGAATTTGAGATGGTAAGGATTTAAATAATTGATTGGCTAGCCACACGTCAACCATAGATACTTCGTCAACAATTAATAATCTACCTTCAATTGGATTATTCTCATCATGTTCAAATCCCGCCTCACCTTTCCAGCCAAGTAATCTATGTATCGTGAAAGCCGGTAATCCGGTTGCTTCACTCATTCGTTTGGCTGCTCTTCCTGTTGGTGCGACGAGCAGAACGGGAAAGGGATTTTCTTTTGTGTAATCTTTTGGATCTAAAGAAAGGCCATTTAATTCAGCATAAAGCTCAACAATCCCTTTTATAACGGTTGTTTTGCCCGTACCAGGTCCTCCAGTTAAAATCATGAACGGAGACGATATCGCTTTTTGTACCGCTTCACGCTGTGATGGCGCATATTGAATGCCGAGTCGTTCTTCGAGATCTCCAAGTGCGCGATAAAATTCAGATTCAGGAAATGAATCAGCATACTCTGTTTGTGACATCACATTATTCAATCCAGTGACAAGACCTTTTTCAGCATAGTAAAGTGAATGTAAATAGATTCTCTCTCGATCAAGAATTAACTTATCACTCTCGTAAAGCGAAATCAGTTCCCTTGAAATATCTGCTTCATCAAGTCGATCACCTAGCAGCTCATTTACAGATCGAATCAAAGCATCGTAATCTAGATACACATGTCCTTCCTGTAACGTTTGTTCATTTAACGTATGAAGACATGCCGCCCTAATGCGATCAGGATGCTTTCCCTCAATACCAATCGATTTCCCTAAATCGTCCGCTCGACGAAAACCAATGCCTTCCACGTCTTGAATAAGCTGATAAGGATTTTTCTCAACAATTTCGAGTGTTTCTTGCTTATATGCTTTAAAAATTTTCATCGATAGTCTCGGTCCAAACCCTAATTCAGTTAATCGAATCATAATTTGGTCAAGCCCCTGATGCTCCATAAGAGAATCATATAATCCTTTTGCTTTTTCTTCAGATAGCTTTGGTACCTTACTTAATATTGAGGGATCACGCATAATCTTAGCTATGGCGCGCTCTCCTAGCGCATCAACAATCGATTCCGCCGTCTTTTCACCAATTCCATGGAATAAATCACTTGATAAGTATTGAACAAGCCCCGGTTTTGATTCAGGCATCTGTCGCTCAAATGATTCAACAGCATACTGTTTTCCGTAGCGTGGATGGTCTGTAAACCGTCCATAGAAAACGTACGTTTCATCTTCCAAAAGCCTTGGAATCATTCCATTTACAACGACTTCTTTCTCATCATAGGGTTCATTCGTTTCTGAAATTCGTAGTCTTGCCACCCCATACAAACTATCTTCATTGAAGAAAATCATTTGTATCGGTCTTCCTTTGATATAGCCTTTTTGTGGCTGATCCATAAGATCTTCTCTCCAATAACTTAAAATTTAATTGTTATTGTTCATCGCTTGTTCCATTTGTTTCTTCCCATTACCTGCTAAGAGATGATCTGGTTGAATAGCGAGTGCACGATCAAAACAGCTTATTGCGTTCTCCAAATTTTCTTGATAAGCATAGCTCACACCCAAGTTAAACCATGCATCTGCATGATCTGGGTCTTCTTCAACAACTCTCTCAAACTGAGGAAGAGCCACATCGACTGCCCCGTCTTGCGCAAGACAAAGTGCATACTGGAAACGAGCTTCCGAATCTTCCTCATTTAGTTCAACAGCTCTCTGGAAGAAAGGTAACGCTAAACGTAGCGCATCCTGCATCATAAAGCATTGACCCATCATGAAGTGAACATCGCTTTGATCAAGTCCTTGCTGAATCGCTTTTTGATACATATCTGCAGCGTCTTTATACTGCTCTAGTTCAAAGAATGCATTTCCTGCGCCATAATACGCTGTCCCTTGCGTTTCATCCAGATCAATCGCTTTTTCAAAATATGCGACAGCCTGCTTAATTTCTCCTGCCTGTGCAAGGAGGTTTCCAATATTCGTATAAGCAACCGGATCTTTAGGATTCTCTTCAATCGCTTCATATAGTAGCGTTACAGCTTTTTCTAATTCTCCATTATTCATCGCTTCAATCGCTTGTTCATTTTTTTTGCTCATCTTAAAAACTCCTTATTTCTTTAGCTTATTCTCTAGTTTAGCATAAGTTAGCAGTTGATTCTTCACCTCAAAAAACAGCCCCATTTCTTTTTGAAATGAGGCGTGTCATTAAACGTATGTGAGTTCACTTGCATTCTTAAATACTTGATCTATTGTTGCGCCGCCGAGACACTCATCACCATTGTAGAAAACAACAGCTTGTCCAGGTGTGATTGCACGAACTGGCTCATCGAACGTCACTTTTAAACGATCATCATCAAGCTTCTTAACCGTTACCCCTGAATCTTTTTGACGATAGCGGAATTTAGCCGTGCACGTTATCTCATCATCAATTGGTAAATTGGATACCCAGCTTGAATTTACAGCAATAAGGGAATCAGAATAGAGCAGCTCATTATGGAACCCTTGATCAACGTAAAGAACATTATCTTCAAGATTCTTTCCAACAACAAACCACGGCTCACCGTCGCCACCAATTCCAAGGCCATGGCGTTGGCCAATCGTATAATACATCAATCCGTCATGCTGGCCTTTTTCTTCTCCATCAAGCGTCATCATCTTGCCAGGTTGAGCCGGTAGATATTGCCCAAGAAATTCTTTGAAATTTCGTTCACCAATAAAACAAATGCCTGTACTATCTTTTTTCTTAGCTGTCGCAAGACCTGCTTCTTCCGCAATTTCTCTCACTTTTTTCTTTTCAATGCCACCAAGCGGGAACATTACTTTCGAGAGCTGTTCTTGTGTTAGCTGATTTAAAAAATATGTTTGATCCTTATTGTCGTCAACGCCACGGAGCATTTTCACTTCCCCATCACGTTCAACGACTTGAGCATAGTGCCCTGTTGCGAGATAATCTGCTCCAAGCGTAAGTGCGTGCTCAAGAAATGCTTTAAATTTGATTTCTTTATTGCACATCACGTCAGGATTTGGTGTGCGTCCACCTTTATATTCATCAAGGAAATAAGTAAAGACTTTATCCCAGTATTGCTTCTCGAAGTTGACTGCGTAGTACGGAATGCCGATCTGGTTGCATACACGAATCACATCATTGTAATCTTCTGTTGCTGTGCATACCCCGTTTTCGTCGGTGTCGTCCCAGTTTTTCATAAAAATGCCAATTACATCATAGCCTTGTTCTTTCAACATTAAAGCAGCTACAGATGAATCAACACCTCCGGACATTCCAACCACGACTCGTATATCTTCATTCTTTTTTGCTGTCATGGTTGCACCTCCTCTTCTATAACACAAATTGTGTCCTGCCTATTTTATAACTTCTTCAACCGATTGACAATCTTAACGACTTCACCGGCTGCTCTCTTAGCATCATCGATCGAATTTCCATATCCAAAACTAAATCGTATCGCTGTCTCTGTTCGCTCATTATCACCAAACATAGCTGTTAACACGTGGGAAGGTTCATGGGACCCTGCCGTACAAGCCGATCCGCTTGAAACCGCAATTCCTGCAAGATCAAGATTCATTAGCATCGGCTCAACCTTTGCATCTAAAAAGCTAACATTCATAACGTGTGGAAGCATGTTTTGACTATCTCCGTTCACCAGATAAGAAATAGATTCTTCATCAAATATATCTATCATCACTTGCTTCATATTTTGATAAAGCTCGACTTTCGCATCTCTGTCTACATGCATTAGCTCAGCTGCCTTCTCCATTCCAACGATGCCAGCCACGTTTTCCGTACCAGCACGGCGCTTACGCTCTTGCTCTCCACCATAAGAATAAGGAACTAACTTTGTGCCAGCCTTTGCATACAGAAAACCTACACCTTTAGGTCCGTTAATCTTATGAGCTGAAACAGAAAGGAGATCAATGCCTATTTCCTTCACATTCAGGTCGATTAAACCATAAGCCTGAACAGCATCTGTATGAAATAAGATACCAGAATCGTTTGCTATTCTGGCGATCTCTGCAATAGGTTGTATGGTTCCTACTTCGTTGTTTCCATACATAACCGTAATCAAGATCGTTTCTGGACGTATCGCGTCTTTCAGGTCAGTTATCGAAATCCTACCATTCTCATTTACTGGTAAGTAGGTCACAGTAAAGCCTTCGTTCTCAAGTCCTTTGCACGCATTTAATGCAGCATGATGCTCAATCGACGTTGTAATAATATGATTTCCTTTTGCCTGGTTTCCTTTTGCGGCTCCGACAATTGCAAGGTTATCTGCTTCTGTCCCCCCACTAGTGAAAATCACTTCATTCGGGTTAGCATGAATACTCCTCGCAAGATTGCTTCTTGATTCATCAAGTGCGTGACGCGATTTCCGACCAAACTGATGGATACTGGAAGGATTACCAAAATCATTTTGAAGTGACGTCATTATTGCCTTCATCACATCAGGATGGACGGGCGAAGTTGCAGCATGGTCCATATAAATTGCATTCATTCCTATTCACCTCTTACGACCAGCCGTGAGCTGGCAACTAAATATAGAACATATAGCTATCTTGTTCGCCTTCTCCTTCATAAGTTGCAAGGTCTTCAAGCGTAGTTGAATCTAGAACATCTTTTACAGCATCTCGTATTTTTAACCAAAGATCTCGTTTGGCAGGTTCTTCATCATCCATTACTTCAACCGGACTAATCGGTCCTTCTAGCACGCGAATAATGTCCCCTGCTGTAATTGAGCTCGCTTCTTGTGCAAGAATATAGCCACCATATGCTCCACGAACACTTTTAACGAGACCGGCATTACGTAATGGGGCTACAAGCTGTTCGAGATAATGCTCTGATAAGTCTTTGCTTCTAGCAATGGATTTCAAAGAAGTAGGTCCATCACCGTGCTTTTTTGCTAACTCCATCATAATCGTTAATCCGTATCTTCCTTTTGTCGATATCTTCATTTCTTCCACCTCTTTCTATCAATCGAGCGACAAACGTTTTACACTGTGGCAAAGAATAACCAACGATCGGACCAATCGTTATACAAAACAAAAGCGTTCCAATATTAACCGGTCCTTGTAATAGCCAACCAAGAAAAAGAACCACCATTTCCATTGAAAGGCGAATGCGTTGTACTTTCCAACCCGTGCGCTCGGTTAAGACAAGCATTAAGCTATCTCTTGGACCTGCTCCTCTATCTGCCGCAATATAGAGACCAATTCCATACCCCATAATAAGAATTCCACTAATCAGCATAACCAATTTTCCCGGTAAATGATCAGGGGTTTTAAGAAAAGGAAGCCATAAATAAATGTCAATAAAAACGCCAACTAGAAGCATATTCAGGAAAGCACCAAGTTTTGGCCACGACCGTTCTAATAAAGACGTCGCCCCAATAATCACGAAACCTATGAGAATGGACCACGTACCAATCGTTAATCCGAACTGCTGATAAAGTCCGATGTGGAATACATCCCACGGCGCACTTCCAGCTTCTGCACGAATCATGAGAGCAATTCCAAAAGCCATAACTAAAAGACCTGAAACAAAGATTCCCCAGCTCATCCAGAACCAGGATATGCCCCTATTCGCTTGTTTCATTTCATCCCTCTTATCTCAATCTAATCTCATCTATCTAGCTATTGTTTCTGTTAGTAAACCTTCGCTATTATAGCACGAACCGCTTTTTCTTGCATTTCCAAAACCCGTATAGTATGTTTCAAATAACTATGAAAGGACGGGTTT
Source organism: Bacillus sp. es.036 (assembly GCF_002563635.1). NCBI lineage: Bacteria > Bacillati > Bacillota > Bacilli > Caryophanales > Bacillaceae > Bacillus > Bacillus sp. es.036. The sequence continues at coordinate 2,156,534 of NZ_PDIZ01000001.1, forward strand.
TCTATGGATCTATTTGATTATCCAAAAGATAATAGCAACACTACGTCAGGACCACTTGCAAGTAGGATGAGACCGAGATCGATCGAGGAATTTATTGGACAGGATCATATTATTGGAGATGGAAAGTTATTAAGAAGAGCGATTCAAGCAGATCAACTAACACCTATGATCTTTTTTGGTCCTCCTGGAACTGGGAAAACAACCCTAGCTCGCATTATTGCCAATACGACATCAGCTCATTTTGAACAGCTAAATGCTGTAACGTCTGGAGTCGCTGACATTAGAAGATTGACCTCTGAAGCAAAAGATCGCTTGAAACTTGACGGTCAAAAAACAGTACTCTTTATTGATGAAATCCACCGCTTTAATAAATCGCAACAAGATGCGCTTCTTCCTTTCGTTGAAGATGGAACGATCGTTTTAATCGGAGCTACAACAGAAAGTCCGATGTTTGAAATTAACGCGGCACTCCTTTCGCGCTCAAGATTATTTCGTTTTGAACACCTCAACGAAATAACGATTAAGAACATTCTTTACCAGGCGATCGAGGACAAAGATCGCGGTTTTGGTAAATATAATATTGAAATCGAAAACGATGCTATCGATCATCTCATTGATGTTTCAAACGGAGACGCCAGAACGGCGCTAAATGCACTGGAACTAGCCGTTCTTACGACAACGCCAAATCAGGATGGGCAGCTCATGATTACACTCGCAATCGCAGAAGAATCCATTCAACAACGTGTACTTCAGTATGATAAAGATAGCGACAATCACTATGATACCGTTTCAGCTTTTATTAAAAGTATACGAGGATCAGATCCGGATGCTACGCTATATTGGTTAGCTAAAATGATTTATGCAGGCGAAGACCCTCGTTTCATTGCAAGACGTCTTTATGTTCACGCTGCTGAAGATATTGGACTTGCTGATCCGAACGCACTTCTTATTGCACACGCCGCAACTTATGCGGTCGAATTCATCGGAATGCCGGAAGCTAGAATTCCGCTAGCTGAAGCAGCCTTATACCTTGCTACCGCCCCTAAAAGCAATGGTGTTATTTCTGGTATAGATGCGGCGCTTGCCGCAGTAAAAAAGGAAAAAAACGGCACTGTCCCTGTCCATTTACGTGATTCTCACTACAAAGGGGCTTCAGAACTCGGACACGGCGTTGACTACAAATACCCACATAATTATCCAGGAGGTTACGTTCCTCAACAGTACCTACCTGATCATATGATAAGAAAAACGTTCTATAAACCTACTGAGCGTGGCCACGAAAGAACCATTCAAAAAAGACTGGATTATTTCAGTGAGCGTATCAAATCAGATAGTAAGAAACCGTAACAGCAGGGCTCTAGCTCCTGCTGTTTTTTTATCTATTCTTGCAATCTACCTTAAATTTACAAGACTTCTGTATAAATTCTTCCAGACTGGCAAAGCTATGATTACTTTCAAAACGCAAAGTTTTTCACCACATAAAGGAGCTGAAGGAAATGAAAGTAAGACAAGATGCCTGGTCTCATGAAGATGATTTAATGCTTGCCGAAACAGTGCTGCGGCATGTTAGAGAAGGTAGTACACAATTAAAAGCCTTTGACGAAGTCGGCGATCGACTTAGCCGAACATCAGCAGCCGTTGGATTCCGTTGGAACGCCATTGTCAGAGATCGATACGAACAGGCTTTAAAGCTTGCGAAAAAGCAGCGAAAAGAAATGAAGCGTGCTGAGCGTAGACAACCCGAATATACAAAGAACGAGATGCATACACCATTGCAGCAAGAACAACCTATCGCCAAACCTGTACTTAAAACACCAGTCAACACGACTGAACCAATCCAAACTAAGAAGGAACTAACGATGAGAGATGTCATCACATTCTTATCCAATCTCGAACAATCCGCATCCTCAACAAACAAACTTAGAACAAACCTTGATAAACTAGAATCGGAGAATCAGCTACTAAGAGAAGAAAACACCCTGCTCAACCAAAGAATCAAAACGCTTGAAAACGAACAACTAGTAATGAAAGAAGATTACCAATCCCTCATCCAAATAATGGACCGAGCCAGAAGAATGGTCGTCCTAAACGACAACGAAGACCAAAACGTCCCAACCTTCAAAATGGATAAGAATGGGAACCTAGAAAAAGTCGCGAGGTAAAAACGAAAAGCGGAAATGGACGTTTAGACCCGGCAGGCACTGGAGCCTTATCATTTGAACACGGTTTTTGTGTTCGAATGATAAGGCGAAGTGACCGAGGGTCTGGCCATTGCAGCTGGATCTCCGTAAAGCGGAAGTGGGCGTTTAGGGTCGACAAGCGCTGGAACCCTATAAATTGAACACGGTCTTTGTGTTCGGATGAATGGCTGAAGCGATCGAGACCCTGCCCACTGCAGCTGGATCAATGAAAAGCGGAGACGAGCGCTTAGAAACGGAGATATTGGAACGCTTGAACTAGAACACGCCCTGTGTGTTCTGGTGAAAAAGTGAAATATCGTAGTTTCTGCGAGTCGCAGCTGGATCTCCGAAAAGCGGAAATGGGCGTTTAGACCCGGCAGGCACTGGAGCCCTCCAAATTGAACACTCCCTTTGTGTTCGAGTTGGAGGGTGAAGTGACCGAGGGTCTGGCCATTGCAGCTGGATCTACGTAAAGCCGAAGCGCCCGTTTAGACACGACAAGCGCTGGAGCCCCATGAAAAGAACACGCTCTTTGTGTTCATTTTGTAGGGTGAAGAGATCGAGAGGCAGGGCGCTGCACTTGAATCTAAAATTCTCCTAAAGAAAAAGCATCCGCTCAAGACTTGAGCGGATGCTTTATTAATTGTCATAAAAATAGAAGAGCCCCAACTGTGCCGTCCTTTCCATAATTGTTGAACCTGCATTGGCAGGTGGGTGCCCTATTCCACTCTCCGTACGTCCTCAGCTACCGAGGCATGTACTTTGAACGGAAAGAATCAGGCTCCCGTTGTAAAAGTGTTGGCTCAAATTATTATGGAAGTAAACGAACACTTCAGGACTCTTCGTTAACTTGTAATTGAATTATAGCAGACCTTCTAATCGATTTCAATCTTCGAGGATTAGGTCCTTTTTATTATTTTTATTCTTTCTCAGCGGCAACTGGCTTCTTAGCTAGTTCTAGATGTAGTTCTTTCAACTGATCTTCACTAACAGGAGACGGCGCTTCCGTTAACAAGCAGCTCGCGCTAGCTGTTTTAGGGAAAGCAATTGTATCGCGAAGATTCGTTCTTCCAGCAAGCAACATAACGAGACGATCAAGCCCAAAAGCAATTCCGCCATGCGGAGGTGTTCCGTATTCGAATGCTTCAAGAAGGAAACCGAACTCTGCTTCTGCCTCTTCTTTTGTAAAGCCTAGTGCTTTAAACATTTTTTCCTGAATATCACGTTGGAAAATACGCTGAGAACCACCACCAAGCTCATAACCATTGAGTACAAGGTCATATGCATCTGCACGTACTTTGCCAGGGGCTTCTTCAAGGAGATGAAGGTCCTCTTTCAATGGCATTGTAAATGGATGATGCTCCGCAAAATAACGATCTGCTTCCTCATCATAACTCATAAGCGGGAAGTCCATAATCCAAAGGAAGTTAAACTTCGAATAATCAATAAGGCCAAGATCTTTACCAAGCTTTGTACGAAGAGAACCAAGACTATCAGCAACAACAGATTTACTGTCAGCTACGAAGAGTAGGAGGTCTCCTGCTTCAGCGTCAAATGCTTCTTTTAGTTGAGTAGCTAGTGATTCATCAAAGAATTTAGAAATAGGTCCTTTCAAACCATCTTCCTCTACCTTCAACCATGCAAGTCCTTTTGCTTTATATGTTTTCACATACTCCGTTAATGCATCAATATCTTTGCGGGAATATGCACTAGCAGCGCCTTTCGCATTGATGCCTTTTACTGCTCCGCCAGAAGCAACTGCTCCAGAGAACACTTTAAAATCAGAATCCTTCACGAGTTCAGATACATTAACAAACTCCATTTCAAAGCGTGTGTCTGGCTTATCTGATCCATAGCGATTCATTGCTTCAGCATGAGTCATACGCTGGAAAGGTGTCTTTATTTCGATGCCTTTCGTTTCTTTCAATACAGCGCTCATCATTTCTTCCATCATGGAAATTAAATCCTCTTTTGGAAGGAATGAAGTTTCAATATCAACCTGTGTAAATTCCGGTTGACGGTCCGCTCTAAGATCTTCATCACGGAAACAGCGAACAACCTGATAATAACGTTCAAATCCAGAAACCATTAACAGCTGTTTAAACAGCTGAGGAGATTGTGGAAGTGCATAAAACTCTCCATCGTGCACACGGCTAGGCACTAAATAGTCACGAGCACCTTCAGGCGTACTCTTTGTTAGCATAGGGGTTTCAATCTCAAGAAATTCATTCTGATCTAGAAAATCACGTATCACTTTCGTTGTACGATGGCGAAGTTTGAATGTTTCTTGCATAACAGGACGTCGTAGGTCTAAATAGCGATATTTTAAGCGAATGTCTTCTCCAACCTCTACATCATTTGCGATGCTAATGGGAGGGTTTTTAGCCGCATTAAGAATTTCAAGTGATTCAGCATGTACTTCAATCGAACCAGTTGGTAAATTGGGATTAACCGTTCCTTCTGCACGCGCTACTACTTTCCCTGTGATGCCTAGCACATATTCATTTCTGACATTCTCCGCTAGTTCTAGCGCTTCTTTGGATAAATCCGGATTGAAAACAACCTGAACAATACCAGAACGGTCTCTAAAATCAATAAAAATTAACCCACCAAGATCGCGACGTTTTTGAACCCATCCTTTTAATTCTACTATTTCTCCGATTTCGTTTTCACGAATTTTTCCACATGAGTGACTTCTTCCGATCATTCTTAAACTTCCTCCTTTAATTTCCTACAAAGATAGGTATCAACTTCTGAAAGGCTAATCGCCTCTTGTTCACCAGTGTTCATATTTTTTATATTAATTTCATTTTTTTGAATTTCTTCATCGCCTAGAATAGCGACATATTTTGAATGAAGGCGGTTAGCCGCTTTAAACTGACCTTTCATCTTCTTATCAAGATAATCACGTTCCGTTGAAAGTCCAGCTTTTCTAAGTTTGTGAACAAGGCCGTTCGAAACTTTTTGCGCTTCCTCCCCCATTGTGACAACATAACAATCAATTGTCTTTTCAATCGGTAATTCTACGCCTTCTGCTTCTAACGCCATTAATAAGCGCTCAATGCTCATTGCAAAGCCAATTCCTGGAGTTGATGGACCACCCATCTCCTCAACTAGGCCATTGTAGCGACCACCACCGCTAAGCGTGGTTATGGCACCAAATCCATCCGCATCACTCATGATCTCAAATGCAGTGTGGTTGTAATAATCTAACCCGCGAACAAGGCGATCATCGAGAACGTAATCAATTCCCATTTGATCGAGCGCTTCTTTTACATTTGCAAAATAAGTTGCCGAGTCTTCGTTTAAGTAATCAATGATAGAAGGCGCAGTTGCCATCAATTCATGGTCACGGTCCTTTTTACAATCAAGAATACGAAGAGGATTTTTCTCAAGACGACTTTGACAATCGCTACAAAACTCTCCGATTCTCGGTTCAAAGTGATCCACTAGTGATTTACGATGAGCTTCACGACTTTCTTTATCACCAAGACTATTTAAGTAAAGCTTAAGCTTTTTTAACCCTAACTCCTGATAAAGTCCCATCGCAAGGGCAATAACTTCAGCATCAATGGAAGGATCGTTACTACCAAGCGCCTCAATGCCAAACTGAACAAATTGTCTCATTCTACCTGATTGTGGACGTTCATATCGAAACATCGGACCAATGTAATACAGTTTAACTGGCTGCTCAGGTAAACCGTACATTTTATTATTAACATAAGCACGAACGGCTGAAGCAGTGCCCTCAGGACGAAGTGTTAAACTACGATTTCCTCGATCTTCGAATGTGTACATTTCTTTTTGGACGATATCTGTTGTATCACCTACTCCGCGTTGAAATAACTCGGTATGTTCAAAGATTGGTGTGCGAAGTTCATGGTAATTGTATCTACGGCAAATTTCTCTCGCCTTATTTTCAATGTATTGCCATAACTCTGATGTACCAGGAACAATATCCTGAGTACCCCTAGGAATTTGAAAACTCATTCTTTATCCTCCTTTAATCACCAGTAAGAAGCTTTCCACTGCGAAACTGAACGAGTGGTACCTTTTTTTGGATACAAAAAAACTCCCATCCCTGAATCGAAATTCAGGGACGAGAGTTACCCGCGGTGCCACCCTAATGGAAGGACGTATCCTTCCGCTTGAAACAGTTAACGCCTGTCTACGTCGCCCCCTACTGAGTTAACTGTTCGGAGGCGATCCTTGGAAGTGTCTTTCAAAAAAGCGGTATCGAGAAATGCTCTCAGCCTAACGGCATTTCCTCTCTGCTCAACCCGGTATTTTTTTACTTTTCTTCCTCAACGGAGCTTCGTATCGATTTACTGAATTGTTTTCTATCATACGAGTCAGTCTTTTTTTTGTCAAGGGTATTCCTCGTGTTAACGTTTCATTTTTTGTTTCATGATCTTTACACTTTTTAGAGACAGTCCAAATTCTTCCGCGAGTTCCATATTTGACAAACACTGCTCTTTTTGTAGAAAATCATGAAAGTCGACGCCAAATTCCGGTTGCGACATGTTGTAGCTCATCATTTCTTTATTTGTCGATCGCATGAAAGCTCACCCTCTTCGTGTAGTATTTTCTTAGTTTCACCAAAAAGTAAAGGTTTTACAACTAAACGAAGGAATCTTTTCATCCGATAAAGAAATTATCTAAGCTAAGAATTATTGAAAGGAGATTTCCATTGAAAAGATTGATTTTTATTCTGAGCTTATTATTAATAGCCCTTTTTATTCCTCATACAACTTCAGCGGCTACTCGTGCACTTTTTGACCAAACCGTTAATGTGCGCTCAGAACCATCTATTTCGTCCACAATCATTGCTCAAGTGCACCAAGGTCACAAAGCAACGATCATTGATAATCAAGATAATTGGCTATATGTAGAACTTCCTACCGCGAAAAAGGGTTGGGTAGCCAGCAGATTCGCAACGTTAACGACTGATTCGCAGACCGAACAAACCATTCGATCCACCGTATCTGATTTACAAGTACGAGCTGGTCCAGGAAAAGAGCACAAAACTATCGGGAGTATTTCCCAAGAAAGCGAATGGAACGTTTTAAAGATCGATGGTGATTGGATTTCAATCGATTATAACGGTCAAACAGGTTGGGTGGCTTCATGGTTAGTAAATTCAACAACACAAGATAATGCAAACAATTCCAGTATAAAAAAAGAAGTCATCACACGACTATTAAATGTTCGAGAAATGCCCGGGACAGAAAACCGCATTTTATTTCAGCTCCCTTCAGGTTCTGTCGTTGAAGAAATCAAAACAGAAAACAATTGGAGTTTTATTCGTTATGAAAACGGACAAATAGGATGGGTGGATACTACCTATTTACAAAACACGAATAAGAAGGAAGAGGCAGGCTTTGTGACGATTTTATACCACGCAACAAACCTTAGAAGCGGACCTGCCTTAAGCAATGATGTCATCAAACAAGCGTCGGTCCAAGAGCGCTATCAAATAGATGGAAAAGAAGGTGAATGGTATCGAATACTCCTGGATGATGGCCGTTCAGCTTACGTAGCAGATTGGGTGGTTTCAACTGCTTCTAGGCTTACCACTTCTCCCAAGTTAAAGTCAGGAAAAACAGTCGTACTAGATGCTGGACACGGCGGTTTTGATAGCGGAGCTTTAGGAATTACTACACTTGAGAAAATCCTTACTCTCAAAACAACGAACACAATTGCTGAGAAATTAAAAAACGCAGGTGTAGAAGTGATTCTAACAAGAGATGATGATACATTTATCTCACTTGCACAACGAACTATAATTTCTGAGCAACACCAGGCAGATGCTTTTGTCAGCATTCATTTCGACAGCACTGTCGATCCAACGGCAAATGGCACGACGACTTATTACTATGAGGAAGCGGATATGCCACTTGCCTCATCCATTCATGCTGAGATTGGCGACGATACTTCTCTACGAGATCGCGGCATACGTTTTGGCAATTACTATGTCCTTCGAAATAATCAACAGCCTTCCGTTCTTCTAGAACTTGGATTCCTTTCCAACCCATGGGAAGAGCAATTAGTGAACAAGTCGACTTATCAAAATAACATTACGAATGAAATTTCTAATGGAATTCTTGCATTTTTACAATAATCTTTCTAAAAACATTTAAAAATAAATAAGTAACAAAATAAAAGCCGCGTCCAAAAGGAACACGGCTTTTACCTATTCTTTACTTTCAATCACCAGGGTAACAGGCCCATCATTCGTAAGCTGAACATCCATCATTTCACCGAATATTCCAGTCTGTACGTCGAGATCTTCTTTTCTAAGTAGCTCATTGAACTTCTCATATAGAACGGCTGCTTCAGAAGGCTTTGCTGCTTTCATAAAGTTCGGACGCCTTCCTTTACGGCAATCTCCGTACAAAGTGAATTGTGAAATCGAAAGAATGGCACCGCCTTTATCTTTGACAGATAAATTCATGCGATCACTGTCATCTTCAAATATGCGTAGATTGGCAATCTTTGAAGCAAGATAAGCAGCATCCTCCTTTGTGTCTTCGTGAGTGACCCCTAGAAGGACGACAAGACCCGAATCAATCTTACCTGTCGTCTCTCCGTTCACGGTGACTGATGCATGCTTGGAACGTTGTATAACAGCTTTCATGAAGAACTTCCTTTCTACTTTACTGCATAATCCTACGCACAGCATAGATATCTGGAATTCGCTTCACACGCTCAACGACTTTCTGAAGGTGAGCGGTATTCCTAATTGAAACAGTCATGCTAATCGTAGCCATTTTATTGTTATCCGATCGACCCGAAACGGATGTCATATCCGTTTTGGTTTCAGCGACGGCCTGCAGGACTTCATTTAAAAGACCACGTCGATCAAAACCACTGATTTCAATATCAACATTATAGTTTTTAGGAGAGTCGCTTTCCCATTCAACTTCAAGAAGACGCTCTTGGGCGTTATCTTCATTCACATTCGGACAGTCTTTTCTGTGAATGGAAACACCTCTTCCTTTCGTAATATAACCGACAATATCATCACCCGGAACAGGATTACAGCATCGCGAAAGACGAATTAACAGGTTATCAATTCCTTTTACGCGCACTCCTGACTCCGCTCGTTTTAGCGGTTTAGAAGGTGAGTGCGTTTTCCCCTCAATAATGGATTTTGCAAGCTCTTCTTCCTGCTCTTTCGTTCGTTCTTTACGCGCTTTATCGGTTAATCTTGTTGCAATTTGAGCGGCTGTAATACCACCATACCCGACTGCGGCATACATATCTTCTTCACTTGTAAAATTAAATTTCTTCGAGACATTCGCAATGTTATCTGAAGTCAGGACGGCTTTTAATTCAAAGCCATGATTTTTTATTTCCTTTTCAACTAGTTCCCGGCCTTTAACTACATTTTCTTCACGCTTTTCTTTCTTAAACCACTGCTTAATTTTGTTCTTAGCGTGAGAACTTTGACTAATTTTCAGCCAGTCTTTACTCGGTCCGTAAGAGTGCTTAGATGTTAGAACTTCGACGATATCTCCTGTTTTTAAACGATGATCAAGAGGTACCATTTTGCCGTTCACTTTTGCACCGATACAGTGGTTACCAATTTCGGTATGAATACGATATGCGAAATCAAGCGGAACAGAGCCTGTCGGCAGCTCAAACACGTCGCCTTTAGGTGTGAAAACGAATACCATATCACTGAATAAATCAATCTTAAGAGACTCCATAAACTCTTCGGCATTGGAAACGTCATTTTGCCATTCAAGAATTTGCCTAAACCAAGATAGCTTTTTCTCAAAAGAGCTATTTACTTGATTCTCGTCGCCTTCTTTGTAAGCCCAATGAGCTGCGATCCCGTACTCAGCTACTTTGTGCATATCAGACGTCCTAATTTGCACTTCGAGTGGGTCACCCTTCGGTCCAATAACAGTCGTGTGAAGGGACTGGTACATATTCGCTTTAGGCATGGCTATATAATCTTTGAAACGACCAGGCATAGGCTTCCAGCACGTATGAATGATTCCAAGAACGGCATAGCAATCCTTAATACTGTTAACAACAATACGAACAGCTAGCAAGTCATAGATCTCGTTAAATTGCTTATGCTGTTTGGCCATTTTTCGATAAATGCTGTAGATGTGTTTAGGACGACCCGATATCTCAGCGTCAATCGACACATCCTTCACGCGTTCTTGGATCTCGTCTACTACTTCATGGACGAACCCTTCACGTTCGGCTCGTTTCTTCTGCATTAAATTCACAATGCGATAATATTGCTGTGGATTTAAATAACGAAGCGCTGTATCCTCGAGCTCCCACTTAATCGTGGAAATACCAAGACGATGCGCAAGAGGCGCAAAAATTTCTAGCGTCTCATTTGCCTTTTGCATTTGTTTTTCTTTTGGCATGTGCTTCAACGTCCGCATATTATGAAGACGGTCTGCCAGTTTAATGAGAATGCACCTAATATCCTGAGCCATAGCAATCATCATTTTCCGATGATTCTCTGCTTGCTGCTCGCGCTTTGATTTATATTTGATTTTCTTCAGTTTTGTCACGCCATCTACAAGCATAGCGAGTTCAGGACTGAATTCATCAGATATTTGCTCAAGCGTTACGTCGGTGTCTTCGACGACATCATGAAGAAAGCCCCCTGCAACTGTGACGGGGTCCACTTCAAGATTCACAAGAATGCCAGCAACCTCAATAGGATGAATAATATAGGGTTCACCCGATTTACGGTACTGGCCTTCATGTGCGTTTCGCGCGTATTCATATGCTCTATTAAGATAGGAGAGATCGTCTTCAGACAAATACTGCTCCGCTCTTTCCATCACTTCTTCTATCGTCATCAAATCACCTTGATTACTGTTGGTATATTGCTTCTATTATCGTTAAAAAAAGGCAGCATGTAAAGAGATTAAGAGAAAAATGTCGTTTTTCCTAACGAGTAATGACAGGATTACCCTGATAATGGTTCATAAAGAGAAAGAGCGTCCGGCAATTCGGACACTCCATTCTTTAGTATGTCATTAACGTAAAGATATCATGACGATCAAGATTTTTACGACCTTCGAGGTATGAAAGCTCAATCATGAAAGCAAGTCCTACAACGACTCCTCCAAGCATTTCTACAAGTTCAATTGTCGCGTTGATCGTGCCGCCGGTAGCAAGTAAATCGTCCGTAATCAATACTCTTTGTCCCGGTTTAATAGCGTCCTTATGAATCGTTAGGACGTCTTTACCGTATTCGAGACCGTAGTCAACTTTTGCTACTTCACGCGGAAGTTTTCCTTCTTTTCGTACTGGTACGAAACCAATGCCGAGAATGTAAGCTACAGGGCATCCCACGATAAACCCTCGTGCTTCTGGTCCAACAATAACATCGATATCTTTATCTTTAGCGAAGTCCGCTATGTCATTTACGACAGCACTGTAAGCTTCTCCATTTTGCATAAGAGGTGTAATGTCTTTAAAACGAATCCCCTCTTTTGGATAATCTTCAACTACTGCAATATAATCTTTGTAATTCATTTACTTTATGGCCTCCTCAGTGCTATTGAAACAATTAACTGATTGATCGAACCAACTTTTCAAAGCATGATAGGAGGAATAGCAAAAATCGTTTTCGAGCTTTGCTTTTTCAAGCTTACTCCTATACGTTTTAGAAGAAGTTAATTCAGTTTTGACAGATTGTGGATTTAGAGAAATCAGTCCATTATCCATTGTAACAAAATCTAGCTCAAAAAACACCTCTGACATAAAAGGCACCGTTTCTTTTGACCACCCTTTATGTTTAGCGAGCTTTTCTGCGTCTCGTAAATGGAAGCTCCCTTTTTTCATTAAGAAAGCATAATACCATTTGAAATCCTCACGTGATGGTAAAGTTGAGAAAAAATGATCTTCCTCATGCTCAAATACCACATAAGTTCGATCTGGTATACCGCCTGAGCGAAAAAGGTTCACAAGGTCTTCTTCTAAATCAGGAAGATCAAGCAACATGACATACTTTTGATCAAACGAAATGTCTTTGTCTGATGGATCAGTAATGACGTAGTCCTTCCATTTTTCAAGACCTAGCTTTGAGATCGTATTGTTCTGAAAAGCTATCATCACTAACTTATCTAGCGGCAAAGTTTCCAGACGTTTTTTTAAATCCCGTATGCCTCTGTAATCAAAAAGCTGCCACTCATTAACTGCGATATCCTTCACGAAAATTTGAGGCTTTCGAAGCCCATTCCATTCGTTGACAGAGAGCTGACCGATTACACTCACTGCTGCCCTTGATGCAATTTCTTCAAAAGCATAGCCAAAATGGAACCCTACGCCGTCAAGCGTTGTACCATTTTCCTCAAGACCTACCTTAAGATGATTGTCCTGACTACCTATTCTTCTGATTTGAGATAAATGAACGTCCTTGAGCATAACAACTGGCTTTGGATTGCTCACCCCAAAGGGAGCAAGAAGATTCATCTCTTCAATCGTTTCTAGCGTTACATCTTCTACGCGACAATGAAGATCCACTTTTGTAAGCGGAGTTAGATCTTCTTCCGTTAACTTCTCTATAGCCAGGTTATTCAATCTAGTGCGCAGTTGCTCCAAGTAATCCAAATCAATCGTCATCCCAGCTGCCATTGGGTGACCCCCGAAATGTGGAAGAATATCTCTACACTCAGATAAATTCGCAAACATATCGAATGCCTCAATACTACGTGCGGAGCCTTTTGCCACACCTTTCTCTCGGTCAATACTCATCACAATCGTTGGACGGTAATATTTCTCAACAAGTCGAGAAGCGACAATTCCAATTACCCCTGCATTCCATCCTTCTTTCGCAATAATTAACACGCGATTGCTTTCATCACTTATATAATTTGTTTCAACTTCTTCGATCGCTTCTTTCGTCATTGTGTTTACAAGCTCTTGACGGTTTTTATTCAGAGTATCAATATCAGAAGCAAGTTGCTCTGCTAGTAACGGATCATCTGTTGTAAGCAGTTCAACAGCAGGATCTGCACTATCTAAACGTCCTGCAGCATTTAATCTTGGTCCTATTCCAAAACCAAGATGCTCTTCGTTTAATTCCTGATCTTTCAAGCCACATACGTCTAAGAGCGCTTTAATTCCGGGTTTATTAGAATTTTGAAGTGCTCGTATTCCTTCACTTGCTAGAAGACGATTCTCATCTTGAAGCGGAACTAAATCTGCTATAGTACCCATTGCTGCAATCTCAAGTAAATGTCCTGGAATCCGACCAAGTAAGGCCTGTGATAATTTAAACGCAACGCCTACACCTGCAAGTCCTTTAAAGGGGTAAGTGCATCCCGGTTTCTTGGGATTAATCGTCGCATAAGCATCAGGAAGTACAGGAGGTGGCTCGTGATGATCTGTAATAATGAGATCAACACCGATTTCCTTTGCAACTTCTGCCTCATGGACACCAGAAATACCAGTATCAACCGTTACAATGAGATGATAACCATCTTCCTTTGCCTGCCTAAAGGCCGCTTCATTTGGTCCATATCCTTCTGTAAAGCGATTTGGAATATAATAATCGAAGGTTGCACCAAGCTCTCGTAACGTATAAACTAGGACGGTTGTACTACTAACTCCATCCGCATCATAATCGCCAAATATTAGAATTCGCTCATCCGACACGATGGCTTGTTGAATTCTTTCAACCGCTTCCTTCATTCCACTCATGAGGAACGGGTCATGATATGCTAAATTCTCTTTATATAAAAACCTTTTAGCTTCCTCTTCTCCACTGATACCTCGATTCACTAAAAGCGAAGCAGCAAGTCGAGAAATTCCTAGTTCACTCTGGAGCCGATCAATGTTTGTTTCATCTGTTTCAGCAAGTTTCCAGCGCGTTTTAGATCTTAACATCGAATCACCTCTTAACCTGTTCATTATATATAGTTTACATAGGTTTGACTATAGTTCAAGGAGAGGAATCTTGCTAATGAAGATTTCTCTTCACTAAAAAAAGCCCCGATCTCACTCAGGGCTATCCCGTTATTCTCCATCCGTACCTGTACCTTCATCCATCGCTTCTCCGTCAAGTGGCGTATGCACTGATTTGGTTTCAGTAGCGATCGGCTCAGATTTTAATTTCTCATTTTCTTTTTGTAACTTTTTAAGTTCTCTCTTCAGTTTATAATATTTGACCATCCCAAAACCTAGAACAAGTATGGCTCCCATTAGTACCGATCCTAATATAACGAGAACGAGCGGCCAATCCGATGTACCAAATACGTAATTTACTTGAACTGGATCAACATTCACAACTGAAAAAACAGCAATAATCAGGGCAAATAAAAGTGCTACGACTAATCCCCATTGTCCTTTCAACTTAATCTACCTCCTCTACTCCAATATCTATTCCATTACTCACTCTTTTTTTCCTTCGGTTCAAAAGGATTGATATGAACTAATACGTCATGAACCTCATCCTCTTCAAGAAGGCGTTCTTTCACCGCTTTACCGATATCGTGACCTTTTTTAACGGAAATTTCTGGGTCCACGCCTAACTTCATATCAATAATAACATAGTGCCCATGCTCTCTAGCATAAAACTCATCAAGGTTCACAACGCCTGGCATTCCGATAATCAGTTCTTTATACTCAGTCGTATCTTCCTCATGCAACACATGATCAAGCGTCGTATGAATCGATTCAAAACCAAGTTTAACAGCCATTTTTGCAATCAGTACGGATACAAATATCCCTGCAATAGGATCCGCATAAATTAGCCATGGCAAGTTAAGCCTGCTTCCTAAAATAGCTCCCGCAATCCCGATTAAAACAGCAATAGAAGAATAGACATCAGAACGATGTTCGTATGCATTTACGATAAGTGCATCACTTTTTATCTTTTTACCCAATCGGTACTTATATTGAAACATCACTTCTTTTACTATGATTGAAATCAAAGCACCATATAGCGCAAGCGTTCCTGGAGCTTCAATCGGATTGAAAATAGCTTTTCCAGAACTAATGCCAATTTCCACTCCGACCAATAATAATAAAACCGCTACGATAATTGCTGCGATCGATTCCGCCTTCCCATGACCATAAGGATGATCTTTGTCTGGCGGCAGTTTCGCTGCACGCAATCCTACAAAAACAGCAAATGATCCAGCCACGTCTGAAGCCGAGTGTGCCGCATCGGCGATAAGGGCTCGACTGTTGGAAATTGAGCCAATAACCCCTTTTAACACAGCTAGAATAATATTTCCTAGAATTCCAACAATTGCTGCAATTTCTGCTTTCCGAAACCGTTCTTCCTTATTCATTCCTCCACCTCTTACAATTCCAATTCATTATCAATATAGCTTTTCCCGTATTTGAAAATCTCACACCCCGCTTTTGACACGCAAAAGCCATGGCTAGGCCATGGCTTTTCTTCTAAAGGTGTCATACCTCTCATACTTCAGTTTCAGCAGGAGTAAACTTTTTCTTTTTTAATTGTTTCCCTTTCCATACTGCCCAAAGTTGAGAAGCAATAAAGAGAGAAGAATAAGTACCTGCAACGAGACCAATCAATAGCGCGATTGCAAATGGTCTAATTGCTTCCCCTCCAAAGATTGTTAAGGCCGCTGCCGCAAAGACAACCGTAAGAACGGTATTAATCGAACGAGCAAGCGTTTGAACAAGACTTTTGTTCACGACACGTGCTACATCTTCAAACGTCTTCACTTTCTTCTCGAACTTCATATTTTCACGAATGCGATCGAATGTCACAATCGTGTCGTTAATGGAATAACCAACAATCGTTAGCACTGCCGCAATAAATGTAATATTAACTTCTATCTGCAGAATGCTAAAGACCGCAATGATGAAGAACGCATCATGGAATAGCGCAACAATCGCCGCTACACCTTGTAGCCATTCAAAACGCAGGGCCACATAGATAATAATCCCTACGGATGCAATCGCAAGGGCGATAAATGCATTTTTTGCTAAATCTACTGCTACATCTGGAGAAACGGTACTAATACTTGGTTCAACAGAGTAAAGTTCTGTGAAATGATTTTTAATTTCTGCAATTTCGTCTTTTCCAAGCTCATCTTTGAAGGCGGCTACTGCCATTTCACCACCACCTGCAAGGGTGACGGACTCAGGATCAAATCCAAGCTCATCAAATTCTTTGCTTACTTCTTCAGTTGTTAGCTTGCTATCTGATTGAAGATCTACACGAGAACCACTTGAAAAATCAATGCCAAGATTCAATCCAAAGATCGCAATTGCTAACCCACCAAGAACGATCAAAGCAAGTGAAATCGCAAAAAATTTATTCCGATGTTTGACAAAATCAAACTTGGTATCTCTTACTTTAGAGCTCATCGATTTCACTCTCCTTTACGCCAAAAAGTCCGGGCTTTTTATTCAGTGCCCTGCTCTTGACCCATAGGCCGAGAAGAATTCGCGAACCCCAAACGGCAGTCAAAAAGCTAACGACGATACTCGTGATTAACATTACTGCAAACCCTTTTACTGAGCTTGTTCCATAAGCAAATAAAACACTGGCAGCAATTAAAGTTGTAATATTCGCATCAAAAATCGTTGTAAAGGAACGTCTTCCCCCAGCTTTGAAGGCGGACATGACCGATTTACCTGAACGAATCTCTTCTTTAATTCGTTCATACGTAATTATATTCGCATCAACCGCCATACCTACCCCGAGTATAAGTGCAGCAATACCAGGGAGAGTTAATACTGCGTTCATCCAATTAAAGACAACAAGAATCAAATAGATATACGTAGTTAACGTAATCACCGCAATTACCCCTGGTAAACGGTAATAGAATAGCATAAATAGGAAAATTAACCCAACTCCAATAAATCCTGCAATAACCGTTTTATCAAGAGACTGTTCGCCGAACTGTGCACCAACTGAAGTTGAATAAATCTCTTCTAGCTGAACCGGTAAAGAACCTGCGTTTAAAAGCTCTTTTAGATTTTCAGCTTCTTCTAGTTGGAAAGGTGGCCCTGAAATGACTACAGTATTTTGAGAAAGGACCTGGTTGACAGCTGGATCGGAGATGAATTTTTGTTCATCAGCTGGCTTTGTCACTTCTTCTTTATAAGAATCGCCTTCCTCATAATCAAGCCAGATCACTAGTCGATTATCCGGCTGGGGCAATTGACTGAGGTCTCGCGTAATATTTGCGAATTTTTCAGGATCCTTTAGGGTTACTTGAACGACGGGTTGGTTATTATCAAAAACAACCTTTGCCGCTCCTTCTTTCAGATCAGCACCGCTCATCTTCTCCTCATCGTCCGTTGTGCGGAATGTTAGCTCCGCCTGTGTAGACAGAAGTTCACGAGCCTGATTCTGATCTTTTACACCAGCAAGCTGCACGCGAATGCGATCTTCGCCTTCGATCGTAATACGAGGTTCTGAAACCCCTAGTACGTTAATACGCTTGTACAGGGCACTTACTGTACTGTTTAATAAATCCTGACTAAGTTCCTGACCTTCTTGAGCAGGTTCTACTTCATAAAGGACTTCAAACCCACCTTGCAGGTCAAGACCTAGTTTAATGTCTTTTGTTACACCCATGACGGTTGTTCCAATCAATCCGCCAAGCAAAAGGACGATCAGAAAAAACGCTACGATCCTGCCTTTTTTCACCATAAAAAAACTCCTCTCTAAACCCCCAACATTCTTGCTTATGTAAATCACATCTCACACAGTACTAGCTATTATATCGAATCATGAATTTTTCTGTCAATTTCAGTCTTTTTAGGCCTTGCTTTCAAACGTTTTCGTACCTTTATAAGCATGGATTGTTAACCAGTTCATATACTCATTAACTGATAAACGCATAATCTCGTTTACCAACTGGTGTAATTTCATCTCTTCCAACTCATTGTTTCTTTCAAAACGAGCAAGGAGACACTCCCAGATTTCGTCCATAGTTGCGCCATTATAACCTAACAATAAAAATTCATCCCGCTTGCTTTCAAGAGCTGGAGATACTTCCTTCTTCCACTCATTCATCTCTCGGTCTCCTTTCTTAGAATCGTTTACATGCCAGAGATCTTGATCGACGACATGAAAAATGACGGGTCTATTTAAAAAATTGAATAGATTGCTGCTCCTACACCAAGTCCTGCAATGATGACCCCTGTAAGGATGGAAAGAAAAGCATATTTAAAACGGATTTTAAATAAAGCTGCAGCGACACACGCACTGTAAGCTCCTGTCGTCGGAAGAGGGACTGCGGTGAACAAAATAAGTCCAATCGCACCATATTTATCAACGTTCTTACTTTTGCTAATCGTTCGATGGTAAAGCCAATCATAAAACCGTTTATACAAGCTAAATCTCATCAACCAGTTACTTAACGGCTGAAACAGAAGAAGTAAAGGGATAATCGGTAACGCATTTCCTAGAAGGCTTAATGAGAAAGCCTTAAGAAAAGAAAAGTCAAAAGTATGAGCAAGAGGGATTCCACCCCTCAATTCTAATATTGGAAGTGCAGAGATCACTACGACAATCACTTCCTGAGGTAGAAAACTAAGGTTCTCTACAACAAACTGTTTAATTTCTTCTTTCATTAAAACACTCCTATATGCCTGTCATGCTTTGTCCCCTAATAAGCATATACATAGTGATAAAAAATATCTAGACTTTTCTACAATTTCTCAGCTGTATTCTGGATAGAAAGTAGGGAGTATATGTCAAAGCAAACCTTTCTTAGAGGGACACTGTTTCTCATCTTAGCCGGGTTAATTACGAAAGTTTTAGGCTTTATTAACCGTATAGTGATGGTTCGTGTGATGGGTGAAGAAGGTGTCGGTCTTTATATGATGGCCGTTCCTACATTAATACTAACGATAACGCTAACACGCATGGGACTTCCTGTTGCGATCTCAAAAATGGTAGCTGAAGCTGATGCAGAAGGTAACCGCCAGAAAATCAAACAAATTTTAATTGTATCCCTTTCGATTACGACTGTGCTTAGCGTTATTTTTACAACGATGATGATCTTTGCAGCTCCATTTTTGTCAAAAGAGGTTTTCACAGATGAGCGCACATTTTATCCGCTTGTCGCTATTGCCCCTGTTGTCTCAATTGTGGCTCTTTCTTCAGTGCTTAGAGGGTATTTCCAGGGATTACAGAACATGAGACCGTCTGCTTATTCTCAAGTAATTGAACAAATTGTACGCATTTGTCTCGTCGCAGTTCTTACAGGCGCGTTTCTACCTTATGGTGTCGAATTTGCCGCGGCAGGTGCAATGATTTCCGTAGTGCTTGGAGAACTCGCCTCGCTTCTCTTTATGTTTTCCATGTTTAAAATGAAAAAGCGGATTAAAATAAGAAGTGGATTTTTCAACTATTTAAAAGGCGGGAGAGGGACTTTCAACAGTTTAATGAAGATTTCGCTACCGACAACTGGTAGTCAATTGATAGGATCTCTCTCCTATTTTTTTGAACCGATTATGGTGGCACGAAGCCTTGCCATCGCTGGAGTTGCCACAACGCTTGCCACAAAACAATACGGTCACTTAACTGGCCTTGCTATACCACTGTTGTTTCTCCCTACCTTTATCACCTACTCTTTGCAGGTATCACTTGTACCCGCAATTAGTGAAGCACATGCTCAAAAGCAGTATAAACAAATTCAACACCGGTTAAGTCAAGCAATCCGACTATCGATGGTGGCTGGTGGACTTTCGGTAGTCATCACATATATCTTTGCGGTTCCATTAATGGATATCATGTACAACGCCCCTCACGTCGCCATCTATGTACAAGTTATGGCTCCTTTCTTTTTCTTCTATTATTTTCAGGGTCCGCTTGCAGCCGCCCTACAAGCATTAGATTTAGCTAAGGCTGCTATGATCAATAGTTTTATTGGCGCAGGCGTTAAACTAATTGCGATCTTCTTTCTTGCTTCTCGACCTGAGTTAGGCATTATGGGCGCGGCTCTTGCAATTGTAATAGGCATTCTTCTCGTAACACTTCTCCACTTTGCCACTCTTGTGAAGGCAATTGGTTTTTCTCTTGTTGTAAGTGATTTACTTAAAGGCGTAACATCCATTATAGCAACTGGATTTGCCGGACATTTTCTTTATCAAACCTTCTCTTCGTCTTCCACTGATCTACTCGGTACGGTCTTAGCTATATCGGTCACATCAATCATTTATTTTGTCATTTTACTACTGCTTGGACTTATTAATCGACATGACTTAAGAAGAATGCCATTCATTGGGAAATTCATTCACTAATATAATTAAGCCTATTTTAAACTGCATCCATACAGAGAAAAAGTAACCTTCACGGTTACTTTTTCTCATTCTTCAAATCAATAAAAAAACTTCCATTTTTATGGAGGGAACAAAATGAAATCCGCTTTATATCTTTATGCCCAACTTTTCTAAGCTCTTGCCTAAGCCATAGCGCTGTTTTTCCAATTCGCTCAAGATGTTCCTCCTGAACTTTTCCATCCAAGATAAGGGGAAGAGGCATTAAAGTTGCAGGCTCTTCTTGTTTATTATCCTCCTCTTTTTTGATGACCGATAGCTTGCCTGAGGGTTCAAGGATCGCGAACTCAACATCTGAAACAGATGCAACGTTATTCTCTCGCAATTGAACCAGCAAATCATCAAAGTTATATCGCTGTTTTCTCATTTCCGTTTCATCGATTTTACCCCGATCAATTAACACGGAAGGCTTTCCGTCCACGATTTCCCGTACTTTCTCACTTTTAAGTGAAACAAAAGCCATAAGTATTTGTATTAATACAAGCACAACCATTGGAACAATCGTATTAAGCATCGGTGTCTGTGGATCTTCAATTGACATGACAGCAAGCTCCGCAATCATAATAGAAACGACAAAATCAAGAATACTTAGCTGACCAATTTCCCGCTTTCCCATCACTCTAAAAACGAAAATAATTACAAAATATAAAACAAGCGTTCTAAGTATAATGGTCATATATTCCATCCCTGATCCCTCCTTTCAAGCTTCTTTTGTTTAGTTTAACCACGTTTTGTTTCTACATGAGGGAATGTATTGGAAATGTTGTATTGCAGAAAATAAAAAAACTTCCCTAGTAATAGGGAAGTAAATATCTGAAATAGATGTAGACTGTACTAATAACAAGCGAGATGAAGACGACCGGTAATCCAATTTTGAGAAAAGCAATGAACCTTACTTCTTGGTTGTCTTTTAACGCAAGACCAGCCACCACCACATTAGCAGAAGCTCCAATTAACGTTCCATTCCCACCAAGACATGAACCTAAGGCAAGCGACCACCACAACGGATCAAGGTTCGTCATTCCGTACCCAGAGAATTCTGAAATCACCGGGATCATGGCTGCAACAAATGGAATGTTATCTAAAAAGGCAGAGAGAATACCTGCTCCCCACAAAATAATAAGGGAAGTCTTAGGCAAATCACCTTCAGTATATAAAAGAATCGTCCTGGCAACTTCATCAATAATACCTACTTCCTCTAATCCACCAATAAGGATAAAAAGACCCATAAAGAAAAATAACGTCACCCATTCAATCGATTCAAAAACCTCTTCCACCTTATGCTCTTTTTGAGTAATCAATAGTAAAAGAACTGCCCCCGCCATCGCAATATTCGTCAATTCAGTATGTAAGACAGGGTGCAAAAGAAAACCAGTAATTGTCATAAGTAATACGGCTGAAGACTTATAGAGCAAAGGTCCTTTTTTCAAATACTGAGACGCATCAATTTTTAACAATGACTTTCGATACGAATCATCTACGATTAATCCTTTCCGATAAAAAAACAAAAGACCTGTTATGATAACAGCATAAATGACCACAACAATCGGGGCTAAGTTATAAATAAAATCATTAAAATCAAGATGGTCAACTGCCTGACCAATCATAATATTAGGCGGATCACCGATCAATGTTGCCGTTCCTCCGATATTGGATGATAGGATTACCGTTACTAAAAAGGGCATGCTTGTGATGTTTAATATTTTCGTTAACGTCAGCGTTATCGGGACAAGTAGAAGAACTGTTGTAACGTTATCTAAAAGGGCAGATCCAACTGCAGTTAAAGTACCTATAACGGCGAGGAGCGGCAAAGGCTTCCCCTGCACCTGTTGGGCAAGCTTAATCGCGATATATTCA
Organism: Bacillus sp. es.036; assembly: GCF_002563635.1. Taxonomy (NCBI): domain Bacteria; kingdom Bacillati; phylum Bacillota; class Bacilli; order Caryophanales; family Bacillaceae; genus Bacillus; species Bacillus sp. es.036. The sequence goes on from NZ_PDIZ01000001.1 coordinate 2,178,835, forward strand.
AATAGTCCATTTTGACTTGTAATGGAAACCAGTATCATCATAGAAAACAAGAGGGCGATCGTATTCCAATCAACGTGGTTCATAAAAGCTGAATCAGTGTTTGTAATCCCCGCCAGCAACATAAGCAGTCCGCCGCCACATGCGACGATAGCACGATTGATTTTTTCGGTAATGATGCCTATATAAGCAAGAACAAATATGGTGAGCGCAATGATTATGTCCAATCCATACTGCCCCTTCCCTGTCCCGTTTCTAACATCGTATGACGGGCTGTCCGAATTCATGAATAGACTTCTAATTCCTCCGTAGTCGAATAGAATGTACAAACTATCTCGTTTAAGGGGGAGGAAAATGAGATCCAAACACGCATTCTCAAGTATGGGGTCTGGCTTACTTGCGATTATTGTTATTGTGCTTGCGACTAGCGTCCTTTTTTCATTAATTCTTCGCTTCTCTTCGGTATCTGAAAAAGGAATTAGTCCACTCATTATTGTAGCGACTGTGATTGCCTTTTTTATTGGAGGCTTTATTTCTGGAGGCAAAGGGGGGGAACGCGGTTGGCTACTTGGCGGAGGAACAGCTTGTATGTATATCATGCTTCTTTTCCTCATTCAATACTTGGGATATCGCGTAAACATGAACCTCGAGCAGCTACTTTATCATGCTGGTTACGGTCTCATTTGCATTCTTGGAGGAATTATTGGGGTGAATGTTAAAGGTGGCAAGCATCGAGAAGCCTAGAAAAAAGAGCGCCCTCCATAGAGGACGCTCTTCTCAATTACTTGCTATTTTCAGTGATTGATTCGCGGATTGCCGCTCGGTCAAACACCATTTTTGTACCGTCAGTTGTGCGGATTGTAATTGTACCTTCGTCCATTGCATCAATAATTCCATGCATTCCACCGATGGTTACAACTTTATTCCCTTTTTCTAGGCTTGCTTGCATTTCTTTCGTTTTCTTTTGACGCTTCTGTTGCGGGCGAATCAAAAGGAAATAGAAAATCGCGAACATTAATAGAAGCGGGACTAAATTCATTAACGTAGAACTCATACTCTTTTCACCCCTTTCCAGCAGTTACACAATCTATGGATTAAAAGTTTTTCGCATTTGGTTTATTAAACCCATACTGTTCAAAAAACTCAGCCTTAAAGTCTAGAAGACGGTCATCCATAATCGCCTGTCTAACTTGCTTCATCAAGTTTAACAGAAAATAAAGGTTATGGTAAGTCGTTAAGCGAAAGCCATAAGTTTCATTTGATTTTACAAGATGACGAATGTAAGCTCTCGAATAATTCCGGCAAACGTGACAATCACAATTTTCATCAAGCGGACGGAAATCTCGTGCATATTTCGCGTTTCGAACAACAAGACGACCGTTACTTGTCATAAGCGTCCCGTTACGAGCAATCCGCGTTGGAAGAACACAATCGAACATGTCCACTCCTCTAATTGCACCATCAATAAGAGAATCAGGTGACCCCACTCCCATTAAATAACGTGGTTTGTGAGTTGGAAGATGAGGTGTTGTAAAATCTAACACGCGATTCATCACATCTTTTGGTTCGCCAACAGAAAGACCTCCGATTGCATAACCTGGAAAATCGAGTGAAACAAGATCCTCAGCACTTTGTTTCCTTAAATCTTCGTACTCGCCACCCTGTACAATACCGAACAACCCCTGGATATCTTTACGTTCATGAGCCGTTAAACAACGTTCTGCCCACCGACTAGTCCGCTCTACAGAACTCTTCATATAGTCAAATTCTGCTGGATATGGAGGGCATTCATCAAATGCCATCATAATATCAGAACCTAGTGCATTTTGAATTTCCATTGCGCCTTCAGGAGAAAGAAAAAGCTTCTCACCACTCATATGATTTCGGAAGTGAACACCTTTTTCCTCGATTTGTCTGAGGTCACTTAAGCTAAATACTTGAAAGCCGCCAGAATCAGTTAGGATTGGCTGATCCCAGTTCATAAATTTATGAAGACCACCCGCTTCTTTTACAATATCGTGTCCTGGTCGAAGCCAAAGATGATAAGTGTTACTCAAAATAACCCCTGCACCCATTTCTTTCAATTCTTCAGGACTCATTGTTTTAACTGTTGCAAGTGTTCCAACTGGCATAAACATTGGGGTTTCAAACGTTCCATGGGGGGTGTGAAGCTTCCCAAGGCGCGCACCACTTTGTTTACATGTTTTAATTAATTCATAGCGGATTGGTTCCGTCATACTTTCGTACTCCCTTCCAAAATCAACATTGCATCACCAAAACTGAAGAATCTGTATTCCTCTTCAACAGCAGTACGATAAGCGGAAAGCACAAAATCTCTTCCCGCAAGGGCGCTTACGAGCATGATCAATGTTGACTGAGGCAGGTGAAAGTTAGTAATCAGTCCATTGATTGCTTTAAACGTATAACCAGGGTAAATAAAAATATCAGTCCAACCTGATGATTCTTCAAAAAGGCCGTCATGGGCTGAAGCCACCGTCTCAAGCGTTCTTGTCGAAGTTGTGCCAACTGAAATTATTCGACCTCCATCTTCACGAACTCGATTCAAAAGATCCGCCGTCCCTTTCGTCAGCTGATAAAATTCCCCATGCATTTCATGTTCAAGAATATTATCGACAGAAACTGGTCGAAATGTACCTAGCCCAACATGTAGCGTGATAAAGGCTATGTGAACGCCTTTGTCTTCAAGACGTTGAAGCATTTCTTCTGTAAAATGCAGTCCTGCAGTTGGTGCAGCAGCAGATCCTCTATGCTTTGCAAAAACGGTTTGATAGCGATCTTGATCATCAAGCGTTTCTGTAATATAAGGAGGAAGCGGCATTTCACCAAGTTGATCAAGGATTTCATAAAAAACCCCTTCATATTGAAACTCCAGTACACGGCCACCGTGTTCTAAAGACTCTTTGCATACGGCTGTCAAACGGCCATCGCCAAAGGAAATTACCGTGCCTGGCTTCACTCGCTTGGCAGGTTTAACAAGCGTTTCCCATTCATCATCTTCCATTTGCTTAAGCAGGAGAACTTCAATCTTGGCACCAGTTTCCTCTTTTGAACCGTATAGTCTTGCCGGCATCACCCGCGTATCATTCAAGACAAGACAATCACCAGGATTGATATGTTCCTCCAAATTGGAGAACTCTCTATGCTGAAGCTTTTGCTCTAATGGGTCTAAGACCATCAATCGCGATTTTGTCCGCTCTTTTAACGGGGTTTGCGCGATTAATCTTTCTGGAAGCTCAAAATCAAAATCATTTACGTTCATTTTCTTCACCACTATTTCTAAAAAGTGTTCAACTTTATTGATTTTACCACAGCACTACCGATCCGCGCACCCTTAAGGGGCAGTTCTCCTTCCCCCAGCTTGTAACTGACGGTTGGAAAGCTCCCCCTTATCTGAACCTGCCTATAATAAAAAAGAGTAGTGACAGAACAATACTAACGATGATAGAAGTAACGATAGGAAAAAAGAATGTTGTGTTTCCTCTTTTAATTATCAAATCACCAGGTAATTTACCGACAAAGGACCACAAAACACCAATAGCTAAAAAAGCGATACCTAAAACGATAAATAGCTTTGAAATGCCCATCTTTATTTCGGAACCTCCATACCAAAGTGTTCGTATACATGATGCGTCACCATTCGTCCACGCGGCGTGCGCTGTAGAAATCCAATTTGAAGAAGGTAAGGCTCATACACATCTTCAATCGTATGACTTTCTTCACCAATGGTGGCGGCAATCGTATCAACGCCAACAGGTCCACCACGAAACTTTTCAATAATCGCTAAAAGAAGCTTGTGGTCAATATGATCGAGTCCGAGCGGATCCACCTGCATCATCTCCAGCGCCTGTGCAGCAAGCGATGACGAGATGACTCCATCGCCTTTTACTTGAGCGAAATCTCTTACTCGCTTTAACAAACGATTAGCGATTCGCGGTGTTCCTCGAGAGCGACGCGCTAGTTCAACAGCGGCATTCTGATCCATTTCTACATTAAAAATATCAGCTGTTCTCATGATAATCGTTTGTAATTCATCTTCTAGATAATATTCAAGCCTGCTTAAGACACCAAACCTGTCTCGTAAAGGGGCCGTTAATAACCCTGCTCTTGTCGTCGCACCGACAAGTGTAAATGGTGGTAGATCCAGTCGAACGGACCTGGCCGTTTCACCCTTTCCAATCACAATATCCAGGCAATAATCTTCCATTGCGGGATAAAGCACTTCTTCTACGCTTCTTGGAAGACGATGAATTTCATCAATAAATAAAACATCTCCAGGTTCAAGGGCCGTTAAAATAGCTGCTAAATCCCCTGGTCGTTCGATGGCAGGACCTGATGTTGTACGCAAATTCACTTCCATCTCATTAGCAATGATAGCGGAAAGGGTCGTTTTACCGAGGCCTGGAGGACCATATAACAAAACATGATCCAGAGGCTCTTCGCGCATTTTTGCCGCTTCAATAAACACTTCAAGATTTCGCTTTACTTTTTCTTGTCCAATATACTGAGCTAATCGCTGAGGACGGAGGCTATATTCTACGGATGAGTCGTCACCGACTTGTTCTCCAGATAGAATGCGATCTTCCACGTTACTCCCTCCTTATTGCTTCAGCATAAGCTGAAGGGCTTTCTTAATATACTGATCGGTTGTTAGCGTTTCTTCTAACAGTTTTGGTTTAACCTTCTTAATTTCTCGGTCTGCATAGCCAAGTGCTTTCAATGCTTCTAGCGCTTCATCAAGTTCATGAGCGCCTTCTTCTTGCACCTCGTCAACTGCAAATAATCCTTCTATTGGAGTTCCAAAACCTTTCAGCTTTCCTTTTAAATCAAGGATAATTTGACGAGCTGTTTTCTTTCCTACTCCAGGAAACTTCGTCAAGAATTTTTCATCTTCCATCTCGATGGCACTAACTACCTTGTCCGGTTCGCCAGTCGCTAAAATAGCAACCGCACCTTTAGGACCAATCCCTGATACATTTAACAGTTTTTCAAATAAAAGGCGCTCTTCTCGGCTTGGGAAACCATAAAGAGCAATAAGATCTTCTCTCACATAATGGTGCGTAAAAATTTGGATCGATTGATTTCGATATTTCTGAAACTCAAACGGATTGCCACAATAGATTTTATAGCCAATCGAATTGGACTCCACCACAATGTATTCTGTATCAATATATTCAACCGTGCCTTTAATATATTCAATCAAAGCTACTCTCTCCCCTGTACATACGAACGTGTATTTCTATCTCTCCATTCTACCATAAAAACATGAAAAGCGGAGCGGGCCGGTTAAAATCCGCAGGATGTTGGAACCCATGAGATTGAGACGCTTTTTGTCTCATTCGATTGGGTGAAACAGCCGGAGGATTTGGCCCGCGCAGCTAGACATGAAAAGCGGAGACGAGCGTTTAGTAACGGAGATATTGAAGCTCTTGAACCAGAACACGCTTTTGGTGTTCTAGTTATAGTTTGAAGTGACCGAGTGTCTGCCCACTGCAGGTGGATCTCACGAAAAGCGGAAGGAAGCGTAAATTAAACGCAAAAACCTGTCCTATTGGACAGGTTCGCTTTTGATTTTCGAAAAAGATTGAATCACATCTTCAAACTGATACCATGACTCTACAGGTATACCATCCATAAGTTGTTCTCGCCTTTGACTTTCAAGCTTCCCTACATCAATTTGGAAGAACGTTTGAATCACTTTCTCATCGGCAGGGTCACCATCAAAAATGGTAAGAACACCATCCTTCGTTAAACCAAAATGACCATTTTGTTTACTTGCAGGTGAAATGTCTTCAAAATTCCGTTCAAAAACCATTTTTCCTTCTTCCTGATCCACAAGTTGCCAGTCTGCATATTGACTCCAAAAATCCTCCATTGCCCAGATCGTTTCATATACGGATTGTTTTGTTGTCACACCATCAGCATAATTCGTTCGTAGTTCTACTTCAATGACTAACGGCCCTTCTTCTAGTAGAGACTCTGATGTTACCGTTGCTAAACCGTTATTAGGCTCAAAAGCTTCGGCAGATGTTCCACCAAAAACTAGAAGGAAACCTAACAGAATGAGTGGATAAAGGTTTTTCATATATCTTCAACACCTTTCTTCCATATTCAATAAGTTCATGCCGTTAGCGTTTCCAACTTTTCTCTCTCTATTCATCAAAAAAAGCTACAGAAAATCTGTAGCTTAAAGTTGCTCATAAACCTCATCATTTATTTCCGCATTATGATATACTTCTTGCACATCATCATTATCTTCAAGCTGTTCAATTAGCTTCACCATGTTAATACCATCTTCGTCCTCTAGAGGGGCATACGTTTCTGGAATCATTGTGACCTCAGCAGATGAGAATGTTAAGCCGTCTGCTTCTAGCTGATGCTTAACCACCTGAAACTCTTGTGGATCCGTATAAATCTCATACGCTTCCTCCGTTGTTTCCATTTCTTCTGCACCAGCTTCAATGACCTGAAGCAATAATTCCTCTCCATCAATTTCGCTTTCAGAGCGGTCAATGATCAGTAAACCTTTGCGATTAAATAAAAAGGATACACAACCATTTTCGCCCATATTTCCATTATTTTTACTAAAAGCATGTCGTACATCGGCCGCAGCACGATTTTTATTATCTGTGAGCAATTGAACCATGAGCGCTGCGCCACCTGAGCCATAGCCTTCATATATAACATTTTCGTACTGTACGCCATTTAAATCACCAGTGGCTTTCTTTATCGCACGATCAATGTTATCGTTCGGCATATTTGATGATTTCGCCTTATCAATCGCAAGTCTTAAAGAAGGATTTGTTTCCGGATCGCTTCCCCCTTGCTTAGCAGCAACAAAAATTTCCTTCGCTAGCTTCATGAATACTTTCCCACGTTTCGCATCCTGTGCGTTTTTTCTACGTTGAATATTTTTCCATTTGGAATGTCCAGCCATCGGTACGAACGACTCCTTTCAAATAGAGTGATTTCTCTAACCGTAACATAGGAGTTATTCGACCGAAAAGTGTTCTGCATATGTAGGCGAGCAGGCTTCTGCCCACTCGCTATTTTGATTACTTGTTGTTCTCAAAAGGACGCTTTGCAGCATTGCCGATGTCATCTAAAATCCCATTCACATCAGCCTGAACCTCTTCAAAGCCATTTCCATCTGCAAGACGGTTATTCACGTCGCCCATGCGACCAAAAACATCTTCATCTGTTGAGATCGAAACATTTTTCTGTTTCGTTACTTTTGCTACTTCACTACGAACTGTATCCTTTACATCTGCATCATTTTTGTCGTTTGTATCAACGCCAATCATGATCTGATCACCGTATACAATGACACGAGAATCGTCCACATTTTTAAGCTTGTTGATTCTCTTCGCAAGTCGGGTAGACAGTTCATTGTCATAACCTGAATAATTATCATCGGTACGCATGTATCCTGGCCCGTTCATTCCATTACGTTTATCAATTTGCTTTCCATCTGGAGCTTTTACACCGTGTTCATAATCTCGGTCAATCATGTCTGTAACGGCACCTTCGCGATAATCACCGTTATTATCTTCACTTGTGTAATAACCAATCGGACGTGTGGAATCATTATAACGTGTATCCATCGCCTCATTATCGGCTGTACACCCGATTAATCCACCTGCAAACATCATCGTAGAAAGCGTTAGAATTGTTTTCCTCAAATTTAAAACCTCCTTTCACCTTTAGAATGTGAGGAGGCTGATGTTTTTAATCTGTTAGTTCTAGGTAACAATGGTACCTATTAAAGCACTTGCCGAATGAATGCCGACCTTTTCTCTTTCTGCTGCTCTGTTTTTACCAATAGTTCATTTCTTCCACTGGGATTCATTAACCATTCCCGGTAAAAATCGGCAGGATAAGCAAGAAGTCTTCTAAGAGAAGAATGTTCGATGCAATGACGAAGTGAAGAGATATGTGACTTCTCCCATTCCTCTAGCGACCAGTTACAGTGAGGAAGCATTCGATTTATCAACTGCAAATAATCATACTCACGCGGAGCGTAACTTATGAGATCACCATCAATTAAAAGCAACTGATCAAAATTAAAGATAAAGTTATGATGTGCAGGATCGCCGTGGACAATGCAATGACGTCGATAAGCAGACCGTTCAAGTTGTTCGACTTCCTTCATCTCAGAGAGAACACTTTCACCAATCGTTAAAAAATAATTAATAAGCTTTTCCTGTTCAAAAGAGAGTACCTCAGAATCTAAATTTTGCTTAAACCGTATGAAGCGGTTCGTCCATTTTCGAGTAAGAGAGACATATGGTATGTGCTTACTAACAATCCCCTGAACTTCATCTTGAAAATGATTGGTTTTTTCCAGCGCAAGAAATCGATCTTCTTTAATACTATAGTCAAGCGCTCGCCCTTCTATTGCTTTCATGCAGGCAAACGTCAGTCCACCACTTTCTTTCATCCACTCGCCATCTGCGAAAGGAATATAAGGAACAAAAGAAGTAGCACCAGCAGATGATATTTCGATTTGTTTTTTTATCGTTTCTTTCTTTACTGCTGCTTTTAAAAAAACAGGCTCGCCATTGTAAGAAATGCCCCTCCAAACGAGTGAATTTATCTGCTTCATTTGTAGAAAAAAAGGGCGTATCCCCTGTAGGATAGCCCCATTCATCTTACTAGCGTGATTCCGCATAGCTACTTTCCATTCCCATATAATCCATCATCGGCGCTTTATTAGCTCCCTGAACGAATCCAGGGTTCGCATATGACGGCATTTGTTGATAAGGCGATACTTGTTGATTTCCTCCACATCCACAGTCATGTTGCTGATAAGGTGAGACCATTGGTTGGTTAGGATAGCCAGGCGGCATCATCATGCCACCTAAATTTTGATTCGGATAACCATAAGCACCCATCACAGCTTCAGGATATTCTTCATTTCCTTTATGAGCATATGGCGCCATACCATAACCATTCATTGCTGCCCCGGCTACTGATCCAGGATAGCCGCCATTGTTTCCTTTATGGCCATAACCTTCATACGCTCCTGCTACGTCCTGATTTGGATACCCTTGTGTTTGCATGCCCGCTACATTTCCTGGGTAGCCGCCATTGTTTCCTTTATGGCCATAACCTTCATACGCTCCTGCTACGTCCTGATTTGGATACCCTTGTTTTTGCATGCCCGCTACATTTCCTGGGTAGCCGCCATTGTTTCCTTTATGGCCATAGCCTTCATACGCTCCTGCTACGTCCTGATTTGGATACCCTTGTGTTTGCATGCCCGCTACATTTCCTGGGTAGCCGCCATTGTTTCCTTTATGGCCATAGCCTTCATACGCTCCTGCTACGTCCTGATTTGGATACCCTTGTGTTTGCATGCCCGCTACATTTCCTGGGTAGCCGCCATTGTTTCCTTTATGGCCATAGCCTTCATACGCTCCTGCTACGTCCTGATTTGGATAACCGCTACCATACATATGCGCGCCAGCGACTGAACCAGGGTATCCCGGCATGCTTTGATTTGCTTTGTTTCCGTAGCTTGCTCCTGCAACATCAGAGCTTTCTTCCCCCATACCATAGTTGTTCATGTTAGTGTTAGCACCAGCTACATTTTGATTTGGATAGCCGTTTTGCTGGTAAGCCCCCGCTACGCTCTCTTCTCCTTTTTGACCATATCCGTTCATTTCAGCTCCTGCTACCGCACCTGGATAGCCGTTCCCTTTATTTCCAAAACCTCCATAGGCTCCAGCAACGTTTTGATTTGAATAGCCATAAGCTCCTGCTACTTCTCCAGGATATCCACCAGAATTTGCTTTACTTCCATACCCTTCATAAGCACCTGCTACGTTCTGATTGTTAGAGCCCATTTGTGCTCCACCCACAGAAGTCGGATAGCCAGGATAACCACCATTGTATTCTTTGTTCGCATAACTTGTAGTTCCAGCTACGTTACTAGGATACCCTTGATTCATTGGAGGTGGTGGCATTTCCATTGACGAAGACTCAAATTCACTTAACACTTCTTCATCATTCATTGGATAAAATAAATTTTCTGCTTTTTTGGCTTTTTCAACTGGTTTCTTTTCAGCTACTTTTTTTGCTTTCTCAACCGGTTTTTTCTCAACTGTTTTTTTCGCTTCCACTTTCTTTTCAGGCTTTGTTTCTTTTGGCTTTACTTTCTTAGGCTTTTCTTCCTGAGGCATCATATTCATATTCATGTTCATATTTAACCCCATGTTTAACTCATTGTTGATTGGCATAGTCATAGACGGCTTTTCTACTGGCTTCATCGGCGCTTCTTTTTTCTTAGGCATTTCTTTGATCGGCATTTCTTTTTTCATTTCTTTGATCGGCATTTCTTTCTTCTTAACGGGAACACCACCCGATGGTACTTTCACTTTCATACCTGGCATAATCATATTAGGATTCTTAAGCTGCGTATTGACAGCTTTTAATTGTTCAAAATCGACGCCATATTTTTTAGCGATTTTCCATAAAGTATCGCCTTTTTGAACGACATGTATTTTCAACCTAAAAACTCCCTCCTGTAATCAGTACAATGAAATTCAGTACAGTGTATGCATGACTGGGCAGATTGCTACCTTTTTGAAAGGATAAGATCATCACATTAATATGCAAAGGAGAGGGCGCCTATGAGTAATGTCAATTTAAAAACGAAAAAGGAATCAAACATAACGTTTGATCCCTTGATTTTATGCGCGAGCAAGCATTCGATTTAACGCTTGGATCGCATAGAATGCTGTATCTGATTCCACTTTAATCTGATTTGTTTTCTGCCCAACTAGAGCTTCTTCAAGCGCCCATAGAAGATGAGGCAAATCAATTCGATTCATAGTTAGACAAGGGCACATGTTTGGATTTAATGAAACGATTGTTTTATCGGGATGTTGTTGAATAATGCGATTAACAAGGTTCATCTCTGTCCCAATCGCCCATTTTGAACCAGGTTGTGCCTGTTCAATCGTCTCAATAATCATTTTTGTAGAGCCAGAGAAATCCGATCGTTCCACAACTTCAAAACTGCACTCTGGATGAACGATGACGCTAATGTCAGGAAATTCTCGTCTCACTTCATCAATATTTTCCACAGTGAATTTTTCATGCACCGAGCAATGACCTTTCCATAATATCACTTTAATTTCATTATAATCTCCTTCATACTCTAGCGTATCTGTAATCGGATCCCATACGGCCATCGCCTCTAAAGGGACACCAAGTTCATAAGCGGTATTCCGTCCCAGGTGCTGATCAGGCAAGAACAGGATGCGGTCTTTCTGAGTAAATCCCCAGTCAACCATCGCCATTGCATTAGACGATGTCACCGTTGCTCCACCATATTTTCCAACAAACGCTTTTATAGCAGCCGTAGAATTCACGTATGTTAAAGGAAGAATCGTATCACCAAATAACATTTGAAGCTTCGACCATGCGCGCTCAGTTTGATGAATATCCGCCATGTCTGCCATTGAACAACCTGCCCGCATGTCAGGAAGAATAACAGTCTGTTGGGTTTCTGTTAAAATATCAGCTGTTTCAGCCATAAAATGAACCCCACAAAAAATGATCGTTTCCGCTTTTTTATTACGTGCAGCAAGCTGCGCGAGTTGGAGAGAATCTCCTGTATCATCTGCAAACTGAACAACTTCATCCTTTTGATAATGATGGGCAGGAAGGTATAACCTTTCCCCCATCTCAGCTTTAATCGCTACAACCCTCTTAACCATCTCCTCTTCGGTAAGGTTTTTATATCGTTCTGGAAGACCAGGCTTTTTTAATGCATCTAAAATGTTCATTTCACTTCCCCTTTCATACGTAAACTAATATCAAGACTTTTAACAGAATGGGTTAAGCAACCTAGCGAAATCATCGTAACTCCTGTTTGCCGATAAGTTGCAAGATTATCAAGCGTAATGCCTCCTGACGCTTCTGAAATTAACGGGTAGGGAACTAATTTCGCATATCCGGCCACTTCTTTTGGCGAACAGTTATCAAACATAATCACGTCAGCCTGAGCTTTTACGGCTTCACGAACTTCCTCTTCCGTTGATGTCTCCACTTCGATTTTAGTCATATGTCCAAGGTGTTTCTTTACATGTGAAACTGCTTTTTCAATACTTCCAAACTGTGCAATGTGATTATCTTTTAGCATTACGCCACCATCAAGGGTCATTCGATGATTAACCCCACCTCCGCACCTCACTGCATACTTTTCATACATCCGAAGACCAGGTGTCGTTTTCCTCGTATCACAAACACGTATAGAAGGATCGTTAAGAAGTTCAACTGCTCGAGCCGTCATCGTAGCCACGCCACTCATTCGCTGAATCAGATTTAAAATAACGCGCTCCCCTGTTAGTACTGTTCGTACTTTCCCTTTTACAGAAGCAATGACGTCCCCACTTTGAACAACATCACCATCTGTCACGTAAACCTCAACGCGACTTCTTTCATCAAGTATTCGAAAACCAATTTCAATCACTTCTCGGCCACAAAAAACGCCACTTTCTTTTGCTATAAATAGCGCTTCTGATTGCTCGTCTGAAGGAAATAGCAGCTCACTCGACAAATCTGAAGTTCCTATATCTTCAATAAAAAATTGTTCGAGATCTTTCCTGACTTTTAACCCAATCATCCTGATAAATCCCCCTAAGTATTCTTTTTTGCTTCCATTTTTGCAGCTGCTTCGGATAGTCTGCTCGGTAATGAGCACCACGGCTTTCTTTACGTAAAACGGCCGAAGTTGCCATTAGCCAGCTGACTAGCCCCATATTAGCTCGTTCAATTGACTGAAAATCCAACTTACCAACTTCTTCCGTTGCAACGGGGTGAAGTAACTTAAGCGCATAACTAAGCCCCACCCTTGTTCTTTTCATTCCAACAAATTCATCCATGGTTTCTTTTAGTTCATGGAGTAATATTGAGGGTTGAGAAAATCTCGTATCTTGATCTATTAACTCTCTTTTTCTTACGTCTCGGTGATGGTGCAAAATCCACTCAGCTGCTTCACGTGCAAAAACAATACCCTCTAAAAGAGAGTTGCTGGCCAGGCGATTAGCTCCGTGAACACCTGTATGAGCAACTTCTCCAAGAGCAAATAACCCATCAAGAGAAGTTCTACCAACGTGATCAGTTATCACGCCACCCATAAGAAAATGAGCACCAGGTTTCACAGGAATCATTCCTTTTGCCAAATCCACATTATGGTTCTTACATTGCATCGCAATCGTCGGAAATCTCTCTTCAAACTTCGAAATCATAGAGATATCTAAGTAAACTGGCAACACTTCTTCGTGAATCGCTCTTGCTACAATATCTCTTGGTGCAAGATCGAAATGCTCGTGTTTCCCTTCCATGAGACGCTCTCCATTAGCTGTAACCAATACGCCACCTTCACCACGAACAGCCTCAGATATTAGGAAAGAGTGATCAGCATCCCCGTCATACATCGTTGGGTGAAATTGCATGAATTCAAGATCCGTTAATATCGCTCCAGCCCGATAAGCCATTGCAAGTCCATCTCCTGTAATGGCTGGATGATTTGACGTTACTGGATAGAGCTGACCTGCTCCCCCTGTTGCAAGTAGCGTATAAGCCGCATTAACAATCAAAGTATCTCCAGCTTGATTGATCACTTTAGCTCCGGTACATTCTCCTTCTTCGATAAGTAGGTCAATCGCCAGATGATCTTCAAGAATGGTACATCGTTTTTTCACTCGATTAATTAGTGTATTGATGATTTCTTCGCCTGTGGCGTCACCACCGGCATGAAAAATTCGCGATACGCTATGCGCTCCTTCTTTACATGTTTGATACTCACCATTCATGCTTTTATCAAATCGCACACCCAAGTTGATGAGGTGCCTTAGTTGCATTGGACCTCTTTTTACGAGAAGCTCAGTAAGTTCTTCGTTGTTATGAAAAACGCCAGCTCGGATCGTATCAAAAAAATGATTTGTCCAGCTATCCTCTTCCGTGGTAGCTGCAGCAATTCCACCTTGAGCAAGCTTGGAATTGCTTTCGCCGAGCTTAGACTTTGTGATAATCGTCACATTCTTTTCCAATGAAAGAAGTTCAGCTACCATTAATCCAGCAACACCGCTCCCAATCACTAATACTTCAGTACTAACTTGATTCATGAAACCACTTCTCCCACTAAACAATGTATAAAAAAACGCAAATACTTAACATCTGTCTTGACACCTATATTTACATATATTTAAATAAATAACAAGACTGAATATTAGTGAGGAGAAAAAATGATTTATCTTGATTATGCAGCGTCAACCCCAATTTCTGATATAGCTTTACATGCCTATACGCAATCCGCCAAACAATTCTTTGCAAACACTGAGAGTGCTCATAATGCCGGTACAGATGCTACTCATTTATTAGAAAATGCTCGTCGCTCCATCGCCTCGCTATTAAATGGCGACCCGAACGGAATTTATTTCACCTCAGGTGGAACAGAAGCAAATGTCTTAGCACTCCAAAGTATTGTAAAAACATTTTCACAAGGACATATCATTACATCAAGCGCTGAGCATTCTTCTGTATTAAATACATTTTCACAACTCGAACGTGAAGGTTACCATGTCACATACCTTCCTTATAATGAAAGCGGACAAATATCTCTTGAAAGTCTAATCAAAGCCATTCGCACAGACACCATTTTAGTTTCGATTACTTTTGGAAATAGTGAAATCGGTACTCTCCAACCTATTAAGAAGATCGGCAAAGAGCTAGCGAAACGTCGGATTTTATTTCACACGGATGCCGTTCAAGCTTTCGGAAAAGTGGATATTGATGTAAATGAGTTGTATCTTTCTGCCGTATCCGTTTCTTCTCATAAATTACATGGCCCAAAAGGCGTTGGAGCTTGCTATATTTCGCCCTCGATCTCATGGAAGCAAATTTTACCAGGGACTGTTCACGAAAATGGATTCCGTCCTGGTACTGTGAATGTTCCAGGTATTTTCTCCTTTGCGGCCGCTGCCGAGGATGCGATTAACCGATTGAATGCCGAACAAAAAAAATTCACAAACTTACGCGCTCACCTCGTGAACGAATTGTCACATCCGAATATTGTCATCGAAGGGGAACAGGGACTACCGCATATTATCGGTATCCGGATTAAGGGGCTTGAAGGGCAATATGTTATGTTAGAGTTAAACCGTAAAGGTATCGCTGTCTCAACGGGCTCAGCTTGCTCGATCGGCCAACAGCAACCTTCGAAAACTTTGCGGGCGATGGGAAGAACGAGTGATGAGGCAAGAGAACTCGTCCGCATCAGTCTTGGACGAGACACAACCATGCAAGAAATAGAAAAAGCCGTAGACGGATTTAAAGAAATCCTTACACGCTGTTCCGTAACAAAGATATAATAAGATTAAGATCGTGTTCTTGGAAAGGGGTTTTAGTTATGGGACAAGATGGAGAAAAAATATTAGGAGAGAATCGAAGATCACTACTTCTTCAGTGGCTAAAAGAGAGCGATAAACCACTAACAGGAAGTGATTTATCGAGTCGTACGAATGTTAGCCGTCAAGTAATCGTTCAGGATATTTCGTTATTAAAAGCAAGAAATGAACCGATTATTGCAACTTCACAAGGATATATCATGTTTAATACCGAAAGAGAAAACAGAAAGTATGAACAGGTTATCGCCTGCAAGCATTCACCCAAAGATACAAAAAATGAGCTTTATACGATTGTAGATCACGGAGGAACTGTTAAAGATGTTACCGTCGAACACCCATTATACGGGCATTTAACAGCTTCCCTTTTCGTAGGGAATCGCCTTGAAGCAGATCAATTTTTATCAAAGCTTTCTATGACAAATGCCTCGCTTTTATCTGAACTTACTTCAGGAGTGCACCTTCATACCATTGAAGCGAATTCTAAAACACAGCTTGAAGCTGTCATTCAGGCATTAAAAGAACAAGGTTTTTTGTTAGAACAAGATTAAACGAGTGATAATGAGTTAAAAAACACAAAAAAGAACGGTCGCAACTTGCGCCGTTCTTTCTTATGGATCGTATTTCAATGACACCAATTATTTAGGAGTTACGACGAAACATGGATACTCGCCTAGTACAGAAATCCCAATGCCAAGCGCTTGTATTTCCTCCATGACCCCTTTTAACAGGACATCACGGTTAGGACGTTCCACATCGATAATAAAAAAGTAATTTCCAAGTCCTGTTTTCATCGGGCGCGACTCAATTTTCGTTAAATTTAGGTTACGCCACGCAAATGCAGCAAGCACTTGATGAAGTGCTCCAGGATAATCAGATGGAAGAATAATTTTGTATGTGACACGATCTTCACGGAATAAAGGGGTTTTCGGTAAAGCTTCAGCAGTTTTGTGTAACACTAGAAACCGCGTGTCATTATCTTCCGTATCATGAATATCACCTTGAGCAATCGTTAAACCGTATTTTTCTGCAGCAAGTTCATTTCCGATTGCAGCCTCTTCAATCTTCCCAGAGTTTTGCACATGTTCAGCAGCAGCACTTGTTGAAGGTGCATTACTGAGCTCTGCTTCAGGTAACTCCTGTTGAAGAAAGACATGACATTGGGCGATCGCATGCGGATGCGAAAGGACACGCTTTACTTTTTTCCAATCCTTTTGATCAGGATGAATAAGCAAGTGCTGTCTGATCGGCAAAACGAGCTCTCCAACGATTGGTAGTGATACTTGTTGTGAGAGCAGGTCAAGCGTCATATTAACAGAACCTTCTATCGTATTCTCTAGCGGAACAACACCATAATCGACGTCTCCGTTTTCCACCGCTTCAAGGCAAGCGCGTATGGTTGGAAAAGGTGTACGATCCTCCTCATCAAATAACGTTTTTGCTGCAATTTCTGTAAACGTTCCTTCAGGCCCAAGAAAACCTATCTTTTTTTTGGTATCCATTTTCTCCCCCTATGCTCCAGATCCAATAATTTCAGCATTGTTAACCGCTTCAATTTCTTTTATTTTCACAAGTAAATCGTTTAAGCGCAGATTGGATTCTCCAATTTCCATTGTTAAGATAACCGTAGCATAGCCCTGTAGAGGGATTGTTTGGTTGATCGTTAATAAATTACAACCGAGCTGCGCGACTGTACTTAGCACTCTTGAGAGCGCTCCTGAACGATCCTCAAGGTGAACAGAAAGTGTTACAATCTGTTCAATGATCATCGTATGAAACGGTAAGATCGTATCGCGATATTTATAAAAGGCACTACGGCTTACCCCTACTTCATCAATGGCTTCTCTGACAGATTCAACTGTTCCACTTTCAAGAAGAAGTTTCGCCTGTAGCGTTTTTAACATCGAATCAGATAAAACATCTTCTCGAACAAGATAAAAATTCTTGTCTTCTTTGCTCATTCTTCCCCTCACCTCTATTTCGGCCAGCTACGGCCCATATTCGTCGAAGCATTACGGCTATGTAAAAAAGACCGTCCATCGATCAGGACAGTCTTCTTCGTTCATCAGTCTACGAACTCAAATTCGAACTCCAGAATCCGAACTGCATCTCCGTCTTCAGCTCCACGCTCTCGAAGCGCTTCATCAATACCCATGCTACGCATCTGTTGAGCGAACCTGCGGACGTTGTCTTCTCGATTAAAGTCTGTCATTTTGAATAGCTTTTCAATTCTAGGTCCATTCACTACGAACGTTCCATCGCTATCACGTGTCACAAAGAATTCTGGTGCACCTTTCTCGTGACGATACATTACGCGAGTTTCTTCTTCCTTCTCTTCATCAAGAGGGAATTCAGGTGTTGTTTCAAGCTTGTCTGCAATTTCAAACAATACTTCCTGTACACCCTGACGCGTTACAGCAGAAATCGGATAAATCGGGAAATCTTCCTCTAATTTTCCCTTGAAAACTTCAAGGTTTTCCTCAGAATCTGGAAGATCCATTTTATTAGCGACAATAATTTGCGGACGCTCCATTAGACGCATTTTATATTGCTTTAATTCATCATTGATCTTTAAGTAGTCTTCATAAGGGTCTCGCCCTTCCATACCAGACATATCAATGACATGAACGATGACTCGTGTACGTTCAATATGACGAAGGAACTGATGGCCAAGCCCAACTCCTTCATGAGCACCTTCGATAAGTCCAGGTAAATCAGCCATAACAAAACTGCGACCATCTTTCGTATCAACAACGCCTAAATTAGGAGCGATTGTTGTAAAGTGGTACGCTGCAATTTTCGGCTTCGCTGCTGATACTACGGATAAAAGCGTTGACTTTCCTACACTAGGAAATCCAACAAGTCCAACATCAGCTAGAACCTTGAGCTCTAAAGTAACATCTTTTTCTTCCCCAGGTTCACCATTCTCTGAAAGCTCTGGCGCCGGGTTAGAAGGTGATGCAAAACGTGAATTCCCACGTCCACCTCGTCCGCCTCGTGCAACTGTTGCACGCTGACCGTGTTCCGTTAAATCTGCAATTACTTCTCCGGTATCTGCATTTGAAACGATTGTACCAGGTGGAACTTTAACAACCATATCCTCTGCATTACGTCCATGCTGATTCTTTGAACGACCGTGTTCACCGGTTTTCGCTTTAAAGTGACGATTGTAACGAAAGTCCATAAGTGTACGAAGACCTTCTTCTACTTCAAATATGACGCTAGCGCCTTTTCCTCCATCGCCACCTGCAGGACCGCCATCCGGTACATACTTCTCTCGACGGAAGGCAACCATACCATTTCCGCCATCGCCTGCTTTAACAAATACTTTGACCTGATCTACAAACATACTTTCACCTCATTTAATCAAAAACGTGCTAACTAGCTCCTGTTCCGTTTGCTCTAATTCAATCAATTTAGCGCTTTTTACATCAGGATTCTCGAACGCCAGCTTGAGCTTGTTTTGATCGGAAACTTCACCCTGAAAGTCAAAAACAAGATGAATTTCTTCGTGGTACAACTGAAGCGTTAATAACAAGTGGTGATCCGCAGGCACATTCACATGTGAATCAAGCACTGTTGTACATTGAGCAATTAACGCAATGAGATCTGCTTCGTAAGCGCAAATATCATACTCGTCTCCGATCACTTCAAAATCCAACTGAAATAAATGGTTACACCAGTTAAACGTTAATATATATTCTGCAAGTTTCGGAGCATTTAAATTCGACAATTTTGCTTCCTGTCTCGACTGGATAATAATTTCTTCAATAATTTCCTTTGCCCTGTCCACATGATCCAGTGCAAGGTTGCCTTTGATTAACTGCAAACGATTTAACCAATCATGACGAGAATGGCGCAGAACATCAAAGGTATTCCACTTTTTAGACATAATTGCACTCCCAATGCTTTAACCATTTTCTTCATTATAACAATAGATGATTCATTCATGTTACCCTAAAAAAGAAAACAATCTTATGCGTATTCATGTGCATCGTCACTTTTTCTAGACCATTTCGTCCATTATATCAAAAAACTCTAACCGAACGGTTAGAGTTTTTCTTAAGCTGCTTATGCTTCTTTAGCAACTGGATATACACTTACTTGTTTACGGTCACGTCCAAGACGCTCGAACTTCACGACGCCGTCGATTTTCGCATATAGAGTGTCGTCTCCACCACGGCCAACGTTTGTACCAGGGTAGATCTTAGTTCCGCGTTGACGGAAAAGAATCGAACCGCCGGATACGAACTCGCCGTCTGCGCTCTTCGCGCCAAGACGCTTGGAGATTGAATCACGGCCGTTTTTTGTACTACCTACACCCTTTTTCGATGCGAAAAACTGTAGATTCATTTTCAACATATTGTCCCACCTCCTATGTGTGAGTAATTTGGATATGCTTGCCGTATTCCTCGGCAATAGCGGAAATGGATACTTCCATTCCTTGAAGGAGAAGTTGAATATTCTCATCCGTACGCTGGTCCAGACGAGCTGGAACGGTACAGCTGAGATACCCACCTTCATCCTCCATGTCAACTATGAGATGTACATCGCAAAGGGATTCAATCGCGTTCACAGTTCCAATCGACACAGCAGAAACACCTGCGCATACTAAATCATAGCCGTACGGGCCAGACTCAGCGTGTCCAGATAGGGAAAAAGAAATAATGCGATTGTCAGAATCGCGCTTCAAGTTGAAACGTATCATCGTTGATATCCTTAAGCGTTAATTTTGTCGATAACTACTTTAGTGTAAGGTTGACGGTGTCCTTGCTTACGACGGTAGTTTTTCTTTGGCTTATATTTATAAACCGTGATTTTCTTACCTTTACCGTGCTTGTCAACTTTACCAGTTACAGTAGCGCCATCTAGCATAGGAGAACCAACTTTAATGTCATCTCCACCTACCATTAGCACACGGTCAAAAGTAACCGTTTCACCTGCTTCAGTGTTAAGAAGCTCGATGTAGATTTCTTGACCTTCAGTAACCTTGATTTGTTTACCACCAGTTTCAATAATTGCGTACATACGTGCACCTCCTCTAATACTAAGACTCGCCATTGCAGGTGCTAGAAACTAGCTTAAAAACCTGTTTTTGAGCGGTTGTAGCTCTTTGGGTGCTTCCAAACGAACTAACCACTAAATCATACCACAGCGAAAATTGCGGTGTCAATGCAAGAAACGCGACTTCTTGCATTCCAAGCTTAAATCAGTTTGCTGAGAGGAAGTCCCGCCTTCTTTCGCTGCATTTCAAACAGACCAAGCTTTGTGAAGCCAGCGACCTTCAAACGTTTGTCTATTTTTTCCTTTTTCTTCATTTGAGCGAATAACGTTTGTCGTTCTTTCTCATCAACCCTTAAAAAATCAACAATAATCATGCCACCAATATTTCGAAGTCGCAGCTGTTTTGCAATTTCATCGATAGCCGTCAAGTTCACTTCAAAATGGGTTTGATTTTTTGTCATTTTTCTGACACCACCACTATCCACATCAATCGCTGTTACTGCATTTGTTTCTTCTATATGTAGAGCTGCTTTCCCTATTTTAACTGTTTTCTCCATTCCCTCAATCGTTCTTTCAAGGAGATGAAGAGCGTTCTTCTTTTCGTCTTGAGACATTACTTTCGCCTCTTTTGACAATAGAGGCAGGAATGTCTTAACCGTTTCGTCGTCATTTGTCGCTAGTTTCGTTACTCGATGAAGAGGATAAAGTTTGCTAATTCGTTCAGCAAGTCCCCCGGCTTTTTTTATAAGACACGGTGCTCGAACCGAAGCGGCGTAAACAATAAGCTGCTTCCACTCTTCACGATGGTTGTAAAGCTCATCTAAAAGCTCTGCTTCACTCAAATTTCCTGCGCTTGTCCGAAAGATAAGTCCTTCTTGTTCAAGGCAATGTTGATGAGCAATTTGAAGAAGCTCTTCTCTCTTTGTTGGCAGCTGTTTTGATACGGCTGAATAACAGGCGTACGGCATATAGACGAGAGAATCACCAGTTAACGCCACCAATTCTGATACAATCGGACCTTTTCGATCGAACCCAGGGTGCTTCACCTGAACAAGAATGGGCTGACCTTCTTCAATACAATCAGAAACAGCCGGCATCCGTTCCCCGGCTGTCTTTTTTTGCTGTGCACAAACGAGTTCATCACCATTTAAAAGGCCTGGTTTTCCGCTACCAAGTGAAATAAATGCCGCATTCTTATCGTCTAAAATAGACGATACTTTCCCTAGAATAAGGTCTCCCTCATCTGGTTTTTTTGGGTTGATTGCCTCCGCCCAAATATCTGTTATTTCTTGATCTTTTACAATAGCGGCCGCCTGCCACTCGTTTTTTTTAAGAACAATGAATTCCATAGCCGCTCTCCTTTTTTGTACTTTTCTCTAGTTTACCTAAATAGCGTACCAACTGCACAGCCAATTTGATTTTTCTTAAAATAGGCATGAAGTAAAACTTGCTCATCCGCCTCTACGTTTAGATCTGTTATGACGATTTGATAGTGATATCCACGATAAAATGTTGCGAGAAGATCTGTTAATTTCATTTCAGAAGCTACTGAAACAACCTTTTTTTTCCCTTTAAACGTTGTTGAATAACGTTCAAGTAAAAACCGCAAATAAATATAATGATGATGTTTCCACTCTTTGAACAATGATACGGAAAGAAAAATGATCACCATCCACAAATTTAAGTGAAATGGAAAAAAGACAATCGTTGCCATCATGAGTAAACATAAACAAACAAAGGACGAATGAAGCATTACTCTATGAGAAGCTTTAAAAGGATAACGTAGGGAATAAAATAAAAAAAGAAGCTTTCCGCCATCAAGTGGCCATATCGGCAATAAATTAAAGAGGAGAACCATTAAATTATGAAGTAGGAAAAGACTGAACATATCATCCCATAAACCTAAATAATAGAAGATCGCCCCAACTCCTATCATCCAAACATGTTGGAATGGACCAGCAAGAATAACAATAAGTTCTTCTTTTAACGGGCGGTTTCCATGCTCATCCACTACAGCAACACCACCGAACGGTAAAAGAACGATTTCATTAACTCGCCACCCAAAAAAACGAGCTGCTCCCGCATGTCCTAACTCATGAATAAGGACAACGAGGAACAGCAGCAGCATTTCTCGAAAACGCCCTGTTAGAATAGAAAGACCAATTGTCATCCAGAAAAGCGGATGGATTGTTATCATTCTTAGCATTATTCGATTGGTACAACTTGAAGCGGATCAATAAACGCTTCGTTTTTCTTTATGGCAAAATAAAATGTTCCTGTCTTGCCATCTTCAGAGTTTGAGACGCTTCCAAGTTGGTCCTTCGTTTGAACAAAATCGTAAAGAGAAACATCAATTGAATCCAGCATACCATACCATGACTCGCTTCCATCAGTATGTTGAAGAACAACAGTCTGCCCTATCCCTTCTTTATCTCCTGCATAGGTGACCACCCCTGCATCGATCGCTTCGACTCCAGAACTTAGGACAGTTTCGACCATAATCCCTTTTCCAGTGGTCTCAAAATTCTCAAGTACTTTCCCGCTCGCAGGTAGCGCATAGACAGGAGCTTCAGCATTCGAATTTGTTTCTGGAGATGTTGGAAATAAAGCAACTGGATTTCCAAAATTCCCTTCATACCAATCCTTCACCGAGGCAAACTGAAATTCTTCCGCCATCATATCAGTAACATAATCCTGGGCTGGAACGAGTCGATCGCTCTCTGCTTTAAATAAAATCCCTACACCTAGAAATAAGCAGGCCGCAATCATCGCTCGCATTAAAAAACTTTGCTTGTTAAAAAGCGGGTGAATTTTCATTTCAACATTTTGATTTGTAAGAGTAGGCATATGATCATGACTTTGGCTTGATCGAGGTGCTCCACGCATTGGCTGACGCTGCTTCTTTCTCGAATGGAGTCGTTTTCTCACATCATCCAGATCTTTCCGCATTCCTCACCCATCCTTCCTATATGTAGTATTCAGTTTATGACTTGTCCTGAGGGGATATGTCATAAACTGAATACTTTCAAGTAGGAATGAGTTTGAGTTGTACGTTCAGACTGCGCAATTAATGAGTATTACAGACAAAGAATTCTCCAACAAAAAAATCCCGGCCGTAGCCGAGATTTAAGAACGCATTCCAAAAAACTTTTTCACTTTACTAAACACGCCTCTTTCTTCTTGAAGAGAGAGAAGAGGAACCGATTCACCTAAAATTCTTCTTGCGATATTACGGTAGGCAATCGAAGCTTTTGAACTAGGATCAAGCGCAATTGGCTCTCCTTTATTCGAAGCTGTAATAACCGTATCGTCATCCCCTACAATGCCCAGGAGATCAATTGCAAGTATCGAAACAATTTCGTCCACATCAAGCATTTCGCCACTTTCCATCATGTGGTTTCGAATGCGGTTTACTACAAGTTTCGGTGCTTCGATGTTCTCTTCTTTTTCGAGAAGGCCAATAATGCGATCAGCATCTCTTACAGCCGACGTTTCAGGTGTTGTAACAACAACCGATTTATCTGCACCAGCGATGGCATTTTTAAAGCCCTGCTCAATGCCTGCCGGACAATCAATTAACACATAATCGTAATCTTGCTTTAATTCATCGATAATTTTCTTCATTTGCGCCGGCTGCACAGCAGATTTATCTTTCGTTTGTGCTGCAGGAAGCATGTAAAGTGCCTCAAAGCGCTTGTCTTTAATTAAGGCTTGATGAAGTCTACATCTTTCCTCAGCTACATCGACAAGATCATAAATAATACGATTCTCAAGCCCCATCACTACATCAAGATTTCGAAGACCGATATCCGTATCAACCAGACATACTTTTTTCCCCGATAGTGCAAGAGCTGTTCCAATGTTTGCTGTCGTTGTGGTCTTACCCACACCACCTTTTCCGGAAGTAATGACGATAGCGTCTCCCACACAACATTCCCCTTTCTGTCTACAACCTAGTCAAATTCGGTCGTACTTTGGTCAGTATTTGAACGCGATCAACGCTAATTTCAGATTGACCGTCTTTGACAAAAGCACATTCTGCTTCATGAATGCTTGCCCCTACTTGATCAGGCGGCCTACTGATTAAATCTGCGATTTTAAGCTGCGAAGGTTTCATAACAGCGGCTGTAATAACCGCCTTTATATCCCCATAAGCCCCCGCATGAGCAATGCCTCGAAGTGCCCCCATTACAAATATATTGCCAAAAGCTTTAACAGTACCACCAGGATTCACATCACCAATCAGGAGAAGATCACCTTCCACTTCAAGAACCTGCCCTGATCGTACCGTTCTCGCTACGGACGTAATCCTGGATCTCTTACGCTCTTCTTCGGCTTCGTCACGCGACATAACATTCGAATCAATGCGATCAATTTCTAGATTTTGCTTAGATTGAATCATCGCACGAAGTTCTCTTTCTTGCTTTTCTGTTAAATAACGATTCCCAAGCTTGAGCGTTACTGTAATCGTATGTCCTTCCGTCTGCTGAATATGACGAGCGGAAAGTTTTTCATCAAGTTCATTTATAACATCACGAAAAGCGCAGGAATCATCTAAAATCAGATTCAAGCCGTCTTTCGTTCCTTTAATCGTAACAAAATGCTGTGTTTGCTTTTGTACCATAGACAATTTCATTCACCTCAACATAGAATAATTCAACGTTGCTAAAGGAAACTCCTTCTTTTGGCCTGATTTTCTTGTCTACGGCTTTCAGATAAATCTTCAAGCAACCGTTTTACAGGGTAGTAAACAATAAGCAAAAAGATTCCATTTAAAAGTAAGGAAGGAAGATAGCGACTGTAGAAAAAGGAAGGAAAGGATACGTCGGTTACATTTATTAAAGAAAATAGTTCATACACATAGAATTCCATCAATGTTACACCTAATAACCCAAGTATAAGTGTCGTAAACCAATTTAGATGAAAAACCTTCGATAAGTAACCGATTATGTAGGCTGCAACCGACATTCCAAACATATATACCCCAACAAGATCTGTATAAATCAGATCATGTAGAAGTCCAAAAACAACACCGTATAGGACGCCATAAGCAGGTGACAAAACCATCCCAATCATAACCACAATCACCGTTACAAAACGCGGGATGAGCTGAAAGTCAAAGCCGTATTGTTCAGGTGCGAACACCTGAAAAACGGTTCCTTCCAAAAGAAAAAGAACAAATAGCGTTCCAACTAGAAAAAAACGCCTCATTCTTCTTCACCTTCCCCCTCATCAGGATTTACGTTTTGTGCTCCACGGTCGATGATCATAACATTGTTAATATCATATAAGTCAGACGCTGGTTTCACATAAGCAGTCTGGGTCGTACCAACGTTATCCGTTTCAATATCAACAATTTCACCGATAACAATACCGCGTGGGAATATTCCACCATTTCCTGCTGTAATAACGGTTTGGCCTTTTTCTACTTTCGTATCTACCGGAATTTTCGAGAAAAGCAATACCTCTTTTTCCGTATCATATCCTTCAATTGTTCCGAAAACATTCTTATCTTCCTGCGTCATTGCAGCAATTCGATTCGTACGGTCAACATCACTCACTAGTTGAACCGTTGATGAGAAAGGCTGAACATTTTTCACTTTACCAATTAGACCATCAGGTGTAGCAACGGCCATATCCGCTTCTACCCCATCCTGTTCTCCCTTATCAATCGTTAACAAATCGTTCCAACGGTCTGGTGAACGCGCAATCATATTCGCATGGAAGGTTTGATAGTTCGAAAGTCCAGTTGAGGAGTCAATATTTAGCTCACTTTTTAAATCTTCATTTTCTTTCTTAACGGTTTTCAGTTCTTCTGACACCGCAACAAATTCGTTGAGCCTCGACTTTAATAGCTCGTTTTCTTCATACATGTCTTTCATTTCTCCAATACTCTCAAATAAACCCGCTACTGAATTAGCGGGTTTATAGAAGATTGATTGAAGCCAACCAATGGAATCTTTAAAAAACTGCTCAGGCATTGTGAGTGCATCGCGTTCTTTCATTGATGTACCGATTAAGGCAACTAAAATAATAATGCTCACAAGCAATACAATGAGACGTTTATTTGAGAAAAATTGTGGCATGCGTTACACCTTCCAACTACTTCTGTTTAGAGCGGGAAGTTATACCAGCTCTAGATTTGAACAAATGGATATTTTCTAGCGCACGCCCGGTACCAATCGCAACGCACTCAAGTGGATTTTCAGCAACAATAACTGGCATTTTCGTTTCATCGCTAATTACCTGATCCAAGTTTCGCAGCAATGCTCCGCCGCCTGTAAGAACAATGCCCCGATCCATAATGTCAGCTGCAAGCTCAGGTGGCGTTTTCTCAAGCGTTACTTTAACAGCTTCCATAATACTATTAACCGTATCTCGGAGAGCACCAGACACTTCATCTGCCGATACACTGATCGTTTTTGGAAGTCCTGTCACAAGGTCACGGCCGCGAATATCCATCGCGTCAATGCCTTCTGTCGTTCCTGCAGAGCCAATTTCAAGTTTAAGTTGTTCAGCCGTACGTTCACCAATCATTAAGTTATATGTTTTCTTCACATACTGAATAATCGACTCGTCCATTTCATCCCCAGCAATGCGGATGGATTCACTAGTAACAATTCCTCCAAGAGAAATGATGGCAACTTCTGTTGTACCTCCACCAATATCAACTACCATACTACCTGTTGGCTCCCAAACTGGTAAATCAGCACCAATCGCTGCTGCAAAAGGCTCCTCAATGGTGTACGGTTCACGCGCGCCTGCCTGGCGCGTTGCATCTTCTACCGCTCTCTTTTCGACAGCTGTGATTCCTGAAGGCACACAAACCATCACGTTAGGCTTACGTGCAAAAACGGAACGATTTTTTTGAGCCTGTTGAATAAAATACTTAAGCATCGTAGCCGTCGTTTCGAAATCAGCAATAACACCATCTTTCATTGGACGAAGTGCAACAATATTACCTGGAGTACGACCGATCATATTCTTTGCATCATTACCTACTGCCTCGATTGAACCAGTATCTGTCCGAAGTGCAACAACGGAAGGCTCACGTACGACGACGCCTTTTCCTTTTACATATGCCAGCGTATTAGCTGTACCTAAATCTATTCCCATATCTCTTGAAAATCCACCAAACATTTATGTTAAATCTCCCTTCAATTCAAGCAAAACTCATAACTATGATTATACTTCATCAGTATTAAAAACGGTAGTGGGAAAACTATTCCACAGCCTATACATACCCTTTTTCTTTTAAACTAATAAACTTCTGATCTCCAATAATAATATGATCGAGCATATCAATACCAAGCATTTTACCACACTCAGCAAGACGTTTTGTAACTTCAATATCTTCCCTGCTTGGTGTAGGATCACCACTTGGATGATTATGAAAGCAAATTAATGAGGCTGCTGAACGTCTGAAAGCCTCTCGGAAAACTTCTCTCGGATGCACGATTGATGCATTTAAACTTCCAACAAAGACGGTTTGACGATGCAACACCTGATTCTTCGTGTTTAAGTATAAGCAAACAAAATGCTCTTGTGATAAAAAACGCATGTCTTCCATCACATAATTCGCACCATCTTCCGGTGAACGAATCGTATAGCGCTCTTCTAATTGAAGACGACTTACTCTTCTACCAAGCTCCATCGCCGCAATCAGTTGAACAGCTTTGGCAGTGCCCACGCCATTTAAAGAGGTTAACTCTTCGATACTGGCATCTTTTAATAGACGCAGCCCCTCAAAATACTGAATAATGCGATAAGATAACTGAAGTACAGACTCCTGTTTCGTTCCAGTTCTGAGGATAATCGCCAATAACTCTTGATTGGATAACGTCTCAGGCCCCTCTTTCACTAGGCGCTCTCTCGGGCGCTCTTCTTCAGGATAATCGCGAATCATTAACGGTGTTTTAAGCAACACGCTTCCTCCCTGGATTCATCTTCGTGTCTGACTAACGCTGAATCTCTGGAACAATTCCAAACGCCTGCAACTCTCGAAGCGTTTTGGAAATCGGAAGCCCTACCACACTATAATAATCCCCATGAATACGTTTCACAAAGGCGGCACCGAAACCCTGAATACCATAACCTCCCGCTTTATCAAACGGCTCTCCGGTATCGAGATAATTCTCAATATCTACATCTGTTAAATCCCAAAATTCCACTTCAGTGGCTTCATAGAACTGTGAATGCTGCTCATTTGAAAGAATGACCACACCTGAATAAACGATATGGGTCCGGCCAGACAAAGCTTTCAGCATCTGCCTCGCATGCTCGCGACTTTCTGGCTTTCCAAGAATATCGGCACCAAGCGTTACAACCGTATCGGCACCAATGACAATAGCGTCCGATTGGTTCGTAAATACATCATTTGCCTTTCCAAAAGCAAGCTGCTTCACAAGCTCAGAAGGGGGGACAGATTGAGAGTGATGTTCTTCAAAGCGGCTAACTATAATCTCAAATTGGAGGTTCACTTGCTCTAGAAGTTCTTTTCTTCGTGGAGACCCTGAGGCTAAGACGAGGCGCTTCATTTTACCACCCTTTTTTTGTAAATGATTCACAAGTGGGAAAAGGGCTTGATAACAGCTTATCAAATCCCTTTTCTTTCCACAATTTAATTTTGTAACGTTCCTCTACATTTTTCGTTTTACTTCGATTCTGTATGTGCATACAGTTAAAATTTGTTTAATCTTATTTTATTTCGTTCCGAAAATCATATTCAGGAGGGTTGCTCCCAACATTTATATCGTACCGTTAATTTAGTTACTCCGCAAATATCAGATTATTTCAAGCTTTCCACAACTTCTTGATATGTTTCTAGCGCATCCAATAAGTGCTGCTGAGCAATCCATAACGAGGATACTGTTTTTTCTGATGAGTAGGTTTCAATCTCTTTCGAGGCAGCACTTAAGTTTTCCGCTAAAGCTTTCCCCTCGCCCTCTTTCCATCCCTCTAATTTATCACCTTTCCCATTCCAGGTTTGAATCGCTTGCAATACATCAGTTACTTCACTATTTGATACTTCTCCATCTGATAAAGCAACTAGATCAAGCTTTGTTAGCTGTTCAATTAATTCCCTACCCTCTTGCAAATGACTCTCCATTTCGCCACTCGCCACTACGCTAGTTCCATCAATCGTCCATAATTTTTTATAAACATCCTGACCATTGTTTTCAAAATAAGCGGCAAGGGCATCCTGACCTTCAGCAGAAGCTGAGACGCCAATCAGCAAGAAGTATTTTTCACCTTTAAAAATCGTCGCTGGTAGACCTTGATCTTTTAGCTTTTCTTGAAATTCCCTGGCGGACTCTTTTGTTTCATACGCACCTGACTGCACAACATGAAGATCAAAAGATAAATCCGTCTGACTAGCTGTCACTGGTGCCGCTTCACTTGGCTTATTAGAGGGCTTCGCTACACTTTCTCCACCGAACACCATAAGTAAACCGAATCCAAATAAAACGCCAAGAACGATCGCAAAGACCACTGAAGCCACCACCTTTTTATGCAAGGTAATGACATTCTTACTTGGTACGAAATGTTTTTTCTTCTTACGCCCAACTGGTAACCTTGGGTTCTTCTTTGACTGATCAAAAAAAGAGGAGGCTTTTTTTTGACTATGCCGCTTCTTTAACTCTACGATCTTTTTAGAATCGCGACGCTCCGGTAAAATCCATTCA
This sequence comes from Bacillus sp. es.036, assembly GCF_002563635.1. Taxonomy (NCBI): domain Bacteria; kingdom Bacillati; phylum Bacillota; class Bacilli; order Caryophanales; family Bacillaceae; genus Bacillus; species Bacillus sp. es.036. The sequence goes on from NZ_PDIZ01000001.1 coordinate 2,208,956, forward strand.
AATTCCTTTTCCTCAGCCGCTGCGCTTTCTTTATGTGTTTCTGGAGTCTTATGGACTTCATCATCTAGTCGAATTGAAATCGTCCGTCTCTCCTTATCCATTCTCATCCTCCTCAGGTACCGGCTTGTACTACAGTCTATGAAATCTCGCGAAATACTAGAACTGAAAATACTAGAGTTGAGCAGGATGACAACACAAATACCCCCTCCATGAGCGAGGGGGTTAAAATGAACCAAACTTATTTTAGTTCGTGATCGAACAAGCTAAAGAGCCTGCTATTCATTTTTTCATATAAGAAAATCAAAATACCATTGTAAGAGTTGTTTACCATAAAAATACGTTATTAGTGCCGCCAACGCCACAGAAGGACCAAACGGAATTTGCTGCTTCCTTTTTACTTTTCCAATCAATAACCCCGTGATCCCAATAATCGTTCCAATTAAAGTAGAAAAGAAAAAGACGAGAATTAATTCTTGATAACCAAAAACAACGCCTAGCACCGCAAACAATTTAATGTCACCGCCACCCATTCCACCACGACTAATCACAGCGATCAATAGTAGCAATAAAAAGCCTCCTACCGCTCCTATAAAAGGGCTATACCATGGATCCATCGGAACAACAATTCGACCCAAACCAAAGTAAGCTGCAAAAAACAAAAGAATGCGATTAGGAATCAACATATAGGTGAGATCTGAAACAAAAATAATAACGAGAAGTGAAATCAATCCATAGGTAATCATCAATTCTTTTGACCATCCTACCAAAATAGGTGCTGTTGTAAAAAGAAGTGCTGTAACGATTTCAACACATGCATAAATAGGTGAAATACTTGAAGAGCATCCCCTACATTTTCCCCGCTGAAATAAATAAGAAAAAACAGGTACAAGTTCGTATGGTGAAAGCTCACGTTCACATGTTGGACATGATGAGCGAGGGATGACAATCGATCGTTTGATCGGCACACGAAGACCAACAACATTAAAAAAGGAACCTAGCGCAAGGCCAATTAGAAATAAATAACTATGTAACAAAACCCCCATATCTTTCATCCTTCTTCATATTATTGTTTAAAAGTAATGGTAGATTTAGACCCAACCTTCTAACATGAGACGAACAACCTTTTTCAATTTTAATAACAGAAGAACGTGTCATTAAAACCACTGCTGTGCAAGAATCTATTGTATAACCCGAACCAAAATCCTTATCCTTATTCTCCGCATTTTGAAGAATGGGGATTTTCTTATCCAACATAGCTTGCAACACGATTTCTACCCCGTTGTTTTGCACCAGTATACATGGCTCGATCGGCATTTCGTATCAAGGTTTGTGCATCTTCTCCCTGATCAGGCGCTGTTGCAACACCGATACTTGCCGTCACGTAAATAACCTGACGATCGCCGTTATCCAAATCACTAAAGATCTCAAATGGTCGATCTGCTATTGCACATCGTAAGTCTTCCGCAACTTGTAAACTCTCATTATGAAAATGATTTTCTAGCAAAACTACGAACTCTTCACCGCCAAATCGAGCAACGGTACCCTCATTTCCAATTTCTTCCTCAATTCGATTAGCTACTCCACAAAGCACGTCATTTCCACTATGGTGCCCAAATGTATCATTTACTTTTTTGAAATGATCCAGGTCGAGCAATATAATTGAAAATGGAGCAGGGTTTTCATCAAAACGGTTGTATTTCTCGTCTAATACCTCGTTAAAAAAACGGAAATTGTATAGATTCGTTAAAGGACATCTCTCACTTCGCCTTTTGGTCTCTTCATAATGCCTTGCATTATCAACAGCTACAGCTAAATAATTAGCTAGAATTTGCATCACGAGTATATGGTGTTTTTCATATGACCGAACGCGATCTGTTGCTAGTGTGATAATGCCGACGACCTTTTTATTGCGTTTCATCGGTACCGAAATAACAGCATTCGCTGTTTGGGGGAGAATTCCCTCTGTAAGATTTTTCCACTGCGCACGCTTCGTGTATAATCGGCTACGTCCACTACGCCAGACTCTTCTGCTAATCCCTTCTTCAAAAGAATGATCTTTTGCGCTAGCTTGAATGCCTCTTTCCTTCTCAAAGCTTTTAATAATCCTTAAATTCTCTACCTGTTCTGCATCCATAATGTAAGCATAATCAACCACAAACATATCCTTAACTTCATATAAAAATAAGTCAAGAATTTCGTCTATATCAAGAGACTGAGTAATTTGCTGACCGATTTCACTCGTTTGTTGAAGTAGGTCATTTACTTTTCGACTTGAGTAATACAACCTGAGCATAAGAGATGCCAACACAAATGGGACTCCAACAAAGAAAATGGCAATTGTTCCTAGATAGGTATGTAACATATAGAGAAGAAATCCAACCGGCAGTGTTACTCCTGTAGAAATGGCTTCCCAAAGCATATCTTTGTCAAAAAACTTTGTATTAACCTCTTTATAAATATAAATACGTAAAAAATGAAGGAGAATTTGATTAACAATGATTAACGAAAGAATATAGCCGATAGAGGGAACAAGCTGTGTAATCGCATTTCCAGAGAATTCACCAGTGGATCCTCCAAGTAAATAAAAAAATCCACCTGATACCAGGGAAACGATCATAAACATGAGCATATTAACTGGATAGCGATGACTATCTTTCTTTGTAACTCTCAAATTCAAAAGAAAGACAAGTATCGCTAACTGAGTTAAAATCGTTTCCACGAATAAGCCATATCTGAGAAATACAGCTAGTGAAATCCCCTGGATAAAAAAAAGGTCTGTTCCTTTTACGTTAATTGGCATCATTGCAACGACGGCAAGAAGCACAAATAGCGCAAGAACATCGGCCTTATTTCCAGTAAAATCAGGGGGAAAGAAATAGAACGTTGCAAAAATGAGTAGTGGCCAACACAAGAACCATACAATCCAAACTTTACGTTTCATTATTGCAGTCAATTGTTTCCCCCTCCATCTTCTGCGGTAAAGAAGAATATTTTTCCATTCTAAAGTGGTTACGTTTCATTTTAGCAAAAAGTAGCGAAAAAGTCCTATTTTTTGCATTAAATTCTAATTTTTTAGAAAACGGCGTACTTCTGATACAAAATAGAGAGAACCCGTAATTAGAACTAGCTCATTTTCACTTACTTGCTTAGTTGTTGTTTGAATTGCTTTTTTCCAGTTTTCTTCATACGTCTTGGCCGAAAAACTTGCACGTTGAAATAAACTCTCAGCTGAAATAGCTCTTGGAAAGTCAAAGGTGGTAAACGTCATCTTTCGAATAAGCGGATAGAGCGGCTTTAACATTGACTCAATATCTTTATCTCCTAGTGCGCTGAAAATGACGTGTATATCCTTATCTGGATAGTGCTGCTCTAACGTTTTTGCAAGACTTTCAACCCCTTCTGGATTATGTGCACCGTCTACAATGATAGTGGGGTTGGAACGAATCTTCTCAAATCGTCCTGGCCACGCTGCTCTTTTAAGTCCGCGCTGAACCATGTCATGTTCGATATGTAGACCATAAAAGACGCGCAAGTATTCGAGTCCCATTAGTGCTGCAGCTGCATTTTTCACCTGATGCTCACCTTTCATCTGAATGTGTAGATCAGCTAGTTTACGATAAGGAGATTGAAATGAGAAGTGTTCACCTTCATCATCACTTCTCTTGTCGCCAATGGAAAACTCTTCATTCAAACGATAAATTTTCGTCTTTTTCGCTTTAGTTGTTTCATGGAAGAGTGTGAGAACTTCTTCTTTTTCTGCAGTCGTAACAAGAGGTACACCTGACTTAATGATTCCCGCTTTTTCATACGCAATTTGTTTCAGGTCACTACCAAGGATATGGGTATGGTCATACCCTACATTCGTAATGACACTAATAAGCGGATGGATGATATTGGTTGAATCGAGTCGCCCCCCTAGCCCAACTTCCATTAAAACCAGATCTGGGTATGCTTTAGATCCAAAGTACAAAAGCGCGATTACCGTAATAACTTCAAACTCGGTAGGTGAACCAAGGGGGGAAGCTGCAGCCATATCAACAAGCGGCTGAACGCGATTGCATAGCATAACTAAATCTTCTTCTTTAATAGGTTGTCCGTTAACCGCTATTCGTTCACTAAATGATTCGATATAAGGAGAAGTAAACGTCCCTACTTCATATCCAGCCTCCTCTAGCACTGTACGTAAGTAAGTAACTGTGGAACCTTTTCCGTTAGTCCCGCCAACATGCACCGTTTTTAACCGTCTTTCTGGATGGTCAAGCTGTTCAAGCATCCATTCCATCCGCTCTAAACCAGGTTTAATGCCGTGATTTAACAAACTATGAATCCAACTTACCGCTTCATCATACGATTGAAACATTTCCTCTCCTCCTTAAAAGAAGACGAACCTCAAAAAGAGATCCGTCATTTGCTTATTTTTTAAGTTCGTTAATACGAGCTTCAACGTTGCTTCTTCTTTCGAGATAGTCTTTTTCTTTCGCTCGTTCTTCTTCAACAACTTTCTCGGGAGCCTTGCTAATAAAACGTTCATTTGAAAGCTTTTTCTGAACACGATCTACTTCAGAATCGAGCTTCTTCATTTCTCCTCTTAGACGCTCTATTTCTTCATCAATGTTAATTAAGCCTTCAAGCGGAAGAAATAGCTCTGCTCCAGATACGACAGCCGTCATTGATTTTTCAGGAGCCTGAAGATCCGAAGAAATGGTTAGCGTCTCTGGATTACAGAACCGCTCAATGTATTGACTGTTTTGTTCAAGTTGCTTTTGAGCTTCCCCTGACTTCGGTTTAATGCGAAGCTCAATTGGCTTGCTTGGTGCTACATTCATTTCAGCTCGAATGTTTCGAACTGAACGAATAATCTCAGTTAGTAGCGCCATATCGGCAGCTGCTTCTGGGAAATGAAGCTCTTCATTCTTCACTGGCCAGCTTGCAACAGTAATCGATTCTCCTTGATGAGGAAGGTGTTGCCAGATCTCTTCTGTAAGATACGGCATAAATGGGTGAAGAAGTCGCATCGTTTGGTCAAGCACATAAGCGAGAACAGATCGTGTCGTTTTCTTAGCTGCTTCATCTTCTCCATATAGGGGAAGCTTTGCCATTTCAATATACCAGTCACAGAAGTCATCCCAGATAAAGTTATAAAGATAGCGGCCAACTTCACCAAATTCATAGTTATTAATCAGGCGCGTCACTTGTTCGATCGTATCGTTTAAGCGAGTAAGAATCCATTTATCAGCTGTTGATTTTTCACCTGATAATTCCAGCTCTTCATACGTCATGCCATCCATATTCATTAAGGCAAAACGAGAAGCGTTCCAAATCTTATTGGCAAAGTTCCAAGTTGACTCTACTTTTTCCCAGTAGAAACGCAGATCCTGTCCTGGTGATGAACCAGTGGATAAGAAGAAGCGCAGCGAATCTGCACCGTACTTTTCGATAACATCCATCGGATCAACACCGTTTCCGAGAGATTTACTCATTTTACGCCCTTCAGAGTCACGTACAAGTCCGTGAATCAATACATCGTTAAATGGACGCTGTTCCGTAAATTCAATTCCCTGAAAGATCATACGCGCTACCCAGAAATAAATGATGTCATACCCTGTTACTAAAACGTTCGTTGGGTAATAACGATTAAAGTCTGCTGCTTCTTCATCTGGCCAGCCCATAGTAGAAAACGGCCAAAGCGCTGAGCTAAACCACGTATCGAGTACATCTTCATCTTGCTGCCAGTTTTCGATATCTGTCGGTGCTTCTAGTCCAACGTGAATCTCCCCAGTTTCTTTATGGTGCCATGCAGGAATGCGGTGTCCCCACCAAAGCTGCCTCGAAATACACCAGTCCCGAATATTCTCAATCCAGTTTAAGTACGTTTTTTCGAACCGTTCTGGGACAAAGTTAACTTTGTCGTCTGATTTTTGAAGTGCAATTGCCTGCTCAGCAAGTGGGCCCATTTTAACGAACCACTGAGTGGAAAGATACGGTTCTACTACAGCACCACTTCGTTCAGAGTGCCCTACGGAATGAACGTGCTCTTCAATGTTGAAAAGAATCCCTTTTTCCTGCAAATCTTTTACTAGCTTTTTACGACATTCGAAACGATCCATTCCTTGATAGTCGCCTGCATTCTCATTCATTGAGCCATCTTCATTCATAACAAGGATACGCTCAAGGTTATGACGATTACCAATTTCAAAGTCATTAGGGTCATGGGCTGGCGTGATTTTAACAGCTCCAGAGCCAAATTCCATATCAACGTAGTCATCTGCCACAATTTCAATCTCACGACCTACTATTGGTAAGATCGCTTTCTTTCCAACAAGATGCTTGTAACGCTCATCTTTAGGATGAACCGCAATTCCTGAGTCACCAAGCATGGTTTCAGGACGCGTTGTTGCAATTTCGATATGCCCTGACCCATCAGCAAGAGGGTAGCGCATATGATAGAAGTGTCCTGTCACTTCCTGATGAATAACTTCAATATCCGAAAGGGCTGTTTTTGTTTGAGGGTCCCAGTTGATGATATATTCCCCACGATAAATCAAACCTTTTTCATAAAGCTTTACAAACACTTCGCGAACCGCATCAGAAAGCCCATTATCAAGTGTAAAACGCTCTCTTGAATAGTCTAAAGAAAGACCAAGCTTCGCCCACTGACTGCGGATAAAGTCTGCGTATTCTTCTTTCCATTCCCACGACTTCTCAAGAAACTTCTCTCGGCCAAGGTCATAGCGCGAAGTACCTTCCTCCCGGAGCTTCCCTTCAACTTTTGCCTGTGTCGCAATTCCAGCATGGTCCATTCCTGGAAGCCAGAGAACATCGTAACCCTGCATTCGCTTCACTCGTGAAAGAATATCTTGAAGCGTTGTATCCCATGCGTGCCCTAAATGAAGTTTTCCTGTAACGTTTGGCGGCGGAATTACAATTGTATAAGGCTCTTTCGTTTTATCACCTGTTGCTTCAAAAAATTTACCATCTACCCAGTATGGGTACCATTTTTGTTCGGTTGCCTTCGGATCGTATTTCGTCGGCATCGTTAGCTCTTTATTCACCATTGCCACTCTTCCTTTCCATTCAATAAGTCTTAGGCCGTTTGCATCGGATTTTCCATCCCATTTTCAACAAAGTGGTGTTTTTAAACAACAAAAAAACTTCCTCCATCCTTAGGAAAAGGACGAAAGAAGTTTCTTCGCGGTACCACCTTTATTTACAGCTAAATAAACGTTAGCTGTACGCTTCATTCTAATAACGGGATTACCGGATTCTCCTACTACTATTTCAGAGAAACAGCTCAAGGGCGACTTCAAATGCTTCAATCCTGAGAAATCTTTCAGCGGATGATTTCTCTCTCTGAAGGGTTCACATTCTACTACTCCCTGTCTTTGCCTGTCGACTATTTGTATAAATAAGTTTACCGTGTAGATTCAAGATCGTCAAGATACTAAGCGCCCTTTTTCTTAGCTTAGCCAGTTCTCTCTCTTCTTAATCACCCCATCCGCTTTCGCACATAGACTATTTGTAACGACAGATGAAAACAAAGGGGAAAACACTATGAAAAAACGTTTTGGGGGAATGAATCGCTACCAGCTCCCGCCGGCTGTTTATAAATTCAGGGATATTTGCGCTCAATTTGTACCGCCGTTTATTGTATTTCAAACGATTCGAACCATTCTTTTTCCAACTTCAGTCGATGTGCTTATCCTCATTATTCTTGTTGCATTAGAAGTGTGTTTTTATTTTGAATGGATCTAGAATGACTGCAGCACATTATGGATGCCATTCATCACTTCTATTTTTTTCGTAAATAAGCGGACATGCTTAATATGTGGCCAGCTTTGCCTGTTTTCATTAAAGAGGAGCACACTATTAAAAACAGGCTCTGGAAAATACAAATAGCTTGCAAGAAGCTCTTTCTCTTCTTCAAATAATGAAAATTGCGTCTCATATCGAGTGATATGCGCTGTTGTAGTAGCAGGATTAAATTGAAATGGGTGAACAGAGGAACGAATAAAATAGGCCAAATCTCGTACAGGCGTATCCACAACAGACCTTTCAAAATTAATAAAGTACCCCTTTCCACCATTCATGACATAGTGGGAAGGTGAACATTTTCCATGACAAAAAACACTACGATATCGTTTCGCTTCAACAACCTGTTCATACCAATTATCCAATCTTGTTTTGGCCAGATCACAGTACTTCATTAACTGATGAAAATGAGTAACAAAAGTTAATTCAAAAGGTGAGAGATAGATTCGTTTTTCAATTGAGTTAACGTATTTCTCCATTTCAAACTGTCTGCTTTCCCTCATTAAGATCATCTTTTGATACGATTGTTTGATGACTTCTTCAGAGAATGCTTGATCTCTTGCTGTATATCCATGAAGTTCTGCAAGATTTATTATTAAGTTCTCCTCTTTTTGAGCAGCTTGCCCTTCACCACCGTCGACCCATGGAGTCAAATAAGCTACACCCGTACCTGTAAAAACAAAGGAGTCGCCGTATTTTGTTCGAACGAGTGGCACAAAACTTTCAAAATGAAGCTGTTTAAATCGATCCTCAATGGACAAGATACGATCCATCTGTTCTTTAGTTAGCTTTGTCTCCTTTAAGGCAAACATTCCTCGATCCGTTTCAACCTTTGTTACTTTCCCCATTCTTATTACACGTTCTGGATATAAATCATATTGAAATAGAACTGCCGGATCACTCACTAACCGAAACCCTCCCCTCCGAAATGGAGAGCTGTACCGTACAGGTTATCTTTCTCATCGTTTCCCACTTTTCAACAAACTCCTCCATCACCTGAGTCACGTTAACACCTTCATACTGAAGTGCTTGAATACACGACCACCAGTCCCAAGGAGCGATAATCGTTTGAATAAGAAGGTGACTCGTTTCCCTGTCCACCTCATCGAATAAAGCCTTAAAGCATTGTTTAAATTCGTCCTGACCTTTCTTTTCATACCACATATGAATCGCTTTAGGGAGTACTTCATACACGGGAACAGGCCCTTCATCACTACTTTCAAAGTAGAATTGGCCCATTACTTCTTTTATAGAATGATTTGAAATTGGAAGCGCTAACTGTGAAATGCTTTTATTATGACTGAGACGTTTTTTCACTTCTGGAATTAAACGAACAAGGAGTAAATACGGCTCTGGATATAGGGCCTTGATTGTACCTAAAGCTTCTAAAGTCTCTCGGTAAGGAAATGTTGCAAACCCATCATAATTGTTCACATCTACACTCACACCTATCAAAGAGGAAAGAAGATATCCTTCCATTTCAGGGAACTGTTCGAATGCAAACTCCTCTTCAACCGAATCATGAACCGACAAATATCCTTGGTGTATCGGAATAAACGCCTCTTGATCAATCGTTCGAATCATACGATTACATAGAATGCCACATTTAGAAAAAAGACGGTCGCGGAAGTTGAGATGATACTCAAGCAAATCCCGCTCCCGCCAATATGATAACTTCCGCTTACCTAAGTGTGTCATGATGACTTCGGGCTTTCGAACCCAACTCACTTCTTTAAATCCATATTTTTCAGCTATGAACACTAATAAATCCATCTTTATTACTCCTTTTCACACCACCAAAAACAATTGATTCGTTAGCGGTCAGGCAAGAGAATTTACCGATTCACTGGTATATATAAGATCTGCCCTTCCTTTACCTCTTCTTCTTCAAGACGGTTTACGCGAGCAAGGTGACTTGGAAGAACACGATAGCGTTCTGCAATTTCAGACAATGAATCACCAGGTTGGATGATACACATTTTCATTTTCGAAAACTGCTCTTCTTCTTTTGTTAACATACTTGTTAAATAAAGGGCATTTTCTTCACGAGGTGTTTGTTTCTTTTGTTCAAGTATCTCTTCCTCATCATAATCGTTGGTTTGAGCAGAGCGCGTTTCTTCTACTATAGGCTGATTGTTATATTCAGTTGATCCTTCCAATTGGCGAGCCATCCGTGTTAGAAAGTCATACGTTGGTTCCAGGTATTCCTCATTTTCTTCAATTTCTGCACTCGTATTTGAATAATCAACTTCATCCGAATCGGATTGTGCTCGCATATCTACTTGAGGGGTGCGTAAATGAGAGATCTGTTCAAGTGATTCTTCCTCATGCTCAACGTATTTAATATCATTCTCCCACACGCTTTCCTCTTCTTGACTAAATTCACTTTCGTCTTCTTCCACCTCATCGACCTCTATTTCTACACGATTTGGATCACCCTGGATCCCACTGATAGATATGTCAGCTTTCAACTGAAGGCAATTCTCCTCCACTACCGTGTAGTCAAACGTATCGACCGTAACAAATATATCTTCTAGACTTCTAATACGACTTGCAGGAATCGTAATATCTACCGGAAATCGGTGTCCCATCGACGCCGTACCATCTTCTCTTACATGAACTTCATGAATTGAGCGGTAGGGAGATCCTTCACTGATATCTTCATGACCTGTTTGATCACGCTGCAAATATTCTCCCGTTAAATATAAACAGCCTTTCACAGCTACATAATCCTCATACTCTTCAATCGAAATTTCAGGATCGAGTGATATCGATAGAACCTCTTCAACTTCCTGTCCTTTCTTTAACCAGACCTGCTCCTCTACGGAGAAATGCAAATATGAGCCTTCAGGCATGCTTTCTCCTCCTTTCAAACATTATCCATACATTACACATGTATGAGTAATTCACAGGATTATGTCTAATTTGAATAAGATTGAGAAAGTTCCCTCTGTCTCCTCAATCAAAAAAGCTACTGGCAAATGCCAGTAGCTTTGGATTAAACAAGCTTTGAGAAAGCCGCTTCTGCAGCAGCAATTGTTTCATCGATGTCGTGCTCAGTATGAGCTGTTGAAAGAAACATTCCTTCAAATTGAGATGGGGGTAGTGAAATTCCTTGTGCAAGCATTTCTTTAAAATAGTTAGTAAAGTGTACAAGGTTAGAAGAAGATGCTGTTTCAAAATTAATAACATCCTCGTTCGTAAAGAAGAAACCAACCATCGACCCTGCACGATTAACGGTATGAGGGATATTGTATTTTGCTGCCGCTTTTGAAAGCCCTTCTCCAAGTCGCTCTGCTTTACGTTCGAAATCCTGGTAGCTTTCTGGTGTGAGTTGCGAAAGTGTTTCATATCCTGCTGTCATCGCAAGTGGATTTCCACTAAGTGTACCCGCTTGATAGATCGGACCACTTGGAGCAATTTGCTCCATGATTTCCTTTTTACCACCATAGGCACCAACCGGTAAGCCTCCACCAATTACTTTCCCAAGACAAGTTAAATCAGGCGTAACATTATAGTACCCTTGCGCACAATTGTAACCTACGCGGAAGCCAGTCATAACTTCATCAAAAATAAGAAGCGTTCCATTATCCTCTGTGATCTTACGAATTTCTTCAAGGTATCCCTGCTGAGGTGGCACAACACCCATGTTTCCCGCTACAGGCTCGATGATAACGCCAGCGATATCATCTCCGAACTCCTGGAAAGCATAACGAAGGCTTTCGAGATCATTATATGGTACTGTAATGGTGTTTTTAGCAATTCCTTCAGGTACCCCTGGACTATCCGGAAGGCCTAGCGTCGCGACGCCAGACCCAGCTTTAATTAGCAAGGAGTCACCGTGACCATGATAGCATCCTTCAAACTTAAGTATTTTATTGCGACCTGTGTAACCTCTAGCTAAACGCAACGCACTCATCGTAGCTTCCGTTCCCGAGTTTACCATACGTACGATCTCAATTGATGGCACTCGTTCAATCACAAGCTCAGCAAGTTTTGTTTCATACTTACTAGGTGCTCCAAAACTCGTACCAAGCTCCGTTACCTCTTTAAGCCGATCAACAACCTGCTCATCAGCATGGCCAAGAATGAGCGGACCATAGGAAAGTACATAGTCGATGTATTCGTTTTGATCAATGTCATAAATTTTAGAGCCTTTTCCTTTTTCCATAAAAATCGGATCCATACCAACTGACTTAAAAGCTCTTACTGGACTGTTCACGCCACCTGGCATTACTTTAGATGCTTCCTTAAATGCTTCTTTGGAACGTTCATAATTACCCATATAATAGTCCCTCTCTTTCAATTCTATTTATTTAGCCAGCGAGCAGCGTCTTTCGCAAAGTAAGTAATGATTAAGTCTGCGCCTGCACGCTTCATACTTGTTAATTTCTCAAGAACTACTTCTTCTTCATTCAGCCACCCATTTTGACTTGCGGCTTTTATCATGGAATATTCCCCGCTGACGTTATAGGCAACCATTGGAAGTGGGAAGCGGTCTTTTAGTTCGCGAATGATATCAAGATAAGAAAGGGCCGGTTTTACCATTAAAAAATCAGCACCTTCTTCAATGTCGCTTTCTGCTTCTCGAATGGCTTCGAGTCGATTAGCTGGATCCATTTGATACGTTTTGCGATCACCAAACTGTGGTGTACTATGAGCAGCATCACGAAATGGACCATAAAAGGCGGATGAGAATTTCACAGCATAGCTCATAATAGGAACATCAACAAAACCTGCTTCATCAAGTCCATGACGAATGGCCGCTACGAAACCATCCATCATGTTCGATGGCGCAATCATATCAGCTCCTGCTTTAGCTTGAGAAATCGCTGTTTTTGTAAGCAGTTCAAGTGATTCATCATTTTGTACGTAACCATTCTCGATAACACCACAGTGCCCGTGATCTGTATATTGACACAAGCATGTATCTGCAATAACAGTTAACTCAGGAAACTCATCTTTAATTTGCGCAATTGCTTTTTGGACAATTCCCGTATCACAGTAAGCCTCTGAACCAACGGCATCTTTATGGTTTGGAACACCAAATATCATAACGGATTTAATACCAAGATCAACGACTTCACGTACCTCTTCATTCAAACGGTCTAGTGAATAGTGATAAACACCTGGCATAGAAGGAATTTCTCTTTTCACATTTTCTTCTTCAACTGCAAAAATCGGATAGATAAAATCCTCTTTATGTAAATACGTTTCTCTTACGAGGGATCTCATTGATTCAGAACGTCTTAATCGACGGTGACGATGAAAGTTTGCTTTTTCCATTATCATTTCCTCCTATTTATTAAAAAAACGCTCAAGGCTTTCAAGCATTCCTTCAATGGTATATTGGTCAGGCATGACTTGCGGTACGATCCCGTACGATCGCAGCGTCTTCTCAGTAATCGGGCCAATTACTACTATTGTGATCCCTTTAAGCAGATCTTTCAAATTGTCCGCTCCGAGAAGTTGAGCAAAATGATGGACTGTTGACGATGAAGTGAACGTAATCACATCACACGCCTGATTTTTCACTACGTCTATTAACGCTGCCTTGGATTCAAAAGGAATGACTGTGTCATAAATAGGTAGGTCAGTAACGTCGTACCCTAATTCACTTAATTGCCCCGGTAATACCGCTCGACCAAGATTTCCCCTTGGTAGCAGTATTTTCTCATTGGGCTCAGCTTGCTTTGCTAGAGCGGCAACTAGTCCTTCCGCCACAAAATCATTTGGCATAAGATCAATTTGAATTCCGTAACGCTTAAGGGCTTTTGCTGTTTTGCTTCCAACCGCGCCAACTTTTATACCCTTTGGAATATTCGCCTGCTTTAAGAAAAAACGTACGCCATTGGCACTCGTAAATAAAAGCCAACTATATTCGCTTAATTCAATCGAATTTAACAATTGATTTCGGGGTTGGAACGAAATAAGAGGGATTTCAATCGAAATCCCCTCTCTTTCTTCAATTAATTTCGTAAATGTTCCTGCCTGCTCCCTAGCTCTCGTGACCATTACACGCTTTCCTGAGAGCGGAGAACTCATTGATCTAATTCCTCTTTCACACGATCAAGGATGTCTTTAGCACCCTGTTCCTTCATTCGATTCGCAAGCGTATTTCCTACTTGAATAGGATCACTACCAATTTCCATCTCTTTAATAATAATAGATCCATCCGGTTCTCCAACAAGGCCCGTAACCGTAACTTTGTCACCATTAAGCGTCGCATGACCAGCAATCGGAACCTGACAACCTCCTTCAAGTGTATGAAGGAAAGCGCGTTCTGCTAATACAGTCCTCGTTGTTTCTTTATCGCTGAATTTCTCAAGAATCGCTTTTAACTCATCATCGCTCTCTCGACACTCGATGGAGAGTGCTCCCTGCCCTACAGCGGGAACGCACAAGTCAGGATCAAGGTACTCTGTGACAATTTCTTTTGACCAACCCATGCGATGTAGACCTGCAGCGGCTAGCACAATCGCATCGTAATCTTCATCGGTTAATTTACGGATACGTGTGTCAATATTTCCGCGAATCCACTTAATTTCAACATCAGGTCGTATCGCTTTTAACTGTGCCCCGCGTCTTAGGCTACTTGTACCAATAACAGCACCCTCAGGCAGTTCTCTAAATGGTTTTTTTGATTCAGAGATAATCACGTCTCGATGATCTTCACGTTCTGGGATACAACCAATCATGAGACCCTCCGGAAGAACTGAAGGCATATCTTTCATACTATGAACAGCCATATCGATATCACCGTTTAACATCGCGTCTTCAATTTCCTTCACAAACAACCCTTTTCCTCCAACCTTGGAAAGGGTGACATCCAAGATTTTGTCACCACGAGTGACGATCTCTTTTATTTCAAAATCTACGCCGGGGTTTAACTCCTTTAACTTACTGATCACCCACTTCGTTTGAGTAATCGCTAATTTACTTCTTCTTGAGCCTACGATAATTTTACGCATGGTTACTCCTCCAACCTGTTCTCCCTTATACATACCAGAAATGAAATTCTGACAATGTTCCAGAAAGGAAGACATTAATTAATACAATAAGAAACGCAGCAACGTTCCATAACGCAAGGGAACGCCCTTCCATCTCTCTAGCCACTTTTTGATATAAGTAGGTACTATAAGCGCCTAGTACAAAAAATGAAATAATTACTTTAGCATCGAACAGGCTAAATTGGTCTACCTTTAAAATAGCCCAAACAATTCCTAATATAAGACTTAGTAATAGCAGTGGAACACCGAGAACGCTACATAAATAGGACAGCTTCTCAAGCTGGGATAGATCGCCAAATCTTCTTAATCGTTTATTCCATTTTTTCCTCTTCAGCATCTGGTAAAGAATCAAATACATGATTGAAAAAATAAACGAAAGCGAAAATGCCCCATATGATAAAAAAGCCATTGTAATGTGAATAATCGACAGCTCAGACATCAGTTGTTCCGTGAGCAGACTTGAAGCCTGCTCTCTAGTAGCAAATAAATTGATAGCCATAATGCTGAAACCGAGTACATTTGCAAAAAACACAAAAAAGTCGACTCGAAAAAACCAGTTAATCAAGAGCGATAGCGAAACAATCACCCATGCATAAAAAAATAACCCCTCAAAAGGTGTTAAAATCGGGAAACCGCCAATTTCAATAATCTGCGTTACAAGAAACGCACTTTGCAGCACCCAGACAATAGAAAGCAACCAGAAAGCAAACTGATTCACTTTCCGGCTGTTTTGCAAGAAATCAATAAAATAACCCAGTACACTAAGGGCATAAAGCAAAATAGTTATATCATAAAGCCAGCTGGCGTTGGTCACAAATCATGTCTCCTCTCCTAGGAGCGCAACTGCGATGCCTGTAATAAAGGGGAGTAGTCAACGGATTCATGCTGTCTTTTTTCTTCGTTTTCTTTCACTCGCTGCTTATGAAGTTCTCTCTCAATTTCTTCTTCAATCGCAAAGATTTTCGTGAAGATCTCAAGCGACTCCTCTGCATTTGGCTCTGCAGCCATCTCCTTCACACGAACAATGGGATCACGTAGCAGCTGGTTCACTATACTTTTCGTATGTTTACTTAATACTTTTCGTTCTCGATCCGTTAAGTTAGGCAATTTACGTTCAATACTATTCATTGTTTCTGCTTGAATCGCAAGTGCCTTCGTACGTAAAGCTGTAATCATCGGTACAACGCCGAGTGTATTAAGCCACTCTCTAAATTGAACAAGATCTTCTTCAATCATTAGCTCAATTTTCTCTGCTTCTTTCTTACGTTCTGCAATATTTGTTTCAACAATTCCTTCTAGATCGTCAATATCGTACAAGAAAACGGAGTCCATATTATTAAGGGATGGATCTAGATCTCTCGGAACAGCAATATCAACCATAAACAATGGACGACCTCTGCGCTTTTTGAGAAGCGGTCTTACATTTTGCTCGGTTAAAACATAGTTTGTAGACCCAGTTGAACTGATTAGAATGTCTGCATCAGCAAGCGCAGTTTCTACTTCATCCATAGAACGAGCCTGTCCTTTAAAACGAGAAGCAAGCTCTGTTGCTTTCTCAAGCGTACGATTCACGACGGTTACTTGGTCTACGCCGTTACTTTGCAAGTTCTTAGCAGTAAGCTCACCCATTTTGCCTGCGCCAAGAATGACAACGTGTTTATTTTGGAGCCCACCAAAAATCTTCTTCGCTAACTCGACTGCAGCATAGCTGACCGAAACGGCGTTTTCTCCAATTTCGGTTTCCGAATGGGACCGTTTAGCAAGAGTAATCGCCTGCTTGAAGAGCTGATTAAAAATAGTTCCTGTTGTCTCTGAGTGCTGAGCAAGCAAGAAAGCATCACGAACTTGTCCAAGTATTTGCGTTTCCCCGATAACAAGAGAGTCAAGTCCAGATGCTACACGATAAAGGTGTTCTGTCGCCGCATCGTTTTCGCGAATTACTAGATATGGTGAAAATTCTTCTTTCTCAATTCCGAACCATTCAGATAGAAAAGCTTTTGAATAATATCTCCCTGTATGAAGCTGATCAGCAACAACATATAACTCTGTACGGTTACAAGTTGATAAGATCACAGCTTCTAGAATACTTTTAGAGTGACGCAACTTATCTAATGCTTCAGGCAAATCATTCTCCTGAAAGGAAAGTTTCTCTCGTATTTCCACAGGGGCTGTTTTGTGGTTCAACCCTACGACCAGGATGTGCATCGTTCCACCCCCAAAAAATTGTTAACCAAACCTAATCTTTTGCTATCATCTATCACTATTATAACATGTGACAAATTGCACAGAGTTATGAAATGTGAACAGACTATGAAAGCAATTATGATATGATGAATAAAGAATTATCTCTGCATATTATTAGTAATCATACAACTATTAATGTACCAGAAAATCAAATGTATAGCAAAACTTGCGTATCTCTTTCAACTAGGAGGATTTTCATTGAAACGTCAAAGTATTTTTCCGGGTGTTTTATTTATTGGAATCGGACTTTATTATTTATTTCAAACGCTAAACCTTCCCTTTTCAGATCATCTCATGAATTGGCAAGTTATTTTAATTGTGATAGGTCTCGCCATGATCATTCAAGGTACTATTGCAAAAGAAGGGAATATGCTTTTTCCGGGGATTTTGCTCCTTGGGCTTGGTGTACATTTCTATTTTGTCACTAAAATCGCCGTTTGGCCTGATAGCTGGGGAATGTATACACTGATCCTAAGTGCAGCTTATCTAGTTACTTACTATAAAACAAAAAAAACCGGTCTCGTTCCTGGGTTACTTTTACTTGCCCTTTCCATTATTGAACTTCTTTATTCTGGCTTGGAACTCTGGCTTAACTCCACTTTTTCCTTTGTTGGAAAGTTTTGGCCACTCGGACTAATTCTTATTGGAATTTATCTTGTAACGAAAAAAAAGTAAGGGGCCAGCGCCCCTTACTTTTTTTATTCCAAAATTCATGTTATAAAATAGAACTTAAAAAGTCCTGCGTTCTCTGTTCCTTAGGTTCACTAAACAACTCACTTGGGTGGCCTTTCTCTACAACTTTTCCATCGTGCATGTAGACGACCCAATCTCCTACCTCTCGAGCAAAACCCATCTCATGCGTGACGACAACCATTGTCATACCCTCTTTTGCTAGTTCTTTCATCGTAGATAGAACTTCTCCCACTAATTCAGGATCCAGCGCTGATGTCGGCTCATCAAACAGCATAATATCAGGCTTCATGGCAAGCGCTCGCGCAATAGCAACTCGCTGCTTCTGACCGCCGGAAAGTTTATTAGGATAGACATTGGCTTTATCTCCAAGACCTACTTTTGCAAGAAGTTCCTTTCCCTCTTTCTCCGCTTCGGCCCGCTTTATTTTTTTTACCATTAACGGAGCTTCAATAACATTTTCTAAAACCGATTTATGAGGAAAAAGGTTAAAATGTTGAAAAACCATGCCGACGCGCTGTCTGACTTTATTTAAATCGTTTTTTTGAGGGTCAATCGTTTCGCCTTCAATAATAACGTTTCCGCTATTTTTGATCTCAAGAAAATTCATGCACCGAAGCAGCGTACTCTTACCAGAGCCACTGGCGCCTATAAGCACAACAACGTCGCTTTCATTTACTTCAAGATCAATATCTTTTAGGACGTGAAGATCTCCAAATGATTTGTTCAATTTCTCTACTCGAATCATTTCCGCTTTTTCTACCATCGACAGCACCTCTCTCGTTCTTAATCACTAGCAGATAATCGTTTTTCAAGGAGATTAACAAGAAGCGTGAAGATTAAAACAAGGACGAGATAGTATACAGCCACTATAAGTAAATACGTCATCTCATCAAACGTTCTTGCCCCCTGTGTAGTTGCAACGCTAAACAATTCCGGAAGGGCTATAAATGCTGCTAGCGAGGAATCTTTCAATCCAATGATAAATTGGTTACCAAGGGGTGGTAACGCTCTTCTAAAAGCCTGTGGAAGAATAATACGTCGCATCGCAAGGGTATGACTCATCCCAAGAGAGCGACCTGCCTCCATCTGACCTTTGTCGATTGATTGAATGGAACCACGAAAAATCTCTGCAATATAAGCCCCGTTATGTAGGGCAAGTCCAATTGAGGCAGCCCAAAACTTTGGGATATTGAACTCGGTTAAACCAAAATAGAAGATAAAAATTTGAACTATTAGCGGTGTACCTCGAATAACAGCAATGTACACATTTGCAATCCAATTTAAAATCTTTGATTGTGAAATTTTAAATAAAGCAAAAAACAGGCCAATAAAAACAGCTATTAAAACAGATACGAATGTAACCCGAATCGTAAGCCAGAGTCCTTCAAAGAATACCGGATAGCTCTCTAATAGCGTTTCAAAAAAATGAGCAAAAGTTGGCAAGTGCGATCAGCTCCTTAGAATTCAGTAACATTACAGGTAAAAAAGGAATGCGCGCACCGCACACATTCCTCAATCTTACTCACTTTCAGGATTCTGGGTGATATCGACTCCGATGTATTCCTCGCTAAGTTTTGTTAACGTTCCGTCTTCTTTTAACTCTTCTAGAGCTTTGTTAACTGCTTCAAGAAGATTTGAGTTTTCTTTCTTAATCGCAACAGCTTGTTCACTTGTTCCTAACTGCTCTACTTTCTCAATATTAAAACCTTCTTCCATTGCCTGTTTGCCTGTAATATCATCTGTTATAACCGCATCGTGTTTTCCTTCACTTAGGGCGCGCAACGCAGTTTGGTCACTATCATAATTGGAAATTTTATCAGTGTACTCTTGAGCTGATTTCTCATAAGTTGAACCTTTTGAGACAGCTACTTCTTTACCTTCAAGGTCTTCTACACTCTGAATATCACTACCAGGTTGAACATAAAGAACAGGTCCTGAATAATAGTAGGGCTCACTAAAATTCACGGCTTCCTTACGTTCATCAGTAATCGTGTGACTAGCAACCGCTGCGTCATAACGACCAGATTGAATTGCAGATACCATCCCGCTAAATTTAAATTTTTCAACGGCGGGTTCGAGATCAAGTTTTTCCGCAATAGCTTTACCTACCGCAACGTCAAATCCGTCAAGATCACCATTTGCATCTACTGTACTAAATGGAGGAAATTCCCCTGATACAACATAACTAAATTTGCCATCATCCGTTAATTCCAATCCGTCCTCTCCTTCAGAACTAGAGGTTCCACTACTTTCTTCATTTCCTCCGCACGCTGTTAAAACAAGTAAAAACATTACCATAAGAGCCGTGAGAAAACTCCATTTTCTTTTCATCATCACATGTCCCCCTTATACGACTTTTCTTTTATGCAGTTAGGATTATGTAAACTGCGTTATTCTTATAATACCAATATTTAGACATTTCTTTCAATTCTGACTCATAGTCTTTACACCCCCTATTCCAGCCTAAGCTTTGATAGCACGCAAAGAGCCTGTACATCCTTCTTTTTCCTCTACTTTATTCCCATTCCCTTTCCAACCCATTTAAAAACATTCTTTTCTTAATAATCTGAAATTAAAACCAATAGAAAAACCCGGTCCTTTGACCGGGTTTGAAATCTATAAATAAGATTTTATTGCATTCCAGACATCTTCTTTTCCTTGTCCAGTATGAGAAGAAAATGTAACGAGTCGATCCGTTGGTTCAATTTTTAATGTCTGACTCACAACTTTTAAATGTTTTTGCCATTTCCCTTTAGGGATTTTATCCGATTTTGTCGCTACGACAATCACCGGAATTTCATAGTGCTTTAACCAATCGTACATTACCACGTCGTCATTTGATGGGGCATGGCGTAAATCTACGATTTGGATGACTGCTTTTAACTGATCGCGATCAGTTAAATAGGTTTCGATCATTTTCCCCCAGGCATCTCTTTCTTTCTTAGATACCTTAGCGAATCCGTAACCGGGAACATCAACAAAATGCAATCGTTCATTAATAAGATAAAAATTAAGCGTCTGGGTTTTACCAGGTCTTTGAGAAGTTCTAGCAAGGTTCTTACGATTAATCAGTGTATTAATGAGCGAAGATTTCCCCACGTTTGATCGTCCGGCTAAGCCGATCTCGGGCAAGCCTTCTACTGGGTACTGCTCTGGTTTAACAGCACTGATAATAAAATCTGATTTTGTTACTTTCATTTGTTCTCCCCCACGAGTGCGGTTTTTAACACTTCGTCCAGATGTGACACTGGAAGGAATGTTAAATCTTTGCGAATGCTTTCTGGAATATCATCCAGATCTTTCTCATTTTCTTTTGGCATAATAATTGTTGTTAATCCAGCACGATGAGCACTAAGCGACTTTTCCTTAAGTCCACCAATCGGAAGAACTCGTCCTCGAAGCGTAATTTCTCCCGTCATTCCTACGTCTCTTCGAACTGCCTTACCCGTTAACGCAGATACAAGAGCTGTAGCGATTGTAATACCTGCAGAAGGACCATCTTTAGGCGTAGCTCCTTCTGGAACATGGATGTGAATATCGTTCGTTTCATGGAATGTTGGATCAATCGATAGCTCTTCGGATTTCGAGCGAATGTAGCTGAACGCAGCTTGTGCTGATTCCTTCATCACATCCCCTAGCTTGCCTGTTAAGATCAAT
Organism: Bacillus sp. es.036; assembly: GCF_002563635.1. Taxonomy (NCBI): domain Bacteria; kingdom Bacillati; phylum Bacillota; class Bacilli; order Caryophanales; family Bacillaceae; genus Bacillus; species Bacillus sp. es.036. Next base: position 2,230,369 of record NZ_PDIZ01000001.1, read on the forward strand.
TTGCCTTTTCCTGGCGAGAGAGATACTTCAATTGCTAGCGTATCTCCTCCTGCTGTTGTATAAGCGAGCCCTGTCGCTGTACCAACTTGATCTTCTTTCTCAGCTTCACCATAACGGAATTTCGGATGACCTAGCAACTCTTCCAGCATTGTTTCAGTAACAATAACTCGTTTTTTCTTCCCTGATACAATTATTTTTGTTGCTTTCCGGCAAACCGTTGCAATTTGACGTTCTAGGTTACGCACCCCGGCTTCTCGTGTATAATGACGAACAAGCTTATAAAGACTCTCTTCTCTAATTTGGAGATTCCCTTTTTTCAACCCATGTTCTTCAAGCTGCCTAGGAACAAGGTAATTTTTAGCAATGTTCACTTTCTCAATTTCCGTATATCCTGCAATTTGAATCACTTCCATTCGATCAAGAAGTGGCTCAGGAATCGTTGAAAGGTTATTTGCAGTTGTCACAAACATCACTTTTGAAAGGTCATACGGTTCTTCGATATAGTGGTCACTAAACGTATTATTTTGCTGCGGATCCAATACTTCCAATAATGCTGAAGATGGATCACCACGGAAATCATTCGACATTTTGTCGATTTCATCCAACAGGAAGACCGGATTGACAGTACCCGCTTTTTTCATTCCACGGATAATACGACCAGGCATCGCACCAACGTAAGTTCTACGATGTCCACGAATTTCTGCTTCATCACGTACACCACCGAGAGAAATTCGAACAAACTCACGGCCAATTGATCGTGCAACCGATCTTGCAAGTGACGTTTTCCCAACTCCTGGTGGTCCAACAAGACAAAGAATCGGTCCTTTTAAAGACTTTGTAAGCTGTTGAACGGCAAGGTATTCGAGCACTCTTTCTTTCACTTTCTCGAGGCCATAATGGTCCTCATCGAGAATTTTTTCGGCATGATTAATGTCAAGGTTATCTGTTGTCTCATTGGACCAGGGCACTTGTATTAACCAATCGATGTAATTCCGAATGACAGAACTTTCGGCGGAGCTTTGTGGAATTTTTTCATAACGATCTAGCTCTTTATACGCCATTTCCTGAACGTTTTCAGGCATATTGGCTTCCTCGATCTTTTCCTTTAAAGTAGCGATTTCACCAGTTTTGCCTTCTTTTTCACCAAGCTCTTTTTGAATAGCCTTCATTTGTTCACGAAGATAGTACTCTTTTTGCGTTTTCTCCATTGAGCGCTTTACTCGTTGGCCAATTTTCTTTTCAAGATCAATAACATCTTTTTCATTTTGAAGAATTTCAATCAACTTATTCAATCGTTCATGTGAACTATACGTTTCGAGAATTTCTTGTTTTTGCCGAATCTTTAAAGAGAGGTGAGAAGCAATAATATCAGCTAATCGCCCCGGCTGTTCAATATCACTCACTGAAGCAAATGTTTCTGCCGTCACTTTTTTTGAAACTTTAATGTATTGTTCGAACAAATCAAGCACTGTTCGCATTAATGCTTCCTCTTCTACATTCACATCAGCACTTTCATCAATTTGCTCGATCTCAACTTCGTAAAATTCTTCAGTATCTTTAAATTCAATAATCTTACCTCGCTGAAGTCCTTCAACGAGTACGCGAATTGTACCATTTGGTAATTTTAACATTTGCTTTACAGTAGCAAGTGTTCCAATCTCATAAATATCCTTTACTTCAGGTGTTTCAATCTCTACCTCTTTTTGGGTAGATAGAAAAATCTTTTGATCATCCATCATGACCTTTTCAAGTGCTTGAACCGATTTATCCCGGCCTACATCGAGATGAAGAACCATTGAGGGATAAACAAGCAATCCTCTTAAAGGTAGCAATGGTAATGTTTTATGTTCATTTTTCAATCATGGCACCTCCAGACAACAAACTATAAAAACGTTATAAAAATTCGTTTTGATCCGAGCTTATACTATTGATAAGTTGTACTTCATTGTATCCTAAGTTTCTTCTACTTGTCTAATCATCCCTGCTTAAACTCTAAAAAAACTTACATCCATTAGAAAACTCACTTTGTAAAAGTAGTAGCAAGTGCTTCCTAGAAATGAAAACCGTTTAGTCAATTCGATGTTCAACCGTTACATAGGAAACTGCATCAATCACTATTGCAAAAAGAAAAACCCCGCCCGTTAACTTCCTGGCTGGGATTTTCCAATAACAATGGAAGGGAATTCTTGGGGTTTTCCAGTTTCAAACGCTGCATCAAACACTTCCGAGAGATGTGTAACGGCTACAACTTTAATACCTTTAATTATTTGCAACATTTCTTCATCGTTTTCTTTCGGAATAAGCGCTAGTTCAGCTCCGGCATCACGCGCAGCCGTAACTTTTGCAAAAACACCGCCTACCGGCTTAACAAATCCATGAATACTAATTTCGCCCGTCATCGCAATTTTATTACTTACTGGAGTTCCTTTAATTGCTGAGTATATCCCTGTTGCAATGGCCACACCAGCTGATGGACCATCTACAGGCACTCCTCCAGGAAAATTAATATGTAACTGATAAGCGTCGACAGGAATGCCCATGGACTTTAATACAGTCATTACATTTTCTACGGAAGATTTGGCTAAACTTTTTCTTCGTATGGACTTTGATTGATTTCCGATGCTTTCTTCTTCTACTATTCCTGTAATGGTAACGGAACCTTCTTTATCTAATTTTCCTTTAACTGCCGTGACCTCAATCTCAAGTAACGCACCAGTATTAGGTCCATAAACCGCTAGCCCGTTCACGACACCTACTGCCGGATAAAGCGGTACTTTTCTTTCAGGTCGAGGCGAAAGCCGACTCGCATGGACGACCCATTCCATGTCGGTAGCCGTTATCCTATCACGGTTTTCTGTAATGGCTAGTCCAGCTGCTATTTGCATTAAATTAACTGCTTCGCGCCCATTCCTTGCATATCGACTTACTCGTTCAATTCCATCTTCATCAAGAGTTAAATTTAGCTTTTTGGCTGCTCTGGTTGCAATTCGTGCGATTTCATCCTGGCTTAACTCACGAAAATATACTTCCATACATCTTGAACGAATAGCAGGAGGAATGTCGTCAGGTGTTCTTGTTGTAGCTCCGATCATCCTAAAATCTGCCGGTAGTCCGTTTTGAAAGATATCGTGTATGTGATTCGGTATTGTTGTGTTTTCTTCATTATAATAAGCACTCTCAAGATACACTTTACGATCCTCAAGCACCTTCAATAACTTATTCATTTGGATCGAATGAAGCTCTCCTATTTCGTCAATAAAAAGAATACCGCCATGAGCATTCGTAACTGCTCCTTGCTTTGGCTGAGGGATACCCGCTTGTCCCATTGCTCCAGCACCTTGGTATATAGGATCATGAACAGAACCGATTAATGGATCCGCTATCCCTCTCTCATCAAACCTCGCCGTCGTTGCATCCAACTCTACAAAGACAGCAGACTGTTTAAAAGGCGTTCCCCGATTACGTTTCGCTTCTTCCAATACAAGTCTTGCTGCTGCCGTCTTTCCTACTCCAGGGGGGCCATAAATGATAACGTGCTGTGGGTTTGGCCCGCAGATCGCCGCCCTTAACGTACGAATTCCTTCTTCCTGACCAACGATTTCTGAAAAGCCTGTAGGGCGAATACGCTCTGATAACGGTTCGCTTAAAGAAATGCTTCTCAATCGACGTAAATGCTCCATTTCTTTTCGTGATTCTTTATCTATAGAAACCTTTTGAGTTCGCTGATTCCGAAGTAAATTCCAGAAATACAATCCTATGACAATCCCAAAAAACAATTGTATCGCTAGTGCTATCCCTGTCCAATTCATACTCCTACCTCCTGATGATTGATCAATAGCACTAGTATCTCCTCAGCATTGGTTCCATAAACCGGAAATCAACAAAATGACTAGCCGAAAGTTAGCATCCAATCCACTAAGTGTAAGACCGAGAAGGATATAGTGTTAGTTAGAGAGGAGCTATACATACAAAAAACCAACCACACTTCAGTGGTTGGTTTTTAGATTAAGCACTTTCTTTTGGCGATTTCTTGTCTTCATCGATGACTGAACCATCTTCAAGGATTAATTTAGGTGTCGTTTTTTCGCTTACTGTAGAAGCGGATAATACGCACTTTTTAATTTCATCACGTGAAGGAAGATCATACATGACATCAAGCATGATGCCCTCAATAATGGAACGAAGTCCACGCGCACCTGTTTTACGTTCAATTGCCTGTTTCGCAATTTCAACAAGTGCATCATCTTCGAATTCAAGTTCAACATCATCAAGTTCAAGAAGCTTTTGATATTGTTTAACAAGCGCATTCTTAGGTTTAGTAAGAATTTCAACAAGTGCTTCTTCATCAAGCGGCTCAAGGCTTCCAATAACAGGAAGGCGACCGATAAATTCAGGAATAAGTCCAAAGCGAAGTAAATCTTCTGGAAGAACTTTACCTAGATATTCACCCGGTTTAAGATCTTCTTGTTTCGCTTCACCACTAAATCCGATAATCTTCTTACCTAGACGACGCTTGATAATTTGCTCAATTCCGTCAAATGCCCCACCACAAATAAAGAGTATATTTGTTGTATCAATTTGAATAAATTCTTGATGCGGATGTTTTCGGCCACCCTGTGGAGGTACGCTAGCTGTTGTACCTTCAAGAATTTTAAGAAGTGCCTGTTGAACACCTTCACCAGAGACATCACGTGTGATCGACGGATTTTCCGACTTACGAGCTACCTTATCAATTTCATCGATGTAGATAATTCCTTTTTCGGCCTTCTCCACATCGTAATCCGCAGCTTGGATTAGCTTAAGAAGAATGTTCTCAACATCCTCACCAACATAACCAGCTTCTGTTAACGACGTAGCGTCTGCAATAGCAAAAGGTACGTTTAGAATTCTAGCAAGCGTTTGTGCAAGTAGTGTTTTACCACTACCGGTTGGTCCGATAAGAGCAATGTTACTTTTCGCCAACTCTACATCATCAGGTTTCGAAGATGCATTGATTCGCTTATAGTGATTGTAAACAGCTACTGATAATGACTTTTTAGCCTTCTCTTGTCCAATGACATAGTCATCAAGAATCTGGCAAATTTCATGAGGTTTCGGTACTTCTTTGAAATCCACCTCTTCTTCAGTTCCAAGCTCTTCTTCAACGATTTCAGTGCAAAGTTCAATACACTCATCACAGATATAGACACCTGGTCCTGCAACTAACTTACGGACTTGATCCTGTGTTTTACCACAGAAAGAACACTTAAGTTGTCCTTTTTCATCGTTAAATTTAAACATGAATTCACCCCTAACCTTTGATCTCGATGAAACCCGAGTAGGTCTATCTGGAAAAGGAACTCCGTCTGTTCATTTGAACTCCGATTACAAAAAGCAATCATAACGGTTATCCACCACTGGTTTCTCATCCTATTTATGTACTGAAATTGTATCATATAACACAAAAGGATACGAAGTAAAACGACTCTTTATAGCTTATTATGTATCGAGTGATTGTCTTACTACTATGTTTAGCAACTTCGTGTCATTTCATTACTACTTCTTTTTGTAAAAACAAGGCGCAATTAAGCGCCTTGTTCAAAATAAGCCAGTCTATTAGCTTGAATTATGCTTTTTTACTGTTATCTACAAGAACATCAATTGCTTTACGAATGCGTAGGTCACCTTTAAGTGCATCAGTGCCACCTTGCATCGTTAACATGGAACGAATTTGTTCTTCTTCCATGTTGTACATTGCAGCCATCTTAGAAAGTTCTTCGTTTACTTCTTCTTCAGAAACTTCCACGTTTTCAGCATCTGCAATCGCTTCAAGCGTTAAGTTTGTGCGTACGCGCTTTTCAGCGTCTTCTTGCATTTGTTCGCGAAGTGCTTTCTCATCTTGTCCAGAGAACTGGTAGTACATTTCAAGGTTCATACCTTGTTGCTGTAGACGCTGCTCAAATTCTTGAAGCATACGATCTACTTCTGCATCTACCATTGCAGATGGAAGATCAATTTCACTGTTTTCAGCAGCTTTTTCAATCAACGAGTCTTTCTTTTGAACGTCAGCATCTTCTGCTTTTTGTTTTTCAAGATTTTCTTTCGTTGTTTTCTTAAGCTCATCAAGCGTTTCAACTTCTTCATTTACGTCTTTAGCGAACTCATCATCAAGCTCTGGAAGCTCCTTACGCTTGATGTCATGAATCTTCACTTTAAAAGTAGCTTCTTGTCCAGCAAGATTTTCAGCATGGTACTCTTCAGGGAAAGTTACTTTAACTTCCTTCTCAGCGCCAGCTTTCTCACCAATCAATTGCTCTTCAAAACCAGGGATGAAAGTGTTAGAGCCAACTTCTAATGAATAGTTATCGCCTTTTCCACCTTCAAATGGTTCTTCACCAAGGAAACCTTCGAAGTCGATTACAGCAGTATCGCCTTCTTTTAGCTCGCCATCTTCAACTACTACAAGTTCAGCTTGTTTTTCTTGAAGAGATTTAAGCTCTGCTTCTACTTCTTCATCTGTAACGTTTGTATCTTGTTCTTCAACTTCAAGACCTTTGTATTCGCCAAGTTTCACTTCAGGCTTAACGGTTACAGTTGCTTTAAAGATCAAGTTTTGACCTTTTTCCATTTGCTCAACGTCAACTTCAGGACGGTCAACTGGTTCGATACCAGATTCGTCAATTGCTTCTGAATAAGCTTTAGGAAGAATAATATCAAGAGCATCTTGATAAAGAGATTCTACACCAAAACGTTTTTCAAAAAGAGAACGTGGCATTTTTCCTTTACGGAATCCAGGAACGTTAACCTGTTTTACAACTTTTTTGAATGCTTCATCAAGCGCATTATTTACCTCAGCAGCGTCTACCTCAACAGTAAGGACGCCCTGGTTACCTTCAAGCTTTTCCCAATTTGCAGTCATTTACACATTACCTCCAACAATAAATATATTTCCACTAATCGAGCGTTTAAAAAAGATGACGCCTTTTGGAGTATAAAAGCGTCTACTGTCTTTTAAACGGTCTCTTTTACTAGTAAATATGGGTTTGCAACTATTGTATTATAACATAGAACAGCGAGTTTTCAACACATACGGCGTGAATGAAAACCGTTTAGCCATAGTACAGCTTAACGATAATGACGCGTTAGCGCAAGCAAAACCATTTCGTTTCCATGTATTACTATTCGAATGGCCGATAAAAGGGTTGATTCTCAATATTCATGATTCGATTCGCAGCCACTTCGAACTCGGAAGGCTTTACTTCGTAAAACATACGTAGTTCTTCATTTGTTACGTCTTCACCATTCATTTCAGATGCAACCTTATGGACAGCAGCAGCCCACACTGAACTATTTGGAGGCTCTGCTTCAAATGGAGAGATGGCAAATAAATAGTGCCACCAAATTTGCATGCACATTTCAAATAGTGCTGGATTTCCCTGCTCGACAACATCAGAGAGCTTGGATTTCACACTTAAGGAGAAATCTTGTAAAAAGATATCCTGTAATGTAGCTGGATTCACCTTGATCTCTCTTCCAAACTTATGTACGACCACTTCTTGATCCAATTCCTTTTCTCTCAATACTTGTAAAACAAGACTTTTAAGAAGAGGATCCTTGTTTGTTGCATTTAAATATGTAAGATATACGGGGAGAGACTTTTGTTCATCTACAGTGCTTAATTTTTGAATGGCTAACCACTGTTTTTCCGTCTTATCGCTCTCCAAATAATCAATGAGCTTGTCAACATCTTCCTCGTGACCAGCATCATAATCAGCCTCAGAATCAAGGTCATAATTCGTCATTTGTCTGCTAAAATGTAGCAACTGGTAGAGCGACTCCGCAATGTTAGACGGAAGTTGATTTTCTTGTAATACTGCTTCGATCATCGTAACTACTTTCTGATACTTTCCAAGCTGAACTAAAATTGATATGTATACTTGAAAAATGTCGTAATAGTCCCCGATCCCCTGCTGCATCATTGTTTCACAGCGTTCAGACGCTTCACTCAAATTGCCCATCTCCACCAGGCTTAAAACCATTCCAAAATGCCCCTGTGGATGTTCCGGCTCAATTTCAAGTAGCTGACTAAAATGTTCATGCGCTTTTGTTATTTCTTTAGCTTTTAGTGCTGCCATTCCTTTTTCGACAAGCTTACCTGCCACGTTTGGAAAATAAACTATTTTCCTTTCATCCTTTTCTTTATCCATGACGTAATCGCTCCACTCTCTTATATTCTCTATTAAAAGAGTTTACAGCAGGAAAGGCGCAGCTACGATTAGATATCAGTTTATCAGTATCCACCTGTAAACTCAAGCTGAAGCACGCTACCGGAATCTGAAATCCTTTTATCTGTTTATTCATGATTGCTGTAAAAGCTCATTAGCAACATCAGATATACAAAAAAAAGCCATTCTATCACAAAGGATAAATGCCTTTAAAGAAAACATATAATGGTGTCCCAGGCAGGATTCGAACCTGCGACCCACAGCTTAGAAGGCTGTTGCTCTATCCTGCTGAGCTACTGGGACATTGTTAGTATAAAACGATTCAGTTTCTAGCGACATGTATTAATATATCGGATTACATTAGTAAAGTCAATAGGAAACAATAGAAAAAAACACAGCATGCGCTGTGTTTTTTTCTATTATGAAAGAGTAAACGTTGAGGAAATTTCCTCAATCACTTTTCCATTTTCATCATGGTATGTGACTTCAATTGCATCACTCGTCCACTCCACAATAGCGTAAGTTTGAATAGCGGGTTTTCTCGGAAGTTTCACGCTGCCTGGATTAAGGAAAAGCGTACCTTCTTCGAATACTGTTAACACTTCATGCGAATGACCAAAGCAAACTAAATCTGCCTGGGCTTCTTTTGCTTTATAGTGCAATTTCATTAAGGTCATCTTTACATTATACAAGTGGCCGTGCGTAGCGAAAATAGTTTTATTTCCCACCGTTTGCACTAACTCATCTGGATAGCGGTCATCAAAGTCACAATTCCCTCTGACTCTTACATGGAACGGAAGCATCTCCTCTGCATCATAATCAAATTCAGAGTCTCCACAGTGGATCATACATTCCACTTCGTGCTTATGTCGTTCTACCAGATGGTGTAATTCTTCATTAGAGCTATGATTATCACTTACAACTAGTACTTTCACATCACGCCACCTCTTTTCATTAAAATAATTCCTTAAATACCTCTTCTAAACGATCGAGTGCTTGTCCCCTATGAGAAATCGCATTTTTCTCTTCAGGAGAAAGTTCAGCCATCGTTTTATCATAGGAAGGAACGTAGAAAATCGGGTCATATCCAAAACCATAGCTTCCAGAACGTTCAAACGTAATCATGCCACTGCACGTCCCCGAGAAAATTTCTGTGTTTTGACCCGGTATCGCTACTGCGAGGACACAATGAAAGGAGGCGTTTCGCTGTTCTTTAGGAACATCTTTCATTTCCATTAATACTTTATCAATGTTTGCCTCATCATCTTTTTCAGGTCCTGAATAACGAGCAGAATACACGCCTGGGTCTCCATCAAGCGCATCGATAACAAGCCCTGAGTCATCAGCAATAACAGGCTGGTTTGTTAGCTTCATGATTGCTTCCGCTTTTAACACTGCATTTTCAGCGAATGTACTGCCTGTTTCAGCTACATCCGGAGAGTTTTCAATGTCAAGTAAAGAAAGAACACTCAGCTCATCAGATTCAAACCTCCGCTTAAATTCTTTTACTTTGCCTTCATTTTGCGTCGCAATAAGCAGTTTACGCATCTGCTGCTGATGCCTCCTTTATCTTAGTCGCAAAGTCTCCGATTACTTCAGCTTGTGTGTTAATTAATTCTTCCACACCAGTTTTTCCAAGTGCAAGCATTTCATTAAGTTGGTTCATATTAAACGTTGCTTCTTCACCTGTACCCTGAAGTTCAACAAATTCTCCGCTTCCTGTCATAACAATATTCATGTCTACTTGAGCAGAAGCATCTTCTTTGTAGCATAAATCTAATAAAGCTGAACCATTACGGTCAATGCCAACAGAAGTAGCTGCAAGGAAGTTCGTTAATGGCATTTTCTTAATTTGCTTCCGATCCATTGCTTTTTCTACGGCAATTGCAAGAGCCACAAATGCTCCTGTAATGGAGGCTGTACGTGTTCCACCATCGGCTTGAATCACATCACAATCAATCCATATCGTGCGCTCACCAAGCGCTTCAAGATTTACCACGGTTCGCAGCGCCCTTCCGATTAACCGCTGAATTTCCATCGTACGACCAGCCACTTTCCCTTTACTTGATTCTCTTATATTTCTCTGCTCAGTCGCACGCGGTAACATGGCATATTCAGCAGCAATCCACCCTTTGCCCTGTCCACGCATAAATGGAGGAACTCGATCTTCAATTGAGGCAGAGCAAATTACTTTTGTCTCGCCTACTGTAATTAAAACTGAACCCTCTGGATGTTTTATATAATCTCTTTCAATATGTACTTCTCTTAACTCATTTTTTTGACGCCCGTCAACTCTCATACTCGTCCTCCTATTAGCAAATCTTCCCTTTTCTCATCAACGATCATGTAGTCATTTACCTCTCTTAATAAACATGAAAAGAGGCAGTATCCCTGCCTCTACATCCTATCATATTCTATTTTAAAAACCCACTTTGTTAACGTCCTCCGGTCTTGAAACCGGCTCAGATAGTGCGTTTCCAGCTTCATCAATCACTTCAGAATGGCCATCTACGGTTATTGCCACTTCTTTAATGTCTGCTTGTTCAGTTAACGATAAAACAAGACTATTTAACATATCTTGCTGGAGCACCATTTCTTCAGATCCTGTTAAAATCGCCTCATTGAAATCAAGTGTTAACAAACCATCCTCTTCATTAGCACCCAATAACTTAATATCTTTAGAAAACTGACTAAATAATCCAGATTGCACAGGTGGCCCTTCCATTAAACCTTTCAATACTCCCCTTACATCATCAGAAACGCCTTCCATCCGCTTCGTTACTGGTACATAATAGGAGTAGTCTTCATTTTGAGCCATGAAGTAGACTGTAATGTCTTCACTATTGGAAACATCCACAACATTGCCCATCTCATGATTTATACCATTTGCTCTGCTAACATTTTCTCCAATCGGCGTGCCATTAACGGGCATTTCTGTTTGATCATAACCGTTGATTTGAATCTTCACGTTCTCTACACCATCAAATTGGGTAAGAGTCCATGTAACTGCTTCAAGAATTTGCTTCTCATTTTCAGCAGCATAGTCTTTAAACTCATTTGAAAAATCGACTACTAACGTTTTATCCACCTGGTCAATTCCTTGAACAACCGTACCTGCAGGTAACACTGCTTTAAACCCGTTAGGTAGCATTTCGGTTACTGGACCGTCCACCACGAGATATTCAAGCGCCTGTTTTGCAGCGCTTTCCACTGCAGGGAGCTGAAAACTTTGAGGCACTACCATCCCATTTGCATCAAGTAGATAAAGCTGACGAGTCGTCATTTCAGTCACTTCTTCAGAAGGTTCTTCACCAGTTGCTTCTTCTACCTCTCCTTCCTTAGTTGCGCCAGTTTCATTATCCTCCATCTGCTCCCCTTCATTAACATAATCGACCTTTGGAGGATCAATTTCCTTAAGTGACTTTTCAAAACCAAATCCACAGCCAGATATCGTTAGTATACATGAAAGCAACAATAGCGCGAATCCAATCCCGCGTAAACGCATAGCTATCCCTCCCCGGATGGTTTGTACTACCATTTATACGAGTTATATTTCAATTTATACCTGACTGTTGATAATAAGTTGTGTATCCATTCTGAAAGGTAAAAGAATGAATGATTCGGATGTTCGTTATGAAGCTTAGTGATCAGTGATGTTTTATTAAAGAGCGTCATCCTAATTTTCTATAAAAAAACTCTAATCCAAAGTGGATTAGAGCTCAATACGTTTCACATTTTTCACAGGATATTCTAGCCAGTGGCTCGCAATCCTTGTAAAATTATCTATCGATCCAGTTGTTAGAAATGTATGGGAAGGTCGGTTATCACCAGTATATAGTAGCGAGCTATATTCTAAGATGCCACTTACTTCATAGGCAGTTTCATCACCTGAACAAATAATAGTCGTCTCTTCTCCCATCACTGATTGAATAACCGGTTCTAACAATGGATAATGAGTACACCCGAGAATCAATGTGTCAATCCCTTTATGAAGTAGGGGAGAAAGGGTATTACTAACAGTCTGGTAGGTTTCTTCACTGGATAGATTACCCGTTTCAACAAGTGGAACGAAAGGCGGGCATGCGAGGCTTTCCACCTTAACGTCGTCATCAATTGCTTTTAATGAATATTCATAGGCCCTACTTTTAATCGTGCCAGCTGTGCCGATAACCCCTATATACTTATTCGTTGTTTCTTTGATCGCACTTCTTGCTCCAGGATGAATTACGCCCCTTACTGGTATGTTGAGCTCATCCTGAATTTCTTTTAGAACGACTGCTGTAGCGGTATTGCATGCAATAATTAACATTTTAATTTGATATTTCTCAAGAAGATAATTTGTCATTTCCCACGTAAACTGCTTTACTTCAGGCGCAGACCTAGGTCCGTATGGACACCTTGCCGTATCGCCTAAATAAACAATCTCTTCCTTTGGTAATTGACGCATTATCTCTCGAGCTACCGTTAAACCGCCAACTCCAGAATCGATAACCCCAATTGGTTTTTTCAAAACATTTCGCCTCTCTACTTACCGGTCCTATTCGTTTTTTTTCATTTCGTCATAAAGCAAATGCAAACTTTCTTCCAATGCTTTGACTTGATCACCTGAAAATTTCCATGTAATCTTCTCCAAATAGACCTGTCTTTTATGAATAACTTTTTTGATAATGTCATTTCCCTTATCAAGTATATGAATTCGAACAACGCGACGATCATGTGGGTCTTTGACTCGTTTTACTAGATCCGTCTTCTCCATTCGATCGACTAGATCCGTCGTAGTACTACAAGCAAGGTACATCTTATTTGATAGCTCACCAATGGTTAAATCTCCATATTCAGAAAGCCATTGGAGTGCCAGGAATTGAGGAGGTGTAATGGAGAATTCACTTAAAAGCTCACGTCCATTTTGCTTAATGATACCAGCCACCATTCGAAGTGATTTCTCTATATCAACAATCGAAGCTGGTTCTCTCGTTAATTCTTCAGACATTCAGTCTCCCCCTTATTTTATCCTATAGTCTATTTTGATTGTAGGCGCCGTGAATTGCAAGAAGAGTGTGCTTTCAGCTTCGTTTACCCATTCAAATTGTGCTAACTCGATCTCACACGCTATGTGACACTTACCAATAATTTTTTAGTCCCTTTAGAACACACATTAAAACGAAAAAAAGAGCTATAGTTTCCTATAGCTCTTCCGTTGCGAAATGTTCTTGTACATAAGTAACCACTTCTTCATTTGTTGCAAGTGAAAGAATGTGATCGATGTGCGAAGAAATTTCTTCTTTTGATAGCTTCGTCATTTGACTTCTAGCAGGCAAAATTGACGTTGCACTCATGCTGAATTCATCTAGGCCAAGACCAAGAAGAATCGGAATCGCAATTTGATCTCCAGCCATTTCACCACACATACCAGCCCATTTACCTTCTTTATGAGCTGCGTCAATAACCATCTTAACAAGTCTAAGAATCGCAGGGTTATATGGTTGGTACAGGTAAGAGACTTTTTGATTCATTCGGTCAGCAGCCATCGTATATTGAATAAGATCATTCGTTCCAACACTAAAGAAGTCAACTTCTTTAGCAAAAACGTCTGCCATAGCAGCAGTTGCTGGAATTTCAACCATCATTCCAATTTCGATCTCCTCTGAAACTTGGATCCCTTCACCAATTAGCTCCTCTTTAACAGTAAGAAGCATTTCTTTCGCTTGACGGAATTCACCAACAGTGGCGATCATTGGGAACATCACTTTCAGATTTCCAAATACACTAGCACGAAGAAGTGCGCGAAGCTGCGTACGGAAAATCTCAGTCTCTTCCAAGCAAAGACGAATCGCACGGAACCCAAGGAAAGGATTCATTTCTTTTGGAAGATTTAAGTAAGGTAACTCTTTATCTCCACCAATATCAAGCGTACGAATGACAACGGGTTTGCCGTCCATTTTCTCAAGAACTTCTTTATAAGCATTGAACTGCTCTTCTTCTGAAGGCAATTCATTACGCCCCATATAAAGGAATTCAGTACGGTAAAGACCAACACCTTCGCCGCCATTTTCAAGAACTCCTTTAACGTCTTCAGGTGTTCCAATGTTCGCAGCTAGCTCAACATGTTTTTCATCTTTCGTAGTTGTAGGCTCATTAACAAGCTTAGCCCACTCTTGCTTTTTGGCTTCAAAGTGCTCTTTTTTCTTCGTATACTGTGCGATTTCTTCATCAGAAGGATCTACAATCACGTTACCATCGATTCCATCAATGATAACCATCTTCCCTTCCACATCTTCAGAAGTAATCGTTTTCGTTCCAACGACAGCTGGAATTTCCATTGATCGAGCCATGATTGCAGAGTGAGATGTTCTGCCGCCAATATCAGTAGCAAATCCTTTAACAAACTGCTTATTTAGTTGAGCAGTGTCAGAAGGTGTTAAGTCTTCAGCAAGCACAATCACTTCATCTGTAATCGCTCCAGGGGAAGTAAACGTAACGCCTAGTAAATGAGCAAGCACACGTTTAGATACGTCACGAATATCAGCAGCACGTTCTTTCATGTACTCGTTATCCATGTTCTCAAACATGCTAATAAACATATTCGAAACGTCGCTCATTGCACTTTCAGCATTTACGTTCTCGTTATTCACTTTATCTTTAACCGCATTCAACAACTCAGGATCAGATAAAACGAGAAGATGAGCAGCGAATATCGCTGCTTTATCTTCTCCGAGCTGTTCATTGGCGTGATTCTTAATAACTTCAAGTTCTTCTTTAGCGCGATGAACAGCTGCTTCAAAACGTTCGATTTCAGCTCCAGCATCAGTAATTGAAGTTTTTTCAATTTCTAGTGCTGGGTTTTCAAGTACGAATGCTTTCGCAATAGCTATTCCCGCAGAAGCGCCAATTCCAGTCAACTGATTTGACATTACTTGCCTAGACCTTCGTTTTCCATAACTTCTGTAAGTCCTGCAATCGCCTCGTCAGCATCTGATCCTTCTGCTTTGATAGTGATTTCAGAGTTTTGTTGAATGCCAAGGCTCATTACGCCCATAATTGATTTAAGGTTTACAGACTTTCCATTATAATCAAGCGTTACGTCAGAGCTATATTGACCTGCTTTGTTTACTAGTGCTGTTGCTGGACGTGCATGAATTCCTGATTCACTTGTTACTGTGAAATTTTTCTCTGCCATTTTAAATTCCCTCTTTCAATTGTTATATTTTTTATTTTGATATTGTGATAATATCTTTGTCTTCCCGAGAAACAGTACCTTCTTTTGAAAGGTCAATCGTTTCTCCCTCTTCAAGGTTTGTGAACACAATAGGCGTGATTGTTGAGGTTGCATTTTCTTTAATATAAGCGAGATCAACTTTCATTAGCTTTTGGCCCTGTTTAATTTCATCACCTTCGCTAATAAATACTTCGAAACCTTCACCTTTGAGATTAACCGTATCAATTCCAACGTGAATCAGAATTTCACGACCATTAACAGACTCAATACCAATTGCATGCTTCGTTGGGAACACATTCATTATTTTGCCATCAACCGGTGCAACAATCAAGCCATCAGTTGGTTCAATCGCAAAACCGTCACCCATCATCTTACCAGAGAAGACCTGATCAGGCACTTCCGTAATTGGCATGATTTTTCCTTCTAAAGGAGAGATGAGATGATCTTTTCCTTTAACACCAGAAGGTTTTTCAGACTCTTCTTCTTTCTTCTGATCCTGAAGTGGTTTTGGTGTTTTCCCACTAATAATGTCTCTAATCTGGCCTTTCAGCCCATCAGATTGTGTTCCAAAGATTGCCTGAATGTTATTTCCTACTTCCATAACACCTGAAGCACCAAGGCGTTTTAGACGTTTATTGTCAACTTCACCTTTATCTGCCACAGAAACACGTAGTCGCGTAATACAAGCATCCAAGTTCGTGATATTGCTTTCGCCACCAAGAGCTTGAAGCACATTGTAGGCTAGCGCAGTATTTTCTTGGCCGTCGTCTGCAATTTCATCTTCTTCATCTTCTTCACGTCCTGGCGTCATTAAGTTAAACTTACGAATCGCAAAACGGAAGCCGAAGTAGTAGATTAAAGCAAACACTAATCCTACTGGAATAACTAACCACCACGCTGTTCTACCTTGTAGAACTCCGAATAGAAGGAAGTCAATAACACCACCGGAGAAAGTCATACCAATTTTAACATCAAGTAATGCCATAGTCATAAAGGAAAGTCCTGCAAAAATAGCATGAATACCGAAAAGAACTGGTGCAACGAATAAGAATGAGAACTCAAGTGGCTCAGTAATTCCTGTTAAGAAAGATGTCAGCGCAGCTGACCCCATAATACCCGCTACAACCGCTTTCTTTTCAGGTCTAGCTTCATGGTACATTGCAAGTGCTGCTGCAGGAAGTCCAAACATCATAAACGGGAATTTACCGGTCATGAACGTTCCAGCTGTAAGCTCAGCACCATCTTTTAATTGTTCAAAGAAAATCTTTTGATCTCCACGGATTATCTCACCAGCAGCATTTGTGTACTGTCCAAACTCAAACCAGAAAGGTGAGTAGAAAATGTGGTGAAGACCGAATGGAATCAATGAACGTTCAATGACACCGAATACAAATGCTGCAAGAGCAGGATTCGCATCAAGCATGTTGTGAGAAAATGCATTTAGTCCTGATTGAATTGGCGGCCAAACAAAAATCATGATGACGCCAAGTATCAAAGCTGAAACCGCCGTAGCGATTGGAACAAAACGTTTCCCAGCGAAGAAGCCAAGATATTGAGGAAGTTGAATATTATAATACCGTTTATACATATAGGAGGCAAGAATACCGACAATTATTCCTCCAAATACCCCCGTTTGAAGAGTAGGTATTCCTAATACATTCGCATATGATGCGCTTTCAGCTACTTGATCAGCCGAAACGCCTTCAAGGACGCCCATCGTAATATTCATAACAAGGAAACCAACAATTGCGGCAATACCAGCAACTCCGTCTCCATCTGATAACCCAATCGCTACACCAACCGCAAATAGTAGAGCAAGGTTAGCGAATACAATCCCACCAGACTCTTCCATTACTGTAGCGAGAAGTTGAAACCATTCTGCGGACATGAATGGTAATTTTTCAAGCAATGTTGGATTTTGAAAAGCATTACCAAATCCAAGTAGAAGACCAGCAGCAGGTAATATCGCCACTGGCAGCATTAGTGCTTTACCAACGCGTTGTAAAACCCCGAAAGCTTGTTTAAACATTTGTTTTCCTCCTTTTATTTTTCCCCTAAAGAATATAAATATAAAAAAGGCATGAGTGACGGTACGACAATTCAATCAGGATATACTATACCCCAATCAATTTTTGTCATTCCGGTTTCACTCATGCCTGATCGTATCAGTAACACGTTACCGTTAAGTATTTAGTTATTTAGGAGAAAGCCTTTGCAAGTGCATTGTTAAGTAAACTGCTTCTGCATCAGGAAAATTCGTACGAAGTTCCTTTTGCATTATCTTAATCAACTTCCATGACAGATTATAGCACACAGGATATTCTTCTTTCAATACTTTTTCTAAACGTTCGTGAGCTTCAACTGGCTGATTCAATTCACTTCGTTCAATCGCATGTCTCAGATGACGAACAAGTCGTAAATAATCAATACCAGTTCGATCAATGACAAGATGTAGTGAGTCTTCAATCACATTTACCAATTGATTGATTAAAGCTGAATATTTATTAAGCTTTCCAACACTACGATTTGTAATGGCGCTATGGATATGCAGTGCAACAAAGCCGATTTCTCCATCTGGAAGAGCGACATCTAGCTTATGGTTAATGTGCTGAATCACTTCTTCAGCAACTGTATATTCTTTTGGATACATCGTTTGCGTTTCTACCAAAAAAGGATATTTTACATCTAGGCCTTGACGAAGACGTTTAATTGCAAAAGAAAGATGGTCTGTTAATGACACATGAATATGTTCATCAAGTTGAGAATCTAATTTATCTTCAATCAAAGATATCGAATCATTCATAATGGCAATAAAAGATTCCGAAACATTCGGTACCAATAATTTGTATTGTTCTTGCTCATGCTTATCGATAAGAACAAAATACTTGTCTACTTTTGATTCATCGAGCCTTTCGCCCTGTTTCTGATTAAATCCGATACCTTTCCCAGTTAATACTACCTCAGTATTTTGGTCAGAAATAGCAATAACGACGTTGTTATTCAGAATTTTTTTAATTTCAAATCCACCATTCATGTTCAAGTTCCCCTCATTAAACCGGTTTCATTTGTGATTATGAACGTACTAATGATAGTAAATTACAGGTATTTCGTCAATGAGAAAACGTTCCAATCGATCGTCTTCCCTCCATCATAAACGTTTTGGGAATATTTTTCACCTTTACGGATTATATTTCTTTTCTGTCGTTATTATTGCAGTCTCTATATTTACAAGTGCCTCTAAATCGATAAGCTACCTTTAGTTATTGAAAACGACCCACGAAAATTTATCTATACCGTTATCTTAGTATAGTTTAATAACAATCTAACAAATCTCTAAACTTAATAGGAAAAACCGGCTTTATTAAGCCGGTTCAACTAAATTTCTAACTCTCCCAGTCGAAGCAATTCAACAACAGCCTGAGAACGCCCCTTTACTCCAAGCTTTTGCATCGTGTTCGAAATGTGGTTTCGAACTGTTTTTTCGCTAATAAACAGTTCTTCTGCAATTTCTCTTGTTGTTTTGTCTTGAACAAGTAGTTCGAAAACTTCTCTTTCTCTTTTGGTTAATAGTGGCTTTGGTCGGTAGTGGTTCCCTTTCAACATTCCACCCTCCTCGATAGGGCAACAAAGCTACTTCAACTGAAATCATATAGTCCATACAATATATGAATTTCTATCATACGTGTTACATTTATTCACATTTTCAACCTGATATCTTTAATAAAACCAATATGACAACCTTCGCTCTTGTTCATCATTTCCTGAGAAATATCGTAAGTAAAAGGAGATGCATACATCCACAACTATCTTCATCAAAAAAGATCCCCAAAAGGGGATCTTTTTTAGTGATCACTTCCAAAGAAGTTTTTAAATGTTTGGAGTGAAGTCGCTCGATTCATTGCAGCAATAGAAGTTGTTAATGGAATGCCCTTCGGACAGGACTGCACACAGTTTTGCGAGTTACCGCAATTTGCGAGGCCCCCATCTCCCATTAAACCTTCAAGACGTTCCTCTTTGTTCATCGCACCTGTTGGGTGGGCGTTAAATAAGCGTACTTGAGATACAGCCGCCGGTCCAATAAATTCAGAACGGCTGTTTACGTTCGGACATGCTTCAAGGCAAACACCGCAAGTCATACATTTTGATAGCTCATAAGCCCACTGACGTTTGTTCTCTGGCATTCTTGGACCCGGACCAAGATCATAAGTTCCATCGATCGGAATCCAGGCTTTTACTTTCTTAAGCGCATCAAACATTCTACTTCGGTCGACTGCCAAATCACGCACGACAGGGAATGTTGTCATTGGAGCCAAACGAATCGGCTGTTCAAGTTGATCTAAAAGAGCTGTACAAGATTGGCGTGGTTTACCGTTAATCACCATTGAACAAGCTCCACAAACTTCTTCAAGACACCCCATTTCCCAAATAACTGGAGTTGTTTTCTCACCATTCGCATTAACAGGATTACGACGTATTTCCATTAAAGCAGAAATCACGTTCATGTTTTGACGATATGGAATTGTAAACGTTTCTTCATACGACGCAGAATCAGGGCCATCCTGCCTTTTTATTTTAAGAGTAACGGTTTTCTTTTCACTCATCATTTATTCCCCGCTTTCTTCTTAGAATAATCACGTTTACGAGGTGTAATTAATGATGTATCTACTTCTTCGTAGTAAAACTCTGGTTTGTTGTTAACTGCATCGTATTTCGCCATGGTTGTTTTCAACCACTCTTCATCATTACGTTCAGGGAAATCAGGCTTGTAATGTGCTCCACGACTTTCGTTACGATTTAAAGCACCGATTGTAATCACTCGTGCTAACTGCAGCATGTTTGAAAGCTGTCGAGTGAACGAAGCCCCTTGATTACTCCATTTGGACGTATCATTAATATTGATATTCTCGTAACGCTCCATCAATTCTTGGATCTTTTCATCCGTTTCTTTCAACTTATCATTATTACGCACTACTGTAACGTTGGCAGTCATCCATTCGCCAAGCTCTTTATGAATTTGATAAGCATTTTCTGTTCCATCCATCTTCATAATCGCATCTTGTTTAGCTTGCTCTTCTTGTTGGTGTTTCTCAAATAGAGAAGAAGAAAGATCTTCCACCGTTGATTCTAGTCCATTAATGTAATCAACTGCATTCGGACCTGCAACCATTCCACCATAAATAGATGATAGAAGAGAATTTGCTCCAAGACGATTACCACCATGTTGAGAATAGTCACATTCCCCAGCTGCAAACAATCCTGGAATATTTGTCTGCTGATTAAAATCAACCCATAGTCCACCCATTGAATAGTGAACAGCTGGGAATATTTTCATAGGTACTTTGCGTGGATCATCTCCCATGAATTTTTCATAGATTTCAATAATACCGCCAAGTTTAACATCTAGCTCTTTCGAATCTTTGTGAGAAAGATCAAGGTAAACCATGTTTTCCCCATTAATTCCAAGCTTTTGACTAACACAAACATCGAAGATTTCTCTTGTCGCAATATCTCGCGGAACAAGGTTACCATAAGCCGGGTACTTTTCTTCAAGGAAATACCATGGCTTCCCATCTTTATAAGTCCATACACGGCCACCTTCTCCACGTGCAGACTCACTCATGAGACGAAGTTTATCATCACCTGGGATTGCAGTTGGATGAATTTGAATAAATTCACCATTTGAATAAATCGCTCCTTGCTGATAGAGCGCTCCAGCTGCAGATCCAGTATTAATTACTGAGTTTGTACTCTTACCGAAAATAATACCCGGTCCACCTGTCGCCATAATAACCGCATCAGCTTCAAAGCTTCGGATTTCCGAAGTCGTTAAATTTTCACCAACCACACCGCGACAAACACCATCATCGTCGAGAATAGCTGATAAGAACTCCCATCCTTCATACTTCGTAACAAGTCCTGCTACTTCATGACGACGCACTTGTTCATCTAGCGCATAAAGAAGCTGCTGACCAGTCGTAGCACCCGCAAACGCAGTACGGTGATGCTGTGTACCACCAAAGCGGCGGAAATCAAGAAGACCTTCAGGTGTACGGTTGAACATAACACCCATTCGATCCATTAAATGAATAATACCTGGTGCCGCATCACACATTGCTTTTACAGGAGGCTGATTTGCAAGAAAGTCTCCTCCATAGACAGTGTCGTCAAAATGTTCCCAGGGAGAGTCACCTTCCCCTTTTGTATTAACAGCCCCATTTATCCCCCCCTGTGCACATACAGAGTGAGATCGTTTAACTGGAACGATGGAAAGTAGATCCACGTTCATTCCTGCTTCAGCAGCTTTGATGGTTGCCATTAATCCTGCTAGGCCGCCTCCAACTATCACTAATTTACCTTTACTCATAAGAACGGTTCCCCCTTAAATGCTGGCTCTGTCTGAAAAATTATGTATCAGACGTGGTGAAGACAGTTCACTTTCTTACACAAATGCAAACAATGCGCGCATGCCTACTACTGAAAGTGCAACGAAAATAATCATTGTGACATAAGTCATCACACGCTGTGATTTAGGTGTTACTGTAAAGCCCCAGCTTACGAAGAATGACCATAAGCCATTGGCGAAGTGGAATACTGTACCAAGTACACCGATAATATAAAAGATCATCATGGCTGGATTTGATAAGATATCAACCATCATTTGGTAGTTCACTTCAGCTCCCATTGCGGCCTGTAATCTCGTTTGCCAGACGTGCCATGTTACAAAGATTAATACGACCACGCCTGAGATCCGCTGCAAGTAAAACATCCAGTTACGTAGATAGCCGTAGCGACTAACGTTATTTTTGGATTGAAATGCGATATAAACACCGTAAATCGCATGAAATAAGAGCGGTAAGAAAATGACAAAAATTTCGAGCACATACCTGTATGGAAGACTCTCCATAAAGTGAGCTGCGTCATTAAATGCTTCGGGCCCTCTTGTTGCAAAATAGTTAACTGTTAAATGCTGAATAACGAAGAGTCCGAGTGGAATTACTCCTAGAAGCGAATGCAATTTTCGGCTTACAAAGTCTCGACTTGCGGCCATGTTTTGTGTGTCCCCCTTTTAAGTTGTTAAGCTACCATCTGCCAGTGCATTTTTTCTATTAAAGAAGTCTTTGCATGCACAGAAATCATCGCTTTCTGTCGATTATATTGTGACATACCCATTGTACTCCCATCATTTAGGACCGTCAAGAAAACGCGTACATTTTGAGTTTTCAAAATTGCTTTGCAAGACTTTTATTTCTATCTATTGAATACGCTTCCTTTGTTGTAAATTCTATCGTTTATGCTATGGAGGATTTTACTATTAAACGTTATAATAATTTAGTAGAAAAGCTGGGAGGAATTTATGTTTAAGAAGCGTACAAACTCGATTGATTACAGCCATGAACTAGAAACAACTGCTTTTGGGTATGAATTCTACCGAGAAATTCTTATTCCTGAACTTCTTGGAAGTGAGCAGCCTGCTGTTTTATATTGGACTGGAAAAGAAATGGCCAGACAGTTCCCTCTCTCCACACGAGAAGAGATTGAAGAGTTTTTTCAGCGTGCTGGTTGGGGGCGATTATCAATTGTACAAGAAAAAAAGAATGAAATAACGTTCGATCTTCATTCAGAACTCATCACAGAACGAAAAAAAACAAGTCGTATTGCCTGTTATCAACTAGAGGCAGGCTTTCTTGCTGAACAATATCAAAACATGCTCCATTGCATTGCTGAGGCCTATGAAATTGATAAAAAGAATGACATTCAATTCACAGTAAAATGGGACCCGAAAGATCAGATTTGATTGATAAAAAGGAGACCACGGCGTGGTCTCCTTTTCGATTACATTTGATTAACAGGTGTTCTCTCATCTAACTGGAATTTGTCATGTAGTGACTCAATTGCATAAATCATTTTTTCTTCTGGGACGATCGTTGATACTTTGATTTCTGATGTGCTTACCATCTTCATTTCAATTCCATGTTCAGCAAGCACCTCAAACATCTGTGCGGCAACGCCTGGATTTGAAATCATACCAGATCCGACTATTGATACTTTAGCTAGATCTGATTCATGATAAATATGTTCATAAGGAAGTTTCACTTTGATACGACGAAGGACATCTAGCGTTAACTCGAGAGAAGCAGTTTCAATTGAAAACGAGATGCTCGTTGTATTTTTCTCTCCTGTGCTTTGAATGATCACATCTACGTTAATGCCATTTGAAGCAAGGGATGAAAATAGAGATGGGAGCGTTGTAAGCTCATTCGGTAAACCTGAAATTGTTATTTTTGTAACATTACTTTCAAAAGCAAGACCTCTAACCACCAAATTTTGTTCCATTGATACGACCTCCTCAATTAGCGTTCCAGGTTCATTTGTAAAACTCGAGCGTACCTCGAGCAGAATATTGTAGTTTTTTGCGAATTCTACCGCTCTCGGAT
Source organism: Bacillus sp. es.036 (assembly GCF_002563635.1). NCBI lineage: Bacteria > Bacillati > Bacillota > Bacilli > Caryophanales > Bacillaceae > Bacillus > Bacillus sp. es.036. The sequence goes on from NZ_PDIZ01000001.1 coordinate 2,254,224, forward strand.
GCAGAACACCAGCTCCAAGATTGGCTAGCTCAAGCATTTCATCGTATGAAATGGTAGAAAGCTTTCTTGCACCTTTTACGTAGCGAGGATCGGTCGTATATACGCCATCTACATCCGTATAGATTTCACAACGATCTGCCTTAAGAGCGGCTGCAATTGCGACAGCTGTTGTATCAGAACCACCGCGGCCAAGCGTTGCAATGTCAGATGTATCTGTTAGTCCTTGGAATCCTGCAACAATCACGATTTTCCCTTCAGCAAGGTGTTGATTCATCCGGGAAGCATCTATATCAAGAATTCTTGCATTACCATGAAACGTTTCGGTTTTAATTCCAGCCTGCCAGCCTGTTAGTGAAATAGCATCGTATCCTTCTTCATTTAAGGCCATTGAAAGAAGTGCTGTTGTCACCTGTTCACCAGTCGTGAGGAGCATATCAAGCTCTCTTGGAGATGGTTTAGAAGTAATTCCTTTTGATAACCCCACAAGTTCATCCGTTGTTTTCCCCATCGCGGAAACAACTGCTACAACCTCGTCTCCATTGTTTACAGCTTCCATTAGTCTTTTGGAAACATTTTTAATTTTGTCTACATCTCCAACAGACGTACCTCCGAATTTCAATACACGTAGTCCCACTCTCTCCATCCTTTCTTTCATACAGCTTGGTTATCCCTATGCGTTTTACTCGCATCTTACTCATACTCACGAATTTAAGAGTCGAAATGGATAAATTGCTTCGCCAATAAAAAGCGATGCCTCTGTTTTTTTATATACTTTAATGTTTCTTTTCGCTATTAAAGTATAAAAAAACAACAATGAGAAAAACCTCACTGTTGTTTTCATAACAAATCCAAGAAAACGTCCCTATGTGAGATAGTTCTCCATCCAATTCCCGGGTAGGTATTGGATGACAGCTCTGCATTTATTCAATACAGATCCAGTTTCAGACGGATAAGCGCCTTTCCACTTCGGCAAATTCCCCTTTCAACTACGATCAACGAGTCTTAACACTCTCCCGTAAGCTTACTAATGGTTTTTGCGCCTCTACCATCACTTCAACTTTCGAAGTGTGGAACTATTAAATTTCACTCATTATAACGAACTTACGTGAATGCCGCAAGATGTTCTTGAAAATTAATTTGATTGATTTTCAAATCGAGCCACAACTTCCTCCGCTACATTCATTGGTAATCCGGCATTATGAAGATCTTCTGCAGTTGCTTCTTTCATCCTTTTAATGGATCCAAAATGATTCAACAACTTCTTTTTTCTTTTCTCGCCTATACCTGGGATGTCATCAAGGCTTGATTTAAGCATTGATTTACCTCGAAGCTGCCGATGAAATGTAATAGCAAACCGATGCACTTCATCCTGAATTCGCTGTAAAAGATAGAATTCTTGGCTATTTCTTGGCAAGAATACACCCTGTGGAGGATCACCAATAAGAAGGTGAGACGTTTTATGTTTCTCATCTTTAGTAAGAGAGCAAACCGGAATTTCAAGACTAAGCTCATTCTCAAGGACGTCTTTTGCTGCTTGTATTTGAGCAATACCGCCATCAATGATAATTAAATCAGGGAGTGGTCCACTTTCCTTTAACACTCTCGAATATCTTCTTCTAACAACTTCCTTCATTGATCCTACATCATTTGGACCATCAACCGTTCTTATTTTATACTTTCGATATTCATTTTTCTTTGGTTTTCCATCAATAAACACCACCATCGCTGAGACGGGGTTGGTTCCCTGGATATTTGAGTTATCAAAAGCTTCAATTCGAAGAGGTGCGTCTATACCGAGCTGATCGCCCAAATTTTCAATAGCATCAATCGTTCTCTTTTCATCCCGTTCGATTAATGAGAATTTCTCATTAAGTGCAATGGTTGCATTTTTCATCGTAAGCTCTACAAGCTCTTTTTTCTTTCCGCGCTTAGGTTGAAGAACAGGAATTTGAAGAAGTTCTTCAACCATCTGAGCATTTACCTGCTGAGGAAGTAAAACCTCTTTCGGTTTAGGATGATTTTGCTGAAGGTAGAACTGACCGATATAGGTTAAGAAATCTTCTTCAGCGTCATTATAGAAAGGAAAAAGCGAAACATCTCTTTCAATTAATTTCCCCTGTCGTACAAAGAAAACTTGGACACACATCCATCCTTTGTCAAAGCTATAGCCGAATATATCTCGATCGATGCCATCATTGGATTGGATTTTTTGAACTTCCATTACTTTATCGATATGAAACATTAAATCTCGGAACTCTTTTGCTCGCTCGAAATCCATGTTTTCTGAAGCAGTCATCATTTTTCGTTCGATATCTTCTTTTACTTCTTGATGACCACCGTTTAAAAAGCGGGTAATGCCTTCAATCATTTCTTTGTTTTGTTCCTTCGTAATGTCGTTAACGCAAGGTGCAAGACATTGTCCGATATGATAGTAAAGGCAGACCCGATCGGGCATCTTTCGACACTTCCGCAACGGATAGAGACGGTCCAATAATTTCTTTGTTGCACTAGCTGCATATGCGTTTGGATATGGACCAAAATATTTTCCTTTATCTTTTTTGATTTTGCGTGTAGTAATTAAGCGGGGCTGCTCTTCAGCCGTTATTTTAATATAAGGATAACTTTTGTCATCTTTAAGCATGACGTTATATTTTGGATCATGTTTTTTGATTAAATTAAGCTCTAAAATAAGAGCTTCAAGGTTTGTAGATGTAACGATATATTCAAAATCGCGTATTTCGCCTACTAGACGCTGTGTTTTCCCATCGTGTGATCCGCTAAAATACGAACGAACTCTATTTTTTAACACTTTCGCTTTCCCGACATAAATGATCGTTCCCTGGCGATCTTTCATCAAGTAACACCCGGGTTGGTCAGGAAGAATCGCTAGCTTATTTTTAAGATGTTGTTCCATACTGACTCACCTCTTTACTCCCTTTCAAGGCGTATCTATGTTCCCCTTTTATTGTATCATAGTCACTCTTCAACCGATTACTTTAGAAACTCATAAAACACAATGTCATGATAGACAGGGTCATATAGCTTTGAAGAATGAAATGTTTGGATTCGTTTCACTTGATCTTCAATCGGTATCCCTTGTTTTGCAAACCCTTCAACTACTTGCTCTGTTAAATATACACGATGATTTTCATAATAACGAAGATCTGCGAGAAAAGTTGAATAGGTGTAAATTTGTTCATGTTCAAATGAAACACGATTAAAAGACATTACCCTTGTTTCTTCCCAAGTATACACAATAAGCGGTTCACTCTCGTCTTCTAAGTAATCAATTAATTGATAAACAGCCGCTGGATCGTTTGCTTCCTTCATGGTTATATAAGAAACCGCTGACTGCACGCTAATAATGACGGCTAACAATAGCAACATTCTTTTCGACCCATCACATTGTTTTTTTAATCCAAACCATAGAAATCCAAGCAATACCATTCCTGGAAGCGGGAGAATATGTCGAGGCTTATCTATATTCTGTGCAAATAAAGCCCAAAGAAAATAACTAAAGATCATACTGGCAAACGCCCATCCAAACCAAGAGACTTCCGTAATCCTTATTGGTTTCTTCACTCGAACCATTGTTAAGTATACGAAGAGTGCTACGAGTAATAACAATACGAAAAGGTTTTGCCCACCAATCCCTGTCCATACAATATTATTTAGAAAAAGATGAGATAGACGCTCAATAAAAGAACTCGATGCGGAAACAGCTGTTCCTCCCCATTCTTCAAAGTGACCTTGAGAGAAGCCTAATGCTAGCTGAAGAAAAGCAGCGACCCCTCCTTCAGAAACAGCAAGGCCACCAACCCAAATGAACTGAAAAGCTGCAGCTACTAGCACTTGCATCATTAAAAAAGAGAGATATTCTTTAGCTGTGAATTTGTTTTTTCGATGAATTAATAGCAACACGAAACCAATTCCGAACGGTAAATACGATAATCGCACTCCTAGTAATAAACTAAAGAAAAATGAAGATATTACGATCCAAACAGTTGAATGTTTAGTAAAGGCATGTTGTAAACTCCACAAATACCACCAGAGCATTGCAACCGCTGAAGCTTCACTCATCGGTTGAACAGTTAGCACATTTATAAACACCATAGATTGAATAAGAGCAACTGCTACAATGCTAAACGTCTTTGAGAGAAACGATCGACTTATTATATACATTGGATATATGGCAAGTAGCATAAGAAGAGAATTCCAGGATGCAAGTGCCTCAGCTGGATTAGAAATCCATTTATTCAGCCAAATGCCTCCAAGAATAAAATAAGGATACCCTGGAAAATGTGGCTGCATTGCAAATAAATCAAAACGATCGAGGGCTAAAGTAAAATCAACCTGATCCCAGGAACGTGGTGACTCGATTGCATAGATAAATCTCCACCATACGAGTAATATAAGACTAATGAGTGACAAAACCCATACCAGGGTATGAATGGCATACCGTTCCTTTCGATTTCTAAAAGCTCGATTCATTTTGTATCATCCTTTTCAGTTTCAAACAGAGGCGCAAAGCTATCTAAACATCGTTTGCGGTACTAATGATGAAAAAAAGCACAAGACGATTTATTCCGCCTTGTACTTAGTGAGTTTATTTTACTGCAGATTCATTCATCTCGTTCGTTGTTTTAAAAACAGCTTTATTATTAGGTTCTTTTACTTCTGTTTTTACTGGCTCTTTCTGGTGATTGACGAGCAAGTAAATCACGGTAAAGTAACCGACATACGCTATAATTTCTTCAATGGAAGGCATTGAGGAATAACCAAACAATGCTTTAAAGAAGATACCGATATCACCAGAGAGTAACGGAGCTACCCCTTGATCTCGCACGTAATGGGCATAGTCAATTGGATGCTCAGGTAAAAACCATGTTAAGTCATACACATGAGGCATAACACTGCCAATTAATTTAATATCTTGCATCATTGATATTCCCTGTACAAATAACCCACCTGCAATGAGTACAATAAAAATACCAGTGATTTTAAAGAAGGATTTAAGTGGAATACGCATCGTACCTTTAAAGAAAAAGTATGAAACGGCTGAAGCAATTAAGACTCCAGTAATCGCTCCCCATCCTTCAAATCCTTTACCGATGTCTCCTCCAGTAATAGCTGCAAAGAAGAAAACAGTTTCGACACCTTCTCGTAGAACAACTAAGAAAGAGTGAATTACCATGCCAATAACATTACCTGTCGTAATGTATTCCGTCATCTTCCCCTCGGTTTTACTTTTAAGGTTACGGCTATGCGAAGCCATCCAGAATACCATTTGAGTTAATAAAACAGCTGAGATAAGCATAATGGAAATCTTCAGGTAGATCTCGCTTCCCATTGCAGCGAATCCTGTGAAAACAACCTGAAATAGCATGGCAACGCCAATACTTGCTACTACGGCAAGACCGGCTCCTAACCAGACAAACTTGTTATACTGGCACTGTCCCATTCGTTTCATATAAGTCGTTATGATTCCAATAATGAGAAGCGCTTCAAGTACTTCTCTGAACATGATCAGTAATGCCTGAATTTCCATTAAACTTTCCCCTTTCTACAAACAAATACTTTACGAGCGACGACGCTTTCTAGTTGTATAAATGACAACTCCAACAATTATTGCTACAAGAATGATGAGCGGGATCCAATTCGAGAGTTGACCTAAATCAGTCCAATCTGTTTTCCCACTCGACGTTTCTTCTTCAGTCGCACTTTCACCAAAGTGACCGATCTCAACCGATTTCATTTCAAAATGATCTTGTAATCCATCAAGAATAACTTTCTTGCTTTCAGCAAACTGTTCTTCATTCGATTCTTTCTCACCAACCCCAAACAAACCAGGATTACCGAGAGAATCAAGTATAACTTCAAACTCATTTTTTATTTTTTCGTCAAGTTCAGGATTTGTATCTTTCACTACTGGAGAGAGCGTTTTATATGTAGCATCTGCTTTTCCAACCAATTTTCTTGTCGTATCATACTCTTCAAAATCTTTCTCTACATTTTCAAGTCTTCTAGAGATATTAAGCACAAGAATTTGCTGCATATTTGTCATCACAGCTTCTTCATTCTCATTGTCTAATTCAGTTTGAACAGCCTGAACCGCATCATCACCCATATGTAATTGTATTTCTTCTTTTACAGAAGAAAATATTTCGTTGGCTTGATTAAAATTAGGAGGAGATTCATTTAATTTAGCAGACATTTCACTATAGGCTTCAGCTACTTTTTCTTCAGTAGGATCACCATAGGAATAAGCTTGAGCAAGATCTGGTACAGCAAGAGTACAAATTAGTGTTAGTAAAAAGAATGATGATAGAATGCGTTTTTTCATTAGAAATCCTCCTCATTGATAATGATAATGATTATCATCATTGAAGTCAATAACAGATCGGTAATTAGTGTGACTTTTCTGCCATGATTGCTTCCATCTTGTTAAGATCGAGATCATGGGCATGATAGTTGATCGCTACCTTCTGAACGGGGCGAGTCATTTCCTTAAAGATCGCTGGTAAAACGGAAGTTAAATACGCTTTAAATTTAATATAGGATTCACCAGTCGAGCGTACTTGATAAGTGATTGGCACTTCCTTAACTCTAAATCCTTTTCTAACAAGATTTAATGTTAATACCTGAGCATAGTTGTAATCATGAATAATTTCACTGTGCTCCATCGCCTGTCTTGAAAAAACCCTCATTCCTGATTGGCCATCATAGATCCACTTTTGCAAAAGGAGTGATTGAAGAAACGTAAAACAATAATTGCCCAGTCGCCGATGTAATCGCATGCCATCAATCGTTCCTTTAAACCGAGATCCCATCACATAGTCTGCTTCGCCATTAAAAACAGGTTCGAGTAGGTCTGGTAATTGCCATGCCGGGTATTCATTATCAGCATCAAGCATAACGCCAATGTCTGCGCCAAGTTCGACTGAGTGAGAAATTCCTTTTCGAACCGCGGCACCAAGTCCTTGATTTGTTTTAAAAGAATAAATGTAGTCTGCACCCGCTGATTTTGAAACTTCTACAGTTCGGTCCGTAGATCCATCGTCTATCACTAATACACTTACGCGAACGGTAGGATGAATATCTCTTGGGATTTGTTTGATTACTTCCCCAATGGAATCCTCTTCGTTGTGTGCAGGTAAAAAAACAATGACGTGTTGCTTCATTTTATTACTTCTTCCTTCCTATCTTGAAAAGCTTCCTCTAAAATTGCTCCCCTACTATGCGATGGAATTGGAGCTCCAAGTAAATGTGCCACAGTCGGTGCAACAGACGTAAGGCTATGTTTTTCTTCGACAATTTTTCCTTTAGCAATCGATGGGCCATTTAAGAAAAATGGCACGAACCGTTCCCCTTCATCAAGATGGCCATGTCCCCCGATTCCATCTGCCTGTCCATGATCCGCGCACACAATCAAAGTTGTGTTTTCCATAAATCCATTTTCATGTAAGAAGTGAACATAATCTTCTACTAATTTATCCGCTTCTTCAATTTTTTGAATGTAATCATCATACAGTACACCTCTTGCATGTCCTGTTTGATCAGTACCAATTAGCTGTACCGTAAAGAAGTCAGGGTTTTTATCTAGCATAATTTGACGAGCACCCTCCATAATTTTCGTATCCGCCACATCATTGTTCATAACAGCCGTTACAGTATCAACATCATCACCCATCGCATCAACAAGGTGAGCAATTCCGAGAAGCCTTCCTGTCTTTCCAACCTTTCGTAGTGAATCAAAAATCGTTTCTACTTTTACACCTAGATTCCAAACCATATTGGACTTGATACCGTGCTCAAGTGGATATGTACCTGTCATCATAGAAGAAAAGCAAACAACAGTACGAGCTGGATAAACAGTTTCCATTTGACTGTATTCTGTCCCATTTTTCTTTAAAGAATCAAGGAATGGCGTGTTCGCTTCCTGAAATCGTTCTTTCCGCATCCCATCAATCACGATCATAATGACTCGCTCGTTTGTAGGAGTAAATTTCACTGGTTTTGTGTAATCCGATTTCACCGCTGGTTTCCAGTCAAACAGGTAATGATGAAGAATAAAGCTAAACAACCATATTCCTGCATAAAAGAAAGCAAGTGTTGTCCAATCAAACGTACCTCTATTCGTGAGAGAAGTTTCAACAACCGCGATCCAGATCGATAAAATTAACAAAAATTTAGGGAGCTGTTCTTGTGCGTTACCGCTCGTGGAATCACTATTCTTAAGTACCAACTTCCAGAAGCGAGTGAAGTTCAGCCAAGTTGTCCCAATACGAAGATGATAGTAGAACGTGCCCCAAAAAAAGACAGTAAAGAAAAAATAAAGACCGATCCCGAGCATAGCCGCTGATAAGGAGAACTGATCAAAAATCAATAAATATCCTACGAGAGGAATCCACAAATAATTTCGTAAAAATAAAGGATAATCATAAACATAATAAAGTACGAGAAGTGGTAAGACAGCAACGAATCCTAGAAAAAACGCTCCCCAAAACGCGCCCGAAGTCCACTGCGTAATAAATAATAACAACATCGTCCCCGTTACAAAAATAGGGGTAAATGGTTTACCTTCATTTAGAAGATTCCAGCATCTAGCTGCTATCTTTTCAAATCCTGAAGCTTGTTTCATGATGTTTCTCCTTTCTTTTTCATAAACGACCTCAACTCCTGAAATCGAAGAGGGTAAAGATAAAAAGCAACTAAACCGGCGACAAAAGAATAAGCATATTTAAAAGCATGAGTAACAAGCGCAATTGAAAAGGCCTCTTCCCATCCAATACCAACCTGATGAAGTGAGAAGCTCATCACACTTTCATAAGTGGCAAAACCACCAGGAGCAAGCTGGAACACCCCTGATCCAACTGATAAAGCGGTTACCCACATAGCGTCCAAATAGGCAAAGTGATGGTTAAAGCCAGCAACGGAATAAACGACGATTCCTTCAGCTATCCAGCTGAGACATGAAATGAGGAAGATAAGAACCATGTAAGGCGAGTATACTAGTTTCTTCATCATAGCGAACTGTTTGTACAAAAAACCCGCATTAGCTTTCTTTCTTACATACAGGATAAGAATTAATACGCTCACTAAACAGAGAGTTATCATTCCTAATAAAAACGTTGTACTAACCGTAATCCCAAAAAGTTCTGCACCAATCATGGCAAAAATACCAAGCCAGAAAAGATCAATCGCACGTAGGATGACGACAGATTGAATAGAAGTTGTCCACTGTCCTTTTTGTTTATGCGCAAGAACCCCCATTCGTACAGCTTCTCCTCCCTTAAACGGTAAAAGGTGGTTAAAAAACAAGCTGTAAAAGATTCCTGCCAAATAAACTCTCATGGAAATGGTCCTGTCAACAAGTATTCTCCAACATAAACCCCGTAATAAAAAAGAGCACGTATACCCGATAACCATTGCAAACAACAAGCCCGGGTTGCTGATTAACTCTTTAGTAAGGGTGGTTAGCGTAGTAACATTAAATTCATTTAACAGTAGAAATGCAAAGAGAGAAAGTAGTAACAAGCCAAATACCCATTTTATAATTCGTGATAGCTTTTTGCCCATTCAATTGTCCTTCTTATCCCTTCTTCAAAGGTTACTTCAGGAGAATATCCCAGTTCATTTCGTGCCTTACTAATATCTCCCCACGTATGTCGAACATCTCCTCGCCGAAACGTATCTTCTCTCACCTTCGCACTTGGAAAATACTGAGTAAGCAATTGGATCAACTTTGTGAGATGCACAGGTGATCCCGAACCTAAATTATAAACTTCAGATAAACCGTCCTGCTTAAAGGCTAACGTTATGCCCTGAATAATATCATCAATATAAGTGAAATCTCTTGATTGCTCACGATCATACACGGTGATCTCCTCGCCTTTTATCAACTTCTCAATAAAGAGAGGAATCGCCATGTCTGGACGCCCCCACGGTCCATATACGGTAAAGAATCGCAGTATCGTTAACTTAAAGCCATAGAGCGATTGATAAGCATGACAAAACGATTCTGCTCCTGCCTTCGCCGCTGCATAAGGTGATTTCACCTTCCCACTTGCATGCTCTTCCTTCACTGGACCCTCTTCTCGACTTCCATATACAGAAGAAGATGATCCGAACAAAACATGAGGTATACCAGTTTCACCCGCTGCACTTAAAACATTAACGACTACTTTGATATCCTGATCGATATAATCTAATGGATTTTTTAATGAATATTGTACTCCAGGAAGGGCAGCAAGATGAATCACTTTATCATAAGTGTAGGCTTTGAAATGAGCCAATGTTTGATCAGCATCTAACAAATCAAACCTATGTACACTTATAGGTCCATTTTTCTTAATTTCCTCTAAATGTTCTACCTTTCGCTCTACATGATAATATGATGAAAAATGATCAATTAGCGACACGTCATGACCAGCTTTTAAGAGCGTTTTTGCAAGACTACTACCTATAAATCCTGCCCCTCCAGTAATTAATACCTTCATACTATGCACTCCCGCTATACACTTCAATCTATAAAAACTTAATAACAAGAGAAATGGCCGCAATTAGCGGCCATTTCAATCTAAAACTATTCTACTACACTTTCTAGTGTGGTCAAAATTTGTTCACTTAGTTTATTTGCCTCTTCAGCATCGTTATTTGACACAGCATCAAACCAACTTTGTGCATCTTCGTACACGGCATTTGTCTCATCTTCACCTAGTGCTTCCATTAACGGCATTTCGATAGCTTTTAAGAAAACGTTGGCTTCCATTGCAGCCTCTTTTCCTTCAGAAAGATTGTTTTCATCTAATTCAGCTACTTTTTCATGATAGCCTTTAATTTTTCCAGCAAACGCTTTTTCGAACAAGTTAGATACTTCATCCGCTTTAATGGCCTCCGGATCATTGCTAATATCGAATAGCTCGCTTAGCTTCTGTGCAGCTTCTTCATCTCCGCCTGAGAGAGATCCTTTAATAGCTTGATAAAATCCAAGTGCTTCCGTTTGCATAATTTGAAGCTCTTCTGTTTCACCAGAGCTTACGGCTTCTTCAATTTTCTCAGCATAAGAATTCGCTGCCAAGTAGTAGCTCTTATAAATTGATTTATCAGTTACCTGCTTTGTAACAGCAAAGTTTTCCATATCTCCTTCAGAAAGAGCGTCTTCCTGTGCTGAAAGACCATTATTGATGTTTTCTACAAGACTAGAATCTCCTTCAAGTTCATAATAGGAGTCGCGTTTTTCTGCAGTAGGAACGAATACTTTCTCAGTAAGTAATTTTACTTCTTCAAAATGAAGCATCGCTTCTTCATCTTTTTTCGCGTCCTTCGCATCAATTACCGCTTGTTGAAGAGACTTTTGTTTCTGATAAAAGTATGACTGTGTGCCTTTATCAATCATTTGTCGCGCAACGTTTTGATCAAGCTCACCTGATTTACCCGCTTGTATACCCGTCGTGATAAAGGTATCAAATTCATTATCGATTTCATTCACAGCGCTTTTCAATTCGCTTGAGTAGGTAGATTCAATAAGGTCCCAGTCCACTTCTTCGTTTTCTTTCATTTTGTTCAGCTCATCCAACATCTTTTGATACGCTTCCACTTGCTTTGTAGTAACAGCGTTTTCAATCGTCATATCATTTGATTGAGTTTCAGATGATTGTGAAGCGGAATTTGTTTGTTCCTGAGAATTGCTACCTGTATTTGCAGCATTTTCAGAATCATTACCACATGCAGCGAGAACCGTAGCTGCAAGCGTAATAGAAGTAAATAGCATAGTTGATTTTTTCATTATGTAAAACTCCTTTTCGTCAGGTCGTTTATCCAAGATGATTATATCGAGAACGATTATCAGTGTCAATAGCATTTCTTTTGAAGACCCCACAAAAAAAGCATTCGAATCTGATTTACAGATTCGAATGCTTTGATCATTTTTCCTTATTGATGCTTAGAAAGTGTTTGTGCAAGTGCTTCTTTTGGTTGGAAGCCGACAACCTGGTCAACAACCTCACCATTTTTGAAAACGAGAAGCGTTGGGATGCTCATTACACCAAATTTGCTTGCTGTTTCCTGATTTTCATCAACGTCAAGTTTTACTACTTTCACGTCGCTCATTTCAGCGTCAAGCTCTTCTAGTACAGGAGCGATCATTTTACAAGGGCCACACCATGGTGCCCAGAAGTCTGCAAGAACGAGACCTTCACTTGTTTCTTGTGCAAAACTTTGATCTGTTGCGTGTACGATAGCCATACTGTATCTTCCTCCTTAAACATTTATCACTTGAGAATACCAGGTTAAGGCCGGTTGCCTCAGTGTGCTCTGCCATCTTGATATTTCATCAACTGGCACAAAATGAGTATATCATTAATCGTCTTTCTGATTCCATTGTTTTGACTTACATTCATTCTTCCCTATCTTTTAGAGAATAAAACGCTCCCACTAAAAACACGATTCTTAATTAACTTCATCAAAAAAGCGAGCTGTATTAGCTCGCTTTTATCTTAGCTTGTTTGTAAAACTTTTTTGAATTCCTGTGTCAGAAGTGGCACCACTTCAAACAAATCTCCAACAATTCCATAGTCCGCTACACTGAAAATGCTTGCTTCAGGATCTTTATTAATCGCTACAATTACTTTTGAGTTAGACATACCTGCTAAGTGTTGGATCGCCCCAGAAATTCCACAAGCAATGTAAAGATCTGGCGTTACCACTTTACCTGTTTGCCCAATTTGAAGCGAGTAATCACAATAATCAGCATCACAAGCGCCGCGAGATGCTCCTACAGCAGCACCGAGAAGATCTGCAAGTTCCTGTAGCGGTTCAAATCCTTCTTCACTTTTAACACCTCGACCGCCAGCTACAATTACTTTGGCTTCTGAGAGGTCGACACCAGAAGTCGACTTACGAACGACTTCCTTCACAATCGTACGGAGGTCTTTGATCTCTACGCTTTCTTCAAAAACTTCTCCGGAACGTGATTCATCGATCTCAAGAGCAGCAATATTATTCGGACGAATTGTAGCAAGAACAATGCCTTCTTTTACTTTTTTCTTTTCGAATGCTTTACCCGAATAAATTGGTCGTGTAAAGACGACTGCTTCTCCATCAAGTTCAATACCAGTAGCATCTGAGATAAGACCAGCATCAAGCTTACTTGCAAGTCGTGGCGCTAAATCTTTCCCCATTGATGTATGTGGCATTAAAATAGCATCAGGATCGATGCTCTCAACGATCTGCAAAAATGCTTGACCATAACCATCACTTGTATAATTTTTTAGTTTTTCATCTTCCACTTTAATGACACGATCGGCTCCGTAATGAAAAAGTTGATCTGTTAAAGAGCTCACATTTTCTCCAGCAATGGCTGCAATTACTTCTCCACCGGCTGCAATTTCTTTCCCTGCACCAATTGCTTCAAATGAAACATTTCGTAATTCATTGTCACGCGCTTCTGCAAATACGAGAACTTTTTTGGCCATGGTTGATCCCCTCCTATATAACTTTCGCTTCCTGGCGAAGTAATTTCACTAATTCTTCCACTTGATCTCCAATTTCACCTTCAAGTACTTTTCCAGCTTCTTTTTTAGGTGGCAAATAGACTTCGATTGTTTCTGTTTTAGCTTCAATTTCATCCTCATCGACATCAAGATCATCATAATCAATTTCTTCTAGAGGCTTTTTCTTTGCTTTCATGATCCCTGGGAGCGATGGATAACGCGGTTCGTTTAGCCCCTGCTGAGCTGTAACAAGCAATGGGAGTTGCGCTTCAACAACTTCCATGTCCCCTTCTACATCACGTTCCATTGTAGCCGTTGTTCCATCAATATCGAGCTTCGTAATCGTGGTTACGTAAGCGATTCCAAGTTTTTCAGCAAGGCGTGGACCGATTTGACCGGTGCTGTTATCGTTTGATACATTTCCGCCAAGAATAATATCGTATTCTTTATCCTCGAAATAAGCTGCAAGAAGGGCGGTCGTCGTATACTGATCACTTTCATCAAGATCTTCATTGTTAATGAGGACGGCTTTATCTGCGCCCATTGCTAGAGCTGTACGTAGCTCTTTTTCAACTTCTTCATCCCCAATGCTAACCACTGTTACTTCTCCACCATGATCGTCGCGTAGTTGAATCGCTTCTTCTATCGCATACTCATCATATGGATTGATGATAAATTCAACGCCTTCTTCACTAATTTTCCCATTTTCAATAACGATTTTTTCCTCTGTATCAAATGTTCTTTTCATAATGACATAAATGTTCATATCTTTATCCCTCCCTGAAATAATTCACCTTATTTATCTTGAAAGTTTGGCTGACGCTTCTCGATGAACGCTTGAATTCCTTCTTGTCCATCTTCTGAAGCGAATGCTTTTCCAAAATACTCTCGTTCTTTTTGAACGCCTTCATCAAATTTTTCTGTTTTTGAATAAGTAAGTAGTTTAAGAGCATAGCTCACAGCTACAGCGCTTTTCTTAGCAATTTTTTCAGCGAATTCTTTCGCTTTTGGTAAAAGGTCTTCCTCGCTATATACCTGATTCGCTAAGCCCAGTTCTAATGCCTCGCGTCCTGAGATGGGTTCACTGGTTAGCAGCATTTCAGTTGCTTTTGCTTTTCCAACTAACGCGGGCAGCCGTTGTGTACCTGCAAATCCAGGGACTAAACCTAGCTGCAGCTCAGGTAGACCTAGCTTGGCATCTTCTGTTACGAAGCGAATATGACATGCCATTGCTAGTTCTAGCCCTCCTCCAAGCGCAGCACCATGAATAGCAGCGACAATCGGTTTTGAGAACGCTTCCATTTTGTCGAATAATTGTTGCCCATAGCTACCTAGATCCGCAAAGCCTTCTTCAGTGCTAACCGTTGTAAATTCTTTAATATCAGCACCTGCTGAGAAAAATCTTCCTTCACCAGAAATCAAAATCACCTTTGTCTTAGGGTCGTCTTCAATTAGAGTGAACGCCTCCGACAATTCTCGCAAAACGTCCGAAGCCACAGCGTTAGCTGGAGGACGATTCAACGTAATATGTGCTACTTTGTTTTCATTCGAAATGTTAATGAACTCCACTTCTCCACTCCTCTCAGAACTTTACTATCCCGGTCAAAGCCGGGATATCTATTTATTTGCTTAAGCCGTTAATCAAAAGGTGATGAAGCGGCTTAGCAAGTGGTTCCAATTCGAACTTGTGGTCTTTCATGACCCAGTTTGTGACGGTTTCATCAAGTGTTCCAAAGATCATTTGTCTAGCGAGGCGAATATCTAATTCCTCTATAAATAATCCTGACTTAATCCCCTCATGCAAGATGTGATCCACAAGCGTTAAGTATTTTTTTAATACTTCGCCGATTTGTGCGCGAAGAGCTTTGTTCGTCTGTCTTAATTCTAACTGAGTTACAATTGCAAGTTCATAGTCAGAACCAAGATGTTTGAAATGCATATCGATCAGCGTAAACAATTTATCCATTGCATTCTCTTTTTTCGCAATTTGTTCTTCTGTCTTATCGATAAAGCTTCCCATTTTTTTCTGAAATAACGAAATGAGCAGATCTTCTTTATTTTTAAAATAAAGATAAATCGTACCGTCTGCCACTCCAGCTTCACGCGCTATTTTAGATACCTGCGCCTGGTGATACCCATTCTGGGCAATGACTACAACGGCTGCATCAATAATCTTATCGTATTTCGGACCCCTTTTTTTCCCCTTTTCTACCATATGAAGTTCTCCTTTATTCTTTATCCGGCACTCACATAAAAATGAATGAGTGTTCATTCATAATCTTATTGTAGCGATATGATCACAACATTGTCAACATTAGATTTCTGAACGAGCGCTCGGTTGGAATCAGGAGCTTTTTCGCAAGTCAATCATACCACAAAAAAGCAGAAATGTGCGAATTTTTCCAGAATAATCGTAACTTTTTCTATCATTCTAAGGATATAAAAGAAAACCAACCGCTAAAGCGATTGGTTTTCTTTTGCTCTCTCTTCATCGACAAGCACTCGTCGCAAAATCTTCCCAACTGTCGTTTTAGGAAGCTCCTCCCTAAATTCATACAATCTTGGCACTTTATAAGCCGCTAAATAGCGACGGCAATGCTGATTTAACTCATCCTCTGTTACATGTGCAGTGTTCTTTAACACGACAAACGCTTTTACCGTTTCACCGCGATAAGCATCCGGTACACCAATAATCACAGCTTCTTGAACAGCAGGGTGCTCATATAAAATTTCTTCAACTTCTCTAGGATATATATTATAACCGCCAGCAATGATCATGTCTTTTTTTCGGTCCACGACATAGAAGTAACCTTTTTCATCTCGATAAGCCATATCTCCAGTGTATAGCCAACCATCTTTTAACACAGCTGATGTTTCATCTGGTCGATTCCAATAGCCCTTCATCACTTGAGGACCTTTTACAATAAGTTCTCCTATTTCCTTTATCTCAGCCTCTTCATCAGCTGCATTGACAATCTTCGCATCCGTATCAGGCCACGGAAGCCCTATGCTCCCAACGACTGTACCATCCAAAGGGTTGGAATGAGTAACAGGTGAGGATTCTGTTAACCCATAGCCCTCAACAAGGCGACCGCTTATTTTTTCTTGAAAATTTTGTTGAACTTCAATTGGAAGCGGAGCTGATCCACTTATACAAGCCTTGATTGATGATAAATCATATCGATCAATATCAGGATCATTCAGTAAAGATATATAGATAGTGGGGGCGCCGGGGAAAAGAGTCGGTTTTTGTTTTTGGATTGTTTTCAACGTATCCTTTGGCTCAAATTTAGGAAGAATGATCATTTTTGCCGCATACATAATTGATAAATTCATTACGCAAGTCATTCCATACACGTGGAAAAATGGGAGAATTCCTAGCACACGTTCTTCACCATACTTCGCATCATGAATCCAGTGCTTACATTGCATTGTATTAACCACAAGATTGAAGTGAGTGAGCATTACCCCTTTTGCAAGACCCGTTGTACCGCCGGTATATTGAAGAAGAGCAAGGTCTTCTTTTACATTAACATCTATCTCTATCTCTTCATCCTTACCAGATGCTACCCATTCTTGAAACGTATGAATTTGATTTGTAGAAGGCATTTCCACAAGCAATCCTTGTTTCTTCTGTTTTTGTACTAAAGGATAAAGCATATTCTTAGGAAATGGTAAGTAATCTTGGATTTTTGTTACAATAATATGCTGCAATACCGTTTGATCTTTTACCTTCAAAACCTTAGGTAAGACGAGGTCAAGGCATATCATCATATCTGCTTGAGAATCTTTTAGCTGATGTTCAAGCTCTCTTTCCATATAAAGAGGATTCGTTTGGACAACGACCCCTCCAGCCATCAGAACAGCATAATAACTAATAACTGCCTGAGGACAGTTTGGCAGCATAATCGAAACTCTACCACCCTTTTTGAGACCATTTTCACGCAATGAATTTGCGAGACGTCTTGAGCGCGTATGAAGTTCTTGATAAGTTAGTTCTTTTCCAAGGAAATGAACGGCTTTTTTGTTAGGATGCTTTGAAGCTGCATCAACAAGATAAGCATGAAGAGGCTTTTCCTCATATTCAATTGAGGTCGGTACTCCTTCTTGATAAAAATTAAACCACTCTTTTTCGGGCATGTTCATCATTTTTTCATCAACCTCCCTTTCACGTCTCCTTCCAACCAAAAATCTCTCTATATGATAATTATAATGAAAACGCTTCAATTATCCTATCTTTTTTTGATTTTTTTGAATACAATGGCATTTTCCGTCGTAAAAGGGAGACAAGTTTAGTAAAATAGTTTGGTTTCATACAAAGCGTTTCATAGCTTTAATCAAAAAGGATGATCTGTCCCAAGCCTCTTAATTGATCTATATCTAAAGAAAAGAAGAACAGGACCGGCCTGTTCTTCTTTTCAATCAAACAAAATAAATCAAATATATAATTCCCGCAATAAAAAAGATCCCTGATACGACCATTAGAACTTTCCATAATGTTTCCATAATGTGCTCCTCTTACGAAATCCCTGCACCAATGACAAAGGACAGTCCAATCGAAATAACCATTGATATAAATCCTACTGCCCGATTATCCGCTGCAATTTCTTTATCGATTCGAAATTTAGGTGTCAAAAATTCAAAAGTAAAATACCCAATTAACAATAAAACAAAACCAAAAACGCCCCATCCCATCATTGTGACGAGAGAATCGTTGTGCTCAATCGAAAAGCGAAAAATGTTGGCGATTCCAAAGATTTTCCCGCCTGTAGCCATAGATACGGCGAGGTTTCCTCTTTGGATTTCTTCCCAGTTACGATAAGATGTCACAAATTCAAAGACTGATAAAAACACGATCATGCAAACAATGACAACACTATAATTTGCTGCGGTTTGAAATGCTACACTATCCCAAAGTTGTTCCATCGTGTAAAATCCTTTCTCTACTTCAGTTCAACGACGGTCACACCACCGCCACCTTCATTCATACCACCCATACGAAGGTTTTTTACTCTCGAATGACGTTTCAACCATTCATGAACACCTTTTCTTAGGGCTCCAGTGCCTTTTCCGTGAATGATTGAAACCTGATGATATCCAGCAAGTAAGGCATCATCAATGTAGCGCTCTACTTCCATTTGTGCATCTTCGTATCTTTTGCCTCTTAAATCGAGCTCCGTTTTAACCTGGCTATTATTTCCTCGCACCGTAACGAACGGTTTTCGTTCTACTGCTGGCTTGGATTTAATTGCTTCAAGATCATTTGCTTTTACCGTCATTTTCATAATTCCTAGTTGAACCTGGTATTCGTTCTTTCCTACTTTTTCGACGATATGTCCTTTTTGATTAAAACTAATTACTTTTACTTCATCACCAGGTTCATAAGTTTTTGCCTGCGCTTTTTTCGGTTTCGGCTTTGAAGACCTCAATTCAGGCTTTGCATCCTCAAGCTGTTTCTGGGCATCAATTAACTGATGCTCTTTTACCGCGCCTTTTTGGAAAGTACGAAGATCGTGAATAATTCTCTTGGCCTGCTCCTGTGCTTTCTCTACTTCTTCGGCGGCTTTCTGTTCCGCTTCTTCAAAGAGTCGTTCACGCTGCTTTTCAAATTTCTCAAGCTGTGATTCCAGATCTTTTTTTAGTGATTCTGCTTCTTTTCTTAGATCAGACGCTCCCTGTCGATCCAATTCGGCCTGTTTCTGGCTATCTTCAAGGGAGGAAATCATTCGATCCACCTTATTGCTTTCGCTAGAAATTTGCGACTTAGCATCATCGATAATATCATCCATTAGGCCAAGGCGTCTTGAAATTTCAAATGCATTGCTTCGACCAGGTACGCCAATTAATAGTCGATAGGTAGGGCGTAACGTCTCTACATCAAATTCTACACTCGCATTCATAACACCTTCACGATTGTAAGCATACGCTTTTAATTCGCTATAATGGGTCGTTGCAATCACTCTCGATCCACGGTTATACACATAATCAAGGATTGAGATCGCTAGTGCAGCACCTTCCTGTGGATCAGTTCCCGCACCAAGCTCATCAAAAAGAACGAGACTATTGTGATCAATATTTTTTAAAATCTGAACAATGTTCGTCATGTGAGAAGAGAATGTGCTCAAGCTCTGTTCAATAGACTGTTCATCACCAATGTCTGCAAAGATATTCTGAAAAACTGCCATCGTGGAGCCTTCATCAGCCGGAATATGTAATCCGGATTGAGCCATAAGTGTAAGAAGACCAGCAGTTTTAAGCGTTACGGTTTTCCCTCCCGTGTTTGGCCCTGTGATGACGAGTGAAGAGTAATCTTTGCCAAGGTAAAGGGAAGAAGGTACAACTTGATCTTGAGGTAGAAGCGGATGACGGCCCTGCCTAATTTCAAGTTCGCCTTCATCATTCATCGAAGGGTTTGTTGCTTTTAATTCATTTGCATATAGAGCACGTGCAAATATAAAGTCAATATCGGCTAACACCTCGACATTGTGTCGAAGCGTATGAGAAGCTTCTGATACGCTTCCTGTTAGCTGAGTTAAGATCCGCTCGATTTCAAGCTTTTCTTTCACTTTTACTTCTTTCAACTGATTATTGATTGAAACAACCGATTGAGGTTCAATAAATAATGTTGCACCCGAAGATGATTGATCGTGAACCATTCCACCAAATGAACCTCTGTACTCCTGCTTCACTGGAATCACGTAGCGTTCATTTCGAATCGTAACGAGCGCATCAGAAAGCATTTTTCTTGTGCTTGACGAGCGAATGAGACTTTCTAACTTCTCTCGGACGCGTGACTCAAAACTTCGCAGCTGCGTTCTTAAGCGTCGTAATGCATCGCTCGCTGAATCGAGCACTTCTCCATCCTGATCGATACAGGCGTTAATTTCTTTTTCAAGATCCGTCTCTGGTATAATTTGGTGAACTAAACCTCCTAGAAGAGGTAGCTCAACACCATCATCAATCATATTTTCAAGAAAGGTTTTAAAACGACGTCCTCCATAAATAGTGCTGGAAATATCGAGTAATTCAGAAGGATTTAACGTGCCACCAATCTCAGCGCGCTTCACACTTTGTCTAATGTCACGTATTCCTCCTAGCGGAGCCTGTCCGCGAAGGCGAATCACTTTTCTTCCTTCTTCTGTCCCTTCCAACTGATGATTCACATCTTCAAGTGAAAATAAAGGCGTCAATTGTTCAACTTTCTGCTTACCTAATGAGGATGAAACGTGTTTCCCTAATCGTTCTTTTACTTTATCGTATTCAAGTAGCCGTAATACTCTTTTCTGCAATGGTCGTTCCTCCTAAAAAACGGAATATAATTAGTGATGCCGATGAAAGAAAGCTTCCAGATCTTTTGGCGTATACGTATTTAAGACGCTCTCTTTACGCAGCCATCCTCTTCTTCCAGCTGCTACACCAATTTCCATATGTTCAAGCATGTCCATATGATGGGCATCTGTATTTATCATTATTTTAACATGATTGTCTTGTGCTTTTTGAAGCCATTCAGCTGCAAGATCTAAACGGTTTGGATTCGCATTTAACTCAAGTGCAGTTCCCGTCTCTTTTGCAAGTTTAATTAGCTTATCATGATCCAGAGCATACCCGTTTCTTCTTCCAAGTAATCTCCCAGATGGGTGTGCGATAAGATCTACATGGTGGCTTCTGAGCGCTGTTTCAAGCCGCTTCATAATCGTATCTTCGTCTTGAGAAAAGGACGAATGAATTGAAGCGATGACGAAATCCATTTCAGCAAGCAGCTGATCGTCATAATCTAGTGTACCATCTGGCAAAATATCCATTTCGACTCCAGCAAATATTTTGAAGTCTGTCCATTTTTTGTTCAGTCGGTTAATTTCTTCTCTTTGTTCACGTAACCTCTCTGGTGTTAATCCATTTGCAACTTTTAAATACTGTGAATGATCCGTAATTGCGATATAAGAATAGCCCTTATCCCTAGCACGTTCAGCCATATCTTCTATCGTATATGCCCCATCGCTCCAGGTAGAGTGCATATGTAGGTCACCTTTAATATCTTGTAATTGCACGAGATCAATCTTGTTTTTCTCTGCTTCTTCAATTTCGCCACGATCTTCACGAATTTCTGGGGGAATATAAGCGAGCCCAAAATGACCATAAAATTCTTTCTCATTTTCAAACGTGATGACTTCGCCTGTTTCAACAGACTCTACTCCATATTCACTAATTTTCTCGCCTTTCTTCTTAGCAATTTGTCTCATCTTCACATTATGAGCTTGTGAACCAGTAAAATGGTGTAGGGTTGAAGCGAATTCTTCTGGCTTTACAAGTCTAAAATCTACCGAGACACCATATTCATCATCTAGCTCAAGCGTGATTTTCGTATCTCCTTTGACGATGATTTTTGAAATCCCTTCTAGTTCAAGGAGTTTTTCTGATACATCAGCAGAAGCAGTCGTAGCAATAATAAAGTCGAGGTCTTTAATGGTTTCCCTCACACGACGCAAACTGCCTGCCCGTGCAAACTTTTCGATTTGCTCCAATTCACTTAGTTGTCGTTCAATCTTTTCTGCAAGTGGAAGCATGTAAGCAATTGAAAGTCGCTCAGGTCGTTTTCCTGCTTCTTCGATCGCCTCTAAGATCTTCTCCTCACTTTTCTTTCCAAACCCAGGAAGTTCTTGAATTTGTTGCGCTTCACATGCGTTTTTTAATGTAGCCATATCAATAACACCAAGTTCTTTGTAGAGCTTAGCCAGTTTTTTTCCACCAAGACCTGGTAATTTCAATAAAGGTACAAGACCAGACGGCACTTCATTTTTCAAAGTCTCAAGCGTTTCTGACTCGCCATTTTCAAGAATCTCGTTTATGACCGCTGCCGTCCCTTTTCCAATTCCATTAAGCTCAGCCGGATCTTCAATTTGTTCCATGCTCCGATCATCCGTTTCCAGCGCACGTGCCGCCTTACGAAAAGCTGATATTTTAAAAGGATTTTCTCCTTTAAGTTCCATATAAACCGCAATATCTTCTAAAAAACGAATCACATTCTTCTTATTCATCCCATACTTACCTCCATAAAAAGATCATTACTACTATCGTATCCATAAACCCAAACAAATCCAATTATTTTTACTTGAAAAGCGGAAGCGCCTTGCTTATCCCCGACAAGCATAAGACGAGCCTATATGTGGCGCTCTTTGCCACAATTAGGATTGGCTTATGACCTCGAGGGGATAGGCGCTGCAGCTAGACATGAAAAGCGGAAGCGCCCCGTTTAGGTCCGACAAGCGCTGGAACCATTCGATTTGAACACGCTCTTTGTGTTCAGAGCGAAAGGTGAAGCGACTCGAGGACCTGGGCGCTGCAGCTAGACATTGAAAAGCGGAAGCGCCCCGTTTAGGTCCGACAAGCGCTGGAACCTTTGTATTTACAAACAAATAACCCTTCTAGTTGAAGGGTTATGCGACATGGGTACTCCATAAATCTTTTATTTGTTCCGTTAACACCGGGGTATGTTTAACGATGCTTTCTGCAAGAAACGAATTTGAAATAGCTGTTTGGACCGTTTCATTTGGTACAAGTGCTGCAATAAATAGAAACAAGAACACGACAATATATACTTCTACAAACCCTAGCACTCCTCCGAGCCAGCCGTTCACTGTTCTTAAGATAGGAAGATCAGCAAGAAAGTCGAGCATCGATCCGATAATTTGCATGAGGATTTTGGTACCAAAGAACAATAGCGCAAACGCAATACCACTATAATAGGTGGCTTCTAAATTAATCGCTTCAAATACCATCGCAGTTGAAGAAGCTTCGTTTCCAAAGGATGGATATGGGATCCACAGCTTCAGATGAGGCGCAAGATCTTTAAAATACAGATAGGCCACTATAAACGAAACGATGAATCCAACTAAATGAACAACTTGTAGGATCAGCCCTCTACGAAGACCAATAAGAAAACCTCCTACCAACACTATAAAAAGAATGAGATCAACCATCTATCGTTATTCCTCTTCTCTCAGTTTTTTCTTTAAATCTTCAAGCTCTTTCTTAATCATGACGTAATCATTCACAATATTCACCGCTGTTAATACAGCAAGTCGCTTTGTATCTAAATAAGTATTTATTCCTTTAATCTCATTCATCTTCTCATCGACTAATTTCGAGACTTCAAGGATATGTTGATGACTTTTATCACCGACGATTGTATATTGTTCACCATAGATTTCCACAGTTGTACGAACTTTACCACGACTGTCTGTCACCCCATAAGCCTCCTATCACGAGAAAGAATCCTAACTTGTATCATAGCACGAAAATAAGTGTTTTTGAAATACAGCGCTCCCCAACCATTCTTCTTGGTTAACAGATTCTGATATAATAGGATGCAAGCATAGTTCACAAAGGAGTTTTGTTATGTCACAGGTTGTATTAACTGTATCACCTACCATTATGAATGAAATTAAAAAGAAATACAACAGTCACTTAAGCGATAAACAACCGCCAGGGAGCGTCTTCGTAGCGAAAACGTCAGCCTGTACTATTACAGGCTATAAATCTGGAAAAGTCATGTTTCAAGGGGCAGCTGCAGAGCAAGAAGCCAAACAATGGCAATCGAGCGGAACAGTGAACCCCAAAAAGCCTACTGGATCAAAAAAGAAAACAGTTGGTGACCACCAATATGCCCCTCCGCCCACTATCTCAACACTATCAGCAATCGGAAGTGATGAAGTTGGTACAGGAGATTTCTTTGGTCCAATGACCGTCGTTGCAGCTTATGTTGATCAAAACCAAATTCCGCTTTTAAGAGAACTTGGTGTAAGAGATTCTAAGGGGATGAAAGATCCAGAAATTATAGAGATTGCACGAAATCTAATAAAAACGATCCCATATAGCCTTCTTATTCTTCCGAACGAAAAGTACAACAACATGCAAAGAAAAGGAATGAACCAGGGTAAGATGAAGGCTCTTCTACATAATCAGGCCATTCAGAATGTAATACGGAAAGTAGACGGCTACGATGCGATTTTAATCGATCAGTTTGCAAAACCAGAGATTTATTTTAATTACTTAAAAGGTCAATCAACGGTCATAAAAGAAAACGTCTATTTCGCCACAAAAGCAGAGGAAATCCATTTAGCTGTTGCAGCTGCTTCAATCATTGCTAGATACTCCTTTGTGATGGAAATCGATCGGCTTGGGAAAGAAAACAATGTGAAACTTCCGAAAGGAGCCGGACCGGCGGTAGACCTTGCAGCTGCTAAATTAATTCAAAAGAACGGCGATCAAGTACTTGAAAAAATAGCCAAGATGCATTTTGCCAATAGCTTAAAAGCGAAGAAAATCGCAGATCAAGCTCGGCATTAGAATATCCACAAAAAAGAGCTGGCTCAAAGTGAGCCAGCTCTTTCATATTACAAATAGAGTTGTGGTGCTTCTAACCCATCCTCAGCTAGGAGCATGACAGAAGTGAAATATTGAAAGAAAAGATCACGGTCTACATCGTCGACAACGATAACTTCACGGCCTGTTTTATCAAGTACCGTTCTCCCCTGGCTTACGCCGTCCTTTTCAACACGACAGTTTACTTTTCTCGAGTGAATGAAAGACTGAGGTGTGACAGAAACAGTTGTAAGCACGTCCCATAAGTAGTATGTCGAATTGGTTTCAACATGAACAAGCGGGGGACACATCGCATAACATTGCCCGATAAAATCGACCCCTATTTCTTTTCGCTGTGCTGCCCACATGTTTCTAATATCATTTGTTAATGGAACCTGATTCGTACTTTCAAGCGCCACCATTTCAATCGTAATTAACGTATCAAAGACAGTCGCAACAGCTTCTGGATCCCAGAACGCATTCCACTCTGCCGTCCCATCGTGCTCAGGTTCTTCCACATTTCCTGCTCCTAAAAATGTGCCACCCATCCACACTAACTTTTCAATTTTTTGTTCAATCGCTGGTGCTACTTCTAACGCTCTAGCAAGATCAGTTAAAGGACCAGTAAAAAGAAGCGTTATCGGGTCTGAACTGCTCTCAAGTACATCAATCAGATGCAGATGAGCAGTTCTTTCTGACATTGGCGTATTTACTTGATTTGATTCATTAAGAATCGGTAGTGCATCAACGTAGAAAGCATGCATACGCCACTCCTTAGGAAATGGGTTAATCCCTCTAGAGTTTGAAGCTGAAACATTTAAATCAATACCCTTTCCGAAACGGTCAATGATTTTTCTACTCGCTGAAACAGCCGGTTCTAAATAGCAATCAGCTGGAATAACTGAAACGCCTACAAGTTCAACCTCATCCATGTTCAGCAATAAAAAGAGTGATGCTAAGTCATCCACGCCACCGTCATGGTTAAAGTACACCTTTGTTTTCTCCATTTATATCCTCCTGTACCAAACTCTCATGTCCTTTACTACCGTCTCTACCAAACGCCATTTTTATGAAAATTCATTCACTCGTAGTCCTATTATTTCAGGTAACAGGGTAGAAACGTGCAGGCCAATTCCCGACATATATGAGTTTCCATTATTTAATCACTTTGTACTCTAACAGAGCGCGAATAAGGAAGCAACATGTATTATTTTGTCGAACGCTTACATATAGGAAGGGAATATTCAAAACATTGTTACTTTACTAATAGGTCTTGCTACCTATGAAATCTTCTGATAGATTGATGAATACAACTTCACATTTATCTCTATATAATTTTGGAAATAGGGTCCAAAGAGTATCTACCCGGCGACCGAGAATTGCTGGACTATAGGGAAAGTATGGCATCGTCGATTAGACAAGTATGTTTTGTTTTTTCGTGCCGGACTTCTTCCTGTAAACTCGGACTTTTCTATAAAGGACGGGTTTTTTATTTACCCAATTTTTATTTGTGAAGCAACAATTCTTTTTCAGGGGGAATCAGACATCATGAGTATTTTAACAGGACTACTCTCTATTATCGGCGTCCTTGCAATTGCATGGTTAATGAGTAACAAGAAAAAATCAGTAAAGTGGAGAACGATCGGGGTCGGTATTCTTATTGAAGGTCTTTTCGTTCTATTCGTATTAAAAGTTAATGCCGGGAAGGTTATGCTAGAAAAGGCTTCCGCTGCTGTACAAAACGTTATCAATTATAGTAACGAAGGGATTCAATTTGTATTTGGAGGATTATATGAACAAACAGATTTAACGTTTGTTTTTGCGATCAATGTCCTCGCCGTGATTATCTTCATTTCAGCTCTAGTATCAGCACTTTATTATATGCGCATCATTCCTTTAATCGTTCAAGTTATTGGTGTAACAATTGGGAAATTAATGGGTACAACAAAAGTTGAAACGTTCAATGCTGTCGGAAATTCGTTTCTAGGCCTAGCAGAAGCACCTTTACTTGTAAAACCTTATTTGAAGATGCTTACGAGATCAGAGATCTTTGCCATAATGGTAGGTGGTACAGCTTCTGCAAGTGGAGCCATTCTCGTCGGCTATTCGCTTATGGGAATTGAGCTAAAATATTTATTAATCTCCGTCTTTAGTGTTCCTTTCGTCTCGCTTGTTATCTCTAAAGTGATGGAACCTGAGACTGAAGTATCACAAACAAACGATAAAGTTAAAATGAAAAGATCTGAACACGCAAACGTTTTTGAAGCGATTGCGGAAGGTACGGTAAGTGGAGTCATGCTTGCCCTTAACATCGGTGGCCTTCTGATCGCTTTTATAAGTATCCTAGCTGTAGTTAACGGCATGTTAGGTGTAGTAGGAACAGACCTTAGCACCATATTAGGTTATATTTTCTATCCATTCTCACTACTTGTCGGTATTCCAGCAGATGAAGCCTTTCGCGCTGCCTCCATTATCGGCACAAAAATGTCGATTAATGAATTTGTTGCCTTTCAAAATTTAACGGCAATTCAAGATCAGCTCTCTGATAAAACAGTCGCCATTCTTTCTGTAGCGCTATGTAACTTTGCCAACTTCTCATCCATTGGTCAATTAATCATTGGGCTTGGCTCACTTGAACCTTCAAAGCGTTCACAAGTATCAAAGCTTGGATTAAAAGCGATCATTGGCGGAACTCTTGCCTCCTTTATTACTGCTATATTTGTTGGAATGTTTATGTAAAACATGCATTAGAAAAGCCTCCCTGTTAGGGAGGCTTTTCTTACTATTGACGAAGTGCAGCTCCAAACTGTTCTTCTACTGCTTTAAGAACACGGTCATGCGCTTTCTTTACTTCTTCTTCCGTTAACGTTTGTTCAGGATTGTAATATCTGAGAGAGAAAGCTAGTGATTTTTTCCCTTCATCAAGATGTTCCCCCTGATAGACATCAAACAATTGAATCTCAACAAGCTTGGATCCACCCGCTTCTTTAATGACGCGCTTCACTTCACCTGCTTCAAGTGACTCGTTTACAACGAGCGCAACATCTCTTGTAACCGATGGGAAACGAGGAAGCTTCTTGTATTTAAGATGAGTAACATCAGCTTTAAGTAATTTCTCAAGATTGATTTCAAAGACGTATGTTTCACTTAAATCAAGTTCTTTCTCTACTTCAGGATGTAGCTGGCCAATATATCCGATAAGCTCTTCATCGAGATAGACAGCTGCTGTGCGACCCGGATGAAGCTTAGGCTCTTCTGCACGTGCGAAGGTGAGACGATCTTCCACACCAAATTCTACAGCAAGTTCTTCAAGAATTCCCTTTACAACAAAGAAATCTGCCGCTTTCTTTTCTTTTTGCCACAGATGCTCTTGCCATAGTCCTGACACGACACCAGCAAGATGTTCTTGTTCAACCGGTAGCTCATCACCTGGTAAGAATACAGAAGCTGTTTCATAGAAAGCAATATTCTCTAACTGACGGTTTCGGTTATATTGAGCAACCTCTAATAAGTGAGGGATTAAACTCGTTCTAAGTTCACTTCTTTCTTCACTCATTGGCATCGCCAGACGAACAGCTTCTACTGACTCATCAGAGAAGAAATGGCGCTTTGATGGTGAAGTAAGTGAATACGTTACCGTTTGGTATAGACCTGCACCTTCAAGCGTACGTCGAACATGGCGGCGTTTCCCCTGATATTCTGACAACTGACCAGGTGTACTTTCTGTGAGGGGTAACGTTGCAGGAACATTATCATATCCGTAAAGACGTCCTACCTCTTCGATTAAGTCCTCTGAAATTGTAATATCCGGGCGACGTGGTGGTACTTGAACCGTAAACGTGCCACCAAAATTTTGATAAGAGAATTGCAAACGCTCAAAGATTGCAGCAACTTCTGTTTCAGTAATTTCCGTTCCTAGAACTTGATTAATTCGATTTACTTCAATGCTAACGTCAAGAGCTTCAATTGTACGAGCACCTTGCTCAGCAATGCCTTTTAGAACTGTACCTCCAGCAATTTCTTGAATAAGCTGAGCAGCACGTTCGCTTGCGCCAACAACGCGATTTCGGTCAATCCCTTTTTCGAAACGAGCACTTGAATCACTTCTGAGTCCGAGGTCTTTCGATGACTTTCTGACAAGCTTACTATTAAAATAAGCGGCTTCAAGTAGGATCGTTGTCGTATCCTCTTGCACTTCAGAGTCAGCCCCACCCATTACACCAGCAACGGCAACAGGTTTTGAACCATTTGTTATCACAAGATGTTCACTTGAAAGCGAACGTTCCACATCATCCAGAGTGACAATTTTTTCACCTTCAGTTGCTCGGCGGATAACGACTTCCTTTGATCCAAAGCGATCATAATCAAACGCATGAAGCGGCTGGCCATATTCAAGTAAAACGTAGTTTGTAATATCAACAACGTTATTAATTGGACGAATACCAGCAGAAACAAGACGGTTCACAAGCCACTGTGGCGAAGGTTTTATCGTTACGTCTTTCATAACGGTAGCCCCGTAATAAGGATTATCTCCTTCATTTTCTACACGAACTGACACATAGCCTTCTACGTCTTCATCCGAGCGAACAAGCTCTGGTGACGGAAGTTCAATCGAACGATTCAATACCGCACCCACTTCATAAGCGACACCAATCATGTTCATCGCATCCGCTCTGTTCGGTGTAAGACCCAGCTCAAGAACTTCATCATGAAGGTTTAAATATTCAAGGGCATCTTCCCCAGGTGTCACATCTTCACTAAACACAAAGATCCCATCAGCATATTCCTTCGAAACAAGTTTACTTTCAATTCCAAGTTCTTGTAATGAACAAATCATACCATGTGAGGCTTCACCGCGTAATTTTGCTTTTTTAATTTTAAAATTTCCCGGAAGGACTGCGCCAACCGTTGCAACAGCCACATATTGACCTTGCGCAATATTTGGTGCGCCGCAAATAATTTGGACTGGTTCTTCCTCACCAATCTCAACCTTACAAATATTCAGCTTATCAGCATCAGGATGTTGCTGACATTCAAGAACGTGACCAATCACCACTCCGCTAATTCCTTTATTAAGCTGTTCAACTGTCTCAACCTCTATACCACCTTTAGTGATCAGGTCTGCCAGTTCATCAGCTGAGTAACTATCTAAATCTACATACTGCTGTAGCCAATTCATTGATACAAGCATTTATTCTCCTCCTAACCTTCAAATCGTTCTATAGTGAGTTAAATTGTTTAATAAATCTACTGTCATTTGTATAGAAGTGACGGATATCATCAATGCCATATTTCAGCATTGCAATTCGCTCTGGACCCATTCCAAATGCAAAACCAGTCACTTTCTCCGGATCAAATCCCGACATACGTAGTACGTTAGGGTGCACCATGCCTCCACCAAGAATTTCAATCCATCCAGTTCCCTTACAGACAGAACAGCCGTTACCACCACAATTAAAGCAGGAAATATCCATCTCTACAGATGGTTCTGTAAATGGGAAGAAACTAGGACGAAGGCGAATTTCACGTTCTTCTCCGAACATTTTCTTCGCAAAGGATTGAAGAACACCCTTTAGGTCACTCATTCGAACATTTTCGCCAACCATTAACCCTTCAATCTGCATAAATTGGTGAGAATGAGTTGCGTCATCCGTATCACGTCGGTAAACTTTCCCCGGCACGATGATCTTTACTGGGCCTTCACCATTTAACTTCTCCATTGTTCTTGCTTGCATTGGTGATGTATGCGTACGTAGTAACGTTTCTTCAGTAATATAGAAGGAATCCTGCATATCACGAGCAGGATGATCTTTTGGAAGATTTAGCGCTTCAAAATTGTAATAGTCTGTTTCAACTTCTGGTCCCTCTGCAATTGAGAAGCCCATACCAAGAAACAAGTCTTCAATTTCTTCAATTACCCTTGTTAATGGATGATGGTTTCCTCTTTTCACTGGACGACCTGGAAGAGAAACATCGATCGTTTCCTTCTTTAATCTTTCTTCTACGGCTGCTTTTTCTAAACGAGCAATTTTCTCCTCAAGTTGATCCGAAATCGCATTTCGTATTTCATTAACGAGCTGCCCCATTTTAGGACGCTCTTCTTTTGACAATTTCCCCATACCTTTGGAAATTTCGGTAATCGGTCCTTTTTTCCCAAGAAACTTCACTTTGATATCCTGTACTTCCTTCATGGAAGAAGCTTGCTGTATTTCCGACAGCGCTTCTTCTTTTAACGCTTGTAAACGTTCTTGCATCGTTTCAACCTCCACTTCATATTCGTGTTACTCTCTTTTGACAATAAAAAAATCCTCGCTCCCCAGAAAGGGGCGAAGATTTGATTTCGCGGTACCACCCTAATTCACCGATAGGTTTCAACTATCAGCCTTAAGCAAAGAATAACGGCTTGTAAACCGATCCGCTTTCGAACGAACAAAGCGGCAACTCCAGAGTGAATTCGGCAACGTCCCTATAGAAATGCTTCCAGTCACGGCATTTCCTCCCTAAATAGGCAGTGGCAGCTTACTACTCTCTATCATTGTTTTTATCATATATAAGTTGCTTTTAATTATAGAAAAAAAATGCTATATCTGCAAGTGCAATTATGAAGGAAGTAGCCCATACATCAGAATTCCAGCAGCAACAGCAACATTAAGCGACTCCGCTTTTCCATAAATCGGGATATACACGTTCTCATCAGCAAGATTTTGAAGCTCTTCCGATACGCCATTTGCTTCATTCCCTAGAATAACTGCAAACTGAGAACGTCCTTTTAAATCATCATAAGGAGTTCCCCCACTCACTTCTGTGGCATAGATCGGCATGTTAAGCTCTTTGAACTTTTGCACTTCTTCTACAAGATCTGCTTTTTTTACAGGGAGGTGATAGATAGACCCCTGAGTAGAACGGAGCACTTTACTATTATAAGCATCTACTGTTCCATGCCCAAGTAGAATGCCGTCGTAGCCAGCACTATCCGCTGTACGGATCATTGTTCCTAAATTACCTGGATCCTGTATAGCATCAAGGAGTAAGAATCTCCCTGCACTTGGGAAATGAGGTTCCACCATTTCACATACAGCCATGATTCCCTGCGGCGTTTCGGTATCCGTTAATTCTTGCATCACTTTCTCAGTTACAGTATACACAACAGGACGTTCTTTAAACGGATAGATAGATACATCATTGCCTTCCGTTACAATCACTTCAATAATTGGCGCTTCAAACTTCGCCGCCTCTTCAACGATATGCGGTCCTTCAATGAGATAGCTTTGAGCTTTCTCTCTCCCCTTACGCGTTTGGAGCTTTTTCCAATCTTTCACTTTTTGATTTTTTGCGGATTCAATAATCATTATGCTCTCCTTCAGTTTTCAATGTTTCTATTATAAAGGGTTAAATGGGAAGATTCCAATAGTACTCATGAAATTTATTGCATTCGCTCATACTAATGATGCTTGATCCAACAAGCGAATGAGAAAGGTGAGGTGGAAAGCATGGACCTTAACTTACGAAAAGCAATTCTCGCCAATATTAATGGCAACAACGAGGAACAGATTGAAGCGACGATCCTCGATGCCATCCAAAGTGGCGAAGAGAAAATGCTCCCTGGACTAGGTGTTCTTTTTGAAATCCTATGGAAAGAAGCACCTGAAAATGAACGAGAGCAGATGCTCTCTTACATGGCTCAGGGTGTAAATTAACGAGCAAAATCCGGTGGCCAAGGCCACCGGATTTTGTGTTTAATTGAAAATAATTTCTTTTACTTTATCAGCGTCAAGTTTTTTAATCACTTCAACAATTAAATTAACCGCATTTTCAAAATCATCACGGTGGAGAATCGCTGCGTGTGTATGAATGTAGCGTGTTGCAATCGTGATCGAAAGAGCGGGTACACCGTTTGCTGTTAAGTGAATTTTCCCTGAATCCGTACCTCCACCTGCAATGGAGTCAAACTGATAAGGGATGTTATTCTCATCAGCAGTATCTGTAACAAAATCACGAAGTCCCTTATGACCAACCATTGAAGCATCGTACATAATAATTTGAGGACCTTTCCCCATTTTCGATTGAGCGTCTTTATCGCTCACGCCAGGAGTATCACCAGCAATACCAACGTCAACAGCAAAACCGATATCTGGCTTAATCATGTTTGTTGCGGTTGTTGCTCCACGAAGACCGACTTCCTCTTGGACTGTACCAACACCATATACCGTATTTGGATGTGCTTCACCTTTTAGTTTACGAAGTACTTCAATCGCAATTGCACAGCCAATACGATTGTCCCATGCTTTTGCCATAAGCATTTTTTCATTATTCATGACAGTGAATTCACAAATCGGAACAACGGAATCTCCTGGCTTTACGCCCCATTCCATTGCTTCTTCTCTGCTTGATGCACCGATATCAATAAACATATCTTTCTTATCAACTGATTTCTTACGCTGCTCAGCCGGCAGAATATGTGGTGGTTTCGAACCGATCACGCCCATAATATTGCCATTACGAGTCATCACATTCACACGTTGAGCAAGCATCACCTGTTCCCACCATCCGCCAACAGTTTGGAAATAAAGGAATCCTTTATCGTCGATGCGGGTAACCATAAAGCCAATTTCATCGAGATGTCCTGCAACCATGATTTTAGGACCTTCTGCATTACCTTTTTTAACAGCAATTAAACTGCCGAGGTTGTCATACATGATTTCATCAGAAAGAGATTCAATATGCTTCTTCATTACGTCGCGAGGTTCACGCTCGTTACCAGGTACACCATTCGCATCCGTAAGTTCTTTAAGCATCTGTAACGTTTCGTCTAGCTTTGCCATATGTATTGCCCCCTTAATATGTATTCACTGTTCATTATAACGGTTTCCGAAATATTTAACAATTCAGAGCAGTCTTGAACTTAATATCCCTGGTCCTGGCGATTATGATTCACTTTATTTTTTTTCAAATACGCCTCACCAATTTCTTTATACTCAAGTCCAATCGTTTGTCCCAAAGTTAGGTAACTCTCCATTAAATTGTAATAAGGTTCTTCTTTCTTACTTGCAAGTCGATCAATCGCGCGATAGACATCATGAAAGGCCTGAACTTCTGATGACGCCGTTTTTTCTGGCAGGCCTTCAAACGCAGTGATGCCTAACTCTAGTCCTAATGATAAAATAAAATGAATCCCATCAACATACTCCTCTAAAATCGTTTCTTTCGGTGAAGGTGCTTTTTTACTCCAATATTTAAAGCAGCGCGTTTCATTCGCAAGTTCTCCTAATTCAACTTTAAGAGCAAGAAGCTTATTTTCAAACAAATCAACATCATCTAGCCCGTGTTCTTGTACAATTCGATCATCTAATTGTTTTTGTAATGTAAATAATAACTCAAAATTCATTGAAATCGTCCCTTCAAAATCTTTTCATTTTATGAAACCTTTCTTTATCATATACGTATAGAGAATAGAAGCATAGTGAAAATGAGGTGCTGACTAATGATACTTATCCTATTTCGTCTTGTCATTCTCGTAGCCATGGTTTTGATTGCTTATTCTGTCATTCGCTTTTTTATGGATCCAAAACGCAAGCTCGAAAAAGCTCACGATCATAAAGAATACTATTTTTTCGATGACTCGTCCAATGTTCGAAAGAATTTTCTTGTCACTTACAAAGGAGCTCTCTTTGAAGGTGAAAAATACCTTGGAACAACCGAAAAGTCCTTTGATATTATTACGCTTTCTATAGGCGTAAAAAACGCTTCAGAACTTTATTTACTTGAGAAAGAAGATTTCTATTTTCTAGAGAAGGAAATGGACATCAGGTATCCAAGCGCTAAAATTGAATGGAAAAGCCCTGTGAAAGAATTTCTGCGTCACCGTGAAGATTCATAATGTCAAAAGCCCCCTCCTAGTTGGTGGGGGCTTTTATCTATCATCCTATTTTGAAATCGATTTACCTTGCAGGTTGAAAAAAATCCTCCCATTTCATAACCCATTCCTTTCTTTTAAGTAAAAAGAAAAGAATAACAAGGCCTAACAGCATTAATAGAATAAGTACCGGGTCAAAACCACTAATCGCTGTTCCAAAGAAGGAATAAAACAGTGCAAGAGGCAAGTTTGATATAAGAGACGAGCGAAGATAATCTGGAAAATCTTTTGACACCTCAATTAAGCAAAGCGAAATAAAATGAAAATGAACAAAGGGTACCAATCTTAGAATTGCAATCTGCCCAACTGACATAGGCATATGCTTTCGCGTCCATCTTTCCTTCATTCGAATGATTTTCTTGAACAAACCCGGTGTTTGTTTCACGACCAGATAAAAAACCGAACTTACAACGGTAATTCCAATCACCGAATAGATAGTTCCATATATAGCTCCAAACAATACACCGCCTGCCACACAGACCACACTAACTGGTACAAAAACAAACTGACGAATAAAATGAAAAATAATGAAATAGAACGGGGCGTAAATTCCGCTGTTCGACACAACCTCAACAAGCGGCAGGACGAGCTCATTCATGATGTTCCCCCCTTCCTTTTACCTTTATGACAAGAGACGAGCTGTTATGTCAAAAAGTGAAGCTCAAAGAGAATATTTTCTGGCAATACGTGGACAATAAGGGGAGATTTGATGAGAACGGTAATTGGAGGGGATATTAGATGGATGAACTCGTTATTGCTCGTTCATTGTTTGGCATGACAATGGGCGTACATATTATTTACGCTACTCTCGGAGTAGGGCTACCCTTAATGGTGCTTGTAGCTGAACTCATGTATCAAAAAACAAAAGATAAAGATTATGCACTCATGGCGAACAGGTGGACAAAAGGGTTTGCCGTATTACTCGGAGTCGCTATTCCAACAGGAACGATTGCAGGCGTGCAGCTTTCTCTGTTATGGCCAGGATTTATGGAGGTTGTAGGACGAGTCATTGCCCTACCATTCCAAATTGAAATTTATGCCTTTTTCCTCGAAGCACTCTTTATGTCGATTTATGTTTATGCCGCAGATCGACTTTCTCCGATTATGCGGATTGTTAGTGTTACACTCGTTGCCTTTGGCGCAAGTGCTTCAGCGATTTTAATTACGAATGTCCACGCTTTTGAAGGCACACCAGCTGGATTTGAAATAGTAGATGGGAAATTTGTTAATGTGGATCCGTGGGAAGCATTTTTTAATCCTTCCTTCATCGTTACAGCAGGACATGTCACAGTATCTGCTCTTATGACAGGTGCTTTTGTCATTGCTTCTATTGCTGCATATAAAATGATTCGTCAACGAGGGAATACGCGTGAATATAAATTTCATCACAAAGCTTTAATGATGGGACTCGTTATTGGAGGGATTTTTTCAATTTTAACGGCGTTAAATGGGCATGAATCCGCTCAGCAATTGTATCAATACCAGCCTGAAAAGCTGGCAGCTGCAGAGGGATTGTTTGAAACACAAACATACGCCCCGCTTGCCATAGGTGGCTACACAGATAAAGAGGAACGAGAAGTAAAGTGGGCGATCGAAGTTCCTTGGGCGCTCAGCTTTCTAGCTGACGATGCTTTTGATACAGAAGTGTTAGGACTTGAGGAATGGCCAGAAGATGAGTGGCCTCCCTTGTTTGTCCATACTCTATTTAATGCAATGGTTGGGATAGGCTCTTTATTGATGCTCCTATCCATCGTGGGGTTTACCTGGTACAAAATTCTGAAACGAAAAGAATTCCCACGCTGGCTGATGTGGGCGTTTATTGCCGCTGGTCCTCTTGCCATCACTGCAATTGAATTCGGATGGATCTTCGCTTGTACCGGAAGACAGCCATGGGTTATTTATCACGTGATGAAAACAGAAGAAGCGGTGACAACTTCTGGAAACATTGGACTGCTATTTGTTCTATTTCTCATTGTTTATATCATTCTTATGATTTCAACAGTGCTCGTGCTGCGTTATTATTTCAACCGTAATCCAATTAGTAAAGAACTTGATCAATAATCCAATGAATCGTACGTCTATTAAAAATAAGAGGTGAACAACATGTCAGAAGCATTCTACGCCATCACATTAATTTGGGGACTTGTTTTCATTTATGCGGTTATGGCGACAATCGATTTCGGTGCTGGATTTTGGTCGATGATTTATTTAAATCGAAATAACACGAAAGCAACGAACATAGCAAACCGCTACCTTTCTCCTTCCTGGGAAGTAACGAATGTTTTCATTGTAGCTATCGTTGTAGCGCTCTTTAGTTTCTTTCCTGGAGCGACATTTACTTTAGGGACAGTGCTACTTATTCCTGGCAGTTTGATTATTTTATTACTTGCGCTACGCAGTGCCTTTCTCGTATTTTCCCATTCAGCATCGGAGAATTACAAACGGATCTTAACACTCATTTCGGGAATTACTGGTTTCCTAATTCCAGCCCTTCTGATTTGTGTGTTACCGATTACGCACGGTGGGTTTATCAAAACGACAAACGGAGTAGAACGCTTGTTATTGAGTGAATTGTTTACAAGTCCAAGTGTCTACGCGTTTATGGCTTTTGCTATCTCAAGCACACTTTTTCTGTCATCACTTTTACTCTCTGATTATTCAAACGTATCAGCAGATCAAGAAGCTTATCAAACGTATAGAAGAGATGCCATACTCGTTGGGCCAATCTCACTTGCGATGGCAGGTTTGCTCGTTCTCACCATTCGAACAGAAGCACCATGGCTTTATGAAAGGCTTATGGACTATGTGCCATGGCTGATTGGTTCAATGATCACTTTTGCGATCGGGTATCTCGCTCTCTTTATTCCAAGAAAAACTGGAGTCGGCATACCAAGACTTGCTATGATTAGTATTGTCATTCAGTATTTACTCGCGAGCTATGCTTATGGATCAGCGCATCTGCCTTACATCGTTTATCCAAATGTTACGATTGAAACAGGCTTTACAGATCCCGCTACCTTTCGCGCACTAATTGTCACGTATATTGTCGCTTTCTTTATCTTAACACCAGGATTTATTTATTTCTGGCGCCTCTTCTTAAAAGATAAACGGTACCTTAAACAAAATGAATCTTAAACGCAAAAAAAAACGCAGCATATGCTGCGTTTTATCATTTTACTTATTCAAGTAAATAGAACCGCTTATCAAAAGGATATGTACAATGATAACTGCAGGAATACCGTAAATAAATTGAGAATGCTTCGTTTTATGTCTAAATCGTTTCATACCAAGATACCCTCCGATACTCCCTCCAATTACAATAAAAAGCCACAACGTCTTCTCTGAAATCCTTCGCGCACTCTTTTTCGCTCTTCGTTTGTCTACTCCCATTATAATAAAACTTCCACTATTAATAAGAACCAAATAAATAAAAAATATAATAAGACCGTTCACTTTTCATTTCCTCCTTACTTAAAGCTTTCTACAAAAAAACCATCCTCAACGTGTGAGAATGGTTTTTGAGAACTTATTTCAAGTTTTCTTTTGCTTTTGATGCTAGTTCAGCGAACGCTTTTTCGTCGTTAACTGCTAGCTCAGCAAGCATTTTACGGTTGATGTCGATACCAGCTGTTTTAAGACCAAACATCAAACGGCTGTAAGAAAGTCCGTTCAAACGAGCTGCCGCGTTGATACGAGTGATCCAAAGCTTACGGAAGTCGCGTTTTTTCTGACGACGGTCACGGTAAGCGTACATGTTTGATTTCATAACTTGCTGATTAGCAACTTTGAAAAGCAAAGACTTCGATCCGTAATATCCTTTTGCGAGTTTTAA
Source organism: Bacillus sp. es.036 (assembly GCF_002563635.1). NCBI lineage: Bacteria > Bacillati > Bacillota > Bacilli > Caryophanales > Bacillaceae > Bacillus > Bacillus sp. es.036. The sequence continues at coordinate 2,292,823 of NZ_PDIZ01000001.1, forward strand.
CGTTCTTTTACGTCTGCGACGTGTTACGTAGCCACCTTTTACTCTTGGCATACTAAACCCCTCCTAATTTCTGTGTCTAAATAATATGAAAACCGATTACTTCTTGTTGTAGATTAAAGTCTTAATGCGCTTGAAGTCACCTGCGGAAACAAGAGAAGCTTTACGAAGCTTACGCTTCTGCTTTTGAGACTTGTTACCGAACATATGGCTAGTGTAAGCACGGCTGCGCTTAAGTTTACCTGATCCAGTTTTCTTAAACCGTTTTGAAGCTCCACGGTGAGATTTCATTTTTGGCATGAGTGAGTTCCTCCTTCAAGAATTACTTTTCTGCGATAGGTGCCAAGATTAGGAACATGCTGCGTCCTTCCATTTTTGGTTTGGACTCAACAGTTGCAATATCTTTGCAATCTTCTGCTAGGTGCTCAAGCACCTTTTTACCGATATCAGAGTGTGTAATCATACGTCCGCGGAAACGGATCGATGCTTTCACTTTGTCGCCTTTTTCAAGAAACTTACGTGCATTACGAAGCTTCGTATTGAAGTCGTGTTCTTCAATATTCGGGCTCAAGCGAACTTCTTTAACGGTAACGATCTTTTGATTCTTACGCGCTTCTTTCTCTTTCTTCTGCTGCTCATAGCGGAACTTTCCGTAGTCCATAATGCGACAAACAGGAGGTTTCGCGTTTGGAGCAACCATCACAAGATCAAGATTTGCATTACGAGCCATATCTAATGCCTCAGTTTTGGATTTCACACCAATTTGGTTTCCGTCTGCACCAACTAGACGTACTTCCCGAGCACGAATGCCCTCATTGACGTTCATATCTCTACTAATAATCAGCCACCTCCATGGTTATTGTTCGATGATGATCATCTCACATGATGTCATTAAATGGTTTATATCCGGTTCAAAGCATAAAAAAAGCGTCGGCGCATACGACACCCACACATTACACAATTATAAAAACAGTGTACCTGCAAACTACCAATTACGGCGTCAATCAGGTGAGAAGCGGGCGCTTCTGCTTGCTTTGTTTCCGATATTTAATTACCTAAGACAGTATACCATGCTGACCAAATTTATGTCAAGGTGATAAGATTCGTTCGAAGTGCACTTGATTATCATAACGAATCTTTCCCTTTGTGACAAGTGTTTTTTGTGAATTTGTTTCATCTTAAATAAAAAAGCCGGCATCTACGCCGACTTTTCGTTACTTCTTGTCTTTAATTTCTTCTTCAATTCTAGCAGTAAATTCGTTTAGAGAAACAGTCTCTGAATTCTGCTGGCTGTAGCGACGAACATTAACCGCTTCACCTTCAACCTCTTTATCCCCTACTACGAGCATATAAGGGATTTTCTGCATTTGTGCTTCACGAATTTTGTACCCAATCTTTTCGTTGCGCTCGTCTACTTCAACTCGAATTCCAGCGCGTTGAAGTTTTTTCTGAACACTCTTCGCATATTCCAGGTGTACTTCCGAAACAGGAATAATTTCTGCCTGAATTGGAGCAAGCCATGTTGGAAACGCCCCTTTATATTCTTCAATCAAGAATGCCACAAAGCGTTCCATTGTAGAAACGACACCTCGGTGAATGACGACTGGACGATGATGGTTACCATCTTCACCGATGTAAGAAAGATCAAATCGCTCTGGAAGTAGGAAGTCAAGTTGAACAGTCGAAAGAGTTTCCTCTTTACCTAGAGCTGTTTTCACCTGAACATCCAATTTCGGACCATAAAATGCCGCTTCGCCTTCTGCTTCTACATATTCGACGTTAAGGTCATCCATGGCTTCTTTTAGCATTTTTTGTGCTTTTTCCCACATTTCGTCATTGTCGATATACTTTTTCTTATCTGCTGGGTCACGATAAGAAAGACGGAATGAGTAGTCACTAATATTGAAGTCTTTATAAACTTCCTGAATCAGCTCGACAACTTCAATAAATTCTTGCTTAATCTGATCCGGACGACAGAAAATGTGAGCATCATTTAGGGTCATTGAACGTACGCGCTGAAGTCCTGCTAGCGCACCAGACATTTCATAGCGGTGCATTGTTCCTAGCTCAGCCACACGGTACGGAAGACTGCGGTAGCTTTTCAGATCATTTTTGTAAATCATCATATGGTGCGGACAGTTCATCGGACGAAGAACCAATTCTTCTGTTTCATCCATTTTCATTGGCGGATACATATCGTCTTGATAGTGATCCCAATGACCACTTGTTTTATAAAGCTCTACGTTCGCGAGGTGAGGCGTATAAACATGGTTGTAACCAAGACGTTCCTCGAGGTCAACAATGTATCGTTCAATCGTACGGCGAATCGTCGCTCCTCTTGGCAACCAGATTGGAAGCCCTTGTCCAACTTCTTGAGAAATCGTAAATAGCTTTAGCTCTTTACCAAGTTTACGGTGATCTCGCTCTTTCGCTTCTTCTAAAAGGTGAAGGTACTCTTCTACCTGGGATTGCTTCGGAAATGCTGTACCATAAATGCGTTGTAGCATTTGATTTTCGCTATCTCCACGCCAGTAAGCACCTGCAATCGATAGTAGTTTAAAGGCTTTGATCTTACTAGTTGAAGGAACATGTGGTCCACGGCAAAGATCGAAGAATTCGCCTTGTTCATAAATTGTCACTTGTTCATCGTCAGGTATCGCTTCAAGCAATTCTAACTTAAGATCATCGCCAATTTCCTTAAACATTTTCTCTGCTTCAGCACGACTGACAACAATGCGCTTCACTTCAAGATTTTCATTAATAATTTTCTTCATTTCTTTTTCGATCTTCGGAAGATCTTCAGGTGTAATTGATACAGGGCAATCAATATCGTAGTAGAATCCACTATCAATGACTGGGCCAACGCCAAGTTTCACATCACTATAGAGACGTTTAATCGCCTGAGCCATTAAATGAGCCGTACTATGGCGAAGAACTTCAAGTCCGTCTTCACTTTCTGGTGTTACGATTTCAATCGATGCATCTTCTTCAATTTCCCGACGCAAATCGAAAAGAACGCCATTCACCTTTCCTGCAAGAGCTTTTTTCTTTAAGCCCGGACTAATTGAGCTTGCAATCTCTTCAGTTGTTGTTCCTTTATTAAATTCTTTCACAGAACCATCTGGGAACGTAATCTTTACCATTTCAGCCATGCTTCTTCACTCCTTTTTGCATATAAAAAACACTCATCCCAAAAAGGGACGAGTGTTTTATCTCGTGGTTCCACCCTGCTCCCCGTATAGAGAAAATCCTATACGGCTCAGATTGCTGTAACGTAGCAGAAACGCTACCCTATTTCCAGGGCAGAGTTCAAAGGTGGTAAGAATGCTTGTCTCGCTAGGAAGTTCACACCAATCCTTCCCTCTCTTAAAGCAGACAGAACATCTCATGTCCTTATCGTAACAATAACGTATATGCGTGTATGTAGGTATTATAAGTAGTGTACTTATGAAAATCAAGCTTATTTTAATGATTGCCAGAAAAAAAGTTTTTAACCCGTGACAACGGAAAAAAACATAGTCGTTCTTCAAAAACATTACGAATGGTTTGAGCTAACCCTTCTTCCGTGTCTTCTGTATATAAATAAATTTCTTTAGGAGCAAAAATCAGAAGCGGCAAAAGTATTTCAGAATCCATTTCTTCCAAAGAAAGTCCATTCGGAATGTTATCAAGTGGTTCATGAATCCCATTAAGCTTATGACCACTTAGATCATATAATCGGTAGCTACCATCAAAAACAAGCACAACTTTTTCTTGGAGAGCCTCTCTTGATTTAAGAAGAAGCCTTAATGCTTCAATAAAGTTCTGATATTCTTGCTCAAGTTTATACTCGTCAATCGCTTCGCCAATTAGCTCAGTTAACAGAGCTCGATAAGGACCGGTTCGAAACCGCAAATAAGAGTCAAACAAGATCGATCCACCCTGTTCAATACAAGAAAACGTTGATCGATGCAATAAATCAACCCGGTTTGTGTAGCGATCAGAGCGAGGGAGTTCTTCTTTGTCTCCCTCTCCAATACTTTTTGCAATTGCTGTAATTTCGTCAATTTCATCTCTATCTTGATAGTAGTATTTTGTTGTTAATATTTGTTTCATCCATTGCTTCTCATAGATAGTGCTAACACAGCGGACGATGCATTTGGAGATGTGATAACACAACTTTGCATTATATGGTTCCACTTGTACAGAGAGCGTTAATTCCGCTTCATTAACGGAGACTTTTTGTTGAACGTTCCTATCCTTTATCAAATGTTCATAAACAAATTGAAAATCTTCTTTTTGATCAAATGTTATTGAAACCAATATATTCCCCCCTGTCCACCTTCTTACTAAAATCTATATGGCTCCAGATTGGAAATGATGTATAGAACAATAAAAAAGCCTTCCCTAAGGAAGACTTTAGACTCGTCTATTTTTCCCCTGTAAAAAGACTGGGGTGGTAAAATGCTTTATTCTTTCCATGATTCGCTTCGCTTTTGTTTCTTCAATTCCACTTTTATGAGAATAAGCGAGATGCTCCTCTAACAAGGAATAATCCAAATTAGAAGAATAAAGGGTTGGTAATCCTTCTGTCATGCGATATTGGAGCAGAGCACCAAGTATGTCATCCCGTACCCAACTCGAAATATTTTCAGCCCCAATATCATCAAGGATTAATAAAGGAGTCTCTTTTAAGTAATTTAGCTTTTCATCAATCGATTGATCTTGTATGGCACTCTTCATTTGTCGAAAGAAATCAGGCGTATAAATAAACTGCGAACGAACGCCTTTTTCCTTCGCTAACTGATTTGCAATTGCCCCTAGAATAAATGTTTTGCCAACACCAAAACCACCATGAATATAGAGCCCTTTCTTCGTTTCACCCGGAACAAAGTCCTCGACGTATTGAATAGCTGTGCCAATCGCTTCAATTCGCACAGGATCTTCATCATCCAAATCTGCAAATGTCGCTTCAAGAATTTCTTTTGGAATATAGTAGCTCTGAATCATTTCATTACGCTTCTTATTCTTATCTTCTTCAATCCTTGTTGGACAGCGGTTATAACGAATATCGATGACTGAACGGTTAAGAAATAACTCCGGCTCGTACCCTTGCATCATATTAATACAGTTGGAGAGCCCCGAGCACCCCTCACACCGTTTAGACTGAGTCGTAAATTCATACAATCTTGCAAGACTTCGATCAATCATTTTTTCATCGACTTCATCTTGTTCCTCAATAAATGCTTGAATATCTTCATCTGCCATGATCGCTTTTTTCATTTCTTGATATTGCTGTTGGAACTTCTTGTTACCCGGCATTTTATTAAACGATTCTTGGATGGACTCCATACGTTTCACCCCGCTTTATTTTTTGTATTTGCTTAGCATTTTTTTGAGCTGATCTTGTTTTTCTGAGCGCTCTTCATGAGACATATCCGGTTCTTTTTGATCCGATATCCATTCAGGAACTTTGTCTTTTCGAGCTGAAGAACTTCCTTTTCCTCGAGATGCTGGATTCGCCTTTTTCTTGGGCTGCTGTAGTTCTTTTATAGCAAGATCCATGGCTTCTCTCACTGTCTTTACCCTGGCTCTTGCCCAGTGACTCGCAAATTTTTCTACGTAGTTTTTCGAGAGTTTTTTATCCTGTGTTTCAATAATAAAATCAAGAAGAACGTTCATTACACCAGGAGTTAGCTTCTGTTCATCCATAATACGCTCGACAAGTTTCATATCTGCTTCTGATGGCTTACCACCTTCTGCTGCACGTTGAAGAATATCATAAGGTGTCATTTGCTCATAACGCTGAGCGGCCTTCTCCTCTTCCGTTACAGGCTCTTTTGTATGGAATTCTTGCAGTGCAGCAGGCTGACGCCTATATTGAAGCGCAGGTACCTTTCCTCGATTTTCAAGAGCAAACCAGCTGCTCACTTCTTTTCGGAGAAGATCATCTGATAGCTCATCATGATGAATGGCTGCCTGTTCCACGATTCGCCCCATTTCATAAGGCTCAATCTTATAGACAAAAGCAAGTCGCTCAATTGTTTTCTTAACCGAATCAGTAAACATTTTCTCTGTTACAATCATATCAGAAATGTGCTGTTTCATCACATCAAAGTCAAATTCAGATGAAGTGAAAACAAGACCCTTATTATCATTTCGACTTGCGATCTCTCGAACATCATCTTCTTCCTCATAACTTGCCGTCATCTCAGAAGGATGCAGTGAATCGTATACTTCGTTAAACGAAGCAGTCATATCCTTATATTCTGACAAATCCGGCTTTTCAACAGAGAAATACTTCTTTAAATCCTGGTATCGATTACGCCCTAATCGATTGAACAAATAAATATTTAAAACACCGTCATTAAAAAAACGATCAGGTGTTAGCGGTGGCTGAAGCTCGTAAGTAAAGTGTCTCGGATCTTCTCCGTTTTTGAGGAAAGTATTTAATAAGCCGATCCCCTCTAGCTTTCGTCGCTCTTCAAGTAGTTTTTTTGTATCCCATCTCATCATCAGTAACAAATGATGATGAGTCATTTTTGTAACAAGACTGTCCTGTTGCTCATGGGCGCTCCACATCGTCATATAGAGACTGTATGCCCCTGCACCAATTAGAGGCTGATATAACAGGGTAAGGACATTCCTATCATAATCATGCAATAACCCGAACGCCTCAATTTGAAGCGTATCAACAGGAAGAAGTTCTTTCCAATGCATATGCTTCACCTTTATATTCCTTCATAGATTTTTCTAACTAACTGATCGCCTGAGTCATAACAACGTCTTGACTCATCATGGCATTTGTCTTATTAACGTACAAAAAAAGAGCTTACACTAAGCTCCTTTTCCTTACTCTGCTCTGTTAATTAATTCTTTAAGCTCACGAATAAAAACATTAATATCTTTAAACTGACGATAAACGGAAGCAAATCGAACGTAAGCGACTTCGTCAACTTTTGCCAGTTGATCCATCACAAGCTCACCGACAGTATCACTACTGATCTCGGAAGCTCCCTGATTACGAAGGTCGCGTTCTATTTCATTTACGATGGTTTCAAGTTTTTCGAGCGGCACGGGTCTTTTCTCGCAGGCTTTAATTAAACCTCTGAGAATTTTTTCCCGGCTAAACTCTTCCCTAGCTCCATCTTTTTTCACGACAATAAGCGGTATTTCTTCAACTGTTTCAAACGTTGTAAATCGATAGGTACACGATTCACATTCGCGGCGCCTGCGTATCGATCGGCCTTCATGAACCGGTCTGGAGTCAAGCACTCTTGTACCATTATGATTGCAGTTGGGACAGCGCATTAGATCATCTCCACTAAACGAACAAGATTTCTATCTCTTATTTTAGCATAAAATGTACGACGACACACATCCTACTAAATTTGCTCTGAAATGCCTGTTCCAATCAACGTTAGCTTTTTCTTCAAATCTGAATAAATCGTTTCAATTACTTTTTTGCTAAAACCGAAATCTACTGGTAAAGGAGTCTCTGTCGAAACGGAAAAATCTACCGCTGTTTTATAAGCGCGCACCGTCACGACGGTTACGACGATTAACGCTTTTTTAGGACCCTTCACTTGAAATACAAACTCTCCACGTTCGGGTGAATTGGTCACGATTTCACCTTTGTAGTGTTTTTGAAGGATCGCTTTCGCTTCTGTAAAAGCCTGTTCTTTTGTCGCTTTAAAATAATGCGTTTTCAATGCAGCATTTTGATGCCTTTCCCCTGTTTCAGAACGATTGCTAAAAAACTCTTTTATTCCCACCCCTAGTCCTCCTCTATTTTTTTTAAGAATAGCAATAAATGACTGATAAATCAATGAGGTCGCGCTGAATCCCCGTTCAACCCAAGCTATTATATTTCTTAGCTAAACTAAAAAAGGGCACCCAGGGTGCCCTTTTAATCGAAGTATTATTATTATGAAGTAAACGCTGACTGTTCTTCTCTAACTTTAGGTTTTACAGGTCCCATGCCTCGTGGAAGTTCGATGTTCTCACGCGTATCCGCTCCAAGTGCATCCGCAATGTAGTTTGCAGCTACGTTTGGATCAAGATCACCACAAGTATACACATCAATACTTGCATACCCATGTTCCGGGAAACTGTGAATTGTTAAATGTGATTCAGAAATAATAACAACACCACTTACACCCTGAGGTGCAAATTTATGAAATGCTACTTCCCGAACCTCTGCACCAGACTTAAGAGCAGCTTCAACAAACGTTTCTTCGATAAATTTCATGTTGTTTAATTTTTCAGTGTCACAGCCCCATAGTTCAGCAATGACGTGACGTCCCATTGTATCCATAGCAAAATTCCCCCTTTATTTTTACTCATGCCTAAAGCATGCGGTATTGAAAATCCACCACGGGGGAAAGTTAGTCCGATGAGGTCCTAACCCTTTAAGTAGTTTTCAATGCCAAATTGCTATAAAAGAAGTTCACGAAAAATAGTATAAGGCTTTTATTTTTTTTTTGCAAGAATAAATTAAATGCTGATTTCGCTTTTGTATCCTCAACCTCAAAAATTCAGTGTCCTTGCTAATTTTTCCGCGATAATTAAAACATGTCCAAAACTGTCGAGATTTATCCTTTATTTCAAAAGCCGTCATTAGTGATAACAAATCAAAAAAGAAGCGGGAGACGTTCTCCCACTTCTTTCCTTTTCACCTATACGCTTACTTTCAACCTTTCGGGAATTCTTTCCCCAACGTACTTCGCCATATCAACGACTCGACAAGAATATCCCCACTCATTGTCATACCAGGCAAGTACCTTTACTTTTTTATTCTCAACGACCATTGTCGATAGTCCATCTACTATAGAAGAATGAGCATTACCATTGTAGTCAATTGATACTAATGGTTCATCAGAGTAAGCAAGAATACCTCTTAGGGGCCCTTCAGAAGCAGCTTTTAAAGCATCATTAACTTCATCAATGGTCACTTCTTTCTTAAGATCAACCACCAGGTCGACTAATGACACATTTGGTGTCGGTACGCGAAGCGACATTCCGTTAAGTTTCCCTTCTAAATGAGGCAATACTTTTGAAATCGCTTTAGCTGCACCTGTCGACGTTGGAATAATTGATTGGCCACAGGCACGTGCTCTTCTTAAATCTTTATGCGGATTATCAATGTTTTTCTGATCATTCGTATATGCATGAACTGTTGTCATCATACCCGAAACAATTCCAAAGGACTTATCAAGCACTTGAACAACCGGGGCCAGACAATTGGTTGTACAAGATGCATTTGATAAAACATGATGTTTCTGATCATTGTATTCGCTTTCATTAATGCCCATCACAATTGTAAGATCTTCATTCTTACCAGGTGCTGTAATGATTACTTTCGTAGCTCCTGCATCAATATGATAACCGGCTTCTTCTCTCGTACGAAACTTGCCGGTAGCTTCAATCACAATGTCGATTCCCATCTCTTTCCATGGAAGAGTTTTTGGATCACGATTATTTAAAACAACCACTTTTTTATTGTTAATCTTTATCCCATTCTCAATTGGTGTAACCTCTCCATCAAATGTACCGTGAATGCTATCATATTTAATTAAATGGCTGAGCGTTTCTGGCGGATAGCTAGCGTTAATTGCTACAACTTCCAAACTATCTTCCATTATTGCCTTTCTAAATACCATTCGCCCAATTCTTCCAAAGCCATTAATTGCTACTCTTGATTTCATTCAGCGTTCCTCCCGCCACATATGTGTTATACTTATTTCCCCTATCACAAAATTAGTATAACATATAATATGCAAATGAAAAGATTAATTTACACTATTTTTGTAGAACGTCTTTATCTAAGCGCATGACGATTAAAAAACAAAAAACACGCCGTTTCAGACGTGTTTTTTGTTTATATTATTCCCCATTTTTTTAGAATGTTGTTAAGTTGTTCTTCCGTTTCTTCACGTGTTCCGGTGTTATCAATCACATCATCAGCCAGTTCTTTCTTTTCTTCAATTGGCATTTGCGATTGGATACGATCGAAAGCCTCTTCTTCCGTACTCCCATCCCTTTCAACTAATCTCGATAGCTGGGTTTTTGCATCGACATAAATGAGAAGGGTTTGATCAACCATATGAGTTAGCTGACTTTCAAATAAAAGCGGAATATCGAAAACAATATGCGCGCTTCCCTGTTCTTTTAGAGCTGCTGCTTGATCAAGCATTCCTTTCCGAATTGCAGGATGAAGAATACGATTTAATACTTTGCGCTTTTCCTCATCTTTAAAAATGACAGCTCCTAACTTCTTCCGATCAAGCCCGCCATCTTCTGCTTTCATGTCATCTCCAAATAATCGAAAGATGTCTTGAAGTGCTGGCTCACCAGGTTCAACTACTTTTCTTGCCATTACGTCTGCATCAATGATTGGTATGTCATAGCGGCGAATCATCTCTGCTACAGTACTTTTTCCACTAGCGATTCCACCGGTAAGTCCAATATCCATCGTCATCCTCCTTTCACTACATTCTAAGGAATCCTAAGATAATGAGTAGGCATCCCGGTAAGAGTGATAGTTTATCCATCCATTTAATGTTTGAAGTAAGGTTTCCGAACTTTAATCCTAAGAGCAAAAACAGCGAACTCATACAAGCAATCAAAAGTGACGTTTCAATAGGAGGAAAACCAACCATCGACGCACCTATGCCTGCTCCAAACGCATCAAGAGACAATGCAGCACCGAGCATAATTGCTTCAATACCTGTAATTGTACCAGAATCATCAAAGTCTGCCGTTGTCGGTTTTCTCAAAATGCTGATAACCACCCCGAGCGAGCGTATTTCATAATGAAGAAGAATTCGCTCAGAAACCGTTTTTTCAACCTCTTTGTTGTTACGAATCATTTGATACAAGACCCATCCACCTAGCGCAATAAGAATACCGCCACCAATTCGCTGAGCTACTATATCTGAAATCCATAACTGTAAAAGTGAGCCAAACCCCATTGCGATTAACATGGAGATCGCCGAACAAATCGAAATGATAAGAATCGACTTAAAAGGAATTTTCATCCTTCTTAGGCCATACGTTAAGCCAACTCCAAATCCATCTACGCTTACGGCAAATGCTAAGAAAAAAAGAGAAACCCAGTACATAGGCGAGCTCCTTCCATACTAAAATCTTAAATAGTATATGAAAGGAGCCCATCCAACGCTACGACTCACTCATTCACCTGACAGAGCGGACAAAACGTTGTTCCTCTTCCTCCAACAACGATTTTCTCGAGCTCAGTTTGACAGTTTTTACATCCCTGACCAACGCGTCCATAAACAAAGAGATTATCCTGATAAGTGCCTACTTTCCCCTGACTGTTTACATAGGAACGGATTGTACTACCGCCTTTATTCACAGCATCAGATAACGTATGAACGATCTGTTCTCTAAGTGTTTCAATTTCTCTGTTTGTGAGGGTCGATGCGATTCGCTCAGGGTGTATTCTAGCTTTAAACAGCGCTTCATCGACATAAATATTCCCCAGTCCAACAACGAGGGTTTGATCTAACAACACTGTTTTAACTTTTCGAGACGTTTTTTGAAACCCTTTTTGTAATACTTCAGAGGTAAATTGTTCTGAAAAAGGTTCATGCCCCAGCTGCACGAGTGGCAACTCATTTTCCTCTAATCCAATAGGAAAAAGATGCATCGTACCAAACTTCCGCACGTCATGATAACGAAGCTCCGTTCCATCTTCGAACGTAAAAAACACATGCGTATGATGATCAAATTCTTCATCGATAGCAGATAATTTATACTTTCCTTCCATACGAAGGTGAGAGACGATTACATCATCTTCAAGAACAAGTTTTAAAAACTTCCCTCTTCTTTCAACACCTGTAAAAGTCTGACCAATCACTTTCATTTTGAAGGCTTCAACATCATCTGGTTTCTTAATGATTTTAGGCCACTTTACAACAACATTTGTGACCTTCTTCCCTACAACCAAACCTTCTAGTGTGCGTTTTACCGTTTCTACTTCTGGTAATTCAGGCATATTTCCCTCTCCTTTAATGCCTACTTCGCATCATACCAGGTGGAGCCATACTCATAATCAACTTTCAGTGGGACGTCCAGTTTGATTGCAGATTCCATTACTTCAGGTACGATACGTTTTAACGTTTCAATCTCTTCTTGTGGTGCCTCAAAAATCAATTCATCATGTACTTGAAGCAACATACGTGTTTCTAACTTTTCTTCTTTTAAGCGTGTCTCCATTTGAACCATGGCGAGCTTAATAATATCTGCAGCCGTTCCCTGTATTGGTGTGTTCATTGCCGTTCTTTCAGCGAATCCACGCTGATTAAAATTACGAGAATTAATTTCAGGTAGATACCTTCTTCTCTGTAACAATGTTGAGACATATCCGTCTTCTTTAGCTTTTGTAACAACGTCTTCCATATAGTTTTTTACGCCAGGAAAGCTTTCTAAATAGCGGTCAATAAACTCTCCCGCTTCTTTTCTCGAAACGTCGATACTTTGTGACAAGCCATAATCACTAATGCCATAAACAATTCCAAAGTTAACAGCTTTCGCATGTCTGCGCATATTCGACGTAACATCTTCTTTGTCTACATTAAAAACGTTCATCGCTGTTTTTGTATGAATGTCTTCATCTTGCTGGAAAGCCTCTATCAAATTCTTATCTTGCGCGATATGTGCGAGAACGCGTAGCTCAATTTGAGAATAATCCGCTGCAAACATCACCCAATCTTTTCGAGATGGAATAAACGCTTTTCTGATTTTGCGACCTTCTTCAAGGCGAATTGGGATATTCTGCAAATTTGGGTCAGTTGAGCTAAGTCTTCCCGTCTGTGTAAGTGCTTGATTAAACCTTGTGTGTATTTTACCTGTATCTGAGTAAATAACTTTTAACAAACCTTCAATATAAGTCGAATTTAATTTACCGAGCTGACGATAAAGGAGGATTTCCGGAATTACCTCGTGTTTACTTTCAAGCTTTTCAAGCACATCAGCAGACGTTGAATAGCCAGTTTTTGTTTTCTTAATAACCGGAAGCTCCAACTTCTCAAATAAAACTTCCCCAAGCTGTTTAGGCGAGTTAATATTAAATTCAGTTCCCGCGAGTTCAAAAACCTTTGCTTCAATCTTACTCAATTTTTCATTTAACTCTTCGCCCATTTTTTCTAAGAATTTGGTATCAACGGAAACACCTTTTGTTTCCATTTCACCTAAAACAAGCGTAAGGGGCATTTCTAGGTCATGGAACAGCTCATACTGCTCATTGTTTCTTAACTGTTCTTCAAGCTTGTCTTTTAATTGATATACCGCATAGGCTTTTCGAACAAGGTGGTCCGCAAACTCTTCAACTTCTGGAAGCTTACGTTTCGCTCCCTTTCCATAAATGGACTCATCAGAAGAAACAATAGAAAAGCCTTCTCGTCTCGAAATAGCAGATAGGTCATGCGTCGATTCAGATGGATTTAGGAGATAGGAAGCAATCACTAAATCAAACGTAATCCCTTCTAATGAAATGCCCTTCCACCCTAAAGCCACAACGGCTCTTTTCGCATCAAAAACCCATTTCTTCTGAGTACGATCTTCTAGAAAATTTCGAAACAATTGAGACTGCAGAGCTAAATCTGTTGGGATAAAATAATTCCCGTTTTCATTTACAAGGGAAATCCCTTGTATGTCGGCATTATGGTAATTTTCATCCATCACTTCCACAATCATGGCAGATGGACTAACGAGATGCTTGGCTTCTATCTCGTTGATCGTCTCAAAATCTAAATCATCGATTTTCTCGTCTTCTACTTCTGTCCCCCCGATTCGATTAAGAAGAGACTTAAATCCAAGTTCACTAAACAGTGTAGCGACTGCTTCATGATTATAACCGCTGTAGCCTAAATCAGTTATCCCTAGTTCAAGTGGCGTTTCTTTAAAAATCGTTACAAGCTCTTTGCTCATCATGGCCTGCTCTTGATTTTCTTCCAATTTTTCTTTTAACTTTTTACCAGAAACATCATTAAGCGATTCAAAAACGGCATCCACCGTGCCAAATTGTTTTAATAATTTAAGAGCCGTTTTCTCTCCAACACCAGGTACACCAGGAATATTGTCCGAGTTATCACCCATAAGCGCCTTCATATCAATGATTTGATCAGGGCTAAGGCCATATTTTTCAAGAAGAAAGGCTGGGTCATATGTATCAATGTCGGTTATTCCTTTTTTCGTTAAGGCTACGTGAACGTTATCTGAAACAAGTTGGAGAAGATCTTTATCTCCGGAATAAATTTTCACTTCCCAATCTTCTTTACTCGCAAGATCCGATACGGTTCCAATGATATCATCTGCTTCATAATTCTTAATTTCATATCGCTTAATTTGAAATGCGTCCAGCACTTCACGTATAACAGGGAACTGTTCGCTTAATTCTGAAGGGGTTTTTTGTCGCCCGCCTTTATACTCTGTATACGTTTTATGGCGAAACGTTGTTTTACCGGCATCGAAAGCAACGAGCATATGTGTTGGCGATTCATTTTCTATAATTTTCAACAACATCGTTGTAAATCCTAGTACGGCATTTGTATAGACACCTTTATCATTATTTAACAACGGCAATGCAAAAAACGCACGATAGGCAATGCTATTTCCATCAATTAAAACTAACTTGTTCTTCAATAGAAGTCCTCCATTTCATTCATTACGCAATTTGTCGATCACTGTACATCCCAAAAGACGCCTGCTTCATATATTTTACCACGATGGTAAAAAGAATGAAAAACAAGCGTCCAACTGATTAATTCTGTTTTGATAATGAAAGACAAAAAAAGAGAGACGAGAAAATCTCGTCTCAAAAATGTGCTCTCGTCATGATGAAGGGGTCACTTGTTACTTTACAGAAATCATTTAAAGAACATATAAACAGACTGTAAAGAAATCGTAAAGATTAATATTGTCTCTCTTTATTTAAAGTGATGATAAAAGTTGTCCCTTCACCAGGTTGACTGTTAACTGCGATCTGACCCTGGTGAGCTTCGACGAGGTGTTTTACAATAGCAAGTCCAAGACCCGTCCCACCAGAATTTCTACTTCTTGCACGATCTACTCTGTAAAAGCGTTCAAAGATTCGGGGAAGCTCTTCTTGTCGTATTCCAATTCCATTATCCGAGATCGTAAACTGAACAGCATCTTTTTCCTCGTTAACGAAAATCGTAACGCTTCCTCCTTCTGGAGTGTACGTAATACTATTGGCAATTAAATTAAGAAACACCTGTTTTAAACGGTTTGCATCGCCTTTAATTTGAAGATCCCCATTATAGCTAATTTCCACTTCAATGCTTTTCTTATCTGCTTTACTTTTTGTCATTAGTAGGCAATCATCAATCACTTCTTTTAAATCTACATCCTGCCAATTTAACGCAAAGTGCTTTTGTTCCATCTTTGAGAGGTCGAGAAGATCCTGAATGAGGCTCTGAAGACGATCACTTTCATTTAAAATTATCGTAAGAAAACGAGTGCGAAAGGCTTTGTTTTCCATAGCTCCATCAAGTAATGTCTCTGCAAAGCCTTTCAACGAAGTGACAGGCGTCTTTAACTCATGAGATACGTTTGCTACAAAGTCCTTTCTCATTTGCTCGAGCTTTTTTAACTCTGTGATATCGTGGAAAACAAGAACAACACCTTTTAGCTTTTCATCGTGATTAAGGATCGGCGCACCTGAGACGTCAAAGTGGCGCATTTCGATCCCAACTTGCAACTCAACTTGTTTTCGAACAGTTTGCTCAACGAGTAGCGTCTCTTCCACTAATCGAATGATTTCCCTATACGGAAGTGCTTCATAATAGAGCAAATCTAAGTATTCTTCGGTTTTGATATGAAACGTTTCTTTATAAAAGCGATTAACAAGGTTAATATGACCTTTTGAATCAATCAGAATTAAGCCACTATCCATATTTTCAATTAATGTCATCAATCGATTTTGCTGAATTTCATAGGAATTGGTCATGTTCTGTAAATTACGAGCAAGAATGTTTAAGGCGTGACTAAGTTGCCCCGTCTCATCCAGCTTATATTCATAAGTTCGTGCTTTAAAATTCCCAGAAGCAAGCTCATTGGCAACATTCAATGCACCCTCTAAAGGTTTTGTTAACTGATTTGAGATGCGAAGACTAAGGTAAACAATAATGAAAAAAGCTCCTGTAAATGAAAGAATTAGGATTAGCCACATATTTGACAAAGCCTCTTCACTAGCATTATCGAATAGAATTCCTTCAAATAAATTACCTATGAAAACAACTAAGATTGAAAAGACAAGAAAAAGAATAACGAATTGAGCATTCAGAAAACGGGAGCGGAACCGCTTCATTTAACAGAAGGCTCCTCTAACTTATAGCCAAGTCCTCTAATTGTTTTAATGTATTCAGGTTTACGCGTATTTTGCTCAATTTTTTCTCTCAAATGACTAACGTGCACATCTACAATCCGGGTATCCCCAACAAAATCATAATTCCAAACCGCACTCAAAAGCTGCTCTCTCGTCAGAACTCGACCTTTATGACGTACGAGATACACTAATAATTCAAATTCTTTAGGAGTAACCTCCATTATTTCCCCCTGGAAAAATGATTCGTAATTATTTGGATAAACCTCTAGTTCACCTACCTGGATTTTCTCTGATTCTTCCATCTGGTTAGCTACTTTCGATTCTTCAAGCTGTTTTACCCGCCTAAGAATCGCCTTAACACGCGCAACGACTTCTCTAGGACTAAACGGCTTTGTCATATAATCATCAGCACCCAGTTCGAGACCAAGTACTTTATCAAATTCATCATCTTTGGCAGTCAGCATTAAAACAGGCGTATGAATGTGGCGTTGTCTCAATTCTTTACACACCTCTAACCCATCCATTTCAGGTAGCATAAGATCAAGAATAATGCAATTTGGCTTCTCAGCCTCAACTACTTTCAATGCTTCTGAACCATCTTCAGCCGTCACAACATCATAACCAGCTTGTTCCAGATTAAATTGAAGCAATGTTAAAATCGACATTTCGTCGTCTACAACTAGTATCTTTTGAGCCATCATAAAATCCCCCTAACGAATTTCCCCATTCATCAATGCCGATGCCAGGCTTTTCTTTTATTTTAGCCTGAATACCCTCATCATACTATTATTTTCATAAAGGCAAAAGAAAAACTTGACTTTTTTAGCAGTATGAAGCGCTTTTATCAAAAACAAATGTAAAATGCATAAAAAAAAGAGCCTAATTCAGGCTCTAAAAATTCTCAAAGGATGTTGACTTTGTTAATGGTTTTGCAGGATATGGGGGGCAGACAGTAAACAAACCGTCTAAGATAGCTTCTCCTGATTCATTTATGCCCTTAACGTTTATTTCAACTTCATGTTCTTTTGTAAAGACATTCATAACTTCAAACTGAAAATGAAGTGTCTCATAATGATGGACGGGATTCTCAAAAATGACTTCCTGTTTTTTAATACTACTCCCAGGTCCAGGCAAATACTTAGATATAGCACCTGTTATGATAGCAAGAAGCATAATTTGCGGGACAATCGGTTTTTTGAAAGGTGTCATCGAAGCATAATCATGCTGAATGAAAAGAGGATTATTGTCATTTGACAGCCCGAGATATAAAAGAAGGTCCCGATCCTCTATTTTTTCCGTCACTTCCAGCTTTTCACCTACTGACATTTCATCGATCATTCGTCCAAGTTTACGTTTTTTTCCTAGTAACATCGCTACTCCCCCTTTAGTGAAAGCGTTTTCTTTTTTGTTTTAAAAAGAGATCCGGTTCTCACACCGGATCTACGTTATTAACCTAATACCGTCATTACTTTACGAACGGAATCAGCTGATTTATCTAGCTCTTTCTTCTCTTCATTTGTTAAATCAAGTTCAATGATTTCTTCAATACCGCCACCGCCAAGAATTGTCGGTACACCGAGGTAAAGCCCGTCATAACCATACTCGCCTTCGAGATAGGCGATTGTTGGAAGAACACGACGCTGGTCTTTAAGGATTGCCTCTACCATCTCAACAAGTGATGCAGCAGGAGCATAGTATGCACTACCATTTCCTAGAAGACTTACAATTTCGCCGCCACCTTTGCGGGTTCGTTCCACAATTTCAGCAAGGCGCTCTTCAGAAATAAGGCTCTGAAGTGGAATGCCACCTGCAAACGAATAGCGAACAAGTGGAACCATATCATCACCATGCCCACCGAGGACGAATCCTGTAATATCTTTAACAGAAAGGTTCAACTCTTCAGCAATAAATGAACGGAATCGGGCAGAATCCAGAATTCCCGACTGACCAATTACGCGATTTTTAGGAAGCCCAGACTCCTTAAACACCGTATACGTCATGGCATCAACAGGATTCGTTAACACAACAATGGTCGTTTCAGGAGAATATTTCACAATATCCTGAGTCACACTTTTCATGATTTTCGCATTTGTATTCACAAGATCGTCCCGGCTCATTCCTGGTTTTCTAGCAATACCAGCTGTAATCACAACAATATCTGAACCTGCTGTATCTTCATAATTTGATGTACCGGTGATTTTAGAATCAAAACCCTGAACAGGGCTTGCTTCAAACATGTCAAGTGCTTTCCCTTTTGTTGGGCCCTCCTGATTTGGGATATCAACGAGTACAACGTCAGCAAGTTCTTTTTGAGCTAAAAGAAAAGCAGTTGTTGCCCCAGTAAAACCTGCTCCAATTACGGAAACTTTTTTACGTTTCACTGTCATTTAAATGCCACTCCTTTCATACAAGGAAATATAGTGATTTTATTTTAGTCCATATTATTGATGAGTTCATCACCAAATTCAGATGTTTTCACTTCCGTTGCGCCGTCCATAAGACGTGCGAAGTCATAAGTGACAACTTTATTCGCAATTGTTTTTTCCATAGAATCAAGTACAAGCTTCGCCGCTTCATTCCATCCGATATGCTCGAGCATAAGGACTCCTGAAAGAATAACGGAGGAAGGATTTACTTTATCAAGACCAGCGTATTTTGGAGCCGTACCATGTGTTGCTTCAAAAATAGCGTGTCCAGTTTCGTAGTTAATGTTTGCTCCAGGAGCGATTCCAATTCCACCAACCTGAGCTGCTAGAGCATCAGAAACATAGTCACCGTTCAAGTTCATTGTAGCAACTACGTCAAATTCAGCTGGACGAGTTAGAATTTGTTGCAAGAAGATATCAGCAATGGCATCTTTAACAATTAGCTTGCCTTCGCTTTCTGCCTTGGACTGCGCTTCGTTCGCAGCATCTTTCCCTTTTTCTTCAACGATGCGATCGTACTCAGACCAAGTGAAAACCTTGTCGCCAAATTCTTGCTCCGCTACTTCATAACCCCAGTTTTTGAAAGCTCCTTCAGTAAATTTCATAATATTCCCTTTATGAACGAGCGTTACATTTTTGCGGCCCTCATCAAGTGCGTACTGAATAGCTGCACGAACCAAGCGCTTAGTACCTTCTTCTGAAACAGGCTTAATTCCAATACCAGACGTTTCAGGGAAGCGGATATTTTTTGCACCCATTTCATCTTGAAGGAAAGAAATGATTTTCTTGACTTCATCAGTACCCTTTTGGAATTCAATTCCTGCATAAATATCTTCTGTATTTTCGCGAAAAATAACCATATCGGTATCCTCAGGACGCTTTACAGGTGAAGGAACGCCTTTAAAATAACGGACTGGACGAAGACAAGTAAATAAATCAAGCTCTTGTCGTAGGGCAACATTCAGCGAACGAATGCCTCCCCCAACTGGTGTAGTGAGTGGTCCTTTGATTGCAATTATGTATTCACGAATCGCATCAAGCGTATCTGCCGGTAGCCATTCACCTGTTTTATCAAATGCTTTCTGACCTGCATATACTTCTTTCCATACGATTTTTTTCTTACCACCATAAGCTTTATCAACTGCGCCTTCTAATACTTTCGAAGCGGCCGCCCAAATATCAGGTCCCGTTCCGTCGCCCTCAATGTATGGAATAATTGCATGATCTGGAACGTTTAGTACACCATTATTTACGGTAATCTTCTCTCCATTAGCCATTTTATATTCCTCCTAGTAAATGATTAACATTTAATAAAAGGGAAGAAACCTTCCCTTTTTTATTATCTATTTTCTACTTTTACATACGTTTGATTTGTCGCCCCTACGTATTCAGCACGCGGTCGGATTAAACGGTTATTGCTATACTGCTCAAGAATGTGAGCAATCCAACCGGATACACGACTGACCGCAAATAGCGGTGTGAACAAATCATGATCAATCCCTAGACTATGATAAACAGAAGCCGAATAAAAATCGACATTAGGCGGGAGACCCTTTTCACTTGTCACGATTTCTTCCATCTTCGTCGACATCTCGTACCACTTTGTTTCTCCAGTAAGTTCTGTTAGCTTGCGAGACATTTCACGCAAATGCTTTGCACGTGGATCACCCGTTTTATATACGCGATGTCCAAAGCCCATGATCTTTTCTTTGTTTTCAAACGCATTTTGCAAATATGGTTCCACGTTATCAACGCGATCGATTTCACTTAACATAGCCATAACACGTTCGTTTGCTCCACCATGAAGTGGCCC
This sequence comes from Bacillus sp. es.036, assembly GCF_002563635.1. Lineage (NCBI taxonomy): Bacteria > Bacillati > Bacillota > Bacilli > Caryophanales > Bacillaceae > Bacillus > Bacillus sp. es.036. The sequence continues at coordinate 2,313,410 of NZ_PDIZ01000001.1, forward strand.
TTTCAGTGCACCAATAGCAGCCGTTACGCCTGAATACATATCTGAAAGTGTTGCAACACATACGCGTGCAGTAAATGTTGAAGCATTTAGCTCATGATCGGCATGGAGCACTAGCGCTTTATTGATTGCTGTAACAGCAACTTCTTCTGGAAGTTCTCCTGTTAACGTATATAAGAAGTTTGCAGCAAAGCTAAGATCTTTCTTAGGCTCTACTGGAGCTTTCCCTTCACGAATACGTGAAAAAGCGGTTACAACAGTTGGGATCTTTGCTTGAAGACGGATCGCTTTACGGTAATTCGCCTCTTCGCTCATATCGTCCGCTTCTTCATCATACAGTGCAAGTGTAGAAACCGCTGTACGAAGAGCCGCCATCGGGTGCACCTTATCAATTGGATACGATTTCATTTGATTCACAATCTCTTCAGGAATCGAAGCGTTACTAGCAAATTCTGCTGTGAATTCCTCAAGTTCAGTCTTATTAGGAAGTTTATCGTTCCATAATAGATAGATTACTTCTTCAAAACTAGCATTTTCAGCGAGGTCATCGATATTATATCCTCTGTATGTTAAGACATCATTTACAATAGAACTAATCGATGATGTTGTTGCAACTACGCCTTCTAATCCGCGAGTAGTCGTCATACGTCTCCCTCTCCTTTTCCATATTATTGGCTCTAATATTTTCTAAAAATTCTGCTTTGATAACGCTTTTAAAACGCTCCAAAAAAATAAGAACCTATGTACAAGATGGTGCGTCAGTTCTCATTATAAACAATTCTCTGATATTTGTGAATGAATATGCATGATTTCGTCGATTCCTTTTTTTCTCAAATGTTTGAAAAATGATAATAAAGAAGCGAATCATGCAAACGTTATGCCCTTCTGAGCAGACGTTCAGGTGAAAAATTCAACAACCTTCATCGCCATATAAGCAATGCCCGCTCCAATCAATGGACCAACGGCAATTCCTTGAAAAACAGCTACAGCAAGAATTGTACCAAATACAAGCGCTGTGGTAATATGCGGATCATTTTGTAGTAAAATAATCCCTTTTGAAGCGATAATCGCAACAAATATACCAGCTCCCATTGCAATCCATGCATAAGAAGATTTAACTGCTTCACCAAGTTGCTTAAAACCTATTTCTCCATTTGCAATTGGTACGAGCACGGCAATCGTAATGATTGTTACTCCCCAGGAGATTCCTTTTGATTGAAAGATCGGAAATACTTTATCACCAAGTCCCACCGTTTTCACAACCAGTAAGACCGCTACGGCAATAATGAGCGAGCTATTTTTCGCAATAAGCGCGATTGCAAATAAAATGAGTAGAAAAATAGTAGGCTGAGAAATAATTGACATAACGCTCCCTCTTTCACATTAGCAGAACTCTTTTAGCATAACAAACTTTTAGAAAATAAGCACGAAACTGGTTTACTACAATTGCTTGTTTTAAAGCAAGCAGTGTAAAATATAGGAAAGGGATCCTAGGAGGGTTGAAATGAATTGGAAATACATACATAGAGTTTTACGATTTTTCCTTGTCATCTTTCTTATTATTCTTTCCTTAATTGCCTTTTATTATATTTGGCATCTCGCTTACCCTTTTGTAATTGCTTTACTTCTTGCTTTTTTAATCAATCCAATGGTCGACTTACTAGAAAGAAGAGGAAAAATTCCAAGACCCTTTGCTGTAGCTCTTTCCATTTTATTCCTAATTGGAGTGCTTGCAGCTTTTATTGCCTTGCTCGTAAATGAGCTTGTCCAGGGCATCGTTTATATCGCTAGCGTATTACCAGGAAACTTTCAAGAAATCGTTAGTTTCATAGAAGAACTCTTCGTGTCACACGTCATGCCACTTTATAATCAATTAGAAGACCTGTTTAAAGATTTAAATAAAGATCAGCAAACGACTGTTCTTGACAATATTCAATCAATCGGGACAACTGTTACTACCGCTGTTACCGATATTCTTCAATCTCTTGTTGAAGGAATACGCTCAATTATCGTTAGTTTACCAACCATTTTAACTGTGCTTGTCTTCTCGATGTTGGCCACTTTTTTTATCAGTAAAGACTGGTATAAATTCATTAATTGGCTTAAAAAGAAAGTGCGTAGTGATATCCAAAAAAGTATTGGTACGGTCTATGTTGATTTAAGGCGGGCTTTGTTTGGCTTTCTTAAGGCACAGCTTACGCTGATCTCCATGACGGCTGTTATCGTCCTTATCGGTCTATTTATTTTGAGAGTTGATTATGCGATCACAATTGCGATTATTATTGGCCTAGTAGATCTCTTACCTTACCTTGGTACTGGAGCAATTTTTGTACCGTGGATGATTTATTCTTTTTTAACTGGTAATTATGCTCTAACAATTGGGCTTTCTATTCTTTACGGAGTCGTCGTCATCCAACGCCAAGTTATGGAGCCAAAAGTCCTATCTTCTAATATAGGACTTGATCCTCTCGCAACATTAATTGCGTTATTCGTAGGCTTTCAACTATTTGGATTCATCGGTCTGATTATCGGTCCAGTTCTTCTCGTAGTTCTTAAAACACTTTACCAAGCGAATGTATTTAAGGATATATGGGGTTATATAAAAGGGGCATCAGGTAAATAGCGAAAACAAGATCATAGATCAACAAAGCTTATTAAAGGCAAAAAAGCATTAAAAAACCATAGGAGCAACGTACAAATGATACGTTGCTCCTATGGTTTAATTTGTTACATTCATGAACCTTTCAGCTCAACCATTATTTTTGCACTTCAGTAGCGTCATACACTTTAACGTCTAATGGGGCCACCAAATATTCTGGTGCTTTTCCAACAAATGCTTGAAAATGAGCACTTTGATTGTGCTTTTCAACTGCAGCCATGTCTTCATAAGCTTCAATCATTTTATAAGTACTCTCTTTTTCAACCTCTTTCGTCAAAGTATAAGAAAGATTTCCTTCTTCTTTTCTAGCTTCTTCAATAAGAGTAGCTACTTCGTTAAGAAACGCTTCTTCCTTAGCCGGGTTAATTTGTAATCCTGCATGAATAATAATCATTCGTTATATCCTCTTTTCAATGTTTATTTTTATTTCCACTCTGTAATTGATTCAACAGGTAAGCGAACAGATTTGTATCCTTCGTTTGCTGCTTTACCAATTGAAATCAGCATCACTGGATAGTAGCGCTCTTTATCCATACCGTAAGCTTCAGCAATCTGCTCTTTCTCATATCCACCAATTGGATTTGTATCATATCCGTGTGCTCGAGCCGCTAACATCAATTGCATGGACACTAATCCACCATCAATGATATTCATTTCTCTAAATTGCTCATTTGACATACCTTCTAACAAGCCTTTTATCGCTGGAAGCTGTTGATCTCTTACTTCTGCAGGCATATACCCTTTTTGTACAGCAGTGTCATAAATTTCATCAGCATAGTCGAGGCTGTTCATATCTACAAATACCGCAATAACAGCTGCAGATGTTTCAACTTGTGATTGATTAAATTTAGCAAGTGGAGCTAAAGTTGTTTTTCCCTCCTCGCTATCGATAACGACAAAACGCCATGGTTGAAGATTGACTGAAGATGGTGCCAACGTAGCTTCAGTTAAAATTTCCGTCATCTCTTCTTTAGTAATTTTGACTGACGAATCGTAATGGCGAATTGAGCGTCGTCCTGTAATAATGTCATTAAAGTCATTTATTTTGGTTGCATTCATCGTTAAATCTCCTTATGTCATTTCTTGTTAGTATTGAATTTCTTCAATGTTATTTTGAATACGGCTAAGCATATCGGATAATTCGTATTGTTCCTTCTCACTAAAGTCTTTTAACACTTTACGAATGAACTCTTCTTTCTCTATTCGAAAAGAAGCAATTTTCTCTCTACCTTCTTCTGTTAACCTCACAAAGGTAAAGCGGTTATCATCTGGGTTCTTGCGTCGAGTAACCATTTCTTTTACCTCAAGCTGCTTTAAATGTCTTGTGACAGCAGCACTATCAATATTCACTTCTTTCTGCAAAGCTGTTTGGCTAATCTCCTCAACCTCAAACAATTTATGCAGGATCTCTAAGCGAGACTGACTGATGCCAGTACATCTTTCGAATTTCGGACTCATTTGTTTGTATATATTATTTAACTGGTATAATATTTTACCTTCATCTGAGCAAGAAGCTTTCAACGCATCCTCCTCCTTCAATCGTTTGATGGGTCAATCATTGACTCATCAACTAATATACTAGTTGTATTTCTGAATGTCAACTAGAAAACACTAATTAATTGACAGGTCAATCATTGACTGCTCAATTAAATTAGTATACGAATGGTTTTTATATCAACTAACCGCTCACTACTCCCATTAAAACAGGAGCTTGAATGTAGACTCAAGCTCCTTAAAGACTTATTTCTATGATGATTACATAAGCATATGGCACAATTCCTTACCTTCTAATAAACATAAACTGACCATTATTCATTCGACGTTCAAGGAATTTCTTAATCCATCTCTTAAATGGTTTTCTAGTTGCCGGTATAAGAAGCAAAAAGCCGACTGCATCTGTAATAAATCCCGGTGTGAGTAGAACGACACCACCTACAAGTATACACAAACCATCTAGAATAGCTTCACCGGGCATTTGACCAGTCTGCATTTGTCTGTTCACCTTCTGGATCGTCTCTGCTCCTTCTTTACGCGCAAGCCAGGCCCCGAGGATTCCAGTACCTATAATCAATAATACTGTTGGAATAAGCCCCAGTGTTCTTCCTGACAGAAGTAACAAAGCGATTTCTAGAGCCGGTACGATGATAATAAAAAGCAACAAAATACGAAACATGACATAGCTCCCTCAATTATAATCGGGAAAGTGTCCCGTTATCCCTATTATACGTGTTTTTCAATTTTTTTCGAACTCAATTGCCTCATTCGTTCATTATAAAGAATACCCACAAGAGGTTTTGGAGTATGGAAAAAGGCTGTCGATTTACTCGACAGCCTTTAAAAGCTTACATCATACTTATAGGATACTTGCTTTCCCGTTGTAAATAATTCCTGTTGTTGCATCTAACGTTACTTGTTGACCCTCTTCAAATAGCTCAGTAGCATTCTCAAGACCAACGACTACAGGCAGACCAAGACTTAAGCCGACAACAGCAGCATGGCACGTAAGACCGCCTTCTTCTGTAATAAGTCCAGCTGCTTTTTCTAGTGCTGGAACCATATCTTTATCAGAAGCAATCGTCACAAGGATTGTGTTAGCATCTGCTTTTTGAATCGCTTCTTCAGCTGTTTTTGCAATCGCAATGCGTCCTGAAGTAGATGTTTTGCCAATACCCTGTGCTTTTGCAAGAATATCACCGATCACGTGAACTTTCATCAAGTTTGTTGTACCAGATTCTCCAACCGGTACACCCGCTGTAATGACAACAGTATCTCCGTGATTAACAATACCAGATTGGATTGAAGCGTCTACAGCCACTTCTAGCATTTCATCCGTAGTTGAGACTTTATGTCCTTCTTGTGCGTGAACGCCCCATACAAGAGCAAGCTTGCGGCATACGCTAGCTGTATTTGTTACAGCAACAATTGGTGCCTTCGGACGATATTTAGAGATCATGCGAGCCGTATGACCGCTTTCTGTAGCTGTAATGATAGCAGGCACATTTAAGTTATAAGCTGTGTGTGCAACAGATTCACTGATCGCATTTGTTGTATTTGTTTCCGTTTCTTTACTTCTCACAGAAAGAAGATCACGGTAGTTTAGTGATTTTTCAGTGTATGATGCAATGTTATGCATCGTTTGTACAGCTTCGATTGGATATGATCCAGCTGCTGTTTCACCTGAGAGCATGATCGCATCTGTGCCATCTAGGATCGCATTGGCAACGTCACTTGCTTCCGCACGTGTTGGGCGTGGATTACGCTGCATAGAATCAAGCATTTGTGTTGCTGTAATTACTGGTTTACCAAGTGCATTACATTTCTTAATAAGCTGTTTTTGTACTAGAGGCACTTCTTCAGCTGGAATTTCAACACCAAGATCACCACGAGCAACCATTAAGCCGTCAGAGATCTCAAGAATGGAATCAATATTATCGACACCTTCACGGTTCTCAATTTTAGGGATGATTTGAATATCAGTAGCTTTATGCTTCTCTAGAAGTTTACGAATGTCAAGAACATCGGATACACGACGAACGAATGACGCAGCAATAAAGTCTACACCTTGCTCGATACCGAACTCGATATCTGCAGCATCCTTATCCGTAATACCAGGAAGGTTAACACTTACGTTCGGTACGTTAACACCTTTTTTATTTTTCAACGTTCCATTATTTAGAACCTCAGTATAAAGTTCATTCTTTTCGATTTGCTTTACTTCCAGTTCAATTAATCCATCGTCAAGTAGAATTTTAGATCCTACGTGAACATCGTTAACAAGTTCAGGATACGTAACAGAAATCTTTTCTGTTGTGCCTAGAACTTCTTCCATAGATACGATAAGCTGTTGACCTGCTTCAAGATCAATGCCGCCATTTTCCATATTATTCGTACGGATTTCTGGGCCTTTCGTATCTAAAAGAATCGCTACGTTTTTACCTAGCTTCTCAGCCACTGAACGAATTGACTTAATACGATTACCGTGTTCCTCAAAATCACCGTGTGAGAAATTCAAACGAGCAACATTCATTCCTGCATTAATCAATTTCTCTAATGTTTGTTCATTTTCACTTGCTGGTCCTATCGTACAGACAATCTTAGTTTTGCGCATGGGTCTGTCTCCTCCTAAAAGCTATGCTTCAATTAGTTTTCTTCATAACAGAAATGTTATGTATTTTTTCAGGCATTACGATACACCCCTTACCTATGAAGGGGTGCCCCGCATACTGCTAAATGGATAGCTCTTTTGCAAGCTGACACATTTTCTGGTTCACTTCGTGTGGAAGTGCAAGAGCTTCGTTAATATCTAGATCAACAATTTGGTTGTTTTGAATGCCAACTGTTCTACCTTCTGCTCCTTCAAGAAGAAGTTCGACTGCACGTGCTCCAAGACGACTTGCTAGAACGCGGTCAGCTGCTGTTGGTGAACCACCACGCTGAACATGGCCAAGAACTGTTACACGCGTTTCCATGTTCATTTCTTCTTGAATTTGCTTTCCAATTTCAACGCCGCTTCCAACACCTTCCGCAACAACAATAATGCTGTGGCGCTTCCCACGATCATGTCCACGCTTGAGACGGCTTAGAATGTCTGACATCTCGAACTTCTCCTCAGGGATAAGAATTGATTCAGCTCCATCGGCAAGTCCTGACCATAAAGCGATATCCCCAGCGTCGCGTCCCATTACTTCAATCACATATGTACGCTCATGAGAAGTGGCCGTGTCACGGATTTTGTCAATTGCTTGAATAACAGTATTTAATGCAGTGTCAAAGCCGATTGTGAAATCCGTTCCAGGAATATCATTATCAATTGTTCCCGGAATTCCAATCGTTGGGAAACCATGCCCAGTCAATTTCTGAGCACCTCGGTAAGAACCGTCTCCGCCAATAACGACTAGCCCTTCAATACCAAACTTCTTTAAGTTTTCAACACCTTTAAGCTGACCTTCAAGTGTCTTGAACTCTGGACAACGTGCAGAATAAAGCATCGTTCCTCCACGATGAATGATATCTGCTACAGAGCCGATTTCCATTTTCTCTATATTTCCATTCATTAACCCGGTATACCCGTGGTAGATCCCGTAAACTTCAATATCATGGTAAATTGCTTTTCGAACGACAGCACGAATAGCTGCGTTCATTCCTGGTGAGTCTCCTCCGCTGGTAAGTACACCAATACGTTTCATAACTGTTCACCTCATTAGTTCTTTGTGTTATTAAAATATCAAATACAGCCCCTTAATACAATAGCAAAGGTACATCGCAAAAAAGTGCTTTCTCTTTTGCGAGAAAGCACTTCCCTTATTTCAAGCCAATGGTATCGGTTACAAACGTATATTGTCCAATATTTCTGTATTTTTCATAACGATGATCCACCAGCTCTTCTTTGGTAAGTTGTGTCAGTTCTTCAAGAGATTTAGATAGGGCGCTCTGAATAGCGTTTGCCTGTTCTTCCACATTGCGATGCGCGCCACCTTTTACTTCAGGGATAATCTCATCAATGACATTTAACTCTTTCAAATCTGGCGCTGTAATTTTCATTGTATCTGCCGCTTGTTGTGCCAGACTTGAATCTTTCCACAAAAGAGCCGCAGCACCTTCAGGGGAAATAACGGAATACCATGAATTTTCGAGCATGTGCACATGGTTACCTACACCAATGGCAAGCGCTCCCCCACTCGCGCCTTCACCGATAACAATGCAGATAATTGGGACTGTTAATCCAGCCATCTCGATCAGGTTCCTAGCAATCGCTTCACTCTGGCCCCGTTCTTCTGCGGCTTTACCAGGAAATGCGCCTTTCGTGTCTAGTAAGAAAATAACCGGACGCTGAAATTTTTCAGCTTGCTTCATCAATCGAAGCGCTTTCCGATACCCCTCCGGATGCGGCATACCAAAGTTCCTTCTAAGATTCTCTTTTGTGTCCTTACCCCGCTGATGACCAATAACTGTAACAGGATTGCCTTCAAACGTAGCGATTCCCCCTACAATGGCTTCATCGTCTCCAAACAGACGGTCACCATGCAATTCAAGAAAATCATCAAAAATACGATCGATGTAATCTGATGTCGTTGGTCGCTCAGGGTGTCTTGCTAATTGAACACGGTTCCACGCGGTTAAATTCTCGTAAATTTCACCTTCCATTTTAGAAAGTCGTTTTTCAAGTCGTGAAACTTCATCAGTAAGGTCCACCTTCTTCTCTTCCATAAAAGCATGAAGTTCTTTGATTTTATCTTCTAACTCTTGAAGCGGTCGTTCAAAATCAAGCCTCTGCCCCATTATTTCTCACCTCTATTTCCATGAATCATTAAAATTTGGCTAAGCGTTTTCTTCATATCCGCTCTATGAATAACACGGTCCAATTGACCATGATGTAACAAAAACTCAGCTGTTTGAAAATCTTCTGGAAGATCTTCACGAATCGTTTGCTCAATAATTCTTCGCCCAGCAAAACCAATTAAAGCCTTAGGTTCAGCGAAATTAAAGTCACCTACAGAAGCAAAGCTCGCTGAAACTCCGCCAGTTGTAGGATGCGTCATAATAGATATGAACAATCCACCATCGTTGCTAAAGCGTTTAAGGGCTACGCTGGATTTCGCCATTTGCATTAAACTAAGCACACCCTCCTGCATTCTAGCTCCACCGGAGGCTGTAAAAATGATAAAAGGAATTTTTTCTTTATGTGCATGTTCAATCGTTCTTGTGATTTTTTCTCCTACAACAGACCCCATGCTACCCATTCGAAAACGTGCATCCATCACAGCAATAGCTGTTCGGTAACCGTCAATCGTTCCTTCACCTGTTACCACCGCTTCGTTCAATGAAGATTTCTTTTGATCCTTTTCCAAGCGCTCAACATAACCAGGGAAAGAGAGAGGGTTCTCGGAAATCATCTCTGCGTCCAGTTCTCTAAATGAACCTTGGTCAAGCGTATTTTTTAAGCGTTCAGGGGCAGACATCTGGTGATGATAGCCACATTTCACGCAAACCTTATGGGATTTTTCAAGTTCTTTCGTATAAATAATACTTTTGCACCCTGGGCACTTTGTCATGATGCCTTCAGGGACATCTTGTTTTATTTTATCTGAAGGAACTGTCGCATACTTTTTTTTCTTGTTGAACAAATCCTTTAACAATGTTGACCATTCCTTTCGCTTATCCTAATGGCTATTCTTCCGTTTTTTTCATTTCATACTTATCCAAAAGATTAATTGCCGCTTCTTGATTTCGAGAAACGAGCGCATGAATCATAGCCTCATAATAATGAGTTGGACGAAATGTCAATTGATTCCAAATTGTCTGGTGATAATCCGCAAGCTCTGCCCATAAGCGCATAAGCAAGTGATTATGTGTGGATGAAACAATGACACGGAAGAAAGCAGTATCAAACTCAGTCGAAAAAATGTCTCGATCTGAAGAGTTGTCCTTATGTTCCATCATAGTTCTTAATCGATCAATATATTCATCTGAAATCCGTTCACAAGCCACTCTTAGTATATCTTTTTCGATTAATTTCCTCGTTTCAAGCAAATCTTCTTTCGACTTGGTATCTTTTAAAATGAAAGATGCAATCACTTCTACAAGGCGATGATCTCTAGCATTGGCTATAAAAGTCCCTTCACCGCGTCGCGTTTCAATAAGACCTAGCATTTCCATTGATCTTAACGCTTCCCTTATAGAAGATCTTCCGGCATTTAAGCGATCAGAAAGCTCCCTTTCCGAAGGGAGCTTATCGCCGGTTTGTAAACCATCATTATAGATAATCGCCTTTATCTTCTGAAGAATATTCTGATAGACTTTCCCCTGGGTTGTCATTGGAAGTCAACACCCTTTCTTAGCTCTAAGAACAGGAGAACGTTAGAATAACCCGGCTTTTCACCAGGTATTCTCAAAATACAATCCGCGCTCATAAGTAAAATGCAAGAAAAAAGTGAGAAAGTCAAGCTCTTCCCCACTTATTCATTATCTGCTTCAATGATTGCAAGAGAACGCGTTTTTTCTTTAACAGCTTCAGGATCAACATTTATACGAGCTACTCCGGTTTCCATAGCAGCTTTCGCTACGCTTGCAGCAACAGCAGGTGCTACGCGCGGATCAAATGGAGCAGGAATCACGTAGTCTGCATTTAGATCTTCCTCAGCAACTAACTCTGCAATGGCTTGTACAGCAGCTACTTTCATATCTTCGTTAATGTGAGTCGCCCGAACATCAAGAGCACCTCTAAAGATACCAGGAAATGCAAGTACGTTATTAATTTGATTTGGGAAATCTGAACGACCTGTACCGATCACTTTAGCTCCCGCTTCTCTCGCATCGTCAGGCATGATTTCAGGATTTGGGTTCGCCATAGCAAAAATGGTAGGATCCTCATTCATTGATTCCACCATTTCTTTTGTCAAGGCGCCTTCAACGGATACCCCAATAAAAACATCCGTATTCACAATCACTTCTTTCAGGGATCCTTCAGCTTTATCACGATTTGTATATTTGGCTACTTCCGCTTTTACATCATTCATTCCGTAAGAACGACCTTCGTAAATAGCCCCTTTTGAATCACACATAATAATATCTTTTACACCGAAACGATTTAAAAGTTTAATAATGGCAATGCCCGCTGCTCCTGCACCATTAATGACAACTTTAATTTCACTCATCTTCTTATCTGATAGTTTCAGAGCATTAACTAGTCCCGCTACGGTTACAATCGCTGTACCATGTTGATCATCATGAAAGATGGGGATATTTGTTTCTTTTTTCAGTCTTTCTTCGATCACAAAACAGTTTGGAGCAGCAATATCTTCAAGGTTAATCCCACCAAAAGTAGGTTCCATTAACTTAACAGTTTGTACGATTTGATCGACATCTGTTGTGTTTAAACAAATTGGAAATGCATCAACCCCGGCAAAACTCTTGAAAAGAACGGCCTTTCCTTCCATTACAGGAAGAGCAGCTTCAGGTCCAATATTTCCAAGACCAAGGACTGCGGTACCATCTGATACAACAGCCACCATGTTTCCTTTCATCGTATATTCATATACTTTATTCTTGTCATCATAAATTTCCTTACATGGTTCTGCTACACCAGGTGAATAAGCCAGGCTTAAATCAGTGGCATTACGAACAGGTACTTTTGATTTTGATTCTAACTTTCCTTGCCTCACTCTGTGAATATGTAGGGCTTCTTCTCTTGTAATGGACAATCGTTCCACTCTCCTTTTTTCAGAAGCATTAGACTATGTTAACAATTCCCCTAGAACATTTGGGCAGTGGTCAGACCACTCTATTTTCACCATTATAACAAATCACCATTTGCTGTAAAGATTTTCATCACGGCTTTTTCACGACGTTGCGTTCACCAAGTAATTTTTTCAACGTGTGAACACAGTCTGGATCAGGGTTCACTAGCCATCCTTCACCTAATTTAACTGTTTTATCTGTTTTACTATAATAAATAACAACCTCTGTGTCGCCTGAGTGTTGGTGAAGCACTTTCTTCACTTCACTTAAGACGCTTTCGTGATGCGGTTCAATTTTAAGAAACAGGGTTTGTTTTGCTTTTTTCGGCTTAATATCCGCTAACTTCATGACCCTTGATATAATGATATTCGTCTGATCATTTCTCTTTTGTCCCACCCCATCAACATATAGAAATTCTCCTTTAGTCAATAGGCTCTCCATTTTCTCCCAAACGTCAGGAAAGGCCACCCCTTCAATTTCTCCTGTTTCATCACCAAGTGTTAGAAAGGCCATCATTTGACCTTTTTTCGTTCGAATACTTCGGACCTTCAATACCTCTACAGCCAACCTAAGCGGTGCACGATCCTCAGCCTCTATCGCATCTTTCGTAACGTTCCTTACATAACCTTTTAATTTGTCCAAATAAGGATCAAGCGGATGAGCCGTTAAGTAAAAACCAATCGCTTCTTTTTCAAAAGCGAGCATTTCCGCTTCATCAAAAGGGGGAACGCTTTCGTAAGCTGGTTCCGTTTCGCCATCTTGGAAGAAGCCTTCCTGACCACTTTGTTCAGATCCGTAATTCATTGCCCCCTCTAATGAGGCAAGCATAGAAGAACGACTTACCCCAAACTCATCCATTGCCCCAGCAAATATAAGTGATTCAAGAGCGCGCTTGTTCACCACTTTCAGCGAAATCCTCGCACATAGATCAAAAAGACTTTTGTAAGGATGAGTTCTTTTTTGCACGATCTCTTCAATCGCATTTCTCCCAACATTTTTTACCGGCAGAAGTCCGAATCGAATGGTATTCTTCTCCACCGTGAATGTCTCTTGACTACTATTAATCGATGGAGGTTGAACCATCATGCCTTTTTGTTTCGCTTCAGCTAAATACGTCGCAAGTCGATCCTGGTTTCCGACGGCAGAATTCAGAAGACTTGAAAAGAAATAGCGCGAATAGTTTGCTTTTAAATAAGCGAGCTGGTAAGCAATGACACTATAAGCAACCGCATGACTTCTGTTGAAACCATAATCCGCAAATCGAACAATATACTCATATACTTTAAGAGCTATATCTTTCGGATATCCCTTCTCAAGACATCCCCTTACAAAGTGCTCTCTTTCTGACTCAAGAACTTCACGCTTCTTTTTAGATACAGCTCTTCTCAATAGATCAGCTTCTCCCAGAGAGAAACCAGCTAACTTAGAAGCAATTTGCATAATTTGTTCTTGATAGACAATAACCCCATAGGTTGATTTAAGAATAGGTTCAAGGTCATGATGGAGATATTCAATTGTTCTTTCTTTGTGCTTACCAGAAATAAAAAGAGGTATATTCTCCATCGGTCCCGGACGATAAAGTGCATTAACAGCGACAATATCTTCAAACTCAGTTGGCTTTAGCTTTCTAAGTACTTGACGCATTCCATCAGATTCAAGTTGAAATACACCAGTCGTATCGGCTTTTTGTAGTAGAGAGAAAGTAGCTTCATCATCCATTGGTATCGTTGAAAGAGAAGGCCTTTGACCCATTTCCTCTTCAATGTCATTTAATATACCTTCAATTAAGGTTAAATTCCTAAGCCCCAGGAAATCCATCTTCAATAAACCAATCTCTTCTAAATCATTCATCGGAAATTGGGTTAAGTTAATGTGATGACCACCAAGCAAAGGAACATGCTGCGTGAGAGGCTCTGCTGAAATCACCACTCCAGCAGCATGGGTGGACGTATGTCGTGGAAGCCCCTCAATTGTACTAGCTATCTCAAAAACGCGTTTCCCTTCTTTTGATGAAGAGATGAGCTCCTTAAGAACCTTCGACTCTTCTTTCGCCTGATTTAACGTCAAGCCGGGGCGTGAGGGGATCGCTTTAGACATGGCATCAAGGAGCTTGTTATCTACCTCTAATACTCGCCCCACGTCTCGAATGGCTGCCTTTGCTGCAAGCGTACCAAACGTAACAATTTGAGCGACACGATCATGACCATATTTCTCATGTACATAATCAATCACTTCATCTCGTCTAACGTCAGGAAAATCAATATCAATATCAGGCATTGTGACGCGCTCTGGATTCAAGAATCGCTCAAATAAAAGGTTGTGTTCAATAGGGTCCACATCTGTTATATGCAATAAGTAAGCAACAAGAGAACCTGCCGCAGAGCCACGACCTGGACCAGTAATCATTTGATGCTCATGCGCATATTTCATGAAGTCCCAAACAATTAGAAAATAATCATTGAACCCCATTTTGTTAATAATAGAAAGTTCGTAATCCAACCGTTCAGTGACGCGTTCATCCTGATATGAATAGCGCTCAGAAAGATTGTCGAAACAAATTTTCTTTAAATAGTCAAAAGCCGTTACTCCATCAGGCACCGGATAAAGAGGCAAATGTGTTTGATTAAAATTTAATTCTACATTACACCTTGCCGCAATATCAGTTGTATTTATAAGAGCTGTCTCGTACCCTCTAAATCGCTGCGTCATTTCTTCCGAAGACGCTAAATAGTACTCATGGTTAGGTAGCGCAACGAGATTTTTGTCTTCAAACCGCTGTCCTGCGTCTATGCACCTCAAACAATCATGTGCTTCTCCATCTTCCCGGTTAATATAATGTGCAGCATTTGTCACCGTTAAGGGAAGATTGACCTTGTTTGCAAACGTGGAGAGCAATAAGTTGAGTTGCCTTTCTTCTCGTAACGAATGATCCTGCATCTCAAGATAAAACCCTTCCTTGAAGATACGCTGATACTCCATCGCCATTTCAAATGCGGTCGTTTCTTCACCATGTAAAAGTTCCTGTCCGATTTTGCTAGAAATAGACCCTGAAAGAGCGATAAGCCCGCTTGCATTTTCAACTAAATCTTCTTTTTCTATGTAAGGGATATTACCCGTTGCACACTGCATGTGTGTGCTGATCTTTAATAAATTATCGTACCCTACTTTATTAACAGCCAGTAAAACAAGATGGTCGAATTGATCGCGCGTATGAAGAGCAGTACGGTTTCCCACGCGGACATCCAGACCAATGATCGGTTTAATGCCCTTTGCTTTACATGCTCTGTAGAAAGGAATTGTTCCAAACATAGTTCCTTTATCCGTTAGGGCAAGCGACTGATACCCTTTTTGTTTTGCTGATTCTATCAGCGCTTCAATACGACTCGGACTGTCTAGAAGACTATATTCACTGTAGACACGAAGATGCACGAATTCCATAGATTATCCCACTCTCAATTTGCTGTTATCCTCTATTATAGATACTTCAAGCTTCTCAAACAAACATTATCAAGCATAACATTCTCTCATGGTTGCATAGGCTGTACTAAATGCAATCATTTGCCTCGCTTTAAATACGCCAAGTTATTTTTTCGTTCATTTATAAGAAGATCCTAAATGAAACTGATTAGAAAGAAGGAATCAAAAATGGAGAGAGTAACGCTCGTTACCTTGATTATTGCTTTTTTTGTAGCCTTTGGAGTGATTGTTGGAGGTTCTCTCATCGGAGGTATTGGAGCTTTTCTCTCTGGTGAACCTCCGCTACATTGGATGTTTATTGTGGCACAACGATTAAAAATCTGGGCGATCGCAGCAGCGATTGGAGGTACGTTCGACACAATCAATAATATGGAAAGAAGTTTTCTCAGCGGTTCACCAGACGAAATCATGCGTCAGTTTTTATGGATATTCTGTGCGCTCGGTGGCGCCCAAGCTGGAATGGAAATTATTAACTGGCTAACACAGGAACGTTCCACGTTATGAGAGTCCCCCCTCTTTATTCTAGAAAGGGCTGGCAGCGATTTCTAGCCGGCCTTTGTGTAGGGGTGATTTTTGGTTGGCTCTTCTTTCTTATGCTTTTTGGTATAATGTACGAAAAGCAGATTACGACAATCAAAGAGCAAAAAATTGAAATCTCTGATCTAAAAATGCAGAATCAAACCTTGCTCGACGATAAAGAAAATTACAATAGCACCGATATTGAGAAAACACTGCTTGTAAAAAAAATTGACGTGACTTTTGAAAAAGATAAGGAATTACCACTTAACTCCTTAACCCGTCATGAGCTCAAAAAAGAAATTCAAAGTGAATTGAACGATCTTCTCAACAAAGATCTTGGAGCGATATCGAGAACAAGAAGCTTTATCATCTCATCCCTCGAAAATAAAACGTTAATCATTGATGACGTAAAATATGGATTTGAAGTAAAACAATTTATTCTTTGGACAACAGTTGAAGTAGAGCTTGCAATCAAGCTCGTCCAATAGCGAAAATAGATCTATTTTGTGACCTTTTGTCAGACAAGTCGCAATTTTCACAAGCGTAGTATATGATAAGAGTATAGAAATTGTGGAGGTGGCGCGATGGTTATTGATCGCAAACAAATCGCGAGAGCAAAAATCGCTGATTTAATGAATGGACGATCCGCTTACGCAGAGTCCCATGAAATGACTGCCCTTATTAAAAAGGAGCTGCAATCACTTAACATCGACGTGCACGAAGACGTGACAAGCTTTGGTTCATGGTTTATTCCTAAGTCACACGATCAGGTGTAAACAAGGAAGACCGGAAATCCCTTTAAAAAGGAGATACCGGTCTTTTTTGTGACTTACTCGTTGCACGCCTTTTCAAGTTCAGCAAGAACCTCGTTCGCTTCTTCCCATGTATACACTGTGGCACCCGCAGCCATTGGATGTCCACCTCCGTTAAACTGTGCTGCAATTTGATTTACAACAGGACCTTTCGAACGAAGGCGAACGCGAATTTGGTCTGCCTCCTCAATAAAGAATACCCACGCTTTTAATCCCGCTACATTGGAGAAAGTATTCACTAGCTGGGATGCTTCGCTAGCGGTTACTCCGTATGAAGCAACGGTTTCTTTTGTGATTTTCATCCATCCTGCACCCGTTTCTGATGTTTCAAAATGTTGCAGAACATAGCCATTTAAACGGGCGATGTGCTGCTCTGTCCTGTATAGTTCTTTATAAAGAAAGCCCGTGTCAACACCAAACTTTAAAAGCTCCCCAGCATACATAAAGGTACGTTGAGTCGTATTAGAAAACATAAAACGCCCTGTATCCCCTACAATTCCTGCATACAGAAGAAAAGCTCCTTTTTCAGATAGCTCGTATCCTCGTTCCTTTGCTGTTAGATATAAATCAACAATCATTTCACTCACAGAACTTGAAGAGGTATCTACCCATAGAAGGTCACCGTAAGGATCTTCGTTTGGATGATGATCAATTTTAATGAGGAGCTTGCCATTTCGATAGCGCTCATCACTTACACGCGGCTGGTTAGCCGTATCACAAACAATGACAAGGGCATCTTCATAAGTCTCATTTGATACCTTGTCCATTCGATTTAGAAATGTGAGTGAAGGTTCTTCTTCACCGACAGTATAGACCTTCTTCTTAGGAAAAGAAGTTCGAATAAGCTCAGCAAGACCGCCTTGTGATCCTAATGCATCAGGATCTGGACGCACGTGGCGATGAATAATAATCGTTTCATATTGTTCGATAGCATCTAATATTTTTTCTTTCATGAAGCTTCTCCTTTCGACTGCGTTCCTAATTGTTATTGTTCTGACATAGATTTTCCCTATCATCTTCTATACAATAGAAAAGAACCTTGAATATGGAGGAAAGCAGCCATGCCTATCTTTGTTATTTTTATTGTTTTTTCAATTGTTTTCTATTTGTTCTACAAAGTGAAAGCTGTACGTCATAGCGGTGTAGCAACGACACAGTGGCTTCATTCAAAAGCAAGTATTGCATTAGGACTTTTCCTTATCTTTTTTGCGATTAATTCACTCACTGTTTCTTTATCAACTGTAACGTTTATCGTCGCTGCTGTCTTCATTTTACTCGGCCTTGCAAACGTTGTAGTCGGCTACAAAAAATACCGTCACTACCTTCCTTTTGCCATTGAAGAGGCAAATATGATGAAGCAAAATTAAGCACGATATGAATAATGAAACCGCCACAGTAATTGGCGGTTTTTTTATCGATCGATGAGCTGCGCCATCATGAGCGCCTTGCCTACAACTGACCCTTCATGATAAATTTCAACATCGACCTTCCCAAATTTACGTGAGACTTCGAGTACTTTAGGAACAATTTCAATTGTATGATCGATTTGAACGGGTTTTATAAAATAAAGCGTAATATTTTCAACAACCAAATCACCTTTTTTGTATTTCTTTAATACCCGGCTACCAGCTTCGGTTACAAGGGTAGTCACAACCCCATATGATAAAGTTCCAAGTAGGCTTGTCATTTGTGGCGTTATTTCACAGCTGTAGCGACTTTCTGATGGTGTTGACACATCTTTAATTTGACTCGTAATCAGGTCATCAAACGTTTCACCGATTTGAGGCTGTTGCTGAATCATTTGAAGCGCTTTTAACACATCTTGTCTACTAATAATTCCTATCAAACGGTGGTATTGATCGAGAACCGGCAGCATTTCGATTCCTTCCCAAATCATTGTATGGGCAGCAGATGCAACCGATGTTTGTTCATTTACTGTTAAAGGATGTTTCGTCATTACTTTTGAAATTGGTGTTTCGTTACGTTCTCCAAGAATATCTTTAGAAGTCACAATTCCCTGCACTTTCATATTAGGGTCCACAACAGGATAACGACTATGGAGCGTTTTCTCATTTAACTCGTGCCAACGACCTACGTTTTCCGTCGTCACAAGAAAACTTGTTTTCGTAAGTGGCGTTAAGATATCACTGACTAAAGCAATTTCCTTTTTTATCAACCGGTCATATATCGCTCGATTAATCATGGTTGCTACTGTAAAGGAATCGTAGGATGTTGAAATAATCGGTAAATCATAGGCATCTGCCATTTTTTTCACATCGTCCTGCGCGTCAAATCCACCCGTAATCAAAACGGCGGCGCCTGCTTCAAGCGCAATTTTGTGTACATTGTCTCGATTACCTACGATGAGTAAACTCCCAGGATCAACATAGCGCATCATTGCTTCCAATTTCATCGCTCCGATAACGAACTTGTGAAGGGTTTTATGTAGGCCGTTTCTCCCTCCAAGCACTTGTCCATCCACTACGTTCACCACTTCAGCATAAGTGAGTTTTTCGATGTTTTCTTTTTCTTTTTTTGTAATTCGGATTGTGCCCACACGTTCAATTGTGCTGACCGTACCTTTATTTTCAGCATCCTTGATCGCTCGATAGGCTGTCCCTTCACTCACTTTCAGCTCTCTTGCAATTTGACGCACAGATATTTTACTTCCCACTTCTAGCGTCTCAATATATTCGAGAATCTGTTCATGTTTCGTTGTCAATTTCTTTCACCATACTTTCTACGTTCACATCTGTATCAGTAGATATACTACTTCTGTTATAGTGGTGTTTGAATTGACTTCATTATACATAACTCATCCCTATAACTTCAACGACTGTATTGTTTTTTTCTTAAATCGACTGGTAAATCCTCTTCTGATATAAACTGAGTTTCTCTTCTCCCAAAGAACAAACCAGCAAGATTTCCACCAAGCGCCATGACAGCAAAGAGAAGCCAGAGACTAAAGAAAGCACCTTCAAGCGTTAAATCAATTTGAAAACGTGGTACAGCATCATACATTAAAAACAGAATACACAATACAGATAAAAACAATCGTTGTTTCACACCAATTCCCCCTTACAGCCTTTCTAAAAGGATATGTTTGAATTGGCTAATTTAATACGCTTATCCAACACAAAACCGATGCAGTGCATCGGTTTTGTGTTGGATTATAATTCGATTGTTTCGCCTGATTGTAAAAATTTACCCTTCGTTCCTTTAAGGCTATCTGCAAACGCCTCACCATCTTGTTCAATAAGTGGAAACGTATTGTAGTGAATTGGCACAGTTACGTCTGCGTTAATCCATTTCGCAGCAACAGCTGCGTCCTCTGGTCCCATTGTAAAATTATCACCAATCGGTAAGAACGCAAGATCAATTGACTTATCAGACAATAGCTTCATATCTGAAAAGAGTCCGGTATCACCAGCATGATAAACCGTCTTTCCTTCTGCACTAAACAGAATACCGGATGGCATGCCCGTGTAGATAATTTGCTGATTTTCTTCTTCTGTATAGCTCGAACCATGGAATGCTTGCGTTAGCTTCACCTTACCAAATTCAAATTCGTGAGCGCCACCAATGGCCATAGGGTGAGCATTAACCCCTTTAAATTCAAGGTATGTAGCCAGTTCAAATGGAGCTACGACTAAAGCATCATTTCGTTTCGCAATATCAACTGTATCTCCGACGTGATCATTATGTCCGTGTGTCAATAAAATAACGTCGCACTTCACTTCGTTAGCGTCTAACTTACATTGTCCATTACCTGAAATAAAAGGATCAATTAAAATTTTTGCTTTTTCCGTGACAATCTCAACAACTGAATGACCATGAAATGTAACTTTCATTTGGTATCGCTCCTTTAACGGTTGGAATTTTCAACCTCCATGAAAAATATAGAAGGATTGACTCTAGTCAGTAAGTTCCCTTTGAGTAATGATCTAAACTAGTAATACAACCATGCTCGTTCGTATTTTTCGATTAGATGAGGTTGAATAAGTGTATTCGGTTCAAATCGAACCTTCTTCCCTTCTCTCATCATCTGTTGATCTTCATCTTTCCCAAACACGCTAAGGGAGGGAATCATCTCACTTGATAGAAATTTGGTTTTTACAGCAAGCTTTAGCTTCTCTTGATCTACCGGCTCTCTCGTCCCCATCACAAAACCCCAGTTACCAAAGCTCGGAATGTCGACGTGGTAATTCGAAGTGATTAAACCAGTCTCTGCGATCGTGCGATCAATTGTCCAATAAGCTTCTCTTGCAAACAATGGACTTGTTGCTTGTACCATTAACGCTCCGTTGATTTCCAAATGATTACGTAACAACGAATAGAATTCCCACGTATACAACTTGTTTAACGATTCATTATTTGGATCAGGAAGATCAACAATGATCACATCAAATGCTTTTTCTTCTTGTTTAATATATTGAAAAGCATCTTCATTTTTAATTTGAACACGTTTATCTTCAAGCGCATGCTCGTTTAATTCCGTTAATAAGTGATGTTCTCTAGCGAGCTTCACCATTTCGGGATCTAAGTCTACTACTGTTATCGATTTCACGCGATCATATTTTAAAAGCTCTCGAACAGCTAGTCCATCTCCGCCTCCCAGTAATAATACATTTTCAGCATTTTGAACTGTCGCCATCGGGATATGAACGAGCGTTTCGTGGTATCGATGTTCATCACTTGAACTAAACTGAAGCTGTCCATTCAAAAAAAGTCTAAGATCTCCCTGTTCCCTCGTTAAGGTGATTTTTTGATAAGAAGTTTCTTCCGAGTAAATGATTGGATCTTTGTATAAACGCTGCTCAAAAGAGAAAGCCATTTCCTCACCAAAAATTGTACCGACAACCATTAGTAAAAACAAAAGCATTGCTATTCCAATATAAACAGCTCGATAAACCATCTCTTTTCGAAATGAATAAATCATCCAAAATGCGACGAGAATGTTCACGAGAGCGACAAGGAAAGCTGATTTTACAAGGCCAAATTCTGGTCGAAGGTAAAAGGCAAATAATAGTCCCCCTACAAGTCCTCCTGCATAGTCAGAAAAGAGAACTCTTGCTGTACTTTTATTAATTTCTACACCAATTTCATTCGCTTTTCGAATCAAAATTGGTAGTTCAAGGCCCGTTAATCCGCCTACAATAAGAATGGTCGTATAGAGTACAATAGTAGTTGCTTCTTCTCCTGCAATTGCCATAATTCCAAATACCGTAAAACTAGAAAACCCACCTATTAAACCAATAAGAAGTTCTATCGCAATAAATCTTGTAATTAAGTTTTTCACAACTTTTTCACTCAGGGATGCGCCAATCCCCATTCCAGTCAGAAAGAGCGAAATGGTTAACGTATATTGCTTTACACCATCACCTAGTATGTATGATCCTAGCGCGCCGAACAGCACTTCAAAAATAATTCCGCAGATCGATACAATTCCTGAAGCCCAGTACAACTGACTGCTTTTACTAAACGTCCTGCTCATGACTTTCACCTTCAGCTGTTCATTTCTTTTTTACGTGATTGATGCTCCTACTACTAAGCCAAGACCAATGGAAACGCACATGGAGAGTATACCTACTGATACAACACCTTCACTAAGCTTTTGTTCCACTGAGAAACGCCTTGTAAGAAAATCAAAGATATAATAAGCCACCAATTGAAGAACCACGCCATAGGCACCCCATATGACTGTATCGAGAACATCTGAACTATGATAAATGGCGAAAGCTAAGATAAGACAAATTCCAATAATCTTACCACCTATGGATAGCGCAACTGCCGTATTTCCGTTTTCAACCTGTTCCCAATCCTTGTATTTTGTCGTAATCAATTCAAAAATAATTAATCCAACAACTACAACAACAATCGCTGCAATAAAATAAATAAATGTTAATAAAAATGGTCCCATTATGATGATCCTCCTTCAATTATTTCCCTGTTCCCGGACCGCCGCCGCGACTCGATCCTCGAAAAGACGGAATCGTTGTCGGTCCTTTATATGTACCACCTGTGGTGCCATATCCTCCATAACAATTCCCGGTTGCGTTCAAACAACGGTTTTTTTGTTTTTTCCCCCAGTCATCTACATCCAGTATTTCATCTAGAATATAATAAGCTAGTAACCCATCAAAGAAATTAGGTTGGTAGTTATCTCGTACAAATCCAACTGTAGCGACTTCGACGAGGGTATTCGATGCGTCATCATTTTCTTGCAACGTAACGAGATAGTCATCATAAACGAGAATTTGTTTGCCTTCTTTTAATTCACTGACTTCATTCGGCTTTATTTGTTCCTGTAAGTAGGAGGCAACAGTAGGGATATCTTCCTCAGCATTGTAAACCTTTGAGACATCGCTTGAATCCACGCTGCTTTCAACGACATCTTCAAGCTGATAACGATCTTCGACGATTTCTTGAATATCCTTCGTAATCCCACATGCCGATAAGAGCAGAATGAATGCTGTCAGTAATCCAGTGAGCCATTTCATTCTTCCACCCCATTTAAGGGGAAAGCTTATTCTTTCCCCATTTTTTTCTTAAGATCTGCCAATTCATCATCGATACCGTCATTTTTGTCAAGTGCATCAAGCTCATCATCAAGAGAGCGACTTTTCGAACGCATATCTTCACTTGTCTCAGCTTCCGCCTCGTATTGAAGAACTTTTTCCTCCATCCGCTCAAAACCACGTTTAGAATCATCACCGCCAATATCAGACATGGCACGATTTATCTTCGTTTTCGTTTTGGCTGACTCTGCACGAGCCTTTAGACTATCTTTCTTCAGCTGCATTTGACGATACTCTTCTTTCATCTCATCTAACTTTGAACGAAGAGAATCTGCATCAGTCTTTGCTCTTTCATAAGATGTCTTCAGTGTTTCTGCTTTTGCTTCATGATCTTTTTTATCTTGAAGCGCTCTTCTGGCTAAATCATCATTATCAGATTCTAGCGCTTTCATCGCCTGATCCTGGCGCTTTGAAACCATGGCTTTAGCATCGTCCCATTTCTTTTTTAACATTTTTTCATTCGATATTTGTTTCGCTACAGCTGTTTCAGCATCTCGAATATCTGCTTCCATATCCCTCATAAACTGTTCTAGCATCTTTACCGGATCTTCTGCCTTATCAAGTGCAGCATTTAGTTCAGAAGACATGATCGTTTTAACTCGTTTAAACATATTAAACATTTGCTATCATCCTCTCATTTACTTCCAGCAAGAATTTTAATTTCATACTCTTCAATAGCATATCCTTTGCTTACTTCTACTTCAGAACCCCAAATTTCTATTGATAGAAAGTTTGTTTCATCTTCATTTGAAAAATCGTGGTATTCTACTTCCTGCCCATTTAAATTACTACCACGCCCAGTCCCTGACACTTTTGCTCGACCATGTTCTTCTCTATAATACGTAACATCGTCTATGGTTAGCTTTTTTGGTATGGGTCTTGCCAGCTTTTCCTTCACGTTACGATAAATGCCTAGCTCAAGTTCGTCATCCATTTCGGCACTTAGCCATACCGAGGATGCTCCCGATTTCAGCTGATAGGCGTACCACTTATAGCCATTATTCTGATACGTCAGTGATCCGACAACTTCATAATCCTCCAGATCATAAGTGACGATATCCCCAACTTGAATCGAAAAAACGGTCCTTTCTTTAATCGTGTTTTCTTCCTTCTTTCCGAATAATTTTGATAAAAAACTCATTTCCTCGCCTCCCATCCCTCATAGTTTTATACGAATCATCGCTAAAAAAGTTCCCTTTATTTTTCTGGTTTTCGATGAGAAACCATTCCCTCTTGCTCAGTATAATAGAAATCCAGTGGGGGTCGTTCTGTTAAGAGAGCTTTCTTTTCCAGTTTAAAGAAGCTGATTTTCCGAAACGGATCTCCTTCGATGACCGGAGCTTCTTTCTCAGAATGAATGTATAAGTCCACAGCTCTCTGAACTGTATCAATCCAAAATGGAATATGACGGTGTTGTTCTTCAAAAAGTTCAAACGTCTCTTTCGACATATAAAATGGTTTAGACGGAATACCTCCAAGGTGAGATATAAGAAAAGAAGCATCGAGTTCATTGTTATCCTTTACAAGAACTTTTAACGAAATACCATCACGTTTCTTTTCTGCGAATTTACCGACTGCCTGCCGTATTTCATGAAGGCTTGCTTCTATCATCGTTGGATGATCCACTTTACTCTTTTCATTCTTTTTTCTCCAAAATGCCATGTTTTCACCTCCCCATACACATGTTCCGTATTGAATGAAGAAAATCCTTTTCTACATTCACACTTCTTATAATAACGAGCCGTCATACAAGGCGTAAAAAAATAAAGCAGCTACTAGCTGCTTTATACCTCCTTTACTTTTCAAGGAGTGAACGAACACTTTTATAATCAAGCTGTTGCGCTTCAGCTACTGCTTCATACGTTACAAAACCATGCATCGTGTTAATCCCCTTTAACAAAGGTTCATTTTCAAGACAGGCTTTCTTGTATCCTTTATTCGCAAGCTGAACCGCATAAGGAACAGTCACATTCGTTAAGGCAATCGTGGATGTACGTGGCACAGCGCCAGGCATATTGGCTACAGCGTAATGCACAACACCGTGCTTCGTATAGGTTGGATTATCATGAGTTGTGATACGATCCGTTGTTTCGAATATACCTCCCTGATCAATCGCCACATCAACGATGACGGAACCCGGCTTCATTTCTTTAATCATCTCTTCCGTTACCAGTTTTGGCGCTTTTGCTCCTGGAATAAGAACAGCACCGATAACAAGATCTGATTCTTTTACCGCTTCTATTATATTTAGTGGATTGGACATCATCGTATTTATTTCAGTTCCAAAAATATCATCAAGCTGTCGCATTCGTTCTGGGCTTAAATCCATAATCGTTACGTCTGCTCCAAGTCCCATTGCAATTTTAGCTGCATTCGTACCAACAACTCCGCCGCCAATGACAGTAACTTTTCCTCTCTTTACGCCTGGAACGCCACCTAATAGAATGCCAAGTCCACCTTTGGGTTTCTCAAGAAATTGAGCACCGATCTGTGCAGCCATCCGGCCAGCCACTTCACTCATAGGAGTTAAAAGAGGTAATGAGCCATTTGGCAGCTGAACCGTTTCATACGCAATGCCAATCACTTTTTTTTCCACAAGCGCTCGTGTCAGCTCAGACTCCGCAGCTAGGTGTAAATATGTAAATAAAATTAGCCCCTCACGAAAATAACCATATTCCTGAGGAAGCGGCTCTTTTACTTTCATAACCATTTCCTTCGACCACGCTTCTGCGGCCGTTTCAACAAGATGAGCGCCAGCTTCTAGATACTGCTCATCTCCAAAACCAGAACCCACTCCCGCCCCTTTTTCGATATATACTTCATGGCCGAAGCCCGTTAAACTTAATACTCCAGCAGGTGTCATCGCTACTCGGTTCTCATTGTTTTTCACTTCCACAGGAATGCCAATATGCATGCATACTCCTCCTTCGTCTCTCTTTGGCCGTATAAAATCACCCAACCATTCTAAAAGTTACCAAAATCATTCAAAAGACGATTCTCTAAACGTAAAAACATAAGTTTATTTTCGTAATCTTCACACTATTATCATATACCCCACAGTTACCATTAACAACCCGCTAATTAAGCTAACAACGATGTAAACAACCGATAGCCAAAGCTTAGTTGTAGCTAGCTCAAATGCTTCATACATAAATGTCGAAAAGGTCGTCAACGCTCCGAGAAAACCTGTTGAGATCCCAGGCCCCCAATCTCCCGCTCCAAACGCCATCCCCATTAAGAAACTTCCTAATAGATTTACTAAAAGAGTTGCTAGCGGGAAATGAAATTGATTAAAGCGGTTTACCCCTAGTGCTGTGACATAACGAAGCCATGCCCCAACGCCGCCACCAATAGCAATCATCAACCAATCCATCCTTAGTCCCTCCCCACTTTTTTCGCTAAGGAAACCCCTATGATGACGCTTAAGATTCCAGCTAGAATACTACCGCCACCATACAAAGCTAATCCCCAAAAGTGACCATCTCTTATGTAAACGAACAAATCAAGAGAGTACGTGGAAAAGGTTGTAAATGATCCTAACAAACCAGTCGCAATAAATTTTTTCACTGAATCTGAAAGGCGAGGGTTCATACTTACAAATTGATAGAAAAAACCTAGAAGAATGGAGCCGACGATATTGACAATAAAGGTAGCGATCGGACTGCCATTCAGCACTGTACCAATTCCCCCTCTAAGAGAGGCTCCAATGGCTCCACCAGCTATGACAGCAAAACTATTTTTCACTTGAATGCGGCTCCTTTCACGTCTTTCCTCATCTTATCGAAACCGCTATTCAAAGTCTACTGATCGTTTTCATCCCATACCCAGGTGTATAACCTTCCGCTCGCATCCATCCACTTTAATTCAAATCGTTCCGCGTTTTGATAACCAAAGCTGTCCATTTTTTTCACAAGTTCTTCTACTCTTGCAATTTCGGTTACTTCTAGATGTTGAAACAAAGCTTCGACTTCCTTTTTTGCTCGCTCTCCCTTTTCAACAACATTTCCGTTCTCAACTTCAAATTCATTCGGACTAGAGAACTCCCATTCATGTTCAATTCCATTAGAAACAACCATACATTTAAATGAAAAACTGTTCTGGAGTGTAGAAGCTTCTGCTCGAATTGTAAACAGACATAAGTAAACAGCAAAAGTTATGATGGTAAGTTTCCTCATTATTCATCACCTCCTCCTTATGCTGACTGAAAGTGATGAATATTATTCCTAAACGCATCATTAGAATTGCTTCCGCTTAAGATCACAACTAAAATAAAACTATATTTGTTGTAAAAGGAGAGTCTATGAGCAGTTTACCGAAATCATCTAATTCTATTCAAATTGAAAGATATGGACTTGAATCCGTTCCAGAAACGTCGCGTACGACTCGCTGGTACGAATATACCATGATTCAAATGGCTGTATCCGTGAATGCCGGGAATTTCCTTGTGCCTGCTCTTGCCGTTCTCGAAGGAGGACTTAGCTTCATTTGGGCTGTGCTTGCGACCGTATTCGGAGCAACTGTCGCCTTTCTATTCGTCTCATTCCTATCCTTTCCAGGAGCAAGACGCGGAATCCCGTCTCAATATGCAGTGCGAGCATTTGTTGGTGTAAAGGGAGCCCAATACTTTGCTTCACCAGTTAGAACCATCACGTCACTATACTGGTTTTCCGTCCAAACCATTGGCGGTACTTATATGGTCGTTGAGTTAATGAAACGCGCTTTTTCAATAAAGCTTCTGTTTCTGCCGACGTCACTGTTACTTGCTACTATAATGGCGTTACTTGCGTTAGTCGGTTTCGATGCGGTTAAAAAAGTGACCAAGTATTTTCTTCCTCTTTTATTTGCTGGAGGCGTTGCAATGTTCTTTGTTTATTTCACTACTTCTATTAACGGCAGCAGCTACTCATCCGTTATCACATTTAATGGAGAACCAAACAGATCATTCTTTTTCTTCGCCAGCCTTGCATTTGTTCAGTATGTATCTGGAGTAAGCAGCTCTTCCGATATGGCAAGATACGCTAAATCTCCTCAGCATGCATTCTGGGGCATATTCTCTGGGAATACCTTTGGGTTTACATTAACCGCACTTCTCGGTGCCTATACCGCTACAGTAGCAGGAACATGGAACCCTTTTTTAATCACAAGTCAAC
Organism: Bacillus sp. es.036; assembly: GCF_002563635.1. Taxonomy (NCBI): domain Bacteria; kingdom Bacillati; phylum Bacillota; class Bacilli; order Caryophanales; family Bacillaceae; genus Bacillus; species Bacillus sp. es.036. Next base: position 2,341,839 of record NZ_PDIZ01000001.1, read on the forward strand.
AGACGCAATCTACTCTCCTGTTAATCCTAATCTTTGCATCCGCACTCTGTTCAATGATCATGATCAACATTAGCAATGCGTACACAGGAGGATATAGCCTTCTAAACACGTTTCCATCTCTCGGACGAGTGAAGAGTGCCCTTTTACTAGGTTTCGCTGCTGTAGCGTTAAGTGCATTTCCAGCCTTTGTGGATGAAGCGGAATCGTTTATTTCTTTGCTTGGTGCTTTTGTTATTCCATTATCTGCCGTAATTGTGACTGATTTTATGGTGATAAAAAAAGGAAGCTTCACATCTGCCATGCTCGAGACTTTATCAGAAAGAACATTAAACCGCTCAGGATTCCTCGCCATTTTATTGGGTGTTTTATTCTATCTTTTGCTTCCTACTGATTATTCACCAGGATTTTTATCTTTTCTATTAACAGGTATACTGTACCTTTTGTTCCACCGTTTTAAGAAAAAAAACGTTCACTGAATGGTACCATGAAAAAAGTTCATGCTCACGGCATGAACTTTTTTTCCTTATTAATAATAACTTTTCCGATCAGCTTTACGAGGAAGCTTCTTTGCTTCTTTTTGTTCTTCCTCATCGATCACACCGCTCTGATACGATTCACTTAGCTGTTGGTGAACAGCCATTTCACCACTTTCATCATAAATCAATTCCTTCTTCTTATCAGTCATCACGTAGCCTCCTGTCGTTTCAGTCTTGCTTTCGTATTCTTTCCAACAACAGGACGGTTTACTTATCGATTGAGGATTAATTCAAAACAAGTGAGGAAATTCATAACAAAAGATAACTTATGTATCGAGTCTGAGTGCAATTAGAAGGAATAAGCAGTTATTTACGAAGCTCTCGCACAATATGAGGAAGCTCTGGGATTAATAACTTAGACATCGCTAATTTCACAGCACCTGAAGAACCCGGCATAGCAAAGATGGCCGTTTCCTTTGCAACCCCTCCAATGGCTCTGCTTAGCATAGCTGGCGTGCCAATATCATCTGTATAGCTAATCATACGAAACAGCTCACCAAACCCAGCTAGCTCCTTCTCAAGCACTCCTTCAACAACTTCATAGGTGACATCTCTTTTAGAAATGCCCGTTCCTCCATTTAATAAAACAGCATCCACATCACTAGCAGCAATCCCTCGCTGAATAGCCGACCAAATTTCCTCTTGATCATCTTTTACAATGGTTCGCTCGATCACCTTATGACCTTTTTCTTCTAGTAAGGAGGAAATGATTTTTCCGCTTTTATCAGTTTCGTTTGTTCTTGTGTCACTGACAGTGATAATCAAACAGTGAATAACTGCCGGCGCACTGGATTTATGTTCACTAAAGCTCATTTCCATACTCCTCTCTAAGTTCATTTAGAAAACGTTTCTCATAGAACTTATGAGCGATTTCACTGACTGACCGAGTAAATCGATAGTTCACAGCTGCTCCAATCGCTATGCCAAGAATCGGAATTCCTTGAATCATTTTTTTCCGCAGCATCATTAGTACGGTACCTTTTATCATTTGCTTCATCGGACCCTGTAACCAGTTGGCATCAGCAATTCCTTCAGGACCTTCATAAAAATATGGATGTGCCTGCTCTTGCTTTACTTCTTGCTCTAATTCTCGCCAGGCTCGCTCTTGTAAACCTTTAGGAAGAGTAGCCATGTGGAAAACTTTAAGGGCTATCATCATTTCAGAAGGGTAATTGACAGGGTAACCATAAGTCATCGCAATAAGCTGTACCGTTCTTAGGTTAATGGCAAGCACCGCTGGTAAATCAAGACCTAATAATAAAAAACTTCCCGTACCTGCAAGTCCCCCTTGCGCAAATGAAACCATTCGCTGTCGCGCAATTTGTTGATCAGCAATATAGACAAGCTGATCAACAGTCAAGTTCTTCATATCCTGAATTTGTTCGATCTCTGGATGAAACAAGCGTGCATCGGTTAAGAGTCGATGACTGGCATCGACCTGAGATTGTGAATTTTGTATAAGCGAATGCATATGAAAAAGCGCCGAGTCCATTACGGCATACAAACGTGTTTTGGCTTTAGAATCCAGCTGATTGAGCTGGTGGTTATACAACTTGTGAAATGTTCGCTCTATGTCAGTTGCTTCATGCGCAAAATGCTCTTCTTCCCATAAATGAATGACCGTCATTCTTTTTTGTTCTCTTTCTGTCCACACCAATTGAAATCGCTCCCTTCAACCCCTTTCCTATATTGTATCTTTTCCCTTCAAAAACTTCCAACAAAGGTGAAAGAAGGATACAAAAAAAAGAGCACCCTTTTCGGGTGCTCTTGATTTATTTAGAAAGTCGAACAGTATCTCGCGCAATCACAACTTCTTCATTTGTTGGGATAATCATAACTTTTACAGGTGAGTGAGGATAGTTAATGAAAGCTTCTTTCCCTTTCACCTTGTTTAGAGCTGGATCCCAGTAAACGCCCATAAATTCAAGGCCACGTAACACACGTGCACGAACCGCGTCACTATTTTCACCGATACCTGCTGTGAAAATAATGGCATCTAGTCCTGACATACGCGCAGCGTAAGACCCAATGTATTTATGAATACGAGAAGTAAATACTTCAAGGGCAAGTTCAGCACGTTCGTTTCCAGCTTCGGCTTTACTTGTGATATCGCGAAGATCACTTGAGAAACCAGATACGCCAAGAAGACCACTTTTCTTATTTAATGTATTCATTACTTCTTCTGCTGTTTGACCAGTCTTATCCATAATAAATGGAATTAAGGCAGGGTCAATATTTCCAGAACGAGTTCCCATCGTCACACCAGCTAGTGGTGTAAAGCCCATGGAAGTATCGATTGACTTTCCACCTTCAATTGCTGCAATACTTGCTCCGTTACCAAGGTGACAAGAAAGAATACGTAATTGATCAAGCGGACGACCAAGCATTTCTGCAGCACGCTCTGAAACATACTTATGAGAAGTACCGTGGAAACCATACTTACGAACACCGTAATCTTCATAATATTCGTAAGGTAAGCTATATAAGAAAGATTGCTCTGGCATTGACTGGTGAAAAGCTGTATCAAATACAGCTACAGATGGAACTTCTGGCAAAATCTCACGGAACGCACGGATACCTACAAGGTTTGCAGGGTTATGCAATGGTGCAAGCTCTGATACTTCTTCAATTCCAGCAAGTACTTCATCTGTAATCATTGCAGAATCATTAAATTTCTCTCCACCATGAACAACGCGATGACCAACACCTTCAATTTCATCATAAGATGAAATAATAGAAAAGCTAATCAGCTTGTCCAAAAGCATTTTTACTGCTACTGCATGATCAGGGATATTAGTGATTTCTTCTTTTTTTTCACCGTGCACTTCTATTGTAAAAATGGCGTCATCAAGGCCGATTCTCTCCACGAGTCCTTTTGTGATAACAGTTTCTTCCGGCATATTTAAAAGTTGAAACTTCAACGAAGAACTACCGGCGTTGATTGCGATTATTTTCGCCATGTGTGACAGCTCCTTTATTTCAGTAAAATTAGAATACGACACGAAAATAGAAGGGTAAGACCCTTCTATCTTTAGCACTCTTATTATTTAAACACCGACCATTACTTTATTCAAGGTGAAAACCGCTTACATTCAAGTATTCCGTCAATTCAGATTTGTAAACGTTTCACTTCAGTTATGAAAGCTGTGAAAACCACCCATTGATCTGTTGCATCATGTTCAGCATCGCTTCACGATTTGAGAACGATGGGAGTTTTGCCATCATCACTTGCTTTGGTTTTAACGTATGTTCTCCTTTTTTCTGAGTAACGAGGATGCTTTTGGCCTGTGATTCATTCGCAAACAAGCTAGTTGGCAATTGAATAATTCCATGGATAACAGAGCGATCGTTGAGCAAATTCCTTACTTGCTTTGCGCCATCATCTCCAAAGAGAAAGTTTGGAATCATGAAGAAAAGCATACCAGAGTCTTCCGTCATGTTTAAACTTTGTTCGATCAAGAGATGATGAACATAAGACATTCCCTCTTCCGCTTTTAACTCATATTTCGCAGCTGCCTCTTCGTGTGGGTAATACCCGACAGGTAAATCTGTCACCACAGTATTTACTTGAGGAATGTAGAGTGGCTTCACACTATCCTGGTGAAGAAATTCCACTTGATGCTTTTGCAAGTTAGCATTAACAAATCCCAGGTGCAAGAGAAGATCGTCGGGTTCAACACCGTACGCTTCTACGTTCTCTCCATCCAATTGATTGAGGACTGACGTTAGCAAATTCCCAGTGCCAACAGCAGGATCAAGAATCTTCATGTTATCAAGATTTAGAACCTCTTTATATTTTTTCACAAGATACCCAATTAAATGCGCCACACTATCAGGTGTCATTGCATGGTGAGGTTGAATACCTTTTTTCATTCCTTTAAGCAGGGCCAGTTGGATCCCTTTCCGCACCGTTTCTTGTTCTGCTCCATCAAGACTACATGAGTCATACAGATTTTTTAGACGCACAACCGTATCAGCATCTAGTTCTTCTTGAAGGACTTTATTTTCAAATATATTTAAACCTGTCTCGACAAGTGCTTCAAGATAAGACATCTCTAACTTATTTTGAATGACAAGTGTTGATTCATCTAACACGTTATATAGATTTTCTACAGTTAATTCGGACATTAATCGGCCTCCTATCAGTTCGCCGTCTCTATTGTAAACAGTCTTGACTTCTTTCGCAACAATGATAGATGAGAAACCAACGTCTTCTTTCCTTGAAACTAGCTAAAACGTAATCGCCTAACGTGTAAAAAAGGACTTCGATGAAGTCATCGAAGTCCTTTTCATAGGAGATGTATTATTCCGCTTGTTTTGCAGCATTTAGAGCAGCATCATAATCAGGATGATTAGTCGCTTCACTCACGTACTCTGTGTGCACAACCTCACCGTTACGATTCACAACAAACACAGCTCTTGCTAGCAAACGCAGTTCCTGCATAGCTACGCCAAATGCTTTACCAAATGAAAGGTCTCGATGATCTGATAAGGTAATCGCATCTTCAATACCAGCCGCACCACACCAGCGTTTTTGAGCAAATGGAAGATCAGCACTAATAGTTAATACTTTTACGTTGTTAAGTTTTGCAGCTTCTTCATTGAATTTACGTGTTTGTGCATCACAAACACCTGTATCAAGAGATGGTACAACACTAATAAGACGAGTACCTGGATAATCTTCAAGCGTCTTTTCAGATAGATCATTTGCAAGCACAGTAAAATCAGGAGCCTTGTCACCAACTTTTACTTCTTCACCTAAAAGCGTCATTGGCGTTTCTTTAAATGTAATGTTAGCCATGTTCATACCTCCTTTATAATTGGTCGTATGTACGACTAACTTCATCATATAGGTGTAACCAGTAGATTTCAAGAAATCAGCAGTAGCTACAAAAAAAAGCTACCTCATTATAAAGTAGCTTAAAAATCGAGATCTTGCTTATTGTCATCTTGATGTCTTTGCTGTCCCCGAAAAAGATGTTTGGATTGAGAGCTTTGTCTTGATGATCCTGAAGCGTTTTGTTGACCTTGTTGACTTTTTTGGTTTTTATTTCCATCTGAGTTCTGATTCATATTTTGAAGGATGCTTTGTACCTTTTCAATAGCCTGCGGTGCAAGGTCAAGTAGTCTCTCGTAAAGATGAGTTGTATTGTCCAGATGAATCATTTTTATATCCCCTGCACTGACGATTAGAAAAGCAATGGGGGTAATGGAAACCCCTCCACCACTTCCGCCGCCAAATGGCTCCCCTTTACTTTGGCCCTGCTGGTTGGACTGTTGTTTCAACATGAATTCACTACCACCAGCAGCAAATCCAAATCCAACCTTTGAAACCGTCAAAATAACACTCCCATCTGGAGTTTCGACCGGATCACCAATAATGGTGTTTACATCGATCATATCTTTCAAATTTTCCATTGCCGTTTGCATTAATCCTTCAATTGGATGTTCAGACATGTGTTTTCCTCCTTCACTTCCTAAACCGCTAAGCCTCCTGTAACTTTTTCTGAGACTTCATCAATTTAATTACCGCGATCATAGCATGCCCCAGTTTGAACGTAATCATGCATTTCATATAAGTTTGAATTGTTTTCATTTCATAGATTGGCGTGACAATAAGTTGAGGAATTGTATGAAGGTTTGAGTAGTGTGATAGAAGCGTAAAAATCGCTACCTTCGCATTCATTACAATTTCAGCAAAGACAGCTGTATTGGCAGCATTCCCCGCCCCGAAATTGGTTTCCCATTGAACATTTTTAAAACGTACTCGTTTCAAGAAAAATAAGAACGACTTCCTAGCACGAAATGCTTTTTTTAATACCTGAACCAATTCCTTTGTTTCACCTTTAAGCCCTTTTTCTTTCTTCTTCTTTTTGACAGTTTCTTCCCCCTCTTCAAATAACTCGATTAAGGGAATAGTCGTTTCATAGACGACAAGTCCAAAAAGCGCTCTCACAGCTATCTGAAGTTCCTCCACCGTTGAAGAATGTTCCATAATCACCGTTACTCTTACAGTCGAAAAAATAATAAGAGGTAAGGATGCGATGATTAAGAGTAAAAGAATAGCAGCGATCGCAATAATCACTAAACATCTCTCTCCTTTTATTTTTTTGTAAGAGACCAAAAAAATTAGAGTATAAAATAAACCTGCCCAAAATGGGCAGGTTTATTCAATATGAGATTTTATTTTTCATGTACAACAGTCGTCTCAGCAAACAAATCATGAATGCCCTGTTTCTTTTTTGTGAAGGCCACGACAAGAAAACCTACAAATAAAATCGTCTTGCTTATAAAACGACCAATTCCTTCTCTAAAAATAACGGTTCCCCAGGTTAACTTCGTCTTATCAAGGGACGCTACCTTTAATCCGAAAAGCATTTTCCCAAGTGTCTGAGACAAAAATTTTGTCATTAAAATAAAATACATATAATAAACAATTCCTGTTAGAATGGCCTGTAAAGGTAAAATGGCCGGTTCTGTTGCTGGTAAGTCAAATCCTCTTATTAGAGGTGTGATCAGAATGCCATTCAAACTTGCTACCACTATAATATCAACTAAATATGCCCAAAAACGCATCCAGAAGCCCGCATAACGTACGTGCCTCGCCTCTGTGTCTACCGATGCGGGAGGGGCAGTCATACTCATTGTTTCGTCCATTCTGCCTGCCTCCTTATTCAGAATATAAATACATTAACTCAGGGGATTGCGGCGTTGATAGAAGCTGCTGAATGCCTAAAAGATCTTTGTCGGGCCCCATGAGTTTTGCAGCTGTCATTTCAAATAATGAATTAAAACCAAGGTTTTGCTTATATTGAACAACTTGTAGCTTGTTATCTCCAAGATCTTTCTTCATTCCTTCAATTGTATCTTCTAAATTACCAAGATCATCTACAAGGTTCACTTCTTTCGCTTGTCTTCCATCGTATATTCTACCGTCAGCAAGTTCACGGACTTTGCTTTCGTCTATTCCTCTACCTTCACTCACGATCCGAACAAACTGATCATATGAGTTATCAATCATTGATTGTAAAATTTCTCGCTCTTCTTCGGTCATTTCTCGGCTCGGTGACATGATATCTTTATGAGGACCGCTCTTAATCGTCTCCCACTTCACACCAACTTTTTCAGCTAATTCTGCATAATTCATTGATTGCATGATTACCCCAATTGAACCTGTAATTGTAGAAGGACTTGCTACAATTTTATCTGTCGGAGCAGAAATGTAATAACCCGCAGAAGCTGTCATACTTCCCATTGAAGCGTAGATCGGTTTATCCGTTTTTTCTTTGATCTCCAAAAGTTTATCGTGAATCTCTTCACTTTCTACAACACCACCGCCTGGCGTATTCAGCCTTAAGATAATCCCTTTGACGCTCTTATCTTCTGCAGCATGCTCTAACCGTTTCATAAATATATCGTGATTGTATCCTGCCTGCGGCAGAAAGCTAGTATTCGTTCCTGTATCTTGAATAACACCTTCCACATTAAGAACGGCGATTTTATTCGAGCTGCTCCCTTCTTCAATAACCGTCTCTGCAAATTGGTCTGTCGTATTCATTTCTTCTTGCCACCCGCCAAATGCCAGACTTGAAACAAAATTAAAACCAAGTGATACGATGATGAGAACTACTGTAATACCTAATGCAATCCATCGTTTTCCATTCATAGTAAGCCTCCTCTATATCCTGATGCTATCTTATGTACGATGAGACCAAGTTATTGGTTTCATATTTTTGAGAATACCATACAAAATAAGGAAGCGCACTTCCTAAACGTACGGAAACAAATTTAGTACAATTCTATTGGATAGAATAAGTACTGTTCATCTCACACCATTTTAAAATCGTTTTACGCGTTTTAAAGGGAACTAAATTCAATTTTTTCTTTTTTCTAAAAAGAGAGAGTGTTAAAGTAAAAAGGACTAACAGTAGGACAAGGAGGAATTCAAATGCCAAATCGACGTAATTTGTTTTTTTTCTACAAGCAGACAAAAGAAATCCAGGAAAAAGTAGAACCTTTGAAGGCACTTGCAGAAAAAAATGATTTTCATATTGTAGAAAGTCCTGAAGAGGCGAGCATTATCGCTAGTATCGGGGGAGACGGAGCTTTTCTTCAAGCGGTTAGAAAAACAGGCTTTCGTGAAGATTGTCTCTATGTCGGTATTTCTACGGGCGAGCTAGGGTTTTATTGTGATTTCCATATCGACAACATCCAAAATATGGTGGACGACATTTTATCAGAAGGTATTGAAGTACGTCGTTATCCGACAATAGAAGTAATGGTAAACAACGAATCCTCTTTCTATTGCTTGAATGAATGCACCATTCGATCATCAATTATTAAAACACTTGCTATGGAAGTATACGTAGAAGATTTTCACTTTGAAACGTTTCGGGGAGATGGCCTCATTGTTTCCACCCCAACGGGAAGTACGGCATATAATAAATCCGTTAATGGTGCTGTGGTAGATCCTAAACTTGCTTGTATGCAAGTAAGCGAACTTGCTTCACTTAACAATAATCATTACCGTACGCTTGGCTCTCCATTTTTATTAAGTGATGAGAGAACGCTTACGCTTCAAGTCATTCAAGATGGCAATGACTATCCAGTTATCGGTATCGATAATGAAGCGATGAGCATACAACATGCTAAAGAAATTCAAATCCATATCCCAGAAAAACGCATCAAAACTGTTAAGCTTAAAAACAATTCTTTTTGGCATAAAGTGCAAAGAAGTTTTCTTTAAGGAAAAGCGCCGCAAACTATGCGGCGCTTTTGTATTGATTTAAAGTCGATTAAGACAAATTAGATTTTTTCATATACAACCGTTTCATCCACAACTGTCATGACCGGTTTTGTTTCAAGTATAATGTCTGGATCACAGTGAAAAATATCACGATCTAAAACTGTAAAATCCGCAACAAAGTTCTCTTTAATCATACCTCTCTCATGCTCTCTTCCAATAGCAAACGCACTGCCTTTTGTAAAAAGAGAGACGCTCTCAAACACCGACAATTTTTGTTCAGGATAATACCCACCATGAGATTCTTCAGGACGTTTCCGTGTAACAGCTGCATGAATACCTAGTAATGGATTGACAGGTTCTATTGGCGCATCTGATCCACCTGCAATGGGAACTCCACTTTCAAGGAGGGTTTTCCATGCAAAGGACATTCCCATTCTACCTTCTCCAAGACGTTCAATAACCCACGGAAAGTCTGATGCGACAAATCTTGGCTGGATATCGAGAATAACTGAAAGCTCTTTTAATCGCTTTAACAAATCTTCTCGCATTACTTGAGTATGAATCAGACGATCTCTCAAACCGAATGGAGCAGGGTACTGTTCAATGGCTTCAATGGCATATTCAAGAGCCAGATCACCAATGACATGAATGGCCACAGGCATATCATGCGACCTCGCTTTCTTTACAAGTTCAGTCAGCCCTTCAATGCTGTGAATGGCAACTCCTGACGTGTCAGGGGAATCATTGTATGGATGGCTTAACAATGCCGTACGTCCTCCCAGTGCCCCATCAGCAAAGATCTTCATTGCTCCAAGTTCAACATAGTTCGTTCCATCGCCAAAGCCCAGCCCCTGTTTTCGCATGTCTTCGATAACTTCGTGATGAACGAGTAGATTCGCTCTGAATTTGCGCTGACCATTGATCACATTCAAAAACGTTTCGTACGTACGTGTAAATCCACCGTAATAGTTTAAATCTTCACTATGACCACCTGTCACTCCTTGTGCAACAAGATCATCTACTGAACACGAGAGTGCTTTTTCGAGAAACTCGATGCTTGCCTCAGGCATCGCATTCTTAACTAATTCCTGTGCACGGTCAAGTAAATATCCAGTTGCTCTGCCGTTACTATCACGCATAATCACGCCACCTTCAGGATCAGGCGTATCATCCGTAATTCCCGCAAGATCGAGCGCAATAGAGTTAGCAAGAATCGCATGTCGACATACTCTTGTTAGCATCATCGGATGATTTGGCGCAATCTCATCCAACTCGTCACGATGAAAGATTTTTCGATCCTGAAAGTTGTTTTCATTCCAACCTTCTCCAATCACCCACTCAAATGGGGCAATTTCCTCTACTTTTTTTTCAAGGAGACGTTTCATTTCTTCTGCAGAAGCAGCTTCCGATAAATTAAGGCGAAGGAGCTTTTCCCCGTGCCCAATCATATGAAGATGACTATCGACAAATCCAGGAATCATCACATTCCCTTTCAAATCATACTGTGCCGTCATTTCTTTTCCGAACATCGAGGTAAGTTCTGATTTAGACCCGACCTTTTTTATTCGGCCATTTTCTGTATAAACAGCTTCTACTGTTTCATTTTCATGTTCAAGCGTATAGATCTTTCCACCAAACCAAAGCGTTCCCACTGATGTTCTCCCCTTTATCCGATTTGTGAGCTTATTGTATCATTCCTATTATAAACTGTGAATCTTCTGGTTTTTCTTCAAACTCTTGGTTGATTTTTCAATCATGATACAATAAGAATATCTAAGAGAAAGTGCAAGACAATTGTTGAAGGTGAGGAAATCACGTTGAAGAAGAAGATTTTATTTACAGGCGGTGGATCAGCCGGACACGTTACCGTTAATTTAGCTCTTATCCCCCGTTTTTTAGAAGAAGATTGGGATATCCATTATATCGGATCTGAAAAAGGGATTGAACGTCAGCTTATTGAACCCGTTAAAGGCGTTACGTATCATCACGTTGCAACCGGAAAGTTAAGAAGATATTTTGACTGGAATAACTTTAAAGATCCTTTTAAAGTTATTAAAGGCGTTGGAGAAGCTTTCTCTATTATTAAACGAGAAAAACCATCTGTTATTTTCTCAAAAGGTGGATTTGTTTCTGTCCCGGTTGTGATTGCCGGTAAAATGAACGGAGTACCTGTCATTATTCACGAATCTGATTTAACTCCCGGCCTTGCTAACAAAGTAGCAATTCCTTTCGCATCAAAAGTGTGCACCACTTTTCCAGAAACTGTGAAACACCTTCCTGAAAATAAAGCAGAATACATTGGGGCTGTGGTCCGCGATGAATTAAAAAGCGGAAACCGGTCAAAAGGACTCTCATTCGCTGAATTTAGTGGAACAAAACCAGTAATGCTTATTATGGGAGGTAGTCTAGGAGCAAAGCGGATCAACGAATCGGTTCGTAACCAGCTCAATCAGTTGCTCCAAACATTCGATATCCTTCACCTTACAGGTAAAGGGCAGGTTGATGAGTCACTTCAAATGAAAGGTTACAAACAATTTGAATATGTAACAGATGAACTTCCTGATTTATTAGCAATGGCGGACTTAATCGTTTCTAGGGCTGGATCGAATTCAATCTTTGAATTTCTTGCGCTAAAGAAACCAATGCTGCTCATTCCACTATCGAGAGCAGCGAGTAGAGGTGACCAAATCTTAAATGCTCAATCATTTCAAAAATCGGGCTATGCTAACGTTTTGTTAGAAGAAGATTTAACCGACGCTTCTTTCTTAAGATTAGTACGCGAAACTTATGAGAAACGGTCAACTTACTTAAAAGCAATGGAGCAAGATAATGCCGGAGATCAAGCGAATAAAATCGAGTCATTGATTAAAAGCATCGCAAAATAAGAAGAAGAGGACCAAAAAATGGTCCTCTTCTTTTACTTACCTATAAGATCTGTTGTCTTATTTTATGAAGCTCCCTGCGTTTCTTTTTGTCGGAGTTCAATTCTTCTTATCTTTCCAGACGTGGTCTTTGGAAGTTCTTCAATAAATTCAATCTTACGGGGGTATTTGTACGGCGCCGTCAACTCTTTCACATGATCTTGAAGTTCACGAGTTAACGCATCACCTGCCTGACTCGCATCTTTTAATACAATATATGCTTTAACAATATTCCCTCTTACTTCATCCGGACTTGCCACCACGGCACACTCCTGAACAGCTGGATGCTTAACGAGAGCATCTTCCACTTCAAAAGGTCCAATGGTATATCCAGAACTAATAATAATATCATCACCTCTCCCCTCAAACCAGAAGTAGCCATCGTCATCTTTGGACGCCTTATCCCCTGTTAAATAATAATCCCCTCTATATGCCATCTGTGTACGCTCTTGATCTTGATAGTACTTTTTGAAAAGAGCTGGCACATCTTTATGCACGGCAATATCGCCAACTTCCCCAACTTGAACCGGCTCTCCCTCTTCATTGATAATTTCCACCTGGTTTCCAGGGGTTGGTTTCCCCATTGACCCTAGTTTTACTTCCATTCCTTTTAGAATACCAACAAGCAACGTATTTTCCGTTTGACCGTAACCGTCTCTTACATCGATTTTAAAATACTTTCTAAACGTATCAATAACCTCACGATTAAGAGGTTCTCCCGCTGAAACGGCACTTCGAAGCACGGGAAGGTTGTAGCGATCCAAACCATCTACTTTTGCCATTAATCGGTATTCTGTCGGAGTACAACAAAGAACATTTATGTCGTATTTGGAAAGGAAACCAAGATATGCTTCAGGATCAAATTTACCACTGTATAAGAATCCAGTAGCTCCACTGCCTAACGTAGCAACAAATGGACTCCATATCCACTTCTGCCAACCAGGTCCTGCTGTTGCCCAAACGTTATCACCTTCTTGAATATCAAGCCAGGATGCAGAAGTGGTTCTTAAATGAGCATACGCCCAACCATGACTATGCACAACGCCTTTTGGATTACCAGTGGTACCTGACGTATAGGAAAGGAATGCCATATCATCACGCAATGTGTTAACGCCCTCGAAAGAAGCGCTTTCATTTTCGGATTGTTGAAGTAATGGAAGCCACCCCTTTGTTTCTATCCCGACACTGAACTTATATTTCAGTGATGGCGCATCACTTTCTACCCCTGCAAATGCTTCAACTAATTGCGATTCACAAATAACCGCCTTTGCTTCTGCATGATTTATTCGGTATACCAGATCCTTTTTCCGTAACATTTCCGAGGAAGGAATTACGACAAGTCCAGCTTTAAGACATGCAATGTAGACAGCATAAGTATCAATAAGCCTAGGCATCATAATTAATACGCGATCTTGCGGTGCTAATCCTCCACTTGTTAAAGCACCGGCAATGCGGTTTGCCTTTTCAAATAATTGCTTATATGTAATTTCCTGCTCGTCACCTTGATCGCTTCGCCATTTTAAAGCAACCTTGTCTTCATTAGAAACAAATCGTTCCATTTCACTTGTTAAATTATAATATTCTGGTGCAATTAAATCTTGCATTGTGTGCCTCCTCTATTATGTAATAGTTACATTATACACAAAAGTATGAAAGTTTTGAATCTAATCTAACGAAAACATCCGCACATATAACGCTGCTATAGATCAACAAAAAAGAGGAAGATGCTGATGCATCTTCCTCTGAGCCAATTTATTCAATTATTTGGAATATCCTCCGAACTGTTGTTCAGACTGCTGAACAAGACGCTTTGTAATCTCGCCACCAACTGACCCGTTTGAACGTGAAGTTGAATCAGGACCAAGATTCACGCCAAATTCAGAAGCAATTTCATATTTCATTTGATCTAGAGCTTGCTGTACACCTGGAACTACAAGGTTGTTTGAACTGTTGTTTGCCATGAGTTAATCACCTCCTTACTCATATCATGTGATAGACAAGAAGGTGCTATCCTTAATAACTTATGGCATTGGGGTAAAATGCTGGAAGTCTAAAGCAATTCATCAAAAGAATCGTCTTTTTCTTTAATGAGGATCGTTTCAACACCATTTACCGCTTCCTCAACAAGTTCATCAATTGGCAAGTATTGTTCAAATTTATTCGCATGCTCACGTTTCGGCTTTGTTTTTGGAGCTTCAGGCAAGAATACCGTACAACAGTCTTCGTAAGGGCGAATCGAGATGTCATACAAATCAATCGCTCTTGAAATTCTCATAATTTCAATTTTATCCATCGAAATAAGTGGCCTTAATACCGGGTAGTTTGTTACCTCGTTAATCGTATTCATACTCTGAATCGTTTGACTCGCAACCTGGCCAAGACTTTCTCCCGTCGCAATGGCCAAAGCATTATTTTTCTCAGCAAGTTTTTCTGTAATGCGCATCATCATTCTTCTCATAATCGTCATGCTATAGTTATCTGGCATTTCCTTTTGAATCGCCTTTTGCGTATTTGTAAACGGAACGATATGAAGGCGAATATCCCCACCATAACGGGACAGAACTTTTACAAGATCCTCCACTTTTTGTCTCGAACGTTCACTTGTAAAAGGAGGACTGTGAAAATGAACAGCCTCAACTTTTACACCTCGTTTCATTGTAAGATAGCCTGCAACAGGACTATCAATGCCACCAGACAGCATTAGCATCACTTTATTGTCTTGTACAGTTGGCAACCCACCTGCACCTTCGGAATTATTGCAGCTAAGATAAGCGCCATCTTGCTTCACTTCTACTTTCAATTCCATATCAGGATGGTGTACATCAACAGTCAATTTCTCTGTGTTACTTAATACATATCCTCCAATATCACGGTTCATATCCTGCGATCGGTGCGGAAACTGTTTGAATGGCCTTCTAACCGTTACCTTAAACGTCATACTTTCGTTGCCCATTTGATCTTTCACTAGCTGTAAGGCTTTTTCTTTAATCAAATCAATATCGTGGTCTGTTTTTATTGCCACACTTAAAGAATGAATCCCAAAAATTGTTTTAAGTTTCATTAAAATTGGTTCTGGGTCCTCGTCGTTAAGTTTAACAATCATTCGATCAAAGGATTGATGTACTTCAATTGCCGGGTAATCCGACAATACTTGCTTCACTCTTTTTTTCAAAGATGTAATAAAACCTTTTCTATTTTTTCCTTTAAGAGAAATTTCACCGTAGCGAAGGATGATGTGATCATACATAGCTATTACCTCATTACTTGTTTTAGTTTTGGTACTTCAGTTTGCAATTCGTTTAGAAATATATCAATTTGTTCTTTAGTCGTTTCAAAAGAAAGACTAATTCGAATAGCAGATCTTGCTCGTATCGTGGTTAAACCAATTGCCGCTAATACATGGCTTATTTCAGCCGTTTTTGATGAACATGCGGAACGCGTAGAAACATAAATTTCTTTTTCCTCGAGCGCATGAATTAATACTTCAGGTTTAATACCTGGAACTGAAAAATTCACAATATGTGGAGCACCAGACATTGAACTATTTAGCTCAATTCCCTCGATTATTGATAGCTCTGCAAACACATGCGTTCTTAAAGTTTCCAGCATTCGTTTTTGAGTTTTTGCTCTATTTAAATACAAGCGAAGAGCCTTTGCCATCGCAACAATTCCCGGGCCATTTTCTGTACCGGAGCGAATTTCCCTTTCCTGCCCTCCACCAGAGAGGAGTGGAAGCAAAGTGATCTTCTCTCCTTTAATTAATAAACCATTTCCTTTAAGACCGTGAAATTTATGAGCTGAGTACGAAACCAAATCGGCCTGAACATCATTAAAATCAAGTGGTACTTTTCCAATCCCCTGGACATCATCAATATGAAAAAGGGCACGTGACTTCTGCTTAATAAGATGTCCGATCTCTTTAATAGGTTGAATTGAGCCCAGTTCATTATTCACATGCATAATGGAAACAAGAATGGTATCAGGAGTGAGTGCTTTTTTTAGCTCATCTAAAGATACCTTCCCATCTTGATCAACTGGCAAATAGGTTACTGAAAATCCTAATAATTCAAGTTGTCGAAATGCTTCTAAGGTAGAGGCATGTTCAATGCAACTAGTTATCAGGTGCTTCCCCTGATTCAAGTACTGAAATGCTGTTCCTTTGATAGCGAGATTATTACTTTCTGTTCCACCTGAAGTAAATATAACTTCATTTATTTTAACGTGCAATAACTCTGCAATGCTTGACCTTGCTTGGCGAAGTAACCTTTCTGCCTCTCCTCCTTTTCGGTGAAGAGAAGAAGGATTTGCGAAAAAATTTTCAGACGTTTTACGAAAAGCATCGAGCGCTTCGTTATACGGCTTCGTAGTAGCACTATTATCCAAATAAATCATATTATGACACCTTCAGTCATCTTTTATTTCCAACTAATAATCTTACCATAGGTTAAAGTAATTACCAAATCAACTATTCTATCTTGAAGAGAAGGATAGATAGGATTAAAACCTTTTCACCCATGGTTGATATTACCAAAGTCGCTTTATTCCATATGCGAACAGAAGAAGAATAGTCAGAATAATTAATCTTTAAAAGAAACGTTATGATTCGTCGATTAATTGTGTTAATATGAAGTCCGAAAATTAGGACATGTTAAACAGTTGATTCAGGAGGCAATTATGAAACTAAAATTATCAAATAAAGACACATTGACGATCGGATTAATGCTATTTGCGCTCTTCTTAGGAGCGGGAAATATGATCTTCCCTCCAGCGCTCGGAAACTCTGCAGGTGAAAACATTTGGATCGCCACAGCTGGCTTTCTTATTACAGGTGTCGGCTTACCACTTCTTGGCGTAACTGCTATTGGATTAACAGGTGGAAGTTTAAGGGATATCGCATCGAAAGTACATCCGCTATTTGGACTTATTTTTACTGCCATTCTCTACCTTGCAATCGGCCCATTCTTCGGAATACCGCGCACGGGTACTGTAGCTTTCGAGATCGGTGTTGTGCCATTTCTAAATGACTCTACAAACGTAAATGGATTGCCTTTATTTCTCTATACTCTCATTTTCTTCGGGTTAACATTCTGGTTATCATTAAACCCGACAAGGTTAGTGGATCGAGTCGGAAAAATACTAACCCCACTTTTAATTTTAGTTCTAGGTAGTCTTATTATTGGCGCATTTATAAATCCTCCTGGACCTTTATCTACGCCTGCACCTGAATATAAGAGTGGCGTGTTCTTTAAAGGCTTTATCGAAGGATATCTTACAATGGACGCTATTGCTGCCCTTGTATTCGGAATCGTTGTGATACAAGCTGTCAACGATAAAGGCGTCTCTGATCGTAAAAATGTTTCGATTGCTGTACTAAAAGCGGGCATTCTTGCAGCGATTGGATTAACCGCCATTTATCTTTCATTGGCGTATATCGGTGCAACAAGCACGAGCCTTGTTGGCTCCGCAAATAACGGGGGAGCGATATTATCAAGTATTGCTAGCTACTTATTTGGCTCATTAGGAACGCTTTTGCTTGGGGCAGCGATAACTTTCGCCTGCTTAACCACATCTGTAGGCCTCGTAACCGCCTGCGGAGAGTATTTTTCTAAAACATATCCAAAGCTTTCCTACAAAACCGTTATTCTAGTCGTTACGCTATTTAGTACATTCGTTGCGAATCTCGGTCTAACACAGCTTATTACGTTTACTTTACCTGTTTTAATCGCCATTTATCCGATCGCTATTGTTTTAATTTTTCTAACGTTTCTTGAGAATGCTTTTCCGATTCACCCCCATGTTTATAGGGGAGCGATTATCTTAACAGTCATCATTAGCGTGCCAAACGCTCTAGAAGGAGCGGGAATCACTTTGCCAGGTATGGGCATCATGCAAACCCTGCCGCTTTATAGCGAAGGCGTAGGATGGGTTATCCCGGCCATTGTAGGTGCTGTGATTGGCCTCTTACTCTCCAGAACAACTAAACAAGCGTCGTAATTTAAGAACGCAGGCTATCCGCCTGCGTTCTTTCTTTTTGTTAAACGACCATTCATTGAAACGAGTCATCAGGAAGATCTTGCCACACAAAAAAGCTCTCCTCGAAAGGAGAGCTACGATTCAACAGGTTCTCTTACATCATTTTTAAGAGTTTGAAGCACCTGCGGATCTACTTTTTCAATTGCAGCTTCAGCTGTAGATAAGGCATCATCATACTCATATTGTCTAAAGTGATTTTCTGCTTTTTGTAGCAATTCATCCACACTTCGATGCTTCCCACGATACCGATTGCCAAACTGGATTAAGCGTTCCGTTAAGACAGCGTCTTCGACAAGCTTCTTCGTAATTTCCGTGCTGTGCTCAACCGCACGTTCCGCGTCAGCTAACACTTCATTAATTTGATAGATATCAAGCGGTACGTCTGAAAGGCGTTCACTTAATTCGATAATAATGTCTTCAGCTAGTTCATAGCCATCAAGATAAGACTCAGGTATGCCTGGTAAATTACTTAATTTCATCATTCTTCTAGATTCAATTAACTTCCGCTTTAGATCTTTAATCGTATCAAGTGCTTTAAGCTCATCTCGCCTAAGCATGTGCAAGTTTTCTTTTTGAATCTGCATTTCGTGATCAATCGTTGCAAGATCTTCTTTTAAAGAAAGCACTGACTCAGCAAGACTCGTATAAGCTTGTTGATTACCATCTACCGCTTCCCGAACAGCATTAAAGCGAATATGCATATCTGAAATTTTCAGTTCGATATCTTTTATCATGTTTAGTTCTTGTTCTTCTAACCGATAGCTTAGTTGAACAACGTTCGTTTCTTCCTGTAAATCCTGAAGATAAGAATTTGTTTTGAACAATTCATGTTCAATCTCTTCTACTTTTTCAGTAACGAGGTGCCTTGCATCTACCTCGGCTTCTAATTGGTCATATAGTCCTTCAATACTTCTTCGTACCGAATCAATTTCTGTTTTCATTTCTTGAACTTCGGTCTTCTCGATAGCAGATTCAAAACGTACGAGGTCTGACTCTACCTGTTCGATGTGATCCTGAATTTCCAGGTGATCCAGGACATAGCCTTCAGATGCCATCGCAGAAGTACCATCTTCAAGCTCTTTCAACTGAGCAGGTATTTGCGTATGAACTAAAGCAATTAATTCGGGTGTTACAGCAATTTTATCCTGAACAACTGCTAACCGTTCTTGAATTTCCATTAGTACACTTCTTGCCTCAAGGTAATTTCCTTCTTCTGTCAGCTGTTCATAATGCTTAAGATTCTGCTTTAGCTCCTCAAGCTCTGCATCAAGCGTTGGATAAGCCTTTCCAAGCGAACGGTTCTGAGATAATAGGCGTTGCTTTGCTTCCCTAAACACTTCTTGGACAGAAATAATGTCCGTTCGGTTTTGCTCTTCACTGGAAACAAGTTCATTGATATCTTCCAACATTAATTCAATTCGCTTTTCAATTTGCTCTAACCGTTCGCGCGTTTCAACAAGAGTCGCTTTCGCTTTTCGAAAGCGATACTTCTCTGCTGCTTCTTCTGTATCCATGAGCTGTTCTTCTAGATTAGGAAGTTTAACGGCAACAATTTCGTCCCATTCTTCACGCCACTTCTCAAATTTCTCTTCCGTTTGTCCTGACATTGTTAATCCCTTTACTCTCGAGATCTCATCAGTTACAGGTCTATTCAATATATCAATCTTCCATTCTTCTAGACGATCGATCTCATTGTATATTTTTCTTCTAGCAAAAGTGCCATATAATATGACGGCAACCAGTAAAATAATCGCAATGACAATATACTCCAACGGAAGCACCCCTTCTTCCACATCATCAATTTATGTATACATGCTAATTAAGCAGTCTAAATCATCAGATATAGATCTTTTATAAACAAATATGTAGGAAATTCATTAATGTTTTTATGATACCATGTAATTACCTCTTTGACTAAATAAATTCAATATTCGACAGTTAAAATCCTTGATTATATTATAAACTTTTTCATTTTTTGAAAGAAGGTGCTTTAGAATGAATATTTCATACGATGGACACATCCACTCTCCTTTTTGTCCACACGGCTCCACTGATCAATTTGAAGAGTACGTAGAAGCAGCAATACAAGCAGGTTATAAAGGAATGACTTTTACGGAACATGCTCCCCTCCCTAAAACCTTTACCGATCCTGTTCCAGACAAAGACAGCGGGATGAATTGGGAGGACGTTCATAGTTACTTTAATTCCATTCAACAACTGAAAGAAAAGTATAAGGGTTTAATTGAAATTAATAGCGGACTTGAAGTTGATTATATTGAGGGTTATGAGGAAGAGACAAGACAATTACTTGATTCAGTTGGTCCATTTCTAGATGACGCCATTCTTTCCGTCCACTTTATCAAACACGGTGATTTCTATACATGCCTAGACTATAGCACAGAAGCATTCAATGACTTGATCCAAGCGTTGGGTTCGGTTGAAATGGTTCATAAAAAATATTATGAAACTGTGCTAAAGTCCATTAAATCCAATTTAGGAAATTACAAGCCTACTCGCATAGGACATATGACACTCGCAAATAAATTCCAGAAAAAATATCCGGTTAAAAATGATTTTCAAAGTGAAATAGCTACTATTCTTATTGCGATTAAAGATCACAACTATTCTCTTGACTACAATGGTGCTGGTACAGTGAAGCCACTTTGCGAAGAACCCTATCCAAGCGATCAAGTCGTCAAAGAAGCGTTAAAACGAGAAATCCCTCTCGTCTATGGTTCAGATGCCCATAGTGCAAAAGGGATTGGTCAGGGAGCAGATCGGCTGATCACTCCGTTACTTCAAAAGCCAAATAAATTCACCCATTCATAACAAGCGGGCGCTTGTCCCACTTCTTCTCCCTACAAACAGTTAATTGTATCCACTCATTTAACTGTTTGTTATATTTTTGAATAAAATAACGTTCATTCGGTTGAATATGATGCACTTCGAGAATATATTGAGGGTGTAAAAAAGGCATCGAAAGCATTCCTTTCAATTGCATCACAATATAATCAATGGGTTGAGGGCGGAACTCTTTTCTCGCAAAACCCACTTCTAAAATCCTAGTGAAATAATACTTTTCTTTCGCCAGATAAGTGGTCATAATTTCACGAACAAGAACAGAATCGAATGTGATCTCTCGGTGTACAAATCGAGCTAACTGTCTATTCAAATACTGATATTCCATCACACGCTCAATTGCGTCAATAAGACATGTTTTTGCTGAGTGCCCTTCAAGCTGTTGATATGCAGCTTCAATCTCTTTTACATATCCTTCAAGAAAAGAAGTCATTAAAAACTCAGCTAATCCCTTTTTTCCATTAAAGTAATAAGAGATTAGCGCAACGTTTACCTCTGCTTTACTCGCAATATCACGAACTGAAGTACCGTGGAATCCTTTGGTGTTAAAGAGTTGAATGGCGGCCTGGATGACACTTCGCTTCGATACTGTATCTCGCTCCTGTTTCACTAGGAACCACCTCCAAATAGTTCGTTCTTAGTAACTCATTCGTTAATTGCTCCTCCATTCCTTTAATAATCGTGCGACAAAATATGTGTGTTCCTCAACAAGATTTGATATGATTATCATAATTTCGAGTTAAGGAAGAGGTGTTTTGACATGTTTGAGGTCGAATCCTATTCAGGTAAAAGAGAAAAAGACTATCAAATGGTAATTAAACAATTAAGAGCACTGCTAGATGGCGAGACGAATCAGCTAGCCAACCTTGCAAATGCTTCTGCATTATTAAATCAGTTTTTATCAGATGTGAACTGGGTAGGTTTTTATTTATATGAAAAAGAAACCGATCAACTTGTTCTAGGTCCATTTCAGGGGCTACCCGCTTGTGTCAGAATTCAGAATGGAAAAGGCGTATGCGGCACCGCATCCAAGGAAGGCAAAACAATGAGAATTGAAAATGTCCATGAGTTCCCAGGACATATTGCCTGTGACGCTGCGTCTCAATCTGAAATTGTAGTGCCTATTTTTACGAATGGGGCACTTCTTGGCGTTCTTGATATTGACAGCCCAGAAGTTGGACGCTTTGATGAAGTGGATCAAGAGTATTTAGAAAAATTCACACTAGCATTGCAAGATTACCTTTAAGATCAGGTTTAATCTTCATCTATAAGAACTTTAAGTAATGATAAAAACCGTCCAATGGAAGTCTCCATTGGACGGTTTTTTTATTTTTCAAGCGCTTGTTCGATATCCCTCCAAATGTCTTCCCATGCTTCAAGTCCAATCGAAAGACGAATAAGCGATTCACTAATGCCCATCCGTTTTCGCTCATCTTCAGGAACCACTGCATGTGTCATCGTCGCTGGATGTTGAATAAGCGTTTCAGCATCTCCAAGACTAACTGCAATTTTTATCATTCCTAGCCGATTCATAAAATTTTGTGCTTCTAGTTTACCACCATTTATTTCAAAGCTAATTAATCCTCCCGGGCTTTTCATCTGCTTTTTTGCAATTAGATAAAAAGGCGATTCCTCTCTTCCTGGATACATCACATTCGTTACTGATGGATGCTCGATTAACTTTTGAACGATTTTATGAGCATTTGAGCAGTGACGATCCATCCGAATTGGGAGAGTCTTCAATCCCCGAAGGAGTAACCATGCATCAAACGGTGATAGAATTCCTCCGATATCTTTTTGTGTACTCTTTGCAATGGCAGTCATCGTCTTCTTATCACTTACAACCAGCCCCGCCACGACATCCCCATGCCCTCCGATATACTTCGTAGCGCTGTGCAAAACAATATCACAACCAAATTCTAGAGGGCGTTGTAGATACGGCGTAGAAAATGTATTATCTACTACAACCGTGATTCCTTTTTCCTTTGCTACAGAAGAAATCATTTCAAGATCAATTAATTTCAATGTTGGATTTATGGGCGTCTCTATATAGATAACCGTGGTATTTGGGCGAATAGCTTGTTGAATTTGTTCAAATGAATCAAGTGGAAGCAAGTCATGCTCGATCGCAAACTTCTCTTCTAACATTTTAAGTAATCCAAACGTGCAGCCGTACACTCCTTCAGAACAAAGGATATGGTCTCCCGACTTTACAAGATACATAAGAACAGCAGAAACAGCTGCCATGCCTGAACCAAAAGCTAAACCACCCTCCGCATTCTCAAGAGAAGCAATCCTCTCTTCCAACATTCGAACAGTAGGATTTCCAAGTCTTGAATAAATGTAGCCAGGCTCTTCACCAGCAAACCTTCTTTCACCAGCTTCTGCTGTTTCGAATGTAAAAGTGGATGTTTGATAGATCGGTGATGCTAAACTATTATGATGTGATTTAGAATCATATCCATCATGAATTGTTTTTGTCTCAAAACGTTGCTCTCCCAAAGTCATAACCCCCTGTTATAAAATCACACATTACACTTTCATTGTAAGCGTTTTCAATTATAAGGTGAAGAGGGAATTATCTATCTCAACAGATCATTGACATCTTTTTATCCATCAAATCCCTACTATAGTTGACATCTCAATCTGAAAGAGTTACAATTGCATTTGTGTAAAATAAGAATGGGCAGCAGCGTGACGGGCTGCGATTTCATTGTGTTCCTTTTAATAGGTACGCCGCGTACCCTCCGGCTGTCGAGGTGAAGGCGTGTGAAAACACAATGTGCGCAAACCGGAATCACGACACTGTTTTTATTTTATACCAATAATAATGGTATAAAGGAGGAGCTAAATATGGCTCGTTATACAGGACCAAGTTGGAAAATTTCTCGTCGTCTTGGTATTTCTCTAAGTGGAACAGGTAAAGAATTGGAAAAGCGTCCTTACGCTCCAGGTCAACACGGACCTAACCAGCGTAGAAAGCTTTCTGAATATGGACTTCAGCTTCAAGAGAAGCAAAAGCTTCGTCACATGTACGGCATGACTGAGCGTCAATTCCGTCGTCTTTTCGATGATGCTGGTAAAATGAAAGGTGTTCACGGTGAGAACTTCATGATTCTTCTTGAAGCTCGTCTTGATAACCTTGTTTATCGTATGGGTCTAGCTCGTACTCGCCGTCAGGCTCGTCAGCTAGTTAACCATGGCCACATCACTGTCGATGGCAAACGCGTTGACATCCCTTCTTACCGCGTAGCGACTGGTCAAGTGATCAGCGTTCGTGAGAAGTCAAACAACCTTGACATCATCAAAGAAGCAATCGAAGTAAACAACTTCGTTCCAGAATACCTTACTTTCGATGCTGATAAGCTTGAAGGTACGTTCTCTCGTCTTCCTGAGCGTTCTGAACTTCCTGCTGAAATCACTGAAGCTCTTATCGTTGAGTACTACTCTCGTTAAGCTGTTTCAACTCCCCGGAATTTATTCCGGGGTTTTTTTTATGTCCAAAAGCAAAATTGGTTTATACGAAAAAAGAGATGCTCCTATCGAGCATCTCTTCATTAACAATTAATATGTGAGAAGGAAGTATTTCTTTTTTCCTCTTCGAATAATAACGTATTTATTTTCAATTTGATCGCTTTCTGAAATCACCTTGTCTATTTCTTTACAGCGTTCACCATTAATATAAACGGCGCCATTCTTCACATCTTCTCTTGCCTGACGCTTGGAAGATGAAATTCCAGCTTCTACAAGTAAGTCAATTAATCCTTTTTCATGATCTTCTACGTGATAGGATGGCACATCTTTAAACCCTAAACGAATTTCTTCAGCTGTTAATTGCTTAATATCTCCACTAAAAAGAGCTTCCGAAATATTGATCGCCTGCTGAAGCTTTTCTTCTCCATGTACGAGCTTCGTTACGTTTTCAGCAAGTGTACGGTGTGCTTCTCTTTTTTCTGGTGCTTCTAAATGCTTCGACTCAATTTCTTTAATCTCTTCAATACTTAAAAATGTAAAGTAATTTAGGAACCTTACCACATCGCGATCATCTGTATTAATCCAGAACTGATAGAATTCATAAGGAGATGTTTTATCAGCATCTAACCAGATTGCGCCACCTTCTGACTTACCAAACTTGGAGCCGTCACTTTTCGTAACAAGTGGAAACGTTGCACCGTATGCTTTCGTCGATTCTTCGCTTCCTTCTTCTTTACGAATTAATTCAAGACCAGCCGTGATATTTCCCCACTGATCACTACCTCCAATTTGCAAGCGACAATTTTCTTTACGATAAAGTTGAAGAAAGTCATACGATTGAAGAATCATGTACGTAAACTCGGTAAAAGAAATTCCAGCTTCGAGACGTGATGTAACCGAATCTTTCGCAAGCATGTAGTTTAAACCAAAGTTCTTTCCTACATCGCGAAGAAATGGAATCACATTCAATTCGCCGATCCAGTCAAAGTTGTTTACAGCTTTTGCAGCATTCGCTTCTGTACCAAAATCTAAAAAGCGCGCTAGCTGACCCTGTAATTTATTGGTCCATTCTTTTACAATATCTTCGGAATTTAACGTACGCTCATTCGAACGGCCACTTGGGTCTCCAATAAGTCCGGTTGCCCCACCAACAAGCGCAATCGGCGTATGCCCTGCAAGCTGAAATCTACGAAGCGCAAGAACTGGCAACAAATGTCCAATATGAAGACTATCAGCTGTTGGATCAAATCCTGAATAAAGTGCGATTCGGTTGTTAGACAACTCTTTTTCAAGACCTTCTCTATCGGTCACCTGATTTAACAGGCCTCTTGCTTCTAATTCATCTAAAATGTGCATATCATCGTCTCCTCTAAATCATAGTAATTCCCTATTTCAAGCAATTTACAGTTCTACAAACATAAAAAAACCCGCCCCTAAAAAGGGACGAGATTAATCGCGGTACCACCCTTGTTGAAGAAAGCATACTTTCTTCCACTCAGTCAGAATAACGGTCTGAACCGTCTAATGCTACACAGACGTTGTCTTTCCCATTAGAAGCTCATGGAGGTAATTCACATTTTCCTTTATGCTAGTTCTCACCGACCACCAGCTCTCTGAAAAAGGGAGAAAAACGCTACTTTGTCCAATCAAAGCATGTCGTTCATAAAAAACACTATTTAAATTAATATCACAAACGGAAAACCATGTCAATTCTAAGCCTACTGAAATCCCTACCAGTTTATACAAATCTCGACGACATATGCTATAATAAATAGGATTAATTTGAGGGGGTATAGGAATGCGAGAGCTTTTTTCTACTATCAGGCAGAAGTGGAACGCGTTCATTGATAGATTACAAGAATACAACATATTATCCGGCTCTAGAATTGCCTATAAAGTTATTTGGAATCTTTTTCTGATCTTTATAGTAATTGGTCTTATGGGCACATTTTTCGCCGGTGGCGTTGGTGCTGGATATTTTGCATCGCTTGTAAAAGATGAACCGATTCGCTCTTACGATGAGATGAAGAGTGACGTTTATAACTACGAAGAAACCAGTGAGGTCTACTTTGCTGGAGACGTATTTCTTGGAAACTTCCGTTCTGATATTGAGCGAAAAGAAGTTGAGTTAAAAGACGTTTCTCCTCTTCTACAAAAGGCGGTCATTTCCACAGAAGATGAATACTTTTACGATCATGACGGCATTGTTCCTAAAGCAATCGGACGAGCTGTATTGCAAGAAGTTACAAATTCAGAAGACCGCAGTGGCGGGAGCACACTCACGCAACAGCTTGTTAAAAACCAGATTTTAACGAGAGAAGTTTCATTTGAACGGAAAGCAAAAGAAATGTTGCTCGCGCTTCGATTGGAAAACTTCTTTAATAAAGATGAAATTCTAGAAGCATACCTTAACATTGTTCCTTACGGACGTAATGCTTCTGGTAATAATATCGCAGGCGTTCAAGCAGCCTCACAAGGCATATTCGGAGTCAATGCAAGTGATTTAAACTTGCCACAAGCTGCTTTTATTGCAGGTATTCCCAAAAACCCTTATACATACACCCCTTTTACAAACTCGGGTGAGAAAAAGGAAGATCTTTCAGCTGGAATCGACCGGATGGAATTTGTTCTTTATCGCATGTATCAAGAAGAAACAATTACCGAAGATGAGTACAACAAGGCGCTTGAATACGATCTTGAAAAAAACCTAACTAAATCTTCCCCTTCGCCAGTTGAGAAATACCCATACCTTACATTTGAGATTGAAGATCGCGCGAAACGCGTTCTTGCAAAGCAGATCGCTGATGAAGAAGGATATGATGGAGAGAAGCTTGCGAAGAGTTTAGATTCATATAATCAAATAACATATGAAGCCAATATTTATGGAAAATCAGCGACAGAAGTGGCCAAACAAAAAGAAATTAAGTGGGCACAAATCAAAGAAGATTCCGAAGTATTTCTTGAATTTATGAGTAATGCTGAAATTGAATTGCGAAAAAATGGCTATAAAATCTATACGACAATCAACAAAGATATGTACGATAAAATGAATGAAGCAAAAGATAAAGCGCTTGGGAACCCAAACTATTTTCAGGCTGCTAAAACCGTCTCAGTTCAAGATCCTGAGACTGGTGAGCTAGTGAATAAAGAGCTTCCAATGGAAGTTGGAAGTATTTTGATAGAAAACAAATCAGGGAAAATATTATCTTTCATTGGCGGAAGCGACTTCAAAACAGAACAGTTAAATCATGCTACAGACGCTTATCGCTCTAATGGCTCTACGATGAAGCCAATACTAGACTATGCACCCGCTATGGAGATGGGGAAAGTTCAACCAGGATATATTATTCCAGACCTCCCTTCCGATGATATATGGCTACCTGATAATTACGGTAAAAACTTCCATGGACTTGTAACTGCTCGCAAAGCACTGCAGCAATCTTACAACGTTCCAGCTGCTAGAATTTATTCAAAGATGGATCATTATGAAGCCACGAATTTTCTAGTTAAAATGGGGTTCAATACGTTAACAGAGCCTGATCGCTCAAACCCTGCGACTTCAATTGGTTCTCTCGATAGAGGCGTCAGCGTCGAAGAAAACACTAATGCCTTTGGAACCTTCGCAAATGGTGGGAAATTCGTCGACGCTTATATGATTGATAAAATAGTCGACAGAGATGGCAATACGATTTTCGAACAAAAACCTGAACCAGTCGAAGTTTTTAGTCCTCAAACAGCGTACCTTACGATCGACATGATGCGCGATGTTATCAGTCAAGGGACGGCTCAAGATATTCCGAGCAAATTAAAATTTGCTTCTGATTGGGCAGGTAAGACTGGTACTGGACAAAACTATAAAGATGCCTGGTTTGTAGCCGTAAATCCAAACGTCTCACTGGGGGTTTGGACAGGATATGATCTCGAACTACCGATGAATTCAAATCTTTATTCGAAACGGAATAAAAACTTATGGGCCCTTTTTGCAAATGCAGCGTACGACGCTAGTCCAGAAATAATGGACCCAGAGAAATCTTTCAAAATGCCAACCGGTATTGTAAAACGTTCTTTCTGTGGAATTTCAGGGAAGCTTGCATCTGACCTTTGTCAGAAAGCTGGTCTTGTCCAAACTGACCTATTTAACGCCAAATACGTACCGACTGAAGTGGATGACAGCCTCACTGAAGGACGCTATGTAGTGATGAATGGTAATACGTATCAAGCGCTTAGCTCCACTCCAGAAGAGTTCGTGTCCAGCGGAGTGATGATTAAAGAAGATTATTTCTCTGGAGTCGATCTTGCATCCCTTTTACCATCTGAGTTTAAGAACCTGAATATTGTTTCCGAAGGCACTACTGCTTCTGAAAATGGAAAAAAACCAGGCGCAGTTGGTGGCCTTTCAATTAATGGATCAACATTAAATTGGGGTGCCTCAGGTGAAAGTGATATCGTTGGATACCGCATTTACCGAGCTTCGAACGGGAGCAGTTCCTTTACGAAGCTTGGAAGTGTAAAATCTTCTGATGGTAGCTCATTCAACATCCCTTCTGGTGCTTATGCTTATTACGTTACAGCGGTTGATGTTGCTGGTAACGAATCAGGAGCTTCCGCTAAAGTAACAAGTGGAGATTGGTCTGAAAAGCCGGAACCTAAAAAGAAACCTGAACCAAAGCCTGAATCAGACGACGGCGATGATCAAACTTCTGGAAACAGTAACACCGAGAATGAGGAAGCTACAGAGGATGAAGAAGATGAATCAAGCAATCCAGAAGATTCCTCTTCAAACGAAGATGGCGCTAATACTGAAAATAATGATAGTACCGAAGAAAATGAGAACAGCAACACCTCCAATAATAGTAGCAATAGCAATTCAAACGGCGCAAACAGCGAAAATAACGCTAATAGTTCCACTAATACAAGCAATGATTCGGAATAAAAAAACAGCCTGTAGCAAACTTTGCTACAGGCTGTTTTTATTCTTTAATCTTCCATCGTTGACAAATCTCCAGTAGGTAAATCAAGCTCCCACGCCTTTAGCACACGACGCATAATTTTACCACTTCTTGTTTTCGGAAGCTTGTCTCTAAATTCAATTTCTCGAGGTGCCGCATGAGCAGCGAGACCTTTTTTCACAAAGTTACGAATCTCCTCCATTAGCTCATCAGATGGCTCATGTCCATCTCTCAGTGCAATAAAGGCTTTAATGATTTCCCCTCGAACAGGATCTGGTTTACCAATAACACCTGCTTCAGCAACAGCCTTGTGTTCAACTAGTTTACTTTCAACTTCAAACGGACCGACCCGTTCACCAGAAGTCATTATGACATCATCCACACGTCCCTGGAACCAGAAGTAGCCATCTTCATCTTTATAAGCTGAATCGCCAGATACGTACCAGTCTCCTTTTAAGAAATAACTTTCATATTTCTCAGGACGATTCCAGATCGCACGCATCATCGATGGCCAGCCTTTCTTAATCGCTAGGTTCCCCATTCGATTAGCTGGTAGTTCATTCCCTTGATCATCGACGATCGCTGCGTGCACGCCTGGAATCGGTTTACCCATTGATCCTGGTTTTATTTCCATAGAAGGGTAATTGCTGATTAGCTGCGCGCCCGTTTCGGTCATCCACCAGTTGTCATGAATGCGAAGATCAAGCACTTGATTTCCCCACTTAATAACCTCTGGATTTAACGGTTCTCCGACACTTAAAACATGGCGTAGGGATGAAAGATCAAATTTCTTAACAATCTCATCTCCCGCTCCCATAAGCATACGGAATGCGGTAGGTGCACTATACCATACAGTTACTTCATATTTTTCGATTGTTCCGTACCAATCTTCTGGACTAAAGCGGCCACCACGAATGACGTTCGACGTTCCAGCGAGCCATGGAGCAAAAATACCATAAGAGGTTCCGGTTACCCAGCCAGGATCGGCTGTACACCAATAGACATCATCTTCTTTTAGATCAAGTACCCATTTCGCTGTTTGATAGTGTTGTACCATCGCATTATGAACATGAAGAACGCCTTTTGGCTTACCTGTCGACCCTGATGTATAATGAAGAATCATACCATCTTCACGGTCAACCCATTCTATTTTCAACTTCTTGTCTGCTGACTTAAAATGCTTGTAAAAATCGATATATGGTCCTTCTTCTTTTACGTTTTCTCCCACTAACACAACGCTTTCAAGGTTCGGAAGCTCATCAACTGGTACGCGTTCGAGTAATTCAGGAGTTGTGACGAGTACCTTTGCTTCACTATCCTCAAGCCGATCTCTCACCGCACCTTCCATAAAAGCTTCAAAAAGCGGTCCAGCAATCGCACCAAGTTTAAGCGTTCCCAGAAGAATGAAGTATAGCTCTGGAGATCTTGGCATGAAAATAAAGACCCGGTCCCCTTTTTCAACATTCACTTTTTTTAGAACGTTCCCAGCTTTGTTACTCATTGATTTCATTTCACTATACGTATACTTCTCATCGCGTGTTGGGTCAGAAAAATAAAGAGCTACTTTGTTTTTACGATCGGACTCAGCGTGCCTATCGATTGCTTCGTAGGCCATATTGACATTCCCTGTTTCACTCCAAGTAAATGTTTTCTCCACTTCTTTCCAATCAAAATTCCCGTATGTAGCTTCATAATCCTGTAAATTATGATTACCCAATGTAGCAGAAAGCGGTTTCAATTCCATAAGTAATCTCCTCCTTCTCCTTCATGTCTTTCCCTGTTAGTATAACATAAATTCCTAATTTTTTAACAAATGACAAAACTTCAAAAAATAACATTGAAACCCCTTACATTTATCTCGTTTCATGTATAATAAGAATTGAGACCATTATTAAAAGGTGGTGACTAGATGGAACATCATAAAACGTATAATGCAGTTGAGTGGAATACGCCACATGGAAAACTAATTATTGAAGGCCCAATCACCCCCGACCGCCTTGCATCCTATCATTTACATAAGGATCTTGTCGCATTTCGTCCCCCTGAGCAACAGCATAAAGCCCTAGTTGAAATAGCTGGACTTCCTGAAGGACGAATTATTGTAGCGAGAGAACGAGAAACAATCGTAGGCTATGTTACATTTCTTTATCCCGATCCCCTTGAACGCTGGTCAGAAGGGAAAATGGAAGATTTAATTGAATTAGGAGCGATTGAGGTTATCCCAAAATATCGTAATGCTAAAGTAGGCAAAAGCCTCCTTAAGACATCCTTCATGGATGATGCTATGAACGATTACATTGTGATTACGACCGAATATTATTGGCATTGGGATCTTAAAGGAACTGGATTATCTGTATGGGATTACCGTAAAGTCATGGAGAAAATGATGAATGCTGGAGGATTGGAATGGTATGCAACGGACGATCCTGAAATTAGCTCTCATCCAGCAAATTGTTTAATGGCTCGAATTGGGACGAGGATTAACCAGGACTCTATTCAAGCTTTTGATCGTCTCCGATTTCATAACCGCTTCATGTATTAAGTTTGCAAAGGAGTGAGTCAAGTTGGTCATAGAAGAAATTATGAATCGAAATGTTTTTTCACTTGAAGAGAATCAAACTATTGCAGATGCAATTAAACTAATGAGAGAAAAAAATATTCGTCACCTTCCGATCGTAAATAGCGCAGGAGAGCTAACTGGTATTGTTTCGGATCGAGATATTAAAGATGCTAGTCCATCTATTCTTGACTCAAGTCCGAACAAAGAAGTGTTACAATCACATCTTTCCTCTATTATGAAGAAAGATGTGATTACAGCTCACCCACTAGATTTCGTTGAAGAGATCTCGACAATTTTTTACGAACAGCGCATTAGTTCCATTCCCATTGTTGATAATCGAAAAGTAATCGGTATGGTAACTGAGACAGACATGTTACATACGCTTATCCTATTGACAGGTGCACATCAGCCGAGTTCACATATTGAAGTTCAGGTAGCTAACGTTTCTGGACAACTTGCCGATATCACCCAAATCATTAAAAAACGTAATGTTAACATCATCAGTGTGCTTGTTTATCCATGCAGTCATGATGAAAAATACAAAAATATCGTTTTTCGCATTCAGACAATGAATCCAACTTCGGTCATTAATGATATCAAAAAGGAAGGTTATGAGGTTCTTTGGCCGAGCATGCCGGGGGTTCAAAAATGACCTGCGATTCTGTTTTTGTTTACTCCTCAGATTATCTAAACTATAAATTTAGTGATGATCACCCTTTCAATCATATTCGTGTTAAACTCACTCAGGACCTTCTTACTGAAATGAAGGCTCTAAATGATTCAGATGTAATTGCGCCTCGAATAGCAACAGATGATGAAATTGCTCTAATCCACGATCCAGCGTATATCGACGCAGTGAAAAAAGCTGGGAAAGGAAGTTTAGCTTCGTCCATCGCAGCGAACTATGGGCTTGGTACTGAAGATACGCCCATCTTTTCAAATATGCATGAAGCGAGTGCTCTCATTGTTGGTGGTACGCTAACGGCTGTTGATGCCGTTATGACCGGAAAATCTGATCATGCGCTCAATGTAGGCGGTGGCCTGCATCACGGATTTAGAGGGAAAGCATCTGGATTTTGTATTTATAATGATAGCTCCATTGCTATTGAATATATGAAGAAGAAATACGGTGCTAAAGTGCTTTATGTCGATACGGATGCTCATCATGGTGATGGCGTTCAATGGGCTTTCTATGACGATCCTGAAGTTTGCACCCTGTCGATTCATGAAACTGGTCGCTATTTATTCCCTGGAACAGGAAACATTAATGAAAAAGGACAGGGAAAAGGATATGGGTTTTCCTTTAATGTTCCAATTGATGCATTTACTGAGGATGAATCATTCCAAGAAGTGTATGAAGCGTCTTTTCGTAAAGTAATCGACTTCTTCAAACCAGATGTGATTTTAACTCAAAATGGAGCTGATGCCCATTACTATGATCCATTAACACATCTTTCCGTTTCGATGAAAAGCTATGAATTCATTCCAAAGTTAGCTCATCAGCTTGCACACGAATATTGTGATGGTAAGTGGATTGCTGTTGGTGGCGGGGGATATGATATTTGGCGGGTAGTACCAAGAGCGTGGTCGAGGATTTGGCTTGAAATGAAAGGGCTATCAATAACAGGAAGATTACCACAACAGTGGTTAGATCGATGGAATCCCCTTTCTCCCCTTACTCTCCCTGAAAATTGGGATGATGGGACTAATTTATATGAGCCTATTCCAAGAAAACAAGAGATTACAGAGAAGAATAAACTCACTTGTGAGCGAGCGCTTTATCAAATTACGAATCAATAGAAAAAACGAGCCACAGGCTCGTTTTTTATTCTTCGTTATGAATTGTAGAATTGCGATGTTGCAAACGGTGTGGCAATACAACAGTTTGCTCTTCTACTGTTTCTTTATTCATTAATTTCGTTAGTAGACGCATCGCAACAGCACCGATATCGTACATTGGTTGAACTACTGTAGAAAGGGTAGGACGAACCATGGTAGCAAGCCTAGTGTTATCAAATCCAACTACTTCAAAATCTTCCGGAACGTTATATCCATTATCTTGCGCTGCATGAATAACGCCGAGAGCCATTTCATCTGTACCTGCAAAAATGGCAGTAGGTTTCTCGTCTAGCTCTAAGAATCCTTCCATCGCTTCAATACCAGAATCGTACGTATAGTCACCAATGGCTACACAGTTTTCATCAACCGCCATTCCTGCATCTTCAAGAGCTGTGCGGTACCCAAGAAACTTCTCTTCGCCATTAATTGGATCTTCCAAAGGTCCACTAACAAGACCAATATTTTTATGCCCTTTTTCAATAAAGCTAGCGACAAGCTCATAAGCCGCCTTCTGATAATTAATATTAACGGAAGGGATTTCTTGACTCTTTTCAAGCGTTGCAGCTAGCACAATTGGTACGGGAGAGCGCTTAAATTCTTCTACATGCTCTTCGGTAATTTTACCGCCCATGAAAACAATCCCATCCACCTGTTTACCAAGCATCGTATTAAGCAAGTGAATTTCTTTTTCTTTATTTTGATCTGAATTGCTCAAAATAATGTTGTATTTATACATTGTCGCAATGTCTTCAATACCACGAGCAAGCTCTGCAAAGAAAATACTAGAAATATCAGGGATAATAACGCCTACAGTAGTCGTTTTCTTACTAGCAAGTCCCCTTGCGACCGCATTTGGTCGATATCCTAGTCTTTCAATTGCTTCTAATACTTTTTTTCTGGTGGCAGGCTTTACGTTAGGATTGCCATTAACAACCCTCGATACAGTTGCCATCGATACTCCTGCTTCTTTCGCTACGTCATAAATCGTTGTATTCACGATGATCCTCCTTCATGCTCTTACGGACTTTAATTTACTTAATGATACGATACTATCCGTTTGACTGCAAACCAAATCCTTATATCGACTAACACTCATCCGTTGTTATGCTCCATGCAAAATTGTCTACATTTCGTATGTAGAATATTTCACAAGTAGATACTGTATTAAAGATAGCATATTTAACGCTTTTTTGCTTCATATAAGCATAAATTTAACACACAAAATCATAACAGGATACAATTACCCTTCATTATTACTTAGGATAACACTCTTACGCACTTTTATTCCCAATGAATCCCACTTATAAAGATAAACTAACTCTAAATTCATTAGAAAGAAAGATAAAAAAACCTTCTACTTAAATAGTAGAAGGCGTTACTTTAGCTGGATTGAATAAACCGCTAGCTTTCAAATCTTCAACAAATTGTTCGTACTGTGGAATATCTAACTGTTGAGCAGCATCTGAAAGCGCAACTGCAGGATCAGGATGAACTTCAACCATAATACCATCGGCACCGATCGCAAGACCTGCTTTTGCTGCTGGGAATAATAAATCTTTACGTCCAGTTGAATGCGTTACGTCAACTAGAACAGGTAAATGAGTTTCCTGCTTAAGAATCGGTACAGCTGTAATATCTAACGTGTTTCGTGTTGCTTTTTCATATGTTCTTATGCCTCTTTCGCAAAGCATCACTTGCGTATTTCCGTTTGAAACAATGTACTCTGCAGCATTAATGAATTCCTGAATTGTCGCAGATAAACCTCTCTTAAGTAGTACTGGCTTATCAACAGAACCTGCTGCTTTAAGCAATTCAAAGTTCTGCATATTACGTGCTCCAATTTGAATAACATCAACGTACTTTACTGCTGTTTCAATATCTGCTGGATTAACGATTTCACTCACAACTGCAAGATCGTACTCATCAGCAACTTGCTTAAGAATCTTCAACCCTTCTTCACCAAGTCCCTGGAAATCGTATGGTGATGTACGTGGCTTGAAAGCACCACCACGAAGCATTTTAAATCCTTGCTTCTTAACAGCTTTTGCCACTTCTGCAACTTGCTCATAGCTTTCAACAGCACATGGTCCTGAAATAAGGACTTGCCCGCCGTCTCCAACTTTTTCGCCTCTAATATCAATTACGGTGTTATCCGGCTGGCGTTTTCTTGAAACTAACAGCGCTTTACGGTGATCATCTTCCTGTAGCTCAAGGCTTGCCTTAAAAATTTCCTTGAAAATATGCTGAAGAGTGGAATTATCAAACGGCCCACCATTTTTCTCCGTAAGCTTATCAAGCATCTTACGCTCTCGAACAGGGTCAAAACGATTAATCCCCTGTGCTTTCTTTACTCTACCTATCTCTTTCGCCACTTCAGCACGCTCATTAATTAAATCAAGCAGCTGTAGGTTAATCTCGTCTAATTTCTCTCTCAACTCATCAATTTGGATATTAGCCATAATATCTCCACTCCTATCTGTTTAAGTGATTAGGGTTATTATATACGATGAAAAATAAAATGTCACTACTTTTCTTTTAATTCTTAAACGCTTTTAAGCATTAAACCATGTTAGTAAAAAAATAAACGGCTTCATGAAGCCGTTTATTTTAGAAATTGCTTTGCAGCATCGGTCAAAGAAGTATAAGTAATTCTCCAATGGGAGTCATTCCAAACCACTTCGTCTCCATTAAATACAAGCGCTTGAGGTGACTGATGCTTCACTCCGAACGTATCCGCAATTTCCGTCGATAATGGGCGTGATTCTTGCACATTCAAATAGTATACTTCTTCCGCCACATCCTCAGAGAACTTTTCAAATTCTTCAAATGCTTGAGCACTTATTGGACAAGTCGTACTATTTTTAAATACGATAAATTGTGAATGATCCTCTTTAACCCGCTTAAAATCATCAGATGTTGTTAGTTTTGTAATTGCCATCAAACTCTCTCCTTTCAAATAGCTATAGTTCCATTATAAAGAATTCGTTACAAAATGAAAAAGAAGAAGCACTATGCTTCTTCTTTTTCATTTTGTTATTTTCACTTATGGCTTTGTAGGGTTTTCCATTGAAGCTGGTTCTTCTTCAGAAAAGTGATCATTAAGATCCTGCTGGAAGCTCTCTACATCTGCATCTGCCTGAGTATGAAGTGCCTCGTTTTCTTCAGATTCAAGATTACGATCTTTAATCTTTGAAACGATGTTATTTGACTGATCAGATACCTGCTTGTAAATCGTTGAAGATTTCTCTTTAGCGCGATTAGCAAAGTCTGTGCTACGCTCTACTGCAGAGTCACGGAATTGTGACGTTTTTTCTTTTACTGCTCCTGCTTGTTGGTTAAGGTCGCTTCTAAGCTCTTTACCAGATTTAGGCGCTGAAAGTAGTGCAGCAGCTGCTCCTACAATTCCACCGATTAGTGAACCAATGATAAAATCTTTTGTGTTAATGTTGTTGTCAGACATTTAAATTACCTCCTATGATTTTGAATCAACATATTGATCAGTTGCTTTCTTTTTCACTTGCCATTTTTGCCAAATTTGCATAGCAGCATTTCCCCACTGAACCACTTTTGTAACCTGCTCAGATTGACGTTCTGCTTCATCGGTAACTTTACCGGTAATATTTTTTAGAGAATGATTCATTTTTCCAAGTGATGTTCCAACTTCTTTCACTTGCACAAAGACTGTGTCCAGAGCTTCAGATTTACCCTGAATATCCTCTGCAAGTAAATTTGTCTTATGTAGCAATGCTGTGGTTTCGGTTGTTAAACCATTCATTTGTTTTTCAAGACTATCAAGTGTTTTTGCTGTGTTACTTAGCGTATCTTTCAAAGATTTTAACGTTTGTGCTACGAAATAAACTAAAACTGCAAATGCAATCGCAATAATAGCAACGCTTAAGTAAAGAATAATCTCCATGTACTGGCACCTCCCTTTTCTCCATCTGTTCCCTTCATTTGTCTTTAGTAAACACAAGTTTGTCATTTCACATATGAGTGAAAAATGAGTCTACTTTACTACCCTACACCATAATAAATTCGTTACAAGTTTCATTATTCCTTTTTTATTTTTTTTTATAACACAATCTCCTTGATCTACTAAGCAAATTTGTGTATTTAAGTAAAAAAAGAAAAGGCATAAGTGCCTTTTCTTTTAGATAGAAGCTTTTTCTGTTTCATAAGCTGCTTGATACTTTTGTATATCGCCAGCTCCCATGAAAAGAAGGACGCCACTTTCATGCTCATTTAATTGCTGAATGGATTCTTCTGAGATCATATGCGCATTTGGAATTTTCTCAATCAGCTGATCAATCGATAATTGACCCGCATCTTCTCGTGCTGAACCGAATATATCGCATAAATAAACAACGTCTGCTTCTTTTAAAACATCCGCGAATTCATTTAAAAACGTTTTTGTTCTCGTAAAAGTGTGAGGCTGGAAAATGGCCACAACTTCACGATTCGGGTATTTCTGATGAGCAGATTCAATTGTCGCTTTAATTTCAGTTGGATGATGGGCGTAATCGTCAATGAGTACTTGGCCATCGACTACCTTTTCAGTAAATCTCCGCTTAACACCTTTGAAATTTGCTAGTTGAGCTGCCACGGTATCCCCAGAAAGATTTTCATAGTGACAGAGCGCTACTACAGATAAAGCGTTTAACACGTTGTGTTTCCCAAACATCGGAATCTGGAACGTACGATAATAATCATCACGAACATGAACGTCAAAGGTAGTACCGTTCTCATCTATTTTAATATTTGTCGCTTGAAAATCATTCTGATCATCAAAGCCGTAGAAGACAACTGGCACTTTTGTTTGAATCTGCTGCAGATAAGAGTCATCACCGTATGCAATAATGCCTTTCTTTACAAGCATAGCCATTTCTTGAAATGCCGAAAATACATCATCCACATCTGTAAAATAATCTGGATGGTCAAAATCAATATTCGTCATAATTGCATAATCAGGTTGATATGATAAGAAGTGACGACGGTATTCACATGCTTCAAAAACAAAATATTGGCTATCTTTCACGCCGCTACCAGTGCCATCTCCGATAAGGTACGATGTTGGTTCTGCTGCTCCAACCACGTGAGATAACAAACCAGTTGTTGATGTCTTACCATGAGAACCTGTTACAGCAATACTAGTGAACTTTTGAATAAAGTCGCCAAGGAATTTATGGTAACGATAGACAGGAAGGTTCATTTCTCTTGCTCGCACTAACTCTTCATGCTGATCATCAAAAGCATTACCAGCAATAATTGTCATGTTTTCTTTAATGTTTTCTTCTGCAAATGGAAGAATAGTAATCCCTTTTTGCTCTAAAGCCTCCTGTGTAAAGAATCTCTTCTCTACGTCTGAACCCTGTACACTGTATCCAATGTCGCTAAGGATTTGTGCAAGAGCGCTCATCCCGGATCCCTTAATGCCAACAAAGTGATATATAGTCATTTCAGAACCTCCACACTTTCATTTCTTCTCCGCTTAACCTTTTTTTAGTATATGATGGTATTACAAGTATGCGCTGCATTTCTTTTCAATACTACATTATAGCAGAAATAGAGACAGGTCTACAATAAATTTCATGAAACTAAATTGGTCCTACGGGCGCAAAAAAGACAGGACTGTGTTCCTGTCTCATATTGCTTATTCAACACGCTCTAAACGTGGATTATGTCGATATTTTCTGCCAGCTTTCGCTTCGGGTTCATCATCAAGAATAACATTATCTCCAGTAAACCCAATATCCACTTTAAGCAAACTGCTACCTACACCATAAATATCAACAGGAACATTCTGAGATTCGAACGTTCTGATTCTTTCTTCAGTAAATCCTCCGCTAACGACAATTTTGACATGATTAAATCCTTCATGATCAAGGGCTTCTCTTAGAGCAAAGATTAATTCAGCATTTACCCCTCTTGGATCAAATGTTCCTAAAACGTCAGGGTTTCTCCAGAAATACTGATCAACCATTGTACGGGAAGTATCGACTCGAACACCTTTTAATGTGTCACCAAATTCCCTTGCCACTTTTAATGAGTCTGTGATGACGTCATTGTTGTAATCCACCAGCGCAATTAATTCATCTTCAGGATATTTCGCATAGTATGCTTTCGAAGCTTCAACAACATCACCTTTGAACAGTTGAATAAGGGCATGTGGCATTGTCCCCATACCTCTTTTACCCCACCATTCATTCATCGCATGCGTTGCCTGAGCAGTAGAACCGCCAATATGGGATGCGTATCCATCACCAGCTTGTTGCGTATAGTGGTCATCACGATCACCCATAAAAATAACTGGTTTTTGGATCCCTGATGATCGAGCTGCTTTTACTACATGATAAACATTCGTCGCTACTGATGTTCTTCTGCCCAGAATACCATCAATAATTCCTTCTAGGAAACCAAAGCTTTGATAAGGTCCTTTAATTTTCAGTACCGTTTCAAACGGAGAAATTTTATCTCCATCTTTAAGAGAATCAATTTCAAGTGAATCAGGATCCTTTGCAAATGTTTTAATCAGAGCAATTGCTTCATCTGAACCACAAAGAACAGCATCATGCTTTTGAAAAAACTGCATCGTCACAATATTATCTGGTTTAAACTCTTCCACAATTTCGCATGTTTTAAGAAAGTAAACTGCGGAAAACCAGCCCTCACCTACGCGTTCATCAAATTTAAACGTGCGGTTTGTAAGTCTTTTTATTTTCCCTTGCATTTTAAGTTCAATTTCTTTCATAATGGGGCTCCTTCAAGTAGTTTCGTCATTCGAATGTGAGCTCTCTATGTTCAACCATTCACTTATCTGACTATAATTTAACATTAGCTTAACACTATTTATCATATAGAACCAGGCTACATAAAACAAGTAAAAAAGATATGCACTAGACGTGCATATCTTTTGAGAATGCTTCTTCAAAATCAGCTTTACTCATTAAAATACTTCGTGGCTTACTTCCCATTGCTTCAGAAACCAACCCGCGCTCTTCCATCATCTCAATGAGTCTTGCTGCGCGGTTGAATCCAATTCTAAAACGACGCTGCAGAGCAGAAGATGAAGCTTGACCTTGTTCAAGTGCCCACATACATGCCTCCTCAAACAAATCATCCTCTTGATCATCATACTGCTGTTTTTTCATTAAATCTTCTTTCTTAATTAAGTAGTTAGGCTTCCTTTGTTTACGTACAAAAGAAGTCACTCGCTCAATTTCTTCATCAGACACAAAGTTTCCTTGCAAACGGACAGGCTTTGATGAGCCGTTCTCTAGACAAAGCATGTCGCCTTTTCCAAGTAGCTTCTCCGCCCCACTCGTATCTAGGATGGTTCTTGAATCAATCTGAGATGATACTGAGAAAGCAATTCGAGTTGGAATGTTTGCTTTTATTAACCCTGTAATAACATCAACTGATGGCCTTTGGGTTGCAACTAGCAGATGAATCCCACATGCTCTTGCTTTTTGAGCAATACGACAAATGGCATCTTCTACATCCTGCGGGGATACCATCATTAAATCAGCTAGTTCATCGATCACGATAACGATGTATGGAAGTTTATGCTGAGGCTCACCGTGATTAATCGCACGCTCGTTGTAGCGCTTTATGTCACGAACACCTGCAGCTGCAAATTTTTCATATCGCTCTTCCATTTCATCGACTGCCCACTTCAGTGCAGTGGTCGCTTCTTTTACGTCATTAATTACTGGAGTAACCAGATGTGGAAGACCGTTATATGGTGCAAGCTCAACCATTTTTGGATCAATTAGCATCATTTTTACATCGTTAGGATTTGCTTTAAGTAACAAACTAACTAATATAGAGTTGATACATACACTTTTACCTGAACCTGTTGCGCCCGCAATAAGACCGTGTGGCATTTTCTGTATGTCTGTTATTTTTGCTTCCCCAGCAATATCAAAACCAAGTGCAGCATTTAATAAAGAACCTTCCGTTTGAAAAGCCCCGCTTCGCACAATTTCTCGAATAAAGACCGGCTTACTCGTAGGATTTGGAACTTCAATTCCAATGGCATTTTTCCCAGGAATAGGTGCCTCCATCCGGATGTCTCGTGCAGCTAGACTAAGTTTAATATCATCGCTTAAATTCGTAATTTTGTTCACTTTAACACCTGGACTTGGCTGAACTTCAAAACGAGTAACCGTTGGTCCCATCGTCGCTCCAACAACTTTTGCCTGAACGTTAAAATTGGCAAGCGTTGATTCTAATAACTCTCGCTGTTCTTCAAGCCACTGATCATCACTACCTTCATTTCGTGGAGGGATATCTAGAAGCGATATCGGAGGAAGTTTATAATCAGCACCTGTTACGGGCTTTTTCGTTACATGACGACGATCGTTTGCTAACATCATCACATTATAAGGCACCTGAGGTTTAGGACGACTTTCCTCTTGTCGATCTTGTTTATGAGATTGTTCTTGAACAGACATAGTTGGTTCCGGCGTCTCTTGTTTTTGTTCCACTTCTTGTTCTAACATACCATCTTTACTCTGCGACAACACTTCCTGCTGTTCCGAAACAATGTTTTCAGATACTCGTTCTTCCTCGAAGGCTGGCTCCTTCAGGCTTACCACTTCTTCATCATTTCCCTGAGCATCTTCATGCGTACCAGATTGTCTGAAACTAATAGAGTCATCCGCTTCTAGGACTTCATTTTCAGATCCACTTAGGGTAGGTTCTTCATTGATCTCTTCATTGATCTCTTCATTGATCTCAGCTTCAATTACTTTATCTTGTTTATTTACTGATTCGTTTACCTTTGAAGCGTCTTCGTGAATGCGGGAACTTTCTTGGACGTCCCTCATTAGAGACTCATCGTGGAATAGGTTCTCCTCTTCCATCTCCTGATCGTGGGATTTATCACTTTGCACTCCAAAGCCTGTCTTTACCTCTTCTTCTCGTATAACCGTCTCCTGCTGATCAATAGGCGTTTTTTCTACTGATGCTAACGCTTCGTTCACTTGAGGAGATTCTTGATCACTGTGCGCGTTTTCTAAGAGAGAGACCGTACTCTCCTCTTCAGTTAAAGAAAAAGGCACTGGTTCTTGGATAAGTTTGTCGATCACATCACTTTTGTCAAGAGACGTATATCGCGGATTAGGATTCGACTTCTTGGCTGCATCCTCCATTTTTTCAGCAACGGGGCGTTTACTAAACCCATAAATGGGCGAAGGAATTTCGGATGGTTTAAAATTGACGCCCGAAAATTTCTTATTAGCTACTGGCTCCGCTTTATCCGAAACGCCATCTCTCACTACTTTCCTAGCATTACCTTCTTTTTTGGACGGGGCTAAATTCTCATTCTTTTTTTCTGGCCTAGTCCTATTTGAGGTCCCCTGCTCTTTTTTCGGATAATTCGACTCTTTTCTATCTTCTTTTTTTGTTTGGTTATTTGACTGATCAGGAATTAATGGAAAACGGAAATTTCCCTCTCTCGGATATTGATGAACAATTCTAGCTTCATTTTTTCGATTCGCACTCTCCATCCGACCGATGGAATGTTTTCGATCAGTACGTTCTTTTAAAGGTTTCGTTTCTTTTACCTCAGCATCTCTTCGTCCAGTCTCCTCTTCCTCTTCAATATCAAATAGTTTACTCCATACTTTCTTAAACCAATTATTATCCAATTACAATCACCTTTTCTAATTAAGCCCTTTTAGATCGCGCTATTCTTCTATTTTATCGGAAAATCCCCTATCATTGTAAGGCTGTTTCTAAAATCTTTCGTAAAAAAAAGTGGTTCTTCGTCTAAAACAGTAAAAATAAGTTCAATATACCCTATACCCGATTTACGCGAAAGAAAAAACCTACTAGAAAATTTTCTAGTAGGCTTTGAATTCAGAACCAACTTCATAATCATCTGGAAGGATAAGAATCCCTTTTTCTTTCGGAGCATCTGGTAAATCAAGCTCTTTAGCAGAACAAATCATACCAGTTGATTCAATTCCACGTAAACTCGCATCTTTAATAATCATACCTGATGGCATCACAGCGCCAACTTTCGCTACAACGACCTTTTGGCCATGATCAACATTTGGAGCACCACAAACAATTTGAAGTTTCTCTTCTCCAACATTCACCTGACAAATATTCAATTTATCGGCATTTGGGTGTTTTTCCATTTCTTCTACATAACCAACTACAAATTTAGGAGAAGGATCAAAGACGAGTTCATCTTGAAAACCACTCTCTTTAATGGCATGATTAACTGCTGTTACAAGCTCTTCACTTTCGTCTACAACACCATTGCTTGATAGCTCATGAATGGAAGAAAAATGAAAAATATTATAGCCTATTGTCTGGTTTGTTTCTTTACTATAGATTCGGGCTACATTGTCGTTACGCTCAACAGCCTTATCTTCTCTTTCCGTACTGCCTAAAGTAACAATTAAAGTATCTCCAACGCCTTCTTTATTGTAAAACATATTCATTATACTGTACTCCTTTTTCAACAGTGATTATTTTTTAGGTTTGTTTTTAGCCATGATAAAGATTGGTTCTAACTTTCCATCTTCATACATGAACGGTAGACCGGTTACGGGAACTAGTCCACTTGAAAAAAAGTGCATGGTTAACTGAGCAAGAGCATCGTATCCGCGTTCATTCTCAATATCGGCAAATACTAAAACATCTTGATGAGGAACGGCTACAGCCAATTCACCCTTCGCTTTTTTAGCCATTCGTTCGAGTAAAGTATCATTTAAAATCCGACTTGCATCATAGCCATCGTTCGTATTCAAGAAGTAGAACGTATTACCGGCGACTGTATCTGATTTCACTTCGGTCGATAACCCTCTTAAATTAAACAACGAAACCTCGTGCAATGCTTCCTTTGTCCAACCTTCTTTCTCTAGCCATTCTTGATCAATGAGTCGATAGGAGTTCCCAAGATCAAGCGCATAATAAATCCGCGTTTCAGCAGTATGCTCT
Organism: Bacillus sp. es.036; assembly: GCF_002563635.1. NCBI lineage: Bacteria > Bacillati > Bacillota > Bacilli > Caryophanales > Bacillaceae > Bacillus > Bacillus sp. es.036. The sequence goes on from NZ_PDIZ01000001.1 coordinate 2,386,709, forward strand.
TCAATTACAAACGGAACCCCGCTTTCTGTCTCAGATGCAAATGAACCAGAGCGAATAACTGGAAAGATTTGATTTTCCTTACCTGTTAATTCGTGCTTTTCATTCATTACCTTGAGCGTCTCATCAACGTGATGGACCACTTCTTCAAGAACCTTCTCGCCACGTTCTTCATACTTAGCAGCGAGTCCTTTAAGTCCAAGACTCATTCCTTTTCCTGTGGAACGGTCTTCTACTCTTAGTTTTTCTTCTTTTTGATTGTATGTAAGCTCACGATCTTCTTGCTGAAGCCGTTTTTCGAGCAATTTTTTCAGATCTTTTGGTTCCATATTTTCACCACCCTATACGAAGATGTCACCTTATCATACCATGAAACGAACGAATTAAAAAACAAAGCTATGCGACGCATAGCTTTGTTCCATGGATCGTCCGTTACTTTACACTTGTAAGAAATTCTTCTATTTCTTCTTTACTTTTTCGCATCTTACTTACAAAGCGTCCAGTTTCTTCTCCATCTTTAAATGCAACAAAGCTCGGAATACCAAAGATGTCCATTTCCTGACATAGCTCAATATGATCGTCACGATCAACGTAATAAAAATCCATCTCGCTATATTCTTTTTCTAGCTCTGGTAGAAATGGTTCAATCACTCGGCAATCCGGGCACCAATCTGCAGAAAAAAGAAGTACCGATTCCCCTTCTTTAATTGCTTCTAAATATTCTTCATGTTTTTCAAATTTCTTCATGATGAACCTCCCTGTTTCAATCTGTTTGTATCTTCATATCTCCAGGACGAATAAGTCCTTTTTGCCTCATTACTTCGGATATTAACAGACTTATTATTGCTGGTCCAACAAAATGCAACATAACAATCGCTAGCCAAATTTCGCCACCAGTCCCCATCACGTTAAACGTCATAATTTGTCCAACGAAACCACTTGTTCCCATTCCAGCACCGGAAGAATTATTTAACAAAGAGAGCCAACCACTTCCAATTGGAGCAAGGATGGCGCCAGCTACCGTTGGCGGAAGCAAAATCCACGGATTACGAACAATATTTGCAACCTGTAGCATCGAAGTACCAATTCCCTGGGCAATTAAACCTCCTACCCCGTTTTCGCGATAGCTACTTACAGCAAAGCCGATCATCTGAGCGGCACACCCGATCGTCGCTGCACCGGCTGCAATGCCCTCTAATCCAAGCATGATGGCAATTGCAGCACTCGAAATAGGCGCAGTAAGAGCAAGTCCCATAAGCACTGCAACAATAATCCCCATAATAATCGGTCGTTGCTCCGTTGCCCACATGATCAGAGACCCAAAATTAGTAAGGAGTGATTGAATACCCGGTCCAATGAGAGTCGCCGTTCCATAACCAGCAAAAATTGTTATTAACGGCGTCACGATAATGTCTAACTTAGTTGACTTCGAAACAAGCTTTCCTGCTTCAGAAGCCACTAGGGCTGCAACGTAACTACCAGCAGGGCCACCAAGTTCGGATCCAGCTGCACCTGCAAGAATAGCTGCAAACAATACGAGTGGAGGTGCTCCTAAACCATAGGCAACCGCGACACCAATGGCAGGCCCCATTAAGCTCATTGCGAGTTCTCCCATTGGTGTTAAAAAAGAAAGCGCAGAGACTTGCCCACCAATTGTTTTAAGAATTAAGCCAATAATTAACGATGAAAAGAGGCCAAGCGCCATATAGCTAAGCGCGGTTATAAAATACACACGCGGAGAAAGCGTAATGCCTTTCTGATGTAAAAAATCTTTCATCTGTTTCTCCTTTCAAATGGATTATCCTGTTTTAGTATACACATATTTCTTCCACCACTTAATGAATAGGTTAAACGGTCAAACTTTTCCCCCTAATCTATTTACTGGGAATAAATGAAAAAACCATGCTACAATAATGGCGTAAACATTTTAAAGGAGGCACTACTGATGGAATTGACGGTTTATCTGGCTGGCCAAATTCACGATGATTGGCGAAATGAACTGAAAGAAAACGCTATTAAAATGGAATTGCCTATTCAATTTGTTGGACCTATGGAAAATCATGATCGTTCAGACAACATTGGTGAAGAAATTAAAGGCGAACAACTTAATAAAATTCTGAAGGATGAAGCTGCTTCAGAAATCAACAATCTTCGAACTCACGTTTTACTTCATAAATCAGACGTAGTCATTGCACTTTTTGGTGAGAACTATAAACAGTGGAACAGTGCGATGGATGCTGCTACGGCAATCGCTCTTCAGAAACCACTTATTCTGATTCGCCCTGAATCCCTTCATCACCCACTAAAAGAACTTTCAAACAAAGCTCAAGTTACTGTTGAAAACACAGACCAGGCTTTAAAAGCATTATCTTATATTTTCGAAACTAATTAACGCATTTGAAATTGGTATTGACCGAAAAGTAGAGATACAAGATGATCGTACATGTCGGTTCTTGAGACGGCGCCGTTGGTAAAAATCCCAATGGCGCCTTCTTTTTTGCTTACGTCCGCTCGACTTGCATACTCGGAAATAACAGGACCTAATTCTTTTCCTTCCTCCAGCATTTTTTTAATATTATCAGGAAGCGGAAACCTTGCCCCACCTGCAATTACTTCTGTGCCATTTTTATCAACAAGAGCTCCCCAATTGCAAACGTATAATTTCTCTTCAATGATTTGAACTCCACCTTCAAGACCGATCCCTATTTCACTCTGACTTGTTGCCAATGCGGCTCTCGCCCGTTGTTTTGCTCCAAGAAGCGTTTCTTCGTCTCCCCATGGTTGATCGGCAACACCAGAATCAACGTCCACCCCTCTGACCTCACCTACAAAATGGTTTCTTACTGCGTTTATTTTCACCGGGTTCGTAGATCCAACTACTAAATGATTCACTCAACATCCCTCCACCTACTTGATAAAAAATCCTCATAAGAAAAGGAGCCTCTTCGGCCCCTTGTACTTACACGTTGCTTTTAATACTATCTACCGTTGCCTGATCTGTTGATTTCACTAATTTTATGATTAATTCTTTTGCAGCTGCATAATCATCTATGTGGATCATTGAAGAAGAGGTATGAATATATCTTGAGCAAATTCCTACTACTGCGGAAGGAACGCCATTATTGGACAGATGAACGCGCCCCGCATCCGTTCCTCCTTGAGAAATGAAATACTGATAAGGAATTTCATTACTTTCAGCCGTATCCAAGATAAAATCTCTTAAACCTTGATGGGTCACCATCGAGCGATCATAGATCCGTAGAAGTGCTCCTTTACCAAGCTGACCAAATTCATTCTTATCTCCAGTCATATCATTAGCGGGACTTGCGTCCAGTGCATAGAAAATATCCGGATTTATCATATTTGCTGCGGTTTGTGCACCTCTTAAGCCCACTTCTTCTTGAACCGTAGCCCCAGAATACAACTCATTCGGTACCTCTTCATTTTGAAGTTCTTTCAATAGTTCTATCGCTAAACCTACCCCGTAACGATTATCCCAAGCTTTTGCCATGATTTTTTTCTCATTAGCCATGGGGGTGAAAGGGCATACCGGAACGATTTGCTGTCCTGGCTTAACGCCAATACGTTCGGCATCTTCCTTGTTGTCAGCACCAATATCGATAAGCATGTTTTTAATTGCCATTGGTTTATTACGAGTCGCATCATCAAGTAAATGCGGTGGGATTGATCCAATCACACCAGGAATTGGGCCGTTCTTCGTCATTACCTGGACACGCTGAGCGAGAAGAACTTGACTCCACCAACCTCCAAGGGTTTGAAAACGCAACATTCCATTTTCAGTAATGGATGTTACCATAAATCCAACTTCGTCCATATGACCAGCGACCATTACACGTGGCCCATCGTTTCGTTTAACCCCAAAAACACTTCCAAGATTATCTTGAATAATTTCATCTGTATACTTACTAATTTCACTTTTTACGAATTTTCTAACATCATGCTCAAAACCCGGTGCACCTTGTAGTTCCGTTAATGTTTTAAAAAGCGTCAACGTTTCTTTATTCATATGTATCCCCTTCCATGGTTCGTCTCTTCCTATTGTATCGAATCTGGTTGCTTGTTGCTAGTGTCGTGGATTTCGATAGAAACATTTGGTCCAAGTGAGAAATTCAGATATACTATAGATGGAAAACAAATTGCCCACTTGAAGAAGGGAGATTCGTAAGCAATGAGAACAAAAGATTTGTTAGTTGGAGCACTAATTGGTGCAGGAGCGGCAGCAATTACAGTGTCTACAATCGCTTCAAAAAAAACGTATATTTCACCTGAAAAAGCTTTAAAAGCAGTTAAAGGTGCTGTAAAACCCGTATATACTGTTAAAGGGTCATGGATTCATATGAAAACGGATTCAGTGGAGAAATTCAATCTTCCTTATACCGTTTATGCGGGAGGCTTAACCTGCGAAAAAGAAGGTGATCTTCAGCAGCTTGACTTTATGGTGGATGCAGAAACAGGTACATTAGTGGAATTACAGGCTCAGTAAAAAATCACTGTTTGCAAGAATCACACTAGAAATCCCCGTGCACCAGGCACGGGGATTTTGCTGTCTTATTTAAGTCAATTAAAAAGTAGTATTCGTGTCGTAAACGTTATTTTGCAATTTAAAACGAAGTGTTGAATACTTATTTTTAGTCCATAAATAGCCAAGAAGTGCTGGACCAACAAGCATAATCGCACTTAGAAAAAGAATGACGCTCATGTGGAGGTGTTCACCTGTAACATCTGCGTGACTATCTTTATATTCCTTCGCTTTTTCAATATCCAATACTTTGGAATCTGGGATGATTGCATTGGCTTCTGTATCATAGAAAAGGACCTGTGTATGATCTTCAAAGAAAATGTTGTCACGAACTGTTGTAAACTCTACAAGCATCATTGAGACTTTGCTAAATTCCTTATCTGCTGAGCTGTCCACTTCAAGATTTTCTGCGTCTACAACTTTAAGAGAACCTTTGTCATAGTCATAGTGTTCTTCCCCAAGATAACTAGCTACACCCTTCTTTACTTCATCACTAACATCCGCTTCAGCATGTGCTGCTGTTCCCGCGAAAGGAAATGCGATTAAAAATACAGCAAGAAGTGCAAAAATTCCTTTTTTCATCATTTTTTCCTCCTCTATCAAACAAATTATCCAATTCTTATCATATCATATTCCATCTATTATTCTACTAACATTTTGTAGAAAAAGACATCCAATAGGAGGAAATGACGGACAGATCATCCATCCTCGTTTAAATTACGTTTACCCTTCCCGATTCATTTCATAACAAAAAAAGAACCGGTATGCACCGGTTCTTACTGAGTTACTGGTTTTTTATTGAATTGAGTACTAATCTCTTTTGAGCGTGTAGCTGCATTTTCAACCGCTGCTACAAAAGCTTCTCCGCCGCCATTATCATACAAAGCTTCAAGACCAGCTTGAGTTGTACCGTTTGGTGAAGTTACTTTTTTTCTTAGTGCGGAAGGCGAATCTTCAGATTGCTCTGCCATCATTCCGGCACCTAGTACCGTTTGAACAGCCATTTTCCGAGCGGTTTCTGTTTCAATTCCACCTTCAATGGCAGCTTTCTCAAGGCTCTCTATTACATAATAAATATAAGCGGGTCCGCTTCCTGCAACGCCTGTAAATACGTCCATTTGCTCTTCTTCAATAACAACTGTCTCCCCAATAGAACGTATAAGGGCGCGAGCAATTGTAACCTGCTCATCACTTACATGTGTGCCTGCTGCTAAAGCAGAAATAGATTTCCCAATCATACTTGATGTGTTTGGCATAACGCGGATGACTGGTTGTTCTCCATCCAGTTGCTCCTCAATATAGGAGGATGGTACGCCAGCTAGAACAGATAAGAGAAGTTGATCATTCGTGATAAAGTTCTCGATCGCTTCTAGTGCACGTTCAACATCTTTAGGTTTCATTGCAAGGATTACAACATCAGCCTCACGAACGGCGAATTCTATGCTTTGCGTCGCCAATACGCCGTGGTTTTCCATTAGCTCCTGACGACGTTGTTCATTACTTCTGTTTGTCATAATAATACGTTCAGGTTCAATAGTACCTGACTCAATCATTCCTGCAGCCATTGCCTCTGCCATTGAACCCGCTCCGATAAACGTTACGGTTTTATTTTCTAGCATGATTGCCTCCTTTGGATTTCCGAAAAATCATCTACGGTCATTTATACTAACACTGCATCCTTAGACCTTCAACCTTTTAGCCACAAGAAATAAGCATAAGCGCAAGATACTAAGTGAAAACGCTATCATTCGAATCTCACTGGAAACTGTATGAATGAGATGGACATATTTCGGTTCTCACGCTCTCTCATCCCTTTTAATCGGCACTATACTTTTAACAAAAAGTGGAAAATTAAGCTACTACACCAACTTTACAAATGCACCGTTATTTAATAAATAAGAAAAAGAGACTCCCATACGGAGCCTCTTTCACTTATTATGCTTGTACTTGTGGTTTAGATTTTTTTAGTATACCAACCATCAAAGCTGTGATAATTGTACCAATGACGATAGCTAGGATATAGAGAAGAATATGAGTTAATGAGATGTTATTCACAGACCAGATAACAAACGCTCCGCCATGCGGTGCTGGTAAAGCTATATTAAATAACATTGTTAATGCGCCTGCTACAGATGATCCAACAATAATAGAAGGAATCACTCGTCCTGGATCTGCTGCTGCAAATGGGATTGCGCCTTCTGTTATGAAGGAAGCCCCCATCACATAAGCGACTTTACCTGCTTCACGCTCAGTTTTGTTGAAGCGATTTTTAAATAGCGTTGTTGCAAGAGCAAGCCCAAGTGGTGGCGTCATACCTCCTGCCATGATTGCTGCATGATACGTTAGATTACCTGCATCAATCATCGCAATACCGAATGTAAATGCTGCTTTATTGATTGGACCACCCATATCAACTGCCATCATACCACCAAGAATTAAGCCTAGTAGAAGCTTGTTTGTCGTACCCATTCCGCTCAACCAATTTTCTAGCCCTGTGTTTAAAGCTCCTACAGGTTCAATTACGACATACATCATAATGATTCCTGTGATAAAGATACCAAACAAAGGATATAAAAGAACCGGCTTTAACCCTTCTAGGGATTGTGGAAGTCCAGAGAAAAGCTTTTTCAAAAGAAGAACAGCGTAACCAGCAAGGAAACCTGCAATAAGTCCACCTAGAAAACCAGCGCCGTTCGTAGAAGCCATTAAACCACCAACGAGACCAGGAGCAAGACCAGGACGATCGGCAATACTCATTGCGATAAATCCTGCGAGGACTGGAATCATAAGAGCAAAGGCATTTCCACCGCCGATGGTGCTTAGTGCTGCTGCAAATGCATTGTAACTTGGATCATCTGGATTTGCAGCATTAATACCGAAGATAAATGAAAGGGCTATCAAAATACCGCCACCAACAACGAGCGGAAGCATATTCGAAACACCGTTCATTAAATGCTTATAGAATGCGGACTGCTTTCCTTTTCTTTCGTTTTTCTTCTCACTGATTTGATCTTCGTATGATCCAGAAGATTTATAAACCGGAGCATCACCGTTTGCTGCTTGCTTTAGTAAATCAGCAGGCTTTCGGATGGCTTCTGCTACTGGAACTTCGATTACTTTCTTCCCTTTAAATCGATCCATTTCTACTTTTGTATCTGCCGCAACAATAATACCTGGTGCCTTTTCAATCTCTTCATCAGTTAGACGATTTTTCACGCCCCCTGATCCATTTGTTTCAACTTTGACACTATAGCCCATTTCAGATGCTTTCGCTTTCAGTGCATCCGCAGCCATATAAGTGTGTGCAATACCCGTAGGACATGCTGTAACCGCTAATATTTTCCCAGTAACTTCAGTTGTTTCTTCCACTTCATCTTCATCAGCATTTTCTTCTTCTTTCTGATCAAATGCTTGCAACACCTCTTCTTCTGTTCTTGCTTCAAGAAGTCCTTTACGGAAATCGTTATCCATTAAAAATGAAGATAGTCTTGATAGCGCTTCTAAATGTGTTTGGTTTGCTCCTTCAGTCGCAGCAATCATAAAGAACAAGTGCGCCGGCTGACCGTCAAGAGACTGATAATCGATACCTGCATGAGAACGTCCAAAAACAATTGCCGGCGACTTTACGGCCGCTGTTTTGGCGTGAGGAATGGCGATGCCTTCTCCAATCCCAGTCGTACTCTCTTTCTCACGCGCATGAATCGCTTTTTTGAACGCGTTAAGGTCCTGCAATTTGCCTGCTCTCTCTAGTTTTTCAGACAGCTCATTAATAACACGATCTTTCGAATCCGCTTCAAGGTTTAGAATCATTGTTTCTTTTGTTAATAATTCTGTGATTCTCATATTCCCCGACCTCCCATATCATCATAAGTCTTAACCGTAATTTGTTTTCTTAACTCTTGAACTTCTTCTGCTGTACAGAAACCAGTTGAAAATGCGCTCGCGCTTCCTGCTGCGATCCCCGATTGGAATGCTTCTTTCAAGTTTTCAGTTTCGATGTATTTACTAAGAAAACCAGCTACTACTGAATCCCCTGCTCCAACTGAATTCTGTACTTTACCGATTGGAACGTTACCAAACAGAACATCTTCAGCTGTAATCAATACAGCTCCATCCCCTGCTAATGAAACAATCACGTTTTTTGCGCCCATTTCTTGAACTTTCTTACCGTATTTGACCGACTCCGCTACTGAAGTAATATCAACACCAAATAAATCGCCTAGTTCATGGTGATTCGGTTTTACTAGAAACGGTTTTGCTCTTACTACTTCCTTTAATGCTTCTCCTTTAGTATCAACAATCGCCTGTACGCCATCTGGTAGTGCCTGAAGAATTCGAGAATAGATTGTTTGATCAACACTCGAGGGAACGCTCCCTGCCATAACAACAATATCCCCTGCAACAGTTTGCGAAAGTTGAGTAAATAATTGCTCAATATCACTTTCTGTTATTTCTGGAGATAAACCATTAATTTCTGTTTCTTCTCCATTTTTTAACTTAATGTTAATGCGCGTATCACCATTTACATGAATAAAGTTAGGATGAAGAGCTTCCTCTTTCAGTGACTGTTCAATGAACTGACCTGTAAATCCGCCAACAAACCCTAATGCTGTTGATTCATGTCCAAGGCGTTTTAGAACTTTCGTCACATTAACACCTTTTCCCCCTGCGATTTTCATCTCTTCGTCTACCGTATTAACGAGTCCAGTTTTAAGGTTCTCCAGTCGTACAATATAGTCGACTGATGGATTTAACGTAATTGTATAGATCATATCTTCACCACTTCTACTGTTGTATGTTTGCTTACCTGATCATAATTTGTTTCAGGATGCTCATTTGTAATTATCGTACACGCTTCAATATCTGCAACTTTACTAAAAGCTGCTTCACCAATTTTCGAATAATCAGCTAGAATATAGGCATCGCGTGAAAGTTTAATCGCTGCTTGTTTAATGATGGCTTCATCTGGATCTGCCGTTGTATAGCCTAACGATTCATGAATACCATTAATCCCGATAAAACACTTATCGAAACGATACGTTTCAATACTTTCAAGTGCCTTAACTCCTGTCATCGCCCCTGTTCTTGATTTAAACTTCCCACCAATAACATAAGTTGTTATACCTTCTGCTAGAAGGCTTTCAATGACCTGGTAGCCATTTGTAACAACAATAACTTGTTTATGTTGTAAGAAAGGAGCCATCTTTTGGGTGGTTGTCCCTGGATCAAGGAAAATGCAGTCACCGTCTTTAACCAATTCAGCTGCATAAGATGCAATTTTCTCTTTTTCTGACATGTTCTGCGTGGATTTTTCACCAAGTGATGGTTCCGTTCCCTTTGAACGAAAAAGTGATGCGCCCCCATGAATTCGTTTTAACTGATTTTCTTCTTCGAGTTGAACAAGATCACGACGAATTGTTGAAACAGATGCCCCGGTTGCTTCACTTAACTCATGAACAGTTGCTGTTTCCTTTTCTTTAAGAACTTGTAAAATGATGAAATGACGTTCAGCATTTAACAAATCATCACCTACTTTCTACTCACAGTATAATGAAAGCACTTTCATAAGTCAATCATTTTCGTTCAATTTTATTCAAAAAAATTCAAAAGTGTTCAAATGCAGTCAAATAACACATCGCTTCAACAGCTCATTTCTCGTTTTCCATTCACCTGGACGTAAAAAAGGAAGACTGCCCGTTCGGCAGTCTTCCTTAAAATCAGCTATTTCGTTTTACTTCATGCGTTATTTCAAAAGAATCGTTCCATTTAAGAGCACGGTAACGAGCATCGTGATAAAAAATAAACCAGGCGTCTTGAGATACAGCATCAGTAATCCACTTTTCTTTCGCATAGATGGAGGTCATTGGATAATCATCATATGCAAGAACCCAAAGAGGGTTTTTGTGTGCGTGAGTTGGCATGAGGTCTGCCATGTGGATGAGATACTCGCCCCCTTCTTCCAGCGTGATAATCGCATGACCATCACTATGTCCACCAGTATGGTACAAATTTAAACCAGGAAGCACTTCATAGGCTTCTTTAAATGTTTGGACCTGATGTTGAATCGCTTCCCAGTTCTCTTTCCAATATGTATTTTTCGAACGAATGTTAGGTTCTCTCATTTCATTCCATTCTACTTCTGAGACGTAAATAGCGGCATTTGGAAAAGTTGACTTATACTCATTTCCATCCGGTTCAGTTAAGCCACTTGCATGATCAAAATGCAGGTGAGTCATAAGGATTATGTCAATGTCCTCCACTGACAACGATAGCTCTTCAAGAGAAGCATGAATATCAGACTCTTCCTCAACACCATAGTTCCTTCTTTGCTTCTCAGTCAACTTCCCTTTCCCAATCCCTGATTCAATTAAGATCTTTTTTCCTTGCCATTGAAGCAACAGCGGATCCGTTCGAAGCTCGATTTGGTTTTTCTCATTTACAGGGTATTTCTTGCTCCAGAGCGGTTTTGGCACAACTCCAAACATCGCGCCACCATCCATATGAGTAACCCCACCTCTAAGCCACGTAATTGATAGTGTACCTACTTGTAACTGTTCCATTACAAAACCCCTTTCTACGAATATGTCTATCTTCTCACTAAAAGAAATCGCTTTCAATGAGAATCAAAAAAAGAGTCGCGCTAAGCGACTCAAATTCTGAATTTTGCTTCACATCGATAAATCCGGCTTCCTTTTGATGAAAACTTTTCTTCATACTCAGTCATCACATTATCTTCCATACCACTTTGATGCAAATCAAGGCTTACATGATTTAACGTCATGCCGTATGCAGAGAAACTGTGAAGGGAATATTCAAATAAGCCCTGATTATCTGTCTTAAAATGAACTTCGCCTTTCGGGCTCATCACAACACGATACAAATCCAGAAACGTTTTATAGGTAAGTCTTCTTTTTTCATGGCGATTTTTTGGCCAAGGATCTGAAAAATTCAAATAAATGCGGCTTACTTCATTTTCTTCAAAAAGCGATTGAAGATCTTGTGCGTTTTCATTCAGCAGGCGAACATTCGGTACATCTTCTACGATTAACTTTTCTAAAGCAGACACCATAACACTTGACGATAATTCTAAACCAATGTAATTCACATCAGGATTCTGTTTCGCCATGCCAATTATAAATTGCCCTTTTCCCGTTCCCACTTCTAGATGAATGGGGTTGTTATTTTGAAAGACGTCTTTCCAGTTCCCTTTTCTTTCGGAAGGGGTGGTGGGTACGAATTGTGGGTGATCTGCAAACATTTCTTCTGCCCAGGGTTTATTGCGTTGACGCATATGTTCACTTCCTTATAGTCTAATTACCGTTTTTACACAATCGACATTTTACCATGAAATCATAAGAATAGAAAGGTGGTGGAAAGGGTATGAAATAGTAGTCAAATTGTAAAAAATGATGTGGTGAAATTCCCATCATATCAGTTATGATATGGAGAGAGAGGAGGGTGAAGAAGTGGAACACTTTCTTATCATGTGGGCACCATGGATTGTGATCATTGTTTCCATTGTTGCGCTTTTCGGATGGGGTGCAAAAGGCGATACAAAATAATGAGCATAACACGGAGAAATCCGTGTTTTTTCGTATAGCGAGAGCATAATTCCTCCTTACATGCACACGCTAATTAGTAGTACAAATAAGGAGGAAAATTCATGCCACTCTCACATCGAGATCAGCTTTTTATTCTGGCTGACATTCTTAAGAACCATCATATCGATTGCACAGGAACCTCTTCAGAATGTGAGCAAGTTCAGCGTTTGGCAACAGCTTTACAGCAAAACGAAGGTATTGCGCCAGAGATTAAGCAGGTACTTGGTCAGATTCAACAATATAGTGCTACTGGAGCAACAGAATCCAATTTATTAAACCATATAGAAACCCACCAGCCTCATCTTAGCCAGTGGGTTGATACTATTGATCGGTATCAATAAGTCGATAGTGGTTTAAATTCTCTAGGTCTTTTTTCCAGAATTCAACTTCACCGTTTAATCCTTTAAGATCGTACCAATAGATAGACAAGAGTGTCTGCGCTACCACATACCAGTACATGCGGTGGCGCAGGCTATCTGTATTTTCCAATCCGTAATGAGTGAGCCATTCTTCCCACTCCTCTTTTGGAAGGTACCAGTAAAGCAGCATTCCGATATCTAACGCAGGATCTGCCACAACCGCTCCGTCCCAATCGATTAAATATAGATTCCCTTCCTCACTAAACATCCAATTATTATGATTGACATCACAATGACAAACAACCTTTTCCACGTTCTCAAGATCATTTTTATTAGCAGCCAGGTAAGATAGGGCTCGAATCACTTCAACGTCTCTTCGATGATGATTCTCAAACTTTTGTAATAAATCTTGATAAATGACGTCTGGTGAAAGAGGTTTTTTCCCGAGACGATTTAGCATCCTTCGAAGTTCTGAAGAACGATGAATTTTATAAAGCATTTGCGCCACTCGCGGCTGCTTCATTTCATGGGACTTCAGTTCCCTCCCCGGCAACCACTTTTGGGCTGTAATAACGTCTCCATTCTCAAGTCGCTTGGTCCAGAGAAGTTTCGGTACAATTCCTTCCGCCGACAAAACAGCCAGAAAAGGCGAGGAGTTCCGTTTTAGGAATAATTTCTCGTCTCCATATTGAGCTAAGTATGCTTCGCCTGTCGCTCCGCCAGCGGGCGTAACCTGCCAGCCTTCGCCTAAAATGTTATCCAACAATTTCACCTTCGATTTCCGTTAGTTTGTAGATTCTGGAAGTTTTGCGTTTTTAGCGGTTTTTTCTCCGGACCTAGCTAAAAACCGTCTACGAATAAAAAATTATAACACACGTTGACGAAATCTTCATGTGTTAATCATTTGTTATTAAAATAATTGTGTTAAATGGCGCTACTGAGAGCAATTTATCTGATGTTTTTCTAATCGGTTCAACGCTTGCTACTTCACCATCGGCAAGAATCCATTTCTCACCATCACCGATATCGATAATATCGTCATGGAAGCCGCCGTTATGAATGACGACAATGGATTCAGACGAGTGCTGTTGATGAATGCGATAAGCAAGAATTGGACCTGGAGAATCGATAAAGGAAATCCGATTCATCTCATGTCGTTCAGCCATTCGAAAAGCATCAAAATGTTTTCTAATTGAAATTAACCCTCGAATATACTTGACGTTTGCTTGAACAGCTCTCATTCTTTGCCAATCAAAGCGATTAATTTTATCAGGAGATTTATAGCTATCTTCTACTCCATTTTTTGTACGGAAAAATTCCTGTCCCGCATGAATGAATGGGATCCCCTGCGAAAGAATGGTGATCGCCGTCGCGAGACGATGCATACGCTGTTTAACATCCTCACTCACTCCTGGATGACTCCGATTCAAGCGATCCCAAAGCGTATGGTTATCGTGACATTCTACATAATTAATGGACTGAGATGCTGTAATGAATTTATCCTCAACACTCCCCATTATACACTTCTTTACCTCTTCTTTAACTGAAAAGTTTCCATTTGCAAAGCCAGTGGAGCGTGTATCAAATAACTTTCCTTTAACAGAATCACGGAAATGGTCGTTAAAATAGCCTATTCTAGGGGTTTCTCGAGCATTGCCACTCATTGCTTTTCGATGGTCAGGTAGAATGGTGTTCATATGCCAGCCTTCACCAAACACAAGAATCGTTGGATCTATGCAATCAAGGGCATAGCGTACTTCGTTCATCGTTTCTTTATCATGAATTCCCATTAAGTCGAAGCGAAAGCCATCAATGCCATATTCTTTTGCCCAGTAAACAACCGAATCGACAATTAATTTCCTCATCATTCTTCTTTCAGAAGCTGTATCGTTTCCTACCCCCGTTCCATTCGAAGGTTTTCCACCATGATCAAACCGAAAATAGTAACCAGGTACAACCTTTTCTAATGGAGAAGCATGAAGTTGATAGACGTGATTAAACACGACGTCCATAATGACCCTTAAACCTTTTTCATGAAGCTTCTGAATCATTTCCTTCACTTCTCGAATACGCGTATACGGTTCATGAGAGTTTAGTGAATAGCTACCTTCTGGAACAAAATAATGAATTGGATCATATCCCCAATTATAGGATGGAGGGACTTTCATTTCATCAACACTACCGAAATCCTGAATAGGAAGAAGTTCAACGTGCGTAACCCCGAGCCATTTTATATAGTTAATCCCTGCTGGAATGCCATCTTTATCAGGCGGTTCTTCTGTAAATGCCTTATACTTCCCTCTATTTTTCAATCCACTTTTGGCTTGAACACTAAAGTCTCTAACGTGTAATTCGTATATGATCGCGTCAGAAGGCTTCGCAAAAGAAGGTTTACTGAAAGGGTTCCAGCCCTCTGGATTCGTATGGGAAGGATTGATCACCATTCCAAATTTGCAGTTTGAAGTAGCTGCTCTTGCATAGGGATCAATCGTTTCTCGACATTCACCATTAACATTCACACTGTAAGTATAGAGTGCCCCTTCTGAAACCTCAGCTGATGATCCTTCAAACACACCACGCTCTTGCTTCAACATCGGCAACTCTTTTATCTTTTGGAACGTATCATTATAGATGTTAACGATAACTTCGGTTGCTGTTGGTGCCCAAACTCGAAACACCGTCCCATTTTCAGTTAATAGGGCTCCTAATTCACCATCATAATAATAGCGGTCATCAAACATATCTGTTCTGACAACTTTTCCTGTAAAAACAAGACTGGTCTCACCACTTGAATGAATGAGGTAGTAATTATTCCCCGGCATGTACTCTCGATCGACTTGTAATGAAATTAATCTCTTCTTACCCATTTTTGAGTTTTCTTTTATTTCAAACGGAATGTCTAAATGGCCATCAGTAAGGGTGTAGGCATCCTTAACATCTAACGAGATATTAGCCATTACCGTAATGGTATGAAAGTCATCCCAATATGCTGTAAAAGCCTGGCTCACTTTTTTGTATGCAGAATAATCTCGTATCATATGAATCCCATCCTTTGCGGAGATGCTTACAACCTTTTTCCATTACCTATCTTATTTTCAAAAATTCATTTTGACATTTGTTTCATAAAAAAATTCAAGAAATCCATTTTAATAAAAGCGGTCCAAGGAGCGAAACGCATAGGGCACATAAACTTAAACCTATTGAACTTATTGCAGCTTCTCGCTCGCCATATTCGAGTGCCTTTGCTGTACCTATCGCATGTGATGCACCGCCGAAAGCCATACCGATTCCAAGAAAATTTGATATGCCCAGAAGTTGGAATAACCAAGGACCAGTTACTGCTCCACCTATTCCTGCAATCATTACGAATATAACGGCAAATGCTGGTTCTCCACCAGTCATACTAGCTACTTCCATCGCTACAGGAGTGGTTACATTTTTAGAAATAATTGTCGACACAATCATTTCGTTGTATCCGCTCACGACCGCTAACCAATATCCAGACAATATCCCTAGAAGACTTGCTGTTAAAACCGTTGCAAAAATTTCAACTTTAAACTTATTTAATAATTTTCTCTGCTTATATAGAGGAAAAGCAAGTGCGACGATAGCAGGACCTAGCAACGCGTCGATCCATTGACCTCCACTGAAATAAGTGTCATACGAAACATCAAATGACGTTAAAACCACTACCAGAACCACCGTACACGTTAATACAGGAATCATAAAAGGGTACGGTAATAACTGATAGAGTCGGCGGAAAACAACGTATAACAATAAAGTGACAAGTAGCCAAAAAAACATTTGCAGTAGCATCATCTATCCCACTCCTTTCGATTAGCAAGAAACTGACCAAGTAGCCCCGTCGCCCCCATGACGATCCACGTACTGACGAGAACGATTGGAACTAACCAGAGACTCTTCCCGCTAAAGAAGTCGAGATGTTGCATGATACCGACTGTGACTGGTACAAATAATAACGGTAAATGATTTAATAATGCGGATGCCCCGTGGGAAATCCATCGAATCGGAATCCATTTAAGATAAAGCCCGATTAGAAGAATTAGCATCCCTACGACACTCCCGGGAACAGGGAGTGCTAATGTTGTTTGAAGATAGCCCCCCACAAGATAAAACCCAAACAAAAAACCAATTTGTAATGAAATGATTAGGTATTTATTAATTCGCGAACTCATAAGTCGCAACACCTTTATACCTTGGGGTTTCATCGGGTGCTACTCGATATAACTTCACACTCGATACTTCCTGACTTTCACGTTTAAGTGTTGGCCAATTTGGTTTTATTTCTTTAGTAGGGTCATACCATTTCTTTGCAAGCGTCACGTGTGGGGAGTATTCCCTTTCTTTAAGTGAAAATCCTGCAAATTGACACAATTGGATTACTTCTTGATGGAGCTTTTCCAATTGGTTTGTGCGTATCACATCTGCATAAAGTACACGGGGTCTACTTTCGGAACCAAAATAATGTAACCCTTCCACTTCTAAATTAAAAGGTTGCATGACCTTTGCTACCCTCTGTAAACCTTCATGTAAATCTGACAGCTGCCTTGCATCCGCTCCGCCTAAAAAAGCCACCGTAATATGAAAATCTTCAGGATAAACAATATGCTTAAAAAATCCTAAATGAGTCTTCATTTGAATCTCTTGAAGTGTCTTTCTAAGATGTGGTTGGATGGGGAGGGCAATAAAGTAGTGAGTATTCAACATGTCCACTCCTTCTATCCTTTTTCTATTCTATCAAACAATCTGAATAATCTTTTATTTTTTTTTACTCATAAGCTTGATTTTATTACGAAAGATTTATCTTTTGCTATAATGGGGAACAGTATTAGAAAATATCGTTTAACGGGAGTGATCATCTCCTCACTTTCTATACTGACCAATAAATATGAAAATGACCCTTAACTTGTATGAAAAGGATGTGCTTACATGATCTATGAAAATATGGCCGATCTTATTGGAGATACGCCTCTACTCAAATTAAATCGAGTCCCGAATCCAAATGGCGCAAAAATATACGCAAAGCTGGAATACTTTAACCCAAGTCGGAGCGTAAAGGATCGCGCAGCGTATAATATGATTGTTAAAGCAGAAGAAGACGGCTTACTTAAAGCAGGCTCCACAATTATTGAGCCAACTTCGGGCAACACCGGCATTGGACTTGCCATGAACGCCGCGGCTAAAGGGTATCCTGCTATTATTGTCATGCCTGATAACGCAACACAAGAACGCATTAAACTTCTTAAAGCATACGGTGCAAAAGTTGTTCTCACGCCATCTTCTGAGAAAATGCCTGGTGCAATTAACAAAGCGAAAGAAATTGCCGAAACCATTAAAGATAGCTTTATCCCAATGCAATTCGAAAATGCTGCAAATCCAGATGCCCATCGTACTTCAACAGCACTTGAAATTGTAGAAGCAATGAAGGAACTCGGCGTCACCCCTGCTGCCTTCGTTTCAACAGCCGGAACGGGCGGAACTGTTACAGGGACAGGTGAAGTCTTAAAAGAACATTTCCCCGATCTTACCGTGCACGTGGTTGAACCTGAGGGATCACCCGTTTTATCTGGCGGTAAACCTGGAAAACATAAGCTCGTAGGAACAAGCCCTGGATTCATACCTGATATCCTGAACACCTCGGTCTATGATGATATTATCAAAATTACTGATGAGCAAGCCTATGAAGTGACACGTAAATTAGCTAGGGAAGAGGGATTACTTGTTGGTCCATCTTCAGGAGCTGCAGTCTATGCGGCGATGCAAGTTGCTGAGCGTTTATCACCGAACCAGGTTGTTGTTACAATGACATGTGATTCTGGCGAACGTTATTTATCAAGTGATTTATTCAGTTCTCTATAGAATTTCCAAAAGACAGTACATTTGAATAGTAACTAGTCAGCGCCATGCCGTTACCGGCATGGCGCTCATTCTATTATTTTGCGAGTTCATAAATCGCTTCAGCATAAATCGCTGCCGCTTTTAACAAATCCTCGATATCCACATATTCATCTTTTTGATGTGCTAATTGAGGCTTTCCTTCAAAAAGAGCTCCAAATGCTACTCCCGCATTTAGAGAGCGGGCATACGTTCCTCCACCTATCGATAGAAGCTTAGCTTCTTTGCCGGTTTGTTTTTCATAAACGTGTTGAAGCTTCTGAATAAGCTCATGATCTTGTGGCACATGATGCGGTGTCATGTGATCAATCACTTTCATCTCCACTGACATTGGACCGGTTACCTTTTCAAACGTTTGTTTCACATGATCAAACTGACACGTTACTGGATACCGAAGATTAATGCCAATTCGTCCGTGTTGGCTCGCTTGATACTCGAAAGTACCTGCATTCATCGTCAGTGACCCTGTAATATTATCTTTGAAAGAGACCCCAAGGCGCTCCCCAGTAAAATCATCCTGTAACCATTTGGTGATAAAGTTAATGTAGGCAGCTCCGTTTTGATCAAGGGACAGACCTTCCAAAAATTCCGCTAAACGAAACGCTGCGTTGACACCTTCATGAGGGGCAGATCCATGAACGGATACGCCGTGTATTTCCAGCGTTAATTGCTTATCGAGCGTCGCTTTTCCTTTAAGGTTTTTATCATTTAAAAATAGCTCAAATTCCTTTTTAACGTCAAGCAATTGGTCTTCACTACTCTGACATTTTGCTATTGCATGATCTGGAACCATATTCAAACGCTGTCCAGAACGAAAAGAGCAAAGAACGAACGTTTCCTTCTTTTCTTCATTAATAGGAAAAATCCATTCAAAGTCAGCAATCCCTTTTTCAGCGTGAATAATCGGGAAGACCGCATCAGGTGCAAAGCCCATTGTTGGCATTTCTTCATGGTTAAAATAGGTATCGACACATCGCCAAGAGCTTTCTTCATCTGTACCAACGATCATTCGAACTCGCTTTGAAAGCGCTGGATAAAGTTCCTTGACGATATTCATTGCCCAGTAAGCCGCAATTGTCGGTCCCTTGTCATCAATCGCTCCTCTTGCATAGACCTTTCCTTCTCGAACATCAGGAGTAAACGGAGGGGTTGTCCAATCATTCCCCGCCGGCACAACATCAACGTGGCACAAAATACCAATTATATCTTCACCCTGTCCAAATTCTAAATGTCCTGCAACCTGTTCGACATTCTTTGTTTGAAAACCATCACGCTTCCCTAGATTAAGCATATAATCAAGCGCCTTTTTCACTTCATAACCGAAGGGAGCATCCTCTGTACGATTCTCTTCATCTAAAACACTCTCAATTTTTAATAGACCTTCTAAGTCATTCATTAACGAGTGTTTTCGACTAAGCACTTCTTCCTTCCAATTTACATCATTCAATTTATTTCACCCCTTTTATTCTTTCATATACTTCGTGATCACAAATGACAAAGAGTTTTGCCCTCTCCGGAATCGACTCATCCAGTCGTCGATTAATATCCATCCGCTCTCCATCAGCTATAAGCGTAGCTCCTTGTTGCAGTAGACTCTGAAACGCATCCCCATATGTAACCCACTCTTGCTGTACACCGATTTCATATAAGTTATCACCATGCCCCCTACTTAACAGCTGCGAGTAGACACCTGATATTCCCTTAGTAAAAGCGGATCGAACAGCCATGCGAGATACAGCTTCATGTGAAAGAACGAACTCATCAACCTGAACATGTGTAAAGTTCTTTATATGCTCCTCCTTCATTACTTCAACCGTTGTATGAATATCGGTTGAAAGTCGTTCAATTGAGCTAGCAATGATGAGTGACTTTCCATCAGCGAGAAGAGCATCATGTATCGTATCATCCGAAAAGATAAGAACTGCTTTCGCATTCATAATATCAGCTTTGTTAAGCGTGGCTTCTTCTGCAGCATCACCTTGTATATAATGAATATTCTCTTCGATTAATGGAGCTTTTGTTAACTTGTCAATAATGACAATCTCGCATTGATCAGAATCCATAATTTCCGAAACCGCATATGCAGCTTTTTGCGACCATCCAATAATGACGATATGATCGTTTCCTTGATAGGGCATTTTCCCTTCCTCCTTTCGCTTTTTAATCTCTGAAAAGCCATCAACAAACTTTCCAATAACAACTCCAATTAATCCAATACCGACAATATAGAGAAACATCGCATACATTCTTCCAGCAATCGTGGTCGGGAAGTAATCTCCATATCCTACTGTCGTTACAGTTGTCATCACCCACCAGAGTGAATCGAATAGAGATGGAAACGTCTCTGGTTCAATGAGCCGCATGATCACTGTACTAACGACAACTAGGATGAAAGCGACAGCTAGCATAAAACGATTGTTTAATTTAATGGCATTTTTTAGAAAAATACGAAATAACAAATGAATCTCCCTCCTCTCTTAGTATTCGTACTTTAAGAATAGCAAAGGAATGTTCGTTAAGGAAGATTAAGCCAAACGAAATGAAATTTTTTGCCGAAATAACAGAATTATTGTAAAATAAACTTTAAAGAGGGGGTGTAAGTTGGCCCAAAAGAGGGAAATGGCAGTAGGAGTGGAATTAAATAATAATGCCAATCAATCGCTTATCTTATGAAAGTGGTACGACCTATTCGTCAATACACCAAGTTGGGAAACCCAACACATCCAGAAATCACTTCCAGTCTTAATCGGAGCAAATAGCCAAACTTTCATGAAAAATCGAAGGAATATGTAGAAATTAAGTATATCTTAACGTTTCCTTCATATGGTTTTAATAGTTACGTTTTATGCTAGGGATAAGGCATTGATTACATGTTAGGGAGTGGTTCTTTGAGTATTACTTCAACTGATCGTATGATGACCCGTATCAAGTCCATCTATTTATTTATTAGCAAGCATGGTACTGTCAGCACAAATGAGTTAGTTGAAGAGTTTGGGATTACCCAGCGAACAGTTCAAAGAGATTTAAATGTACTGGCCTACAATGAATTAGTCAAAAGCCCAAACCGAGGATTCTGGACAATAACAAGCAAGAGAGTTAAAGTTGGATAAGGTAGATAATAAGCTACACTTGGCTTTTCGTCGATCCAATCTGACGAAAGCCTTTATTTAGTTTGAAAGCATTGCTTTTTAAACTCATTAGAAAAGCCCTGCATCAATGCAGGGCTTTTCTATATCACGCTTTTTTTATTGTATGATGATAGTCTGTAGGGACAATAATTTTACCGTGCTGATACTTTACTGCTTCGTCCAATTTTAAAAAGGGTTGATCGCTTGAAAGAAAATCGGATAAAAAGCCTTCTGAAAGCTCAAATCCCTCGACCCTGCCGCTTTTGTCAATGACAATTTCCTTCACCTTGCCAAGCTCTTCTCCGCTTTCTGTTAAAATTTCAGCTTTATTTAACGATTTATTAGAACATTGATCAGCTAAAACCGTCGCTTGAATTTCATCCTGACTTTCACGAAGCAAATAGCCATCATTTTGCCAGGATAACTGACTAAATGAAACAATCATTGTTTCATTTGCATCTCGTTCTTTACGATCATCGTCTGTTACTGGATAATTATCAGGCGTGAATTGTCCTCCTGACGCTTGAATAGAGTGAAGCATTTCATCTGCGTGATGATCAGGAACGGCATCTTTCTCATTGGAGATCTCTTTTTTCTCAACCTCAACATATGTTGCTTGCCGAAGCGTCTGATCAAAGTAAACTTGTTTCACAACCAATTCAGCAGATGATTCATTTTTCAACTTATGATCTTGAATTTCTTTTCCAACCTTAATCATGAAAAATCCTCTCCTTCACAACTGACTACTCATGCTATTCCCCAAGTCAGTCGTAAAGAAACAAACCATTACTTTTGTAGAATGGTTACCTCTTCCTCAGTTAACTCTCTGTATTCCCCAGGTTCCAAGTCACCATCAAGATGAATATCTCCCATCTGAATGCGCTGTAAATAAACGACTTTCTTGCCTACCGCTTCAAACATTCGCTTTACTTGATGGAATTTCCCTTCATGAATTGTAAGCTCAATTTCGGATTCCTCAGCAGCACTTAAAATCGTTAACTCTCCAGGCTTTGTTACATATCCATCATCAAGCGTGACGCCTTTTTCAAAAGCCCGAATATCTTTTTCTGATACAACACCGCTAATTTTAGCATAATAAGTTTTCGGAACATGATGTTTTGGTGATGTTAAATGATGAGCTAGCTTACCATCATTCGTGATGATTAATAATCCTTCTGTATCTTTATCTAATCGTCCTACTGGAAATGGTTCGAAAACCTGATCCTCAGGAATGAGTATGTCAATGACAGTTTCTTCTTCATCTTCCGTTGCTGATATAACCCCAGCCGGTTTGTTCATCATAAGGTAAATGAATTCTCGATATTCTACGGTTTCTTCATAAACTGTTACGTGATTTTCTTCAGGATCGATATGTTGCTTCGCATCCTTAATCACCTCTTCATCAACACGAACCACGCCTGTTTTCAAAAGTTTTTTCACTTCTTTCCTTGTGCCGTAGCCCATATTTGCTAATAATTTATCTAAACGCATTTCAACCTCTCCTTTTCCATATTTTTTCCACTATTTATTTGTTTTTTTAGCATACTTTTTGGTTCGTAAGGGTATGTAAACGATAAATGCCAAAATGCACGTTTGGAGTGAATCGAATGACTGTGAAAGTTGGACTTTTAGCAACAGCACGCAAGAAAAGTAATAAGTCTGCACCTGTGACGGAATTTTACCAAAGTCCTTTATTTCAAAAAACGTTAGAATACGCATCTCAACATTATGACCGCATGTATTTCTATAATGCCAAAGATGGACTTTTATTACCAGAAGACATCATGGACCCCTATGACGTCTCAATTAAAACATTTTCCCATCATCAACGAGAAGAATGGGCTCAAAAAGTAATTGAGCAATTCTCTCAACATGAGACTTCTACGGATATTCTCGTGTGTTTACACGGTGGCTCAGTTTATCGAAAACACCTTGAGCCTCAGCTTAACCGATTCAACTATGTGTATGAAGTGCCTTTAAAAGGACTTGGAATCGGAGAGCAACTCAGTTGGTATCAGAAAAACTCAGTATAACACGGGTCACATGCCCAGCAACACTGCCCAGCCTTTACATACACTATCAAGTACCTACAAAAGGAGGCGTTGTGTATGTATGATTATGATCGGCAGCAAGGGCAGCAGTTTCAAATGTATCCTGGCTTTCCAGGATACCCAGGACAGCCCGGGTATCCCGGCCAACCAGGATATCCTGGAAATATTGAACAACAGCTCAGACAAATTGAGCGCCAGCTACGACGACAAGATCGAAGAATTACAAGAATTGAGAGACAGATCGGGATTCGTGATGAGGACTACGGCTATTAGCCTTCTCAATTATTCCACTTATAAAAAATGAAGGCCTCAGGAGGCCTTCATTTTTTAACGTCTTTTTAGAAATGAGAATCGTTCACCTAAAATTAATCCCGCTAGATTGGAACGATACGATAGCCATAGAAATACAATTCCTCCCACCGTAACGCCAATTAGTAAATTGATGATCGAATACAACATGCTTCCGCCTTCACTTGTTGAAAGGTATAAATCAGGCATAACCGATTCTAATGGAAGAATGGCTAGTTTGGAAGCAACCGCCATAATCACTACGAAAATTCCAATTAGGAGTAACCTTCTTGAGAGGAATCCAAACTCGTAATCTGTATATTTCTTAATCACAGCGATTATAATGATAACCGACGTTAGTAAACCAATATTTGTAGCAAGAATAGATCCTTTCCCCTCAAACATTGTGACAAAGGGATAAGTTAGTCCAGCTTTAAGTACAAGACCAGCGAGTAAACTATAAACGGCAAACTTCTGTTTATTAATTCCCTGTAAAATCGCAGCTGTTACAGAAAAGAGGGCAAATAATATAGCCGTTGGGGCATACCACATTAATAACCAGCTACCAAGATCTTGATTTACCGTTGGATAAAGAACTCTAAATATCGGTTCAGATAAAACGGCTAACCCTATTGCAGCGGGAGTCGTCAAGAATAATAAAATTTGGAACGTTTGCGTTAGCTGATTTTGCAATGATCCTTCACGATTCGCTGTAAATGATTTCGTAATAGCTGGGATAATCGTCATTGAAAGAGCAGTAGCAAGCGATACTGGGATCATAATCAACTTATGAGCAAGTCCCGTGATAATCGCAAACACTTCTTCATAGGCAGGTTTATCGTAACCAATACTCTTCAATGCTGGATTAATGAGCAACGTATCAATTTGCAAATATAAAGGAATCGCCAAACCGACTACAACAAACGGAAGAGCATACGTAATGATTTCTTTATACATATCTTTTAAGGATACATCATGATCCACCGTACTTTCAGCAAGGTGACGATCTAACGTTGGCTTTCGCTTTCTGTAATACCAGAAAACTACAAGCAATCCCCCAACCGCCCCAACAAATGCACCAAAAGTGGCGAAAGTAGCGGCCGTTGCTTCATCCCCGTCCATAAATTTAATAATAATAACACTGGAAACTAGGATAAATACAATACGGAAAATTTGTTCAACGACTTGTGAAACAGCTGTTGGTCCCATCGATTGTAGACCTTGGAAAAAACCGCGCGTTAGACTCATGATCGGCACAATTAATAGCGCCATACTCACGACCCTTATAACTAATGTTACATCGGCAATTGTATTCCCTTCTTTCCCCTCATCAATGACAATACGAGCAATTGGTTCTGCCAAAAGGAAAAGGGCAAGAAATGCTACAAATCCAGTAAGCGTCATTAAAAGAAGTCCTGACTTAAAAAGTCTTCGTCCCGTTCGGTAATCTCCAAGCGTGTGATATTTTGAAACAAACTTCGAGACTGCAAGCGGAATTCCCACCGTGGACAGGCTTAGCATTATCGTATATGGAGTATAAGCATATTGATAAAGGGCTACACCCTGCGTACCAACAAGAGCTGTAAAAGGAAACATATAAATCATACCAATTATTCTAGAAAAAAGGGTAGCTGCTGATAACAGCATCGTCCCTCTAATCACATTTGAATCAGACATTTCTCCATCTCCTACTTCTAACCATTCAACTAGATCCATTCGTCATCTATCAACAATTTTCAACAGTTCTTTAAATACACTTCTCCATTTTAAGCTATTTAGCTAGTAACAACAAATATAAATTTTTGTGAAACTTTATTAAGGGGAGTGAATTATGGTATGTTTGAGTGTAGCAAAATGAGAGAGGTGTAAGTATGAACTATGATGTCATTGTGATTGGCGGAGGTCCGTCCGGACTCATGGCGTCTGTATCAGCGGCTGAACATGGAGCAAAAGTGCTTCTCGTTGATAAAGGGAATAAGCTTGGACGAAAGCTAGCGATTTCTGGAGGCGGTCGTTGTAACGTAACAAACCGACTTCCACTTGATGAACTAATCAAATTCATTCCAGGAAACGGAAAATTCTTATACAGCGCATTTAACATTTTTGATAATGAAGACATTATCACATTCTTTGAAGACCTTGGCATTAAATTAAAAGAAGAAGATCATGGCAGAATGTTCCCCGTCACTGATGATGCAAAGTCTGTTGTAAATGCACTACTAGATAAAGTACGACACTTAAATGTGACAATACAAGTCAATACCCCCGTTGAGAAAGTTCTTTATGAAGACGGGGCCGTTTCAGGTATAAGACTTAAAACCAAAGAAGACATTCACTCATCGAACGTGGTTATTGCAGTTGGAGGGAAATCTGTCCCTCATACGGGTTCAACCGGAGATGGATATGCATGGGCGGAAGAAGGTGGTCATACGATCACAGATCTATACCCAACTGAAGTTCCCCTTACTTCTAGTGAAGCTTTTATTAAAAACAAGGAACTTCAGGGATTATCACTTCGAGATGTTGCGCTATCTGTTCTTAACCCAAAGGGCAAGGTCATTAAAACACATCGATGGGACATGATTTTTACACATATTGGACTTTCTGGCCCCGCCGTTCTTCGTTGCAGTCAATACGTTGTGAAAGCAATGAAAAAATTCAATGCGCAATACATTCCCCTGCAAATTGATGCCGTACCTGATCAAAACGAAGAACAATTGTTTCGCGAGCATATGAAGCTCGCAAAAGAAGAGCCTAAAAAAGCAATCAAAAACATCTGGAAAAGCAAAGTACCAGAACGATACATGCTCTTCTTATTTACTAAAGCAGACATATCACCTGAAACGACGTATGCTCACTTATCGAAGGAAAAAGTGCGTGAATACGTACGTTTATTAAAGCAATTCCAAGTGGCGATCGATGGTACCCTTCCAATTGATAAAGCCTTCGTAACAGGTGGGGGCGTATCTCTAAAAGAAATACATCCGAAAGAAATGGCTTCAAAATTCACCACAGGTCTTTACTTTTGTGGAGAAGTACTCGACATTCACGGGTATACCGGGGGCTATAACATCACTTCTGCCTTTGTAACAGGGTATACAGCAGGTAAATGCGCTGCTGAAAGAAGAACAACTTCTGCTATTTAAGTTGAGCATGATTCACTTGCCTAAAGAAAGAGAGGGATCGTCCATAGGACGATCCCTCTCTTTCTTTTATCGTTTGTTTCGGTTTCTTCCGCTATTTCGATTGCGATTGTTCGAAGAACCAGTCTTACGAGAAGAATGGCTGGATCTACTTCTTTGATCATTTCTTCTTTCATCATTACGCTCTTCACCATCAGGTAGTGCACCTTCAACGGTTTTTCTGGCAAGTTTCTTACCGATACCTTTTTCAATCATTTGAATAAATGATTGATCCTTGGCAGCTATAAACGTATACGATGCACCATCTCCACCAGCACGCCCCGTTCGACCAATCCGGTGGATATAACTTTCTGTATCTTGAGGAATGTCATAGTTGAAAACGTGCGTTACGCCTTCAATATCAAGCCCTCGTGCTGCCACATCTGTGGCAACAAGAAGCTGAATTTTCGCATCACGGAATCGTTTGATGACACTTTCACGCTTCGACTGAGATAAATCACCATGAAGCTCATCGGATAAATATCCTTTTGCTTTCAAATCACCATTTAATTTACTAACCCTTCGCTTCGTACGACAGAAAATAATTCCTAGGAACGGACGCACTTCGTCAATTGTTTCAGTAAGTGAGCCAAATTTTCTTCGGTCTGTTGTTTCAATCACAAATTGTTCAATTTCTTCAACGGTTTTGCCTTTCTCTTTCCCCCTAATTTTCTCAGGGGAGCGCATAAAACGCTTGGCAAGCTGTTTAATATCGCTCGACATAGTTGCTGAGAATAGGGCGGTTAGGCGGCTTTCAGGCGTTTCATTTATAATATCTTCTACTTCTCTAAGAAAACCTATATGAAGCATTTGATCGGCTTCATCTAACACCAGATAAGAAGTATGAGATAAATCGATAGTTTCTCTTCGTACGTGATCTAACAGGCGTCCAGGCGTTGCAACAACAATGTGTACTTGTTTATTAAGATGCTTGATCTGTCTTTCAACATCCTGACCACCATAAACAGCTAGAACATTGACGTCATCTCGCTCTTCAACTAACTTCATCAATTCTGAAGTAATCTGGATGGCAAGCTCACGAGTTGGAGTCACAATGAGAGCCTGTACCTCTGGTGCTTCTGTTTCTATTTTCTCAAGAATTGGCAGCAAGAAAGCGAATGTTTTTCCTGTACCCGTCTGAGCCTGCGCAATGACGTCTTTTCCCTGTAACATGACTGGAATCGTTTCTCTTTGAATGTCTGTTGGGGTATCGATGCCCTGAGCTTCAAGTTGCTTAATGAGACGTGAGTCCAGTCCCAATGTAGTAAATTCGTTCAAATTAGTCACCTCGTGTTTAGTATATCAATAATTTGTATCTTCTTTCAGACCTGCCCTTATTCTCTCGCTCCGAACATAACGAAGTCAAAAGAAATTCCATTATGAAATGAAACCTTAAAAAAAAGCTACCTCATTGACGACTGCTAAAGTGCGGTCGAGTGAGACAGCTTTAACTAATTTATGCTCGATAATTCCCCATTACTTTTGAAACATAATTTTGTGTTTCTTGAAACGGAGGTATTCCACCGTACCGATCCACATTTCCCGGTCCGGCATTATAAGCGGCTAGTGCAAGCTCAGTGTTTCCATTATATTTATTCATCATTTGTTTCATGTACTTTACGCCGCCTTCAATGTTTTGTCCAGGGTCAAAAGGATCTTTTACTCCTAATGAAGCGGCAGTAGCAGGCATTAATTGCATTAACCCCATAGCCCCAGCTCCGCTCACGCTATCTGACTTATAGCCTGATTCTTGTTTAATAATGGAATGAATGAGCTTAGGATCGACGTCATATTTCACCGATAATTCTTCTATATAGCCATCGATTTCAAGCGATGAAGACGAATAAGAAGGGTTAGACGAGATTGGAATTTGGGATGGCGCAGATAATTCCGCCGGGATTGAAGTAAGTGTTGATTCCGGATTGGTTTGTCCAGGATTCTCGTTAGAGAGAGCTTGTTCAAGCATATCAGTAAAGGAAAAGGTGGTCGTCTGCTTCACTGTATTTCCTATCTGCAATTGTTTAAGAGTCTGTAAGTCCATCATAGCACGTATTAGTTCTGCCTTCATTTCAACACCCCGGTCTAGTCTTTTCCATCATTATACCAGATTGAAGGCAGAAGTAGATTTCTTTCTTTAAGCAATCTATTTGGAACATGGGGAAAAAAGTGCTATGATTTATTAAACACATCAACTTACTTGGATTAACACTTCAGGAAAACGTCTTTTAGAGACCAACTCCAAAAGACGTTTTCATTACGAAACGGTCATGTAATAAATAGGTTGCTTGCGCTGTTTCATCAGGATCTTCACAGCGAGTCTTGCTGCTTTTCGATCCTCGGCAAGAACAATAATCTCTTTATCACACACTTCATTTTCTTTCGTCTGTCTTCCTAAATAAGAAAGCGGAATATTCTTTGCTTTTTCATAAGGCGTACGGTGCGAAAGAATATAATCTCTCACATCAATGAGACAGTACTTATCATCATCAAACCGATCTAAATGAATCGGCTTCATATAAGAATAAGGATAAACTACTCTCCATAATCCTAAAGTCAAGGCAGCCATTACTGCACCAGCCATTCCCCATATCGCCATTCAAACTCTCTCCTTTTTCGCAGGGTTATTTCAGTTTACCCTCCCATTTCATCATACCGCCAACCATATTTCTTACTTCATAACCAGCTTCTTGCATGTACTCGCAAGCACGCTCACTACGACGTCCAGAGCGACAAATCATAATATGCTCTTCTTCTTTGTTTATTTCATCAAGTCGTTCCGGAAGAGTACCAAGACGAATGTGCTTCGCTTCAGGGATCATACCTTCCTCTACTTCCTCGTCCTCACGTACATCAATTAACGAAACGTTCTTTCCATCATTGATTAGCTTTTCAACCTCTTCAGGTGTTACTGTCTTAATTTCATTACTCATAAAAAACATACCCCTTTCGTACAGTTCTCATATGATTTTTCGATTATATTCACTTTAACAAATTCAATCGTACATGATTTGTTTGTTCAATACAAGAAATCTATCTTCTTATCATCTTACTAATATTCTCAAATATAGGAAAAGGTTATGCAAAATGTTGTTTAATCATTTTCAGCAAAATTTTACATAGTTAAAACCCTCTCCATCAACTGGAGAGGGTTAGTTGTTAATTAGCTACGATATTCACTAACTTACCTGGAACAGCAATAACTTTGCGAAGTGTTTTGCCATCAAGTTGACCTTTAATTTTCTCATGCTTTAACGCAATTTCCTGCATCTCATCACGAGAGGCTTCTGTAGGAATGGATATTTTAGCACGAAGTTTGCCGTTAATTTGAACAACAATCTCAACTTCGTCTACTGTAAGTTTGCTTTCATCAAACATTGGCCAGTTCGCATACGCAAGTGATTCGCCATGTCCAAGCGCACTCCATAGTTCTTCCGCAAGGTGAGGCGCGATAGGTGAAAGTAACTTCACAAACCCTTCCATTAAAGTAACCGAAACCTTTTCCTGCTTATACGCTTCATTTACAAATACCATCATTTGAGACACAGCGGTGTTAAAGCGCAGTCCTTCCATATCTTCAGTTACTTTCTTAACTGTTTCATGATAAACGCGCTCCATCTCTTCTCCTGAATTTTCTTCAGAAATCGAAGACTTTGTTAGGTCACCTTCGCCAAACAAGCGCCATACACGATCAAGGAAACGACGAGCTCCATCAAGACCATTGTGTGACCATGCAATCGACCCTTCAAATGGTCCCATAAACATTTCATATAGAC
Organism: Bacillus sp. es.036; assembly: GCF_002563635.1. NCBI lineage: Bacteria > Bacillati > Bacillota > Bacilli > Caryophanales > Bacillaceae > Bacillus > Bacillus sp. es.036. Next base: position 2,417,544 of record NZ_PDIZ01000001.1, read on the forward strand.
GAAGTGTGTCTGCACCGTGGCTTTCAACTATTTCATCTGGATTTACTACGTTTCCTTTTGACTTACTCATTTTTTCGTTGTTTTCACCAAGAATCATTCCCTGGTTGCGAAGGCGTTGGAATGGTTCTTTCGTTGGCACTACACCGATATCATACAGAACTTTATGCCAGAAACGAGCATAAAGCAAGTGAAGAACCGCATGCTCTGCACCACCGATATACATATCCACAGGTAGCCATTCATCAAGCTTTTTAGGATCCGCAAGCATCTCATCGTTATCAGGATCGATATAACGTAGATAGTACCAGCAGCTTCCAGCCCATTGTGGCATCGTGTTTGTTTCACGACGGCCTTTCATACCTGTTTTAGGATCGACAACGTTCAACCAATCCTCGATATTCGCAAGAGGGGATTCACCAGTTCCAGAGGGCTTAATTTCCGTTGTTTCTGGTAGAACGACCGGTAAATCTTCCTTAGGTACTGCACTCATTGAACCATCTTCCCAATGAATGATTGGAATTGGTTCGCCCCAGTAACGCTGACGGCTAAATAACCAATCGCGAAGACGATACGTTGTTTTTTTCTTCCCTTTACCGTTTTCCTCTAACCATTCAATGCTTTTCGTTATGGCTTCTTCTTTCTCAAGGCCGTTTAAGAAATCAGAGTTTACATGCTTCCCATCTTCTGTAAAGGCTTCTTTCGACACATCTCCACCAGCCACAACTTCTTGGATTGGAAGGTTAAAGGCAGTCGCAAACTCATAATCACGCTCGTCATGAGCAGGAACAGCCATGATCGCACCAGTTCCATAACTCATAAGCACGTAATCTGCTACCCAAATCGGAAGCTTTTCATTGTTTATTGGGTTAACTGCATAGGCGCCAGTAAATTCACCAGTCTTCTCTTTTGATAGCTCTGTTCGCTCAAGATCACTCTTTGTTTGAACTTTTGAACGATAGCTCTCAACTTTGGAAATTTGTTCACTCGTCGAAATTTTATCAACTAGAGGATGCTCAGGTGCCAGCACCATATAAGTTGCGCCAAACAGTGTATCTGGACGCGTCGTAAAGACATCAATTGACTCATCATAACCATCAATTGTAAAGGTCACTTCAGCGCCTTCGGACTTCCCAATCCAGTTTCGCTGCATTTCTTTAATGCTGTCAGACCAGTCAAGGTCTTCTAGATCTTCAAGCAAGCGATCCGCATATTCCGTAATTTTTAAGACCCATTGCTTCATTGGTTTACGAACAACAGGATGACCGCCGCGCTCACTCTTACCGTCAATGACTTCCTCATTCGCAAGAACAGTTCCTAGCGCTTCACACCAGTTCACAGCTACTTCGTCTACGTAGGCAAGACCTTTTTCATATAATTTCGTGAAAATCCACTGTGTCCATTTGTAATAATGCGGATCAGTTGTATTAATTTCTCGATCCCAATCGTATGAAAAACCAAGCTCTTTAATTTGTCGACGGAATGTATCGATGTTCTTTTGTGTAAAGTCACGTGGGTTGTTACCTGTATCAAGTGCATATTGTTCTGCTGGTAGTCCAAATGCATCCCATCCAATTGGATGAAGGACATTGTATCCCTGCATTCTTTTCATACGAGATAAAATATCTGTTGCCGTATAGCCTTCAGGGTGTCCAACGTGCAGACCCGCTCCAGATGGATAAGGGAACATATCGAGTATATAAACTTTCTCACCTTGTGCGTCATTCTCTGTTTTAAATGTTTTGTTTGTTTCCCAGAAGTGCTGCCACTTCTTTTCAATTGATTTGTGATCAAATGCCATTGCTACTCTCTCCTTCCAGTCCTTACAGAAAAAATAAAAAACCTCCCATCCCCGTTGTTTATCAACAGGGACGAGAGGTTGAGAATCTACTATTCACAATCACCCGCGGTACCACCCGGCTTAGTGCTAAAAAAAGCACTCACTTAAGGCCTTTAACGCAGGCATACGGGTCACCTTACTCCATTCAGGTTCCGATTCAAAGGTGAGTTCGCAAAGGTTCTATGTTAACTTCCACCAACCGTTAACTCTCTAGCAATAGAATCCTTGGTACTATTCCTTATCATTATCTTTAACTTCACAAATTACGTATATAATTTGTATTGTATGAAGACTTGTGATAAATGTCAAGAACATTATCAGAATAGCCGCTTTTTTCGTGATCTATACATCTCCAGATACAATTTGTTTTTCATTAAGTATAGAAAATATAAAAAAACGTACCCATACTGGGCACGTTATCCTTTGCGATGCTTTTTCTGACTCGCCGAATCGTCTTTTGAGTGCGGCTTATCTTTTTCTTCTCTCTGTTCTTCTTTTAAATCTTCTAATGGAATTGCATCCACATTCATTTCTGAAGTATCCTCATCCAATTGATTCTTTTCTTTATCAGGTAATTGCTCAGGGTTATTGGTTTCACCTTGTTTGTGTGCCTTTTCGTTCTTTGCCATATGATCACCTCATTTATTGTTTACTAGTTTGTACCACACTCCATATATTCCCAAACATTTATGAAAGTTAGTTGGAGAAAAAGATCGAACATGGTAAAGTCATAATTAGTTAAAACATCGCTTTCTAGACGTCTGCATTCACGATAAGTTGTTCAAGTCAGGCAGCAGACAAATGAAGCAAAGAATATTTTTACTGACAGAAAGGAATAGACATCATGACCCTTCAACGTATCTTACCTTTTACAAGAACGCTACTGGACTCAGTCTTAGCAGAAGGTGGCGTTGCTATTGACGGTACTTGTGGAAATGGACACGACACTCTCTTTCTAGCCGAATCGGTTGGTAAGTCAGGCAAAGTGTATGGATTTGATATCCAATCTGAAGCAATAAAATCGACCGAAAAAAGACTGCAAGAAGCTGACCAATATACCCAGGTCGCTCTATTCCAGGAGACTCACGCTTCCATTAATAACAACATTGAGAAGGAACATATAGGGAAAGTTTCTGCCGCAATCTTTAATCTTGGTTACCTGCCAGGAGGAGATAAATCCATTGTCACTAACGCTGAAGAAACAATTCAATCTGTAACAGATATCTTACGTTTGCTTCATTCAGGAGGACTTCTCATTCTAGTTGTCTATCCAGGGCATCCAGAAGGAAAAATTGAAAGTGAAAAGGTCACAAATTTCGCTACCGATCTTAATCAGTCACATTTTCAGGTTCTAAAATATCAATTTATTAACCAAATCAATGATCCCCCCTATATTCTTGCGATCAGCAAAAAATAAGGGCTGTGCTTCTGCACAGCCCTTATTTTTTATAGAATTCCCATTGATTCAATATGATCCCTTGTTTTTTTATTCCCTAATTTGTGTATCAGGCTATATATCTCTTTCATATGGTTATCATAGTCATCATTGTTTTTATCTTCATGATAACTCATGGCAGGGACATGAGCACGGTATAAGGAAAGTCGACTATCCTTATCTGTTAGATCAAAAAGCTCACTAAGCTCGTAAATATCTTCCTCATCTGCATCAATTTCAAAATGATAACTTGATGCTCCTTGATCTTCCAAAATTTCACCTGAACTAACCTCTACGTAATAACGCTTCTTCATCTTAAGAGCCCCTTTCAAAATCCTATAGGCTTCTTTTCTCACGAATGAGTGTTTTTTATACGCGTTTTACTGAGAAGCTTTGTGAAGTCTTCTATAAACCCATCCATTAAAGTAAAAGAAAATGCTCGATCGTCCACCAATACGAATGATTTTACGAGCTAACGAACGAACATCTTTCTGTTCCATTACTTTGCGATCGGCAAGGTATATTCCAAGTAATCCCTTATTAATTAAACGGTGGAAAGAAGAATGGGGAAGTCCCTCTACGCTTTTATCTGCTTCCTTAATAAAGTGCGCAACACGCTTGGCGAGCTCATCATTGTCTTTATAATAAAAACAAAAATTCAAATCTCCACCAGCTCGATCCTCTTCCTGATCAATAAAGTAATCCAACATAATATGAAGCCCCTGTACCCACGGAAAGTACCCATCTTTAATCATCGCTGTTCCACCTTGTGGGATTTCTTCACCTAGTGAGTACGAGACAAGACAAAATATACCCAACGTTGATCCTGCACAAGCAGAAAATTCGTTCCAAGTCATTTCTGGCATTTGCTTCTTATGCTGGTCAAACCAGCTCTTCAATCTTGGCACGCGTTCTTCCTCTTTCACATGTTTATGTACCTGAAGATCACAATAGTAATGACAGAGTTCTAGTAAGGCCGGCTGCACTTCGGATTGATTTGGCAACTCGCGAATTACCTTCTGACACGTCTGAACAAGTTCAACTAGATAACCGCCATCATCTTTTTCTTCCCGATACCGATAATAATGATTAGATGCTTCAACCTCAGGCGAAAGAGCCTCAATCATTGCCTCATGTAGAGCACTGAAGTCTTTTGGATCAAGTGAAGTACTTCGGTCACATAAGTTATCCAGGTAGTCGCTAATTGTCTGATAAGCAGCGATAAATGAAATCGAACGATCAATCTGCTTTCCAGCAAGTAACCCATAGATCCCTCCACCTTCACAGTGAAACGTTTTTGAATCAATGCTGTCTAGCGCCTGTTTTCTAAGTTCAGGATTTGGGATTTGTTCAGCCCGTCTCCTCCAATATTCTAATTCATGATGAACCCTCGGTAAGACGCGTCGATAGATACTATACATCAGCGTCCAGGGTTGACTCGGTACTTTCAAGTGACCCCACTCCTGTATTAATTATTTATCTTGTTTTCTTTGCGGTATAGTAATTCAAGTTTTAATTTAACAAACGATTTGGCTGTTTGAAATACATCTTCACGATCTGGTTCGTTGAACACCTCATGATAAAATCCATCCCATTCTTTATAGGCCTTCTCTTTCAAGGGAATACGGTTAAACCATGAAATAACGGCTTGTTTATCAACAATACGATCATCGCCACCCTGTACAACAAGCAATGGTAAATTGTGAAATGTTCTTGCACCTTCGTTTGCGATTTTCATTGCCTTAAGAAGTTCACGATACCATCTTACCGATACTTTTTGAACCATTAGCGGATCTTCTTGATCGCGTTTGTGAAATTCCGGATTCCTTGTCCCGATATTCGGCTCTAGCTTGGAATTTAACCTTAACGAAGGAACGATTGGATTTAATACTTTAGAGAGAATATCAACGCCTTTATTTGGAGGATTCACTAGACCAATACAAGGAGACGATAAAATCACTCCCGTCAGAGACGGTCGCTTTTCCATAATCGTTCGAATCGAAGCAAGACCTCCCATACTATGTCCTAATAAAAACACTGGTAGCTGAAATTCGTGAGCTCTTTTGATCCATTTGTCGATCGTTTCGATATATTGGTCAAACGAATCAATATGCCCTCGTCTTCTCGTACTCTCTCCTTGCCCTGGTAAATCACCAAGCACTACATGGTAACCTGCTTCAATCCACTTTGAAACGAGCCAATCATATCTACGATGATGTTCGTTCGCTCCATGAACTAATACAATAACTCCTTTTGGATATTCGGTTTCTTTTATGCGCATGAAAAATCAGCCCCCTTATGTAGGTCCGTTCTTTTTGATACACTACTTTTGAAAAGGATTTCATCTATACTAAATGAAGGTTGGGATTGCAATGCTGTATGCGTATCATGACAAAAAACCTCAGATTCATGAAACAGTCTATATTGCGGATTATACTACCATTACAGGGGATGTGACAATCGAAGAACATAGTAGCGTTTGGTTTAACACGACGATTCGCGGAGATGTTGCACCAACAGAAATTGGTAAAAAAGTGAATATACAAGATAATTGTGTTCTCCATCAGAGTCCAAATAAAAAACTCATTCTTGAAGATGGTGTGACGATCGGCCATCAGGTTATCCTCCATAGTAGTATTATTCGTAAGGACGCTCTTGTTGGAATGGGTTCCATCATTCTTGATGGAGCTGAGATTGGAGAAGGTTCTTTTATAGGTGCCGGAAGTCTTGTCCCACCCGGAAAGAAAATCCCGCCTCATTCCCTTGCATTCGGAAGGCCAGCTAAAGTGGTTAGAACATTAACAGAGGATGATCTGCAAGATATGAACCGCATTCGAAGAGAATACGTTGAAAAGGCAGCTTATTACAAAGAGCAAAAACCGCTCTAGAAAACACGCATATTTGTCGTTCGTTTGAGGAAGGTTACCAATACAATCCTAAATGGATCGAGGTGGCTTCCGTGTACAAAATGACAATGGTCTTGATCGTGCTCGTCGTCATCACCTTGCTAATAGGGGCTTTTATGACGTACAGGCTTGGACAAAATCAAAAAGGCGAATATGATAATCAAGGGAACGCCCGGGTCAAATCTTCTTTCTTTAGTAATCCGATTTTTCTTGTTTATATTATCGCAACAGCATTAGCCATTGGTTATGTAATCTATTTTACGTTAATTTGATGAAAAAGATCAGGAAGATCATTCCTGATCTTTTTTGTTTGGTCTTAACAATTCCTTAAGATTTCTTTAATAGTGGCATTAAAATTCTGCTATATGCTTGAGGTAACACATAGGTTGAAGGGGGATTCTTTTTGAGTAAAATGGTTGGATGGCTTTATGAGCGGGAGTGTACCGTATTTCGATTTGTGAATTTAACGTGTCATTCAAGATATCTCACATCTCTTTTTGGTTTTGTTACTCATGCAGGTGGTGCGAGAACAACGATTTTAAGCACACTTTTGTTACTGGCTTTGTTACCTGCTCCTATAAAAATATGGGGGTTACAAGCCGCCTTTGCTCTTGCTGCAAGTCATATACCTGTTCATTTAATTAAAAAGCATTATCCAAGGCACCGGCCATACCTGGCAATGCCAGAAACGAAGATGCTCGTCTACCCTCTTAAAGACCATTCTTTTCCTTCTGGACATACGACAGCTATATTTTCTGTTCTTACACCGTTTGTCTTTCATCTTCCTTCACTAGCTCTTCCCCTTCTTGCTCTTGGGAGTCTAGTTGCCTTATCGCGGATCTACTTAGGTCATCATTATCCTTCTGATGTTCTCGTTGGTGTCTTACTTGGTGGTGGATCAGGCATTCTTTCAACACTCATATTAGGCTAGAAGAGGAGGACCAGCCATGAAACTTGCACTCTTTACTGACACGTATTATCCACAGGTCAATGGGGTTTCTCGCACACTCGGTAAGTTAACCACATATATGGATCGTCAGCATGTCGATTATATGCTTTTCGCACCCGACTGTCAGGCTGATGAAGACCTGTTCACAAGTAATGTTCATCGGTTTACAAGTATGAAGTTTTTCTTATACCCCGAATGCCGCATTGCCCTTCCTAAATTAAGTCTTATCCGCAATCAGCTCCAGGGGTTCAACCCGGACCTCCTTCATGTTGCAACACCGTTTAATATCGGAATGTGCGGGTTGCACTACGGAAAAAAGAATAATGTGCCCATGGTTGCTTCCTATCATACGAATTTTGATGACTATCTAAAACATTACTACCTTGAATGGTTTTCCCCTGTCATGTGGAAATATTTAACGTGGTTTCATCAGCCATTCTCTAGCACCTTTGTTCCGTCTAACGAAACACGGCACCGGCTAAATGAAAAAGGTTTTGAGAACCTGAAACTTTGGAGAAGAGGCGTTAACTGTGAACACTTTTCTCCGCTAAAAAAAAATCAGTCACTACGAGAACGATACAATTTTCAGGAAAAGTATATTCTATTATTTGTTAGTCGACTAGCTCCAGAAAAAAATCTTGATACGTTACAAAAAATCATGTGGAAACTACCTGATGAATTAAAACGACAAACAAGATGGTTGGTAGTAGGAGACGGACCAGCCATGCCACATTTCAAAGAAAATGTACCTAGAAATGTGACATTCACCGGATACAAAGAAGGAGAAGAATTAGCAGAGCTATACGCAACTTCGGATCTTTTCATATTCCCATCTGCTACTGAAACATTTGGAAATGTCGCATTGGAGTCTCTCGCCTCAGGAACCCCTGTTGTAGCTGCAAATGCTGGAGGCTTAACTGACGTTGTGTCAGAAGAACGAAATGGACTTTTCTGCTCCCCTAATAAGGAGGAGGAATACATTAGCGCGATCAGACGACTCTTATCAGATCATACTGAACGGAGAATGATGGGGTATGAGGGTCGACGCTATGCACTTTCTCAATCTTGGGATGCCATTTTTGGTCGATTATTAGAGGACTACGAAAAAACAATTGGAGTTAAGAAGATTGCTCAATACGCTTAGAAAGGAGAAAAATAATGAAGCTTGCTGTATTTGGCACCAATGAAATTGGTTTAACCGCATCCGCTATCTTCGCTTCACATGGTCATCATGTCGTTTGTACCGATGAGGAACGAAGTCAAATTGTTGCACTCAATTCAGGCGAAGTTCCTGTGGATGAAGAAGGATTAACAGAAATGATGACAGAAGCGAAAAAGGCTGGTCAATTAAGCTTCTCTGTAAATCGATTAACAGCCGCTTCTGAAGCAGACATTCTTCTATTCACTGAACCGATTCCAGTTGACGAGAATAAACATCCTGATCTTACTTGTTTCTTTCGTTTCATAAGAAAAATTGCTCTTACAATTAAACAACATAAAACCTTCATTATTAAAAGTAATGTTCCCCCAGGAACAGCATCAAAAGTAGAAGACATTCTCATAGAACAGGGTGTGTCTGATCGCTCCTTCGATGTTGTGAGTAATCCAGATTTTATTCGAAAAGGCTCAGCAGTAAAGGATTTTATGTATCCTTCTCAAATCATTATCGGCACTTCTTCGCTTCGAGCTTGTCGTGCGATGGAAACGTTCTACGAGCCTATTACGTCGTCTCTTCAATATATGGACCATACTAGTGCAGAATTAATGAGGTACGCTTATCATACGTATCAATCATTACAAGTCTCGTGTCTAACGATGATCGCTGGGGTTGCAGAAAAATACGGGGGTGACGTTGAATTAATTCAAGGTGCATTACCGAAGACACCAAAATTTAGTGACCACTCTCTTCATCCCGGTTCTTCTTTTCTAGGTACTGACACGTTAGACGAACTTGCTTCATTTCGTTCAATGATCAAAGCATCTTCTTCTGCAAATCAAATGTTTAAGGCACTAGATGAAATTGATCAATATCAGCCTGAACTATTGATTCAGAAACTGAAAGATTTCCTTGGAACTCTCCTGGGAGCCAAAATTGCTATTTTCACTTCATCTACAGTAAAACCGATCCCAGCACTTCCACCTTATGAGTTAGTCATTAAGAAATTGAAAGAGGAAGGTGCTATTGTTCAACAGTTTGATACTGAAAAAACGAAAGGCAAAAAAGAAAACGAGATGAACGCGATTTACGAATCAGTGCAAGATTGCGATGCTCTTTTATTAATGAGTGAATTAATGTCTATTAAACAACTAAACTGGGGTAAAATCATTAAAGGACTCAATCTTCCATTAGTCGTAGACGGTCACAACTTATTCCCCCTGGATGAAATGCGAATCATTGCTAACACCTATGATTTAATTTACTGTTCAATTGGTCGACCAAACATCTATAAAGGATTAGGTTCCATTTCAGTACAATCAATTCAGTAAAGACGGTTTGTATAACTGTCCCTTAACGATTCCGCAACGTTTTCTTCCCCGATCTTCGTATGATCTGAAAGCATTCTAGTAGCCGGTGCGAGCCCTTCTATGTTTGGCCAACGCTCCGGTTCCCAGAGATGGGATCGTTTTAGTGCTTTTCCACAGTGAATGAAACATTCTTTTACTTCAACGCCAATTCCAAACAATGGCGTTTTCCCCTTGTACTCACATCGTGCAAGGAGGCTTTTATCTTTCACAATCGTCGCAAGCCCATTAATGCGCAACGTTTCATCTCGTCCTGGAATCATGAAAAGCAAACCAACCATTGGGTTTTCTACTATGTTCCTCATCGAGTCCATTCGTTTGTTTCCTAGTCTTTCTGGTATTAAAAGATGATAATCATCTAACGCTTGAATGAAGCCTGGCTTATCCCCTCTTGGAGAAACATCACTACCCGTACTTGAATGGGTTGCTATCGTGATAAAAGGTGTAAAGCGAATAAACTCTCTACAATGTTCATCAAGAAAAGAAATAACCTTATGTACAGCAAGCTGACTCGGATTTCCGGCCATCTCTTCAAGTTCTTGCAGCGTTGTAATTTCTTCACCAAAAATTCCCTTCATTCCTTTTCTCCCCCCTACATTTTCTTCCATTTTATCACACCCTATTTCTCATAAAGACTTTATATTCACTAAATAAAAACAAAAAAAAGAGACCAACGGCCTCTTTTCATCATTTATTAAATTCCTGCACCCTGTTTAAGGGATTCTGAACGATCCGTTTGTTCCCAAGGAAGTTCAATGTCCGTACGTCCAAAATGACCATACGCAGCCGTTTGCTTATAAATAGGACGGCGAAGATCAAGCATCTTAATAATGCCTGCAGGACGAAGGTCAAAGTTCTCTCTTACTAGCTCAACAAGTCGTTCCTCTGACACTTTTCCAGTACCAAATGTATCAATCGCAATCGATACCGGCTGAGCAACACCAATCGCGTAGGCAAGCTGAACTTCACAACGATCGGCAAGACCTGCAGCGACGAGGTTCTTAGCTACATAACGAGCAGCATATGCAGCAGAACGGTCGACTTTCGTAGCATCCTTACCAGAGAATGCACCACCACCGTGACGCGCATAACCACCATAAGTATCAACAATGATTTTTCTTCCTGTTAAACCTGCATCACCTTGTGGCCCACCAATCACAAAACGGCCAGTTGGGTTAATGAAGTATTTTGTTTCATCATCAATCAATTCAGCAGGAACAACTGGCTTCACAACATGTTCCTTAATGTTACGCTGAATTTGTTCAAGTGAAATTTCAGGGTGGTGTTGTGTTGAAACAACGATCGTATCAACGCGAACTGGCTTTCCAGATTCATCATATTCAACCGTAACCTGAGTCTTTCCGTCAGGACGAAGATAAGGAAGAATTTCTTCTTTTCTTACTTCACTCAATCGACGAGCTAGCTTATGCGCAAGAGAGATTGGTAGCGGCATTAATTCAGAAGTTTCATTACATGCGTAACCAAACATAAGACCCTGATCACCTGCACCAATTGAATCAATTTCACTTTCTGACATTGTGCCTTCACGCGCTTCAAGAGCAACGTTTACACCTGCTGCTATATCGGCAGACTGCTCATCAATAGATGAAAGCACCGCACATGTTTCAGCATCAAATCCGTATTTTGCACGTGTATAACCGATTGCTTGAATCGTTTCACGAACGACTTTTGGAATATCCACATAGTGCGAAGTTGTAATTTCACCGGAAACTAATACAAGCCCAGTTGTTACTGTAGTTTCACAGGCAACGCGCGCATTTGGGTCATGCGCAAGAATATCATCCAGAATGGCATCGGAAATCTGATCTGAAATTTTATCAGGATGCCCCTCTGTTACTGACTCAGAAGTAAACAAACGACGATTACTCACTCAAGTACCTCCTTAAGGATTGGATCCTATCTAGTTATAGTGTAATGGATACGGTACTCATTTCCCTATTATCCTGTGCCGAAACGAGAGAACGAATTCAGAATCTTATCGTCTTACCTTTTTTTATAGTGTCATCAACTTCAACGACATTAAAAAAGCCCTTTCCTTCTATTTAGAGGGAAAAGGAGCTGGTATCTCATGCCTTTCGCCTCTTATCTTCCAAGACTATTGTCTTGCAGGTTAGCACCTTAATCCTGTTGTATAGGAGTTGGTTGCTGAGCTTCATCGGGCCTGTCCCTCCGCCTGCTCGGGATAAGAGTATCCATTCTCGACATATAATAACGTAGATAAAAGGAAGTGTCAATAACGAAAAGCGGAAGCGCCCGTTTAGCCTCGACAAGCGCTGGAGCCCCATAAAAAGAACACGGTCTTTGTGTTCATTTTATGGGGTGAAGCGATCGAGAGGCTGGGCGCTGCAGCTAGACACGAAAAGCGGAAGCCTTCGGTTAGACCCGGCAGGCACTGGAGCCTTTCAATATGAACACGGTCTTTGTGTTCAGGTTGAAAGGTGAAGTGACCGAGGGTCTGGAGGCTGCAGCTGGACACGAAAAGCGGAAGTGGGCGTTTAGGGTCGACAAGTGCTGGAGCCCTACAAAAAGAACACGGTCTTTGTGTTCATTTTGTAGGGGGAAGCGATCGAGACCCTGCCCACTGCAGCTAGACATGAAAAGCGGAGTGGGCCTGCTTAAATCCGCAGGATGTTGGAACCCTTTCGACTGAGACGCTTTTTGTCTCAATCGAAAGGGTGAAACAGCCGGAGGATTTGGCCCGCGCAGCTAGACACGAAAAGCGGAGACGAGCGGTTAGAAACGGAGATATTGGAACTCCTGAACTGGAACACGCTTTTTGTGTTCCTGTGAAGGAGTGAAATATCGTAGTTTCTGCGAGTCGCAGCTAGACACGAAAAGCGGAACCCTGACTCGAAAGAACTGGATTATTTATTCATTACCTTCACAATAAAAAAAGCCTTCTTATATTAAAGAAGGGACCCCTCAAACCTAACCAAATCGTTATTCGCTCTTTTTTCACTCTTCAAGCAAAAAATACATAGATTAGTATAGAATAATCACGCAAATGTGTTATACTATTTTTGAGTTAAACGAGTCAGTCAACGAAATCTTTAATAAAGGATGGGTTTAACGTATGAAAACAGCTTCCTTCTCCTCACCGTTATTGGATGCTATCTTAAATAAGAACAATCCACATGTAAATTTATCAGTTTCTGAACTGGTTGAACATTCCTTATTTAAAAATGAAGGGACACTTTCTTCAACGGGCGCTCTTCGAGTTGAAACCGGAAAATACACCGGTCGTTCTCCCGGGGACAAGTTTATTGTAAACGAAGACTCCGTAAAGAACAAAGTAAATTGGGAAACAAATCAACCAATTTCTGAAAAAAGTTTTGAAAACCTTTACACGAAAGTGCTGAACTAT